>NZ_FMAQ01000004.1:0-39042 GCF_900094945.1 Gilliamella bombicola
AACGTTAAATACGGTGCACTACCTTCTATTTCCTTTGATGTATTTGCCGTCAATGCCATAGAACACTGCGCATACGACAATAAGAGTAGCAACACAAAAAACAACGGCAATTTAGGTAATCTAAATAATTTAAGTAAGTCTGGTAAGTTAGATAGAAAAGATAAGTGTCTCGGCCTTGGCGATAACCCTGCCGATAAACACGGCGACTTCACTAAGTGCAATGATTTTGATAATTTAGGTGATAAAAATAAGAACTGAGTCTGATTTAGACTACAGCAAAAATGAAAAAGATTTAGGGCGTAGGTTTGGCAGGCCAGATGCCAGATGCCAGATGCCATACATGGTAACGCATTTCGATCATCCTGTCAAGTAAATTTTTGTTTTATTTGAATTTTTATAACTAATTGCTCAACTAATGAGCTTCCCCCTTTGCTTTGAAAGCGTTTAAATTATAACCGTTTGATTGATGGTGCGCTACTTTTTTATTAAATATTTGTAAAATTTTGTTAGATGTATAAGGTTAAGCTTTTGTCGGTGTTTTTTGGCTAAAAAACACCAAACAAAAACTTCAATAAAATCAATACCTTTTCTGACCGATTTTTGAGTGGTAATTGCGTTGTTTTTTAACAAAAAAACAACGCACAAAAACACCCCAAGGTTATGTTGTTTGCCTTGATCCGGCATCAGAATATGCCGACAGCAAAGTGAGTTTGGCCATTGGCCACATTTGCAACCCAAGCATGGGCGTTAGGATGTTCGTTTTAATTCCCTGATTCGGTCAGGCCTTTGTCGCCACTTTGATCACTTAATAATAAACCTCCGAAATCACTCCCCCCTAAACTAAACCATCCCCTTTTGCTTAAAGATTCTTAATTAAGTTTCGGGTATAATTAGTGTTATTTTTCGATTATGGATACAATACTTATGCCTAATGCCGCTAAACCATTAAATATTATTTTTGCCGGTACCCCCGATTTTGCCGCCACTCATTTAAAGGCGCTTGTTGGTTCTGAACATAATGTGATTGCCGTTTTTACCCAACCCGATCGTCCAGCGGGGCGTGGCAATAAGCTGACGGCTAGCCCTGTTAAGCAACTCGCGATGGAATACAATCTGCCCGTTTATCAACCTGTAACCCTTAAAAAAGAAGAAAATCAAAAAATCATTGCTGATCTCAATGCCGATATTATGATTGTGGTTGCTTATGGGTTGATTTTGCCACAAGCAGTATTGGATATGCCTAGATTAGGCTGTCTAAATGTGCACGGTTCGTTATTACCCCGTTGGCGTGGTGCGGCACCAATTCAGCGTGCATGTTGGGCAGGCGATGAGCAAACTGGTATTACCATTATGCAGATGGATGCAGGGCTTGATACGGGTGATATGTTATATAAGCTGAACTGTCCAATCGAGCAAACCGATACCAGTGCATCACTATACGATAAACTGGCACAATTAGGGCCGCAAGCGTTGCTCGATACGTTGGCGCTCATTACTGAACAAAAAATCCAACCAGAAAAGCAAGATCCGTCACAAGCAACTTATGCCGAAAAATTATCAAAGCAAGAAGCTAAACTCGATTGGAATTTGCCTGCCGAGCAACTTGAGCGTTGCGTTCGGGCTTTTAACCCATGGCCTGTTAGTTTTTTTGATGTTAACGGTGAATCGGTTAAGGTGTGGCAAGCTCATGTTGTGAAAATGGACTCAAAACAGCCGGCGGGGACGATTTTGCAAGCCAATAAAAATGGTATTTGTATTGCCACTAGCCAACATGCCTTGAATATGACGCTTTTACAACCTGCAGGGAAAAAGCCGATGTCGGCACAAGATTTGTTAAACTCACGTCAATCTTGGTTTTCTGTTGGCGAAAAACTTAATACCGATTAGCCACAGCAATCTAACGGTGATGGTTGGTTATTAAGGTTGTAAACCATCGTTGATCACTTTGTTTTTAATTGAAAGCAATTTGCTAAAAATGAATTTATTGTGGCGAAGTTGACTTGATCAACATATAATCGTCACCATCCTAGACTATATAGTGAAAACATTAGAGGAATAATTTATGGGATTTTTAACAGGTAAACGTATACTCGTTACTGGTGTTGCAAGTAACCGTTCAATTGCTTACGGTATTGCACAAGCAATGCATCGTGAAGGTGCTGAACTTGCTTTTACTTACCAAAACGATAAATTAAAAGGTCGTGTTGAGGAGTTTGCCGCTGATTTTGGTTCAAAAATCGTGCTACCTTGTGATGTCGCGCACGATGAAAGCATTACTGAACTATTTACTGAACTTGCAAAAACATGGGATAAATTCGATGGTTTTGTTCATGCTATCGCTTTCGCACCAGGTGATCAATTAGATGGCGATTATGTTAATGCCGTTACCCGTGAAGGTTTTGCTATTGCTCACGATATTAGCTCTTATAGTTTTGTGGCTATGGCTAAAGCATGTCGTTCAATGCTAAATCCAAATTCAGCGTTAGTAACACTTTCTTACCTTGGTGCTGAACGTGCAATCCCTAATTATAATGTGATGGGTCTTGCTAAAGCATCATTAGAAGCCAATGTGCGCTATATGGCAAATGCAATGGGGCCTGAGGGTGTTCGTGTTAATGGTATTTCTGCTGGCCCAATCCGTACGCTTGCAGCATCTGGCATTAAGGACTTTAAAAAGATGCTATCTCACTGCGAATCAGTCACGCCAATTCGTCGCACTGTGACAACCGAAGATGTGGGTAATTCAGCGGCATTTTTATGTTCTAATTTAGCTTCAGGTATTACTGGTGAAGTCATTCATGTCGACGGTGGGTTTAGCATTGCGGCAATGAATGAGTTAGAACTTAAATAAGATTAATTTTTTAAAACGCAAAAAAAGGCATCAACCATTATTTTGATGCCTTTTTTTAATGATAGTAAATAACCAATTATTATCTTACTGCGTTATGTTATTCTTTTGTTAGTTTTGGGCAAAATAAAAAATTTAGAATACATAACTTCTTTTTTCCGCTAAAATCTGAAGTAATTTGCTCAATACAAGTCTGTTGGAGAAAAAATGAAAATAGCAAAAAATAAAGTAGTCAGTTTAGCATACCAAGTGCGCACTAAAGATGGTGTGTTAGTTGATGAAGCTACAGCTGCTGCACCGCTTGAATATTTACAAGGTGCCGGTAATTTATTACAAGATTTAGAAAAAGCATTAGAAGGCCATCAAGTTGGCGATAAATTTGATGTCGAAATCATTAACGCTTATGGCGATTTTAATGATGCACTGGTCCAAAATGTTCCACGCGATGTGTTTGTTGGGGTTGATGAGCTAGAAGTCGGTATGCGATTTTTTGCTGATACCGATCAGGGCTCTTTACCCGTTGAAATCACCGCTATTGATGGCGATACGGTGACGGTTGACGGTAACCATATGTTAGCAGGACAAGATTTGCAGTTTAATGTTGAAGTTCTGGCTATTCGTGATGCAACCGAAGAAGAAATCGCACATGGTCATATTCATGGTGCTCACGGTCACGATCATGGACACGGTGGTTGCGGTTGTGGCGGTCATGATCACGATGATGATGATGAAGATCACGGTTGTTGTGGCGGTGGCCATGGTGGATGTGGCTGTCACTAGTTTTTATCACTTATTGATATTAAAAAGCGCTATACAGCGCTTTTTCTTTTTGTGCAAAACTGGTTAGTTTTTTGTGAAATAAGTCGTAATATTTTCTTTATTGAGTTTATCTAATTAGCCAATCTATTAATAATTTACTTTTAGTCATTAAATAAAATAAAAGTACAATGTCCTTAGAACATTCCCAATTAATGCCGCGTGAAAAGCTGTTGAAGTTTGGTGTCGAAACATTAAGTGATGCTGAACTGTTGGCTTTATTTTTACGGACAGGCACTCATAATTCGCCTGTTTTGGAATTATCACAAAATCTATTAAATGATTTTGGCTCTTTGTATAATTTAATTAATGCAAGTCATCGTGATTTTTGCCAAAAACATGGCTTAGGCACGGCTAAATATACGCAGCTAAAAGCAGTTGTTGAACTCTCATCCCGTTATTTGAAAGTGAAGATGACGCACGAAAATTCACTTTCTTCACCATCTGTCACACACCACTATTTAGCAAGTCGATTAGCCAATAAAGATCGTGAAATTTTTATGGTGATTTTTTTAGATAATCAACATCATGTCATTTCGTCAGAAGAGATGTTTGTCGGTACCTATAATTGTGTAGAAGTACACCCACGCGAAGTAGCAAGGCGAGCATTACAACATAATGCAGCCGCATTAATTTTAGCCCATAATCATCCCTCAGGTATGGCGGAGCCCAGTCAAACAGATCGTCATCTTACTCAAAAAATAGAAGAAGTTTGTGAATTAATTGATGTTCGAGTTATAGATCATATCGTTATTGGTAAGGGCGAATATGTCTCTTTTGCTGAACGCGGATGGATTTCGTAGCTATTTTTACTTACAATGTAACTTGATCGACTAACTTATATATGAATCTATGCTATGAACAAACAATTAGAATTACTTGAAACCAAAGTCGCTTTTCAAGAAGTCACTATTGAAGAACTTAATCAGATGGTTACCAATCTTCAAGCTGATGTGAGTAAATTAAAAGAACAATTGGTTTTATTGTCCCAAAAGCTACAAGCAACTCAACCATCAAATATTGCTAATTTATCTGAAGAAACACCACCGCCTCATTATTAATAACATTTGAATCGTCCATCATCACTGCTATTTAATAATTTGACTATCCAATAGATAATCGTGCCGTGGTATTGCCATTGATAATAGCAAGTGGATGGATTGATAGCCTATCTTATGTAAGCTTATCAATTAGTCGATCAAGGTATAATAAATATAAATTTAGAAAATAAAAAAACCGGCACAAAGCCGGTTTTAGTACACAATGATTTAAAACTATTCAGCTGTTGCTTCTGCTTCTACTGCAGGACGATCAACTAATTCGATATAAGCCATTGGAGCATTATCTCCATCACGGAAACCACATTTTAAAATACGTACATAACCACCAGGACGGGTAGCAAAACGTGGACCTAAATCTGAAAATAATTTTTTAACTGTATCTTTATCACGGATACGAGCAAAAGCCAGACGGCGATTAGCTACGCTATCGCTTTTGGCTAGCGTAATTAACGGTTCAACAACACGACGCAACTCTTTTGCTTTAGGCAATGTAGTTTTGATGATTTCATGTTCAACAAGTGAACTAGTCATGTTACGAAACATTGCTTGACGATGGCTGCTATTTCGGTTCAGTTGACGACCACTTTTACGATGGCGCATAACTTTATCCTTCTTATATAAATTTTATCTTAGTCTTCAACAATACTTGCTGGTGGCCAGTTCTCAAGACGCATGCCTAAAGATAAACCACGAGATGCGAGTACGTCCTTAATTTCAGTAAGTGATTTCTTACCAAGATTAGGGGTTTTAAGTAACTCAACTTCAGTACGTTGTACTAAATCACCAATATAATGAACTGCTTCTGCTTTTAAGCAATTAGCAGACCGAACAGTTAATTCCAAATCATCTACTGGACGTAATAGAATTGGATCAAATTCCGGTTTATCTTCTTTAACTTCTGGTTGACGTACATCTCGTAAATCAACGAAAGCTTCAAGTTGTTCAGCCAAAATAGTCGATGCACGACGAATAGATTCTTCTGGATCGATAGTTCCATTGGTTTCCATATCAATAACCAGTTTATCTAAATCCGTACGTTGTTCCACACGAGCAGCATCAACAGAATATGCAATGCGCTCTACAGGACTATAACATGCATCAACTAACAGACGACCGATTGGTCGATCTTCATCTTCTGACTTAACGCGAGCAGAAGCAGGGACATAACCACGTCCTCGTTGTACACGAATACGCATACTAATTGAAGCATTGGCATCAGTAAGATGACAAATTACTAAATCAGGATTAACAATTTCAACATCACCATCATGAGTGATATCTGATGCGGTTACTGCACCAATACCTGATTTATTTAAAGTCAGCATAACATCATCTTTAGTATGTACACGCACTGCTAATTTTTTCAAATTAAGCAGGATATCAAGTACATCTTCTTGAACGCCTTCTTTAGTACTGTACTCATGCAGAACACCGTCAATTTCAACTTCGGTTACTGCATATCCCGGCATAGATGATAATAAAATGCGGCGTAGTGCATTACCTAAAGTATGGCCAAAACCACGCTCAAGCGGCTCTAAAGTCACTTTGGCATGTGTCTGACTGTATTGAACAACATCAACTAGGTGAGGTTTTAAAAACTCTGTTACAGAACCCTGCATTATGTCCTCTCTTAAGTGCTAAACTTTACTTAGAGTAAAGTTCGACGATCAAATGTTCGTTGATGTCAGCAGATAAATCTGAACGTTCTGGTAAGCGTTTAAACACACCTTCCATTTTGCTAGCATCAACTTCTAACCATGTTGGTTTTTCACGTTGTTCAGCTAGCTCTAAAGCGGCTTTAATACGTGCTTGTTTTTTTGATTTTTCGCGAACACTAATCACATCTTCAGGTGAAACTTGATAAGATGCAATGTTCACAACGCGACCATTAACAAGAACAGCTTTATGACTAACTAATTGACGAGCTTCAGCGCGAGTTGCACCAAATCCCATGCGATAAACAACGTTATCTAAGCGACGTTCTAAAAGACCAAGTAGGTTTTCACCAGTGTTGCCTTTAATACGCGCTGCACTTTTGTAGTAATTACGGAATTGACGTTCTAAAATTCCATAAATACGTCTAACTTTTTGTTTTTCACGTAACTGAACACCATAATCGGATAAACGCGGTTTACGCGCACCATGCTGTCCAGGAGCTTGTTCTAATTTACATTTACTATCAACCGCTCGGACGCCAGATTTAAGGAATAAATCTGTACCTTCACGACGACTTAATTTGAGCTTTGGTCCCAAATATCTTGCCATTTTATTTCTCCAATAATCCTAAACATTCAATGTTTAATAAAAAATTAAACACGACGTTTCTTTGGTGGACGACAACCGTTATGAGGAATCGGAGTAACATCAGTAATGTTAGTGATGCGATAACCCGCCGCATTTAATGCACGAATTGTTGACTCACGACCAGGACCAGGTCCTTTAACCATAACTTCCAGATTCTTAATTCCGTAATCTTTGACGGCTTCAGCACAACGTTCTGCGGCCACTTGAGCTGCAAAAGGTGTTGATTTACGAGAGCCACGGAAACCAGAACCACCAGCGGTTGCCCAACCTAACGCATTACCTTGACGATCGGTAATAGTTACGATTGTATTGTTGAATGATGCATGAATATGAGCTATACCATCAGAAACTTGCTTTTTTACACGTTTACGTGTACGAACAGGTGTCTTTGCCATTTAATTATACCTCAATTATTTCTTGATTGGCTTACGCGGTCCCTTACGGGTACGAGCGTTAGTCTTTGTGCGTTGACCACGGACTGGAAGTCCACGACGGTGACGCATGCCACGATAACAACCAAGGTCTAATAAACGCTTGATACTCATAGTTACTTCACGACGTAAATCACCTTCAACTGTGAATTTAGCGACTTGTTCACGTAACTTTTCAATCTGATCTTCAGATAGTTCTCTGATCTTCACATGTTCAGCAATACCCGCTTCAGCACAAATTGTCTTAGCGCGAGTACTTCCGATACCATAAATCGCTTGTAAAGCAATTACAGCATGTTGTTGATCAGGAATGTTAATGCCTGCTATACGGGCCACTATGCACTCCTTTATTGTTAATGTTTAGTGAATTCACCATACTGAAAAGCCCGTTTTCAGGATACTCAAACAGTGAATTCACAAATAAATCTAGGCTGGCTATTCTAGCCAGCTTTACTATACTTTGGCAAGTAAAATATGCAAAAGCACAACTTTTCAGTTAAATAAATTAACCTTGACGTTGCTTGTGTTTACCTTCAACGCAAATAACACGAACGATGCCATTACGTTTGATGATTTTACAATTTCTGCATAATTTCTTGACTGAAGCACGAACTTTCATGTTTTTCTCCGTAACTTCTGGCTAACTTATCGGCCGTAGCCTTTAAGGTTCGCTTTCTTTAACACTGACTCATAACGATTTGGCATCATTAAAGTCTGTACTTGTGCCATAAAATCCATGATTACAACAACAACGATTAATAAAGATGTTCCGCCAAATTGAACAGGAACTTTCATCGCACTTGTCATAAACATTGGAACCAAACATACAAAAGTAATGTAGATTGCGCCAATTAGCGTTAAACGAGTCATTACTTTGTCAATATACTTAGATGTTTGTTCACCTGGACGAATACCTGGAATAAATGCACCAGATTTTTTAAGCTGATCCGCTGTTTCTCTAGGATTGAAAACCAATGCTGTATAGAAGAAACAGAAGAAAATAATCGCTACTGCAAAAAAGATTATGTATAACGGTTGATCATGAGAGAAATATTGATTGATAAGCACCATAATATATCTCCATCCTTCACCATCTCCTTGGAACCAAGCAGCCATCATTGATGGTAACATAGCAATTGTTGAAGCAAATATTGCAGGAATAACGCCTGCCATATTAATCTTTAATGGTAAATGCGTACTTTGCGCAGCGTAAACACGACGACCTTGCTGGCGTTGCGCATAATTAACAACAATTCGTCGTTGACCACGCTCAACAAACACAACAAAATAAGTAACACCAATAACTAATGCAGCAACAACTAATAATAAAATCGGATGCAATGAACCAGAGCGAGCTTGTTCAATTGTTTCATAAATAGCATGAGGAAGACTTGCCACGATACCTGCAAAGATAATGATTGAAATACCATTACCTACACCTCGTTCAGTGATCTGCTCACCCAACCACATAAGAAACATAGTGCCAGTAACTAAGCTAACCGATGCAATAAAATAGAAAGAAAATCCTGGATTAATCACAACTTTACCATAATCAGGAATATTCGGTAAACTAGTCGCAATACCAACAGCCTGTATAATCGCTAAAGCTAATGTGCCATAACGAGTGTACTGACTAATTTTTTTACGACCAGATTCACCTTCTTTCTTTAATTCTGCTAATTTAGGGCTAATTGCCGTTAATAACTGCACAATGATTGATGCAGAAATATAAGGCATTATCCCTAAAGCAAAAATTGAAGCACGGCTTAAAGCACCACCAGAGAACATATTGAACATACCCACAAGACCATTTGATGATGCTCGTGTTAGTAAGTCCGATAACGCTTTAGTATCAATACCAGGAACAGGAATGTAAGAACCAAGACGAAAAACAATAAGCGCTAAAAGCACAAACATCAAACGCCTTTTGAGTTCACCACTGCCACCTCGTGCACTTTGAAAATCTAATCCTGGTTGCTTTGCCATCTTTCTACTTATTCCTCAATTTTTCCGCCAGCAGCTTCAATTGCAGCTTTAGCACCTTTAGTTACACGAATACCACGAACAGTTACTGGTTTAGTTACTTCACCAGATAACATGATTTTTGCATATTCAATTTGTGAGTTAATCACATTTGCAACTTTTAAGCTATTTAGGTCAACAATATCGCCTTCAACTTTCATTAGATCTGAAAGACGAACTTGAGCTGTAACTTGAGCTTTACGAGAGGTAAAACCAAATTTAGGTAAACGACGATATAAAGGCATTTGACCACCTTCAAAGCCGCGACGAACGCCACCGCCTGAACGAGATTTTTGACCTTTAACACCACGAGTACCTGTTTTACCTAGACCAGAACCGATTCCTCGGCCTAGACGTTTTGGTGCATGCTTTGAACCTTCAGCAGGAGATAAAGTATTTAAACGCATTACTATTACTCCTCTACTTTAACCATGTAATAAACTTGGTTTACCATACCGCGAATCGCAGGTGTATCTTCACGCTCAACAGTATGACCAATACGACGTAATCCAAGACCAACTAACGTCGCTTTATGCTTCGGTAGACGACCAATAGAACTACGGGTTTGTGTAATTTTAATTGTTTTTGCCATGGCTAATTACCCCAAAATTTCTTCGACGGTTTTACCACGCTTAGCAGCAACCATTTCAGGTGATTTCATATTTTCTAAGCCATCAATTGTTGCACGAACCACATTAATTGGGTTAGTAGAACCATATGCCTTAGCTAAAACGTTACGAACACCTGCAACTTCTAAAACAGCACGCATTGCACCACCGGCGATAATACCAGTACCTTCTGACGCTGGTTGCATATAAACACGAGAACCTGTGTGAGCACCTTTAACAGGATGCTGTAAAGTATCGTTATTTAAAGCAACGTTAATCATGTTGCGACGTGCTTTTTCCATTGCTTTTTGAATTGCTGCTGGCACTTCACGTGCTTTACCATATCCAAAACCTACGCGGCCATTACCGTCACCAACAACTGTTAGTGCAGAAAAACTAAAAATACGACCACCTTTTACGGTTTTAGAAACTCGGTTAACTGCGATTAGTTTTTCCTGCAGTTCACCAGCTTGTTTTTCGATGTTTGACATCTTTAACTCCTACCTTAGAACTGTAGGCCAGCTTCGCGAGCAGCATCTGCTAGCGCCTGAACTCGACCATGATATTGGAAACCCGAACGATCAAATGAAACTTCTTTGATATCTTTCGCTAATGCACGTTCAGCAATTGCTTTACCAACCGCTGCTGCTGCATCTTTGTTTCCGGTGTATTTTAAACTTTCACTGATAGCTTTTTCTAATGTAGAAGCGGCTGCCAGTACTTCTGATCCGTTTGGTGCGATAATCTGCGCATAAATATGACGCGGAGTACGGTGAACCACTAAGCGAGTTGCAAGTAGTTCATGCATCTTGCGACGCGCTTTAGTTGCACGACGGATACGAGCTGATTTCTTATCCATAGTGTTACCTTACTTTTTCTTAGCTTCTTTAGTACGCACAACTTCATCTGCGTAACGAACACCTTTACCTTTATAAGGCTCAGGACGACGATAAGCACGGATATCAGCAGCTACTTGTCCAATTAACTGTTTATCAGCACTTTTTAGTACGATTTCAGTTTGAGAAGGACATTCAGCTGTTACACCTGCAGGTAATTGATGTTCAATTGGATGTGAATATCCAAGAGATAAACCAATTGCATTACCTTTTACTTGTGCACGATAACCGACACCAACTAGCTGAAGTTTTTTAGTAAAACCTTCAGTAACACCAATGACCATTGAATTAATCAATGCACGAGCAGTACCAGCTTGAGCCCAAGCATCTGCAAATCCATCACGAGGAGCAAATTTAATTTGACCTTCTTCTTGATTAATCACAACAGCATCATTTATTGTGCGAGATAACTCGCCATTTTTACCTTTAATCGTAATTACCTGACCATTGAGTTTTACCTCTACGCCAGCAGGAACAACGACAGGTGCTTTTGCAACACGAGACATCTTTTTCTCCCTTACGCTACGTAGCAGATAATTTCACCACCAAGACCTGCTTGGCGTGCTGCACGATCAGTCATAACACCTTTAGAAGTAGAAACAACTGCAATACCTAGTCCAGCCATAACTTTTGGCAATTCATCTTTACGTTTATAAATACGTAAACCTGGACGGCTAACACGTTTGATACTTTCTACAACAGCTTTACCTTGGAAATATTTTAAAGTGATTTCCAATTCTGGCTTAGTGTCACCAACAACTTTATAGTCCCCAATATAACCTTCTTCTTTTAGCACATTGGCAATTGCCACTTTTAGCTTAGAGGAAGGCATGGTGACTGCAACTTTATTCGCAGATTGACCGTTACGAATACGGGTCAACATATCTGCTATAGGATCTTGCATGCTCATCTATAACACTCCCCTGATTACCAACTTGCCTTTTTAAGACCAGGAATCTCACCACGCATGGCTGACTCACGAACCTTAATACGGCTTAAACCAAACTTACGAAGGACGCCATGAGGACGACCAGTTTGACGACAACGACGACGTTGACGTGATGGACTAGAATCACGAGGAAGCGTTTGCAATTTAAGCACTGCATTCCAACGATCTTCATCTGATGCATTAAGATCAGAGATAATCGCTTTTAATTCTTGACGCTTTGCAAAATATTTTTCTGCTAGCTTTACGCGTTTCTTATCGCGTTCAATCATTGATTGTTTAGCCATTATGCCCTACCTTACTTACGAAATGGGAAGTTAAAGGCAGATAATAAAGCTCGGCCTTCTTCATCTGATTGTGCACTTGTTGTGATAGTAATATCTAAACCACGAACACGATCAACTTTATCATAATCGATTTCAGGGAAAACGATTTGCTCACGAACACCCATGCTATAGTTACCACGACCATCAAAAGATTTTGCGCTTAAACCACGAAAATCTCGAGTACGAGGAAGAGCAATATAAACTAGACGTTCAAAAAATTCCCACATACGTTCGCCACGTAAAGTGACTTTACAACCAATAGGATACCCTTGACGGATTTTAAAACCAGCAACTGATTTGCGTGCTTTTGTGACAAGTGGTTTTTGACCACTGATTGCAGCTAAATCTGCAACCGCATTATCTAATAATTTCTTATCAGTAATTGCTTCACCCACACCCATATTCAAGGTGATCTTTTCGATCCGAGGGACTTGCATGACAGATTTGTAGCCAAACTGTTCTTGCAGTTTATTTACTACCTGTGCTTTGTAGTAATCATGCAGTTTCGCCATCGTACACTCCAAATTACTTAATTGATTAATTCATTAGTAGACTTATAAAAACGGACTTTTTTACCGTCTTCAATACGAAAGCCTACGCGATCTGCTTTGCCTGTAGCTGGGTTGAAAATTGCTACGTTAGAAACATTAATTGCTGCTTCTTTTTCAACAATTCCACCTTCTTGATTTAATGCAGGTACTGGTTTTTGATGTTTTTTCACCAAATTAATACCTTCAACAATCACTTTGCCTGTAGACAAAACGCTTTTTACTTTACCGCGTTTACCTTTATCTTTACCGGTTAACACGATAACTTCATCTTCTCGACGGATTTTCGCTGCCATTACCCGCTCCTTACAGTACTTCTGGTGCTAATGAAATGATCTTCATAAACTTCTCAGAACGAAGTTCACGAGTGACCGGTCCAAAAATACGCGTACCAATCGGTTGCTCACTGTTATTGTTTAAGATAACACAAGCGTTACGATCGAAACGAATGACAGATCCATCAGGGCGACGAACACCTTTTCTAGTGCGCACTACAACAGCTTTAAGCACATCACCTTTTTTAACTTTACCACGTGGAATTGCTTCTTTAATGGTAACTTTGATGATATCACCAACCGCTGCATAACGACGGTGCGATCCACCGAGAACTTTGATACACATTACACTACGTGCGCCAGAGTTATCGGCAACATCTAGCCTTGTCTGTTCTTGGATCATTTTAATGCTCCGTATAAATAAATTATTGTCTAATCTACCTTCATCCACCTCAACTACCATGGATAAGAATAGACAACCAAAAACCCACTTACGTGAGGGCGCATAGTATAACACCACTCAAATAAAATGGATAGCATAAAATAAACGGCCACTCAGCCGTTTATTATATTATGTACAGTTTTTAATCAAAAAAGATTAGATAACTGCTTTTTCAACGATTCGAACAAGAGTCCAAGATTTGGTTTTTGATAATGGACGACACTCTTTAATTTCTACAGTATCACCAATACCACACTCGTTGTTTTCATCATGTACATGCAATTTAGTCGTACGTTTAATGAACTTACCATATAACGGATGCTTCACTTTACGTTCAATAGCAACAGTAATAGATTTATCCATTTTGTCGCTAATAACACGACCTTGCTGAGTACGAATTTTTACTTCAGTAGTCATATTACGCACCCGCCTTCTCAGTTAATAACGTTTTAACACGTGCAATATTACGACGCACTTGTTTTAACATATGAGTCTGTGTTAACTGACCTCCAGCTAATTGCATACGTAAGTTAAATTGCTCACGTAATAAATTAAGAAGTTCAGTATTTAACTCTTCAACGCTTTTTTCGCGTAGCTCTTTTGCTTTCATTTACATCACCGTCTTAATCACAAAGGTGGTTTTAATTGGCAGTTTTGCAGCTGCCAACGCAAATGCTTCACGAGCAACTTCTTCCGGTACACCGTCCATTTCATAAAGGACTTTACCTGGTTGAATCTGAGCAACCCAGTATTCAACGTTACCCTTACCTTTACCCATACGCACTGCAAGTGGTTTTTCGGTAATTGGTTTATCAGGGAAAACTCGAATCCAGATTTTACCTTGACGCTTAACTGCACGAGTCATTGCACGACGTGCTGCTTCGATCTGGCGCGCAGTCAAACGACCACGACCTACAGCCTTAAGACCGAATGTACCGAAACTAACATCAGTACTTACAGCAAGACCACGATTGCGGCCCTTGTGCACTTTACGGAATTTTGTACGCTTTGGTTGTAACATCAGCGACGCTCCTTATTGTTTTCGGCCTTTTCGCTGCTTTTTCGGTTGAGCAGCAGGTTGTTTTTCTGCTTGTTCAACGGCAGCCATACCACCAAGGATCTCACCTTTGAAGATCCACACTTTAACACCAATAATACCATAGGTAGTTAATGCTTCAGACAAACCATAGTCGATGTCCGCTCGTAATGTGTGTAAAGGTACACGACCTTCACGATACCATTCGCTACGAGCAATTTCAGCGCCGCCTAAACGACCACTTACTTCAACTTTGATACCTTTAGCACCCGCCTTCATTGCATTTTGAACCGCACGTTTCATAGCACGACGGAACATAACACGGCGTTCTAATTGAGAAGTGATACTATCAGCAACTAATTTTGCATCAAGTTCTGGTTTACGAACTTCAGCAATATTAATTTGTACTGCAACATCACGTTTTTCTCTTTTGTCTTTATATTTATTGACAATAGAAGCTACGGCATTACGTAATTTTTCAACGTCCTCGCCTTTTTTACCAATCACAATACCCGGACGAGCAGTGTGGATAGTAATACGAACGTTAGTTTCTGCTGAACGATCGATCACAATCTTAGAGATTGACGCTTGAGCTAATTCTTTGTTCAAGAACTGACGCACTCTAAAATCACTTTCTAAATTATCAGCGAATGTCTTTGTACCCGAATACCATGTAGATGTCCAAGGCTTGACGATGCCTAAACGGATACCATTTGGATTTACTTTTTGACCCATTGCTATTCTCCAGCCTAGCGATCTGAAACGATCACGGTGATGTGACTCGTACGCTTCAAAATTCGATCTGCACGACCTTTCGCACGAGGCATAATACGCTTCATGGTTGGGCCTTCATCTACGAAAATTTTCGCAACTTTTAGATCATCAATATCAGCACCATCGTTATGCTCTGCATTAGCAATAGCAGACTCTAATACTTTTTTAACAAGTACAGCCGCTTTTTTATTGGTGTACGTTAAAATATCTAGTGCCTGAGACACATTCTTACCGCGAACAAGATCTGCAACTAAGCGAACTTTTTGTGCAGAAGAACGAGCGTGGCGGTACTTTGCAATTGTTTCCATCTCTTTCTCCTACTTATTTCTTCTTAGCTTTCTTATCAGCCGCATGGCCGCGATAAGTACGAGTCGGCGCGAATTCACCCAATTTATGACCAACCATTTCGTCGGAAACATAAACTGGAACGTGCTGACGACCATTATGGACAGCGATGGTCAAACCGATCATGTTAGGAAAGATCGTTGAACGACGGGACCAAGTACGAATTGGTTTCTTGTCCCCGCTTTCCACCGCTTTCTCTACCTTCTTCAGCAAGTGTAGGTCAATAAAAGGACCCTTCTTGAGAGAACGTGGCATAGCTAATCCTCTATATTAATTATTTCTTATTGCGACGGCGAACAATATACTTATCAGTACGTTTGTTGCTACGCGTTTTCAATCCTTTGGCTTTTTGACCCCATGGAGACACAGGATGTTTACCAAAGTTACGACCTTCACCACCACCATGTGGATGGTCTACCGGGTTCATTGCTGTACCACGAACAGTAGGACGAATACCACGCCAACGCGATGCACCCGCTTTACCTAATACGCGAAGCATATGCTCTGAGTTACCCACTTCACCAACAGTGGCGCGGCAATCAGATAATACTTTACGCATTTCACCTGAACGTAGACGTAATGTTACATAAGCACCATCACGCGCAACGATTTGAACATAACTACCAGCAGAGCGAGCAAGTTGTCCGCCTTTACCTGGTTTCATTTCAATATTATGCACGGTAGAACCGACTGGAATATTGCGCATTGGTAAACAGTTACCTGTTTTAATCGATGCATCAACACCAGATTGGATCTGATCACCTGCTTTTAAGCCTTTAGGCGCTAAAATATAACGACGTTCACCGTCTTTATATAAAACCAATGCAATATTTGCACTACGGTTTGGATCATATTCCAAACGTTCAACAACTGCTGGAATACCATCTTTATTACGCTTAAAATCGACAATACGATAATGTTGTTTATGACCACCACCGATATGACGGGTAGTGATACGACCATTATTATTGCGACCACCAGTTTTGCTTTTTGAATCAAGCAACGGTGCATAAGGCTTACCTTTATGCAACTCTGGGTTAACCACTTTAACAACGTGGCGACGACCCGGAGATGTAGGTTTACACTTAACAACTGCCATTGTTCTTACTCCTCCGAATTACTCAGCGACGCCAGCAAGGTCTAAATTTTGACCTTCTGCTAAAGTAACGTAAGCTTTTTTCCAGTCGCTACGGCGACCGATTTGTTGACCACGACGTTTAACTTTGCCTTTAACAACAAGAGTATTAACGTCATCTACTTTAACTTCAAATAGTTGTTCAACTGCGGCTTTAATCTCTCTCTTAGTAGCATCTTTAGCAACTTTCAATACTAATGTATTTGTTTTTTCCATTGAAATAGATGCTTTTTCAGAAACATGTGGTGCTCGCAGGACTTTAAGCAGACGCTCTTCACGAATCATGCTAACATCTCCTCTACTTGTTTAACAGCATCAACAGTGATAACCACTTTGTCAAATGCAATCAAACTAACTGGATCAATACCTGCCACATCACGCACATCAACTTTATGCAAGTTGCGTGCTGCTAAGAAAAGATTTTCATCAACTTCAGATGCGATAATAAGAACATCATTAAGGTTCATATCATTTAATTTCTGAGTTAATAATTTAGTCTTAGGTGCTTCAACAGTAAATGTTTCAACCACAACTAAACGTTCTTGACGCACTAATTCAGAGAAAATACTCTTTAATGCACCACGATACATTTTACGGTTAACTTTTTGGCTATGATCTTGCGGTTTTGCTGCAAATGTCACACCACCACTACGCCAAATTGGGCTCTTAACAGAACCTGCACGAGCACGACCTGTGCCTTTTTGACGCCATGGTTTTTTGCCTGAACCAGCGATTTCTGCACGAGTTTTTTGTGCGCGAGAACCTTGACGAGCAGCAGATGCATAAGCAACAACTACTTGATGAACTAACGCTTCATTAAACTCACGTCCGAAGGTAGTTTCGGAAACAGAAAGCGCTTGCGCGTCTTTTACTACTAATTCCATCTCTATCTCCTCGACGTTAAGCCTTGATTGCCGGTTTAACAATTACGTCACTATTGATTGCGCCAGGAACTGCACCTTTAATTAATAAAAGATTACGTTCAGCATCAACACGTACAATATCTAAGTTTTGAACGGTTACACGTTCATTACCTAAGTGACCTGCCATTTTACGACCTTTGAACACTTTACCTGGAGTTTGGTTTTGACCGATAGAGCCATGACCACGGTGTGCCAAAGAGTTACCATGAGTTGCATCTTGAGTACGGAAATTCCAACGCTTAGTTACGCCAGCAAAACCTTTACCTTTAGATGTTCCAGTAACATCAACTTTTTTAACGTCTGTGAAAATATCAACGTTAATACTTTGACCTACAGTAAATTCGCCTTCTTCAAAACGGAATTCCCATAGACCACGACCAGCTTCAACGCCAGCCTTAGCGAAATGACCTGCTTCAGGCTTGTTTACGCGACTTGCTTTTTTGCTGCCAGTAGTAACCTGAATAGCTTGATAACCATCATTCTCAAGTGTTTTAACTTGAGTAACACGGTTGCTTTGAACTTCAACTACGGTGACAGGAATAGAAACACCCTCTTCGGTAAAGATGCGTGTCATTCCTACTTTACGACCGATTAAACCAATCATTGTTTCGACCTCTCAATCATTCAGCTCAGGATTAACCTAAACTGATCTGCACATCAACACCGGCAGCAAGATCTAGACGCATTAAAGCATCAACTGTTTTTTCAGTTGGCTCAACGATATCAACTAGACGTTTATGAGTGCGAATTTCGTATTGATCACGCGCATCTTTATTAACGTGCGGAGAAATCAATACAGTAAAACGCTCTTTGCGTGTCGGTAATGGAATAGGACCACGAACTTGCGCACCAGTGCGCTTCGCAGTTTCTACAATTTCAGCAGTTGATTGATCAATCAAACGATGATCAAACGCTTTTAACCGGATACGGATTCTTTGGTTCGACATGGACCAGAGCTCCATTATTTAAAAGTTATAACAAAAGACTACTCCTCTTGCCCTGTTTCGATTGACAGGAGAGTGTAATCCGTTCTTTTTCGTAACCCCCAAATCGGGAGTATTGTCGATATAATTAGCTATTTTCTACATAACAATTATATCTTTTCATCATTTGCTTATATAAAGGCAATAAACAAAGTGGGTGGATTATACTCCTTTAGTTAACTAACGGCAAGAAATAAATACAGATATTTGGGTTTAAAAATAAAGCGTTTTTTCTGGTTAGTAATTTACCAACATCAGATTTTAATCATCTAACCAGATTTAATATTTATTTTATATAGTGAGGTAATCATTCGTCATCATGATAACGAGTCAATGATCTTCTTTGGCGTGATTAAGGCTATATCTCGGAATCTCGACCTCTAGATCTTGATTCGTGACGCGAGCTTGACAACTTAAACGGCTATGAGGTTCAACACCCCACGCTTTGTCTAGCATGTCATCTTCTTGCTCATCACTTTCTTCTAAAGAATCGAACCCTTTGCGAACAATACAGTGGCATGTAGAACAAGCACATGACATTTCACATGCATGCTCAATTTCAATATCATTGCGCAATGCCACTTCTAAAATAGATTCGCCTTCTTGTGCCTCAACAGTTTTTCCTTCTGGGCAAAGATCGGCATTCGGTAAAAAAGTAATTTTTGGCATAATAATCTCGTTAGTTAAATATCATCAATTCTATGACCAGTTAAAGCATGACGAATAGACCTATCCATTCGCTTGGCAGCAAAATCTTGTGTCACGTTATCTACAATTTTTATTTGCTTTTCAATTGCGTAACTATTATCTGATTCACTCGCTACTTGTAATTGATGCTTAGCTGCTAAAATCAGGTTCAGTTCCTTTTCATTTAATAAGTCAGCATCTTTATCTAAGGCACTTTGTAAGCTTTCAAGCACTCTAGCAGCCTCAACTTTTTGTTCAGCAAGCATTCGAATCTGTTTATCTTGCTCTGCATTACTGATTGAATCTTGAATCATATCAGCAATTTCATTATCAGTTAATCCATATGAAGGTTTTACTTGGATAGTCGCTTCAATACCCGTCGATTTTTCCATTGCTGTAACATTTAATAAACCATCAGCATCAACTTGAAAAGTCACCCTAATGTGCGCACCACCAGCCGGCATTGGTGGGATACCTTGCAATGTAAAACGAGCCAACGATCGACAGTCAGCAACACTTTCGCGTTCTCCTTGTAAAACATGAATCATCATCGCTGTTTGACCATCTTTAAAAGTGGTGAATTCTTGAGCCCTTGCACACGGAATCGTGCTATTACGTGGAATGATTTTTTCAACCAATTCGCCCATGATTTCAATGCCTAACGACAATGGGATCACATCAAGTAATAACATCTCTGAATCAGGCTTATTTCCAACCAAAATATCAGCTTGAATAGCTGCACCAATGGCAACTACTTTATCCGGATCAATAGAGGTTAATGGATTCGTTTTGAAATAATGTCCCACTGATTCTCTTACTAATGGCACTCGAGTAGAGCCACCAACCATAACAACTTCAACCACTTCATCTACACTAATCTCGGCATCTTTTAACGCTCGGCGACAAACGGCTAAAGTACGTTTAACCAATGGCTCAATTAATTGTTGAAATTGCTGGCGGGTAATAGTCAACGACTGATTATCAATCGACAATACAGCCGAATCTTGACGACTCAGTAAAATCTTTATTTCAGTCGCTTGGTTACTAATTTTTTGATTAATGTAAGGGTCTTTATTATTAACTAATCCTAATTCCCTCTTTATATAGTCAGCCAGTAACCGATCAAAATCATCACCACCAAGTGCAGAATCACCACTGGTTGCTAAGACTTCAAAAACACCTTTATTTAACCGCAAAATAGAAATATCAAAAGTACCACCACCTAAATCATAAACAGCGATAACCCCTTCCTTTCCTGAATCTAAACCATAGGCAATCGCAGCTGCTGTAGGCTCATTGAGTAAACGCAGTACATGCAAACCAGCTAATTTTGCAGCATCTTTTGTTGCTTGCCGTTGTGCATCATCAAAATAAGCCGGCACGGTAATAACAACCCCATCAATTTCACCTTGCAAACTCTCTTTTGCTCGCTCAGCTAAAGCGGTTAGAATTTCTGATGAAACTTGTATTGGATTGACTTGATCATTAGGCAAATTTAATAAAGGAACACCATTTTCAGTTTGTGAAAAAGTATAAGGAAAATGTGATAAATCTATATCAGATAAACTTCGCCCCATTAATCGCTTAATAGAACTGACAGTATTTTGCGGATCATTAACGGCATTGTCTTTGGCATTTTTTCCAATCGTAATAATGGGGTTATCATCATGATCAACACCATAATGCACAACGGATGGTAACAATGAATTACCTTCTAAATCAGGCAATACCTCTGCTTGTCCGCTTCTAACTGTTGCTACTAATGAATTAGTTGTGCCAAGATCAATCCCCACCGCAAGGCGACGCTGATGTGGTAAAGGAGTTTGCCCTGGTTCACTGATCTGTAATAATGCCATTTAATCTATCTCTATCGATACGTTACTTATTTTAAATTATAAATCAAATTGCTTTTCTTGTAACTTTTCGATTTGCTCAATCAACCTAGCAAGATAGCGGATTTTATAGATCTGGTTAAGTGCAGTTGACCAATCTTGTTTAGCAATAAATTGTAATAATTCATTATAAACGGTATTTTGACGCGCAATAATTTCAGCATGAAAATCATCTAATAACTCAAAATTACCTTTGCTTTCGATATCATCAAGTCTTTCACGTAAAACAAATTGCTCCATTAAAAAATCGGCATCATGAATAATATTTTGTTCAGTTGCCACATCAAAACCTTGTAGAGATAAAAAATACTCGGCCGCTTTGATTGGATTTTTTAACGTACGGTAACCATCATTAATGGTTGCAGATTTTTGAACAATTGCCACTTTATCGTTATCGGTTGCAACGGCAAAATTATCTGGATGATATTGCCTTTGCAATTGCTGATAATGATTTGTTAGCTCAGCGGTATTCACAGGTAATTGAACCGGCAAATTAAATAGCTCAAAGTAATTAACCATAATTATTGTGTCCAATTACACATTAAAGCTTTCACCACAACCACATTCGTGTTGTACATTGGGATTATTAAACTTGAAACCTTCGTTTAATCCTTCTTTAACAAAATCAAGTTCAGTACCATCAATATAGACTAAGCTCTTTTTGTCGACGATAACTTTGACATGTTTGTCTTCAAAGACACTATCATCATCATTAATCACATCGGCAAACTCTAAAACATACGCCATACCAGAACAACCGGATGTTTTAACACCTAATCGTAGCCCAACACCTTTTCCTCGATTAGTAAGGAAAGCTTGGACACGATCAGCTGCGCTATGAGTCAATGTGATTGCCATTAGCGTTGTCCTTTTTTGGTTTTATAGTCTTCAATAGCTGCTTTAATTGCATCTTCCGCTAAAATCGAACAATGAATTTTAACTGGAGGTAAAGCAAGTTCTTTAGCAATATCCGTATTTTTGATAGCTCCTGCTTCGTCTAATGATTTACCTTTTATCCATTCAGTAACCAAAGAACTTGATGCAATGGCACTACCACAACCATAAGTTTTAAACTTAGCATCTTCAATAATGCCGTTATCATTCACTTTAATTTGTAGACGCATCACATCCCCACACGCTGGTGCGCCAACCATACCGCTACCAACATTAGGATCATTTTGATCAAATGAACCAACATTACGAGGATTTTCATAATGATCAACA
Source organism: Gilliamella bombicola (assembly GCF_900094945.1). Taxonomy (GTDB): domain Bacteria; phylum Pseudomonadota; class Gammaproteobacteria; order Enterobacterales; family Orbaceae; genus Gilliamella; species Gilliamella bombicola. Next base: position 22,523 of record NZ_FMAQ01000004.1, read on the forward strand.
ACTTTTTCACTATATGCCATAATTTACTCCTAATTTTAATGTGCTGACCATTTAATTTTTGTTAAATCAACGCCATCTTTAAACATTTCCCAAAGTGGCGATAAGTCTCTTAATTTTTCAATAGATTCTTTAATTAATTTAATAACATAATCTATTTCTTCTTCTTTGGTGAAACGACCAATAGAAAAACGAATTGAACTGTGAGCAAGCTCATCATTCAGACCTAATGCTCTAAGTACATAAGAGGGTTCCAAACTTGCAGATGTGCAAGCTGAGCCAGATGAAACAGCTAAATCTTTTAAAGCCATCATCAATGATTCACCTTCAATATAAGCAAAGCTCACATTTAAGATATTTGGCACACTGTGCTCTAAAGATCCATTAAGATAGACTTCTTCGATATCTTTTAAACCATTCCATAAACGATTTTTTAAGGCTAATAAGCGTGGCATTTCGGTTGCCATCTCTTCTTTAGCGATACGATATGCTTCGCCCATACCCACAATTTGGTGTACAGGTAAAGTGCCTGATCGCATCCCACGTTCATGACCACCACCATGCATTTGTGCTTCAATGCGCACACGTGGTTTGCGCCTTACATAAAGCCCACCAATACCTTTTGGACCATAAATCTTATGACCCGAAAATGACATTAAATCAACTTTTAATTTAGTCACATCAATGGGTAATTTACCAACCGATTGTGTTGCATCAACATGAAAAACAATACCACGCTCACGACACATCTCACCAATTTTTTCGATGTCTTGTATTACGCCTGTTTCATTATTGACGTGCATAATTGATACAACGGTTGTATCACTACGCATTGCTGCTGCAAGTTTATCTAGATTGATTATACCATTAGATTCTGGTGCTAAATAAGTTACTTCATAGCCTTCTCGCTCAAGTTGGCGACAAGTATCAAGCACAGCCTTATGTTCGGTTTTACAAGTAATAATGTGCTTACCTTTGGCTTGATTAAAATGAGCAGCACCTTTGATTGCTAAATTATCCGCTTCTGTTGCACCTGACGTAAAAACGATTTCGCGCGAATCTGCTCCGATAAGATCAGCTATTTGATTACGTGCAATATCAACTGCTTCTTCAGCTTGCCAACCAAATTTGTGGGAACGAGATGCTGGATTACCAAATATACCGTCTGGCGTTAAATATTGCATCATTTTTTCAGCAACTCTAGGATCTACAGGGGTTGTCGCTGCATAATCCATATAAATAGGTAGTTTCATTAATTACTCCCAATGACAAATTCTGTATTGTATATTGTATTTTATTAATTAATTTGAAGGTGTTGTATATTACTTTGTCGACTAGCTACGGCTTTAACTTCTTTATTATTGACCAGTTCACTCAATGTAATGCTCGTTAAAAAGTCCTCAATTCGTTCACTTAAATCATTCCATAGTGTATGAGTTAAACACCTAACACCGCCTTGGCATCCATCTTGCCCATGACATTTCGTTGCATGGACTGTCTCATCGACAGCTTTAACAATTGAACTAATAGCAATTTGATCCATAGAACGACTCAGAATATAACCTCCGCCTGGACCTCTGACACTTAGAACCAAACCATTTTTTCGTAATCGAGCAAACAATTGTTCCAGATAAGAAAGTGAAATTTCTTGACGCTCTGAAATATCAGCAAGTGATACCGGTCCTGAATCAGCGTGCAGAGCAACATCAAGCATTGCCGTCACCGCATATCGTCCTTTAGATGTCAGTTTCATTGATTATTCCCCTATATTTATTAATACTTATTGTATATATCCTTTTAATTTAGTCAAGTATTTAGTTGAGTGTTTTAGTAGGAATTAGGCTGTAGTTCATCATCGACGAATCATAGCTTAATATGCTAATCTAATAAAATGAGTTCTGATAAGGATTAAAGGATGAAATTAGTTTTACATTATTTTTTAATAATAGGCCTACTGTTCACCAGTAACACTTACGCCACTGATTCTCAAAAGGCTTTACGAGAACATTATCAAAAATGGCTTAATTCTTATCAATCACTGACTTTTGAAGAACAGCAAACATTGCTTACTACCATAAAAGATTATCCTTTATACCCTTATGCTGCCATGCAGTTTTTTCAGAATAATATTAGATTAGTTTCACCACAAATGGTAAGTGATTTTGTCAACCAATACAGTGATTTTCCGCTAACGGCTTCACTAACACAATCTTATCTAACGGAATTAAGTAATCGTCAAGATTGGAATGCAATCATTTCGTTTCCCAAAGATAACTCCACACTCTCTAATTGTCGCTATCAATATGCATTACTACAGCAAGGAAATAACGAAGCGGCATTTAGCGCTATTGAATCACTTTGGATGACCAGCAAAGAACTTCCTTCTGCGTGCGATCCATTACTTGATGCATGGGATCAAGCAGGTAAGCTAACAGCCAATTTAGTACTATCACGTATTGAACTAGCTATTGAAGCAAATAATTTAAAATTAGCCAGACATCTAGCTAACTTACTTGATGACAACTACAAAACAATCAAAAGTAATTTACTAGCTGTACTTGATAATCCTAAAAAATTAGAAAGTTTTTCAAAAAATATTAAAGCTAGCCCTTTCACTAAAAAGATTGTCTTAGCATCATTTCCTCGCTTAGTAAAAGCAGATATGAATTTAGCTGCATCACTATTGCCAAAATTGGTTAAACAGCAGGCTTTAAATGAAGTGGAGCAAGTTACATTACAAAAAAGTTTGGCTAACAGTTACTTTAATGATTCTGCAACTGATGAACAAATTAAATGGCGTGATAACTATATTGCCAAATATCATGATACAACATTAGTCGAAAAGCGTATTCGACTTGCTATCGATAACTATAACTTTACTGATATTGCTTATTGGATAGCACAATTATCGCCAGAAGATCAATTAAAAGAAGAGTGGCAATATTGGCAAGCTCGAGTATTACTCAATAAAAATCAAAAAAATGAAGCTAACCAAATTTTACAAACACTAACAACTAAACGTGGATTTTATGGCATGATAAGTGCACAAACACTTAACCAGCCTTATTCGCTCAACAACCAATCTGAAAAGATTACACCATCTGAAATATCAACACTAAAGTCTAAATATGATAATCAACCCTATGTAAAAAGAATTAACGAATTATATTATTTTGGTATGGTGTCAGAATCAAGCAACGAATGGCGATATATGTTAAATAAGCAAACCAACAAAAATGAATATTTAGCATTAGCTCAATATGCCTTACAAAAAGGCTGGGGTGATCTTAGTATTCAAGCAACTATTGTTGGCAAGCTTTGGAATAATTGGAGTGAACGTTTACCAATTATGTACAAAGACTTATATAACAACGCATTAAAAGATAAAGCGATCGCATTATCCTATGCTTTAGCTATTTCTCGTCAAGAAAGTGCACTTGATACTACCGTCAAATCACCTGCAGGTGCTCGAGGATTAATGCAATTAATGCCGGCTACAGCCAAAGAAACAGCCAAAAAAGTTAATTCAGTCACTTATGTTTCATCTGCACAATTGTTTGACCCTCAAACGAATATACAGCTAGGTACTTCCTATCTAAACACTGTGTATCTGCAAAACGATAATAATCGTATATTATCTTCAGCAGCTTATAATGCAGGTCCAAATAACGTTAAACGCTGGTTAAAAGCGAGTGACGGAAAACTTGATGCTATCGCATTTATTGATAGTATACCGTTTACTGAAACGCGTAATTATGTCAAAAATGTATTGGTATATGACTATATTTATCAAATAATTTTAGGGCAAAAAAATGTCAGTATTCTTACTTCAAATGAATTTAATAAACAATATTAATGGTGATTCTAATGAAAACTAACGAATGGAAACAAACAGTTGAAATATTACACCAAGCATTTAACGATGGCTATTCACTTGATATATTGAAACTATTAATGACCGCTGATGAGCGCGATGCTTTAATTACTCGTGTAAAAATTGTACATTCACTACTTGATGGTTCAATCAATCAGCGACAACTTAAAGAGCAATTGAAAATTGGTATTGCAACAGTCACTAGAGGATCTAATAGCCTTAAAGAAGCGACGCCTGAATTCAAAAAATGGTTAGAAAATATTTTATTAAAATCATAAATTTAAATAAACCAGTCAATATCTATCAACAAATTGGTATATTTCGTTATAACGATGAATTTGATTGGATATTGACATCACTTTCAGCCACAACCGGCACACAATAATCACACTCCATATGTGTGATATCCTTAACCGACTCAGCGGTACCATCATGATGGTTATGATGAATTTCAATTACACAACTAGAGCTACGCAAACGTACTTTTAAAGCTGGCATAGCGGCTAAATGCACTTGCGAAATAAAATCACAAAACTCATCAGGAGAGCCAATATATTTAAAACAAAGATACAATCCCCCTTCACTTACAACCTGTTCAATATTTTCAAGATTATTATTATGATCTAAAGCGATAGTATAAAGAAGCTCTTGTTCATTAGCATTATCTTTGCTTTTCAATATACGGCTAAAAGCATAAATTTTGTCGGGTAGATTTTCACACTTATGGTTACAACGAGATATATAATTATAAAAAAATTGCGTTCTTAGTTTATTTTCTTCATCTAATAATTGACTCAAATTACAATTATTCTTAAAGGTAATGCCCCAAAAAGTTTTTTGAGGCATATTCACAAACTTTGGCTCGGGCAATGAAAGCCGGTTTTTATTAAGCTCAATAGCCGGTGTTAACCCTGTAGGATCCCAAAATTCCCCCCGACGGTAACTTGCTGGAGTTTCATTGAATTGTTTTTTAAAAGATCGGGTAAAAGTTTGCTGGGAATCAAAACGATATTGCATCGCAATATCTAAAATTGGTTTACTTGTCATACGCAAAGCAAGTGCGGCATAAGTTAAACGACGATGGCGAATATAAGTACCAAGAACTTGACCGGTTACATCTTTAAACATACGTTGTAAATGCCACTTAGAATAGCCTGATTTTTGTGCAACATGATCAATAGATAATGGCTGTTCCAAATTTTTTTCAATCCAAACGATAAGATCTGAAATAATACTAACTTGATTCATAAAACTCCATCACAATATCAAATGGCAAACGTTTATCGATTATGACTTAATCTTAGTAATAAGCAAGGTTTAAATAAAAATTATTTCCAGCTATTTCTAACAAAAAGAATGCGCTCCTGCTTGATGTTCAGTGATATCTTTTACACCAGCCAGTTCAGGAAACTCTGCCATTAATTGTTTTTCAATACCTTCTTTCAAAGTATAATCGACCATTGAACAACCATTACAACCACCACCAAATTGTAATATAACGTAATTATCTTCGGTCAACTCAACTAAACTCACATGCCCACCGTGGCTAGCTAATTGTGGGTTAACCTGTGCTTGAATTGCATAATTAACACGCTCAATGAGTGGTGCATCATCTGCCACTTTTTTCATTTTTGAATTTGGTGCTTTTAATGTTAATTGCGAACCTAATTCATCCGTCACATAATCGATAACGGTCTCTTCTAAAAATGGCGCACTAATTTCATCGATATAAACTGAAAAATCAGCATATTTTTCTTCTATATCGCCATCTTCTACTGTATCAGCCGGACAATACGAAACACCACATTCTGCGCTTGGCGTACCGGGGTTAATAACAAATACCCGAATTTGAGTTCCATCGGGTTGATTAGCAAGCAATTTTTTAAAGTGCTGTTGAGCTGATTCAGAAATAGTGATAATAGACATAACCCCTCACTTCAATGTAATTAGGCAATAAACAGACCTAACATCATTTATAATAATAGTTGACTAACTTTCTTGGTTATTATAGAGGGTGTTTAGGATTTTACAATACTGTACGGCATAAACAAAGGACATAAACTCGTATTGCACCGCATTTTTTCAGTTGCTGGCTAATGACATTAATTGTATTACCAGTTGTTACAATATCATCAATAAGCATGACCGATTTGTGTGAAAGATCTTGATTGCACATAAAAAGCGTTTCGACATTAGAGATTCGTTCGGTAAGAGTCAGATTTTTTTGGTCTAGCCCACTTTTCTTTCGAGACAACAAATGAGGATCAAAGTCACGATTTAACCATCTAGCAATAGGCTTAGCTAATAACTCAGATTGATTAAAACCACGCGACCAATAACGAATATGATGTAACGGCACACAAGTGACCAAATCAGGTTTAATTAAAGCATCCATTTCTCGCCGTTGATACCAAGCCAAAAACATTAATCTTGCTAATGCCGTATTTAGTTCAATTTTGTTATAAAATTTTAAGTGATGAATCAACTTTTTCAGCGGATTAATATATTCAGAAACGGCAATAAGCTCATCCCAGTACGGTTTTTTTACACGGCAACGATAACATATATCAGTTGATAAAGAATGCGGCAAACAGCACTGATGACAGACCTTATTAAATTTAGGTAGATTTTTAACACATTGACTACAAATACCATGATGAGGCAAAGATAAAGGCATATCACATAAAATGCATCGCATAGTATCACATACTTAATTTGTAAAAAGAATTTTAGGTAATATGACGTTTCAATATAAAAACTGAAGTCATAAAAAAACATTTTTTATAAACCACTGACTTTTGTTTTTCTTATCAAGAAAGACAAATATAATAGAGCAAACTAATCTTGTAACTGCATACAATTAAATACTTCTACGATCTACAACCCAAAAAATTATCAGATTTTTCATAATAATTATTCAAAATAATTAAATATTCGGTATAATCAGCCCCACGCCTAGATTCAAGGAATTAATATATGAAAAAAATCAAACTATTATTTATTACAATATTACTAACTTTGCTTTCTACTGTTGCGTTAGCAGACACTAAGGTGTTATTACAAACTAGCATGGGCGATATTGAAATTGAACTAGATAGCGAACATGCCCCAATTACCACTAAAAATTTTCTTGATTACGTTAATAGTGGATTTTATGAGAATTTAACTTTCCATCGGGTCATTCCTGGATTTATGATTCAAGGTGGTGGCGCTGATGATCAACTACAGTTCAAAGATAATAATCCACCCATCAAAAATGAAGCAGATAACGGCTTAAAAAATGATCGCGGCACCATTGCAATGGCAAGAACCAGTGAAGTAAATAGTGCAACTAGCCAATTCTTTATCAATGTCGTTAACAATGACTTTCTTAATTACCAATCTCCAGAGCAATATGGTTATGCTGTATTTGGTAAAGTAATTAAAGGAATGGAAGTCGTTGACAAAATTGTTAATGCGCCAACTAAACGCGTCGGACCACATAAAAATGTACCCGTTGAGCCAATTTACATTAAAAAAGCGACTGTTATTGAAAGCAATTAACTAATTGATAATATAGAAATAAAAAAACCACTTTTTCAAGTGGTTTTTTTTCGGTCTTATTTAAGTTTGCTAAGTAAATTAGCAATTGTTCTAACCCCAACGCCTGTTGCACCCGTTGCCCATAAAGCGGTCGCACTTTTGCGGAATGTTGCAGAGCAATCAATATGTAACCAGTTTTGTTGATAGTTTTTAATAAAATGTGATAAGAAAGCCGCTGCAGTACTTGCCCCTGCGGTATTAGGTAATCCTGAATTTGCCATATCAGCAAATGACGATGGAAACTGAGTACGATGAAATTCAGCCAATGGTAATCGCCAAAAAGCTTCATATTCCAAATCGCTACTCGCTAGCAATTGGTGAGCAAAGTTATCATCGAATGAGAGCAAGGATTGGTAATCGTTCCCCACTGCAATTTTAGCCGCACCCGTGAGCGTTGCGCAGTCAATAATATAATGGGGTTTGTCATTATCGGCACAAATTAAACCATCAGCTAAAACAAGGCGTCCTTCGGCATCGGTATTATCAACTTCAACCGTTTTGCCATTACGATAACGAATAATATCGCCAAGTTTAAAGGCATTGCCACTGACTAAATTATCGGCACAACATAAATAAAGTTTAATACGATGAGTTATCCCTCGTGCAATAGCCAATGCTAAAGCACCTGTAACTAGTGCAGCCCCACCCATATCAGAACGCATTGACTCCATAAAGCTACTTGGTTTTAAGCTATAACCACCCGAATCAAATGTAATTCCCTTACCGACTAAACAAGCGATAATAGGTGCGTTAGAGTCTTGAGTGGGATTATAATCAAGCTCAAGTAATGCCGCTGGCCTATCTGACCCCTTACCTACCGTATAAATCCCCATATAATCGTGCTCTTTTAAAACGTCACCTGAAATAATTTTATAAGTTACATCAGATGAATAAGTGCTAACTAACTTAGCAGCTTTTGTTGCTAACTCAATAGGACTTAATGTTTCGGCTTGCTCATTAACAATATCACGACACCAATCAATAATTGCCAAACGATGTTTTAGTTCTTGTTTATCTTTGGTATTCAGTTTTGGCCAATTGACCTTCGTGCTTTTTTTGGCATTACGATAACCTAACCAAAAATGCCAACAAGCTTCAAGATCCCAATTTTCACCACTTAATTTAACTGAACTTATCCCTTGGTTATCTAGCTTTCTTCCTGCGCGTTGAATTGCACCTAAGCGATGTTCCGACTTATAGTGAATAGTAATAATATTATCGGAAAAACTCAGAAGAGCATCCTTTCCCCATTGTGTTGGAGCTGATTGATCAGAAAGTAAAATAGATAACGTTGACATAATAAATACCTTAATCATGAGTTAAGCAAAACTGTGGCTTAATTCTAATCAGAAACATGTTAATATAGCAAGCGAAGTTAAGAATAAATAAGGGTGAATGATGACAACCGTTGTACAAATAAAAAATGGGATTAATTTTCGCGATTTAGGTGGAATCAAAACAACCGATGGTCGTCATATTCGCTCTGGCATGCTATACCGTTCTGGTGCATTTTCACTGATTACGCCAGAAGAACAGACTTTTTTATCTAATGAGTTAAACCTGCATTATATTTTAGACTATCGCGATCCTGATGAAATTGCCCGAAATCCAGATAAATTATGGCAAAACACTCATTATATTAATGTACCTGCTAACCCTTTGAGCGATACAGTCACCGCAAGTTTAACAAGCGATCTAGGTAGTGCCCACCAAACACTTAAAAAAAATGCGCCATTTGATTTTATGGTTAAGCTTTATCAACTACTCCCATTTAATAATCCAGCTTACCAACAACTTTCATCAATCCTACTAAACTCACAAGGTAAACCGCTAGTGCAACATTGTGCAGTGGGTAAAGATCGTACAGGTGTTGGCGTAGCATTAACGCTGTTTGCTTTAGGTGTGAGTGAAGAAGCTATCATGCAAGATTATTTATTGACTGAACAACTATTGTCAGATTATCGTGAAAACCTATTACGCCAATACCAACATAAGATTACTCCTGAGGAGTTTGAAAACCGCAAATTAATTTTTGCCGCCAAAAAAGAGTATTTAACGGCCGCATTTGACGCAATTAAAACACGTTACGATACCATTGACAATTGGCTATCACAGGAATATCAATTAAACGCACGCAATAGAAAAATAATCCAAGATATCTATTTAGTTTAATAAATAGCAATGATTTATTTTACCCTAATAGATAATAGCAAAAGGCTATATTAAGATAACAAAATCAATTTAGAAATCGGTTGATTACTGTTCACAGAAAGATGAACGTCGCCTACTTGACGATATTGATAATAAAAGTCTTGCCCAAAAGGGGCTATAATCATCTGCTGGTTTAAGTCAACTTTAACCGATTTAACTTGCCACACCCCTTTGGCATACAGTTTTAATGCCGACTCTTTCAACGTCCATAATTGCCAAAAAGCCGCTAATGTATCGTCTTGCTTAAGCATCCATTGATATTCATCATCCGCAAAAAAGTTTTTAGCCACCTTTAAATAATTTTTGCGCGGGCGTGCCACTTCAATATCAAGTCCAATCATCCCCGTTAATGAAATCGCCACCGCCACCGCATCTTGGCTATGGCTAATATTAAAATCGGGTAAATGACGTTCTAAAAAACGAGGGCGACTATTATCGCCAATGACCATGGCTGGTAAAGTTGGAATATGACAGTACTGCTTAAGCAAATTGGCCAATATTGAGCGACACACTAAAAACTGTTTTTTGCGTTCATCATTGAATTTATCAGCTTCAGCAACAATTTGTGGAGGCAATAATGAAAAGTCAATTTCGGTATGATTCAAATTAGCAAGTTGAATTATTAGTGTCATCGGTCAGCAAGCGTTCACAAAAATTATTTTTTACTATTTTAACAGCATGCTATTCTAACTGTTATAAAAATATAAAAATTTATAAAATTGCAAAAGGAATCATCATGTCATTACCAACAAAATTAGTCCACGCAGGACGTAAAAAGCGTTATACACAAGGTGCAGTTAATTCGGTTATTCAACGTGCATCATCACTGGTTTTTGATTCTATTGAAACCAAAAAAGAAGCCACAAAAAACCGTGCTAATGGCGCATTATTCTACGGTCGCCGCGGCACATTGACCCATTTTGCACTACAAGATGCGATGGTTGAAATTGAAGGTGGTGCCGGTTGTTACCTTTATCCATGTGGTGCAGCAGCTATTACTAATGCTATTTTGGCTTTTGTGAAAACGGGTGATCATATTTTAGTATCAGAAGCCGTTTACGAACCCACTCAAGATTTTTGCCAGCACATTTTAAAAGATTTTGGTGTTCAAACTGATTACTTCTCACCATTAATTGGTCGCTCTATCGCAAATCACATTAAGCCAAATACTAAAGTCGTGTTTCTTGAATCGCCAAGTTCAATAACCATGGAAGTTCAAGACATACCCACCATTGTTAAAGCCATTCGAAGTGTTAATCCTGAAATCATCATTATGATAGATAACACATGGGGCGCGGGTATTTTATTTAAAGCGTTAGAGCATGATATTGATATCTCAATACAAGCCGGTACCAAATATCTTATCGGCCATTCTGATGCCATGATAGGCACCGCGGTTGCTAATGAGCGCTGTTGGGAAACATTGCGCGAACGTTCTTACTTAATGGGACAAATGTGTGATGCGGACACCGCCTATATGGCTGCGCGTGGTTTACGCACATTAGCAATAAGATTAAAACAACATCACGAAAGCGGTTTAAAAGTAGCAAAATGGCTAGCCAGTCACCCAAAAGTAGCAACCGTCAATCACCCAGCATTAGAAAGTTGCAAAGGACACGAATTTTTTAAACGTGACTTTTCAGGCGCAAGTGGCTTATTTTCATTTATACTCAAAGATCGATTAACCGACGTGCAATTGTCTGATTTTCTTGATAACTTAACTTATTTCTCAATGGCTTATTCATGGGGTGGATTTGAGTCATTAATTTTAGCCAATCAACCTGAAGAACTAGCAAATATTAGACCTGTATCTGGCATAGACTTTGAAGGAACGCTTATTCGACTACATATAGGTCTTGAAGATCCTGATGATTTAATTGCTGATCTTGCTGCTGGTTTAGATAGAATCAAACAACATAAAAATAAAGCCAATGCATTACAAAGCTTGGTGTAATTAAATAGAAGATGAATAACCCACACCAAACAATGTTTGATGAAAGCATCAAACAAACAATTATGCATAAAATAACACACCACAAAGCACTACTGGTTGCTTATAGTGGTGGTGTTGATTCAACCGTATTAATGGATGCACTAGTTGCACTCAAACAGCAATTATTACCTGATTTAAAGCTAAAAGCGATCTATATTCATCATGGTTTAAGCAACAATGCTGATAACTGGGCAATGCATTGTCAAAAACAATGCCAAGCATGGCAAGTGCCGCTCATCATTGAAAAAGTCAAACTCGATCCTAGCGCAGGAAACATCGAAGAACAAGCCAGAAATGCACGTTACCAAGCTATCTATCGTCACTTAACAGATAATGAAACGTTATGCACTGCACAACACCTTGATGATCAATGCGAAACATTCCTTTTAGCATTAAAACGCGGGAGTGGTCCAGCGGGGTTAGCTGCCATGCCACAGGAAAATCAGCAACATCTTCGCCCTTTATTAACCATTTCACGCGCACAAATTGAAGCTTATGCTAATCAGCATCAACTCAACTGGATAGAAGATGAAAGTAACCAAGATGATCGTTATGACCGCAATTTTTTACGCTTAAAGGTCTTACCAACATTGAATCAACGTTGGCCACATTTTTCGCAAATGGTGGCACGCAGTGCTGAATTATGTCAGCAGCAAGAAGCGTTAATTAATGAATTATTATTGGCTGATTTTCAACAGATGGTTAGCCAACAAGGACAGCTAAACCTAGCGCCTTTAATGGCGTGTTCAGAATATAAACGCAATGCTATAATGCGCATGTGGCTACGATCCCAACAAATCACTATGCCAAGCCAAAAACAATTAGCACTCATTTGGCAAACGGTTGTGCTAGCAAAAGAAGATGCCAATCCTAAATTCATACTACATGACAGGCAAATTCGTCGCTATCAAAATCAACTCTATTTATTACCGTTATATCAAGATATTGAACAACAAATTTTTAATTGGGATTTGGCTTTGCCTTTAATTCTTCCTGATAGTATTGGTCAATTACAGGCTAATTATCAAACTGATTTATCTTGCCGTTTACCCCATGCAGATGAACAAGTCACTGTACGATTTCATGCTCAAGGACAATTTCAAATTATCAATCGCCATGGTTCACGATCAATAAAAAAGCTATGGCAAGAACATAACATGCCACCGTGGATGCGTACCCGAATCCCGTTGATTTACTATAATGAACAACTGATTTGCGCGGTTGGCATGTTTGTTACCGAACAGGGGAAAGGCACACAAATCAGTTTTAGCCTAATTTAATTATCTATACAGTCAAACGCACAAATAACTAAGGCGGTAATTAGCCGCCTTAGTGTAAAAATTAAAATCCTAACGATTACCCTACAAGATTAAGCTCTTGCTTTCCAACGTTTAAGTAACAACGCATTAGTAACCACACTCACGCTACTTAATGCCATAGCGGCACCAGCTATCATTGGATTTAAAAACCCGAATGCCGCTAGTGGAATACCAATCAAATTATAGAAAAATGCCCAAAATAGATTTTGTTTGATTTTATTATAGGTTCGGCGCGAAATATCGATTGCATCAGCAATTAAAAACAGATTACCACGCATAAGGGTAATACTTGCTGCATGCATAGCCACATCGGTACCCGTGCCCATCGCAATCCCAATATCCGCAGCCGCCAATGCTGGCGCATCATTAATCCCATCCCCCACCATTGCCACTCGATGATGGGTATCAACATGACTTTCTTTTTGTAATTGATAAACATAATTGGCTTTATCTTGCGGTAACACTTCAGCAATGACTTTATCCAAGCCTAACTGCTGCCCAACGTAATTCGCCGCTTTCTGGTTATCCCCAGTTAACATAACGTTTTTTACATTTAACTGATGCAACGCTTCAATGGCGGTTTTCGCTTCTGGCTTGATTACATCAGCAAAACCAAATAGCGCTAATATCACCACATTACCTTCTAATTGCTGCTTAGCTAAAAATGAAATGGTGTAACCTTTACTGGCTAACTCATTAATCTTATCGTCCATGCCAACAAAATAGGCGTTTAATGATTTCATCCATCGCAAGCTACCTAAATAATACTGCGTATTATCAACAGTTGCCATCACCCCCGATCCCGCTACCGAGGTAATATTTTGAGCATAACCATACTCTTTAGCCTTACTTAAAATGGCTTTAGCAAGTGGATGCTCACTACCGGCTTGTAATGATGCGGCTAGCGATAAAATTTGATCGGGCGTCTCACTGCCTATAATATCCATTTCAACCAATTCGGGCTTACCGATGGTGAGAGTGCCGGTTTTATCAAATGCGACCGTATTAACATTGTGTAACGTTTCTAACGCTTCGGCATCTTTAATTAAAATACCATGGCGAGCAGCCACCCCAGTCCCCACCATAATCGCGGTTGGTGTTGCCAAGCCTAACGCACATGGGCAAGCAATCACTAACACCGCAACGGCATAAAGTAATGCTTGCTGCCAATCATGCAATATCATTCCCCAAGCCAATAGCGTAACTAGTGCAATCACTAAAATCACCGGCACAAAAATCGCACTAATGCGATCAACAATTCGTTGAATCGGTGCTTTCTTGGCCTGAGCCGATTCAACCATTGCAATGATTTTGGATAAAGTAGAATCGGCCTGAATAGCTGTAGTTTTAACAAGCAGTAGGCCTTCACCATTAATCGTGCCACCTGTCACCACATCGTTAACGGATTTATTTACAGGAAAGCTCTCACCGGTTAACATTGACTCATCGCTACTTGATGCGCCTTCAATCACAATACCATCAACCGCAATGCGCTCGCCGGGCTTAACAATAACAATATCCCCCACATTCACTTGGCTAATGGGTAAACTCACTTCTTGATCACCTTGCTTGACTAACGCAACATCAGGCCGTAGCGAAGAAAGCGCTGCAATTGCTTGGGTGGTTTGATGTTTAGCGCTTGATTCTAGCCATTTACCGATCAAGATTAAGGTAATAATAATAACTGACGATTCAAAATAAAGATGTTCACTATTGCCAGTCATCAGCTGATAAACCGATAATCCATACGCAGCACTTGTGCCGATAGCAACCAATAAATCCATATTGCCAGACCATGCTTTAACCGCACTAAAGCCACTTCGATAAAATTTAGCCCCCAAGCCAAATTGTACAACCGATGCAATCCCCCATTGCAACCAAGCCGGCATCATCCAATTTATCCCAAACGGCGCTAATAGCATAGGCAGCACAAAAGGAATAGCCAGTATTACAGCTGTGACAATAGTCCAGTGAAGTGATGGTTTTTTCGATTTTTGTTGATCACCTGCTGACTCAGTGATTTTAACCGCATGATAACCCGCTTTATCAACCGCAGACATCAATGTTTCGAGCTTTACATGTTCATCAGCGTCAACCGTTGCTTTTTCAGTCGCAAGATTAACGCTAACATCAATCACACCATCGACTTTTTTGAGTGCTTTTTCAACGCGCCCAACACAAGATGCGCAGCTCATATCTTCAACAATAAAATGATATTGGACCGTTTTCATGATATATACCCTATATGGTTTATCGAGTTTAAAGTTAGTATATACTGAATATTAAAGGTTATGCACAAAAATAAAGCGGTGATCACAGGGCTTAAATAACCCTGTGAAAAAAGAAAGGAAATTAGTTACGTAATTTTTCTGGCCAATCGTTTTGGGTAGAAACTAATAAATCTTTTACAATTCTAGGATTACCAGCCACAACATTGCCTGAAACCATATAATTATTACCACCAGCAAAATCGGTAATAACGCCACCTGCCTCACGCAAAATCAGCTCACCAGCAGCGATATCCCATGGTTTTAAGCCAATTTCAAAAAAGCCATCTAAACGACCTGCGGCAACATAAGCCAAATCTAAAGCGGCCGAACCTGCGCGACGAAAATCGCCACACTTAACAAACAACTTTTGCAAAACGGAAAAATAGCTGTCGCTGTATTGTTTAGCTTTAAACGGGAAAGCTGTTGCCAGTACGCTGCCGTCTAAATCTTTGGCATTACTCACACGAATGCGGTAACCATTAAGTTGAGCACCTTTACCACGAGCAGCCGTAAACAGCTCATTACTCATTGGATTATAAACCACAGCAATTTCGGTTTTACCTTTAACTCGCGCCGCGATTGACACAGCAAAATGAGGGATATTTTTGATAAAATTGGTCGTACCATCAATTGGGTCGATTATCCATTGTGTATCCGCATCATTACCTTTAACAAGGCCACTTTCTTCGGCAATAATAGTGTGGTCAGGATGAGCTTTTTTGATTGTTTCCACAATTAAAGCCTCGGCCGCACGGTCCACATTAGTGGCAAAATCATTAGCGCCTTTGGCTTCGATCTCGATTGAACTAGGGTTTTCATAAGCCTTAATGGCCACATTGCCTGCTTTGCGAGCAGCGCGAATAGCAATATTAAGCATCGGATGCATAATTTTCTTCCAATTGATGATGTTAAAGAACGGATTGATTTAGTAAGACTGATTCAGAGATACTAAAAATTACCGCATAGTATAAAGGTTTTGCTACTTTATTGCCAGAGCATAAGGGAATTGATAGGTAAAATAGTTTTGGCGGGGCATTTTTTACAAAAATCACCTTATAAAACACAATAACCCATCCCAAAAACGATGGTTATGTTATTTGTCCTATTCCGGCGTCAGAATGTGCCGACAACAGAGTGAGGTTAGCACGCCAAACAGGGATGTTTGGCGAGTTTGTGGTGCGCCGGGAGCGCGTCCACAAACGGTGCGTTAAGACCGAGCGGCGGCGTCGGACAAATTTGTCTGGAACAAATTTGAACATCTGAGCACAGCGAAG
>NZ_FMAQ01000004.1:39212-152362 GCF_900094945.1 Gilliamella bombicola
GGGGCGGCGCGATTGTGGCTTCGCCGCAACAGCGCAACCCTAAGGGAAATGCCCCAACTTACGCGGGGGCGTTATTCTTTGTTAGATTGTCCTCTCAGGCATCATAACCGCCCCCGCGGCCCAAGGATTAAGGACTAAACGCTAAAAACTAAGGTACGGTGCAAACAGCAGCATTGATGAAGGAAGCACTGCGGTAGACAACTTCGCCGTTGACGTTGTACGAGGCGACAGAGAACCCACGGCTACCTGCCACGTCGCTTGTCCAGTAGCGGTCGTAGACGAAGCCCGCATCAGCGTAGCCGTTCATGACGCCCCACTCCGTGAAAAAACCAGCATCTATCCTACGGGACCTATAATTATCAGATGAATGAGGCATGGCGCCATCTACGCCATTCTTACATGGGAACCAATTATTATTTACACCACACTTCGCGTTAGTTAAATCCCTTACCCTAGCAAGACAATAACCCAAACCACTACACCAAGATATTTGATTAGACTGAGAAACAGTTCTACCACCCCGATTGACGAACCACTGCTTTAACACAAACCCATACCGAACCTCATTACCATGACTATCCCTACCGACCAACTCAAATCTCTGTGGCAAAGAGGGTACATCTAGAGGACTAGGATTATTTGAATTTATTTGAGCACTATCAGCCCTAGGACCGCTTAACGTTACCCGTGTTACATAACTAAATTTATCAGGAATCCATCTATCGGCTTGGACAGTATTTCCTTTTAGGTCTGTGAATGAACCAGAACGCGGCCTTGTCCAACTCACCTCTGCCCCTAGACGACCACTTGTATTAACTGTCCAACTCAACTGACTTCCATCGATTCCACTTATGTCCAAATCAAAATACAATCCATCAGCACCAGTTGTAGGAAAATTTCGGTCGTAAGAGGATGGACTTGTAGACTGAACAGAAAAACCCTTACCATTAACATTCGGCCTTGCGTAACAAACACGAGCAGCACTGTTATACGGATTAATATAATAATCCACCGTAGCTCCACTAAAACTGGTTCTATTAGGAACTCCGTACTGTGTCTGTAAATATCCCCCTGTACTACTTAAAGTTACCCTATAAGGAGACTTACATATATCCAATGCACCGTTACGATTAACAGTATTGCCATCCTTATCCCTAAACGATACTGATATATTCCCTGTAGCCGTTACTCCATTAGCTCCCTGTCCATCCCCATCATCATCACGCCAATTATTATATCGAGTGATTAAATCACTTATACTCACTGAACTAACCGATGACGGGACTATCATATCTATATCATCCAAAGTATTCCCTGAATAAGGCAATTTTATTGGATTTGATACACTTGATGTATTAGTAGACGGCGTGATAACCCGACCATTGTGCAACCGAATAGACAACAAACTATCCGTTGATGTGGCTTTTGTTCGACCATTGTCGAATGTTAAATATGGCGCACTACCCACGATATATTTTGATGTATAAGCCGTTAATGCCACAGAACTCTGTGAATACGACAACAACAACAACAACAACACGAAGAACAACGCCGATTTAAGGAATCTAAATAATCTAAGTAAACTGAGTAAACCTGATAAGCTTGGTAAACTTGGTAAACTTGGTAAACCTGAAAATTTAAATAGAAGAGGTAAACGCCTTGACCTCGGAGATAACCCTGCCGATAACGTCTCCGATTTCGCTACGCGAAATGACCTCGGTGATGAAAATAAGAACTGTGTCTGATTTAGACTACGGTGAAATTGAAAAAGATTTTGGGCATAGGTTTGGCAGGCCAGATGCCAGATGCCAGATGCCATACATGGTAACGCATTTCGATCATCCTGTCAAGTAAATTTTTGTTTTATTTCGATTTTTTATAACTGACTGCTCTAATAATGAGCACTCCCTTGCTTTGTAAGCGATTAAATTATAACCGCTTGAGCAATAATGCGCTACCTTTTTTGTTAAAAATTTGTAAAGTTTTGTTAAAGGATGAGTCAGCTTATGTGTGTGTGCTTTGGGGGAGGGGTTGGGTGGTGGTTTTTGGCTAAAAACCAATAAACAAAAACTTCAATAAAATAAACACCTTTCCTGACCGATTTTTGGGCTCTTTAAATAGTGGTAATTAAATAAGTTCTGTTGATTAAATGTAATGTTTGAAAATAAGCTAGAGTAGTTTTATTTAGGGTTTGATGCTAGTGTGTAGGTTGTGTATAAAAACGTTTAATGGAAACTTAACGGTGAGTGCTATGACTTAATAGCATTTTTTGCTATAGTAAGCGCCATTTTATTTAATTTGGAAGAATAATAACCCATGGAATCTATACCTAATTGCCCTGCTTGCCAATCAGAACATACTTATCACGATGGCACCTTTTATGTTTGCCCTGAATGCGCACACGAGTGGGATCCAAACGAAGTTGCGGCTTCTGACGATGGATTGCAAGTTAAAGACAGTAACGGTAATTTACTGACTGATGGTGATGATATTATTTTGATCAAAGATCTTAAATTAAAAGGCTCATCAACTGTCCTAAAAAAAGGCGCCAAAGCTAAAGGTATCCGTTTAGTCGAAGGCGATCACGAAATCGATTGTAAAGTTGACGGCATGAAAATTATGCTAAAAGCCTGCTTTGTTAAAAAGGCTTAATAAAAACAACAAGCTAAATACTGTATCAATGTGGATTTATCGGCATTGATATAAGTATTTTTAGACATAACAACTTAATATGATTTATTACCAATAAAAAACGGTCAGGAAAGGTATTGATTTTATTGAAGTTTTTATTTTTAGCTTTTTCTTTTAATTCAATACGTTATCAACATCATCCCTTCAAATACCACAGCACGCTCGAAATCCTTTCAAACATTTGTTCAAAAACAAACTCGGCAAATGCCGGTAGAGTTGTCATTAAGTAAGTAAGCATAAGCAACCCTAATAATAAGGTTGCTGGATAGCCGACAACAAATATTGATAGCTGTGGTGTCATTCGGTTAAGTAGCCCTAGTGATATATTGACAATTAACAACAAGGTCATTAACGGCAAGGCTAGCATGATGCCATTGATAAATAGTAGTTTGCTAACCTCAAGCACTACCAAATAGCCATTTGCCTGTAATGACATTAGCCCTATGGGAATAATTTCGAAGCTGTTTGATATGCCATATAACAACCATAAATGGCCATCAAAATGCAAAAACGTCAATAATGCAATAACGTTTATTAGGCGCGATAATACCGATGTCGATGGCCCACCGATGGGGTCAAAAAAGGTCGCCATCCCCAGCCCCATTTGCATTCCAATTAATTCACCTGCAAACCGCATCGCCATAAATGCCAACTGCATGGTAAACCCAATCACTGCGCCGATCATAATTTGTTGAGCGATGATCACAATTCCCATTAAGGAGTAGATTTTGATGTTGTCATCAAGAGGGGAAGATGGCAATAAAATGGTAATTAGTAATGCTAGACCAATTTTGACACGGTTGGGGATTTCTTTTTCGCCCAAGAGGGGAGCGGTCATGATGAGCGCTAAAATACGAACAAAGGGGAAAAACCCATCCCGAATAAAAGAAAAGAAGTCAATATTAAGTAAAACGTTAATGTCAAAATCCATTATCTTTAACGCGTTAAGTTAGGTATATCGGTAATGACAATTTGGAGATAGTCAATCATGGTCGATAGCATTGTTGGCCCCCATAGGATTAACACGACAATTACTGCGATGATTTTGGGTATAAACGATAATGTCATTTCGTTTATTTGTGTTGCTGCTTGTAATAAGCTAATAATGAGCCCAGTAACTAACGCTGCTAGCAGTATTGGCCCTGCTAGCGAAGCGGCAACTTTTATGGCTTGTATTGCTAAGGTACTTATGTATTCTGGCGACATGATATGACTCAACTAAAAAAGCTTTGCGCTAGCGATCCGAGCAATAGATGCCATCCATCGGCCAATACAAATAGCATTAATTTAAACGGTAGAGATACGGTTGCTGGTGGTACCATCATCATACCTAATGCCATAAGTGTGCTGGCAACCACAAGGTCGATCACTAAAAAGGGAATAAAAATGGTAAAGCCAATTTGAAATGCTGTTTTTAATTCACTGACAACAAAAGCCGGAACAAGAACTTTTAAGGGAATGTCGTCACGCGTTTGGATGTCATTGGTGTGGGACATGTTAATAAATAGTGCTAAGTCGTTTTCTCGCGTTTGGGTGAGCATAAATTGTTGTAATGGCTTGCTTGCTTTGCTTAAACCTTCTTGCATGGTGATTTGGTTTTGTGAATAGGGGATATACGCATCTTGATAAATGTTGTCAATAACGGGCGACATAATAAAAAAGGTCATAAAAAGCGCTATCCCTAAAATGACTTGATTAGGCGGCGCCGATTGTGTGCCAAGCGCGTTGCGTAGCAGTCCTAATACTATAATGATGCGCGTAAAGCTGGTCATCAAGAGTAATATAGCAGGGATAAAAGTAAGTAAGGTTAAAAAGACAAGTGTTTCAACTGGTAATGACCAAGCTTGTCCACTACTGAGCGGTTGTGCTATGTCTGGTAATATCGGTGTTTGAGCATAACTTGGTAAGCTAAACAACAATAAGCTTAGCACAATCATTAAATTTGACCGCACTTGGTGTTACTCCTTTTTGGTTTTTAGCGCAGATTGTAGTATCTGTTGAAATGTGTTACTTGACGGCAATTTTTTACTTACCTCACTTTGCGAAAATAGCGTTTGAGTGCGCTGTTCATCAATGGTGTGAAGTAATGTCATTTGTTGTGGCGTCACCCCAACCACTAATAGCTGATTATCAACGTGAACCACTATAATGCGTTCTTTTGGCGTAATGTTGTATGTGGCTTTGACATCGATCCATTGATGGGTCTTTTTTTTCCAACCCATTCGTTTAGCTAACCAAGCTAGCAATAATATAAAACCGATGACAACAATGAGCATTAGTCCCATGGATGTTCCCACTTCAGTATAAATATTCAATTCAGAAGAAGGAGACGATAAAGTGTTGGTGTTGGTTGCACCAACCACAGGTTGAGCTAAATGGGGGTGTTCGATTGCCATTAGCGACTCAATCTTCTTACACGTTCTGCTGGAGTAATAATGTCGGTAATGCGTACACCATAATTATCACCAACAACCACAATTTCGCCCTGAGCAATTAAGTAGCCATTAATTAATATATCTAATGGCTCGCCAACCTGACCATCTAAGGCAATAACCGATCCTTGCGTTAAATTTAATAAATCCTTAATGGCCATTTTTGTTCGGCCTAGTTCAACGCTCAAATTTACGGGGATATCAAGAATCAGGTTGATATCGTTTTTTTTATCTTCGATTTGTTGTGGTGATAGCGTTTCAAAAATAGCGTCTTGGGCAATAAGCTCGTCGCTAGTTAGGTTAGTGGATTGTTTGTCGTCACTATTTTGTTTGATATCAGTCATTAAAAACTCCTTCATTCAATTGCTCTAATACAGGATTAATGACCTGTTCGACTTGAATTGCATATTGTTTGTTCGTTTTACCATAATGTCCTGTTACTATCGGCACTCCACCTACAGTAACATCAAGATTTGTGGGTTTTTCGATCATTAAGACATCATTGGTTTTTAGGGCTAATAATTTAGCTACAGTTGTGTGAATAGTGGCAAAATTAGCCACTAATTCGACCTCTGATTGCTTGATTCCGCTAGTTAGTGAGCTCATCCAAACTTTATCATCTTGATAAGTTTGTTGCTCAATCGGCGGCTTGATAAGAAGCTCTTTGATGGGTTCAACCATAGAATAAGGAATGCAAACACAGAAGGTTGCTTTGCTATTACCGACTTCGACTTTAAAGTTACTTGTTAAGACAATATCATCAGGTGAATTAGTGATATTGGTAAATTTACTTTGTATTTCAGATCGAACATATTCGGTTTCAATCGCGTAGACATCCACCCATGATTTTTGGTAAATGACTAATGCTAATTCTAAAACTTTTTTAATAATTTGTTGCTCGGTGTGGGTAAATTCACGCCCTTCTGTTTCGATTTGAGTTGAATGTCCGTCACCACCAAATAAAGAATCCACAATAATAAAAACCAATTCTGGCGAAAATGAGAACAAGCTTGTGCCTCTTAATGGGTTAAGGTGCACCAGATTTAAATGAGTTGCCGATGACAGTTCTGAAAACTCTTTAAACGTAAGCGGCTCAATGGGTGAAGCAATTACATCAGTATTGCGGCGTAATCGGTTAAATAAACCAATTCGAAATTGCCGAGCAAAACGTTCATTAATGATTTCTAACGCGGTTAAACGCTCAGGGATAAAGCGATGTTTGACAGATAGATCATAAGGTTTTACATCGGGAGATTTTTCCAATGTAGGTACATTAAATGAAGAATCAAAATTTGAATTCTTTTCAGAATTTTCTTTTGTTGTTGATGAATAATCTAAGATTTGTTCCTTATTGTCGTGCTTATCAACACTTGCTACTGATTCATGCTTATCAGACATGTTAATCACCGTATAATAAAATCAGTAAATAACACTTCATCAATCTCTACAAAATTCTTTGCATTATATTGTCGCGATAAGGTGTTTTTTATCTGTTCTTGTAAATCAATTTTACCTACTTCTTGCTTCAGGGTATTAACGTACTGTTTTGAAGTTACAAGCAGAACGTTATTTCTTACTTCAGGTAAATAATCTAATAGCACTGTTTTTTGATTTTCATTCGCTACCCGCAAAACGACACCAATATAAAGGGTTTTGTTGATGTCTATATTTTCTTCCGAAGCGGGTAATGAAATAGTAAATGGTTTTAATGTTATAAATACGGGGGAGGTAACTTCGGGCTCTTCAGGCTCTTTAACTGTGTTTTGTAAACTATTTTGAAACCATAAATAAGCTGCGGCACCTATCGCCAATAGCGTAATAAGAATAAGAACTAAATTTACAATACTTGATTTTTTTTTTGTTGTTGGCATATTTATTCTTGTCTCTATAATATTTTAAAGGATCTATAATCCATTTAGTTGCTATAGTGGCATGAATGATAAATCATATTTTTAAAATCGATTTGAAGAATAGGCAATAAAACATCACCTATTTAAGCGCTTTACTTTATTTAGATTAAAAAATTGACCAATAAATAACGATTTTAATCGTTAAGCAAGAACACTAAGCCCTGATCTAAGTGAGCGATGTTCTAATAAGATTGGTTCCATATGCTCATCGGTTGCATCAAGCGATATCACCTTCTGTGATTGGTTATTTTGGGATTGTTGATGCATGGCTGATTGCGGCGAATCGTTCATCATTGAAAAATCACCAATATTAGCTTGTTCTAGTGTGATGCCTTGATCTTCTAATGATACCTTTAAAAAAGGTAATGCTGATTCTAACATCCCTTTAACAACATGATGAGCTGCCATCATGTGAAGGTTCATTTTATCATCATTCATTTCAAGTTTAATGTGCAATGCACCTAATTCTTGTGGATGTAATTTTATTTCGGCAGTTTGAATACTTTGGCGGTTAAACATAATAATTTGTTCAGCTAATGATGTTTGCCATTGTGTGATATTTACTTGCGTTGGTAAGTGTATTGACGTTGTAGCTAATGTTGTACTCGCATGCGTTGGCGATAATAACAAGCTTTGCCCATTATTGGTATTATTTGTCAAAAATGAGTCTTGATTTGTGTTCATGATGGCATCTTTATTACGATTAGTGGTGATAAATTGACTTTGAAAAGTCGCCATTTTGTGCATCATATTATTAGCATATTGCTTATGGCTTGTTGGATTTGCATTAAAATTAATGTCATCGTCAATTGTTGATACTTGTTGATGAGCAAGTCCAGATTTTGCCTCTTTTTTATTTGTTAATGATATAACGTCGTTTTGCGAGGTTACGTTATTAATTAAGTTTTCGCTGTCATAAATAGAAGAAAGTAACTGGGTTGCCTGCTCATTGATTGGTTTTTCTGTTAATAAATTATCCAATAAATCGCTATGTAAATTGGCCGTTAACAATGAGTTTTGTTCGATTGATGTATCACTATGTTGTGCACTACCAATCAAAGCTAAATTTGTTTGTTCTGGCGTTGCTATATTAAAAGGGTGAATAGCTGTGATAACTATATCGACATCGTTACCATTTTCTTCGTGCGCATTATCCGTTCCATCTAGTTTGGTATTGAGAGTTTGTTTGCCTTGCTCTGTTTTGTTTTCATTGAGTCGCAATAATTGTTGAAAGCCATCATTGTCGTTAGCCATCACATCTGTTTCAACAAGTTCTGACTGACGTGAAGAGGTCAGGTTCAAATCATTAATCAGATTAATATTCATTTAATATTCTCCTTGCTAATTGTAGCTGCGCAAATTCATCTGTCAGTTTTTGTTGTAAACGATTTTGTTGACGTAAATACTGGTTATGCTGTTTATTTAATAAAGTGCTATAAGTGTTTAAGCTCTTTTGTGATTGATTAAGATTTTTTATAATTTGCTTCTGTTTGATATCTAACGATAACAACAACTTTTTTTGTTGCTCAATGCCTTGCTCAATAGAAGCAATAAACAATGTAAAATTGTTTAACTCACTGCCTTTTATACCTTCAGATAAGGCTGAGTTTAATTTTTGTTGATATTCAGCATAATAATTAGTTAAGACATTAAGTTGTGATTGTGCATTTTGCTGATTTTCATTCGCTTTTTTGAGCTTTATTAAGTAATCGTCGACCGACTTTTGTGCCAGTTTTTTTAATGTGGTAAAAGCAATTTTTGATGAATTTTTATTCATTACGCAGTGTTCCTAACGAGCTAATTGCGGTTCAACAATGGCCGCTAATTGTTGATAGGCATCTTGGTAACTGCAGTGTTCGTCAATACCTTGTTGTAAAAATTTTTGCATAGTGGGGTATAGAGTTATCGCTTTATCCAATAATGGATCAGTACCTGCTACATAAGCACCAACATTGATTAAATCGCGGTTTCGTTGAAAGCTTGAAAACAGTTGTTTAAATAATCGCGATTTTTTTTCGTCTTCTGGTGCAGTAAGTTCAGTCATTACTCGACTAATTGAGGCTTCAATATCAATGGCAGGATAGTGCCCTGACTCAGCAAGCGCTCGTGATAATACAATATGCCCATCTAAAATGGCGCGAGCAGAATCGGCAATCGGATCTTGTTGATCGTCACCTTCAGTCAATACAGTGTAAAAGGCAGTAATAGCGCCTTTGCCGCTATCATCATTGCCGGCTCTTTCAACGAGCGCAGGCAATTTTGCAAATACTGAGGGTGGATAACCTTTAGTTGCTGGAGGCTCGCCGATTGCTAAGGCGATTTCTCGCTGTGCCATTGCATAACGTGTTAATGAGTCCATAATCAATAAAACGTTAAAACCTTGATCACGAAAGCTTTCGGCAATTCTAGTAGCATAGGCTGCGCCTTGTAAGCGCAATAAAGGAGATACATCGGCAGGAGCAGCAACAACAACAGCTCGGGCTAAGCCTTCTTCGCCTAAAATATTTTCGATAAAGTCTTTCACTTCTCGCCCCCGTTCACCAATCAAGCCAACGACGATAATGTCTGCCTGTGTGTAACGCGCCATCATACCAAGTAAAACACTTTTACCCACGCCCGATCCGGCAAATAACCCCATCCGTTGCCCTTGCCCTATGGTTAACAAAGCATTTATCGCTCTTACACCAACATCTAATACTTGGTGAATCGGTGTGCGTTGCAATGGATTAAGTGATTTGCTGGCTAACCCTGCATGTTCAATATGTTCTGGTAGTGGTTTGCCATCTAGCGGTTTACCCATGGCATCAACCACTCGCCCTAATAACCCTATGCCTACCGGCAATACTTTATGGCTAAAGTGTGTTAGATCATATTGTTCGGTGTAAACTCGTGCACCTAATAAAATGCCGTCCGTTGATTCAAAGGGCATTAAATAAAGCGTTTGGTCGTTAAAACCAACTACTTCACATTCAACCGGTTCAATTCGCCCCTCTGTTTGCCGTTCTACCAAGCAATTAGATCCTAATGGTAATTTTAATCCTATCGCTTCAAGAACTAATCCAGATGCTTTGACTAAACGTCCATATTGGCGAATTAAAGATAAGGACTCAAGCTTCTGTGTTGCTTGGTTAATTTTATCCGACCACGAAGAGGAGTATTTCACGTTAATGATTATCCCTTTGTAAACAGCCAGACATAATTTGCCAATGGTTATTGACACTAGCATCAATTTCATTGGTATTAGTCAAAATTTTGCACCCCCCTATTTCAATATTGGGGTCAGCAATAAGTTGCCAGCGATATTGTTGGTTTTCTTCATTTAGCATGGGTTCTAACCATTGTAAATCGGTTGGGTTAAGGTGTAACGACATAGGTTCGGACAAAATTGAACACTGTTCAACTAATGTTTGTATCGTATGAATTAACTGTTTTTGTTTTACTTTAGCAATACTGCCTACTGTTTTTTGTGCAGCAATTAACGCTAAATCAAATAATTTAGGTACGATTAACTCATCAATATCGTTAATTGATTGCTGAAAATTACTGATTAAATTGGTGATAGCATGAACAGTTTTGCATTTTTCATCATTAAGTTGTTGTTCAATTTGCTTTCGCCCTTCTTGTTGCCCAAGAAGATACCCTTGTTCATAGCCCGCTCGTTTGCCTTCCTCAAAACCTGCTTCACGACCTAAATTAAACCCCTCCTGATAGGCTTGTGCTTCAACTTCTTGCTTTAGTTGTTCCAATGTTTGTTGAGTTTGAGCAAGCTCTGAGCTTACGGTATTTAGTTCTGGTTGTGAATCCAACTCAGGTTCAAGATCAGGCTGTGATTCGTTAACCTCGGCCTGTACTATTTCGTTACTTTCGCTCTGGTTTGCTAGCGTACTTGCAGCCAAGTCACGAAAGTCTAGCGGTTTCCAGTTTAATCTGTCAGGTTGGTTATACGTATTCATCATCACCACTAGTTAAGATCATTTCGCCACTTTCGGCTAATCGACGCGCAATAACCAAAATTTTCTTCTGCTCAGTTTCAACTTGTGATAAGCGTACTGGTGGTCTGTTTTCAAGATCTTCGCGTAAAATCGACGCGGCGCGTTGGGACATGTTACTTAATAGTTTGTCACGTAAGGCCGTCGATGCGCCTTTTAATGCAATGATTAATACTTCATTATCGACTTCTTTAAGTAGACGTTGGATACTTCTATCATCAACTTCAACAAGATTTTCAAACAAGAACATTTCATCAATAATTTTCTGTGCAAGTTCGCCATCATAATCACGTAATGCACTGATAACCAACTCTTCTTGTTGCGATTTCATTAAGTTAATAATTTCAGCCGCTGTGCGGATTCCACCCATATTATTCAATTTGATATTTTGACCATGTAATAACGTTGATAATGACGCCGACAAGACTTTAAGTGCCGATGGTTCAACACCACCAAAAGTGGCAATCCGCAACATAACGTCATTACGTAATTCATCATCAAATAGGTTGAGAATTTCGGCCGCTAGATCACGGTTTAAATGCACCAATATCGTTGCAATAATTTGTGGGTGCTCTTTTTTAACAAGATCAACCGCTCGTGCTGCATCAACAAAGTTTAGCATTTCAAGACCATCGGTTGCCTCTTCGCGATCAGTATTTAATAGATCATCAAGTAAGCGTTCGGTTTTTTCGCTACCAATGGATTTTTCAAGTATTGAACGTAAATATCCATCGGTATCGGTATTTAAGGCAGCACAATCATCAAGCGTGCCTTGGCACTCATTAAGTATATTTTTTAACTGTTCTTGAGACAATTGGGGCAACGACATCATTGCACTACTGATTTGTTGCACTTCTTTCGAACTTAAATACTGCATCACTTTTGCAGCAAGCTCTTCGCCTAATACCATTAATACTGTGGCGGCTTTTTGAGATTCACTTAAATTCATTTTTCTGTGTCCTCCTTACTCATCCAACCACGAATTATCAATGCCATAACACGAGGATCTTTTTCGACAATTTTGCGGATGTATTGCTGTTGCTGCATGTTATCTTCAAATATTTTTTGTTGCTGCTTGCTGTGCGCTTTATAATCTAATTTTTCTTCAACGTTAGTTGATGCATTAGTGGTTTTATCACTAAAAATGTGGTACTGCCGTTGTACTTTTATCCACAGTGAATGGAACACTTTGCGCCACAAGAACCAGATAACTAAAATGTAAATCAAGTACTTACCAGCAGTTTTAACTCCTTCATAAAACTCATGAGTTTTCCAAAACGCTAAGCCGTTGCTTTCGTCCAATTCTTGATCGGTGAATTTTAAGTTAGCGACAGTGAGTGAATCACCGCGTAAATCTGAAAACCCCATCGCTTGGCGGGCTAAAAGTTCAATATTTTTCAGTTCATCATTATCTAGCTTTACCCACTGCTCAGTACTAGCTGGTGGTTGGCTATCGTCAGATGCAGCTTCTGCATTATCTGGCTCGATTGTGACAAATTTATAATTCACTAAAACAGCGACAGATAAGCGTTTAATTCGTCCTTCAGGTATTTGACTGTGTATAACTTGTCGATTTACTTCAAAGTTCACAGTATTATTTGATTGTAAATTGTAAGGCTGTTGTTTATCTGCCTTTTCAGTCGATGCAGTTTTTGTTTCGTTTTCATCAATCGGTGCGCTAGATGTTGGTACAGGTTGATTAGATAGTGCACCAGGCACTCCGCCAATACCGTAGCTTTTAGTTGATTGATGGTTTTCCATTTGTTGCTTACTGCGAATTGTTTGATTCGCAATATCGCTATTAGGGTCATAAGTTTCTGATGTCGATTCTTGTCGGCTAAAGTCCACATCGGCATTGACTTGCACTTTAACATTATTTTTACCTAAAATAGGTGTGATAATTTTTTCTACTCGCTGACGAATACTGTTTTCAATCCGCTCACTAAATTCAAGTTGGGCGACATTTGTATTCCTATCACGATAGCCTTCCCCTGTTAACAGATGACCATGCTGATCAATAATGGTTACTTTATCTGCTTGTAATTCTGGCACACTACTTGAAATTAAGTGAATAATGGCATCGATTTGGCCTTGTGATAAAGTTCGTCCTGGTAGTAATGTTAATGCGACCGAAGCTGAGGGAAATTTTCGCTCGCGAACAAATAACGACGGTTTAGGCATTGCTAAGTGCACTCTCGCATCATCAATACTACTGATAATAGATATTGTTCGGGATAATTCGCCTTCTAATGCTCGCTGATAATTGATTTGTTCATTGAATTGGCTCATACCAAAGCTTTCTTTATCGAGTAATTCAAAACCAACTGATCCGCCTTTAGGTAATCCCTGTTGTGCAATCCGTAAACGTGTGTCGTAAACTTTGTCTTGCGGAATTAAGATAGCTGAGCCAGAAGCAGAAAATTGATAAGGAATATTCATCTTATCAAGCTGACTAATAATTTCGCCACCATCTTTATCACTTAAATTACTGAATAAAACACTATATGATTCATCTTTAGCCCATAAATAGATAAAACTAATCATCGCTATCATAATGACACCAGCAATTAACAATGCCATTTTTGTGTTTTGTTTTAACTGATTTGCAAAGGGTAACTTACTGAATATTGATTCACCTTTGTTATTGACTGTTTGACTAGTCATAGACATCCTAATTCTAAACTATTTAGATTAACTCGGTGGTTATTATCCATGTATTTGAAAAATTCAATGGCGAGAAAAGCGTGCAGTTTTTCCCTTACTTAAACCCTTTGGTTTTTTATTTATATGTTAAATTTAGCCATACAGTAACAAAAGAGCTAAAAAGCAGTTATCAAAATGAATACAATCAACACATTCAATCCAATTGAATTCACTAATTTAAATGAATCAACGTCAATATCTTCAAAAACGCATTTTGCAGATAAAAACTTTGTTGCAGAATTAAAAACCGCTTTAGATAACATCAGTCAACTACAAATACAGGCAAATAATGAAGCCAAAGCTTTTGAAATGGGAGAGGCGAATATTTCATTGAACGAGGTTATGGTTAATATGCAAAAATCATCGGTTTCATTACAGTTTGGTATTCAAGTGCGCAATAAACTGGTTGCTGCTTATCAAGAAATTATGAATATGAATGTCTAATTAATGATATCGAATATAATTGCCATATCCTAAATTTTGCATTTTACTTTTACAAATAACCATTAATTTTAGTCTAAATGCGATAATCAACTCACCACACCATTCAATTTTAAAATAAGCATCGCTCATATTGTTGATGCTTGTTGTACTGCTAAATATATTATTTTCGTTATCAACTGATGGCTCAAAAAACTTTACCATTTTTACTATACTATTTAAAAAAATAACGACATAATGCCATCATTTAATAAAAAAACAATCAATGAAATACATAAAGGATTCAAAGTGATAACATTCAAAAAAACAATATTATTAACTAGCCTATTACTTAGCATAGTATCAATCAATTGCCATGCTCAATCCCCTGTTGTGAGTTGCCCTGCAACTTTTTCTGATGGACACCACGTTTACCAGCTTGATAATGCCAAACTATTTGATGGTCCAATCTGTAATAAAGTAGATTTAGTACCCGAATTTAAAAAAGAAAAAGTAATATGGGAACTTACCCCACAAATAAAGCCGTATTTAGTCTGCGAATATGCGGGAACCAATCATTACATTGTTCTTTATGCCAAGGGAGCAGCTTATTGCGAAAGATACGAAGCACCAGTACAAGCACATTGTATGTCATAACTGTTTTTCTGTACCACATTGGATAAAATTCACTAAGGAAATAAACCAAAATTTAAAAATGGTAATACTAAAAAAGCCAATACTTCCTTAAATGAACAGCATCTCAATTCCCCAATATTAGGACAATTCATTGTTCTAACATCACTTAATCGATTTTCTATAACAGAAGTAATTTATTATAAAAGGAGGGATTGTTATTGCTGCTCATTTTTATCCACAAAAGAATTAGTGAGATCATCACAATCAAAGATTGCCAATTATACTGTTGCCTTTTTTTACGAAAAGAATAAGACAAACACGCAAAGAACAAAGAATTAATTATTTTAAATCAAAATATTGGTCAAGGCGGTTTAATGAGGTGCTTGCTTGATTTTTATCGAAGAATAAAATTCAAGCAAAGCATCCACAAACTTACATTAAACAGGCAATTTTTTGATAGCTACCGATTTTAGTTTGATAATCGGCATGCTTACCAATCAACTCTCTAAGCTGAGAATGACGAGTAATCATTAATTGAGTTAATTGCTGCTGATAGCTAAGTATATTTTTGATATACATTCGAATAATGTCTTGATGTTGCAATGGCATGTTTTCAATTTTCGAAAAATCATCAACCAACATAATACCTTTCGATAATTGAAGGTATTTCGCCTGCCAACTCAACAATAAATCCCAGTTTTCATTCTGGGCATTTATCAACATTTGTTCAACAACATAATTAAATTGTTCGTATTGTTCTAATAATTTACTTCCTTTCATAATCACCCTTTTTTATTTTGCAATTTCTCGCCAAGATTCGGCAATATTGTTTAACAAATCGTAACAAGATTGCAGTTTTTCTTTATCGTTATGTAAATTGGCTAAAACTAACTGTTGACTAATATAGTGATACAGACGATCTAAATTTTCTGCGATTTCCCCCCCTTTTTCTAAATCTAAACAGCCTTTAAGACCATTATCAACAATGTTAATTGCTTTAGAAATTGCTGTTCCTTTACCAGCAATATTACCTTTTTGAAGATATAAGCTCGCTAAGCGAATTGCCTGTAATGCACCATCAAATAATAATACAATCAATTGATGGGGCGAAGCTTGGCTAACACGTGTTTCTAAATTTACTTGCTCATAGGCTTTAGAACCTAACTGATACATTATTCCCCTCTATTTTTTTAAGTTTGCCATCATGTCAAATTGTGTTGTTAAATAATTACTCATACTATCTAATGAGTTAATTAAGATATCTAATTTAGTAAATTGAACTCGATAACGTTCAACAGTTTGCTCAATAGAGCTACTTACTTGTTCATGACGTTTATCTAATGACTTTAACGTAGAATTTAAGCCATTGGTTGCCGAATCAATCATGCCATCGCTATCAATAAATCCACTCACTTTTGTAAAAACCTCATTAGCTATCCCCGTCGTTTTACCATCACCAATAAATAATGTTGCAACAGCGTCACTGTTTTCATTAAGTGCCTTTTTTAGTTCATTTTCTTTGACTGTTAGCTGACCACTTTTATCCATGGTAATACCAATTTGCGACAATACTGAAAACTCGCCCGCTTGTCCTTTGGCAAAGATTGAACGAATACTCTGGTCAATATTACGTAGCGTTGAATCACCAATCAAAGGGCCATTACTACTGTTTAATTCGTTAGAGTTAGTCTCTCCTGCGGTGAATTTGGTTAGCGTTGACATGGTTGTTTGCAGTTGATTAAAGGCTTCAACCCATTCTTTAATGGCCTCTTCTGCCTTTTCGTTATCTGCACTTATGGTAAGGTTTTGGCTAGTTGTTGTGGTTGCTTTTAATGTTATATCAACACCGGCAACAACCTCTTTGACGGTATTAGAACTACTTGTGATGGCAATACCATTAAACGTCAATTTAGCATCTTGCGCTTTTGCAACTTCGGTCATACCACTACTAGGCTGATTAATATCAAATCCAATGATATTATTTAACTTATCATCGTCTGACGAAATTGACGTAATGGTTTGCTTTTCACCCGTTTCTTTCGAGGTAATCACTAATTGGTAATTATCTGATCCAGAACGAACAACTGCAGCATTCATTGTTGAAGGGATTTTTTTGCCATCCTCATTAATCACTTCGGCATTATTTATGGCGTTAGCTATTGCTTCTAACGATGTTTCATCTTTAGATAACGTTACATTAAGTTTGTCACCATTCGCCTGTTCAATAGTGATGGTTCGTGTTTCATTATCATTACCTAATAGCGCATTTTTGTCGTTGATTACCGATGTTGCAACACTATGCGATGTCGCCAATTGATCAACCGTCACAGCATAATCGCCTAAAACCGCTTTGCTATTTGTCTTTACTGAAAAATAATCATTATTACCTGTCGCTATACGACTTTGAAATAACTCTTTTTTTTGAAGTTTTGCCGTTGCTGTATTAAATGTTGTCAATGCACTTTTTAATTTACCAAAACCACTAATTTTTGCATTAATCGCTTTTTGTTGTGTGGTAATTGGTGTTAAGCGTGTTTTTTCAGCCGCTTCTAATTGCTTTAAAATTTCACCAAGATCGATTCCCGAACCTATTCCTAATGCACTCATTGCCATAATTTAGTCTACCTATAACAAATTATTTAATAGTTTGTATATCGGCCA
This sequence comes from Gilliamella bombicola, assembly GCF_900094945.1. Lineage (GTDB taxonomy): Bacteria > Pseudomonadota > Gammaproteobacteria > Enterobacterales > Orbaceae > Gilliamella > Gilliamella bombicola. The sequence goes on from NZ_FMAQ01000004.1 coordinate 56,655, forward strand.
ACCTTGCTAAAAGTTTAGTTATCATTTCAATATTTATTTAATAAGCAATAAAGTTACTATTTTTTGCGCAAAAACAATTATTAAAAAATTAATTAATAAAATTCATAATAAAATGATTTATTTGAATATAATTGTTTTATTTTTACTGAATGGCTTTATTTTTTAAAAGATAATCATTAAAAATATTAAAGTTCCTAATTTTTCTACCGATAAGTTATTCATCAGCAAAAATGTTGAAACAAATTTCAATATCTAGTTGATTTTAATGTTTATATTATCGGAGATAAAAATGGCACAAGTAATTAATACTAATACAATGTCTTTAATGGCAAAAAACAACCTTAACAATTCTCAAAGCGTTCTTAGCACATCTATCGAGCGCCTTTCATCAGGTATGCGTATTAACAGCGCAAAAGACGATGCAGCAGGTCAAGCAATCGCTAACCGTTTTTCATCAAACATCAAAGGGTTAACGCAAGCTGCTCGTAATGCAAATGATGGTATTTCACTTGCACAAACAACAGAAGGTGCATTAAACGAAATCAACAACAACGTACAACGTATTCGTGAATTAACCGTTCAAGCAGCAAATGGTACTAACTCTGAAAGCGATCTAGTATCAATTCAAAACGAAATCGATCAACGTTTAGATGAAATCGATCGTGTTTCTAAACAAACTGATTTCAATGGTTCTAAAGTATTATCTGAAGACAAAACCCTTAAAATTCAAGTAGGCGCAAACGACGGCGAAACCATTGAAATCAATTTGAAAAAAATTGATAGCACTGAACTTGGTTTAAATGCATTTAATGTATCAAGTTCACCAACAGAAGATCCATTAAAAACAATTGATGCTGCATTATCAAAAATTGATGCATTACGAGGACAACTTGGTGCGGTGCAAAACCGTTTCGAATCAACAGTAACCAACATTAACAATACTGTAAATAACCTAAGTTCTGCTCGTAGCCGTATTGAAGATGCGGATTATGCAACAGAAGTATCAAACATGACTCGTGGTCAAATTTTACAACAAGCAGGTACATCTGTATTAGCACAAGCTAACCAAGTACCACAATCAGTACTTTCTTTATTACAATAATTCTGATTATCTATTTTTGATCATTCTACCTTTGTCATATAGCTATAACGGTATTTTTATAATGCCGTTATGGCTAATAATGATAATTAACTATTTTTTATCCCGTTATTCTGCCCATTAAATTTACCAACTATCGTCATAATACTGTGAAGCATTTTTATAGCATTGGTTCAAAAAATGGATAATAGCTTGTATAACTCACAGGGTGTAATAAACCAAATCGATTGGAAACAATATATTCATTTGGTTCGCAATGAAGCATTAAAATTAGCGGTTCGTTTACCTGCAACGGTTGAACTTGATGATTTATTACAAGTTGGCTATATCGGTTTATTAGACTCAATAAAACGTTATGACATCTCTCAAGGTAATACGTTTTCCACCTTTGCCGTACCAAGAATTAAAGGCGCCATGCTCGATGAACTACGTAGCCGTGATTGGTTGCCAAGGCAAACGCGTAAAAAAATAAAAGATGTCACAACTGCAATGAATGAATTAGAACAAAAGTTAGGTACACCACCTAACGATGAGCAAATTGCCCAATATTTACAATTGCCTATTAGTGAATACCACAAAATTTTATTAGATTCAAATACTAGCCAAATATGTTCATACGATGAAATTCATAAGAAATTGGGTGATAACATTGATTCCATTATTGAATATGAAGAAGATAATAATCCTTTTTTGACCATAATAGATGAGGAAATTCGTAATACCGTTATCCACCAAATTGAAAACTTACCAGAAAAAGAAAAACTTGTTTTATCACTTTATTACCAAGAAGATCTAAATTTAAAAGAGATTGGTAATGTAATGAATATTAGCGAATCAAGAGTGAGCCAATTGCATAGCCAAGCAATAAAAAGAATACAAAGTAAGGTTACTTTTTAGAAACAATAAAAAAAGAAATTAAATAAAGTGTAATCAATCGAAAATAAATTGAAATGATTTTTTTATTGACCTTTTCAATTTAAAAATGTAATTTTAAGCGAAAAAAAATAATTTCTTTTTTAATTTTACCTGTTTTTCGTTTTTTTATGCGAAAACCAGCAAATATAAATTGGTGACTAAATTGGGCAATATATTAGACGACGATGTTCTTAAGTGTATACATCATTTAAACCTGTCAGCATTACTGTTGAGCCAGAAAATGATTGAAAAAGATAAAGTTATGGCCATGTATCGATTGGGTATTGATGAAGAAACGGCAGATATACTTAGCGGTTTAAGTACCTCTCAAATGTTAGTTTTATCAGAAACAAATCAATTAATTTTTCAACTACGATTTGAAAATGCAGAAATGATGAAAAAACTAACAGAAGAATCCCGCGTTAGAGATATAAAACAGATGCATACAGGTATTCTTTTATCTAGTTTGCTATTAGATTCAATCAATAAATAGCTAAGGAACTAACATGACAGGTACAAGTATTATTCAGAAATATCAAGAAACCCAACTTGCTATCAAATTAATTTCTCTTGGTGGAAGAATCCAAATGTTGGAAAGTGAAACTAATTTGAGTCGAAATAAATTAATAAAACTTTATAAAGAAATTCAAGGTTGCCCACCACCTAAAGGTTTATTACCTTTTTCAACCTCGTGGTTTATGACATGGGAACCGAATATTCATGCTAGTATTTTCTATAATGCTTACTCTTTTTTAGTTAGAAATGGTTTAAAGTCAGGCATTCAAACGATCTTAAAAGCCTATCAACTTTATTTAGAACAATGCCCAGTTTCACATAAAGATGAACCTATTTTAGGCTTAACCAGAGCTTGGATTTTAGTTAAATTTGTCGAAAAAAATATCATGCAACAATCATGTTGTACGGTATGTAGTGGGCTTTTTATTACGCACGCTTATCACCCACAAAATACGTTTACATGCAGTTTATGTCAACCACCGTCAAGAGCAGATAAGAATAATAAAACCAAAAAAGAAAATGACGAAAAATGCCTGAAAGTATTATCAAAACAAAGTCATTTAAACTCATCAGTTTCACACCAGATAACTGCTTGAATAAATATTAAAAATAGTAAATCAATTTAACTGTTATTTTATAGATAAAGAAGAAAGTCAATGCTAATAATTATAGGGTATATTGTCGTTATCGCCTCTGCACTACTGGGTTATGTACTAAGTGGCGGTTATTTAGCCGTGCTGTTTCAACCACTTGAATTGTTAATTATTGGTGGTGCTGCTATTGGTGCTTTTATTGTCAGTAATGAACAAAAAACAATAAAAGCCACACTCAAAGCGTTGGGGCAATTATTTAAAACATCTAAATATAATAAAAAACTGTATCTAACACTGATCAATTTAATGTATAGCATTTTGACAAAGATCCGCCAAAGTGGAGGGTTATCTATTGAAGCAGATATTGATAATCCGCAGGAAAGTGAATTGTTTAAACAGTATCCATTAATTTTAGCTAATCCAAGAATCTGCGATTTTATTACTGATTACTTACGACTGATGATTAGTGGCAATATGGATGTATTTGAAATTGAAACACTAATGAGTGAAGAAATTGAAACATTCGTCCATGAACTTGAAAAGCCTGTTGATGCTATTTCGGGAATTGGTGATGGCTTACCGGCGTTTGGGATTGTTGCAGCTGTAATGGGCGTTATAAATACACTTGCGCAAGCGGATAGGCCTGCAAGTGAACTTGGAGAGCTTATTGCCCATGCGATGGTCGGAACTTTTTTAGGGATCTTACTTGCTTATGGATTTGTTTCGCCACTAGCCGCCTTATTAAAGCAAAGAAATGCTGATATGGTCAAAATCCTAGAGTGTACAAAAGTGATACTTATTGCCAGTATGCATGATTATTCACCGCAAATTTGTATTGAATTTGGACGAAAAACACTATTTTCTCATGAAAGACCATCATTCTTTGAATTGGAAAAATATATCCAAGAAATTAAAGATAAAAATCTCAATAAAAATGAAAATAATCAGTAATGAAAGATAAATCTGTAAGAATAATTATTAAGAAAAAATCAGGGCATGGCGGTGGTCATCATGGTGGTTCTTGGAAAATTGCTTATGCCGACTTTATGACGGCGATGATGGCTTTATTTTTAGTTATGTGGTTGATTTCGACATCTACACCACAAGAATTAAAAGGTATTGCCGAATATTTTAGAACACCATTAATCCTTGGTCAAAATGGTGGCAAGAATATTAGTGATAGTGAAAGTCCTATTCCCGGTGGTGGCGATGATGTAAGCCAACAAATAGGTGAAGAAAAAAACAGTGTTTCAAACTCATTACACAATGAATTAGAAAAACAACAACTTGAAAAAATACAGCTAATCGAAACAGCAAAAAAAATCTTTGAAATGTTTGAAATCGACCCTCGTTTAAAAAAGTTAGCACCGAATTTGATTGTTGAATTAACTCAAATGGGATTACGAATTCAAATTTTAGCCTCTGACGATAAACCTATGTTTGACGTTGGCAGCACAACGATTGATCCCGATATGCAAGAAATTTTACATGCTTTAGCGCCGATTTTAAATTCATTACCTAATAAGATCACTTTGTCTGGTCATACCGATGAACGCCAATACACAACGGGTGATCGTGGCTACAGTAACTGGGAATTATCGGCAGATAGAGCTAACGCCTCAAGGAGGGAACTCATTGTCGGAGGGTTAGATTCCAACAAAATTATTCGTATTATAGCCTTAGCCGATACCGTTAGTTTAAACAATCCTAACTACAGCAAAGATGCCAACCGGCGTATCAGTATCTTAATTTTAAATAAAACTGCACAACAGTATATTGAAGAAGAAAATAACATGACTGGTATCGATTTTTTAAGGCAATCACAACAGCTAAAACCAGAATAACGACCATTTTTAAAAATAGAAATGGCATCATTTAAAAATTTTTCGAAATACTCGTAAAAATAATTAAATTTTTGAGAATTTAAGCCGATATAAAAAATAACTTATTTTTAATTGATGTTATTAACTAAAACGATATTGAGGGGATTTTTATGGCGAATTCATTAATGAATACAGGTATTAGTGGATTGAATGCAGCACAAAATATGCTTAATGTAATTAGCAATAATATCAGTAATGCTCATACAAAAGGCTACAATCGCCAGCAACAAGTTTTAAGCCAAGCCAATGGCACTCAACATAGTTTTGGTTTTGTGGGTAATGGTGTTACTGTCTCATCAGTGAATCGTGCCTTTAACCATTTTGTGGTCGGGCAACTGCGTCAATCACAATCGCAAAATGGCGCTATTAAAACGTATTATAACGAATTATCAAAAGTCGATAACCTACTGGCAGAAAACGATAACAGCGTTTCATCACAACTTAACAACCTTTTTGCCAGCTTAAATAAGTTAGCTTCAAATGCTGGCGATGCTTCAACAAAGCAAACGGTGATTAGTGATCTTACCTCGTTAACAAGTCAATTTAATAAAACAGAAACAAATTTAAAAAATCAAATCGCCAATATTAATACCGAATTAAACACGAATGTCGACAAAGTTAATGCTTACATTCAGCAAATTGCCGAACTCAACCAAAAGATATCCAAACTACAGACAGTAGATGGTGGCAATGAACCCAACGCATTACTTGATCAACGAGATCAACTGGTTAATGACTTAAGTGAGATCATTGGTATTACCGTCACAGAGCAAAATGGGCAATATAATTTGTCGTTAGAAAATGGTTTAAATTTAGTGCAAGGCTCATGTGCTAACGTATTAACCGTACAACCTTCGGCAGATGATCCAGCACTCAATACCATTATTTATACACACCCTTCTGGCGCTACTCAAGAACTGACTAGTCAGAACATCACATCAGGCTCATTAAATGGACTATTAACGTTTCGTGATGGCCCACTAACTGAATCACGTAATCAACTGGGATTAATTGCTCTCAATTTAGCAGAACGTTTTAATGAAGTGCATATGTCAGGAGTGGATATTCATGGTAATCAGGGCGAAAAACTATTTGATTACAACAAACCAAGTTGTATAACTAACACTAAAAACCAAGGGAATGCCACGGCTAAAATTGAGTTTACATCAGTGACCGAAGTTAAAGCCTCGGATTATAAAATAGAATTCGATGGCAACAATTGGGTTGTAACAAGATTATCTGATCACAAACAAATCACACCTCAAATTGAAGAAGGTAAATTGGTTTTTGATGGCTTATCTATCGAGATAAATGGTAATGCTATGGCAGGCGATTCTTTTATGATTAAACCCGTTGCTGATATTGCCTCATCATTACAGTTATTAGTCAAAGATGTGAATAAACTGGCAACAGGTATTAATGATGATGAAAACGGTGCTGGTGATAACCGTAATGTAGCAAAATTATTAGCTATTCAAAATGAAAAACTAGTGAATGGTACAACGACCTTAAAAAGTGCTTACACAACGTTAGTTAGTTACATCGGCAGTGAAACCCAAACAGCAAAAATTTCTGCACAATCAACAAAAAATATAACCCAACAAATTTACGAACAAAATCAATCAATATCTGGGGTTAATATTGAAGAAGAATATATCTCAATGCAGGTCTATATGCAGTATTACCAAGCCAATGCAAAAGTGATTGATGCCGCCACAACACTATTTGATACCATTTTAGGTTTAACCAAATAATAAAAGGATAAAGGAATAAAAAATGCGCCTTAGCACCAATTCGCTATATCAAAAAAATTTACAAAGTATTTTAAACACCAATAGCAAATGGCAAAAATCGGGTTTACATTTAGCCACTGGCAAGAAGATTTTAACGCCTTCTGATGATCCAATGGGCGTATCACAATCATTAATATTAAAACAAGCCCAAGCACAAAATCAACAGTATCAAGCTACGCGTGAAAGCACCGAAAAGACACTAAGTCGCCAAGATACGCTCTTGTCAGAAGTGAATACCGTTATCCAAACGATCCAAGAAACTTTAGTGTATGCAGCCAATGAAACGTTAAATGAAGAAAACAGACTTGATCTTGCCAATAAATTACAAGGCTTAAAAGATCAACTGCTCGCATTAGCTAACTCAAAAGATACCAATGGCAACTATATTTTTGCCGGTCAAAAAAATGACACACCACCTTTTGTGGTAAGCGAATCTGGAGAAGTGAATTACATCGGCGGAACAACATCAGTAAATGTATTTATTGATGACTCAAGAGAAGTCGCAGCAAGCTTTACTGGTATAAAAGTCTTTATGACTGGGGCAAATGTCAAAAATGCTGATGGTTCACCTGCAGAAAGTAATATTTTTGCAAGCATTGATTATGCGCTTGAAGCGTTAAAAACAGACTTAGATTATGATAATGAAAAAAGCGTTGAAGAATTTAGAACTGGATTATCAAAAGCTCGCAATGGCATCGATAATTCGTTTAGCAATATCTCGACCGTAAGGGCTGAGGGCGGTTCGGTATTAGCCGAAATCGATCGGTTAACCGCACTAGGTGAAACACTAGATATTGAATTTCAAACTCAAATAAGCCAGCTTGAAGATGTCGATTGGTACGATGCTATTTCAGAATATGCGTTACTGCAAGCCAATTTACAAGCGGCACAATATACCTTTATGACAATGCAAAGTATGTCGCTGTTTCAAATGAAATAAAGCGTTGTTATTTTGATTGTGTAATGTGATTTTACCCAAAATCGTCAAAGCGATTCATTCCATTCAAGGAGGCGTAATGCCTCCTTTTTTTCTCTTTTTTGTTGTAAGGTTTGATGAGTGGGGTTATCTTGGATTTTGGGGATGTTTGTTTTTTATAAAAAACTTTAATAAAATCAATACCTTTTCTAACCGATTTTTGATGAAAAATAATGCCTTTTTGTTTTGGCGGATGGAATAGGTTGGCTGTAGCTATTTTGAATAGCTAAATCAAAAATGCCCAAAACCACTATCCCCAAACTCAATCCTCAATAAAAAATGTCAGAAAAACCATTTATTTTATTCAAGTTTTTATTTGGTTATTTTTAAACCTAGCAAACTACTGTTAATTAAACGCAATTTGCTTAAAGCCCATCACCTTTGTTGGCGGATTAGTTTCGGCGATTTGTTCAATGCGGCTGATGATTTGAATTAGTTTGTCGCCATAATTTGGATCAGTGGCATAATGTGCCGCTTGTAGAGCTTTAGCTGCCGTTCTGGCATCTGCCGCATTGACGACAGCACGATAACGAGGGCTTTGGGTTAATAAATGGATATAGTCAGTCAGTGCATGTTGTTTGCTATTATAGACTCTAAAATCATCTTCGATTTTAATCATTTTATTATTCAAAAATTCTTGCGTGATTAACCGTGTAGAATCCCCACTCCATGATGCGGTTGCTTTGATACCAAAATAGTTATGGCTTGATTGGTTATTTGCGGTTTTGATCTGTTTTTGCCCCCAGCCAGTTTCTAATGCGGCTTGTGCAATAATGACTTCATAAGGAATGCCAGAATTTTTTGCCGCCTGTTTGGCGGGCTCTAGCCAGTCTTTTACAAATTTAACAATGTGTTCTTCCTTATCACCTTTTATTGGTGTTTGTAATGATAATTCATGCGTAGAGCTAGTTTGCTTGGTAGTTTGAGTTTCTTTATGACTACGATAAAGCATTTGCCCCAACGCTTGGGGGGTGATGTTCGATGCATTATCACTAAATAAAGATTGCGCTAAACGAAGATGTTGCTGGGTGTTACTTGCATTCGATTGTAAATTCACCTTTGTCGATGGCGATGTATTATGAGTTAATTGTTTGGTAATAATGTCGGCTAATCCAAATCCTTTTCCCGCAGCTTGTTGGGCAATTTGTTGATCAAACATGGAAGTAAACAGCTGTGTGGCAGATTGGCTAAATAAGCCGCTTTCAGGCACTGCTTTACGCATAGATTGCATCATCATGTTGATAAACAGTGATTCAAATTGTTTAGCCACTTGTTTAACACTTTCTGATGAGCCATTTATTGCACTGCGTTTTAGTTGGTTTAGCCCAGATAAATCATAAGCAAAACGGTTAATTGATTGACCAATTGTATTATTCATAAGCCATATTCTTTAAATTGTTTCAAGCGTTGCGTGTAAACAACCTGCCGATTTCAGTGCTTCAAGAATCGACATTAATTCGGTCGGGTTTGCACCTAATAAGTTGAGTGAATTAATGACATGATTTAAGTCTGTTCCTTCCGCCAAATTGTGTAATGCACCACCACTTTGCTCAATGCCGATTTCTGTTTCAGGTGTTACCACAGTTGCACCACCCGCAAGTGGGGTGTTAGGTTGGCTTACGTTGAGTTTGTTATTCACTACAACAGATAAGTTGCCATGGGCTACCGAACAGTTATCAAGCTGTACTTTTTGATTCATGACAACAACGCCTGTTCGCGTATTGATAACTACTTTGGCAGAAATAGGTGTGCTACCTATTTCTAAATTTTGTATTTTAGATAAAAACTGTACGCGCGCTTGGCTTTCTTTGGGCATTTTTATAGACACTGTGGTGCCATCTAGGGCGACTGCGCTATTTTTTTGTAATCGGTTAATTGCATCTGTTATTTTGAGAGCTCGGGTAAAGTCGAATTGGTTAAGATGCAGGTGGATAGTATCTTGCTCATCTAAACGAGTGGCTAATTCACGTTCAATCGTTGCACCATTAGGTATAGTTGCGCCTGCTGTTTGGTTAACACTGACACTGCTTCCTTTGCTACTTGCCCCCATTCCCCCTACAAAAAGGTTGCCTTGGGCAATGGCGTATACTTGATTGTCGGCGCCTTTTAGTGGTGTCATGATTAATGTGCCACCACGCAGACTTTTGGCATTACCGAGCGAAGACACTACAACATCAATTTGTTGTCCAACTCGTGAATAAGACGGCAATTTTGCCGTGACCATGACCGCTGCAACATTTTTTAATTGCATATTGCTGCCCGATGGTACGGTAATACCTAATTGAGATAGCATGTTAGTGATACTTTGAATAGTAAAAGGGGTCTGTGATGTTTGATCGCCAGTACCATCTAGCCCGACAACAATACCGTAACCGACTAGCGCGTTTTCCCTTACACCTTGAATGGTAACTAAATCGCGAATGCGTTCAGCATAGCTTGCTGGGACGATTAATATCATCATAAAGATAAAACAAACAAAAATACGCAACTTTTTTAGCATAATGATACTCATTAAAAAGGGGACAGATTTAAAAATAGGCGTTGTAGCCAGCCCATCGTTTGTGCTTCATCGATATACCCATTACCAACATATTCAATACGTGCATCAGCAACTTGAGTCGAGATAACAGTATTATTGCCGTTAATGGTTCTTGGATTAACAATACCAGAAAAGCGAATAAATTCGGTGCCTTGATTAATTGCTATCTGCTTTTCACCAATAACCTTTAAATTGCCGTTGATCATGACATCTTGAACGGTGACGGTAATGGTGCCATTAAAGGTGTTTTTTGCATTAGCGCCTCCAGCCCCTTTAAAGTCATTGCCGCCAGACATTTCGGTATTGGCTTTGCCCCTTCCGACTAAGCCATCTAAAAATTTAGGCACTGTTTTTACACCTAAATTCACCGAACCATTTCGTCCTGCATTAACCGATGAGCTTTTACTTGCGCTGACGTTTTCTTGTAAAACGATAGTTAATACATCACCAATATTACGCGGACGGCGATCTTCAAACATAGGCTGATAGCCAAAACTCGTGGGCTGAGCAGCCTGATAAATTGATCCGCTGGTGTTCACAATTTCAGGCATTTGCGGAACAATACTCGTTTGCCCATCAACCAATGCTTTTTTAGGTAATTGAGCACAACCGATTAGGCACAATGCAATGAGAATATAAAAATATTTCAATATGCTTATCATGTTGTTAACTTTATAGTTGATTTAAGCGTTGTAGCATTTGATCGGATGCTGAGATCGCTTTGCTGTTAATTTCGTAAGCACGTTGGACTTGAATCATATTCACCAACTCTTCAGCAACATTAACGTTAGAGGTTTCGGTATAACCTTGATATAACAAACCTGCACCATTTAACCCTGGGGTGTTTTCGGTTGGTGAGCCTGAGCTTTCAGTTTCTAAATAAAGATTTTCGCCCATGCTTTCAAGACCTGTTTCATTAATGAAAGTATGTAATGTTAATTGACCAACTTGTACTTGAGCTGATTGGTTGGCTAGGGTTACATTAACGATACCATCACGGGCAACGGTCATTTTGATGGCATTGGCTGGAATATTGATTGTTGGCTGTATTTCATATCCAGATGCGGTAACAAGTTGACCATTTTGGTTAACCTGAAATGCACCACTACGAGTATAAGCTTGCGTGCCATCGGGTAGTAGCACTTGGAAAAAACCTTGTCCATTAATAGCTATATCACTGCTGTTATCGGTTAATTCTAAATTCCCTTGGCTGTGAACCCGCTCTGTTGCAACAGGACGCACGCCAGTACCAATTTGTAATCCAGACGGTAATGTTGTTTGTTCTGAAGACTGAGCACCGGGTTGGCGAATGGTTTGATATAATAAGTCTTCAAATACTGCTCGTTGTCGTTTAAAACCGCTGGTGCTGACATTAGCTAAATTATTAGAGATGATATCCATATTCATTTGTTGTGCCGTTAATCCCGTTTTGGCAATCCATAATGATTTAATCATTGTTATTCCTTTTTATGAAAGTGATAAAATTTGATTCGCTTTTTGTGCATTTTCGTCAGCAGTGATAATTTGTTTCATCTGCATTTCAAATTGACGAGAATGGCTAATTAAATCCACCATCGCCGTAACAGGGTTAACATTACTGCCCTCTAATACGCCCGACATGAGTTTTGCTTTTGGGTTATCTTCTAATGTTGCACCTCGTGCATTACGAGCTTCTTCAGTTAATTGAAAAAAACCGTTGTCCCCACGTATTACTTCATGGCGCTCAAGATGTACTTTTTTGATTTTTCCTACTTGGGCAATAGTGGTTGGTTTATCACCTGCTCCCAATGCTGAGAGAGTTCCATCACTACTTATACTCACTTTAGATTGTTGAGGAACCGTTAAAACACCATTGTCACCAATTAATGGATAGCCTTGAACATTGAGTCCACCGTTTGCATCAATCTGGATTGCACCATTGCGAGTATAAGCTTCACTGCCGTCGGCTAATTGTACCGCTAGCCAATGATCTTCTTCTAAAGCGACATCCATATTCCGTCCAGTATAATTAAATGCCCCCATAGTCGAATCAAAAGTTGGAGTGGTTGCAGCAACCATCGTTCGTGTCGCCATACCATTGCCAACAATCGGTACCGCTTTCATTGCGGTTAACTGTGCTCGAAATCCCGAAGTCGATACATTAGCTAAATTATGTGTTGTTATCGATTGCTGATTGAGCGTTTGCCTCGCAGCCGACATAGCCGTATAAATAACCCTATCCATAAATAACCCTTAAATTAACGCAAATTAACTAACGTATTTAGGATCTGATCCTGTGTTTTGATTGTTTGTGAATTAGATTGGTAATTACGTTGAGCAACAATCATATTTACTAATTCTTGACTCATATCAACATTTGACGATTCAAGCGCGCCACTGGCTAATGAACCAAATGTACCTGAATTCGCAACCCCCAAGACTTCACCGCCCGATTTGATGGTTGATCGCCAATTGTTGTTACCTGCTGATTCTAATCCGTTAACATTGGCAAAATCCGCCATAGCAATTTGACCTAATAACATGGTTTGTTGATTTGAATAAACACCATAAATTGAGCCGTCGTTATTAATGCTATAACCAATTAAATCACCCGGTGCATAGCCATCAACTATTGGTGTTTTAATGCTGCCCATTTCTTTACCCATATTTTGTTGTGAGCTGTTCGCCAAGGATAAAGTAAAGGTGTTATCTGCAGATCCATTTAATCCATTAATGTTAATAGTCATTTCAGGATCACTAATTAATTTTCCTGATGCGTCAAACTCCATTAGGCCAATTGTTTGTAAACTGCCATTAGGGTCACTACTATCAAGACAATGGACATCCCATTGGTTATCAGCCGTTTTTACATAAAAAAGCTGAACATTACGTTGATTACCTAAGGAGTCATAAGTTGTAATCGTTGTAGAATAATTAAATGTGTCTGCATCAAGGGCATTGACGGGTTGTTTTGTTGGTACTTTGCTATTTGAATTTAAATTGGTTTGCAAAGTGGCTTTTGTTGTTGCTGAAGCATTCAACATTTCTTGTGAAATTTTTAGTGGCCCCGGCGCTGCACCTTGTTGTACTTGGGGCGGAGTTCCAGTTGCAAGGTATCCTGTCAGTTGTAGTCCATCTGCCGAAATAATATTTCGTTCAGCATCTAATTGAAATTGTCCATTACGGGTATAGTAAATTTGTCCACTACTATCTACTAAACGGAAAAAACCATTACCAGAAATTGCGACATCTAAACTGTTGTTAGTTGTTGTGGTTATGCCATCATTGAAATTTTGCATCACGCTAGCGACTTTTACGCCCATTCCTACTTTTGAACCAGCATACATATCGGCAAATGAGATACTTGCGCTTTTAAACCCTACGGTTGCGGAATTAGCGATATTATTACCAATGACATCTAATTGTTTTGATGCCGCATTCATGCCACTTACTGCTTGAGAAAATCCCATGTGAACTTTATCTCCTCTAAAGAATTTGACGCACTTCGTCAATACTAATTGAACCGAGTATTCCTAAATCTAGTAATACTTTATTATTAACTTTGCTATTGATAACACCATATACCACTGAATAAGTTAATGATGTTGATGATACTTTTTGCCCGTCGTAACTGGCATTAACTGAAAAAGTATAGCTACCGTCTGGTGCGAGTGTGCCATCTGTGAGCATGCCGTCCCATGTGAAAGAGCTTACCCCTGCTGGGATCGCGCCTAAATCAACTTCGCGGACCACATTGCCATTTTTGTCTTGGATAGTAATAATCACTGAATCCGCATCACGAACTAATTCGAATCCAAATGGGGTTGTGATGGTTTCTTTTTCAGTATCTGCCCCATCGTGCTCTGTAGTTGCCACTAAAATTTTGTTACCTGGTACCATGACCCCTTTACCAATCATGTTGCTGGCATTAACCGATAAGCTGTCATCGATCTGTCCTGAAACCATTCCTAACGTGGTATTAAGCCGCTCTATACCAGCTAAAGTATTAATTTGTGCTAGTTGTGATGTTAACTGGCTATTATCCATTGGGTTAGTCGGGTCTTGATTTTTCATCTGGGCGATAAGTAGTGTTAAGAAGTTATCTTGTAACTCTTTGCTCGAATTGCCATCCGATGAGCTTTTTTGAATTGCTTGCCCACTTTTTACTCCAGATGATTGTGAAACAGCAACATTAGCTATACCCATAAGTTATCCCTTTTTATTGCCCTAATGTGAGAGTTTTTAACATTAAATTTTTTGCCGTATTAATCACTTCGACATTTGCTTGATAACTACGTGATGCTGAAATGGTGTTCACCATTTCAGCAACTACATCGACATTAGGCTTTTGAATATAGCCTTTTGCATCGGCCAAAGGATGATTAGGTTCATAAACTAAATTCATTGGTGCGGGATCTTCAATCACTTGCGAAACTTTAACGCCAGCCACTTGATTTGAATACCCATTATCATCAACCTGAAAAACCACTTGCTTAGCACGATAAGCCTCACCTGAAGTGCTTGTGATACTATCCGCATTGGCTAAATTACTGGCACTGACATTCATGCGTTGGGTTTGCGCCATTAACGCGGACCCCGAAATGGCTAAAATAGAAAAACTCATTATTATTATCCTTGCTGTAACACCGATATTACATTTTTAAATTGCTCACCTAAAAAGGTTAAATTGCTTTGGTAATGAATACTATTATCAATAAATGAGGTACGTTCTTGATCCATTTCGACTGTATTACCATCAGCCGATGCTTGATAAGGAATACGATAAAGTATATTTTGATTAGGTGCGATTGGTGCTTTCATCTGGATATGGCGATTGGAGGTAGTATTCAATCTAACATGATTGATGGTAGCCTGATTATTAAGTGCTTTACTTAACTCTGCATTAAAATCAATATCTCGAGCCTGATAATTAGGCGTATCGCTGTTTGCAATATTTGCCGCTAATATATTTTGTCTCATTTCACGTATATTTAATGCTTGCTGGTGAAAATTAACCCATGTATCCAATTTATCAAACATAAAATCGTCTCACTTTTTTTTGATAATTAGGATTTTAAGCGAATCAAAAAAAAGTCATTGAGAAAATAACGATAAAAATTGCCCTTATTTCAAGATTCATTTCATGTAATCATAAAGTAAAATCAGTTTATGAATAATTCCAAATAAGTAGACATGATTAAAACTGTAAAATTAATACTGGCCATTTTTATGCTTTTTAGCTGGAATACAGGTTTAGCTAATCCACTTGATAAGCAGATAAATAATTTAATATCTCAAAAATTTAACTATGAAGTCGATAATATTGTAATTACTTATCCTACCGCTAAACCTAAATTAGATTGCGATACACCAGTGCTTGCGTTATTGAATAAAAAGAAGCAGTGGGGCAACATGACGATTAGTGCTCAATGTGATAATAAGAAAAAATTTATCCAAATTCATGTTGCTGTTATAGGTAACTATATTGTAGCTAAGCAAACAATACATGCAGGAACAATAATTAGCAAAGATAACATACGCATTCAATCTGGTCGGCTAGATAAAATATCTTCTGCGGTTATTGTCAATGAAGTCGATGCTCTTAATCATATTGCTTTACGAAATATCAATCAGGATGAGCCAATAAAAACAACAATGCTTCAAAACAATTGGCTGGTTAAAGCAGGACAAATAATTAAAGTAATAATTCGTGGTGGGGGTTATGAGGTAGCGACTAGTGGAAAAACACTTGGCAATGCCGCATTAAACGAGAAGATTAGAGTTAAACTAAATTCTAACAAAATTGTTGAAGGTACGTTGACTCACCAAGGAGTCATAATTTTCAATAAATAATATTAATGATTTTTTTATTATTGCCGATAATAAGACTAAGCAAAACACTTAAATCGTAAATTTGATTAAAGGTATTTTATGAGTATAGATGCAACAAAATCCGTTAGAACCATATCAAGACTACTTAACTGTGATGTAGTCAATGAACAACAAAAAAATCCGACCGCATCTGTACCCCCCCAAAACAGTGCCAATATCAGTACTAACGTGAGTATAACTCAAAATTCAACGGATCTTTTACATTCAACTGACAAAGATATTGATGTGGAAAAAATTGAAAAAATAAAACAAGCCATTACCAACGGTACATTGGCTATTGATACCAATAAAATTGCAGATAAATTAATTAAGCAATTGCTACAACATATTTGAAGATAAGTCAGAATTACAGGAATACAAAAATGTTAGAACTCAATAACATCCTAAACAAAATAACAGAAATGTTACAAACACTGTCAGAAATTCTGCAAACAGAGCAAAAAATATTAATTGAAAATAGTCTAACAAGTCAGTTAAGTGAAATTATTAATAAAAAAAGTCAGTTATTAATTCAATTAAAGTTACTGGATGACAACCGCATAAAGTTAAGTAAAAAATTTAATGTTCAACCACCTTATAAAGAGAATCCAACAATTGCGGCACATTGGCTATCAATCACTGATACAACAAAACTATTATCAAAAATAAATCGTGATAACGGATTAATTATTCAAAATCGTATGAATATAACCCAGCAATCGATCAATTACCTTAAAGGTATAAATAACCCTACTGTTTATACCAATAATGGCTATCAACAAACCGATGTTATCTCGTCAAAACGAGCTAAAGTTTAAAGAGAATTGATATTTGTTGACTGTAAAGCGGATAAATACCCCAAAAATGCCCTCTTATTAAGCCAATAACTCGTTAGTAATTAGTTCATACTGTTAGCATTGTAAATATTAATCAAACTATGCAGTTTTATTTAATTTCATCATGGCTGACGATAATGATCTAGATAAAAGCGAACATCCCACCGATAGCAAAATAAAAAAGGCTAAAGAAAAGGGGCAGATCCCTCGATCTCGCGAATTAACTTCGTTGTTAATCTTGTTAATAGGTATCACGTTATTTGAGTTTTTGGGCTCACACTTAGTTAACCAGTTAATCGCAGTCATAAGAACAGCAATAACAGTTTCGTATAAAACAAGTGATGATAAATTACTCGTCTTTAATTTAGTTGACTTGTTAACCAAGGGTTTTTGGTCAATAGTCCCAATTTTTTTGGGTTTGGTTATTGTTGCTATATTCGCGCCACTTTGTGTAGGTGGTTTACTATTTAGCTTTCAATCAATTAAGCCAAATTTTAAAAAACTAAATCCAATATCTGGATTTGGCAGAATATTTAGTACTAAAGTTTTTTCTGAATTGTTAAAAAGTATACTTAAAGTGATGTTAATTGCTATGACTTCAACATGGTTTTTAATGCACCATTTCCCTAATATGCTTTCGTTACCACATATGTATTTTAATAATGCTTTAGCTAAAGCAATACAGTTAGTCATTCTTTGTGGAATGCTAAGCGTTATATCGTTAATACCCATGGTGGGATTTGATATTTTTTATCAAATTTGGAGTAATTTAAAAAAATTAAAAATGTCAAAACAAGAGATCAAAGATGAGTTTAAAGAGCAAGAGGGAAACCCGCAAATTAAAGGGCGAATTCGCCAAATGCAACAAGCGATCGCTAGACGAAGAATGATGAAAGATGTTACTAAAGCCAATGTTATTGTTACTAATCCAACTCATTATGCCGTTGCTTTGCAATATGATGAAAAAACAATGATGGCACCAAAGTTATTGGCAAAAGGTACTGACAAACTTGCACTGCGCATTAAAGAAATAGCTAGTGAACATGACATTCCCCAATTAGAAGCACCTCCGCTTGCACGAGCTTTATATCGACACGGCGAAATAGGTGAAACAATTCCAACCGAACTATATGCCGCTGTTGCTCAAATCTTAGCTTGGGTATATCAATTAAAACATTGGCATAAATATGGTGGGAATAAACCAGTAAAACCTAATAATTTACCCGTACCAGAGTCACTATCCGTAAATAAATAAAGGTAATAACTAATCTTATGATTAAATCTAAACTACTTAATTTATTATCAATTAATACATTAAAAAATGGCCACTATCAGATATTAGCTGGACCAATGCTCATTTTATTGATTCTTTCAATGATGGTATTACCTTTGCCAGCATTTATTTTGGATCTGTTTTTTACATTTAATATTGCTTTATCAATTATTATATTAATTGTGGCATTATTTACTAAACGAGTGCTTGATTTTGCGGCATTTCCAACCGTTTTATTATTTGCAACTTTATTAAGGTTATCATTAAACGTTGCCTCTACACGAGTTGTTTTATTAAAAGGGCACACAGGTAGCGCTGCTGCTGGACGGGTGATTGAAGCTTTTGGGCACTTTTTAGTTGGCGGTAATTTTGCTATTGGTATTGTTGTATTTATTATTTTGGTCATTATTAACTTTATGGTTATCACCAAAGGTGCAGGCAGGATAGCCGAAGTAGGAGCACGCTTTGCATTAGATGGCATGCCAGGTAAACAAATGGCAATCGATGCCGATCTTAATGCAGGTTTAATTGGTGAAGATGAGGCCAAAGCTCGTCGTACAGAAGTCACTCAAGAAGCTGACTTTTATGGTTCAATGGATGGTGCCAGTAAATTTGTGCGTGGAGATGCAATTGCCGGATTACTTATCATGGCAATTACCATTATTGGCGGTTTATTGGTAGGAGTTATGCAACATGATATGGCTCTTTCTGATGCGAGTAAAACCTATGTGTTGCTGACTATTGGCGATGGATTGGTTGCACAAATACCATCACTGATTATTTCAACGGCAGCAGGGGTTATTGTGACTCGAGTCACATCACAAGACAATGTCAGTGAGCAGATGCTCAAGCAGCTATTTAATAATCCACAAGTTTTGATTTTAACCGCTGTCGTAATTGGTTTACTTGGACTCATTCCGGGCATGCCAAATTTAGTATTTTTACTGTTCACAGCTTTTTTATCTATTATTGCTTGGTGGCTAACTAAACAGAAAAAAACAGAACAGACAGCCACGCCCAAACAAGCTAATGTGCAAGCAACCACGCCGACCAATATAGAAGCGACATGGTCTGATGTTAATATTGAAGATACATTAGCAATGGAAGTTGGTTATGGATTAATTCCAATGGTCGATCAAACTCAAAACGGTGAGTTGTTAGGGCGAATTCGTAGTTTACGTAAAAAATTTGCTCAAACACTGGGTTTTTTACCCCCACAGGTGCATATAAGAGACAATCTTTCGTTAGCACCTTATCAATATAAAATATTTATCAAAGGTGGCGAAATAGGCAATGGGGAAATTGTTAATAACAAATGGTTAGCCATTAATCCGGGTAATGTAACAGAAACCATTGAGGGTATTGCAACGACTGAACCCGCTTTTGGATTGCCTGCAATTTGGATAGATGAAAACGATAAAGAAAATGCACAAATATTGGGATATACCGTTGTAGACACAAGTACTATGATCGCTACTCATTTTAATCATTTACTACAACAATTTGCTGGCGATTTGTTAGGGCGCTTAGAAACCCAAGAACTTCTCGACAGAATAAAACAAGATATCCCTAAATTAGTGGAAGACTTTATTCCTGGTGTTGTAACATTAACTACTTTTCATAAAATTTTACAAAACCTGATCGCCGAAAAAGTATCAATTCGAGATATGCGAACCATCATTGAAACAATCTGCGAGCATGCACCAACCCAAAATGACGCTTATCAATTACTAAGTATAGTTAGAATAGCATTAGGCAGAGTGATTACACAGCAATGGTTCCCGGGCTATGCTCCAATTAATGTCATAGGGTTAAATATCAATTTAGAACGTTTGTTATTACAAGCGCTGCAAAATACCAGTAATTTTGAACCGGGACTTGCCGAACACATTATTGAACAAATTAGACAAGCCATTAATCAACAAGATGCCATCGGCGCTCCACCAGTATTATTAGTGAATCATGCATTAAGACCGATGTTATCGCAATTTTTAAGACCGAGCTTTCCTCAATTAGTGGTGCTATCGAATTTAGAAATTACCGATAATCGAGAGATAAAAGTGAGCACGCAAATTGGTGCCCAATAGTCCCTTATTGGAAAAGAGCCTATTGCACTTTACCCAATTTTTACCCTTTTTTTGTTTTTATTTTAATATCAATAATAATCAATATGTTAAAATCATCATCAAAAAAAGGGTTTGAAATTTAAAAATCAGGCACCGTTGCGGTTTGGCTTAGTCCATAGCTATTAAAGTTGCCTTGTACTGGCTCTAGGCATTTTTCTTGCTTTATCCACAAAATAAATTTTTGCCCTGTACTTTTACTATGCAAATGAAAGTGTGGATATTGCAAATGAACGCTTCCCCACTTTTCAATCATTTTATTTTTTACTTCAGGCGTCCATTTTCCTTGTGCTGTTAATCGTTGTTCGGCACGCCTTAATGCACTCTGACCTTTCGGATTAACACGGCTAAAACGTAAA
Source organism: Gilliamella bombicola (assembly GCF_900094945.1). Classification (GTDB taxonomy): domain Bacteria; phylum Pseudomonadota; class Gammaproteobacteria; order Enterobacterales; family Orbaceae; genus Gilliamella; species Gilliamella bombicola. The sequence goes on from NZ_FMAQ01000004.1 coordinate 77,410, forward strand.
TAGCCTTTTATCGTCGTTGGTACTATAGTGATAGGCATCAATAAAGCATAATCACTAATTGTCGATTTTTGCTGTATATCTGCTTTGAGGTTTTGCAACTCCTTCTCAGTGCCCAATAGGCGAATCACTCCACCTAATGTTCGGTGCACTCTGTAACAAGGAAAGCTAATTGCGATATTGCCTTGGTGATTGACCAAAATTTGATGTAATGATTGCATCACTTGATTCATCACATCCAATTCGGTTATCTCAATTTGCGAAATGGCTCGCAACTCTAAATAATGTGAGTGCATCTTATTTACTCCTTACCGCTGGCACCAAAGACACCACCACGAATTAATACCGCAATTACATAATGTTGCTGATCAAGCGATGGTTTTTCACCTTTTAAAACCCAATTATCAAATAAGGTATAAAAATCTAATTTCTGTTTTGGTTGGCGGAAAGCATGCCCCATTGAAGTAACCGAGCCATACGGTTCTATCGCTATTGGAAATTGTGCATTATCTTCATACCAAGTATCGATAGTTCGAATTGCATTACTGACTTTTTGTGAATGCATAGCAGCTTGTTTGTTCTTCTCATACAATACTTTACTTTTAGTTTTGCCAGTATCTAGAATTAATTCTTGTGACGGGTAAACTTCTTGACCTAAGCCCATTTTCAGTTTGGCTTCAACGTTAAAAATCACAAACTCTTTACCGGATAATCCTGCTTCAATCAGTTTAGCAAGATCATTTACCGATTTATCATCATAATCAAATGCATTAAGCTGATATTGTTTAACATCACTGACTTCAATGAATGGTTTTTTATCATTTTTTCGAGTAACTGAAAGGCTAATTTGCTCCGCGGTCATACGATTACGCCATAACCAACGACCATTTAAGATATTAATGGCATAACGCTTAGCTAGCGCTGTCATTCCTTGCGTTTGAATATAATCCTGCGTTGTTTTTTCTAGTTCTTTTTGATATTCGATATCATTACACACGGAAGGTTTACCTAAAAATGGCAACACTTTACAGCTCCATGTCACGATCAAAGTATCTTTATCGGCATCTAACGCAGCAACATCAACTGTTTGTAAATTTGGCTTTTGTATTTCAGCATCTAATTTGGTTGGATCGTTTGCAACTGCATTTTTAAGACGATTTGAAATAGTGCCTCGCACTGATTTTTCAGTGACTGTAACAGGAGATAATTTAGTGGCATCTGCATTATCTTGCTGTGCAAAAATCGCATCAGAAATATCAAAACTACGTTCAAAAGCAAGTACGCTGGCGGTGGTGATTTTATCTTTACTCATAATGTATTCCTTATTCTATAATTTTCTAAATTTACTTAATTGGTTTCTTGATTAATAACATAAATTTCTGCATCATTAGATTGCAACTCACTGCATTTATAACGCCAAAAAGCCTGTGATAAATTCTCTTTCAAGCGTAAAGGAAAGACCCATTTACCAAGCCCATAAATACACTCCACAAATTGCGTGGCATGCTCATTACTGCGCGCATGTTCAACCTTACCGGCTGAAAATAGTGGCGAAATAGCTTGATAGCCTAAATGTAAAGGCACAAGCCAACCGCGCCCTTGTTTAACTGATGTAGTTTGCCAATGATCTTTTTCTTGAGGATGATGATGTAACATTGCGGTTTCAATCAAGGCATCAAGCGCTGTAGCATTAGGATCTTGTTGCTGTAATTCCGCAGTGATATCTTGTAAATCTTGTGGTGCTTCAACTAAAACAAATGCGGGTAATAGTGCATTGATTAAGTGTTTATTTGATTCTGATGCAGAATATAGCGCGACTGATTCAATATCGACAACGTGCCCACCAGCAACACGTTGCTGGTAAAGTTTTTGTTTCATCTGTTGGATGAATGCTTGCTGCTCATCTGCATCATCTAATGTTTCACGATCTTCAATTTTTACCTCAACAAGTAATGAAACATCTAGATGAACTCGCCCTTCTTCAATAATTGAACGAGTACTACCATTTTTAGCTAGTGGATTGCGTGTTAATCGAAAAGTATAATCCGCATAGTTGTTTGGCCGATAAATTTGTACATCACATTCATGACATGCAATTAACACACCATCTAAGTAAATAGGATTTTCTGATTCAATTTTACGACTTAAAGCATGAATAGCGCCTAAAAACCCCGAAATAGCAGGAAAGCCATACGTTAATGGGCTAGAAATTGCATTAGCATTATGAATTTTGACATGATCAAATAATAAATAATAACGTAATGATGCCATTAAAAGATCCCCTCCCTTTTTCGTTGACTTGCTTTCACCGCAGCACTAAATTCGCGGCGCCATTCGCTAAATTCAGGATCGGCAAATTGCTGTTTAATATTTTTAAATTTTTCTTTTAAAGCATTTTGAACCCAATTTGCAAAACTCTTTTCTAGACTTTGTTGCCAATCACCTTGTTCATACTGCTTTTTAAAATCCTCTTCATTCTCTAATTGGGCTCGCTGTGGATCAAGCCAAAGTTTTTCATGAAAATCGAGAGAATAATCACGGCTCCAACCGGCTGGTTGAGTAGTTTGAATATGGCGAGCAAACTTAAGTAGTAATGATAAAATCACCGCAAACGCATCTTTACGATCATCTCTTTCTTCTACAATATTTTTTGGTGCTTCAACCATATCAAACAATAACCTAAAACCAAATCGACAAAAATATTGCAGTGCATTATTGAAAATTGTTTCTTGTTGTTTAGAAATGGATGGGAATTGAGATTTTTCAAATATAGGAGGCATAGAGGGTAATAAAAAATTGCGTCCTCCCTGATTACTGGTTAATTGACTTACTCCCTGTGGATTGCTACCGCCCAATTTAACTACCGCTAAATGATGAAATGAAAAATAAGACTGATGTTTAATATCTTTAATTCGTCGTTGTTCACGTGCTTTTTTATTTTCATCTGAAAATCGTGATTGTACTTTTTGATAAACCAAATGACACAATGAACTAGGATGTAACGGAATTAACAATCGATAATTATTGTCTTGCTGTGATAAATAAGTTTCTTCACTATTGGGCCAATATAATTGCTTATTAAGCTCCGAGGCTTTAGGGTTATCGAAATCATTAAAGATTGCTTTTTTAAAATTAGTTAAATAAAGCAATGCTTTTTCTTTATCGTCAGAAAGCGCAGCTAAAACAGCAGGGTGATCATTTACAATCAATTGCAAAAATGTCACATCTTCTATAACAAATTGATTTAATAAAGAAAAAACATCAAGAGCGGCAGCATTGCCTGAACAATCAAGCGGAAGGGTTGTAGGTGTAGCTGAAGAAACATATAGCTGCTCAATCGGTTGGGATTGTGTTGAATAATTGATATTATCGCCAAGACTTGAAGAATGTATGCTTTTGCTATTATTAGTACCCATTGATATCCATGAGATCCTTCTGGTGGCAGCATCTTCCATCCACGTTTCAAAATCAAACCGTTTAGCGAGTTCAGCTAACTTTTGCTGAGCTTCATTCACTGCAACCTGATCTCCTAGCTCTTTTGCTTTTTCTAGCTTAGCGGTTTCGCTTTTATAGCTACTATTATTGGCAAGTCGCTGTTGCAGAAAATCTACAATTATTTTTCTTATATCTTGCCAAGAAATATTATTCATTGGCCCTCCTTATATTTTTGCAAATTTAAAATAAAAAAGGCTTATATCATCATATATAAGCCTCTTAATTTAATACTATGCTGCTTTATATTTTAAATATAACTTCAATATATTTAATGCGTTGTTGTTATAAACCCATTTTTTATGAGAATTTAAAGAGCGATACTTAGATTGTTCTAGTTCTAAATTCTTAATTAGATATTTGACTTCTTTAGTCGTCGAAATATTTAGAATTTTCATTATATCTCGAATCAAATAATATTTAACTTTACTACTTTGTTTGAGCGCATCGTTAGCTGATGATATATTGATATTAAATAATTTTAATTTAATTGACCAAATATTTTTTATTGAAAATTGACATTCGATTGTTAACCTTTTATTCTTGAACACAAATTTTTTCTCCAATTAGCGTTGTTGATGAAATTTTAAACCCTAGATGGGGGAACATCTGGGGTTTTATCTTTTAATAAGCTGTTTTATTTTCATTTTTAACATAAAAAAACAAACAACTTTGATTAATATAAATACAAAAAAAGAAAATGTCAAATATTAATCGTAATGTGGGAATATTGAAAATGAAACCGCCTATTCGGCGGTGAAATAATTATAACGATTACACTCAATCGTAATGTTTTCTAAACTGCTTATACAGCAGTGTCATCAAGTATAAAAGAATTACCTCACTTTTACTAGCAACCATTATTCACCTGACGATATTTTGTCAAAAAGTTTCAGGTAACTATATGTTTCAGTATAAAAACAAGATTCTTTTATCCTTTCTTTTTATAAAATCCTAAATAAGGATGAAAATACCAACTGCAATTGCGATATAAGCTTACGCTACAAAATTCATTCGCTAATCGATATGGCGTTTTATTTGGAAAATATTCGGCTATTTTTGCTATGGCTTGCTCGACACTATTAATTAGCCAAGGTTGGATGTTAGGATTAGCAAATGACCAGTCTTTATATTCAATTATACTATTTTGTGTATCTTTACAGCAGTCATCTGGCGTTTGCCATGCAATATCTGCATAGCTAAATTGGTGATTTCCATCATCGTCAAGTTGGCAAATATATTCATCTTGTGTCTTATCATTCCCTCTAAATGGTGAAATTGCCTGTAAATGCACGCAATGGTGATGAGCTAAGCCTTGTTGCCAATAGCTAGTCACATAATTACTTTTACGGGCATTAATTGCAAACAGATCTGCCATGACTTTATGTTCTAATTCAGCTAGCGTTAGTCCATCTTCAGGGCAAGAATGAATACGTGGAACCGCATCAACATTTACTAACTGATGCTCAGGAATTAGTTCATTTGTTTTATGGGTTTTCAGCAAGAATAATGGCTTTTCTTCAAAACCTGGTTTAGTAAAACAGGCTTGATCTGTTCGATAATTAGATTCAATTGCTTTTAAATTCGATCCTAATATGGCTACATTAGCTTTTTGTGCAATTTTTTGTGGCCGGTGACGCCATACCCGTCCAACTAACTGAATAATAGATCGCATGGATGAGGGTTCTACAATCGCCCAATCATAATCATGATCGCGCCCGACTTCGGTGACTGGCGTGCCTATCACAATAAAGATATGATTTTCTTTCTTGCTACTTTTTATAGCCTGGAAAATTTCGGGTTGGCTAAATAGTGCTTGTTCATCACTGCGATTTAAAATTCTATCGAGTTTTTCTTCTAATTGGCTACGCAATAACAGCAGTTGCCGAGCATGATAGACCACGATATGAAAAGCGGTATCATTAGGTAACTTCTTTTGTTCATAAATTTGTTGTGTAAGTGAAATAACATCTTCTATATGGGCAAAACGCATTAAACCAATACTAACTTTTTTTTGTGATTTTTTATCTATTTGATGATGATCTTGGTGAAATTGATAAGCTTGATCTAATAGTTGTTTAGCCAGTACAGCATAATTGAATTTTTGATTCTCTGTTTTATTTTCTTGGTAATTTAATAGATCTAAAATATGCCCTTGGCGACGGATTGCACTTTGTGCTAATTGATGAATGCGTGTTGCTACAAATTGTTGATGGTGCTCGCTAAACGTTTTAGTATCAGCAATTTGTGATATCGACTGTTGATATTCATCAAACCAGCCACATACAATAGTATTATCGGCATATTGTTTATTTTGATTCCAAATTTTTCGCCCGGCTTGGTAAGCGTCAAATAATCCGGCAATTAAATCTGGTGTTAAAGTCGCCGATGACAGTAGTACTTTGCTCCCAAACAATCCGGCTAAATGCACTAAACGCGCTAGCGCTGGCAAGTCGTGTTGATCAAAATCATCGGGTTCATCTAAAATCAGATCTGAGGTTAACAATCTTAACGTTGGTGCAATATATTTACCGCCTCGGCTACATTCGCTAGCTTGAATAATATGGTCAATTGTGCATGTCACAATAGGCGCATAAAGTAATTGCCGTGCTTTACTATCTTCGATAATAGTACCTAATTCACAATCAGCAATACCACTTTCTGCTACATCAATATATTCATCAAGTAACGATTCGATAGATTCACTACCTTGGTTTTCTGATTTTTTTTGAGAATCGTTTTGTTCAATGTCTTCATTACTCAGTTCAAACAAGGTTTTTGTGGCTCGCCCACCCACTAAAATCGCCAGATGTTCATCACTTAAGTGTAATCTTTCTCTTAATGCTTTACCTGTTTGCAACGTTAAAACACGTAATCCCAATGCAATGGTAAAACGAACGCCCCGTTTTGGATTTGAAAGCGCATACATAATCCGCCCATTGGCTAAGGTTTTACCACAGCCAGTCGATGCCATGTTAACACCAAAAAAGCCACATTCCTCAGATTGTTGTTGATAACTTTTTGCTAAATCAAAAGCATGATTTTGCCATTGGAATCGTTTTATAGTTGTTCGTTTGGTAAAAGGTTTATGTTGATTGATTGCGGGTAATTCCGTGGTTATTTTAGGTAATAAACGAGCAAAACGGGCTGAAAAATTAGCAACACCGACCAAATGATCATCCAAACACTGTTTGGCTTCTTTTTGGTAATTTGTGTTGGCAATCAGTATTGCCCTATTTTTTTTTGCCTCGTCATTTGATAAAGATAAACTTGAGTAGTTATGATCAGCCACCATTAAGCTTAAACGTGAAATATGCAATAAAAACGCGTCAATATTAGACAATTGCATTAAAGGCACATGATTTAAGGCTTTGGCTGCATAGCGACTTAGTTTTTTCAGCCAAGGCTGACTTAAGGTAATATCACTTTTAAGCTGCCAAAAATCGTTGGGTGAAGTGTGTTGACTATGACTATTTTTAACCCATTTATCAATTGCCTTAAATGTTTTATAAAAACTTCGGATAGTTAAACCAGATATATCAAAATCTATTTTCTGTAAATTTTTAATATCCCCCGTTAATGAATCTGGTAAAAACGGCATTCTATGATGCGACACAATGAGCCACGCAATCCATTGTGCCAATAATGGTAACTGCGTAAGATCATTTTTTTCAACTTTGGTAAGCTGCTTGTACCAATTAGGATGTTGTTGTTGATATTGAGTAAAATGCGCTAATCGATTAAATAAGGCTTCGTTGGTGGTGCAGTCTTGAATCATTAATAAAAATAATTGCAACGAAATCCATTCATGTCGGTAAGGATCAGCAGCCACAGCCGTTTCTGCTCGTAATTTAGATTGAAAACCAACCGTTGCTTTGCCTAAATCATGAAGTAGGGCTGCCATAGTTGTGATCAATTGAATAGCGGTTGCATATTGCCAACAATTTTCGCTGTCACTGCGCAAAATATTACGTTTAGTACGATTAGTTGGGACTCGTCCTTCTTGATTAAACTGACTGCGATCACCCACAATCCACAAAAGATCAGTTAAATTTTTACCATGTGTCCAATAACATGCAACAGCAGTATTTTTGCGTGCGGTTTTGCGTAATAATTTATAAAGCGTTTGTAGCCCAGCTTCGGTCATTGGGCTTTGCCATGTTCGTTCACCGCAGCGCTCAGCGAACTGATCAATTATGCGACGCGTTTCGGTTAATGCATTCTTTTTGCATTGACTAACAAGTAAAATATTCATATTTGATCTGCTATCTGTTTTAAAGTATCAATAATCCTATCAAGTGCACCTAATTGGGCAAATTGCGCAATACATGCCATACGAAATTCTTTTTCACTGTCGCCTTGTTTGGCTGATAAAAAGGCTTGAGGTAACACAATGCCATCTTTAATAATATCTGCCGCATCAAAAACTAAGCCACCACGCCGAGTTTTTCCGTGTAAAATAGCCAGCCCATGTGGTAAACCTAATACCCAACAAGCCGTTGCGCCAAGGCCATAGGCTAAATAGTTACCATGATCTAAAAATTGATTAGCGGGATCATGACTTTTGCCTCGTGTGCCTTGTTCTCGTTTAAATTTGTCATCTTGTAAGGTTAATTGATTTGCCATGCCATAAAGACGTTTGCTAATTCGCCCTTCTGCAGCTAAAAGTGCTTGGCTTTTATCAACATCGGTAAATTGTTGTGTTGCATCAGTAAGAATATGCGCTAACTGCGTTGTATCAACATCCCAATCAAATTGCGGCCAACATTCACTAATAATATTAAGCCGTGTTTGTTGTAATAATTTAGCTGCTTGTAATCGACGTTTGTCATCAAACCAAAATTGACACCAACTTTGTAGGTATTCTGTCGGACGATATTCACTTTGTGGTGAAAAAAACTGACAGGCAAATTCAGATTCGGTTGATGAAAATAGAGGCGTTCCACCTCCACCACAAAAGCCAATCATAACACCTGCTCGTGAAAGCTCTCGCACTGCCGCTTGCGTCAATGATGTTCCCGTACCTAATAAAATACAGGTGGTATTTGCTATTGGGATATTCCAATATAACGACTGCTGACCTTGCTCAGTCACATACTCAACTCGTCCACCATTAACCAAAACACGACAATGCTCTAAATAATAAATATTGGCTCGCTTGGAATGCATGATCGTTTTTAGATCAGAAGCATGAATCATATCCATGATGATAACTGATTAAATTAATTGAAATATAACAAACAAATTAACATTATTTTATATTAAAAACGAGCATTTTATTGTCTATTACGAGCAATTGAGTGATTGCAAAGGTATTAGATTATGGCGGGAATTTTTAAAGACGAGCGATGCTCGTCTTTATCTTTGTGATTAGCAATAAAGTTGCTGTAATGGCGTTACAGTTTGTGCCGGATCGTAATTAAGTGCCGCAGTTGTGGCATAGGCAGCATTCATGGTGGTATCGTAATGTACCTTATATTGAATGGCACTTCGACGCAATACTTTTGAGGCTTCAATAGCTGCTCGTCCAGAGGTGGTATTAAGAATATAGCTGTATTCGCCATTTTTTATATAGTCATGAATATTTGGTCGGCCTTCGTTTTCTTTTTTTACAATTTGGCATGGTAGATCTGCTTGTTGTAACACTTTTGCCGTGCCGATAGTTGCGTCAATACTAAATCCATGCGCAATTAATCGTTTAGCAACTTCTAACAGCCTTGTTTTATCCTGATCACGAACCGATAATAATGCTTTTCCTGATTTTTTCATATTCGATAGGCTACCAAGTTGCGCTTTAGCAAAGGCTTCAGCAAAGGTTTTACCGATTCCCATCACTTCCCCCGTTGAGCGCATTTCTGGACCTAAGATTGGATCAACTCCACTAAATTTATTAAATGGCAATACTACTTCTTTTACTGAATAATAAGGAGGGATCACCTCTTTAGTCACATTTTGCTTGGCAAGTGATTGCCCTGTCATGACGCGAGCGGCAATTTTAGCCAGTGGTAAACCTGTTGCTTTTGAGACAAACGGTACGGTACGTGCTGCACGAGGATTAATTTCAATCAGATAAATTTGGTTATCTTTGATGGCAAATTGTCCATTCATTAAGCCTTTTACATTAAGTTCAAGTGCCAATTGTTTGGCCTGCTGGCGTAGTTTATCTAAAATATCTGCACTTAAGGTGTGAGTTGGCAGTGAGCAAGCGGAATCACCAGAGTGAATGCCTGCTTGTTCAATATGTTCCATAATGCCACCAATCACAATTTGTTCGCCATCAGCAATCACATCAATATCAACTTCAATGGCATCATCTAAAAAGTGATCGAGTAAAACAGGCGCATTATTTGATTCGCTTACGGCTGTTTTAAAATAACGACGTAAATCTTGTTCATTATAAACAATTTCCATTGCGCGACCCCCTAATACATAAGAAGGTCTAACCACTAATGGATAACCTATTTTTTCTGCTTTGATGACTGCCTCATTAATATCAGTCACTGTTGCGTTGACAGGTTGTTTTAATTTCAGTTTATCGACGACTTCTTGAAAGCGTTTGCGATCTTCGGCTTTATCGATAGCGTCAGGTGAGGTACCAATAATTGGTAGCCCAGCTGCTTCAAGTGCACGGGCGAGTTTTAGCGGTGTTTGTCCACCATATTGCACAATAACACCATTTGGCTTTTCAACATGCGCAATCTCAAGCACATCTTCAAGCGTGACTGGCTCAAAATAGAGGCGATCAGAAGTATCATAATCGGTTGACACAGTTTCTGGGTTACAGTTAACCATAATGGTTTCATAACCATCCTCACGCAGAGCTAATGCCGCATGCACACAGCAATAATCAAACTCGATACCTTGACCAATTCGATTAGGACCACCACCTAGGATCATAATTTTTTTACGGTTAAATTGAGGATTGGCTTCACACTCTTGCTCATAGGTTGAATAAAGGTAAGCAGTATCCGTTGCAAATTCGGCCGCACAGGTATCTACCCGTTTATAAACAGGATGAATATGATATTGATAACGTAAATCGCGAACCGATTGCTCGGTGGTATTAAGTAGTTTGGCAATGCGTAAATCTGAAAAACCTTTACGTTTTAATTGCCATAATGTTTCTGGATCGAGTTGTGCAAGTGACTGCTCTTTTAGCTTGTTTTCAAAATTAACCAGCTCTTCAATTTGCACTAAAAACCAACGATCTATATTGGTTAATGTAAAAATCTCATCTAAACTCAATCCAGCCCTAAAGGCATCGGCAATATACCAAATACGATCGGCACCCGCTTCTTGGAGTTCATAACGAATTTTGGTGATATTTTTTTCATCGGTATAATCATCAATTTTAGGATCAAAACCTGAAGCGCCAACTTCAAGCCCTCGCAATGCTTTTTGTAATGATTCTTGGAAAGTACGCCCAATAGCCATGACTTCACCAACCGATTTCATTTGCGTGGTTAAACGATCGTTACAGCCCGCAAATTTTTCAAAATTAAAGCGTGGGATTTTAGTGACCACATAATCAATCGACGGTTCAAATGAGGCGGGGGTTTTACCGCCAGTAATATCATTAGATAATTCATCAAGAGTGTAACCAACTGCCAACTTAGCTGCAATTTTAGCAATTGGAAAACCGGTAGCTTTAGAAGCTAACGCTGATGAACGTGATACTCGCGGATTCATTTCAATAACAATTAATCGCCCTGTTTTAGGATCGACCGAGAATTGTACATTGGAGCCACCGGTTTCAACGCCAATTTCACGCAGTACGGCAATTGATGCATTACGCATGATTTGATACTCTTTATCTGTCAATGTTTGTGCTGGCGCAACGGTAATTGAATCACCGGTATGAATCCCCATTGGATCGAAGTTTTCAATTGAGCAAACAATAATGCAATTGTCATTTTTGTCTCGCACCACTTCCATTTCGTACTCTTTCCAACCTATTAATGACTCATCAATGAGCAGTTCATTAGTCGGTGAAAGATCGAGCCCACGGGTACAGATTTCTTCAAATTCTTCTGTGTTATACGCAATTCCACCCCCTGTTCCCCCCATGGTAAAAGACGGGCGAATAATACAAGGAAAACCAACCTGCTCAAGAACGGCATACGCTTCTTTAAGCGAATGAGCAATGCCTGATCTTGCTGTATCAAGACCAATTTTTTTCATAGCCTCATCAAAACGTTTGCGATCTTCGGCTTTATCTATAGCATCGGCTGTTGCGCCAATCATTTCGACATTAAACTCTTTTAATACGCCTTGCTTTTCGAGCTCTAATGCACAATTTAGCGCTGTTTGCCCGCCCATAGTAGGTAAAATAGCATCGGGTCTTTCTTGTTCAATAATCTTGCGAACGGATGTCCAATGAATTGGCTCGATATAAGTTGCATCGGCCATTTCAGGATCCGTCATGATAGTAGCAGGATTGGAGTTAACTAAAATAACGCGATAGCCTTCTTCACGTAGCGCCTTACATGCTTGTGCACCCGAATAATCAAATTCACATGCTTGACCAATAACAATTGGGCCTGCGCCAATAATTAATATACTTTTGATATCTGTTCGCTTAGCCATAATTATTGCTCCTGCTTATAAATTTTAATTAACTCAATAAAGTGATCAAAAAGAGGTGCGGCATCATGCGGCCCGGGACTGGCTTCTGGGTGACCTTGGAAGCTAAAAGCTGGTTTTTGGTTGTGATGAATACCTTGCAGTGAACCATCGAACAGTGATTTATGCGTCGCGCGTAAATGATCGGGTAAACTTGCTTCATCTACTGCAAAACCATGGTTTTGTGCGGTAATCATCACCTGATTATTTTCCAGATCTTTCACAGGGTGATTTCCGCCATGGTGACCAAACTTCATTTTGATCGTTTTGGCACCACATGCCAGCGCTAAAAGTTGATGGCCTAAGCAGATGCCAAAGATAGGAATATCAGTGTTTAAAAACTGCTTAATAGCCTCAATTGCATAACTGCAAGGGGCGGGATCACCTGGACCATTAGATAAAAATATTCCGTCGGGCTTTAATGCAAGGACTTCTTTGGCTGTTGTTTTAGCTGGTACGACTGTTAATTTACAACCACGCTCAACTAACATACGCAAAATATTGCGTTTTACGCCAAAGTCATAGGCAACAACATGGTATGGTAATTGGGTATCTGGTATTGGATTAGTCTGCTGTTGTAGCCCTGTCCATAATATTCCTTCAGTCCAAATATAACTTGTTGAACACGTCACTTCTTTAGCTAAATCAAGCCCACTTAATCCTTTAAAATTTATCGCCTGCTGTTTGGCTATTTCGGCTTTTTCAAGTAAGGTCTTTTTATCCGTTGCCGTTATGATAACACCATGCTGTGCCCCTTTTTCACGCAAAATACGCGTTAAGCGCCGTGTATCAATATCAGCAATGGCAATAACATTATGCTTTTTTAAATAGCTGGAAAGATCGAGTTCGCTTCTGTAGTTGCTAGCTAATAATGGCAAATCACGAATAACCAGCCCTTTTGCATAAACTTGACCGGATTCGGCATCATCATCATTTGTCCCTACATTACCAATATGAGGATAGGTCAATGTAACCAATTGTTCACAGTAAGAGGGATCGGTAAGAATTTCTTGATAGCCGGTCATTGAGGTATTAAAAACCACTTCTCCAACAGTTTGACCATCAGCACCAATGGATTTTCCGATAAATTGCGAACCATCTTGTAACATAAGCAGGGCATAAGTTTGCATGATTAAAAAGACCTTTTGAATAATTTATCGATATTTTTGAATATAAATTCAAATTCACTTATCTATAAAGATACAATAATTGACCATTTTATTACACTTTTTTGTACAAAAGAAGCAATATTATAAAAATTATCTTAATAAATAAGTCTAATTTTTGAGACACTTCTCAATATAAAGATAAAATATTGGGATTATTATAATGTTTAACTTGAATTTGCATAATTATTCAAATAGAATTATTTGAATAATTACGGTTATTAGGAGCAATATTATGTACGGTTTTTATCAGCGCCATTTTTTACGATTACTCGACTTTAGCCCTAGTGAAATCAATCAATTAATTAATCTTGCTATTGAATTAAAACAAGCCAAACAACAAGGGCAAGAACAACAACATTTGATAGGTAAAAATATTGCATTAATTTTTGAGAAAGACTCTACCCGTACTCGTTGTGCTTTCGAGGTTGGTGCATTTGATCAAGGTGCTAATGTCACTTATTTAGGACCAAGTGGTAGTCAAATTGGGCATAAAGAGTCAATTGCAGATACCGCGCGCGTACTGGGTCGAATGTATGACGGAATTGAGTATCGTGGTTATGGTCAACAAATTGTTGAAATGTTAGCAAAATATGCAGGGGTGCCAGTTTGGAATGGTCTGACGACCGAAGCACATCCAACCCAAATATTAGCTGATTTTATGACAATGAAAGAGCATATAGGAGATCGCCCATTAAGCAGTATTAAATTTGCCTATTTAGGCGATGCTCGGAATAATATGGGAAATTCATTAATGGAAGGTGCTGCGTTAATGGGGATGGAAATTCGATTAGTGGCCCCAAAAGCTTGTCAGCCGGAAGCCGAACTTGTGCAAAAATGCCAAGATATTGCCAAAACAACCGGTGCCAAAATTATCTTAACTGAAGATGTTACTTTGGGCGTTAAAGATGTTGATTTTTTATACACTGATGTATGGGTCTCAATGGGGGAGCCAAAAGAAGTCTGGGATGAACGAGTTAAATTATTAACGCCTTATCAAGTAAATGAAAATGTAATCAAACTTACCAATAATCCCAATGTCAAATTCATGCACTGCTTGCCAGCTTTTCATGATACCAATACGACAGTGGGCAAACAGATGGCAGCACAATATGGTTTAATCAATGGGCTTGAAGTAACTAATGACGTATTTGAATCTGAGCATAGTATTGTATTTGACGAGGCGGAAAACAGGCTACATACCATTAAAGCGGTAATGGTTGCAACATTAACCAAAGACGAATAATATTATCACAATCAATACAAAGGTGTTTTGTTAAAATAAGCGCCTTTCTTTTTGCCGACTTAATGTCGGCATAATTTTATCTAACAAGAATATTGAATCATGACCAAACAAGAGCGAAATAAAGATTTTAAAAAATACCTAAAACTGACCAATCCCATTCATTTCTTAGCAGTAGGATTGGGTAGTGGCATGTCACCGATTATGCCAGGTACCATGGGTTCATTAATGGCAATCCCGTTATGGCTTTTGTTTTATGGATTACAGCCAGCTTTATACTGGATATTTATTTTAGTGACTTTTATTTTTGGTTGTTTTATTTGTCAAAAAACCTCGGATGATACACATACTCACGATTCAGGGCATATCGTTTGGGATGAATTTGTCGGCATGTGGATCACCTTATTTTTTATTCCGCAACTTTCAGTTATGTGGGTTGCCATAGCTTTTGTGGCATTTAGAGTGTTTGACATGGCAAAACCTTGGCCAATTCGCTGGTTTGATAAACGTGTACCGGGTGGATTTGGCATTATGGTAGATGATGTGCTTGCTGCTATCTTTTCATCATTCACCGTTTATGCCATGACATTGATTATTTAAGATGAAATTTTATACTAAAACAAATGTTTTCCTGAAAGTTTTTGACAAAATTAGACTAAAACATCTTTTGTGACCAACCTAATTTAGTTGAAAGATTATTAAAGTAATCATAATCTTTGGTATGAATCAAATTAAATTCATACGATGAACGACGAATAATTACATCCTGTGTTGGTTTGACCGGTAAAATAATTTGGCTATCACAGGCAATATTTATATCAAGCGCAGTCGTTGGAAATTTAAGATGAATAGGATTATCTCCCTTAATAACTAATGGCCTAACTGCTAACGAATGCGGAAACATTGGCGTAATAATTAATGCGTCTAAATGAGGCGCTAAAATAGGTCCACCCGCTGATAGTGAATAAGCAGTAGAGCCTGTCGGTGTTGCAATAATCAATCCATCAGCTCGCTGTGAAAACGCATTGCGTTCATTAATGTAAACATCGTAGTCAATCATATGGGCAACCGTATTGGGGGTCACAACAATTTCGTTCACAGCAAAACTTGAATTAATTAAATTGCCTTCATCATAAATAGAAACTTCTAGTAAAAAGCGAGGATCATTGTCATATTCGCCGGCAATCACTGGGCTTAATTGTTCAATCACTTGTTCGTGTGATATGTCGGTTAAAAAACCTAAATTGCCACGATTGACCCCGATCACTTTAATTTTATATGGTGATAAGTAACGCGCAGAACGTAACATATTACCATCCCCTCCCACAACAATGGCTAAGTCAGCTTGCTGGCCAATTGTTTCTAAAGAAGCATAATGGCTAACGGGAAATTGAATATGGTCCGCCAAGCGCTCTTCAACTAACACACGAATGCCAAGTTTAACAAGCCAATCATAAAGCACTTGATGAGTTTCAATTGCTTCTAACTTACGCGGAAGTCCAATTAGACCAATGCATTTAAACGGTGTTCGCATAAAATATCCTTGTAATTTGTTACATAAAAAAATCTGTATTTTTTTGTCACAGGTCAAAAAATTACATATCAATGTGCCAATAAGCTTGTAATCATAAAAATTGTCCCCATAATAACCGTTATTCACTAAGTTTTCGACTACATTATTTGGAGTACCTTATGACAGAACAAGATAAAAATACGTCAGAAAATGAAACTAGCATTGACACACCAGCAGAAGAAACAATCGAACAACAAGCAGCGTCACAGCCAAATCTTGAAGAGCAATTAAGTGCAAAAGATGCACGCATTGCAGAACTTGAACAAGCGTTGCAATTAGCTAAAAAAAATGAAAGTGAAGCGATGATTCGTGCTCGAGCTGAAATTGATAATGTTCGTAAACGTGTTGAGCAAGATGTTGATAAAGCACGTAAATTCGCATTGGAAAAATTCTCTAATGAATTATTACCAGTTATTGATAATCTAGAACGCGCTTTAGAATCAACAGACAAAGCTAATCCAGAACATAAGGCCACTGTGGAAGGGTTAGAATTGACATTAAAATCATTCTTAGATACGGTCAAAAAATTTGGTATTGAAGTGATTGATACCGAAGATTCACAATTAAATCCTGATGTGCACCAAGCAATTAGCATGGTTGAATCACCAGAACATCAATCAGGTCAAATCGTTAATACGATTCAAAAAGGTTATACCTTAAATGGTCGTTTAATTCGTCCTGCGATGGTCATTGTTGCTAAATAGTTTAGTTCAAAAGGGTTAACCGCCATCGCTTTGGCGGTTAATTTTATTTATTCCGTTGCTCTTCACGAGTAATTTTTTTCATTTTTTGCTCGATTCGTTGACGTTTTAATGGTGAAAGATAATCAACAAATAGTTTACCTTTTAAGTGATCCATTTCGTGTTGAATACAGATAGCAAGTAGTTCATCGGCGTCAATTTCATAAGGATTACCATTACGATCAAGTGCTTTAATTTTGATTTTTTCAGCCCTTGGTACAAACCCGCGACAATCAGGTACTGATAGGCAACCTTCTTCTATACCGGTCTCACCTTCTTGGCTAATAACTTCTGGATTGATAATCACATAAACTTGACTTTTATCTTCTGATACATCAATCACAATAATTTGCTCATGCACATCCACTTGAGTTGACGCAAGGCCGATTCCGTTTTCGGCGTACATAGTTTCAATCATATTATCAATGATCGTTTGTAACTCTGGTGTGAACTGGGTAACAGGCTTAGCAACTTTGCGAAGTCGCTCATCAGGAAAACGTAATACCGGTAAAATAGCCATAAATTATTCGATCTACTCCTCAAATTTTAGGTTTATTCAAACTTTTCCACATTGTAAACATTTATCATACTGATGAATAGTCTTTGTTGGCTATTGCTAGTATTTATCTTATCAATTCAAGATAGTTAAATTATTTAACATGAGTACAAAAAAGTTATGATGAGTAAATATGAGTTCTTATTGCGAATTTCAATGCTTGGACATGGCAAACAAGCTATTTTTAAAAGAATTGGACAACTTGTTGCAAATGATTTACCTGATAACATACAAAATGTGCCTTTTTTGTTAGATAAGCTAGGTTTATTAGATGTTCAATTAGCACGTTTTTATGAAACTTCATATCTTCATCTTGAACCAATACTTGAATGGTTAGATTCACCCGGCCCACAAAAATACCTTATTACCTATTGTGATAGTGATTATCCATTATTACTCAAACAAATTTGCTCCCCGCCTTTGTTACTGTTTGTTTTAGGTAATCGACAGTTATTACATTCTCCTCAATTAGCTATGGTTGGAAGCCGTGAATTTAGTGAATATGGGGCTCAATGGGGGCGATATTTCGCAGGTGAATTGGCTATTAATGGTTTAACCATAACCAGTGGCTTGGCACTGGGGTTAGATGCAATTTGTCATCGTGGTGCACTTGAGGTGTCTGGCCATACAATTGCGGTGTTAGGTAGTGGTTTAGCAAAGATTGCACCAAGATCAAATTTAAACTTAGCAAATGATATTTTGGCGCAAAATGGTGCAATTGTGTCCGAATTTTTGCCATTTGAAAAGGCTAGATCAGTCTATTTCCCTCGTCGAAATCGAATTATTAGTGGATTAAGTTTAGGTACCTTTGTGGTTGAAGCTTCAGAAAAAAGCGGCTCGTTAATTACTGCGCGCTATGCACTTGAGCAAAATCGCGATGTGTTCGCCTTACCCGGTGATATTAATAATGAAAACTGTAGTGGAACACACTATCTAATTAAACAAGGTGCCTATTTAGTTTCTAAACCAGCTGATATTTTAGAGCATTATTGTAGTTATTTATCAGTAGCCAATAACTCGCATAATCAGTTTAAAAAAGAACAAAATAATTCTATTTTGTATCCTGAAATTTTTGCTGTGATTCATCATCAACCTATTCCGGTTGATATAATTGCCCGGCAAATTAATATGTCGATTTCAGAAGTCACGACCAAATTATTAGATATGGAATTAAAAGGATTAATTAAAACAGTGACTGGTGGTTATATTCGTAATAGGACTTTTTAAAAATAGAATTATTTTATTAAAAAATTTTAGAAAAGCATTTAGTTATGAATAAAATCCGCCGATACCCATCGGCGGTATGGCTATTTTTATTTATCTTCAATTTCAAGTGCAATTTCAGATAAGATAATACCCGTGTTGTCAGCATAGATAAAATCACCAGAAAAGAAGGTCACTCCACCAAAGTTTACACGAATATCAATTTCACCAACCCCTTGATCTTCGGCTCCAACAGGAATGGCTGCAAGTGCTTGAATACCAATGTCAGCTTCTGCCAAATAATCAACTTGGCGAACCGCGCCATAAACAATAATGCCTGCCCATTGATTTTGAATAGCGATATCAATCAGTTCAGCATCAATTAATGCACGGCGAACAGAACCACCACCATCAATTACCAAAATTTTACCTGAACCATCTGATTGTAAAATTTCGTATAGTAATCCGTTATCTTCAAAACATTTAACCGTTACTGCTTGACCTGAAAATGATGTCACACCACCAAAATTACTAAATATCGGTTCAACGACATTAATATCTTCAGGGTAATAATCGCAAAGAATTGAAGTATCAAACTCCATCACCTACTCTCCTTTTGCTGTCATTTTTAATTAAATTTAGTATAACGCTAACATTAAGTAAAACGATATTAAATTTAAATAAACGTGAGCTAGCTCAAAATAATACCCAAACAATAAAGTAAATTAGTCAATAAAGCAAGTTTGAGCATCTGTAATAACAAAGGTATCTCATATTTATGTTTATTAAATTGTGAAATCACATCAATATGTTTAATAAATAGCGATAATGTTGGTATAAATAAGCCACTATATTATCTTTGCATTTTAACCGTTAATTATGTTTTACTTATTATGTTACTTTGATAACCCTTTAAGAATCGTCTTACTCGACCTTCTCGCAATGCTGCAATAAAGAAGCCAAGTGAACCATATATGATCCCCAACAATAAAATCATAAAAACATTAAATAAATTATCTATTAAACCTAATCCCATTTGGTTTACGCCTGCAATCATATTGGTTGCCCAAGTTGATGGCAACATTTTGGAAACAATTTGTACCCAAAGAGGCATAGCATCAAGTGGCCAAATTGTGCCCGATAGATAAAACACTGGTGTTGTCAAAAATGCAAGTGTTAGATAAATCATTTCAGTTTTACGTAAACATTCTGTCAGTAATTTACTTAACCCTAAAACACCAAGTAACAATGGGAGTGTCATAATTAGAATTTCAGGTATATTTGCAAGCTGTCGATAACCAAGTACCCAAGGCCACAAACCAAATAGTACAATGGATAAAAATAACCATACCGGTATAAGACCACACAAGCTACCCAATATGACAATTTTTGGTGGTTTACCTTGTGGTAACGAGTTTAATGTAATATTAGTACGTGTTGAGGCAATTAAAAATGAATGTTGCAATAACATTACTAATAAACCCGGAAAGGTAATAGCGGCAAAACTGACACCAGGATTATAAAGTGGTTCTGTTTGACCATTTATTGGCGATAAAATAATATTGATCTGTTTATCTGAAAACCCACTATTACGCATTATTCGAGTATTATATTGAGTTAATATCTGTTGATAGATCCCTTTTATATCGACTTGTATTAAACCATTGGCTAAACGACTTGAAGCATCGCCATATGCTGGTATTGTCACTTCTTCACCATTTAACAGCCGTTTTTCAAAATCTCTTGGAATCGTAAATACCGCAAAGAGTCGGTGATTATTAATATCATCATAAGCTTGCAAAGAACTCTCATATATAATGGTCTCTATTTTTGAACTAGTATTTAAAGAACGAATTAAACTTCGGCTGGTTGGAGTATGATCTTGATCGACTATCGCAACCGGCAAACTGGTAATAGTACCATTACTATAAACTAAGCTCATCAATGAAACAGACAATAGTAGCAACAACCACATTGGTCTAACTAATAAAAGCAAAAATATTTTTATAAATGAAGACCAAAATATTTTAAGCATCTTGGTGTTTCCTCTTACTGTGAATGTAGTCGTCTTACTAGACGTTTTCTCACTAACACAGTAATAATTATTGGGTAGACCATTAAAATACCACAGGTTTTTAATACTGAAAGATAACTAGAGTGACGTAAAAATAGATCAAACAGCTTATTGAGAGCATAAGTTAATGGTTCTAGTGATGAAATAAACCTTGCGATCCAAGGCATAGATAATTCGGGTACAACAACACCGGAATAAGTTAACGCAAGTCCAACTAAAATACCTATATAAGTATAAGCATCAATAGGGGTTTTAGTAAAGGTGTATAGCAAAATACCAATACTTTGAGCGGCAATCACATAGAAAAATACCACCGTTACCATGGCAAAAGGCGAACCTGATACACGAGCATGAGAAAACAGAACAAGCATCGCAATTTCAAAAATAAGCAACATGGTAAACCAAATTGTGTAAGGTGCTAATTTTCCTAAAACAAAAGGATAATTAGGGCGAGTTCGCTTTGGTAATTGTGCTAATAAATGAATCGTTGTTGTGACAACAAACAGCTGTAGTAGATGAACGACAGCTGAGAATTGCTGAAAGTACATTGAGTTACCACTGGCATTAAATAACCCATCATAATTGAAGTTTACTTTTGCCAGTTTAGGTACCGGTATCCCAATACTAGTTGCCATGGTGCTACGGTATTGGGTATTTAATGCCGCAATTAGGCCAGAATAATCCATAATAGAATATAACCCAGCACTATAATATAACGCGTTATAATATAGCATTGGTGTTGGCTGGCGACCGGCTAATACATCTGCTTCAAAATTCGGTGGAATATAAAAAATGGCATAAATTTTTGCTTTTTGCAAATCACGTTCAGCCTCAGAAAGCTGGCTATCATAATTAACCAGATTGGCATGTGCTCCAGCATTAAGATCGCGCACAATTTCACGCGATAAAACACTTTTATCATTATCGATATAGCCAACAGGGAGATCAAAAAGTACACCACGATAAAAGATACTACTGATTAATATAAAAATAATTAGCGGTAAAATCCACATTAACCAATGGAAAGTAAAACGCTTAAATATCACAGGTATTTCAGCATTAAACGCTTCTTTGAAGCGGTACCAAAAATCCCAAATTAGTTGTCTAATTTCCATAGTGTGCTCATACCTGCACGTAAACCAGCAATAGGAGTTGTTGGATAAAGTCTAACTTCAAAGGTTTTTAAGTCAAAATCACCGGTAGCTCGTGTTGCACGTTTTGTTGCATAATCACCCATAGGTGCGATATAACGAACTTCAGCTTCAATTTCTTTATTACCAAGAGCAGGGACTTCAAGCTTAACATGTTCGCCTTTATGAATATTAGGCATAATATTTTCACGAAGATTAAATATAAAGTACGCTTTTGGTAGTTGAATTACAGTCAATAATGGACTATTGGCATTAAATAACTCGCCAACTTCGGCTGGTATTGAACCAACCTCACCTTCAACGGGGGCCTTTACTTGTAAATCATCGTATTGAATTTGTAATTGTTTAAGTTGCTCTTCTGCCTCTTTTAATTTAGCATCATAAATTTCTCGTTGTTCAATACGATCACCATTTTTGGCTTGATCTAAATTAGCCTGTGCTGACTGAACTTGTTGAAAGGCTGCATCACGCGTTTTTAATGCATTATCTAAGATCGATTGAGAAACATAACCTTTGGCCGAAATAGCTTTGTTACGATCATATTCTTTGGATGCATTATCATAAGCAACTTTAGCTTGTTGAAGTAACGCTTCATAGTAGCGAATGCTTTCTTCACGTGTTCCATGTTCAGAAAGTGCAACTTGAGCTCGTGCTTGGTCGCAAGCCGCTTGTGCCGCTTTGACTTGTGCTAATAACTCTGGACTATCAAGCGTTATCAATATATCGCTTGGTTTTACATCATCACCTCGATTGACGTGTATTACCTGCACACGCCCTTTCGCTTTTGACGAAATACTAACATTAGGTGCATCAACCTCACCTTGTAATATAAGTTGGCTATTATGTGATCGAATTAGAATTGTCATTGAAATTAAAATAACAATTAACACAATAATAATAAAAATTTTTTTATTCATAAACTTTGCATGGAGTGATAATGATTAGATATGGCCTAAACAATTAGGATGATGGTATGCATTATAGATCTCACATTTATAAATTGTAACGATTACTGTATTACAAATTATACGAAAAGTGCTTTATTTTAATGAATAAAGAAAAATTTTTATTAAAAAAAAGAATATATCAACACGATCAATAATAAATACGACTATACTCCATTTGAGTTTTAAATAAATTTTAATAATAACAAAACATCAATTTAATAGGTTTTGTTTATAAATGATATTCGTTAAAAGAAATAGATAAAAACCTACTTATTTAGTATGATATTTTTAGTTGATTACGATAAGGTTTGAAATTTATGAAAAAAATAATAATTATTGGTGGTGGAGCTGGGGGTTTAGAACTAGCTACAGACCTTGGCGATAAACTAGGAAAAGGAAACCAAGCTGAAATTACACTGATTGATAAAAATAGTTATCACCTATGGAAACCTTTATTACATGAAGTTGCCACTGGTATTTTGAACGAACAAGCTGATAGAATTGACTATGCAAAACAAGGGCAACAACACAATTTCCAATTTAATCAAGGTACTTTTACTAATCTTAATCGTGAAGAAAAGCAAGTTATTATTGAAAACTTAAATCACGAGTCTGTTTCTATTCCATATGATATTTTAGTTATGGCAATAGGCAGTACTTCAAACGATTTTGGTACGCCTGGTGTTAAAGAACATTGTATCTTTTTAGATGATCAAAATGCCGCTATTCGTTTACGTGAAACACTCATTGCAAAATTCTCTAGTTTTTGTTCGATTATTGATGAACATGAATCAACAACTGAAGATAAAATTCGTATAGCTATTGTTGGCGGCGGTGCGACAGGTGTTGAATTGGCCTCAGAATTACCCCATATGGTTGAAACATTTGGTGCTTGTGGACGCAATAAAATGTGTTCAGATTTGCTAGATGTATCAGTTATTGAAGCAACTGATCGTATTTTACCTGCATTACCTGAAAAAACAGCATTAGGTATTACCGAAACATTACAAAAACGTGGCATTCATGTGTTAACCAAAACCATGATAACTAAAGCGGAAAGTGATGGTTTTTATCCAAAAGAAGGCGATACCATCAACGCTGATATTATGATCTGGACTGCGGGCGTAAAAGCACCTGACTATCTAAAAGATATTGCTGGTTTAGAATCAAGTCGTTCTAATCAACTTGTTGTTAAACCAACACTACAAACAACACGCGATGATAATATTTTTGTTATTGGTGATTGTGCTTACGCGATGCAAGACAGCGGACGAGCCGCTCCCGCTACAGCACAAGCTGCACATCAGATGGCAAAAATCTGTTATGAAAACATTGTTAACATGTTAAATAATAAATCAATGAAATCGTTTAATTATACCGATAATGGAACGATTATTTCCCTGCATGATACAGCACAAGGTGTGGTTAAAATTGCAGGAAAACGAGAAATGAATGTTAAAGGATTTTTTGCTTTAACTATTCATCGCCTATTGTATCGTATGCATCAAGCAAGCTTATTAGGTATTTTCAAAACAATTCGATTTGTTAAAGCTAGTAAAGAGATGTATAAAAATAAATTTGCTTCTATCTTTACTCACCAAGACTAGTTTCCCATTTAGATAGCTACTTACAAAATACTATTTTATAAGTAGCTATTTTATTTTATAATTTATAGCATTATTTACAGGCAAAGGTATTAATGCGTTTTATTATATTGTTTATGCTGTCTTTAGTTAGCTTTATTAGTATTGCTAGTTATAAACCTCAAGATAGTGATATTATTTTTCAATCCTCACAATCAAGAAAAAGCTTGGCAGTTGAACAAGCTACAAACTCTCCATACAGTCATATGGGAATTATTTTCATTAAAAATGGCAAACCTTATGATATCTGGTTTGGTTGGGACAATAATTATATCTATTGTTCTGAGTTAATCTGGAAAATTTATGATAAAGCACTTAAATTGAAAATTGGTCAATTACAAACTATCAAAGATTTTAATCTTCATCACCTGCCGTGAAGCAAAAACTAAAAGAACGTTATGGAAACAAAATTCCTTATCAAGAAACGGTTATTTCACCAGTTTCTATTTTTAATTCCTCCTTGCTGATAACGGTTGACAAACAATGGTGAATTAAAATAATGCTAAACTCTTAACTGGTGCAAAACTTTTACGATATAAATGATTAATACCATGTTCTTTTATTGCCGCTAAATGTGCTTTAGTTGGATAACCTTTATGCTTAGCAAGGCCATATTGTGGATACAACTTATCAAGCTCAACCATCTCACGATCACGTGTAACTTTAGCCAAAATTGAAGCAGCGCTAATCTCTGCCACCAATAAATCGCCTTTAATGACCGCTTGAGTTTGAATACCAAAATCAGGGCAACGATTACCATCGACTAATACAAAATTAGGTTTAATAGTTAATCCAGATACAGCACGCTGCATTGCTAGCATAGTGGCATGTAATATGTTTAATTTATCTATTTCATCCACTGAAGCGCGGGCAATATTCCACGCTAAAGCATCTTGTTTGATTATATCAAACAGCTGTTCTCGCTTTTTTTCGGTCAGTTTTTTAGAGTCAGTTAAGCCTTTAATTGGCTTGTTAGGATCTAAAATAACCGCAGCAGTCACCACATCACCACACAGTGGACCACGTCCTACTTCATCGACGCCTGCAATAAGTGTTATATCTGGATAAGTAAAGTCTAACAACAATGTACATCCTCTAATACATCGAGTACTGCTTTAGCCGCTTGTTCATCGGCATTACAACGGATTTGTTTATGCAAAGATAAAAATGTCTGTTTTAGCTCAGAATTATCATCCTCTAATAAGGGAATAATATGATTGGCGATATTTTCAGGTGTGCAATCTTGCTGTAATAACTCTGGA
This sequence comes from Gilliamella bombicola, assembly GCF_900094945.1. Taxonomy (GTDB): domain Bacteria; phylum Pseudomonadota; class Gammaproteobacteria; order Enterobacterales; family Orbaceae; genus Gilliamella; species Gilliamella bombicola. Next base: position 103,079 of record NZ_FMAQ01000004.1, read on the forward strand.
ACCAAGGCTTTACCAGCTAAAATGTTAGGTAAAGAGACATAAGGAGTTTTAATTAATTTTTTAGCGAGCCAAAATGTGAAAGGTTTCATTTTATAACCAACAATCATAGGACATTTGGCTAACATACATTCTAGTGCCACAGTACCAGAGGCTAAAATTGCCGCATCGCTAGCAATCATTGCTTCACGGGCATGGCCATCTAATAATTGTATGTCTAGTTTTGGTGCAACTTCGGCTTTAATCTGTTCAAACTCTTTTCGTCTTTTTTCATTCACTAATGGTACAACAATATGTATGTCAGGATAACGTTGGCGTAATAATTGCGCAGCTTCTAAAAAAGGAGTCGATAATAATGTCACTTCTGCATGGCGACTACCGGGCAATAAAGCTAAACAACGGCAATTGAGTGGCACATCTAATTGTTGACGAATAGCTATTTTATCTGGATTAAGTGGAATATCATCAGCCATCTTATGACCAATAAAGCGGCAAGGTACATCAAATTTATCATAAAAAGTTTTTTCAAACGGTAAAAAAGCTAAAATAAGATTGGTATTACGTTTAATTTTGAAAACTCGTTTTTGCTTCCAAGCCCAAACGGAGGGGCTAACGTAATGGATCGTTTTAATACCGGCTTGTTTTAATTTACCTTCTAGGGAAAGATTGAAATCAGGTGCGTCAATACCAATAAATATATCGGGGTTAAGTTCAATAAGACGTTTATTGATATCTCGGCGAATAGATAAAATACGACGTAATCGCCCCAATACTTCAACAATGCCCATAACCGATAATTCATCCATTTCATACCAAGCCTTACAACCTTCAGCTTGCATTTTAGGACCTGCTATACCAACAAATTCAATGTTGGGATGATGATTTTTTAGCGCACGAATCAATCCCGAGCCAAGAATATCGCCAGAAGTTTCTCCCGCGACTAAGGCAATGGTTAATGGTTTATTGGTCATTAACGGATAATGCCACGCGTTGAACGTGCAAAAAAGTCAACAAAGAGTTGGGCTTCAGGATATTGTTCGGCAATGGTTGCAATTTCAGATTTAGCTTCATCCAACGTTAAGCCATTTCGATAAAGGACCTTGTAGCTATTGCGAATCGCCTGTAAGGCATCTTTGCTAAAACCTCTGCGCTTTAAGCCTTCATAATTTACGCCATGAGGAGTTGCATGATTACCTTGGGCAATAACATAAGGAGGAACGTCTTGCGCAACGCCAGAACAACCGCCGATCATAACATGCGATCCAATCACACAAAATTGATGAACAGCTGTCATGCCACCAACAATGACATAATCGTCTAATTGAACATGTCCACCTAAGGTGGCATTATTTGCTAAAATACAGTGATTACCAATATAACAATCGTGCGCAACGTGGGCATTAATCATCAATAAATTATCACTACCAACACGAGTTAACTCGCCACCTTGAACTGTACCACGGTGAATAGTAACGCTTTCGCGAATCATATTGCGATCGCCGATTTCGGTACGCGTTGGCTCTCCACGATATTTTAAATCTTGGTTTACTTCACCAATTGAGACAAATTGATAAATTTGATTATCTTTACCAATTTTAGTGTGGCCATTGACGACAACGTGTGATTTTAAAAATGTTCCGTCACCAATTTCAACATTTGCACCAATAAAACAAAAAGGACCAATTTTGACGTTATCGCCGATTTTAGCACCTTTTTCAATGACTGAACTTGGGTGTATTTCTGTTGCCATAGTATTTCCTTAAAACAATTTGGAATATGTAAAATACCAAATGTTATTTACGAGCACACATCATTTCAGCTTCGCAAACTAACTTGCCATCAACGGTTGCAACACCATGGAATAACGCAATGCCACGACGCTCTTTAATATATTCAACATCCAACACAAGTTGATCACCCGGTACAACAGGACGTTTAAAACGTGCTTTGTCAATTGAAGCGAAGTAATAAAGTTGCCCTGGAGATAACTCTTCAATGCTTTTAAATGCCAAAATTCCTGTAGCTTGTGCCATAGCTTCTAAAATTAATACACCTGGGAAAATCGGTTTATTAGGGAAGTGTCCCTGAAAGAATGGTTCATTTACAGTAACATTTTTTATCGCTTTTAATGTTTTACCTTTTTCATAACTAAGTACGCGATCAACCATCAAAAATGGATAACGATGGGGTAATAAACTGATAATTTCTTCAATATCAAGGGCATTAAGTTCGGTAGTCAAAATAGCTATCCTTATACATTATTTGCTATAAATTTTATACATTATAACTGATGAAGCCTCTTTCACTCAAGGATGATTTAAAGTACAAAATATTACTTATCCTATTTTATTATCGGCACAGTAATATAAATTATTAAATAAATGATTGGTAAACACTATGTTATCTTTTGTTAAATAATATATAATAGTCGAATTAACAATCTAAAAGAATTTCTAACTTGGAGAAGTAGAATGAAATCATTGATTAAAATGACCTTAGTGAGTAGCGCAATTGTATTAGCATTAGCTGGCTGTGATAAAAAAACAGATAAAATAACAATTTCAACAGATGCACAGAAAGAGGCATATGCATTAGGTTCATCATTTGCAACATACATGAAAACAAATTTAGAACAAAATGAAATTAAACCAGATCAAGAATATTTAATCGGTGGTTTTAATGAAACATTCAGTGGTGCATCACAACTAAGTAAAGATGAAGTTAAAACTATCTTAGAGGCATTTGGTAAACGAATTCAAGAAGAAAGCCAAGCGCGTTTTGAAAAACAAAAAACCGAAAATACAGCTGCCGGTGACAAATTCCGTGAAGAATTTGCTAAACAAGATGGTGTTAAAAAAACTAAATCTGGATTGCTTTATCAAATTTTGGAAAATGGCTCAGACCATCATCCGACTGCCGATGATACCGTTATCGTTCATTATAAAGGTACTTTAACTGATGGACGTAAATTTGACAGTTCTTATGATCGTAGTGAGCCTGCTAAATTTCCTCTTAATGGTGTGATAAAAGGTTGGATTGAAGGCATCCAACTAATTGGTGTTGGTGGTAAAATTAAACTTGTTGTACCACCAGATCTAGCTTATGGTGATCAAAACATTCCTGGTCAAGAAGGTAAAGCAGGAATCCAACCTGCATCAACATTAGTATTTGAAGTTGAATTACTTGGTATTGATAATAAAAATGATACAAATAAAGAACCAGCTGAAGAACCAACATCAGAGCCAGAGTCAGAGCAAGCTGAATAATAATCAACAGACTCACTTGTTTGATTCATTAAGCTATACACTTATTGTTATGGGTCCTGTTTATGGGACCCAATCTGCTTATTGTGCATATCAATTTGCACAAGTTTTACTATCTAATACTCCTCATACTATTAAAAATATCTTTTTTTATGCCGATGGTGTTTATAATGGTAACAGCTATACCGACCCCGCTAATGATGAATTTAACTTAGTTTCTGCATGGCAAGAATTATCTAAAAAGCACTCTTTTGCGTTAACGATTTGTGTTGCAGCAGCACAGCGACGAGGTATTATTAAAAACAATCTGGCTGATCGTTTTGAATTAACTGGTCTTGGTGAATTGAGTGAATCAATTTCAACAACAGATCGTACTATTCAGTTTTAATGTTAGGGGGGGAAATGAAAAAATTAGCAATAATTATTAGCTCGCCACCTCACGGAAATGCCAAAGGTCGAGAAGCACTAGATATCGCATTGGCTACCTCAACTTTTAACCAAATTTCTGTTTTTTTTGTCGATGATGGCGTATTTCATTTGTTACCTAATCAGCAGCCAGATGAAATTTTAATGCGTGATTATATTGCAACTTTCAATATGCTTGAGCTTTATGATATTGATAATGTGTATGTATGTGAATCTTCACTTAAATCAAGAAATCTAATGCAGCTACCTCGTAATATCCCTAGTAAACTCATTAATAATCAGTTATTAAATCAATTATTAACCATTCAAGATGTAATATTACGATTTTAGTTTTATATTGAAATACAAAATCTCACACCACAATAACAGGCTTGATATCTAAACAAAAAACATTCAGAAAACATATTGATTTTATTTATTTTTTTATCTTATTATTTTTAACAAAATAACCAATTTTTCATAAAAGATGCATTCAACATTGATATGATAGACTAATGTAGTTTCCGTAAGGTAAAAGCAAATAAATAATCCACCCTATTTTTATTATGCTTAATATAGAGTGGATTATAGTTCATTTAATTTAGCTTTTATCTTATTAAACTAGACTAATTTCTTCATTTGATCGGCAATTTTTTCGGCCTGAGTACCAACAATAATTTGCACACCTGTTTTACCTAATTTAATGACTGCCATCGCACCTAATGCTTTAGCTGTTTGTTCATCGACCAACTCTGAATCATTTACACCTAAACGTAAGCGTGTAATACAAGAATCAATATTGATTAGATTCTCTTTACCACCTACAACTGCTAAATATTGTTCAGCCAGTTTAGATGTATCACCAATTTCTTGTTTTTTCGGAGTTTTTTCAGTTGATGAAAGTGTAGTATCTTCATCTTCACGACCAGGTGTTTTAAGATTAAATTTAATAATAACAAAACGGAATACCATATAGTAGACCACAAAGAACACTAAGCCTTGAAGAATTAGCATAGACCAATGTACTGCTAGTGGATTTCCTGACTGAAGCAACATATCTATCAGGCCAGCGCTAAAACCAAATCCACATATCCATTGCATAGTCGCAGCAATAAACAATGAGATACCTGTTAAAACCGCATGGATAAAATAAAGCACTGGTGCAACAAACATAAAGGCAAATTCTAATGGCTCAGTAATACCAGTAAAAAATGCAGCAATAGAGGCCGCAAACATAATTGATGCGGTTTTCTCTTTATTGCCTTTTTTAGCTGTATGGTACATGGCTAATGCTGCACCAGGCAGGCCAAACATCATAACAGGGAAGAATCCAGCTTGGTAACGACCAGTAATACCTACAACCGCTTTACCTGCATCAATAGAGCTTTGTCCGCCTAAGAAATAAGGAATATCATTGATACCAGCCACGTCAAACCAGAATACTGAGTTTAAAGCATGATGTAAACCGACCGGAATAAGTAAACGATTGAAGAATCCATAAATACCTGCGCCAGCAGAGCCTAATCCTTGAATCAGTTGACCAAAATATTCTAATCCGCTATAAACAACAGGCCAAATAAAATAGAAGAGTACAGACACAAGTAACATCACAACTGAGACAATAATAGGAACAAAGCGCTTACCGCTGAAAAAAGCTAATGCCTTATGCAACTCGATGGAACTAAATCGATTGTATAACTCTGCTGAAATAATCCCAACTAAAATGCCAATAAATTGATTGTTGATACTATTAAATGCTGGTGGTACTAGTTTTTGCCAATCTTTAACTGCTTTTATATCTATTCCATGAAAAAACGCAATAGATTCCGGTGATAATAAGGTAGTGATAATTAAAAAACCCACTAAACCAGAAAGCGCGGCAGCTCCATCCTTATCTTTAGACATACCATAAGCCACACCAATAGCAAAAAGTATTGGCATATTACTTAGAATAGCACTCCCAGATGTCACTAAAAATTTAGCAACAATACTAGCATCCCATTCCATCAGTCCAAACAAGTTTACATGACTAACCCACTCTATATGGCTAACCCACTGACCAATCCCAAGTAGTATTGCAGCAGCTGGTAATACCGCTACAGGTACCATCAGTGAGCGCCCGATACGTTGTAAATAAGCTAAAATTCCCATAAGTTAACCTCATATATTATTGAACTATACCTATAAAGTATAAAAAACACTTTTAGGTATCAGTAATCACTTTATTCATATTTCATATCATATTATTTTACTTAGCAAATTAATTGTTTATTTTTTGTGACTTTTATCACTATTTTTTTGGATTAATTCCTTTAATATAGTAAAATAAAGCCAACATATTTTACTTTAAAAAAAAAGAAACCATTTTAATTATATCAGAAGAGGTGTTATTACATGAGACTTATTCCTTTAGAAAATGCACAAGAAGTCGGCGCCTGGGTAGCACAACGTATTGTTAATAAGATTAACCAATTCAAACCAACCGCTGGCCGTCCATTTTTACTGGGCTTACCAACAGGAAGCTCACCGTTAGTTATGTATCAACAACTGATTAAGCAGTATAAAGCAGGTCATGTTAGCTTTAAACATGTAGTGACTTTTAATATGGATGAATATGTAGGACTCCCTGAAGATCACCCTCAAAGCTATCACACATTTATGTACGAAAATTTCTTTAACCATATTGATATTGATAAAAACAACATCCATATATTAAATGGTAATGCGCCAGATATTGATGAAGAATGTCGTCAATATGAAGCAAAGATCAAAGCTTATGGTAAAATCAATATTTTTGTAGGTGGTGTTGGTCAAGATGGACATATCGCATTTAATGAACCAGGATCTTCACTTTGCTCTCGTACTCGTATCAAAACATTAACTGAAGATACACGCATTGCCAATTCTCGCTTTTTTGATAATGATGTTAATCAAGTACCAAAACATGCGCTAACTATTGGTGTTGCCACTTTAATGGATGCTCAGGAAGTCATTTTGTTAGTTTGTGGCCATAACAAAAGTTTAGCGTTACAAGCCGGTGTTGAAGGTAGTGTTAATCATCTTTGGACAGTGACCGCACTACAAATGCATCCAGCATCAATTATTGTCTGTGATGAACCAAGTACTGATGATCTTAAAGTGAAAACACTAAAATATTTTAAACAAATGGAAGCTGATAATCTTAAAGTAACCGTTTTATAAAGGACAAATCAATGTACGCATTAACAAATTGTCGTATTTATACAGGTTATGAAATTCTTGAAAATCACGCCGTTATTATCAACGGAGATAAAATTGCACAGATCTGCAAACAAGACGAGTTACCTGTGGATATTAAAATTGAAAATTTACAAGGTGCAATAGTTGCACCTGGTTTTATTGATATTCAAGTCAATGGCTGTGGTGGGGTGCAATTTAATGAAACACTTGATGCACTAAGCATTGAGACATTAGAAGCAATGCAAGCAACAAATCTAACTTATGGATGTACGAGTTATTTACCGACTTTAATTACATCAACTGATGAATTTATGATAAAGGCGGTTAAAGTGATGCGTGAATATTTAACTACGCATGCCAATCAAGCGCTTGGTTTGCATCTTGAAGGTCCTTATATTAGTCCAGAAAAGAAAGGCATTCATGACGAAAATATTATTCGTCAACCTTCGCAAAAAATGATTGATTTTCTATGTGAAAATGCTGATGTCATTAAAATTATTACCTTAGCACCAGAAAAAGTTGAAAGTCATTTTATCAAGCAACTGGTTAACGCAGGTATTCATGTTTCTGTTGGGCATTCCAATGGTCATTATGATGATTGTCGTCGTGGATTTAACGATGGTATTCGTTTAGGAACTCACCTATTTAATGCCATGCCTTATATTTCTGGACGAGAACCGGGTGTAGTTGGTGCAATTTATGATGAACCTGAAGTGTATGTTGGCATTATTGCTGATGGTCAACATGTCAGTTGGGCAAATATTCGCAATAGTCACAAAATTAAACAAGATCATTTAATCTTAATTACCGATGCAATGCTACTTGCTGGCTCTAATTTAGAATCTGGCATATTTGCAGGTAAAACCATTTATTATAAAAATGGTCGCTGTGTGGACGAAAACGGCACTCTTGGTGGTTCAGCATTAACCATGATTGATGCAGTAAAAAATGCTGTGGAATATGTAGGCATTGCGTTAGATGAAGCGTTAAGAATGGCGACACTTTACCCTGCCAAAGCAATTGGTGTAGATAAACATCTTGGTAGTATTAGTGAAGATAAAATTGCAAACCTTGTTATCTTTAATCGTGACTTTACGGTAGTGAAAACGGTTGTTAATGGAGAAATGAATCGCTAGAATGTCAGATAATTAATGAAAAATATTGAGTAATATATGACATTTAATTATCTGAACTTAGTTGGTAACGCTGAATTAATCAAACAGCTAAATTATGCAATGATTTATCGTTTGATTGTTCAGCAAGCTCCGGTTTCTCGTATTCAATTGGCCGAAATTAGTCAATTAGCACCTGCAAGTATTACCAAAATAACCCGCCAACTTCTTAAAAAAAAATTAATTAAGGAAGTCGATGCCCAACAGTCAACGGGAGGCCGACCTGCGGTTTCAATTGAAGCTAAATTCGGACACTACCAAGCCATTGCTATACAATTAAGCCGTTCTCATATCACCATTGAGCTTTTTGACTTAGGGGCTAATTGCCTAATATCCAAAAGATATTCTCTTACTCATTTTACCGAACAGCAAGTACAAACACACTTAATCACATTAACTAAAGAATTCATTCAGGAAAATAGCAAAAAAATAAAACAGTTAATCGCAATATCTATTGTACTTCCGGGCTTAATTGATTCGGTCAATGGCATTGTCCGCTATACACCACATATTCAAGTGAAAGAGTGGGCTTTAGCTGAAGTACTGCAAGAGCAATTTAATGTATCTATTTTTGTCGGGAATGATATTCAAAGCTTAGCGTTAGCTGAAAATTATTTTGGTTCGACACAAAATGTTGATGATTCCATTTTAATCCGTGTACACCGTGGTGTAGGCTCTGGAGTTATCGTTAACCAGCAACTGCTAACAAATCATAATCAGAGTGCTTGCGAAGTTGGACATATTCAAGTCGACGCATTAGGTGAACGCTGCCATTGCGGTAACTTTGGTTGTTTAGAAAACCGCGTAGTCAATAAAGCCATTGAAAACCGGGCGAAACAGATGATTGAGCAAGGCTATAGATCAAAATTAACAACAGATCACTGTGATATTAACCATATCTGTCAATATGCTAATCAAGGAGATGAGCTAGCGATAAAACTAGTCAAAGATGCAGGTGAAAACCTTGGCAGGGCAGTTGCAATTATGGTTAACATCTTCAATCCACAACGAATCGTATTAGCAGGTGAAATCACTAAGTCACCAGAAATACTATTAAACGCAGTCAATAGTGCATTAAATGCTCAAAGCTTAGAAGGTTTACGAAAAAATCTGACCATTACTTGTTCATCACTTAACGATAGATCGGCAATTGGGGCATTTGCACTAGTGCAGCAAGCTTTATTTAATGGATCATTATTAATGACATTGTTAGACGATATACAACAGTAATCTATTGTGATAAAAAATAAAGCCCGACCAATCAATCGGGCTTTGTGATTTTATTTCTAAATTTAGGCTAAAATGCGTAACATTCTTCGTAATGGTTCAGCCGCCCCCCATAACAATTGGTCACCCACTGTAAAAGCAGAAAGATAATCTTTACCCATATTCAATTTTCGTAAACGCCCAACCGGTGTCGTTAACGTACCAGTAACAGCTGCTGGCGTTAATTCCTTCATGGATAATTGACGATCATTAGGTACGACTTTTACCCAATCATTATGAGCGGCAAGCAGTTTTTCAATTTCAGGGATACTGATATCTTTTTTCAATTTAATGGTAAAAGCTTGGCTATGACAACGTAGTGCCCCGATACGAATACAAAGTCCATCAACTGGAATAATTTGACTGGTACCTAAGATTTTATTGGTTTCAGCTTGTCCTTTCCATTCCTCTTTGCTTTGACCATTATCAAGCGCCTTATCGATCCAAGGAATTAAACTACCGGCTAATGGCACACCGAAGTTATCAGTAGGCAAGCTGCCATCACGCATTTTTTGGGTCACTTTTCTCTCAATATCTAAAATGGAAGAATGCGGATTTTGTAACTCTTTGGCAACCTCAGCATTTAGCATGCCCATTTGAGTAAGCAGTTCACGCATATGGCGCGCACCACCACCTGAAGCAGCTTGATAAGTTGAAACCGAAACCCAATCAACAAGATTTTCGGCAAATAAACCACCGAGAGACATTAACATTAAGCTCACAGTACAATTACCACCAACAAAGGTTTTAATACCTTTATCTAAAGCAGCATCAATGTTAGCTTTGTTCACTGGATCGAGCACGATAATTGCATCATCAGCCATACGTAATGTTGATGCTGCATCAATCCAATAACCTTGCCAGCCCGTTGCGCGTAATTTTGCATAAATCTCGGAGGTATAATCACCACCTTGACAAGTAACAATAATATCTAACGCTTTTAATGCATCAATATTATCTGCACTTTGTAATGTGCCTGTTTTACCGCCAAAAGTAGGAGCAGCTTGACCTGCTTGAGAAGTAGAAAAGAAAACTGGATTGATATAATCAAAATCGTGTTCTTCAACCATACGTTGCATAAGAACAGAACCTACCATTCCACGCCAACCGACAAAACCAACATTTTTCATATTTTATTTCCAAAAGTAGATGTTATATTGATAGATATTTTATCTATTAAAACAAAATATCATCATAAAACAAGTAAGATAAGAATTATTTTTACATAAGAATAAATAATAACGTGGTGTTATATATTGAAAGACAAAACAACGACAATAACAAACAAAAAAACAAATCAGCATTTGTACCAAATACTTTTTCTGAATAATTTTATTTTTTCCAATGATCAGGTTATTAGCCGACTTATTTATAACGGCTTATATGTCTCTAACACTTTTCTTAGTTAGAATACTTCTTCGTTGTGTTGGCACAAACAGAGTAAAAAAGTTGTCTATTTTATATGTTTTGCCGGATGCTTTATTCCCTTTTATTTATCATACAAAATAGTACTTCCTTTTTTAAAGAAACATTAGATGAGCTCCCGGGATTTTCACTCGTTCTATTATTGGGTTTAGGTTTTGTCAGTATTATTTTCTATGATTATTAAAATTATCAAATGTATAATTGTGAAGATGAACAAAATATAAAACGATTAAATAATAAAGAACATAATAAAAAATACAGAAGAGCAATAAAGAAACAAGAAAGAAAAAGACTAAAAAAACTTGAAAAGAACTCAAATAAATAACTTAATCATAAAATTCAAATGACTGTTAACTTAGCGCATATGGATATATGACAAAGATGTAAACATTATTAATAGTTAAATTATTTATAGGGCATATTATAGAATTTGGTGACAGAATTAACTGTCACCTGTAAATAGAAAATACACAAAATATAGGATGAGATCAGAAATCCTCATCCTGGCTTTTATTATCCATTATTGAAACAATGTTATATCGTTCAATACTTTTTACCGATACATCAATTACTTCTGATAGCAAATCATTCAATTTATTTCCGTCATCAGTTCTTAATGTAAAAGTTGTCAATAACATTGGAATATTAACACCCGCTATGACTTCTAATCGAGGATATTTAGAAACCAAATTAACCAACGTATTAAACGGTGTCCCTCCTTTTAAATCAACAAAACATAAAACATCAGAGCTTTCACGGGTTAACTTTTCTAACTTCTGCTCAATCTGCTGTTGAAAATCATCTAAAGATTGCCCCATTAGAAAAGGCACTGCCTCACATTGAGCTTGTTTACCACAAATCATTTCAACTGTTTCAATCATGCCATTAGCTGTAGATCCATGAGTACTTACTAATACTGCAATCATTGATATTGCACTCCTTAATAATCCAAGCAACGATAATAACGACGAATTGTCATTGGATGACGATTTAAATGCTCAACATATGCATCAATACGATTATTAATAGCTCGAAAAACAAATGGAGAAAGATTGCCGCGATATTTTTCTGATATACCTGGCAATTCGTAGTCTTTAGTATCAATAATGGTGTAATTCCCACAAATTTGAGGTAAAAACCTTGCAACCCTTTCACTTAATGGGCGCTGAGTATCTTCACCAACATAAACAGTAACTGCGGTATCACGATCGATAACTTCTAAAGTACCATGGAAAAATTCGGCTGATTCAATGGATTTTGAGCGTAACCAATGTTGTTCTTCCCAATAACACATTGCATGTGAATAAGTTGCCCCCCATTGATTTCCTGCTCCTACAAAATAATGCATCGCATCATTATGATGTTTTTCAGCAACTTCTTGTCCAAATTTATCAGCTTTTTTGGCTACAGCGACGATATTTTTTGCAAAATGTTGATCCATTTGTTGATAAAATTCATCATAATCAGAAAACTCATCAGCTAAAAACATTAAACGATCAGCAGTCATAAAGAATTTTAATTGCTCATTCATTGGGTAGGAGATAACATGATCAGCCATTTTACCTAATGGGGAATCAGCTTTATCCAAAAAAGCTAAAACTGTCGCGCCAACTTCTTTTTGAATCTTATCGATAGCTTGAACTACCTCTTGGGTTGAGCCCGTAACAGATGAAATAATAATCAATGTATCTTTAGTAATTCTCTTATTACCTGTTACTAAGTATTCAGCTGCATGTTGAACAAAAGTTTCAATAGCTGATTTTTCTTTCATATGTACAACTGCTTGCATTGAAGATGCATAAGTACCACCGATACCCAACCAACAAACATTGCTATAACCACGCTTGTGGATTTGATCGATAAATTGATTGATTTTTGGACGTAAAGCTAATGCGCCATTCATGCTGTCTAATTCTTTTTGTTCATCAAATTTTCTCATTTTATAATCCTCTTAATTTTAGATTTAGTTATTTGGTCAAATTCTGGGTATGTTGATTTTTCCAGATTGTGTCCTTTTAATTGTGATACTTGATAACTTAATAAGTGAATAGGTATTGTCATAAATAATGAAGTTAACAATTCATCACATTTAATATTTAGGCATAAATCCCTCGCGTTGAAGCAACTGGTAGTGTTTGCATAAATGGTTGAAATATTGGGAACATATTGCTTTAAAAATTCTTTTAAAGATTCCGCTCGTTGTGTTAGTCGCCCATGAGGTTCGATAAAAATAATACAATCATCCGTATGTAGACCTAAGTATGGACCGTGCATATACTCTTCTAGTTCTTTACCAAAAGCAGTATTTCTTACTGTTTCTGTGAATTTGGTCTCCCCTTCTCTGGCTACACCATAAGTTGCACCATAACCAATCAAAATCACTCTTTTAGAATGATAAAAAAGATCTTGATTTTGATTTACCCAAGCCTGTGATTGTTTAATGATTTGTGGTAGTGTCTGAGTAATTTTTTGTATCTGATTAAAATACAATTCAAATTGATCTTGATTTATTTCCCCTATTTTTTGACCAATAGTTAACGTGATTAATATTAAATCAAGAATCGTTACACTATAACCAGCACTTACATAAGGCATTTCTTCAACAGGAATTCCCATAGATAACACATGGCTGCTTACCTGATATAATGGGCTTTGTGAATTACTGGTAAGTGTGTAAATAGTTTGATTATTATGAACAAATTGTTCAACCAAGTGAATAGTTGAGTAGCTTTCTCCCCCTTGTGAAATAGCAAGATACAAGGTATTAAGATCATCATAGTGTAAGTAATTGGCTGCCATTGATGGATCTTCAATATAGACGGGTACTTTTAATAATTTACTCATTAAAGGTCTTGCACCATAAGCGGCATTAGCACTCGAACCTGTTGCAAAGATAACAATTGCGTTAAGTTGTTTGACTTTACTTAAATCAATGGTATTGCCAAATAATGTTTGATGGTTATTTAAAATATTTTGATAATATTCAGGTTCTAATGCGACATAATCTGCGATACTTTTCATTTTTTCTCCTTACTAGCCTAATAATCCAGTCCAAGCACCAAAAATACCAATAGCAGCAATTAATAAGAGAATCCAGTGGGCTTTAATCCCTTTTTTGACTAACACAAAGATAAATAGTGTAAAAAGTAAAGGTAAAATTTGTGGCATAACACCATCAAAAATATCTTGTAAAGATGAAGCGTCCGTGCCCGAACCTAATTTTAATGGCATATTTAATGTCACCATGGTGGCAACCATAGCCCCAACCACACAAAGTCCCAAAACTGATGCGCCATAGGATAATTTATCCATTAGTCCAGTCTTTTGAACTTTTTCAATAAACGATGCCCCAATGTTATATCCTATTAGTAAACCAAAATAACGTACTAACATTGCGGGAATATTAAAAATTAATAAAAATAAAAGAGGACCTAAAATATTACCTTCAAGTGCTAAAGAAGTACCTATCCCAGTCGCTATAACACGAAGTGTTCCCCAGAAAAATGAATCACCTAAACCACTTAATGGTCCCATTAACGCTATTTTGACATCATTAACAGAGCTTTTATCAAAATTACTATCTGTCGCATTTTGTTCTTCCATAGCAATAGAAATTCCTAAAGGAAAAGTGATTAACCATGGTGTAATATTGTAGAATTCTAAATGCCGTTGATAAGCATCAGTTAATTCTTCTTTGTTATTGCTGTAAATTTTATCTAAAGCAGGACGCATAGCATAGGAATAACCTAAGTTCATTTGTCGTTCATAATTCCATGACCACTCAGCAGTAAAAGATCGCCAGAACGTCCTTGTTAATTCTTTATTGGTTATTAATTTAGAATTCTTCATTTTCATAATTGATCTCCTGTATACCTAAAGTGTCGCCAGTATTATTATTTAACCTTTGATTGCCATCCTCTATTACATCTTTTTTTCCATTAAATGCGGAATAACCTGTCAAAATTAGAGCAATACACGCACCGAAGATGGCTACTCCAGTAACAGGCACTTTCATATAAACAGCCAAAGCAAAACCAAGAACAAAGAATGTTACATTGGTTTTTTTTATCATTATTTTCATTAACATAGCAAAACCAAACGCAGGTAATAAGCCAGTTGCTATACCTAAACCATCTATAATAAATTTAGGAATCATTTCTAATAAGTCATTGATAGCAGAACTGCCAAATAAATAAGATAATCCTACAACTAAACCAATTGGAAGATTAACAGAAAAGAATCCACCTAATAGATTCATTCGATCCATACCTTTACCATTACCTTCACATGCGTATTGATCGGCTTTATGAACAAAATAAGGAAGGATAAAAAGAAAGCATAAGTTTTTAACTAATAAAACAAATGAAGCAATCGGAATACCTAGCGTTAAAGCTATTTCCGTACTTTTACCTGCACCTATTGCAAAGGCGGTACCTAAAATACTCCCTGAGATAATTTCAGGGGGAATAGATGCCCCAATAGAAAACGATCCAACAAAAGCTAATTCTAATGTTGCCCCAATAATAATGCCTTGTGTGATGTCGCCCATGACTAAACCAGCTAAGGTACAAGTCACTAATGGTCTTGATAACATTGATGAACCTAAAAAATATTCACCGTTTGCTAACATCGCAATCAAAGCTAAAAAAATGGCTGTTAATTCGATACTCATTTTATGTACCCTCTAAACTATTTTTCAAATTTTTGCTTTAATTCATTTGGAACTTGTTGAATGTAGACATCAACTCCATCTTGTTGTAATCCTGTCAATAAATCTGCTTCTAGATCGGTTAGATTAATCGTTTTAGAATAATTTTTGGTTCCTTCTCGAGGTTTAGTTCCACCTAAATTGAGGCTTACTATTTTATCTTGAGTGTTTCGTATTAGTTTTTCAGCATCAGCAACAGATTCAACAACAATTAGCATTTGATATTTGTCGGTTATACCTGAATTAATAGCGTCAATGCTGTCATCTATTGATTTCATCACTAATTTCGCATCTTCAGGCTTAGCTAAACGAATAGCAGACTTACGTAATTCATCACTTGCAACAATATCATTAGCAACTAAAATAGTATTTGCTCCAACATTTTTGAACCATGAAACAACAACCTGACCATGCAATAAGCGATGATCAACACGTAATAATTTAATCATTGGTGTACCTCCTAGGTGAAATCGACCACATATTTAGTATTGCAAGCAAACTTATATTCAATGGCAATCGGTTCGCTATTAATATCAAAATAATGGTTAGAAATTTTAAATAATGGATCATTTATTTTGCACTGTAACTGTTTGGCTAATTCAGCATTGGCTGCAGTTAACTGCAAATCTTGTTCTAATTTATCTACTTTTTTCTTTCCTGAATTAGTAATTTCGAGCGGTGATAAAACTTTTATTATGGAAACTTGAAAGTCTGGGAAATAGCTAAGAGGCAATAAAAAAATTTCTTTCACTACATTTTTTTCAGAGACCTCTAAAAAGCTAATGTAATACATGAGTTCAGTAGGCTTTATTTTTAATAATTGACTATAATAGTTTCCTGCTTGCCTTAGGTAAGATTCTTTAATAACTTTCTTATGATTTCCATAAATATGAGGTTTAATAATGCCTGTCATTTTTAGAATCGTTTGAGTGGAAAGAGTTGGTGCAACGAATAAACCAACACCTTTTTTCCTAACAACTAAATTTTTATCAACTAATATATCAATTGCTTTCCGAATAGTTGTTCTACTTACATCATAATCTTTTTGTAATTTCCCTTCTGGGGGTAATTCTGAACCTACACCATATTGTCCTGCTTTAATTTGCTCCATTAAATGAGCTGCTATTTTTACAAATAAACTCATTTATATTTTTTCCCGTAATCGAAAATATTTTTAGCAGACAAATGATATCTAAATTGATTTCCTACTAAATATTGAACGGTATGTTCAAAAGGCTGAAAATTAATATCAAAACTGTAACTTGACACCTTATAAATCGGTGTGCCTTCAATCAATTGTAAATACGTTGCTTTATCTTTGGTTACTACTTCATAAGTAATCTCTTCACGCCCATGGCTTGGAACAAGGTGATAGCGATCTTTCAAAAACTGATAAAGAGAAACATTATTCAAATCCATTTGATCTAGTTTTTTGAACTTTTGGGATGATAAGTAGGTAATTTCATATGATAGTGGAACTTCACCTAATACACGCTGTCTTATAATTCTAGTTAAGTGTTCATTTGAACCAAAAAATATTCTTAGTTCAGCGGGCATTGTAATGATTTTATTAGAAATGACTTTTATTTTGATTTGAGCATTATCAGCTTGTTTAACTTCTTCACTTAATGAAGACATTTTTAACATATTAATTTCAAAAGCTTTACTGCATTCTAAATTTTTCCCATTATCGAATAAATAGCCTTCTAGCATTAAGCAATGTAATGCTTTTTTTACTGTTGTTCGACTAACATTAAAGTGTTCAGCAAGCCCTCTTTCTGTTGGTATTTTCTTAATAACAGACGGATTTGCTTTAATTTGTTCTTCAACATAAGTTTTAGAAGCAACATCACGATATTCCAAAGGCACTTCCCCATTTTTTGGGTTCATTTATCCAAAATGTGTATTTAAATCTACACAACAATCTGTAAAAAAGAAATAAAAAAATACATGTTACTAATTTTTAGTGCCAATATTGTTGTCTTGATCACAATTTTCAGTATCAATACACAAAATCAAATAAAAAATGGTAGAAATACATAGTAACTTGAGATGGAATTTATAAGGGAAGAAAATAAACAATCTTTTGAATTATTTGTTAGAATATCAGTAATAAATGGATCAGTTTGAAGACAATAAAACCCTACTAAAATAAATAGGCTTTTAATTTAAACTTGGTCGGCGAGAGAGGATTCGAACCTCCGACCCACTGGTCCCAAACCAGTTGCGCTACCAAGCTGCGCTACTCGCCGTTAGATGTGGAGCTCTATTAAATGGGGTGGCTAATGGGATTCGAACCCACGACAACTGGAATCACAATCCAGGGCTCTACCAACTGAGCTATAGCCACCATAGAAGCAGGACGAAATATTACGCATAAAAAATAATATTGTCCAGTATAATTTTTAAAAAACACATCAATTGATTATATAAAAAGCGTTAGAAGTATAAAATTTGATAACCTTAAATGATTCTAACATGATTGGATATTCATAAATATTAGTTTCATAATACTTGTTGTTTCACTTTTTATCTCCATATTATATTTATAAAATAATATTCGTTGATAAAATATTACATATGTTATTACGAATGTTATTTTGTATAACTTAGTTAAGAATTGAATGATATGATCTCCTAATAATCATTCAATTTCACTTATATGTTATTTTTAGTTTAAAATTTATACTGAAATGTATAGTTAATATGAACTTTTTTACGTAATTTGATAGTAAATTAAATAATCAGGAATAGCTTAAAATATGTAATATTTTAGTAAAACTACCTGACTTTTTTTTTATTATTGCAATAATGTAACTACCTAAAATTAGATAATAATGGCGATATATGATAAATATTTTATTAATTGATGATGATATTGAATTATCACAGATGCTTAGTGAATATTTGACTAATGAAGGCTTTAATATCAAAAGCGTTTATTTGGGTAAAAATGGAATCGATGAAGCATTATCGGGTAAATATCGTGCAGCAATCTTAGATGTGATGCTACCAGATATTAATGGTATTGATGTATTAAAAAGTATCCGTCAACAATGTAATATGCCTGTTATCATGCTAACAGCCAAAGGCGATAATATTGATCGCGTCTTGGGATTAGAATTAGGCGCTGATGATTATATCCCTAAGCCATGTTATCCGCGTGAACTATTGGCAAGATTACGTGCTGTTTTACGACGATTTGACGAACGTTCAGTTGAAATGGTTGATGATAAAAAATACCATTTTAACGGTTTGACGCTAGATCTACCACAGCGATTATGTACTTGGAATGGACAAGTTATTGACTTAACATCCACTGAGTTTAATTTGTTAGTTCTATTGGTAAAACATAACGAACGTGTAGTAACAAAAGAAGAATTATCCGAAATTGGTCTTGGACGAGCACGAGAACTTTACGATCGTAGTGTAGATGTACATATCAGTAACATTCGCCAAAAATTACATCAAGTTGCACAAAATGATGTAACAATTGAAACGATTAGGGCTGTCGGTTACCGTATTCGTTAATGATCCAATAGGCTTGAAATGAATCATCGATTATTTTGGAAAATACTCATTATATTTGGGGTCATCTTTTACCTTACCTTCCAATTAACTTGGATTGCGTTTTCAATTTATGTAGAAAATAAAACGCAAAGATTCCTCAATCATATGCCGACAAAAGTCGATATGATTGCTCAGTTATTACATGTAGCAGGTGAAGATGAGACGCTTAATTTTATAGCACATTTACCTGAACAAGAAAGAAGTTTATTGTCAATAAAATTAGTTTCCCCTATTAATGAGCAAGTCAATATTTTAACCGATGAATTAGAAACACCAACCTATGCCTATCAACGCATGGCCGTAGCACCAGACGGCACACTTTATTCTATTTCATTTAAAGAGGATAAAGATGACCATAACAAAAAAGCGTTGTTTAATATGCCAATGCCAATTGTGTTAATGGGGATATGTGTTGGGCTTGTTTTTAGCCTTTTTTTGGCGTGGAATTTAACCAGGCCAATGAGGCTATTAAGACAAGGTTTTTTCAGAGTATCTCAAGGCGATCTTTCAGTTAGATTATTCAATAAATTAAAACCCCGTCGCGATGAGTTAAGTGAGCTAGGTAAAGATTTTGATATGATGGTTGAACAACTTAATATCTTGATCTCTGACCGTCAATCGCTCCTTCATGATGTTTCTCATGAACTCAGAACACCACTTGCCCGTTTACAGTTAGCAATTGGGCTTGCTCAACAAAATAAGCAGAATATTGATACAGCTTTGGCTAGAATAGAATTAGAATCACAACGATTAGATCAGTTAATTGGTGAGATTCTAAATTATTCTCGTGCTGAAATGAATAATCGTACTGATGAATATTTTGATTTAAAAGCCTTAATAAGTGTCGTTATCAATGATGCTAACTACGAGGCTAATCACCAATTAATTGATGTACATTTCACTTCATCATCAATTACTCATTCAATTGTTAAAGGCAATTCAGAACAGATACGCCGCGCAGTTGAAAATATTATACGAAATGCAATCCGCTTTTCAAAATCAGGACAAGCGGTAGAAGTTTCTTTAAAAGAAACAGGCAAGTATTTACAAATTGAAGTTAAAGATCGTGGACCTGGTGTTGAAGCAAATAAATTATCCAGTATTTTTGAACCGTTTGTCCGAATTCAGTCACCTCAATTAGGTAAAGGCTATGGTTTAGGGTTAGCAATAGCCAGAAAAACCGTCATTATGCATAACGGTACTATCCAAGCAACAAATCGAGATGGAGGTGGACTTATTGTAACAATTTGCCTGCCTTATTGGAGAAATCTTTAACACTAACTGTTAATAACAGTCAGCATTAACGGTCAATACATACTCTTTAACAAGGCTTTCTAGTTTAATTTTATCATGACCAGTGAAGTTTAAGATCCTCATGATTGCATCTGGATCACGCTCTAATATAGCTTTATATTGTGCAATATATTGGCTAGAAATAGGCTGGTATGACCAGTGCCATTCTTCAAGTTGATATCCGCCGCTTCTTCCGTTATTAAATGCTTGGCAAAATCCATATTTGGGTAGATTTGCTTGAAGCCATTTATAAAGAATAATACCTTTTGGGTCATTTCTAAAATATTCCGAAGAAACACTAGTAATATCGACATCCGTTCCCCAGTGATGACGGGAAGTGCCTGGCATTGATGAATATTTTAAAATTTCTTCCGCAATTTTTTGAGGATCATTAAATTTAGCAGACAACGCATCCCATTTCCGTTGCCAAATTCCACTTTGGTAAGTGTAGTTACGTGTTGCACTTACCACAATAAAAGGGATATTTGGATACTCTTTTTTAAAGTCTTTAAACGCTTTTACTAGCTGCTCTGCTGCTTCTTTTTGTAGATACATTCCTTTTTTATTAACAGGCAACTCAGTTGAGTCTAATGTAATAAAATCCTTATCCTTTTTTTCATCAAATTGTCCTGTTAGTTTATTTAATGATATTGTTTGCGCCATAGTAGCAGTCGAACATAAAAGTAACGTTAATGATTGAATTAAACAAAGAATGGTTTTTAATTTTGTTGATTTACCTTTCATTTTAAATATTACATCTATTCTTTAATAGCAAGATAAGGTGAAAAACAGTATAATCTTTTTTCTAAAAATTGAAATAGCCATAATGTGTAAAAACGAGGCCTTATGTCAACACCATGTACATTCACTATGTCTGCAAGTTGTTCAGACTCTCCAAACGCAATGAATCTAACTACAATGAATCCAAGTAACGAAAAAATAAATTTACTCAATTTCACACGCCAACAATTAAGAGAATTCTTCATTTCACTCGGCGAAAAACCATTTAGAGCTGATCAGGTGATGAAATGGATCTATCATTTTGGGATAGATGATTTCGATCAAATGACCGATATCAATAAGAAACTACGGGAACAATTAAAAACTTTAGCTGAAATTAAAGCTCCGAAAATTGCCATAGAACAACGTTCGTCTGACGGTACAATAAAATGGGCTCTTGATGTGGGTAACAACCAATTGATTGAGTCTGTTTATATACCTGAACGAGATCGTGCTACATTATGTGTTTCTTCTCAGGTTGGTTGTGCCCTAGAGTGTAAATTTTGTTCAACTGCTCAACAAGGATTTAATCGTAATTTAACTGTTTCTGAAATTATTGGCCAAGTTTGGCGTGCATCAAATGCTATTGGGGTAACGGGTAAATTAGCTGATAGACCTATCACCAACGTAGTGATGATGGGAATGGGCGAACCACTACTTAATTTATCTAATGTCGCTCCCGCAATGGAAATTATGTTAGATGATTTTGGCTATGGTTTATCCAAAAGGAGGGTAACACTCTCCACTTCGGGCGTGGTTCCTGCCTTAGATAAGCTTGCCGGTATGATTGATGTTGCATTAGCCATTTCACTTCATGCTCCAAATGATAAGATTAGAAGTGAAATTATGCCAATAAATCAAAAATATAATATGGCAATGTTACGTGATTCTATTTTGCGTTATCTTTCTACTTCAAATGCTAATCATGGCAAGGTAACAATTGAATATGTGCTACTTAATCAAATTAACGACAGTGTTGAACATGCCCATGAACTTGCTACATTTTTAAAAAATGTGCCAAGTAAAATTAATTTGATTCCTTGGAATCCGTTTCCTGGTGCACCTTATTCGCGTTGCTCAAATACTCGTATTGACCGTTTTATGAAAACATTAATGGGATATGGATTTACTGTCATTGTCCGTAAAACACGTGGTGATGATATTGATGCCGCATGCGGCCAGTTAGCTGGTGAAGTGGTTGACCGTACTAAAAGAACACTTTATAAAAAACAAAATATTGTCCAGCAAATAGCATAAGAATAAACCTTTATACAGAAAGGAAAGATAGATGAAAAAATTGTTAATGTTATTTAGCTATTTTTTGATAATAATACTGTCTGGTTGTCAAATGAAAAGCAACGATGAATTTGACCCAGAAAAAGCAGCTTTAGCAAGAATGCGACTTGGGCTGGGTTATCTTGCTAAAGCAAATGAGTCAGAAGAAAATATTAAAGCAGCACATTATAATCTAAAATTAGCAGCGCAATACTCACCAGACAACCCTCAAGTCATGTTGGCGATGGCAATGTTTGATCAACATGTGGGTGAATATAACGAAGCCGAAATGATTTACAAACGTATTACGTTAATGCAGCCAGGTAATGGATTATATCATGTACATTATGGTTCTTTTTTATGTGGTCTGAATCGTTATCAAGAAGCAAAAGCACAGTTTGAACAAAGTATTGAGTTAGATCGCCATCGTTGGAAAGCTGATGCTTATGAGCAATATGGCTATTGTGCTATCCAAAATAATGATAAAAAAACAGCTGATTTAATGTTTAAACAACTTTTCCAGTATGACGGAAATAGACGAGATAATGTCAAAAAAGCAGCTGAAATTTATCAAAAAAAAGGGGATATTAAAATTGCAAATTATTTGTTTTCAGTAACAAAAGAATAAGGCACAAACAATTATTATTTAAACCGTTAACATCACTATAATTTTTAGTAAAAGTATATGTCATGAGCTTTTGGACTATTTTGTTATTAGCATTGGCAATGTCAACCGATGCCTTTGCAGTCGCTATTTGTCGAGGGATTTCCCTTAAATCAATACCATTCATTGACGCATTAAAAGTCGGTATTTTATTTGGTGTTGTTGAGGCTATTACACCTTTACTCGGTTGGTTAATTGGTTATATTGCACTGCAATATATCGAACAATGGGATCATTGGGTTGTTTTTGGCGTCATGTTATTTTTAGGCCTTAACATGATCTATAATAGTTTCAAACAGACTGATGATAATTGTCAAGAAAATGAAGTTGCATCATCAAAAAAATCTTTTTTGATGTTAGTTTTTACTGCTATATCAACCAGCATAGATGCATTTGCTGTTGGTGTTGGATTGGCACTCGCTAGTGTCAATATCTGTTTTGCTTCAACAATGATTGGGATTGCAACCTGTTTAATGGTCACCTTCGGATTATTATTGGGCAATAAAATGGGATGTTTAATTGGTAAGCGAGCTGAATTCTTAGGAGGGCTAGTGCTTATCATGATTGGAACAATAACACTTTATCAACATCTATCTAATTAGTCCTTCTTTGGTTTTTATCTTGCCGAACTTCTTATTTTAAAGAGGATTCTTATAGTGTTATCATATGCCCTTAAAGTAAGCCCATGGTAATGTAAAATAAAACTGTTACCTTTGCTGATAACAGTTTGTGGAAAACATCTCTATTTTACATTTTTTTAAATTTTACAAAATGTCATATCAAAACTACGAGTCTGCTGATTATAAACTGCTTGGAATACACCTTTATCATTAGGATTTTGTAAAATATGATTTACGATAAATGGCCTAATATTAGTTTTAATATAACCAGGCAATCCCCGAGCACCACGAATTAAATCGTAATGATCATGACAAAATGCACTTATACAAGAATCTGATATCTCTACAGTAAAACCACGAGGCTGATATGCTTGATTTAGCTTATCTATTTCGCGTCGAATAATCTGCTCAATAACCTCCATAGGAAGACGTTTAAAATGGAGAATATTTTCACGTCCATTAAACCGATTAAGCAGTTCAGAACGATAAGTATTATTAAGTTCATTTGTCGCTAATTCGCATGCAGCTTCATTAGAAAGGTTCGGATCTAAATAGTAAGGTTGTCCAATATTTGAGGTCATAATAATCATAATATCAGAAAAGTCGACTGTTCGACCTACATTATCTGTTAACCGTCCATCCGATAAGATCTGTAAAAAGATATTAAATACATCAGGATGTGCTTTTTCAATCTCATCAAACAGATAGATTCCAACGGGTTTTGCTCTAACTGAGTTTGTTAAAATTCCACCAGCCTCAAATCCTTCATATCCTGGTGGTGCACCAATCAATTTAGCGACAGCATGTTTTTCCATGTATTCAGACATATCAAAACGAACCAACGATTTTTCGTCACCATAGACGTATTGTGCTAAGGCTTTAGCCATTTCGGTTTTACCCACGCCCGATGGACCTAAAAATAGATAAGACATTGCTGGACCAGATTCGTGTAGCGCATCAACTTTAGCAACTTTTACCGAATTGGCTACGTGTTTGACAATACTATCTTGACCAAAGATTCGAGATAATAAATTTGTCTCTAAATTAATCAAGTTTTCAACTTCATTTTCATCCAATCTATTTGCCGGAATTCCTGAAACTTTGCTAAATTCAGTGATCACTTCTTGGCGATCTAGTCGCAAATCTTTATTAGCTAACATGACTAATTTTTTGTGTCGCTCGTTATTTTGTGCAATTTCTGCATCAATTTGTCGAATCTTTTCTTTTAATTTAGCTACTGAAGGAGAATCAAATCCGCCAGCCGTAAACTGAGCAAATGTTTTTACAGTAGTCGGCTGTGAATTATTGTTGTTATCCTCTTCTTCTTGCAGCTGAGTGATTTCATCTTGCAATTGAAAGCGTAATGTTTCAGCATCACGTTGATATTGATAAGTTTTATTAATTTCTGACTTCAATTCATGCCAATCTTTCTGCCATTGTTCAAGTTGTTGTTGCAAATCTTGCCGTTCGGTTTCATTGTTACTTTTTGCAATTTTATCCATTAATTCAACAATTTTAGGATGCTGTTTATGCGTAAGTTGTCGGTAACTAGCCAGTGCGCGATCAAGTAACGAAATCGCTCTTTGAGGTTGTGCTCCACCTAAGCCTAAACTATCGCGATATTTACTAGTTAAGTGTATCGCTTCATCAATAGCACCTTCATTAATTTGAATTTTATGATGATCAGAAAGATCTTTGGCAACCACCGAAACAATATTTTTCAAATCATCACCAACCGGCTCTTTAACATCGTAAAGCGTGTAAAGTTCTGGCATTTTCGTACTAGCTTTTAATACACTACTCAGTTTATCGTCTCGTACCTCCAAAATAACTTGAAAATTATTTGATTTATCGGCGTTATTTAACGCATTAATAAAATGAGCATTACCAGTATTATGTGCCCCCTCCAAAAAATTAGCTGTATCGGTAATAATTAACACAGATTCGGGCGTTTGCATTAACTTTTTTAAGATACTTTGAAATTCATTATTAATCTTAGCACTATCACCGCTCGAAAAGAGCGCATCGCAATTCAACCAAAATAATTTTTTTACAATCAAATCAAATGGTGTATCTGGACTATTTTTAATAGCCTGTAAACCAAGGGTAAGCATTGAAACACCTACCCCCGCTGGCCCTGTTAATAAAAGTGAATTTGATGATTTTCGAATTAGAATAGACGATATTCGTTCTAAATCATGTTCCCTACCTACTAAGGTAAAATTAGGATATTGCGCTAAATATTCACGCCCTCTAACTAACAACATTATGCGTTCCTTTATTACAGTTTAAAAGGTGAGGTTGTGCCACTAGTGCTTTCTTTTTTCGTTTCAGATTTTTCTGATAAAACATCGCCTGTCACCGCAATAAACTCTCGCGTATCACTTTGAACGTCTTTAGACATTTTTTCAATTTCTTCTAAATTCGCACGCATTGTTTCTAGTGCTGAACGAGTGATTTCAGTCGCTTCTTTTTGGGTATCGCCAAACTCTGCTAAGTTTTGTAACATAGCTTCTAAATCGTTATTAATTTCATCACGCCCAGTTGCAATTCGAATTGCTTCATTTTTTGCAATATCATTTGTAACTCGAGTCATTTCGGCTAAAGTATTACCTGCCATTGATTGTGCCTCATTAATCGCTGCTGAGTTAACGGCAGTTACCACAACACTAAGTTGTGAGGCCACCGATGCAATACCTCGTGAATGCATTGCTCTTGCACTTTCAACTTGTTTTTTCGTTGCTGCTTGCATATTGCGAATTTTGATGGCTTCTGTTGTTAATTCGCCATAGGTCTGCATGGTATCAACCGTGGCAGTTGACACTGTGTCAATATGTTCATCTAAATTGCGTCTAGCCTCATCAAGCTTCATTGACTCTAACAGATTATCACCAACATCTTTATTTTCAAGCTCTTGTCTACGTTCCCTATGTACTTTTTCAACTTTTTTAGTGGCTTCGTTCATAATGGCATAAATTTGTATCATATTGCCATTATTGTCACTAAGCCCTTCAATTTGTTTAACCATTTTTTCCAGATGATTACGAATTGCACCAAAACGTTCTTTGCCTTGATTAACAAATTTTAACGCTGATTCAACCATATCTGCTTGGCGCAATGTATGCTGTTCTGAAGTTAAATTCAGCAACTCTTTTAATTTTTCAATATCCAGTGATTCCGTACGTTGCTCATGGCGTTGTGTAATTTCTGTTTGGATATCATTTAACACTTTATTCTTATTTTGGATTTGTTCTCTTAACTGAGTGATTTTTTCTTCATTAAGATCAATTTTTTCTTTTGATAAAGCCTTAATTTTCCCAAAACCAAAGAATGTTTTATCTTGCTGCAATAAAACTATTTCTTTTTGTAGTCCTGATATTTGTTTTTCTATATTTGTAATTTCGCCTTGCACATTGGTTTTTTGCGCAGCTTTTTCTTCATCCCACTCTTGATCGGCTTTGATTTGAGCTAAAGCATTCCGAGTTTCACCATTTTGGCGTAAGTTATACAGTGCATCAGTAAGCTCGGTAAGGGGTTTTATTTTTTCAATAAAGTCATTAAGATCATTATTAAAATCCGCATAAACTCTTTGTAACTCAGCAAATACTTCGGTATCGGTCATCTCGATACGCTGCTTAGACATCTCTTCTGAAATAGATTGCAAATATTCTTTAAATGTATCAAATTCTTGAATTTTGGCTCGATCAGCCTCTTTATTATCAGTAAATTCTAAAATGTGAGTGACTTCTTCTACTTTTTGTTCAAGAGAAAGACTATCTGAAAAAATAACTTTAAAAAAAGTATTTTCTTTAATTTTATCAAGCGGATTTTCTACTTTAGCTGCTTTTTGTCGCTGTCTAACCGAATAATCACTCTGTTCAGTGGTGGCCACTTTTTTTCTTGAAGATACACTCATTATTTCTTTCCTTATTATATTATTTGTTTCTATATTTACTGATTATTTATCGACTTTAAATCCCATTTCAAATAAAAAGGATAAATCGTGAAATACAAATTTATTCTTAAAAAGATAAGTTTCATCTTTTCATGATGTTATTATCTATTCAACATTTTATTTTGACAAGTGAAAACAGTTATTAATGCTAGAAAAGAAAAGAATTTATAAAAAAACCACTCGCATAACCGAGTGGTTTATATTGAAATGTATCTGTTGTACTGACGCGGAAATTACATCATTCCACCCATACCGCCCATGCCACCCATACCACCAGCGGCACCTAAATCAGCTTTATCATCTTTAGGTAAATCAGTTACCATACATTCAGTTGTAATCATAAGGCCTGCAACTGATGCAGCATATTGTAATGCACTACGAGTAACTTTAGTCGGATCTAAAATACCCATTGCAATCATATCGCCATATTCTTCTGTAGCAGCATTATAACCATAGTTACCTTTACCGCCTTTAACAGCGTTAACAACAACTGATGCTTCTTCACCACAGTTAGTTACGATTTGACGTAATGGTGCTTCCATTGCACGTAATGCAACTTTAATACCTACGTTTTGATCTTCGTTAGCACCTTTAAGGTCTAAAATTGCTGATGCTGCACGAACCAAAGCAACACCACCACCAGCAACCACACCTTCTTCAACAGCAGCACGAGTTGCATGTAAAGCATCTTCTACGCGTGCTTTTTTCTCTTTCATTTCAACTTCAGTTGCAGCACCGACTTTAATTACAGCAACACCACCAGCAAGTTTGGCTACGCGTTCTTGAAGTTTTTCTTTATCATAATCAGAAGTTGATTCTTCGATTTGTTTACGGATTTGTTCAACACGAGCAGAGATTAAAGACTCTTCACCAACGCCATCAATAATTGTAGTATTGTCTTTATTGATAACAACACGTTTTGCTTGACCTAAATCTTCAAGTGTTGCTTTTTCAAGTTCTAAACCGATTTCTTCTGAAATAACAGTACCAGCAGTTAAAATTGCAATATCTTGTAACATTGCTTTACGACGATCACCAAAACCAGGCGCTTTCACCGCAGCAACTTTAACAATACCACGCATAGTGTTAACCACTAACGTTGCAAGTGCTTCACCTTCAACATCTTCAGCAATAATTAATAGTGATTTACCTGCTTTAGCAACGGCTTCTAGCACTGGTAATAATTCGCGGATATTAGATACTTTTTTATCGGCTAATAAAATATATGGATTGTCTAATTCTACTGTTGCTGTTTCTGGTTTGTTAATGAAATATGGAGATAAGTAACCTCGATCAAACTGCATACCTTCAACAACATCAAGCTCATCTTGTAAACCTGTACCATCTTCAACAGTGATAACACCTTCTTTACCAACTTTCTCCATTGCTTGAGCAATCAAAGTACCAACAGTTTCATCAGAGTTAGCTGAAATAGTACCTACTTGGGCAATCGCTTTAGAATCAGCACAAGGAGAGGATAATTTTTTAAGCTCTTCAACAGCAGCAACAACCGCTTTATCAATACCACGTTTTAAATCCATTGGGTTCATACCAGCAGCAACCGCTTTCAAACCTTCGTTAACAATTGCTTGAGCAAGCACAGTCGCAGTAGTTGTACCGTCACCCGCTGCATCATTTGCTTTAGATGCAACTTCTTTAACCATTTGTGCACCCATATTTTCGAATTTATCTTCTAATTCGATTTCACGCGCAACAGAAACACCGTCTTTAGTAATAGTTGGCGCACCAAATGATTTATCTAATACTACATTACGTCCTTTTGGACCTAAAGTTACTTTAACTGCATCAGCTAATACATTAACGCCTTTAAGCATTTTAACGCGAGCGTCATTACCAAATTTTACATCTTTAGCTGCCATTTTCGTCTTTCTCCTAAATTCTGTATATAAGTTAAACTAGTTACTAATTATGCTTGAACAATGGCTAGAATATCGCTTTCTGATAAGATAAGCACTTCTTCATTATCGATTTTTTCTGTTTTAACGCCATACCCTTCATTAAAAATTACGATATCGCCAACTTTAACATCTAACGGCTGAACTTGGCCATTTTCTAAAATGCGACCATTACCCACAGCTAAAACCTCACCACGTGTTGATTTACCTGCTGCTGAACCAGTTAACACAATACCACCAGCTGATTTTGATTCTACTTCTTTGCGTTTAATGATCACACGATCATGCAATGGACGAATTTTCATTAGTTATCTCCTAGCACTAATTTTCAAATAGATAATTATTAAAAATAAATCATAAAATTACGATTTTATAATATTGTTCACTTTACATGGGGATTATTTCAAACTCTTCAAGAGGATAAAATAAAAAATTTTTTAATTGACTATTTATTCATCATCCTTATATTTAAACTCACCCTCAATAATATCATTATTTTGGTAAAGTGTTTGTGACGATACAAATCTCGATTTAATCGGCATTTTTCGCACAATAAACTTCACAATATGCTCTTGAACGTTAGGTATTAAAAGAACAGCTCCTAAAATATCGGTCAAAAACCCCGGAATAAACAATAAAAAACCAGCGAAAAGCAAGGCAACACTTCTAATGATTTCATCTTTAGGACTTTGTTTATTTGCTATTTTTTTCTGCATAATACTAAGATTTTTCAAACCTTGAGTCTTGACTAATGAAAAACCAAGAATAGACGTTGCAATAATACAAATTAAAGCAAGAAAAACCCCAATTGTATTTGCAACTACAATGAAAAAACTAACCTCACAATAAACGTAAATAAAAAAAATAATAAAACCAATAAATCGCATATAACAATTCCTATGAGCATAAAGACATATTATTAGAAACTAACTATTAATATGAAGGTGATTAGCTATTTTTCAATCAAACAATATATTTTTTTTAAAATATATTACAAAAAGGATTGACTGATAATCACGAATCGTGTTTAATGTGCATCCATTGTTGCCCGGATAGCTCAGTCGGTAGAGCAGGGGATTGAAAATCCCCGTGTCCGTGGTTCGATTCCGCGTCCGGGCACCAATCACCAAATTCTAAGACCTGCTTCTAGCAGGTTTTTTTATGTCTAAAGCCTTTTCAAATAAACCTTTCACCTTGTTTCACTACTCAACCAAATTCAACTGAAATTACCCCAAATCAAGAGGAAAATAGGATACAAACCCGGATACATTTGGTTCGATAATGGCGTGTATCCATAAAATGGCTTTAAAGCCTTTGTTTGCAATGATTATGGAAGAATGCTTGCATTTAATTTATGCTGTAGAAATTACTTGCGTTGTTTACTGTAATTTGAAAAGCTAGAAGATATTTATTTGTCGGCATTGATGATTTTTCATGCTAGCTCTATGCAGGCATTTACCCTGATAAATCCCAATTTAGCTCGGCACAATATTCTTATACCATTGTATGTATTTATTCCGATAACCAACATGAATATCAAGACACAAGCGAACACCTATTTGTTAAATATGTGTCATAACCATCTACCAATGAAAAATATTTTTAATAATTCGATTACAGATAGCATTCCAAGCTATAGTGAATCATAGCCTATCAAAGAGCTTTGCTGATTTAATAGAAAAAATATAGATATTTTCAAAGGTTTTAAAGTTATTTATTCAACCGAATTGTAACTATCCCCTAAAATAGTACAGCAAAAAAGTAGAAAATTCTCTATGATAAAAGTAAAGGGGATTTAATTATGAAAAAAATGACTGAACATCAGATTGTATCTATTTTAAAAGAAGCTGAAGCGGGTATTCCTGTCAAGGAGCTCTGTCGTAAATATGGCATGGGTAATTCAACTTTCTATAAATGGCGAGATAAATACGGTGGTATGGAAACTTCGGACATCAAACGCTTAAAGGAGCTGGAGGCCGAAAACCGCAAGCTTAAGCAGATGTTTGCCGAACTGAGCTTAAAATCCCAGCTTCAAGAAGAAATCATAAAAAAGCTTTAGTGCCCACAAAGGCACGTAAAACGTGGGCACAGCAACTACAACAAAATCATTCTGTTACTATTGAACGATTTAATCGTACCTATCGTACTGAAGTACTCGATTTATATCTTTTTAACAACTTAGCACAAGCAAGGAGAATAACCGAAGAATGGTTAACGATTTATAATACCGAAAGACCACATGAGGCATTAAATAACATGACACCGATTGAGTATAAAACACTAAAACAAGCAGCATGATTTTCTACTTGAATCTTGTACTAAGTTTGGGGTATTTACAGAACCTTTATACCTTTTTCTTTTAATCCATCAAATGCAGGTGGAGTATTAATTTCATGAAGAAGATGCAAATCTATATAGATAAGGACTTCGCTCGCTCCTAAGAAATCAACAATATGTGATTGCCAAATTTTCTGAAAAATTGTTTTAGGATTCATTGTCTTGACCAATAGACGTTAAAGGTTCTTTCTTTTTAGAGAATGAAATAAAACACAATAGAGCCGAAAATGTTAGAATAGCTACAGCTCCCCACACAGCTCCCCATCCGTAACCATGTGCGATACGGGCAACTAGAATGGGTGTTAGAAACGATGCGATAAATACGGTAGTACCAACCATACCTAATGCAGTTCCTGCGCGTTCAACGCCTGCTTTCACAGCAGCTTCGGTATAAGAAATACCATGCCAAGCGTGCCCAAACAAACCAGTTAGCATAAGAAATACAACACCCATATATGTGTTATTAACCATTAAACAAAGTACCAAAGAAGCAATTCCACCACAGATGGCGTAATACTTTAACAATGCAATACGATTCTTTTTTCTGTCCGTATAGTAACCTGACCAAATTCTGAGAATTCCGCCACCTAGCTGAACAACAATGAGAATGATAGAAATCGATGCTAAATCTATATCGAGAACATCTCGCATATAGACTCCTCCAAATGTAAGTACAGCCATTTGAGGTACAGTTAGAAAACCAGCAGATATAACAATTCTCCATACTTGAAAGCTTTTCAGTGGCGAAGGTACTGCGAGAGCCGATTGAACTGCATGTTTTAATTCGGTATGTTTAGAGTTGATAAAGAAAACAACAATAAGGCCGGCAATAAAACCTGTGGCGGCTAACACAATGAAAGTTACTTCAAAACCATATGTATAGGCTAGCGAAGGAAGCAAACCTGTACCAATTGCGCCTCCAACTGGAATTGCAGTTTGGCGAACACTCATAGCAAAGCCACGCTCACTATCATCAAACCACGACATTATTGTTCTACCTGATGATGAGTTAATACTACCACCAAGGGCTCCAGCTATTGCCAAAGCTATTGCCAAGTGTAAAGATTTAACACCACCAAGCGAAGCCTCTGGTGTAAGCAATATAGCTATTACAACAAACACTACTGCTGAGGACCATAATCCTAGAGTTAGCACTATCTTGTCGCCCAACTTATCTGTGAGGATCCCCCAAATTATCTCTGAAGCCGCAACCCCCAATCCCATCGAACCTAAAACAAAACCAAGTTCATATAGTGAAAAATGATAAGCATCTCGCATTAAAATTCCCGTTATAGGAATACCAGCAAACCCCATTGCAAATGTTGCTTGTGCGAGCACACCAATGCCAAGCACGAACCAACGATAATTGTTTTTTTTATTCATTTTTTCCTCAACTAAATATAGTAAATTGTATTTAAAATTAGATGGCTATATTTAAGGTGTATACATCCTAAATATATCGTTCAACTAATTTGTTTTACGGGCTCTAGCCAAACAATCAAGCCTATACAACCAATATCTGATGCCCATGATTCATGCTCTGATCCTGATCAAAGCTATTTTAAGTTTCTGTTTTGGATTCATCGCATTTTGTGGGGCCTGTTCCCCATCTCTTAACGTTGTATCCAGTATGAATATTTTTTTCATTTTGCTCTTTTTTTTCTCTCAATTTAATACAAACTAGTATGTATTAAATCATGCAAGTGAATATTTGTATACAAATAAAATCAACTTAAGTGTTAATAAAAAATAGATTAATTAGTTGTTGTTTTTTTAAAGCGTGTAGTGTATTGTTTTTTAACCATACCAATTGGTATGGATGATGATAATATAAACATTACTGGAGGTAATGATGACTAATGTAGCTATTAATGGTTTTGGTCGTATTGGGCGTAGTTTTATGCGTGCGTTGCATGAGAGTTCGCATAATATCAAAATTGTTGCGATCAATGATTTAGGTTCGATTGAACAACTGGCTCATCTTTTAAAATATGATACGGCTTTTGGACGTTTTACCAAAAGTGTCAAAGTGAAAAAAGGTTGCTTGGTAATTGATGGTCAAGAGATTGTTGTATATCAAGAGCGTAATCCTGAAAATCTCCCATGGGCTAAACACAAAATCGATATTGTACTAGAATCAACAGGTGTATTTAATGATGGAAAAAAAGCGCAAGCTCATATCAAAGCTGGGGCTAAAAAAGTTCTTATCTCTGCGCCTGCATCAAATGTTGATTTGACCATTGTACAAGGGGTTAATAACCACATGTATAACAAAGATGAACATCACATTATTTCAAATGCTTCATGTACAACAAACTGTTTAGCTCCTTTAGTTAAAGTACTACATGATAACTTCGGTATTAAATCGGGTTTTATGACAACTATTCATGCTTATACACAGGATCAACATCTTCAGGATGCTCCACACCGTGATATGAGGCGAGCACGTAGTGCAGCTCAAAATATTGTTCCTACATCAACAGGTGCAGCGCATTCAATTGGCATTGTAATCCCTGAGTTAAATGGAAAATTAGATGGTAGTTCAGTACGGGTTCCGGTAATTACAGGATCAATGATAGATCTTACTCTAAATCTAGAGAAAGAAGTGACAGCGCAATTAGTAAATGATACTATTAAAAAAGTAGTTAACTCAAAAAAAATAGATGGAATTCTCGTTTATACAGAAGATGAGATTGTTTCATCTGATGTTATTAAAAATCCAGCTTCCTCTATTTTCGACGCTAAACTCACTAAGGTTATCGATAGTAAATTACTCAAAGTTGTTAGTTGGTATGACAATGAATGGGGATTTTCAAACCGTTTAGTAGATACTATTTTACAGATTAAATAATTAAATATAAGCATAACATCGACTGGTGGTATGGTGTTTTATGGTGAAAATGAATAGCAAACCAAGTTCCAAAGAAAAGCTAATCAAAGCTATGGCTGATCTAATATTAGAAAAAGGTCTATCTAGCACTAGCCCAAATGACATTTTGACTCGCGCTGAAGTCGGACAAGGTAGTCTTTACCATTATTTTAATGGTAAAGAGGATTTGTCCCTACATGCAATAAAATATAATGTAGAGCAACTAATAAGTTACAATGCTTCAGTGCTAAATGCAGATAAAAATGCATATAATAAACTTTCAGATTTCCTATTAAAAGCTCGTAATATAGATAGAGGATGCTTGGTTGGTCAACTGGCTCGAGATAGATCTATTATGAAAAACCAAGAGTTAGCAGTAGAAGTTACTCGTGGATTTGAGTCTATAAAACAAACGTTAGAAAGTCTTATAAAGCTTGGAATTGCTGAGGGTAGTATTTCTAATATTCTTGCGCCATTAGAAGCAGTAACACTTATAATATCTACTGTGCAAGGTGCATATATTTCTGCAAAAGGATTGCAAGATGACTCATATTTTTATCTAACTATCAATACACTATTGAAGATATTTGCTCCATCACATAAGTGATCCTTGCCAAAAAAGTGGATAGAAGTTACCTCTATGATATAAATACAAATCATAGGAGAAAAATATAATAGCCAGAAAATTTAGCATCGAATTCAAACAACAAGTGTAAATACCCTATTTACGGCAAAGCTCTTTAACAGGAATGCCTGCTTCTGCTTCTTTTAATATCGATACGATTTGGTGCTTTGTCATCTTTTTCATGTTTCAATCTTCTTTTACTTTTATCATAGGGAATTTTCTACTTTTTTGCTGTACTATTTTAGGGGATAGTTACAGGTAAAAGTTGAAATTTCAATTAAATTAAAATTTCAACTTTTAAGAAAAGAGCTATAATTCAATTAGGTTTACTTCTTTAAAAGGAACTCTTCTCTCAATAATTGCTATAACTACTTCAATTTGCTTACTATTAAAGATAATAATAAAATAATCTTTTAGTCTTGTCGTTTTAGTAATTATATCGTCCTTAAAACTTCAAAATTAAGGCATATTAGCCATTTTAGGTGATTTTAGTATTCTAACTAAATCAATTATCCACCAGATGAAAAGCCCTAAAAATATAAAAATACCGATAAAAAAAACAAAAGTCAAAAACGCTAATAGTGTTAATATAAGCATTAAAATACCTGTACCAACTTTACCTAAATACATTCTATAAATACCAAATGTACCGAAAAAAAACCACAATAAAAGAGTTACAACAACCGAACGGTTACTTCCTACAAAATCAGAATTGGTTTCCATAAAAACTCCTTACTTTAAATAATAAAAGATAATTCAAATAAACATAATATTTATAATAATTAAAAACTTATTGATTATTAAACAGATAACGTAAAAAAATAACTACATAACAATTTAATTTTCAATGATTGCTGTAACAGTTAATACACATGAAAAAAATATTGGATTTTAACGT
The DNA here is from genome assembly GCF_900094945.1 of Gilliamella bombicola. Taxonomy (GTDB): domain Bacteria; phylum Pseudomonadota; class Gammaproteobacteria; order Enterobacterales; family Orbaceae; genus Gilliamella; species Gilliamella bombicola. Next base: position 139,336 of record NZ_FMAQ01000004.1, read on the forward strand.
ACTTAACCTCTACTTTACTGTTTTCCTACAACTTTTCTCTTTAGAAAAGAGTGCGACATTATATACAACCGATACTTTATTGTAAACTATCAATGCCTTGTTTTAATTTAGAAATTTAAATCATAGCAATGGAAATACAGCAAGTTATATTAACCCCATGTAAATCAAAACAAGACTTATTTGCGATTTTATGCATAATTATTGCGGAAATGTTAGATATGATTTGTAAAAACAAAGCAGAATTCTTTACCGTTTTGATCGTGAATTATCATACTCAATGATTTATGTTAATGATAATAAGCAACATGCTTTGCACCGCTTGGTTTTCAGACAGGGAATCAAGCCGAGTAACAATAATACCAATGACTTTATTCCCATAGCCGCGCATGGCTCTAGCCGATTTCGACGGGGTAAATTGATACTGTTCAATAATTGCCATTACATTGGCACGGGTACTTGCTTTTACCATCGTATCATGATTAATCACCCGTGAAACTGTCGATTTACTCACCCCACAAAGCTTGGCAATATCTTTAATAGTTAAGTGATTTGAAGATCTGCTCATCATAAATTAGCCAACAAAAATCAATAAAATCATACTAAGCTATTTTAGAAAAAATAGCGATTTCAGATTGTTTATGTTGGTTTGGTAAATTGTTTTTTGCTAAACACTAAACAGTAGTTAGCATTAAAATCAGGTAGAAAATGATGAAATTTGAATTAGCACGAGTCAAAACTATTTATTAACGCCAATAAACTGTTTTTAATAGCGTTATTATCTTGCGTTAAATCAATAGTACAAAATGATAATTTATGTCCTTGAATAGTCATATTTTCATTAACCGCCGCACCGACAGTCGGGTATAGCAACATGCCAGAGGCGCAAAAGGATAAAGGATCGCTATTTTTTTCCTGACTTCTTAAATAAGCATACAATTGATAAAGGTGATGACTACTAAACGAGTTAAGTCTAAACCGTGATTTTTTTAAAATTGAGGTACATTTAGTATCAATGATTAAACGTTGTGTATGACTGCGATTTTCAAGGATTAAATCGGTTTTCATGGTGGGTAAATAGGCGGTGATATTATCGGTCGCATTGCTATATTGCCAATTTAATTTTTTACCCGCATAAATAGTCCATTGCTCAGGATCTAAATTTACACGGTAAAAGCCAACTATTGCCTTTTCAAATAACTCTCGTAACCAATGATCGGTTTTTTTTAGTTGTTCAATAGTATGTAATCCTTGAAATTGAGTGGGCATTGACAAACTAAAAATCAGTTTTGCTAATGAAATTAAAGTATTATCTTTAAGATTTGCATGGTTAAAACGCTCCTTTTCATAGCAATAATGTGTTGTTTGACCAATTTTCAACGCAGTAAATTGATGAATGATTTTTCTACATTGTTCAATTAAGCTCGCATCTTTCAATTGTTTTACTAATAGATGAGCCGCAGCATGAATATAGCGATTTTTAGGGGTATCAATCGTTAAATCATCATATCGACATTGAATTTTACCCTTTGCCAATAATTGATTACGCTGAGTAGTTAAAATATCTATTTTTCCTCTGACACGATTAAGTGCTTTTGTTGTGAGCTGATAATCTGCAGCAAGGTGATGTATTAACCATTTATTTGCTGCCTGACAATATAGTTTGGCAGCGAGCGTTATTAATTCCTCAGGGTTATTTTCTAGTTCTATTCTCTGTTTTTGCCCTACAGTTTTATAATAATCAGAAGCATAGAGCAAAAGTAGCCATATGTTTCTAATTGGTATTTTGGCAACGGTAGTATTGGTTAATAGCGGATGATAATTTATCGTGGTCATTATTGTGCATCATCTAATAATATATTCATCGCATTACTCAATTTTTCAGGCTCGCCAAACCAATACTCTTCTAATAGAGGCTCGATTTCTGAACGAACAATATGCTCAAACCAATCTTGCGCAGCCATTTCTTGGTTAAGACAAGTAAAATAGCTATGCCCAATGGTAAATGCCTTGCCGAGTGTACTATCATTAATGATATATTGATTTAATGCCTCTATACGGTGCTTTATATCTTGTAATTGTTGCGGTGAAAAGTCGTTTTTTTCTTGCATATAGTTGAGCCAATTTTCGCCAAAATGAGGACTTAAATGATAAAAGGCAAACCGACGACGTAAAGCAAAATCGAGCATCGCTAACGAACGATCAGCAATATTCATAGTACCGATAACATAAAGATTATCAGGAATAAATACGCCTTTTTCATTTTGATGTTGGTATGTTAATTCTAAGGCTTCATTTGGATTTCGTTTATCAGCTTCAAGTAGCGTTAACATTTCACCAAAAATTTGTGCTGGATTGCCACGATTAATTTCTTCAATCACAATTACATAATGTGATTGAGCATCATTCCGTGCTTGATTAATTATCTCTAAAAAAGGTCCATCAATCAGCGCTAATTTACCATCACTGCTTGGCCGATAGCCACGGATAAAATCTTCGTAAGACATATTAGGATGAAACTGAATGGCTTTGATATTTTTTGAATCTTTATAACCAACAATAATATTAGCTAAACGTTTAGCTAACCAAGTTTTACCTGTCCCTGGCGGACCTTGTAAAATAATATTTTTTTTCAACCTTAAGCTCTTTAATATGGCTTGCAACTGTTGTTTATCAATAAAACAACCTTCATTGATTAGGTCATCTTGGGTATAAGATTGTTTTATGATTACGGGTTCAGTCATATCTTGGTTATCATAATTTTCTTCTTCATTTAGGGTGTCAATATCCAGTAATTTATATTTTCCACCACCCAAAAATAATAAAATATTATTATTTCTTAACTCTTGAAATCTATTATCAATAGTTGATTCAATAGTATTATTGTTAGGAAATAATAGTTGAAGATTCTCTTTATAATGCTCAAGAAATTCTGACCGAGTAAATATATTACTATTTTTCTGATAACATAATTGTTTAATGCGTTTTAATACAATATCTAGCCAAGAATCATTAATCGGTTCGTTAATCTCGTTGGCATTAGTACTACTATTGTTACTTAAATTATTATCCCCATAACGAGATTTCCAATATGGAGCATTGCGAAAGGCATCAATATCTTGTGGCTGATCATAAAATGCAAAATTAATTAATTGTTTTGATAGCCAAAAATCATCTTTAACACTCCAGATAGCAGCTATATTGGTATAAAAGTACCATTTCTTATTCAAATTAGTTTGTTGCCAATCGACTTCTAACAATTTTCCATCACCATAATTTTTAGTTACGGTGCCAATAGCCTTTATATCCATTACCGAAACAGGTAGACCTTTATTATCAAAGGGTAAATTATTTTTCTGATTATAGGTTGATTTGATGGCAACTTTATCGCCAACAGAAATAGATTTTACGACATCCAAAAGTTTATTATCATAACCATTTTGCCAGATACCTGAACTAATAAAATGCTCTGTTTGGTCTTTACTACCTTTAAATTTTGCACCTAAAAACCAATATGTTTTTATTCCGTCCAATTGCTTTCCTTTCTAATCATGTTATTTATTTTTATGTATATTTTAAACTAATTTATTGTTAACCAAAAATAGGATATTGATAATTATTTGCTGATTATCGTTATATGGTTATAAAGCTGTTTTCAGCCATTTTTCATAACAATAGTAAATAATTTAAACAGTAATATTGATTCCTAGTATCATTCTTATCGGTCGTGACAAAAATGCCAACTCAGATGAGTTTTATTTTGGCTGCGAAGAATTTGATAGTTAATTATGATTGATTGACGGATGAGGAAAAGGTGACTCATCCGCTTTTAATTTGTAAGCCTTTCCCCACTCTAACATGGCATCATGCACCTGTTTTAGACTTTGTCCAACCTCGGTTAATGTATATTCAACTCTTGGTGGAACCTCGGCATACACTTTGCGGGTTAATAACCCATTTTTTTCCATAGCTCGCAGGTGCTGAGTTAAGACTTTTTGTGATATGCCAGTCAGCGATTTTTTTAGTTCACCAAAGCGTTTGGTTCCCGTAAGCAGGTCTCTCACAATTAAGACTTTCCACTTATCACCCATTAACATTAATGTTATTTCAACGGGGCAAATAGGCAAATCATTATTTAATTTAATCATTAATGCTTAAAATCCAATAATGGTTTCAAAAAAGCTACTATAGCACTATTTAGTACCTACTTTACAGTAGAAACGTTAAAGACTAATCTAAAACCATTCTTATATCATGTTAATCATTAAACGCTTGAAAGGAGCAAAGTATGAAAATTGCAGTCATTGGTGCGAGTGGTAAAACAGGGCAACTTTTAGTAAAAGAGGCGATTTCACGCGGGCATGATGTTACCGCAATAGTGCGTAAAGCAAGTCAACAGCTCGATCCCAAAGCAACCGTGATGATTAAAGATCTATTCGAATTAACCTATACTGATTTAAAACCCTTTGATGTGATTATTGATGCATTTGGTACTTGGGCACTGGAATCACTGCCATTGCATCAAACCAGTTTAAAGCATTTAACGGATATATTAAGCGGTAAAACAAATCGCCTATTAGTGGTGGGTGGTGCAGGCAGTTTATATGTTAATCCACAGCATTCACTGCGTTTGGTTGATGCACCTGATTTTCCTGATGCATTTAAACCATTAGCCACCAATATGGCCAAAGCACTTGATGCGCTTAGAACGTGCGATGATGTGCAATGGACGTATTTAAGCCCAGCCATTGAGTTTAACGCTGATGGTGAAAGAACAGGACATTATATCTTGGGCGGTGAAGAGGTGTTATTTAACAGCAAAGGAAAAAGCCAAATCAGTTATGCTGATTATGCCATTGCCATGATTGATGAGGCAGAAAAAGCTAAGCATATTAAGCAACGTTTTACCGTTGCAACTGAATAAGGTTGCTAAAATACGGTAAATAAGCATTCTTAGACAGAAATAAGCGCCTATTTTCTATAATAATGGAAATATCCCGATACATTTTTAACGCGTTTCAAGGACAATTATTTGGGGAACGAGTTGGAGTTGGCTTGGGATAGTTTCATCTAACAGCAACATTCTAACCAAGAGATATAATACATACCATATTTTACTTTATTACTTTGATAAAAATAATTATTAAAAGGAAATAAAATGGAAAAAATAAGCGAACTACTTAACTATTTAGGTACATGTGATTTACATAAGAAAAGCAAAAATAGTATTGCCTTAAAAAGTCAACTAGAAAAATATTCAGATATTTTAATAAGAATAGGTTTAGGGCTATATGCATTTATATTTATATTAGCGTTATTCTACAAATTTATCTATCCTTTAGAAGAGCTGAAATTATTTGTATTATATTTAGAGATTATTCCACTATTCAGCTTAATTTTTGGAATGCTGTTTCAAATAATTCCAGCAATACTTCATCTTAAGAACTTCACAAAAGAGTCTCAAAATCAGCTTATAAAAACTGTAAAAAAAAATGATGAAATAATAAAAACACTCAGTAATTATGATAAAAAAACTTTAGAAGATTCAAAAGATCATATTCAGCTAAAAATCAATAGCAATAAATCGAAAAATAGTCTTTGTGTTGGACAAAATGTTACTATTATATTTTTATTTGGTTTTTTCTATTCTTATGATAAAAAAACATTAGATCTTTTAACTATTTTTTCAAAAATATTTGGTCAAAATTATAGTTTTGGGGATTTCTTATCATGGGCGCTATTTTCTCTTATATTAGGTTTTTATTTGGGAGCATTTAGTTTATCAATAGAAAATAAACGGCTTAACTACTATATTGATTTAATTAATATGGCATTAAAGCGTCAAGATCATAATTACACTATTAGCGAATATAAATAGCAATAAAGCCGAGAGATTTTCGCTATTTTGAATTATGTGATTATACTTAAGATAAGTTAATTTGACTTGATTGTATTTAGTGCACAATACGAATAATATGCAATATCAAATAAAGAATTTCTTCATTCGATATTGTGATATTAAGCTGATTAATTAAATATTTTTTGATAGCATGAGCACATTTAAACTCATCTGGATATTGCTCAATTACTTGTCGAAAAATAAAATCATTATCAGAATGTAGCTGTTGTTGTTCAAAAATACGCTGAATAAAAAACTGCATATGAGTTAAAAAACGTGAATAGTTTAATGACTGCTTGTTTATTTCAATTGCAAAATTAAATTGAATAATATTGAAAATATCTTTCAAGATTTTAACGGATAATAGAGTATTTTGCATAGTTTGTTGATGTGATTGCCCATTAACTAAATGAAAAGCTATATTTCCCGCTTCCTCCTCTGGTAAAGCGATATTAAGCTGCTCATTGATATAGGTTATTCCATACTCTGCAACTTTAAACTCATTTGGATAAAAACTTTTTACTTCATGTAGTAACCGATTTTGAATAATCACGCCTGAATAATACCGTTCAATAGCGTAACTAAGATGATCCAACAAGGTAAAAAAGAGCGTTTCTCTAAAGTTTGTGTTTAATGTTTTACTTGCGTAGTCTAACAAAGATCTCGTTAACTCGATGTAATCATCAGGCAGTGACTCAATTAATTTAAGATAACCTTGAATTCCTGTTATTTGTTGCAAAACAAAACATTTTTCGATCAGATCAGAGGAGATATCATCTCCTACCTTAGCATTAAATCCGATCCCCTTTCCCATCAAGATCACTTCATTATTATCGCTATTTTTCGATAATACGAGGCTATTATTTAAAATTTTATCCACTCTAAATGTGATCATAAGCATTACATCAATTTATCTAACTGACCGTTAGCATTAATTAATTGTTGATACCAGTAATAACTTTTTTTCTTGATACGTTTCAGATCTTTTAAATCAAATTCACCACGATTAACATAAATAAATCCATAACGCTTACCATAACCTTGGTGAGTACTGACCACATCGATCACTGACCATGGGCAATAACCGATTAGTTCAACTCCATCAGTAATAGCTAATTGCATCTGAGTAACGTGTTTACTAATGAAATCAATACGATAATCATCGTTAACGGTATTATCTGCATTAAGTTGATCTGGGGCGCCAATACCATTTTCGGTAATTAAAATTGGTAAATTATAGCGCTCATAAACTTTCCTTAAAGTTAAACGTAGACCGATAGGATCAATTACCCACCCATAAGCAGTTTTATCAACAAAAGGATTATCCGCTGCTCGATACACTCCCTGTTCACCAAGCATAATTTGCTGATCTCCTGCTCTTGCAGATATATCGGTAGCATTCCCTTTACTAGCTGCAATCGTCGCAGTTGAATAATAATTTATAGCAATAAAATCAGGCTGTGCATTTTTTAATACAACCAGATCCTCATCCAAAATGGTTGGACAGATCCCTCTATCATTTAAATAACTTAAAAATAAAGCATTATAGCGACCTAAAACAGCAATATCGAGAAAGCTCCAACAACGGATGGTTTCCCAATTATGAGCAGCAATTGCATCTTCAGGTCGGCAAGTTTCTGCATACATTGAGGTAATATTTAATGCTGGCCCAATTTTCGCATTTGGGCAAAGATGATGGCATAACTGCATAGCCCTAGCTTGAGCAATAAACATATGGTGGCTCTGTTGATAGAGAGTCTTCTTACTTGGTAATTTGCCATTTTCTGGAACACCAATTGCTCCTGGATGAAGGATCATGGTATTTTGTTCATTGATCGTTAACCAATAGTTAACTTTCTCACCAAAATTTTGGAACAAAACCTCAGCATATCGCACAAAAGCATCAATGGTTGAGCGTTCACTCCATCCACCTTGTTTCTCCAATTTATATGGTAAGTCAAAATGATATAGAGTTACTATAGGCTCAATACCATAACGATTAAGTTCATCAATAAGATTATGATAAAAAGCTAACCCTTCAGGATTAACTTCACCAACGCCGTCAGGAATAATACGTGTCCAAGCAATCGAAAAACGATAGGCCTTTAAGCCTAGCTCAGCAAAAAGTCGTACATCTTCTTTATAATGATGATAATGATCACTTGCGACCTTAAAGTCCGATACGTCTTGAGGATGACAATACATATCAACAATTGATGGCGATTTGCCATCTTCATCCCATGCTCCTTCGAACTGATAAGCAGACGTTGAACCACCCCATAAAAAACCTTTCGGAAACGGTTTTAAAGTTTTATAAATCATGATTATTCCCTTGGTTTGACTTTTTCACTATCAACAGATCTTCACCTATTGTTACCATCGTTTTTTTAAGATTTTCGACAATATAACTATCAGAATGTAGGATAATTACTGGTGTAGTAGACATATAACCTGCTTTATCAATAGCTTCTAGATCAAATTCAATTAACTCATCACCTACATTAATCCTCTGACCTTGTACCACTTTATTAGTAAAAAATTGACCACCCAATTTAACGGTATCCAGCCCTACATGGATCAAAATTTCAATACCTTGATCGCTTTTTATACCGATGGCATGTTTTGATTCAAGCAAACTTATAACTTCACCGCTAATTGGTGCAACAACTTTACCTTGACTAGGTTCAATGGCAATACCATCGCCAATCAAATTCTGTGAAAAAACATCGTCTTTTACTTCTGATAATGGAATCACTTTTCCAGTTAAAGGACTACTTAAGGTAACACCGCTAAAATCAAGAGCAACAGGACTATTAGAGGATGGTAAATTTTCCCCCGCATCAATAGTAGTTGCAGAATCATTCTCATCAAGAGGATCATCAAATCCCATAAACCATGTCAATATAAATGTTACCACCAACGCAATAAAACAAGTCACTAAAGCATGGACAATATTCATCGGGTTATCACCAATAAATGCAGGTAAACCAGCCAATCCAGGTGATACAAAAGCATAACGTAACAATCCTGACATGCCGGCATAAATTCCTGCAACACCACCACCAATCATTGAAGCAATTAATGGTCGTTTTAGCTTTAACGTTACTCCGTACAATGACGGTTCGGTAATACCAAGTAATGCTGTAAAACCAGAAGAATACCCAAGCTGTTTTAAATTTTTATTTTTGGTTTTGATTGCTACACACAATGTAGCCGCACCTTGAGCTATATTAGATGCTAACATACCAGGGCCATTAATCATTTCAGAACCATTACGATTTAACTGTCCAGTTGCAATTGGTGTCATTGCCCACGCTGTACCTGTGATAATTAAAAATGGTTGTAATCCGCCCATTAACATCGGAATTAACCAGCTAGCTTTACGATTAATATAACCTGCACCTTGCGCAACTAAATCATTTAGTAAGATACCAAATGGCCCGATAACCACTAATGCCAATGGTCCAGCTATCAATAAAATAAGCATCGGTTTGATAAAAAATTTTACCATCGATGGAGTAAATTTCTCGGCAAATTTCTCAATGTAAGACATCGCCCATACAGTAATAATGATCGGTAATACTGAACCAGCATAATCTGCCAATTTAACAGGGATCCCAATAAAAGTAACGTCTTGGCTTAATGCCATTAGCTTTCCTAGGTTTGGGTGTAATAGTGCCCCAGCAATAGTCATAGCTAAAATAGGATTACATGCAAATTTACTTGCAGCGCCATAAGCTAATAAAATAGGCATAAAGAAAAATGCCGCATCAGCCAACATATCTAACAAATAATAGGTATGACTATCTGGGGATAATACACCCATTAACTTACAAATAGCCAATAATGCTTTAATCATCCCTGCACCAGTTAAAGCCGGGATTACTGGTGTAAATGAAGTAGAAATGATGCTGATAATATATGAAAATATCCCCTCTTTTTTCTTTGCTTTCAAAGTACCACGATCTTTATTAGATAAATGCTGACTAATGGCTTGATACACTTGTTGTACCTCATTACCAATCACAACTTGGAACTGACCACCACTATCAACAACACTAATAACACCAGTTAATTTAGTAATTGCATCACTATCAACGATGCTTTTATCAAATAGATCAAATCGCAAGCGAGTCGCGCAATGAGTCAAGGAATTAACATTATCTTTTCCCCCAACTAACTCTAAAATTTGTTTACCTAAATGTTGATAATCCATATATACACTCACTTTTAAAAGACCAAAAAAAAAAGGACCAAAACAAAAATCTACTTATCGAAATAAGTTTTTGTTCTGGTCCTGCCTGAATTAAATCAGTAACATGCCTTAATTGAGTTGATGGTATATATAACTTATATTTTTTTCAAGTTGTAATACGAAAAATGTGATCTACATCTTACTTTTATGGAACTTGTATAATCACATTAATATGGACAAATTAACTTCGAATAAAGAATTTTAGCTGAACATCTAAAGCTAAAAATGTTATAAAACTAGTTAAAATTAAACGAATTAATCAAGGGTACAAACACAAGTATACTTTAAGCTCAAACATTCTAATTCTTACCCTTCAATGTAAGTTCAGGTATCTAGCTATTTTAATTCAAATCCTCATCATGCACCTGCGCCATAAACCAATGCTGCCAACCCGTAGCCTGTTTTTGGATGTTGTCGATGGATTGGTTGAATAAAGCAAAAGCGCCGTGTGATATCATTTTCATTTTCCAACCCACACACAACAACCCTTTAATCACATCTAACGAAGCACGAATAAGTTGTAACTGTTTGACGGCTGATTGGCATTCTTGGGTGTTATCTCGGTCGACGATATTAGACAATACCGCAAAACGAATTGCCCCTGTAAGTTCGGTTAAAATCGCTTCGCCTGTGGTAAATTTAAATGATTTAGGTAAGTGACAATGTGTTTGCCAATAACATTGATATAATGTCACCAAATCATTAAATATTTTAGGTTGAACAAAAGTTGGTTTAACAGGATTAGGCAATTGATTATGCATAATAACCTCACAAAACAATTATTAAATGCAGCCACACAAACCGCACAAAGTTTACAAAAATCGTTATCACTGTTGAACATTGCTGAACTCTGTAACGAGTTAGCAAGTGATGTACTGAAACAAAAGTACCAACCAAGCACCTATACACGTTTTGCCGTTTGCGACCCAAAGCTACGCGAAATCTATGCACCTGCTTATCGTGACAGATTATTGCAATGTTGGTTAGTAAACCAAGCTGAGCCAATTATTAGTCCTCACTTTATTGAAGACTCTTACTCTAATCGCATTGGTAAAGGTACTTTATATGCCGTAAAGCGAGTACAACAATTAATGCGTAGACCCAATAATAATTACTATTTACACCTCGATATTCAAAATTATTTCAACTCAATTCATCGCCCGACATTACTCAACAACTGGTTAACCTTATTAAAAAAACATGCACCCCACAACCAATCATTAATTGCCTATGTATCAAGTAAAATATTACTACAAAATGTAGCGCAATCCGCTTATATTGTTAGCGGTAGCAGAGCATTATTAGCAACCATCCCCAAACATAAACGGTTAGCATCGTCTCCTCCAGATACAGGGATTCCGATTGGTTCAGCAAGCAGCCAACTTTTTGCTAATTTATATTTAAATCCGCTTGACCACTTTATAAAACATCAATTAAAAATAAAAGGTTATGTGCGTTATATGGATGACCTTTTTATACTCGGCAATTCGGCTAAACAATTATTAGCATGGAAACAACAAATTAACCAATTTCTTACCACACAGTTAAAATTACAACTTCATCCTAAAAAACAACACTTACAGCTATGTCGGCAAGGTGCTGATTATTTAGGTTATAAGGTATACCCTCACTACTTACATTTACGCAGTCGCAACATTAAAAAACTCAACAATTATTTGCGCTTCTTTAATCAGTTACTCACAAGCAACAAACAATTTAGTTTTATTCCTAATAACGCCTATTGGCAATCCATTATCGAGCAACCTTTAACAATTGATTACCCGCTACTCAAAAAAATGGAAGCGGTCATCAATAGTTATTTAGGTTTAATGAAACATGCCAACCACTACCGACTGCGTAAACTAATAATTGAGCACCATTTCTATACGCTCAATCACTACTTTGTGCCAAGTAATTGTGCTTATACGGCGGTGCATGTAAAAAAACAATTTTTACATCAATTTATTCAAACTCACCCATAGCAGAGCACACTGTAATAAGGCCTCGGCACAAAGGCCATAGCGGCCGTTGCTGGCACTGTTGCTGTTGACATTGCCGTTGTTCGAGTTGACATTGAAGCCATTGCTACCTGTTGCGTCACTCGTCCAGTAGTTGTTGTTGACGAAGCCCGCATCAGCGTAGTTGTTCATGTTGCTCGTTTTTGCACCTTAATCTTAATACTACCAGCTTACTGCGTTGCCGCATTCGCCCTTAAATAACGTAAAAAGCCGTTTGTAACTTTTCCTGACTTTTCCCGTGAAAGGTGCTGACCTTATTTGTAGCCCTTTTTCTATCACCCGATTTAAACACTAAAACCTAAGCAATAGCCCCATCGGGCACAGTGTGCTCTGTTATTGACTGAAGTAGTTTTTTAACTCTTGAATAAACGCACTATCAATCATGGGGGGATATTTATTAGGTTGCCATGACGATAAAAATAGTAAATGTTGTAATGTTAACGGTTTGTTTATGTTGCTGAGTGCTGTGTCTGCTATTGGCTCTGAGTCAGTTAAAATCGATGATTGTGTTTGAATTAAAGACTGCGATAAAGGGGGTGAGCTAGGATTGTTAGCGGTTTGCAGTGGTTGTTTTTCTTGGTTTTTTCTTTTTTGGTATAACTGACACTGCTGTTGGTACCAAGCTTGGTAACCACTTAAATCGTAATCATCTAATAACTCGTAGCCGTGAATAGTTGGCACTGCGTTAGGGAAACGTTTATTAATAACATTAGCCGGAAATCCACCACATACAACAATTTGGTCAAGTTTTTTAATATGCTTGATTATCGGCTTTAGGTTAAATCCTAATAATTGACTCATGACATAAAATGACTGGTTATAAGCCTTTAAAAAAAGGCCTTCTTTCAAAAAATGTAT
>NZ_FMAQ01000002.1:0-122750 GCF_900094945.1 Gilliamella bombicola
AGTTTATCAGTAAGTATTACTGATAAGAATGGTCGTAGAGTAAGTCGTAGTGATACATTAAGTGTATGTAGTGCTCCTTATAGGGTAACATTAAGTAGTACAGGAGGAAGTTTAACTACACTGTATGGTGTGCCGAATAGTAGTACTTTTAGTGGTAGTTCAGTGGTGTATTATATTAATCCGAATTCACAACAGCCTGGAGTTTGTTACGCAAGGCCGAATAGGTATCTTGGTGGCAACACTGGTAATAGGTTTGTTAATGACATTGACCATTTCACTTATGTTGGTCCTGCTGACATATGGGATCCTGATAAGGGGTTTTTAGTTCAATCGACAAATTGGTCATCTTATAGGCTTAATTTTCCAACAACAGGTGCTGATGGGTTGTATTTTGATTTGGATATAAGTGGAGTCGATGCAAGTCAGTTGACTTGGTCTGTTGTCACGCGTGGAGCTATAAGAGCAACAGTCAGTTGGACAAGGCCACGTTCAGATTCACACCGAGACCCAATATGGGGAACTGTGCAACATGATAGTTGGATTAGTGATAAATCGAAGAATGTAACTCGGGTAACGTTAAATGGTCCTAGGGCAGATAGCACTCGAATACAATCAAGTAATCCTAGTCCACTAATCGTGCCATCTTTGCCACAGACATTTGTGTTGGTGGGTAGCGATAGAAGCGGTAATGAGGTAAGGTATGGTTTTGTATTGAAGCAGTGGTTTGTCCATCGAGGTGATAAAGAGGGTACTTTGTATGAGCAATCATCGTGGTGTAGTGGTTTGGGGTATCGTACATCACAGGTCAAGGATTTAACCAATGCGAGCGGAGGTTATTGGCAAGGAGCCATGCCTTCCTCAGGTTTTGCTGGTTACCAGCGTCGAATAGGTGCAGGTTTTTTCACTGAGTGGGGCTATATTCCCCATTACGCCTCCACGGGGTTTCTTGCCGATAGCTTCTGGACTGGTGACCATATACTTAACCTTGGCTTCACTGTTTACCCGGCCAGCGGCGATGTCGGTGGCTACGATGTTTTTCGCCATCATTATGGTCTTTGTACCGTACCTTAGTCCTTAGGTCATGGGTGTGATTATGGTGTGACAATCTAACAAGGAACCTCACTCCCGTGTAGTTAGGGCTTGTGCTGTTGTGGTTAATTACTACAATACCATAAGCCCCAAACAACCAAACCAATAATCGCTTTTAATTCTTAAAAAACAATCCAATTTTTCATTAAAAATCGGTCAGGAAAGGTATTGATTTTATTAAATTTTTTTATTTATTGGTTTTTAGCCAAAAACCACCACCCAACACCCTCCCCCCAAAGCACACCAACATAAGCTGACTCAAGCCTTAACAAAACTTTAAAATTTTTAACAAAAAACTAGCGCATTATTAATCAACCGGTTATAATTTAACCGCTTTCAAAGCAAGGAAATGCTCGCTAGTTGGGTGGTTAATTATATAAAATTGAAATAAAACAAAAATTTACTTGACAGGATAATCGAAATGCGCTATCATAATCGGCATCTGGCATCTGGCATCTGGCCTGCCAAACCTATGTTCTAAATCTTTTTCAATATCATCGTAGTCAAAATCAGACTCCATTCTTATTTTTATCACCAAAGTTATCGAAATCATCAAACTTAGCAAACTCGCTGAGTTTATCAGCAAGCTTATCACCAAGGCCTAAAATTTTATCCTTCTTATCAAGGTCTTTATTGGTTTTTGCTACGTTGTTGTTATTGCCGTATTCGCAAAGTTCTTTGGCATTAACGGCTTATACCTCAAAAGTGATTCAGGGTAGTGCGCCGTATTTAACGTTTGATGGGGGACGAACTAAAGCAACAACGACTGACACATTATTAGCTATTGAGTTGCCAGATGGTAGAACCATCACGCCGTCAACTAACACATCAAGTTCGACAAATCCGATAAGGTTAGTTAATGGAAGTACTTTTAATGATATACACATGCTAGTGCCGACGGGGGCAAATACAGTCCGTTTAAATGACTTAATTACACAAGGTAATTGGGGGGATGATGATGGGGATGGTCAAGGTACTAATGATGTAACGGCGACAGGTAGTTTATCAGTAAGTATTACTGATAAGAATGGTCGTAGAGTAAGTCGTAGTGATACATTAAGTGTATGTAGTGCTCCTTATAGGGTAACATTAAGGAGTACAAGCGGTAGTTTAGTAACCCGATATGGCGTACCGAATAGCAGTACTTTTAGTGGTAGCTCTGTTGTGTATTATATCAATCCAAATATTAATGTTGGTGTTTGTTACGCAAGGCCGAGTTTGTGGTATGGTGGCACTGGTTTTGTTATTGATGATGTCAATGATGGATCCGAGAACGCCGGTCCATCTAACATATGGAGTCCTGTTAAGGGTTTTTTAACCCAGTCAACAACTCCGTCATCTTATGGACTTAATTTTCCGACAACGGGTTCTGATGGTTTATATTTTGATTTAGATATAGTTGGTATTGATGCAAGTCAGTTGACTTGGTCTGTTGCCACGAATGGTAGTATAAGTGCAACAGTGAGTCGGACAAGGCCACGTTCGGGTGCATTTAGAGAGCCACGAGGAAATAACATAATAGCCGATGCGTGGATTAGTGATAAATCTAGTTATGTAACACGGGTAACGTTAAATGGTCCTAGAGCAAGTGATACTCAAATAGATTCATGGAATCCAAGCCGTTTAAGAACGCCATCTTTACCGCAGACCTTTGAGTTAGTGGGTAGGGATCGTCAAGGTAATGAGGTGAGGTATGGATTTGTGTTAAAGCAGTGGTTCGTCAATCGAGGGAAGCAAACTGGCTTTCAGGATGCTCAATCATCTTGGTGTAATCGCTTGGGTTATCGTCTTGTGCAGGTAAAAGATTTAACCAATAGCAATATTGAGGGGGCTAATCCGTCTTCAGGTGGTAATCATTTCCAACGTCGAATTGGTGCTGGCTTTTTCACTGAGTGGGGCTCAGTGTTTCTTTACGCCGGTGCGGATTTTGCCTTCTACCGCTACTGGAGTGACTCAACAAATTCTCGTCATGTTGAGGTGAGGAACGGTTCCGTTTGGAGTGACGCGCCCTGCTGTTACTACAATGTTTGTACCACACCTTAGCTTTTATTGTTTAGTCCTTAATTCTTAGACTACGGGTGTTTATGGTATAAATAAAGGCAATCTATCAAAGAACAACCATCCCTGAGAAGTTTTTTTGGGGTAGTAAAGTTGGGGGCTTGTGCTGTTGTGGTTAATTACTACAACACCATAAGTCCCAAACAACCAAACCAATAATCGCTTTTAATTCTTAAAAAACAATCCAATTTTTCATTAAAAATCGGTCAGGAAAGGTATTGATTTTATTAAAGTTTTTATTTGGTGGTTTTTAGCCAAAAAACACCGCCCAAACCCTTCCCCAAAACACACCAACATAAGCTGACTCAAGCCTTAACAAAACTTTAAAATTTTTAACAAAAAACTAGCGCATTATTAATCAACCGGTTATAATTTAAGCGCTTTCAAAGCAAGGAAACGCTCATTAGTTGAGCGGATAATTATAAAAAATGTAAATAAAACAAAAAATTATTTGACAGGACAATCGAAATGCGCTATCATAATCGGCATCTGGCATCTGGCATCTGGCCTGCCAAACCTACGCCCTAAATCTTTTTCAATATCATCGTAGTCAAAATCAGACTCCATTCTTATTTTTATCACCGAAGTCATTTCGCGTAGCGAAATCGGCAGGGTTATTGCCGATTTCCAAATTGTTATCTAAATTCTCGTTATTATCAAAATCCGCGTTGTTCTTCGTGGCATTGTTCTTGTTGTTATATACACAGAGTTCTGTGGCATTAACGCCTTGTTCACAGCCATTCATGGCGTGTACTTCAAGGGTAATAGAGGGTAGTGCGCCGTATTTAACATTCAACGGTGGTCGAACAAAGGCAACAGATACAGACAGTTTGTTGTCTATAAGGTTGGAGGATGGTCGGGTTATCACGCCATCTACTAATACATCAAGCGTATCAAATCCAATAAGCTTACCTTATGCAGGAAGTAGATTGGGAGATATAGGAATGATATTTCCACGAACAACAGCTAGTTCAGTGAGTTTAAGTGATTTAGCCACAAGGTATAATTATTGGCGAGATGATGATGGAGATGAGCCGGCAGCAAATGGTATATCAGGGAGTATATCGGCATCCTTTACAGATAAGGATGGCAATGACGTTAGTTTTAACGAAGCATTAAGTGCATGTAAGGCTCCTTATAGGGTAACTTTAAGTAGTACAGGGGGATATTTACAAACACAGTACGGGGTTCCTAATAGAACCAATTTTAGTGGTAAGACGGTGACATATTATATCAATCCGTATGGTGGTGCTTGTGTATCACGCTTTGTGCGTTACGTAAGGCCGAGTTTGTTATATGGTGGTACTGGTATCTTATCTGATGATGTCTATGAGTATGCCGGCCCATCTAACATATGGTCTCGTACAAGGGGTTTTGTAACTCAGTCAACGAGTTCATCATCTTATGGCCGAAATTTTCCTACAACGGGTGCTGATGGGTTGTATTTTGACTTAGAGATGCCTACTGGAGTGGATGGAAGTCAGTTGACGTGGTCAGTTGTCACAAATGGTAGTATAACAGCTATAGTCAGATGGACAAGGCCATACAGTACTGATGATTGGATTAGTGATACATCAAAATATGTAACACGGGTAGCGTTAATCAATCCTAGGCAGCTACGTCCATCTTTGCCACAGACTTTTGAATTAGTCGGTAGGGATAGTCGAGGTAATGAGGTGAAGTATGGATTTGTGTTAAAGCAGTGGTTTGTCCATCGGGATGATCGGGATACACAGTCTAACCAATCCACTTGGTGTAGAAGTTTAGGTTATCACCTTCCTAGGGTTAGGGATGTAACTAACGCGAAGTGTGGTGCTATGGGTTCTTGGTTCCCATGTGTAAATGGCATAGATGGTGCCACGCCGTCCTCAGGTACTGTGCATTACAAGCGTTACATAGGTGCTGGTTTTTTCACAGAATGGGGCGACGTGGGCCGCTACGCTGATGCGGGCTTAGCCGGCACCTACTGGACAAGCGACGCAGCAGGTAGCGATGGCTTCTATGTCCGCACACCCGACGGCGCCGTTGCTCGCTGGATTGCCAGCCACGGCAACAGAGGTCTTTGTGTCACACCTTAGTTTTTATTGCTTAATCCTCTTGGGCCGCGGGGGCGGTTATGGTCAAATAGAGGATAATCTAACAAAGAATAAAGCCCCGCGTCTGTTGGGACATTTTCCCTTAGGGTTACGCTGTTGCGGCAAAGCCACAATCGCGCCGCCCCCCCGCCAATGCTGAAAGCGTGGTTGGCAATCCTAGTGGATTACGCTGTGGCGGTTTAAATTCGTAGTCTATTTATAGTACGGCAAGGTTTCGGACGTTTTGACCTTGGGTGAACAAAATAGCTACAGTGACCACGTCCGAGCAAAGGGAATTAAAACGAATTCCCTTTGCAATCCCACGCTTTGGCTACAGAATGTGGCCTGCGACACTACTCGTATCATCCTGATACTCGCCTCTGCGAGGCCATCTTCGCTTTGCTCAGATGTTCAAATTTGTTCCAGACAAATTTGTCCGCCGCTGCCGCTCGGTCTTAACGCACCGTTTGTGGACGCGTTCCAGACGCACCACAAACTCGCCAAACATCCCTGTTTGGCGTGCTAACCTCGCTCTGTTGTCGGCACATTCTGACGCCGGAGCAAGACAAACAACATAATCTTAGGTGTTTTTTGATGAGTTACTTTTGTGTTAAAAGCAATGAAATTGCATCCCAAAAGTGGTCAGGAAAGGTATTGATTTTATTGAGGTTTTTATTTTGCTATTTTTAAGCTAAATCAATCACTTAAACAACCTAAGCAAAGCGCTGACACACAACAAATCCACAAAACCACGAATAACACTCTAATAACAGCAATTTAACCACTCCAAACCCTTTTTTAATGATAATTTAAAATTAAATTAAATAAAATCAATGATATAATTATAAAAACACAACAATCTTTCCAAAAACGATAGTTATGTTATTTGTCTTATTCCGGCGTCAGAATGAACCGACTGTTTTACGATTACGAGATTTAAGTAATGAGAATAAAAAAGACATGATAACTCCAAACGAATAAAATTGAGCATTTTATTCGTTTGGAGTTAACTGCACTATAAATTTATAATGTAGATAAATTCATGTTTATTTTTGCATTGCATGCGTTTAAATATTTTAAAATCGTTTTTATATTTGTGTTTAATGGTGCTCTCTCAATTCTGTTTATGTTAGATGGTGCAACATCTAAACGTTTTGCAAGCTCAGTTTGAGATAATTTTGCAGTTTCTCTTGCTGTTAACAACAATTCACGCAATTTCCATTCGTCCTCGGCTTCATCATATGCAGCCCTCGCGACAGGGTCAGCAAGCGCAATCTCTTTGATTTCACTAAATGTTGTGCTGTGTTTTTTACTCATTTTCAATCATCTCCAATAATCTTGTTCGTGCTATTTGTAGTGCGCCAGATGACGTTTTTTGTGTTTTTTTAACAAATGCATGTAGAATAAAAATTGTTTTTTCTTTTTGATATACATAAATAGTTCTAGCTATATTATTGCGCTCCAACGCTCTCAATTCAAACAACCCACCGCCCAACGCTTTACTATGTGGCATTTGCATTTGTCCGAATAGTTCCAGTTTTTCAATCAATTTAATTGTTCGACCCCTTAATTCTGCCGGCAACCCCAGAATTTCAGATTTCGCATCATCATGCGTTTTTATTGTGAACATTTAATTAATCCGTTTTGTCATTTTTAATAATTGTATCAAATTTGATAAAGAACTCAATAAAACTATTATTTATTTTAATAAAAATATCAAAATAAATCTTTTTATCAAAAAAGATAGTCATGCTGTTTGTTTTATTCCGGCGTCAGCGAGATTAGCACGCCAAACAGGGATGTTTGGCGAGTTTGTGGTGCGTCTGACAAATTTGTCTGGAACAAATTTGAACACCTGAGCATAGCGAAGGTGGCCTCGCAGAGGCGAGTATCAGGACGATACGAGTAGTGCCGCAGGCCACATTCTGCAGCCAAGCGCGGGATTGCTAAGGGAATTCGCTCTAATTCCCTTAGCTCGGACGTGGGCACGATAGCAATTTTGTTCAGCCCAGGTTAAAACGTCCGAAACCACCACACCCAATCTATCCTATTCACCAAAACAAAAAAAGGCCCGATTTTCAGCCAAAAAATCGGTCAGGAAAGATATTGATTTTATTAAAGTTTTTATTTGGTGGTTTTTACAGTATCACCCCTTTAACACCTATCAACAAAATAACACATAATTCGATTATCTTTGCTTAATTCAGGATGAAAAGCACATACCAAAATATTACCTTGTTGTGCCATAATGCAACGCTTTCCAACGAATGCGAGTTGTTCAACAGTTTGTCCTGCTTTGGCAATATAAGGTGCGCGAATAAATATTGCTGGTATTTGCTTGCCAATCGTTGGTATCTCTAAGGTTGTTTCAAAGCTGTTAATTTGCCGTCCAAAGCCGTTGCGTTCAACACAAATATCCATTAAGCCCAACAATTCGACTTCGTTATGAGTTGTGCTATTACCGCAAAGCACCAGTCCCGCGCAGGTGCCTAATATGCCTTTGCCTTGTTTGGCAAATTGTTTTATTGGTTCGACAAGTCCATTTTGTTTAATTAAACGGCTAATGGTGGTCGATTCGCCACCGGGAATGATTAATCCGTCTAGCTTGGTTAATTGTTCAGGACGTTTAACTAGAGTTGTTTGTACATTGTTGATGCTATTAAGCATTGTTATATGCTCACTGACTGCACCTTGCAAATTGAGCACTCCAATGTGTTTAACGTTGTTATGAGCTGAAGTTGTCATTACCAACCTCGATCTTGCATTCTTTCTGATTGAGCAAGTGTACTGATTTCAATTCCTTTCATTGCGTTACCCAAGCCTTTTGAAAGCTCGGCTAAACGTGGATAGTCGTCAAAATAAGTGGTTGCTTGTACAATGGCTTTAGCAAACTTTTCAGGATTTTGGGATTTGAATATGCCAGATCCAACAAAAACACCGTCAGCACCCAATTGCATCATAAGTGCCGCATCGGCAGGGGTTGCTATGCCGCCAGCGGCAAAGTTAACAACAGGTAGTTTTTTTAACTGTTTGATTTGCAATACTAGCTCATAAGGTGCGCCTATCTCTTTGGCAAAAGTCATTAATTCATCTTTCGATTTGTTAGCAACTTGGCGAATTTGTTCGTTGACTTTACGCATATGGCGCACAGCTTCAACAATGTTGCCGGTGCCGGGTTCACCTTTGGTGCGTAGCATAGATGCACCTTCGCCAATTCGGCGTAGCGCTTCGCCCAGATCACGACAACCACAAACAAATGGTACGGTGAATTCTTCTTTGAGTAAGTAATACTGTTCATCGGCAGGGGTGAGCACTTCGCTTTCGTCAATATAGTCAACGCCCATTGATTCTAAAATACGAGCTTCAACAATGTGACCAATGCGTGCTTTAGCCATCACAGGTATAGTGACCGCTTTCATGACTTGTTCAATAATAGTTGGATCAGCCATTCGAGCAACTCCACCCGCTGCGCGGATATCTGAGGGCACTCGCTCTAAAGCCATTACGGCAACTGCGCCAGCTTGTTCCGCTATTTGGGCTTGTTCTGCGTTAACCACGTCCATAATAACGCCACCTTTTTGCATTTGTGCCATGCCTCGTTTAACGGTTTGTGTGCCTGTAATTGGGTTCATTTTTTTGCTCCTGATTCAATCAATAATGACGATATTGTCTAACTGTATTTAATGCTTTTTATTATTCAAAAATAAAACACCACAAAAAACAGCCAATTGGCCTATAATAGTACCATCCAATTTTGCAGTGTTTGCGGTAATAAACCTGCCCAAGCAAGCCATGAAACCTGTTAAAGTGAAATAATCATGTGGGATCAGCAAAAACTAGCACCCTTGTCAGGTGCACTTTTTAAGAAAGTGACACAACTTATTGAAGATTATATTGATCAAGGTATGTTGATAGCCGGCGAAAGGTTGCCTTCAGAACGCGAATTGGCAAAAAAATTGTCTGTTAATCGTTCAACGGTTGTCCATGCCTTAGATTTGTTAACGGAACGTGGTGTGCTGATCCGTCGGCAAGGAAGCGGTACTTATGTCAATAATCAAAAATGGGGAATGCAAACCTATTCATCTATTCATTGGCGTTTACCTGCGCATTTTTATCAAAATAAGCAATCGGTTTATCAACAAAAATCGGCACAAATGCGTACGCAATTATCCATTTGTGATCTGGCTAATGGTGATTTACCAACGCATTTGATCCCCAAACTTCAGTTACCCAATGTCTCATTAGATGAATTGATTATGCACGAAAAAAATAGTGATACATTACAATTGGGGTTGCCATCACTAAAGATGCAAATTGCTATTTATATGCAAAAGCAGTTTGCGATGCAAGTTGATCCTGAAGAGATTTTAATTACATCGGGCACACAGCAATCGTTGTTTTTGATTACGCAGGGGTTGCTTAAACCCGGGGATTCGGTGGGAATTGAGTCGCCGTCTTATTTTTATTCTTTACCACTGTTTCAAGCTGCAGGATTACGTTTGTATGGTATTGAGTGTGATAATGATGGTATTACGCTTGAAAGTCTTGCTAGCTGTGTGCAACAACATCACATAAAATGGCTGTTTTTAAATCCTGTCTTCCAAAATCCGATGGGTTTTGTTATGAGCCATGAGCGTAAGAAAGAAATATTGGTATTTTGTCGATCTCAATGTATTGGGATTGTTGAAGATGATGCTTATAGTAGTTTAGCATTTAGACGTGATTTGGCCGTATCACCAATTAAAAAATTTGAACAGCATAACCAAGTTATTTATCTGGGTTCGCTATCAAAATATATAGGGCGAAATATTCGCGTCGGGTGGATGGTTGCCCCACGTGATATTATCGAAAATCTAGCAAAAATTCGACAACATATCGACTCAGGGTTAAGCATTTTGCCACAATTATTGGCGCAAGAGTATTTGCAACATCACTACGTAAGCCATCAACAGCAGCTATGCCAAGCGTTGCAAATCAAAGCTGAACAGTTAATGCTGTGGTTAGATAGTTATTTTGGCAGTGATATTACTTATCAAGCTCCATTGGGTGGCTTTCACTTGTATGCTTATTTACCAGTGAACACGGTTGCGCAAGAATCTGCTTTGCTTAATAAGCTGTTATTAGATGGTGTGATTGTGTCACAAGGTGCCAGTTTTGGCGATGGTCTTGGTGCAATTAGATTAAGTTATGGACATTTTGAATTATAACTAAAATAAAATTATTGTTATGATTGCTTAATATTTGATCTTAAATAAATTTATAAATTAATCATGGCTTTAAAGAGTTATCAACAGGATTATTCAATACTTATTAAGTTATACAGTGAATAAAAAATTTCGGTTCTTTTAGTATATTGACTCTATAGCTAAAATTATCAATTGACTATTATTGTACAAAGCAAACTGTATTCAAATAATCAAAAAAATGTTAAAAAATATTAAATCGTTTAACCAATTATTGAAATTAGTTATGCCTTGTTATTTGTTATCACGTGCCAAAATTAATTATTGATTGTTGTTTTATTTTATTGATTAATAGTGAATTTTTTTATAAATCTTAGCCAGTAATGCTAGGTGAGTGAATTGCTTGTCTTATTTTAATACAATTTACAGGATTAAGCTTTAGAAGGTGGATTGCTGATAGTTGTCTAACTAGCTATAATTGAAGACACAAGATGATAAATCATAAATGCTATTAGGAGGCTATTTTGCATCTTTCACCGAAGGCTTTTCGTATTTTGGGTATTATCGCCACGATAGCATCATTAGGAATGTATGTTTCTTATATTCCGCAAATCATCGATAATTTGCATGGATTAAAATCCAATCCAACTCAACCACTAGCCGCAGCCGTTAACTGTGCGCTTTGGGTTAGTTATGGGTTATTGAGAGAAAAGAAAGACTGGCCACTTGCTATTGCCAATTGCCCAGGTGTCTTTTTTGGGTTAATTGCTTTTTTAACTGCTTTATAATTTGCGTAAAGCGATTGAATGGGCGCTAATCAATTTTGTTTAGTGGCTGTTTTTTTACCTACTAATCAACATGGGATAATTTTAGTAAAACTAAAAAAAAGAGTGGCTATTTTTATCAAAATAAGATCGAAAATAAAGTCGCTTAATATTTAACCTTTAAAAAAACAAGTTATTAATCATAATATTATTGAGTTATTAACAGGTTTATTAATCACTTATCAAATTGTATAGTGAATAAATTGAAGTCATCGGTTTGTTTTAATATTACCCAACAGAATAATAATCTTGTTGGATGTGTAATTATATTTGTAGGCTGTTTTTAATCGCCATTAAAAGTTGATAGACAGTGTAATCAATAGTTTTACAATGCATTCAATAATCAAATCACATATAAAAGGGAAAGAAAATGAAAAAATTAATCGGTGTGTTTTTACTTAGTTTACCTATGTTAGCTGCGGCATCCAATTGTGACGAAATTAGCGCCAATATTGCCGAAAAAATTAAAAATAATGGTGTTGATCCATCCCATTTTCAGCTTAAACTCGAACCTGCTGACAAATCAGGGGAACAAATTGAAGGTAAAATTGTAGGATCGTGTGATCGTGGTCAGCAACATATTGTTTACGTTCGTTTAGATGGTGTTGCAACTGAAAATCATCCATCACAATCTACGCCAAAAAATACTGAATCAGCTCCAGTACAAAGTGATGAGCCAGTGACAAATTAATTTAAATTTTTTAAGCAAAAAAATAGGGCGCTAGGCCCTATTTTTTTTTGGTGATTGGTTATAATAAATTACTGTAATTTGCTTTAACATCATCGTCCCATACACTTGCTTGTACTTGACCTATGTGCTTTTGTTGCAGAAGTAACATTGTTAAACGCGATTGGCCAATGCCACCACCAACTGTTTGCAACAAATCGCCATTGATTAACGCTTTATGCCAATCAAGTTGTAAGCGATCTTCATCATTAGTTAGTTTTAATTGATGTTTTAGCGTTTCAGCATTGACACGAATTCCCATTGATGAAATTTCAAATGCACTATTTAAAATCGGATTCCAGACTAAAATATCACCATTTAAGCCTTTAGATCCTAAATCATTTACACTGCTCCAGTCATCATAGTCGGGAGCACGGACGTCGTGTTTTTCATTATTCGATAACTTACCGCCAATACCAATTAAAAACACTGCACCAAGTTCTTTGGTTATTGCATTTTCGCGCTCTTTAGGGGATAAATTTGGGTAACGTTTTAATAATTGTTCACTATCGATAAAGGTGATCGATTCAGGTAAAAATCGCGAAATATGATATTGTTGTGATACTGCCTTTTCAGTTGCCTTAATGGCGGCATAAATATTGTCAACAGTCTGTTTTAGATAAGTTAAATTGCGATCTTCAGGGCGAATCACCTTTTCCCAATCCCATTGATCGACATAAACCGAATGAATTGGCGAAAGCTTATCTTCATCTGGGCGCAATGCCTTCATATTGGTATAAATTCCTTCGCCAGCTTCAAAATGGTGATCACTTAAAATTTTACGCTTCCATTTAGCCAGTGAATGTACCACTTCATATTGCGTATTAGGGATCGCCTTCACTTTAACTTGCACGGCATGTTCTGTACCAGATAAATTATCTTGAATACCATCGCCAACTTTACTTAGTAACGGAGCTTGCACTTCGATTAGTGACAAACGTTCGGCAAGTTGGTTGGCAAAAAACTGCTTAACAAAGCTGATTCGTTGCTGCTGCTCTTTAAATGATATCGTCATGTTTACGCTCTAGTTATTTAATTTTCCGTGTATAAGTAAAGTAAACTAGATGAGTGAATTTTGCAAGATGAAGATAAAAAAGCAATACAGAGTAAAGAAAGTACTCATTTTGTTGTGATTTTGCCACTGTATATTATGGATATGACGTATCTTATGGAATTATTTTTACAACAAACAGATCATCACTCAAAAATCAGTCAGAAAAGATATTGGTTTTGTTTTGTTTTTTTGTGGATTTTATCTAAAACTATCTTTTCCTTTCCCTAAAACCAAAAACACCATCATTAATGCACCTTATTTAAATATTAAGTTGCAATATTTTGTTCAAAAGTTATCATGTTTTTTCCATTTATTTACAATTAGGAAGTCATGATGAAGTCTTTTTTTTCGTTAATCTTTGCTAGTAGTATGCTTGTTTTTAGTGCTTTTTCTTATGCTGATGAGCCAACTTATGTGGTTGGTGCAGGTGGGACTTATCGTCCATTTGAATTCGAAAATAGCCAACGTGAGTTAGAAGGCTTTGATATCGATCTGATTAAAGCAATTGCAGATGCTGAGCATTTTAATATTAAGCTAATTAATACTCCTTGGGACAGTATTTTTGCAAGTCTAAATAATGGTGAGCGCGATATTATTATTTCTGGAATTACAATTACCGATAAACGTAAAAATTCAGTTGATTTTTCGTTACCTTATTTTCCAGCAGAACAAGTTATTGTGACTCAACAAGGGTCAAATATTACCGCGCTTACTGATTTGAACACCAAAACAGTAGGGGTTGTTAATGGTAGTACGGCTGATGTTGTTGTCTCGAAAGTTTTAGGTCGTAATAGCCGCGCTATTAAGCGTTTTGATAATACACCGCTTCTTTTACAAGATTTATATGAACAAGGTATTGATGC
Source organism: Gilliamella bombicola (assembly GCF_900094945.1). Taxonomy (GTDB): domain Bacteria; phylum Pseudomonadota; class Gammaproteobacteria; order Enterobacterales; family Orbaceae; genus Gilliamella; species Gilliamella bombicola. The sequence goes on from NZ_FMAQ01000002.1 coordinate 13,874, forward strand.
CGCTGTTAGTGATGTTGGGGTAGTTAAGTTTTATATCAAAATGCATCCCGGTAAGGATTTTAATTTGATTTCTGATTCAAATTTTGAACCTCAGTATTTTGGTATCGCTGTTGCTAAAGGCAATCAAAAGTTAAATGATAAAATCAATGCAGGACTTAAAAAAATTGTTGCTGATGGAACTTATAGCAAAATTTATCGCAAATGGTTTGATGACAACGTACCAACTTTACCAATTAATTAATTTGGCCAATAGGTTTTAGTGATGGGATTTAACTGGGATATTATACAAGATTATCTACCGCTGTTTATTGATGGTGCAATAATGACAGTGACTTGCACTGTTGTTTGTGTAGTGCTTGGTACTTTTTGGGGCTTAATATTAGGAATTGGTCGGGTTGCTCAATGTCGGCATGGTATTTATAAATATGTGCTGTGTGTGTTGGTTAAGTGGCCGGTGAAAATTTATGTTAGTGCCTTTCGTGGTACCCCATTATTTGTGCAAATTATGGTGACTTATTTTGTTGTTATGCCATTTTTGTTACATCCTAATAACGGTATTTTGGTGTCCGATTATTTGATTTCGCCAGAAGTTGCCCGATATTTACGTGTTCAATATGGCGCGTTTATTTCGTGTATATTAGCAATTACGTTGAATGCTGGTGCTTATATTTCTGAAATATTCCGTGCCGGCATTCAATCCATCGATAAAGGACAAATGGAAGCTGCCCGATCGCTGGGTATGGGTTATGGCAGTACAATGCGCAAAGTTATTTTGCCACAAGCCTTTCGCCGAATGTTACCGCCTTTGGGCAATAATGCGATTGCTATTTTAAAGGATTCATCATTAGGTTCAGCTATTGGGCTTATTGATTTGGCTTATGCGGCTAGAACTGCGGGTGCCGCCAATGCGGTTTATGCTGAACCTTATTTTGTTATTTCTATTGTTTATTGGTCTATGACGTTTTTATTATCACTCCTTGTGAAATATATGGAAAAAAGGTTAGGCAAAAGTGATTCACATTAAAAATCTACAAAAACAGTTTGGTGATATCCATGTATTGCGTGGTATTACGTGTGATATTCAAGAAAAAGAGGTCATTTCGATCATTGGGCCATCGGGTTCGGGTAAGAGTACTTTTTTGCGTTGTATTAATGCGTTAGAAGATATCACATCGGGCGAAATTGTCGTTAATGGTTTTAAAGTACATGACCCTAAAACCAATATTAATCATCTGCGTGAATCGGTAGGTATGGTGTTTCAGCGTTTTAATCTGTTCCCCCATATGACGGTATTGCAAAATTTAATTTTAGCGCCAATGGATGTTAAAAAAATGGCGAAAACTGATGCTATTGCTAAAGCTGAAAGTTTGCTTGTTAAAGTCGGTTTGATTGATAAGATCGACGCTTACCCAAGTCAATTATCTGGAGGTCAACAGCAACGCGTGGCAATAGCTAGGGCTTTGATGATGGAACCAACAGTGATGTTATTTGATGAGCCTACATCGGCGCTTGATCCTGAACTCGTTGGTGAGGTGCTTGCTGTCATGAAGTCATTAGCGCAAGAAGGCATGACTATGATTGTTGTTACCCATGAGATGGGGTTTGCTCGGGAAATGTCCAGCCGTGTGATTTTTATCGATCAGGGAATTATTCAAGAGCAGGGCTCGCCCGAGCAAATTTTTAAATATCCGCAAAACGAACGTACTAAGCTATTTTTGAGTAAGGTGCTATAACTGTTAATATAGTTATTGCTGTTTTTAGGTGTTCCTTTTGTCAGCAGTAAGTTGGTTAGTCAGTGGTATTGTTTTAGCAATAAAAAAACCGTTCATTACAGAACGGTTTTTTTATGAATATAGTTAAATTTGCTTATTAACCCTTGTATTTTTTCATGACAATTGAGGCATTTGTACCACCAAAACCAAAGCTATTTGACATGACTGTGGTAAGTTCACGCTCGGTTGGTTCGGTAATAATGTTCATACCAATTGCTGCTTCATCAAGTTCATCAATATTAATGCTTGGTGTAATAAAGCCATGTTCTAACATTAATAATGAATAAATAAGCTCTTGTGCACCAGTTGCACTTAATGAGTGACCTGTCATTGATTTGGTTGATGAAATCGCTGGAATGTTATCACCAAATACTTGTTTGATTGCCCATAACTCTTTGACATCACCTACTGGGGTTGATGTGCCGTGGGTGTTGATGTAATCAACCGGAACATCTAAATCTTGAATAGCAAGTTGCATACAGCGCATTGCACCTTCGCCTGATGGGGCAACCATATCATGCCCGTCTGATGTTGCACCATAGCCAACAAGTTCACCATAAATATGCGCACCACGCGCAAGGGCATGTTCTAATTCTTCAACAACAACCATGCCGGCACCACCTGCAATAACAAAACCATCACGGTTTTTATCATAAGCACGTGATGCTTTTTCTGGGTTGTCGTTATATTTGGTTGATAAAGCACCCATGGCGTCGAATTCGCATGACATTTCCCAGCACAGTTCTTCACCACCACCGGCAAAAACGATATCTTGCTTGCCAAGTTGAATCAGTTCGGCTGCGTGACCAATACAGTGAACTGATGTTGCACAAGCAGATGTCATTGAGTAGCTAATCCCTTTGATTTTAAATGGGGTTGCTAAGCAAGCCGAAATTGCCGATGACATTGATTTAGTTACAGCATAAGGACCAACACCACGTAGGCCTTTTTCTTTCATGCCTGCAACGACATTGTATTGTGTTTTGGTTGAGCCACCATAACCAGCAATTAAACCAGTGCGAGGGTTAGAGACTTGTTCCGGAGTCAATTTTGCATCTTCAATGGCTTGTTGTAAAGCTAGATAACCATAAATAGAAGCGTCATTCATGAAGCGAACAACTTTGCGATCAATCAGTCCTGTCGTGTCGAGTTTGACATTCCCGCATACATGGCTACGCATTCCGCTATCTTTCATTTCTTGGGAAAAGGTAATACCACTACGACCGATTTTTAGTGATTCTAAAACTTCTTTAGTATTATTCCCAATACTTGAAAGAATTCCTAACCCTGTAATTACAACACGTTTCATTTACTATTTAGCTCCTAAGTTATCTGGCTTCATATAAAAAAGTGCGTTGATTATAGCGTACACTTGTAAGCTGAACAATACCTTGCCGTATTTTTTATTTGTATCTCTTAATATCGCCTTGATATTTAAATAAATAAAGCAATTAAACTAAATAAAACAGCTGAATAAAGCGACGCTAAAGAGCTCGAATAGTAGCTATTTTAGCTCGCAATATTTGCTTGCCAAGCTTTATAGGATTGCTATATACTGTATAAATAGACAGTATTTTAATAGGTTGAATATGTCCGAGAAAATGATAACCAAACTTGAAATATTAGCCGAATCAGCAAAATATGATATTTCTTGCTCGTCAAGTGGCGCATCAAGAAGTAATAAAGCTAAAGGTATTGGTAATGCACATAAATCTGGTATTTGCCATAGCTTTACTGCTGATGGTCGGTGTGTTTCGTTACTTAAAATTATGCTGACAAATTATTGTATGTTTGATTGTGCTTATTGTATTAACCGGCAAAGTAATGATATTCCTAGAGCGGGCTTTACGCCACGCGAACTGGCCAATTTGACCATTGAATTTTATCGCCGTAATTATATAGAAGGTTTATTTATCAGTTCGGGGATTGTTAGAAGTCCAGATCATACCATGGAAAGAATGATTAGAGTGGTAAAGATTTTGCGTGATGAGCATGGCTTTAATGGCTATATACATATGAAAGCGATCCCCGGTGCGAGTAATGATCTAATTAATCAAGCTGGCTTATTAGTTGATAGGATGAGTGTTAATTTAGAAATTCCAACGGAAGAAAATCTTAAATTACTCGCGCCCGATAAAGATCATCAAAGCATCTATCAACCTATGCGGCAAATTCATCAAAATGTTTTAGAAAATATCGAGGATCGCAAAAAATTTCGAACCACACCCAAATTTGTACCTGCAGGGCAAAGTACTCAAGTTATTATTGGTGCGACAGATGAGTCGGATAAGCAAATTTTGCAATTAACCGCCAAACTTTATAAACGACCAAGTATGAAACGAGTTTATTATTCGGGATTTATTCCGGTAAATGGTTACGACAAACGGCTGCCTGTTGTGCAAGAAGTACCAAGAGTGCGCGAAAACCGTTTATACCAAGCCGATTGGTTATTGCGTTTTTATGATTTTAATGTCGATGAAATCGTTAACGATCAATATCCCGATCTGGATTTAACGGTCGATCCCAAACTGGCTTGGGCAATCCGTAATCCGCAGTTTTTTCCGGTTGATGTGAATCGTGATAGTTATCAAAAAATATTACGAGTGCCAGGCATTGGTGTTAAGTCAGCCAAGTTAATTGTGATGGCAAGGCGTCATCGAAAGCTTACTCTTGATGCACTTAAACGCATTGGCGTTGTTTTAAAACGTGCACAATTTTTTGTTATTTGTCACGAAATGAGAAAATTCAAATTACTCAATTCATCGGCCGAATATATCCGACTTACGTTGCAAGATCCGCCTTTGCTAGAAGATAAACAGATAAATACTCCACAGCAATTAGTAATGGGTTGGTAAAACATGTTGGTGTTTTATTATGATAAGAGCTTTGAAAGCTTGCTTTGTGCTGTGTTTGATGCTTTTAAACTCAAAAAAATGCCTGAATGCTTATTAACCACAGGACAGATCGAACCGTTGTTAGTGTCTGATAGGCATCATGTTGAATTCTGTGATGCAAAATATGAACGAGTACGAGTAGCATTAATTAACAAGATTAGCAAAGTTGCGCTTCGTCATTTGATGTATGTTTGGCTGTCGGAATTGCCTGAAAGTGATTTGATTGTGTTTCGTTACATTTGTAAGGTATTTAAATCATCTAAATCAATCGAAACTGATTTTGCCGATCAAGATGTGCTAACTGTGCATGATATTGCTAAAAAAGTGAGCAGGGAGCGGCATCGAGTGATGCAATTTGTACGCTTTAATGCCATCAATAATCCACTTAAAGATGTTGTTGAGCCTAACGATAGGGATGATAAGATCTATTTTTCGATCATAGCACCTATTTATAATGTTTTGCCGTTGGTGCTTAAATTTTTTAAAGAGCGCTTTGCTGATCAAAAATGGGCAATATATGACGAAAAGCGTGAATATGGTTATATCTATAATTTACATGGAATTGAACCTGTTTCGCTTATTGATAAAGATGATCTGATTATCAATAGCCAAGTTAATCAGCAGTATCTAACCAAAGACGAAGCGCTATTTCAAACTATGTGGCAACGCTATTGCAATGCGTTAACCATCAAAGAACGCATCAATCCTAAATTACAACGTCAACAAATGCCAAGCCGATTTTGGCATTATCTACCAGAAATGAAACCAATATCGAAATAAATGGACAAATAAAGGAACATAAAAAAACCGCCAATTAATGGCGGTTTATTTATTAGCTTGATTTAATACAACGACATAATTTAATTAAAGCTATTGTGAATCGATATCATTAATAACATCATTAATCGATTCTTCACGTTGTTTTTGCTTGCTTTCGTCCACTTTACCACCCGATGCCACAAAGTCATTACGTTGGAAGTAAGCATTACGCATAAAGTTATAAGGATCATCGCTATTTTTAATTAAATCTTCATACTCGATCGCGACCGCACGTGCTTCAATACCGTCAAACGCACCACGCACTAACGCCCATTGCCAATCTAACCAAACCAGTGGTGGATAAAGGGAGTCAACTACGCTACCACCTTCGTTTCTTAACGTTGCTGATCCATAAAACGGTAACACAACATAAGGGCCATAAGGTACATCGTAATGGCCTAGTACATCACCAAAACTCCGTTTGCCACCTTTTTGTAATTGTGGATCTGACATACTAGCAACATCCATCAAACCCGCAAAACCGAAAACGGTATTTAAAAAGAATCGAGCTAAATGCGTGCCAGCTTTATGAACATCACCTTGTAATAAGTTGTTCACCATTGAAGCGGGTTCAGAAAGGTTAGAGGAAAAGTTAACCACACCTGTACGAACAGGGGAAGGGACGTAATCTTTCCAAGCGACTGCCGTAGGGCGCAAAATATAAGGATCAAGCGCATAGTAGTTAACATTAAACATGGTTTTGTTAAACCCAGATAACGGATCACTATAGGAATTGTTTTCGGACTGATAAGTGGCACAACCTGTGAGAGCCATTATAGAAAACATCGTACCAACTATTCGTTTTTTCATAGTATCTTTGATTAAAAGTAATGAGGTTAAAGATGATGCGATTGTATCATGATTACTAAAAATAGAAAATTTTTCGTTATTTAAATGGCATTATCTTTTCAAATTTATTAGAATACGTATTCCAATGACCTCATAGTTAAATGGATATAACAAGCCCCTCCTAAGGGCTAGTTGCAGGTTCGATTCCTGCTGGGGTCGAAATTCTACTCAACTATTTCTTAGCGGTTAAATTTACGCACTACCCAAAAATCGGTCAGAAAAGGTATTGATTTTATTAAATTTTTTCCTTGCCATTTTTCACAAGAAAACACAGTTAACCACTTAATTTTATTAAAAAATAAATACGATGCCTGAGCAGTTTTTATAAAAACAATAGCGCTTTTAGAACATCTGAAAGCTATTGTTAAGATTTATTTGACAGGTATAAAAGCGCAAAACCGAATGAGTTTTAATTTGAGTTTTCTATGGTTTAGCTATTTTTTCGTTTTTTTTACTTGTTATTTATTGTTATTGAGAATAATTCGCATTTTTACACTAAAAATAACTCTGATTTTTTTTAAAATATGCATCTTTAATTTAAACGATTACTTTTATTAATACTATCGTTATTTTTAGGAAGCATAATGTCATCTTTTACCCTTAACCAGTTACCTTTAGGGCGCGAGGCGGTAATTACTCGATTATTACCTGAATCGTTACCCTTTCGTCGAAAGTTGCTTGCAATGGGCATTACGCCGGGTTGTAAGGTTTTGGCTGTGCGCGTTGCGCCACTTGGTGATCCAATTGAAATTAAAATGCGTGGATTTGCACTTTGTTTACGTCGTAAAGAAGCGCAAGCCATTGAAGTGATGGAGGTAAGTGCGTGAAGTTAGCATTAATTGGTAACCCTAATTGCGGTAAGACAACGTTATTTAATGTACTAACGGGCTCAAAACAGCGAGTAGGGAACTGGCCGGGTGTGACCGTTGAGCGTAAAACTGGTATATTCACTTATCATCATACGCAATATGAAGTTATCGATTTGCCCGGTACGTATTCGATTGAGCCAGATCCGCTTAGTGTTTCGCAAGATGAACTTATTGCGCGCCAATTCGTGCTGTCCGAAAGTGACAGCCTGATTATTAATATTATTGATGCAACTAATTTGCAACGCAGTTTGTATTTAACTTGCCAGTTGATTGATTTGCAAGTGCCAATGATTGTTGTGTTAAATATGATCGATGCTGTTAAAGCCATGGGTGAACAGATTAATGTTGATTTGTTGTCAACTTTGCTCGGTTGTCCTGTGGTGGCAATATCATCTCGTCAAAAAATGGGTTTGCAGGGCTTTTATCAACAAATCGAAAACATGATAATGCGTCCATATACTGCACAGCCATCGATTGATCTGCTTGGCAATGATCAGCAAGCGGTGATTCATCGTTATCTTTGCGATCTGCCTGAAGATAGCGTTGTGCGCCAATTTAATCGCTGGCAATTGATAGATGCCTTATTAGATGATTCGCGCTATCGCTTATCACAACGTGAAACCAAAATGTTAGCGAACTGCCGATTGTCGCTTGCAAAATGGTGTGATAATGAAATCGATGTGGCACTTGCTAGCGCTCGTTATGACACGATTGATGTAATTTGTAAAAAAGTCATTGAGAAACCGCGTGAGCTTAGCCGTCATTTTTCTGATAGGTTAGATAATATTACGTTAGGGCGTATTACTGGGATTCCGTTCTTTTTGTTAGCTATGTATGCCATGTTTATGGTGGCGATTAATTTTGGTGCGGTGTTTATTGATTTTTTTGATGTGCTTTGTGGTACTATTTTTGTTAATGGCACAACCGAGCTACTTCACGCTATCAATGCTCCAAATTGGATTACAGCTATTTTAGCCAATGGTATTGGTCGTGGCATTCAAACTGTTTCAACGTTTATTCCTGTTATTGGGGCGATGTTTTTTTGTTTGTCGTTTTTAGAAGATTCTGGCTATTTGGCGCGTGCAGCAATGGTAATCGATCGGTTAATGCGCAGTATTGGTTTGCCGGGTAAAGCATTTGTGCCAATGCTTGTGGGGTTTGGCTGTGGTGTGCCAGCCATTATGGGCACGCGAACGCTAGAAAGCACACGTGATCGCATTATGTCGATTTGTATGATCCCTTTTATGTCCTGTGGGGCAAGGTTGCCGGTCTATGCATTATTTGCGGTAATATTCTTTCCTAAAAATTCCTCTATAGTGGTGTTTGCTTTATATTTGCTAGGCATAGTGGTGGCAATGGTGACGGGATTTGTGCTCAAATTCACTTTATTAAAAGGTTCACTCACACCATTTATTATGGAAATGCCTGTGTATCGTATTCCGACTTTAAGTAGTCTAATTAGTTTGACTTGGCAGCGCTTAACGTCGTTTATTTTTAGAGCAGGTAAAGCTATTGTGTTGATGGTAACTGTGTTAAGTGTGCTTAATTCATGGGGAAGCGATGGTTTGTTTAGGCAAGAAAGTTCGCAAAACTCTATGCTTTCTGTTGTTAGCCAAAAAATCACGCCTGCATTTGCACCGATGGGAATTAACCATGATAACTGGCCAGCAACAGTAGGCATTTTTACGGGTATTTTTGCTAAAGAGTCGGTAATTGCAACACTCAATTCGCTTTATGCTATCGATGATGATAACGAGCAAGCCGAGCCATTTAGTTTGTCGCAAGGAATTTTAGAGGCGCTAGCAACCATTCCGAAAAATTTGGCGAGTTTGTCGAACGCAGTTTTAGATCCGTTAGGATTTAACACAGCTTCACAAGATATGGATTCACTACAGACTGATTTAGCGGTGGATTCGACAACAATTTCACAAATTAAAAATGAGTTTGGTTTCCCTTCAGCTGCGATGAGTTATTTAATTTTTATTTTACTTTATACTCCTTGTGCTGCAGCGTTGGGCGCAGTTTATCGCGAAGCTGGTTTTAAGTGGATGATGTTTGTGGCAATTTGGACTTTTACCGTTGCGTGGCTTACGGCAACTATTTATTATCAATGTACGTTACTTGGGCATTCGCCTGCCGCCGTTTGGTGGCTAATGGGGTGCAGTGCATTTATTGTGGTAGTGGTACTGTTTATGCGTATTTTAGGGCAATATTTGCCTTTTAATCAACCAACAGTGCCAAATATATCCCATTGTAAAAAATCATCATGTTGTCAGTAAATAAATGGCTGGCTAATTTGTAAAATATAAATAGAGGAAAAGTATGCAGGGATCGCCCTGCAACTTTGATTATGGCTATGTTAATAACATCAATTCGTGATTATGTACAATTAAAAGGTCGTGCACCATTGCAAGATATTGCCAGACACTTTCAATTACCTGAAAGCGCAACTGAGCAGATGTTATGTTTTTGGATCAAAAAAGGCGTGATAAAATTGATAGCGCAAGATCAGCCATTGCCTTGCCAAGCTAATCAGTGCCGTTCTTGTACAAGTTGTGGTTTAACCAGTCAACTTGAATATGTTTGGGCTTAAGCAATTAAATTATAATTTAGCGAATTTTTAAATCTGCAAATTTTTTTGTTAAGCATTTTGTCGATTTAAAGATCGATTAATGCAAATTAATCCTAATTTGATTTTGTGATTTAATTCACATAATTGAATTTATTTGTACGCTAAAAATAGCAAACATAACTAATATTAATGAGTGATAATGTTACGGTAAAGCCTGATTTCGCCTTCTTTGTTTGCATTTCACTGTGTTTTTTTGAGCACAACCAAAATGAATCATCATCTAATGACAAAGTCGTTTTATTATGGAATAAATGTTATTATACTTTACATTATAATAACACGCTGTATGAGGATAAAAAGTATGAGTCAATTAGATGAATTTAAAAAATTAACTGTGGTGGTAGCTGATACGGGTGATATCGATTCGATTAAGCAGTTTTCCCCCGAAGATGCAACAACAAATCCCTCTCTTGTTTTGAAAGCAGCACAACTTCCTCAATATCGCAATTTAATTGATTCTGCAGTGCAAACCGCTAAAAAATTAGGTGGCAGTAAAGAACAGCAGTTAGTTAATGCGTGTGATCAAGTTGCGGTGAATATTGGTGCCGAGATTTTAAAAACTGTTCCAGGACGAATTTCGACCGAAGTGGATGCGCGTTTGTCTTTCGATAAACAAGGTTGTATTGAAAAAGCGCGTAAAATCATTGCACTTTATCAAGAAAAGGGCATTGATAAGTCTCGTATTTTAATTAAGATTGCGTCAACGTGGGAAGGTATTAAAGCGGCTGAAGTACTTGAAAAAGAAGGTATTAACTGTAATTTAACATTATTATTTTCGTTCGCGCAAGCGCGTGCGTGTGCTGAAGTCAATGCCTTTTTAATTTCGCCATTTGTAGGGCGTATTTATGATTGGTATCAAGCTAAAAAACCAATCGATCCTTATGTGGCTGATGAAGACCCGGGCGTTGTTTCTGTGCGTAATATTTTTAATTATTATAAACAACATGGTTATAAAACAGTTGTGATGGGCGCAAGCTTCCGTAAAGTCGATCAGATCTTGGCATTAGCCGGTTGTGATAGGCTAACAATTTCGCCTAATTTACTTGCCGAAATGCAACAATCAAATGCGCCTGTTGTGCAAAAACTTAATCCAAATCAATCTTTGGTTGAGCGCCCTGCACCAATGACCGAAGCTGAATTTAGGTGGCAACATAATAGTGATGCCATGGCAGTTGAAAAATTAGCCGAAGGCATTCGCGCATTTGCCGTTGATCAAGGAAAATTAGAAGATATGATTGGCGCACTGCTATAATCATTTGCACATGATAGGGGAGTTAGCTCCCCATTTTTATACTAATTTTTGTTAATTTAACTAGCTATTTTGCAAGTGATATCCACCTTGCAGGTATTAACAAATTTTTACTCAAAAAATTTTTTTGGAGATTATAATATGAATGCAACCACACTATCCCACCGCGACCTGGCGAATGCGATAAGAGCATTGAGCATGGATGGCGTACAGAAAGCAAAATCAGGGCATCCTGGTGCGCCTATGGGTATGGCTGATATGGCTGAAGTGCTTTGGCGTGGCTTTTTAAAACATAATCCAAACAACCCAAAATGGGCTGATCGCGACCGTTTTATATTATCAAATGGTCATGCTTCTATGTTGATTTATAGTTTATTACATTTAACCGGTTATGATGTGACCATTGATGACCTAAAAAACTTTCGTCAGTTGCATTCAAAAACTGCAGGACACCCTGAATATGGTTATGTGCCAGGTGTTGAAACAACAACTGGACCTCTAGGTCAAGGTATTGCTAATGCTGTAGGTATGGCTATTGCCGAAAGAACCTTAGCTGCACAATTTAATAAACCTGATCATACTATTGTTGATCACCATACTTATGTGTTTATGGGTGATGGTTGTATGATGGAAGGTATTTCTCACGAAGTGTGTTCGTTAGCAGGTACTCTTAAATTAGGTAAACTTATTGCATTTTATGATGATAATGGCATTTCAATCGATGGTGAAGTTGAAGGTTGGTTTACTGATGATACCGCAAAACGTTTTGAAGCTTACGGCTGGCATGTTATCCGTAGTATTGATGGTCATGACGCTAAAGCGTTAAAAGAAGCTATCGAGCAAGCGCAGGCGGTAACCGATAAACCATCATTATTAATGTGTAAAACGGTGATTGGTTTTGGTTCGCCAAATAAAGCCGGTAGCCATGAAAGCCATGGTGCACCATTAGGCGATGCCGAAATTGAAGCAACACGTAAGGCGCTTGGTTGGAATTATCCTGCTTTTGAAATTCCTAAAGACTACTATGATGCTTGGGATGCTAAAGCTAAAGGTAAGCAGATCGAAGATGAATGGAATGTTCGTTTTGATGCTTATGCTAAGGCTTATCCTGAATTAGCCAAAGAATTTAAGCGTCGTGTTAATGGTGATTTGCCGGTAAATTGGTCACAAATTGCTAACGATGTGGTGAATAAACTCCAAGCAAATCCAGCAACAATTGCTACCCGTAAAGCATCACAAAATGCTATTGAAGCTTTTGCCCCAGCTTTACCCGAGTTTTTAGGTGGTTCGGCTGATTTAGCACCAAGTAATTTAACCATGTGGTCAGGCTCTAAAGAGATCTTAGCTAATGCGGATGGTAATTATATCCATTATGGTGTGCGTGAATTTGGTATGTCTGCTATTATGAATGGTATTGCATTACATGGTGGATTTATTCCTTATGGTGCGACATTCTTAATGTTTATGGAATATGCACGTAATGCCATTCGAATGGCGGCATTAATGAAGATTCGAGCTTTATTTGTCTATACTCATGATTCAATTGGCTTGGGTGAAGATGGACCAACGCATCAACCTGTTGAGCAAATGGCAAGCTTACGTATGACGCCTAATGTGAGTACTTGGCGACCATGCGATCAAGTCGAGTCAGCTATTGCGTGGCAATATGCAATAGAACGTAAAGACGGTCCAACAGCGCTGATTTTTTCACGACAAAATCTTAAACAACAAGATCGCACTGCTCATCAATTAGCTGATGTATATCGCGGTGGTTATATCTTAAATGATTGCATAGGTACACCTGATTTAATTATTATTGCGACGGGTTCAGAAGTTGAACTTGCCGTTGAAGCTTATCAACAATTGACACAAGCAGGTAAAAAAGTGCGGGTGGTATCAATGCCATCAACTGATGCGTTTGATAAACAAGATCAGGCTTATAAAGAGTCAGTATTGCCATCGTCAGTCACAGCCCGCCTTGCTATTGAAGCGGGTATTAGCGATTATTGGTATAAATATGTTGGTCTTAATGGTAAAGTCGTTGGAATGACAAGCTTTGGCGAATCAGGTCCAGCGGATCAACTGTTTAAAGAGTTTGGCTTTACTGTTGAAAATGTACTTGCGCAAGCCAATAGCTTGTTGAAATAGTTAATTTATTACACTAAAAAACGCCATCAGCAAAAGTGTTGATGGCGTTTTTTTGTTTAATTGTTGAAAATTCAATAATTGGTTATTATAAAAATGTAGTTAATCCTTTCTATATTATTAAATTCTTATATAGGTAATTTTATTTTGATGCTCGTTCTAAAATAACATCAACGGGTTGTTTTTGAATATAGATCATCCTAGCTATTAATAGTAATGCCGCAACAGCAAGTCCTGATATGATACCTATCCAAAAACCAGCTGCGCCAATTGGTTCAATGATTAGGTTGGTTAATCCTAAAACATAGCCAACGGGCAGTCCAACTACCCAATAAGAAAGTAGGGTGATAAAAAAGATGCTTTGGGTATCTTTATAACCTCGTAGCACGTTACTTGCCACTACTTGTAAATAATCTGAAGCTTGATAAATAGCTAATAATATGATGAGTTGCATACAGATGGCCATGACGGCTGTTTCTTTGGTGAATAGAGCGACAATTGGTGCTTTAAAAATAACTAAAATTAACGCAACAATTATTGCCATGGCAAGCGATATAGCTAAACTAATATAGGCGGTTTGTTTGGCTAATGCAGGTTTTTTATTACCTAGTAAATAACCAACACGAATACTGGTTGCAACACCAAGAGATAATGGAATAGCGAAGGTTAAACTGCTGATGGTGAATATAATTTGATGTGCAGCAACGGTTATTTGACCTAATGGGGCAATTAATAATGCAATCACAGCAAATAAGCTCATTTCAAAAAAGTAAGCTAATGCAAGAGGAGTGCCAAGCACAACAATTTTTTTGATTATGCCAAAATCAACTAGTTTGGTGATTGGCGTTTGACGAATATCGCGTTGGCTTGCACTAGTGAGTGTATATAAGCGTATTAATATAAACATGAGCCAAAAAATAATTGTCGCTGTAATGCCACAGCCGACTCCGCCAAAAGCAGGTAAGCCTAATTTTCCATAGATTAAAACGTAGTTAATTGGAATGTTGGCAAGAAGAGCAATGAATATGATCACCATGGCTGGCTTTGTGTTTGATAGTCCTTCACATTGATTGCGGTAGACCAAAAAAAGCAAGAATGCTGGCACACCCCACATTATGGCGCGTAAAAATGAGACGGCAACGTCAACCATTTCGGGATCGATTGGGTGATCTGCTGAGCTTCTTAAGTTAATGACTTTGTCAGAATGGTATAGAAACAACATCATTAATATTGATAATATGAGTGCTATTACTACACCTTGACGCGTTTGATTAGCAACTTGATCACGTTTAGCAGCACCATTTAAGTTTGAAATAATTGGTGTTAATACCGTTAACAAACCTTGTCCAAATAAAATCGTGGGCAACCAAATTGACACTGCAATAGCCACACCAGATAGGGCAGTTTTGCTATAATTTCCTGCCATAATGGTATCGACAAATGTGATTGCTGTTTGTGATATTTGTGCAATAAGAACAGGAACCGCTAATTTAACGAGATTTTTTATTTCGTGTTTATAATGTTGTTTCATGGTTTTTATTACCTTTTAACTGTTCCCCATAGGTCGTATTCATCGGAATGTTCAATGTTAACTTGAACAATATCACCTACATTGACTTGGTTTTCTTCGTTTAAATAAACAACGCCGTCGATTTCAGGGGCATCAGCCATGCTGCGACCTATTGCGCCTTCCTCATCAACTTCGTCAATAATGACAGCTAGTGTTTTGCCTATTTTGGCTTGTAATTTTTGTGTTGAGATTCTTTGCTGTAATTGCATAAAACGATCAAAACGTTCTTGTTTGATTGTTTCTGGAATTTGGTTTGCCAGTTCATTCGCAACAGCACCCTCTACTGGGCTGTATGGGAAACAGCCAACTCGATCTAATTGTGCTTGTGACAAAAAATCAAGCAGTAGTTCAAAATCCTGATCGGTTTCGCCAGGATATCCAACTATAAACGTTGAACGTAATGTAATATCTGGGCAGATTTCGCGCCACTTATGAATACGTTCTAAGGTTCTTTCAATCGATCCGGGGCGTTTCATTGATTTTAAAATAGTTGGGCTTGCGTGTTGTAATGGCACATCTAAATAAGGCAAAATTTTACCATCCGCCATTAATGGAATTAGATTATCAACACTTGGGTAAGGATACATATAATGCAATCTGACCCAAATTCCTAAATTTGACAGTTGTTCACACAGGGTTTGAATATCAGTTTTTAATGGCATTCCATTCCAGAAATTGGTGCGATTTTTGATGTCGATACCGTAAGCTGAAGTATCTTGAGCAATGACCAATAACTCTTTAACGCCACTATCTGCTAAACGTTTTGCTTCATCCAAGACATTTTCAATTGGTCGGCTAACCATATCTCCACGCAAAGATGGAATAATACAGAATGTGCAGCGGTGATTGCAGCCTTCAGAAATTTTAAGATAAGCGTAATGTTTTGGCGTTAATTTAACGCCTTGACTCGGGATTAAACTGGTAAAAGGGTTGTACTCGGGTTTAGGGGCATATTTATTCACATGACTTAAAACCGCTTCATAGCTATGTGGGCCAGATATTTCAAGAACTTTTGGATGTACTGTTCGAATTTGATCTTCTTTGGCTCCAAGGCATCCAGTTACAATGACTTTTCCATTTTCGTTTAGTGCTTCGCCAATTGCTTCAAGCGATTCTTGTACTGCACTGTCAATAAATCCACAAGTGTTAACAATGACTAGATCTGCATTGTCATAGCTAGGTACCACTTGATAACCTTGCGTGCGTAGCTCGGTTAAAATTCGCTCAGAGTCAACTAAGTTTTTAGGACAGCCAAGGCTTACAAATCCAATTGTAGGGGGTGACATATTCATAGTATTTATAATAATAGTGTTTTATGTTTAAAGAGGTATTGTTTGAGAATTAATAAACTATATTTGTTAATTATCATTTGCAAATTAAAATGAAGCCGGCATTTTATCATATTTCATCATAGTTGATACACTGATTTTCTAATTTGAATGCTATGTTAACGACGCTTTGATTTATTCATTAGATACTAGTAGTTATGGCTTGGAACGTTACTAGTTTGTTTGAATAAAAGGATTATTGGTTAAGTGCTATCGAACAATATAAAATAAAGCCTTTATTTGCAATAAAGGCTTTTAGAAATAGGAAGATAAACTTACCAATTAAACTGTTACTATTTTAATGCATTAATGACTTCGTCTATTTGACGATTTATGCTTTCTGCGCCACCACCAGACAAATACCATAGATCTGGTGTTAAATAAACCACATGTGTTTTACTTTTGTTTAGTACTTGCTGAGAAAAATAGTGTTCAGCCATACCTTGGTTGCCAATTGCTTTACTACGATCAACTACAAAAACAATATCAGGTTTTACCGATTTAATGTATTTATCATCAACAAAAGTTGGTTTTGGTTTGCCTATTGCGTTATTTGTAGGCATAACGGTGAGTGGTACTGCTCGTTTAACATTTAGTACGTCATGAATCAGTGCCGCACTTGAGCTTAAATTGATAAGAATCATTTTCCCATCATTATGAATAGCAACAATAGCTTTTTTAGCACTGGCTTGAGCTAAAGCTTGTGTGCTTTGAATTTTTTTATCTAATGATTGGATGATACTATCCGCTTTGCTTTCTGTTCCTGTAATTTTTGCTAGCACTTGGATATGATCTTTGGTTGATTCAACGTAATTTTTAGCATCAACACTTAAATTAATAACCGGGGCAATTTTAGATAAATCTTCGGCTTTACTTGCCTGACGTCCATCAATAACGATCAAATCAGGCTTAACTTGCTTGATAGCTTCAATATTGGGTTCTTTCATATTGCCCGTATCGGTAATCGAGGCGTTATTATATTGTTGCAAGTAAGATGGGATAACTGACCGTGGGGTGGCTGCAACTATTGAGCCTTTACCTAACGCATCTAACGTATCTAATGCGCCATAGTTCATCACTACCACTTTTTTAGGCGCTTTAGGGACGACCACTGTTTGATTATCAGTAGTGACATTCATTGTTGTCGATGATTGGCAGCCAGTTAAACTTAACATCATTACTGCAATACTACTCAAAAGTAACTTTTTTTTCTTGTTCATATCAATTTTCTCACGTCATTGTAAATGATAATAATTATTATTTAATAAAAGTGAATTGTCTACAACTAAATAATTTTTTATAAAGATATTGATAATCATTCTCATATAGTGTAGTGTGCCTAGGGCAAATTAAACGGTAATTATCATTATAAATAATGGGGTTATAAGAAATGAAAGCAAAAAAGAAGTTTAAATTGGCAACTCATGCCATTAATACGGGCATTTTGTTGTCATTATCAAGCGCCGCTATAGCGGCTAGCAATACAGATACTGACACCATGGTTGTTACTGCATCGGGGTTTTCTCAGCAAGTGAAAGAAGCGCCAGCAACCATTTCGGTTATTACACCTAAAGAGATCGAAAATAAACCTTATCGCGATGTTACTGACGCGCTAAAAGATATCCCTGGCGTTACAGTTACAGGCGGAGGGGACTCAACAGATATCAGTATTCGTGGTATGGATGCCAAATATACTATGATTCTCATTGACGGTAAAAAAGTAAGTACACGTGAAACAAGACCAAATAGCGATAACTCAGGTTTTGAACAAGGATGGTTACCACCACTAACTGCTATTGAACGTATCGAAGTTGTACGTGGACCAATGTCATCTTTATATGGTTCTGATGCAATGGGTGGTGTTATCAATATTATTACCAAAAAAGTCTCTGACAAATGGCATGGTGGTGTGCGTTTAGAATCCGTTATTCCATACCGATCAGCAGAAAAAAATACCTATACAGGTAGCTTTTCAACTTTAGGACCATTGATTGATGATATCTTAGGTATCCAACTTTATGGTCAATATTCTAAACGTAATGAAGATAAATTCTTAAATGGTCATGCAGAGCAAAAATTACGCAGTATAAATGGTAAAGTATCGCTAAATGCAACCGATACACAAAAATTTGATCTTGATTTTGGACGTGCATTACAAAATAGTAAATCTACAGGAGGTAAAACAAGGCCTCTGTCTAGAGGTGATTTTCTTCGTGATAACCGTCGCAATTCCTTTGCGGTAACACATAACGGTTTATTTGACGATATATCGACAACCTCATTTGTTGCGTATGAAGGCAACAATAACCCAGAAAGAAAGATGAAAATTCGTAATACCGATGTCGATACCCGTGCAACTCTTCCTTTTAGCATCAACATGCTTACTATTGGTGGAAAGTATAATTACCAAGAGCTACATGATAAAGGAAATCAGCTAAATAAATCGATCACTAAAATTGATCGTTGGAATTATGCGCTGTTTGCTGAAGATGAATTAAGATTGCTAGAAAGTTGGAGCTTAACATTAGGATTACGCTACAATAAAGATGAAAATTATGGTAGTAACTGGAATCCAAGAGTGTACAGCGTTTGGAATATTGATGATAATTTTACCTTAAAAGGTGGTTATTCAACAGGTTTTGCAACGCCACAATTACGTCAAGTTGTTTCTGATTGGGGACAAGTGACAGGCGGAGCTGGTACGGGTAATAAAGGTATGATCATGGGTAACCCAGATTTAAAACCTGAAAAATCGAATAACTTCGAAATTGGCGTTGGTTACACCAATGACTATGGTGTTGATGCATCGGCTACGGCGTTTTATACCAAGTATAAAGACAAAATCCAAAGCTACTATATATGCCAAGGTCCAGCAAGAAGAGGCTTATGTAAAATAGATGGATATCAAGAAAGATTCGATTTTGTCCAAGGTCGTGAAAATGTGGGTAAAGCCGATCTTAAAGGTCTTGAGCTTTCATTTAAAACACCTTTATTTACTGATTTCTTATTAAGTTCTAACTATTCTTGGACAAAAACAGAACAAAAAAGCGGTCAATATAAAGGACGAGCTTTAAACCGAACACCTAAACAAAAATTCAATACCCAACTCGATTGGTATGCTACCCAGCAATGGGATTTATGGGCTAAAATGGCTTATTATGGCATGGAATCATCAAACAACCGTAATGGCACAAAAATTGAATACCCTGGCTACACTTTCTGGGACGTCGGTGCATCTTATCAAGTACATAAACAAGCTAAGATCTATGCTGGTGTTTATAACTTATTTGATAAAGATGTCTCTAACGAAGATTTTGGTAAAACATTAGAAGGTCGACGCTATTTTGTCGGTACCGAAATTAATTTCTAATTAACCAATATTTCGGTTTAGTTTATTATTCTAAGGCAGCTTTAATATAGCTGCCTTTTTTATAAATAATCTATTAATTTATGCGAAAAATCGGTCAGAAAAGGTATTGATTTTATTGAAGTTTTTTACCCTGTGGTTTTTAGCCAAAAAACACCATCCAAAACCCGTTTCCAGCAGTACATCAACGTAGGTTGACTCAGGCTTTAACAAAACTTTACAATTTTTTAACAAAAAAACTAGCGCATTATTACTCAACCGACTATAATTTAAGCGCTTTTAAAGCAAGGAAATGCTCATTAGTTGAGCGGTCAATTATAAAAAATTCAAATAAAACAAAAATTTACTTGACAGGATAATCGAAATGCGCTATCATAATCGGCATCTGGCATCTGGCATCTGGCCTGCCAAACCTACGCCCTAAATCTTTTTCAATATCATCGTAGTCAAAATCAGACTCCATTCTTATTTTTATCACCGAAATCATCTAGCTTAGTGAACTCGCCGAGTTTATCGGTAGGGTTGTTGTCGAAGCAGAGATTCAATCTTTTATCGTTCTTATTAAGGTCTTCGTTATGCATTGCGGCGTTATTGTTTTGGTTGTGTTCATTTGGTGCACAGGCCTTAACAGCGCAAACCTCAAGGGTTATTGAGGGTAGTGGGCCGTATTTAACATCTGATGGAGGCCTAACCAAGGTAACAGACCTTGAATCGTTGTTCACCATTACTTTGCCTAATGGTAGAAAGGTCACGCCGTCAACGAATACATCAAGTAGGATAAATCCAATAATGTTTCCAGATGGGAGTACTTTGGGTGATATAAAGACTATTTTTCCACCATCGACTACTTTTTTGCGTTTAAATGATTTAATCAATCGTTATCATTCTTGGGGAGATGATGATGGAGATGGACAGGGTACTGATGGTGTAACGGCAACAGGGACTTTATGGCTTTCATTAGATGATAAATATGGAAATACTGTACGTCTTAATGATACATTAGATGCATGTAAGGGGCCTTATAGGGTAACAATAGGCTTAAACCCCGATGGTGCTAGTTTAACTACACAGTATGGCGTGCCAAATCGTCGTGTATTTTCAACCACTAATGACAGGGAGTATTATTACTTAAGTCCATATCCTCGTTGTTTGTTTGCACAGTCGGCAAGGCCGAATTTGTTGTTGGGTGGTACTACTGGCATTGATCGTAGTGATAAACCTCAATATGCCGGTCCATCTAACATATGGAGTCCTACGAAGGGTTTTTTAACAAAGTCAACGAGCTCATCATCTTACGACCGAAATTTCCCTACAACGGGTGCTGATGGATTGTACTTTGACTTAGAGATGCCTGTTGGAGTAGATGGAAGTGAGTTGAGTTGGACAGTTAACACAACTGGTAGTATAAGTGCAACGGTGAGTTGGACAAGGCCGCGTTCTGATACATTCACAGACCCAGTAGGAAGAACCATACAAGCTGATCAATGGATTACTGATAAATCTAGTTATGTAACACGGGTAACGTTAAGAGGTCCAAGGGCTGATAGTACTCAGATAAATTCAAATAATCCTAGTCCTTTAAGTATACCATCTTTGCCGCAGACATTTGAATTGGTGGGTAGGGATAGTGGCGATAATGTAGAGGTTAAATATGGATTTGTGTTAAAGCAGTGGTTCGTAAATCGAGGGGGGAAAGCGAGTAGTTGGCCTAACCAAACATCTTGGTGTAGAAGTTTGGGGTATCATTTGCCACGGGTCAAGGATTTGACTAACGCGGTGCGTATAGATAGTGATCATCCTATTTCAGGCGCCACACCTAATTCATCTGGTAATTATTACATGCGTCACATAGGTGCAGGTTTTTTCACGGAGTGGGGTTTCATGACCTTCTACGCTGATGCGGGCTTCACCGATCAAAACTACCGCTACTGGACGAATGATGCGGTAGGTAACAGTGCCTTCGGTGTTTTCCCAAGAGGATACTCTATCCATGGTAGCGTTGGCAATCCCCGCTACGCTGTTTGTACTACACCTTAGATTTTATATCTTAGTCCTTAATTCTTGGACCGCGGGGCCAGTTATGGTGTAGATAGAGAATAATATAGCAAAGAACATCGTCCCCGCGTAGTTGGAGGCGGACCAGTGAAATTAGGCTTGTGCTGTTGTGGTTAATTACTACAACAACATAAGCTCCAAACAACCAAAGCAATAACTACTTTTTATTCTCAAAAAATGATTCAATTCTTTATTAAAAATCATTCTACATCAACAATGAGTTAAACTTGTGGTATATCCTAACTTTTACTTACTTGTTCAATTAATGCAATATTGTCCACGCGTTGTTTTAAACCTTCTACTTTGCTTCTCGTTTAGTTGTTTTTGGTTTGAATTTCAGTTATTGATTTTGCTATAATATCATCTTGATATTATTTAATATCTGTTGATATATTTAAAGCCACAGTCGGGGGGCCCGACCTTTGATTGGTTAATAGACTGGAAACAATACCAATATTATAAACAAGAGAATTAAGCGTTTGCTCGTTCTTTTCCTTTTTTAAGCCCTAATCAAAAAACGAGGGTTTGTTTTATTAAGTCTTTTACTTGATAGTTGTTATTGCAGGATGCTTTACTATAAAAGTTGATGTTTTATATAACATATTAAATTTTTATAGTTTTTGGATTTATTTTAAATGGATTTTATGGAAAAAATAGCTATCTTACTTTTATTTACTCCGTTATTTGTTTATTCAGCACAGAACTTTAATTCAGCTAAAACACATTTAACTAAATTATATAAATTAAACCCTAATCAAACGACATTTTATTGCGGATGCGAATTTTCGTGGGTAGGTAAAAAAAGCGTTGTTGATTTTAGCAAGTGTGGGTATCAGCCAAGAAAAAATCAAATTAGAGCTGAACGCATTGAGTGGGAACATGTTATGCCTGCCGAAAATTTTGGTAGACACCTAACATGCTGGCAAGAAGGCGGGCGTAAAGCGTGCAAAAAAGATGCTACCTTCAATCAAATAGAAGGGGATATGCATAACTTGCAACCGGCTATTGGTGAAGTGAATGGCGATAGGTCTAATTATCGTTATTCGCAATTCACTAAAGAATTTAATCAGTATGGGCAGTGTAAAAGTGCTGTGGATTTTAAAGCTCGCGTATTCCAGCCACGTAACGAAATCCGTGGAATGATAGCACGCACCTATCTTTATATGTCTGATAAATATAAAATCAATTTATCAAATCAAGAAAAGAAGCTGATGATGGCGTGGAATAAAATGTATGCACCTGAAAATTGGGAATGCAAGCGTAATGTGCATATAGCAAAAGTGCAGGGTAATGATAATAAGTTTGTTACTGGGCGGTGTACACAATGAAAAAGTTAATCGTATTATTTTTAATTGTTTTTTGGTCGCAAATTGTAGATGCGGTAGTGGTATCTCACAACAATTCGTATCGAGGTTCAAATCCTTATATAATTAAGTTAATTGATATTACATATTTTCTGGGTGGGAGTTTTATCCTTTTAAGTATAGCTAATGATAAATTAAAAGAGAATAAAAAATCAAAACGTAAAAAGAAATTAAGTCAAAATAAAACTAATTTGGACAAAAACACTAAATCCACAGATGAAGAAAATAAAAAATGAAGCCGACGAAAGTCGGTTTTTTTTATGTTCAAATTTTGAGTAATCTACTCAATATCAAATCGACAGCAATAACATAATAGCTAGTATTGGACTAAAGAGCGATTCAAATTTATGAAAGAAATCTATAAATTGCTTTTTGAAGTTGATAATGTGAACTTGGATTAAAACATGAAGTGCAATTTTAAACTCGGTGGAGTGAAGAAAGTAGAAAGGTGATTTTTTATTGCTATTAGTTAATAAATTTCATACTATTACCAAAAAGGAAGGTGATAATATGAAAAAAATTTTGTTAGTTGGTTTAATTGGGTTTGCTTTATTAGGTTGTGGTAAAAAGAAAGTAACTGAGGAAATGCTTATCGGGAATTGGGAATGTAGCTCAATCGAACAAAGAGCAAAATGGGAGAAAGGGATGTTTCAGGACTATTCTACATCAATTGACCATGGAAAATCAGTTGTTACCTATTTAAAAGAAAACGATGATTTTTTTGTAAAATGGCCGGGTAGTAATGAAATGGTAAAGGAAGATTTTAAGAAATTGAATAGAAGTTATAACAGCACTTTAAATGGTATGAGGTTGTCTGGTTTCAACAGGTTTGAGTATATATCAGACAATGAGTTTAAGATGATTTCTGAGTTAGCAATAACGCAAGATAAGAAAGAAAACAATGAAAAAAGTAAAATATCAATGCACTGTACCAGAATACAATAACTATAAAACCGGAAAGAAATTATTTTTATTTAGTGCTATTTTATTAAATTCTCTAAGAGAGTTTTTTATTAAAAATTTATCAGTTCAGGCTTGATTTGTAGTGCTTCGGCAATTTTAATTCCTGTTGCTTTTCTTAACTTTTGGCTTTTTTCATATTGAGAATAAGCTGATTGGCTAATACCTATTTTATTCGCAACTTCAACTTCGAATAATTTTAAATACTCACGCCATGCTTGTGTAGGATAATAGTTATTATCAAAAACCATACTAACAACTTTGTTCGTTATACTTGTTTCAATATCGATTGTTCTATTCATTAATTATTTTTATGGCTAATCTTAATATAATTATTATGTTAGTGAAGTACTACCCCAGTTTTACCCTACGAATAAAATCTGATTTTAAAACAATCACTTTAAAGGCTTGCTAGATAAGGCTTTAGAATGGTACGCCCGGGTGGACTCGAACCACTGACCCCCACCATGTCAAGGTGATGCTCTAACCAACTGAGCTACGGGCGTATATTTGAAACACGTAAATATTAACGGGCAAATCGATTTGTATCAAGTAAAAAAATGAAAAATAGCTGTTTTTTTAGTCTGTTGAACAAAATTGGCTGCATAATGAACGTTATTTCTTTTCGGTTTAAAAAAAAAGTCATAACATGGTGGTTCAATGCAAGCTGTTTCCAAAAATTTTCTTATTTTTGGAATGAATTGTAAGTTTCTGTAAGTTCATGGTGGTTTGTTTAATTTAATTTCGCTATACTCGGCGCATTTCGTTAGGCGCTACATATTTAGGTTTGTATGTCGATAAAAGATCAGATAGAAGATGTTCTGCAAAATGTTTTTGGTTACAAGTCATTTAGAAATCAACAAAGAGAAATTATTGAATCTATTATCGATGGACGTGATACTTTAACCATTATTCCTACTGGCGGCGGTAAATCTTTATGTTATCAAATCCCTGCGGTTTTATTGCCGGGGACTGCTATTGTTATTTCGCCTTTAATTTCTTTGATGAAGGATCAGGTCGATCAGTTATTAGCTAACGGTATTCCTGCTGCATATCTTAATGCTTCTCAATCTGCGATAGAACAACAAGAAGTCATCGCAAAATATTTAAATCATTCAATAAAGTTGTTATATGTTTCACCTGAACGTTTGGGAGTGTACGCTTTTTCTACTTTAATTAATGAATATCCACCTTCATTAATTGCTATTGATGAAGCGCATTGTATTTCTCAATGGGGGCATGATTTTAGACCTGATTATCGTCAATTAGGTCAGTTTTCTACTCGTTTTCCTGAGGTGCCGATTGTTGCTTTGACCGCCACTGCCGATAAGATGACGCAATCTGATATCATAAATCAACTTAATTTGGTTGATCCGTTAGTTGTGGTAAGGAGTTTTGATCGGCCGAATATTCGTTATACCGTCGTTGACAAATTTAATCAGATGGAGCAGGTTGTTTCGTTTGTTGAAACGCAAAAAGGCAACCCCGGTATTATTTATTGCTCAAGCCGTTCTCGAGTTGAAGATATGACCACTAAACTTGCTGCTCTTGGGTTTTCGGTTATGGCGTATCATGCAGGGTTGTCTAACAATGAACGCCAACAAGCACAAGATGCTTTTTTAAAAGATGATGTGCAAATTATTGTCGCTACCGTTGCGTTTGGTATGGGGATTAATAAACCCAATGTGCGTTTTGTTTTACATGCGGATTGTCCACGAACGATTGAGGCTTATTATCAAGAAACAGGTCGAGCAGGGCGTGATGGCGTACCAGCCGAGGCGATGCTGCTATTTAATAGTAAAGATCTGAAGTGGTATCATCAAAAAACTGTTGAGAAAATAGATGGTAAGCATAAAGATGTGGAGCTGCAAAAGATCAATGCGATGGAGGCTTTTGCGCAAGGTTTGACTTGTCGGCGTATTGTGTTGCTGAGTTATTTTGGCGAAGAGCGAGCCGAACCTTGTAATAACTGTGATATTTGTTTGTATCCCCCTGAGATGTATGATGGTTTAATTGATGCGCAGAAGGTTTTATCTTGTGTTTATCGTGTTAAACAGCGTTATGGAGCACAATATATCGTTGATATTTTAAGAGGCTCTGCGCGGGCTCACATTAAAGAAGTTGGTCATCACAAATTATCGGTTTATGGTATCGGTAAGCAAAATTCATCGAACTATTGGCTTAGTGTTATTAGGCAGTTGATTTATTTGGGGTATTTAAATCAAGATATATCGAATTATACCACTCTTCAATTAACAGAAAAGGCGCGGTCAATTCTTAGGGGCGAAACCCCTTTATCTTTAGCTAAACCGCGTTTAGAAATCGTGAAAAAGAACCGCATAAATCGATATGCAAGATCAATTAATTTAACTGCGGTTTTATCGTACGAAGAACGAATTCTATTTAACAATCTTAGGCGATTACGTAAAGATATTGCTGATGTTGAAGATATTCCACCTTATATTGTTTTTAGTGATGCGACATTACTTGAAATGGTTCAAACCAAACCAGCAAGTAAAAAGCAATTAATTAACATTACTGGTGTAGGTAAAATTAAGTTAGAAAAGTATGGTAGTTTGTTTTTAGATGCAATAGATGAATTTATGGTCAAAAATTTTTAACATTTTGTACAAATAACATATGATAACCATTTCTAGAAAATTTTGATTATTGTGAAATTTATAATTAACCAATAAAAATAGAGATTTTTATGTCAATAATAAGCAATATGCCACAAATAATTTTATTTGCTACCATTATTAATTATAATTGAATATCAAGTCGATTAAGCTATAATGCGACAATTATTTAATAATTTACAGTTACAATGATTATCGGTTTTATTGGTGCGGGTAAAGTAGGTTGCACCTTAGCTAAGTATTTTTCTTTATGTGGAATGTCGATTGCTGGGTTTTATAGCCGATCTTATGAACATGCAAAAGAGGCAAGTGATTTTACTCATAGTCAAGCTTATGCATCGTTAGCTGATTTAGTTAATGATTGTGATTGTTTATTGGTTACTGTATCAGATAGCCAAATAGCCACTGTTTGGCAAGAACTTTGCCAATTACCTATTGCCAATAAATGGATCGGTCATTGCAGTGGGCTGTTGACGTCACATATATTTAGCCAACATAAAATTGTTCATCCATTTGCGTTTTCATTGCATCCTTTATATGCCATTTATGATAGATTTGAATGCTATACCGCTATGTCAGGTGTTTCTTTTACGCTTGAGGCAAATGAAAGTATTATCCCTCAATTAAAAAACTTTTTTGTTTCACTAAAAAATCCTTTAGCCATTTTACCTGCGAATAAAAAGCCTCTTTATCATGCGGCTTGTGTTATGTTGAGTAATCAAGTTATTGCATTGGTACAAATTGGTGTTGATTTACTTGACCAATGTGGGTTAGATACTGAGTTTAGTGAACAAGCTTGGCATCCGTTATTTTTAGGAAATGCTAAAAATATATGTAAAGTTGGGGTGATTAATGCTTTAACTGGACCTATAGAACGTGGCGATATTGAAGTTATCAAACAACATATAATGGCTATGCCCTCCGAATTAAAACCTATTTATCAGCAATTATCTGCTATTTTACTTAATATTAGTCGAACAAAGCATCCAAACAAGGACTATCGACAATTAGAACTGGAGCTGTTACCTTGAAAAATACGATTGCCACTTTAAAAGAACGTAAACAAAACCGACAAAAAATTACCATGCTAACTGCTTATGATTACACTACAGCCAAATTAATGGATGAAAGTGGTGTAGATTGTTTATTAGTGGGGGATTCTTTAGGTATGGTGATGCTAGGTTACGATAGCACCGTATCGGTTACTATGGAAGATATGATCCATCACTCCAAAGCAGTTGCAAGAGCCGCTAAGTCGGCATTTGTTGTCACTGATTTACCTTTTATGTCTTATCAAACATCTGTGTATGATGCAGTTTTCAATGCCGGTCGTCTAATTAAAGAAGGTCAGGCTCAAGCGGTTAAACTTGAAGGAGGGCAAGCATTTAGTGAACATATTAAAATGATTACACAAGCCTCCATTCCGGTTGTTGCGCATATTGGACTCATGCCCCAATCTGTTCTTGCATTAGGGGGATACAAAGTGCAAGGTAAAGATTATCAAGATGCTAAAAATATTGTTCTTGATGCATTAGCGGTTGAACAAGCGGGGGCGATTGCGATTGTACTTGAATGTGTACCTGCTGATTTAGCAAAATTGATCTCACAACTAGTAAGTATTCCAACTATTGGTATTGGCGCAGGTGTAAATTGTGATGGGCAAGTGCTAGTTTATCAAGACATGCTGTCTATGTATGATGGTGTTGCATCAAAATTTGTCAAATCTTTTGCCCCAATTGGTCATTATATGAAACAAGCGTTTACTGATTATTGCCAAGAGGTAAAACAGCAACAATTTCCAACTTCGATCCATGAATTTGCGATTGATAGTGAGGTAATGAGCAAACTTAAATCTGAGTTTCAATCATAAGGGATAACTAAATGAATGTTGTAACGACAATTGGACAAGTACGAGAGCAAGTTAAAGCTTGGCGGCAGGCTGGTTATAGTATAGGGCTTGTTCCAACCATGGGCTATCTGCATGAAGGTCATCAGAGTTTAATGGCTGCGGCTAAAAAAGATAATCAAAAAGTTATTGTGACGATCTTTGTTAATCCTATACAATTCGGTCCTTCAGAAGATCTTGCTAGTTATCCACGTGATTTAGAACGGGATAAAATCGCTTGTGAGAAGATGGGGGTAGATTTGATTTTTTGTCCAACTGCCAGTGAAATGTATGATGCTAATTTTAACAGCTATGTTGATGTTAATGGTTTAACAGATGCTTTATGTGGAAAAAGGCGTCCAGGGCATTTCAAAGGTGTTTGCACGGTTGTTACAAAATTATTCAATATCACACAACCTGATCGTGCCTATTTTGGACAGAAAGATGCACAGCAGCTAGCGGTAATTAAACGTATGGTCAGTGATCTGAATTTCGACATTGAAATTATTGGTTGCCCTATTGTGCGTGAAGCAGATGGACTAGCTAAAAGTTCACGTAATAGTTATTTGTCGGAATGTGAACGATCCGCCGCCGTGTGCCTTTATCAAGCAATTGAATGCGCTAATGCAATGATAAAACAGGGAGAAAAGTCGGTAACTGTTATAACAAAAGCTATGCATAATCTTATTGTCAATCAACCTTTAGCCAAGATTGACTATATTGAATTTGTCGATCTAGCATCATTAACATCGGTTGATAGGCTTGAGCAAGATAGTTTATGTGCACTAGCGGTTTATATTGGTAAAACACGATTAATTGATAATTTTATTTATCAACACCACTAATTACAAATTATATTTACAATGATAGATATCAAAAAACCGCTTAATATAAGGCGGTTTTTTTGTGCTATTCATCGTATTATAAAAATTTTTACAATTCGATTAAATCAATGAGTTTATTGTTCTGCTAATTTATTGTTTGGCTATTTTACTGTAGAATAGCAACCATTTTATGCCTTAAATCAGGATTGATGCATTAATTATGAAAAACACGACTTATAACCCACAAGAAATTGAACAACCTATTTATAAGCATTGGGAACAAAGCGGTTACTTTAAACCCAGTGGTGATAAATCACAACCAAGTTATTGTATTGCCATTCCACCACCTAATGTGACAGGTAGTTTACATATGGGCCATGCTTTTCAGCAAACCATTATGGATGCTTTGATTCGTTATCATCGCATGCAAGGTAATAATACCCTTTGGCAATCAGGAACCGATCACGCTGGTATTGCAACGCAAATGGTGGTTGAACGTAAAATTGCGGCAGAAGAAAATAAAACATGCCATGATTACGGGCGTGATGCTTTTATTGACAAAATTTGGCAATGGAAAGCCGAATCAGGCGGTAGCATTACTAAGCAAATGCGTCGCTTAGGGGATTCAGTTGATTGGGATCGTGAACGATTTACTATGGATGAAGGTCTATCAAATGCGGTGAAAGAAGTATTTGTTCGATTATATCAAGAAAATCTTATCTATCGTGGTAAACGTTTAGTCAATTGGGATCCTAAATTACGTACAGCGATCTCGGATCTTGAAGTTGAAAACCGCGAAGTTAAAGGTTCAATGTGGCACTTACGTTATCCGTTAGCTGATGGTGCTAAAACAGCCGACGGCAAAGATTACTTAGTGGTGGCAACCACTCGTCCTGAAACCTTATTTGGGGATACAGGGGTTGCGGTGAATCCTGAAGATCCTCGCTATAAAGATCTGATTGGTAAATTTGTGATATTGCCATTTGTTAACCGCCGTATTCCTATTGTGGGTGATGAACATGCTGATATGAGCAAAGGAACAGGGTGCGTAAAAATTACTCCTGCACACGATTTTAATGACTACGAAGTTGGGCGACGTCATCAATTACCGATGATCAACATTTTAACGTTTGATGGCGATATTCGTCAGCAAGCTGAAGTATTTGATACTAATGGTGAACTAAGTGCGGCTTACGAACCAACCATTCCGGCTCAATTCCAGAACCTAGAACGTTTTGCAGCGCGTAAAGCTGTTGTTGCAGAATGTGAGTCATTGGGTATTTTAGAAAAAATCGAACCGCATGATTTGACCGTTCCATATGGTGATCGTGGTGGTGTTGTGATTGAACCTATGTTAACCGATCAATGGTATGTGCGTGCAAAAGTGCTTGCCGAGCCTGCTATTGATGCAGTAAAAAATGGTGATATCCAATTTGTACCAAAACAGTATGAAAATATGTATTTTTCTTGGATGAATGATATTCAAGATTGGTGCATTTCACGTCAATTATGGTGGGGACATCGTATTCCAGCTTGGTACGATAAACAAGGTAATGTTTATGTTGGTCGTGATGAAGCTGAAGTGCGACGTGAAAATAACCTTGCCAATGATATTGAACTGAAACAAGATGACGATGTGCTTGATACTTGGTTCTCATCTGCACTTTGGACATTTTC
Organism: Gilliamella bombicola; assembly: GCF_900094945.1. Lineage (GTDB taxonomy): Bacteria > Pseudomonadota > Gammaproteobacteria > Enterobacterales > Orbaceae > Gilliamella > Gilliamella bombicola. The sequence goes on from NZ_FMAQ01000002.1 coordinate 44,772, forward strand.
AACGTTAGGTTGGCCGAATAATACTGATGATTTAGCCACATTCCATCCAACTAATGTGCTGGTAACTGGTTTTGATATTATTTTCTTCTGGGTAGCTAGAATGATCATGATGACCATGCACTTTATTAAAGATGAACATGGTAAACCACAAGTTCCTTTTAAAACGGTGTATGTCACAGGTTTAATTCGTGATGAAGAAGGACAGAAAATGTCTAAATCTAAAGGAAACGTTATTGATCCTTTAGATATGATTGACGGTATATCATTGTCAGCTTTATTAGAAAAACGTACTGGCAATATGATGCAGCCTCAATTAGCCGAAAAAATTGCTAAACGTACTCAAAAACAGTTCCCTAATGGTATTGAAGCGCACGGGACTGATGCACTACGCTTTACTTTAGCAGCATTAGCCTCAACAGGGCGTGATATTAATTGGGATTTAAAACGTTTAGAAGGTTATCGTAATTTCTGTAATAAACTTTGGAATGCTAGCCGTTATGTGTTGATGAATACAGAAGGGCATGATTGTGGCTTTAAAGGTGGGGATTTAGATTATTCTTTAGCAGATAAATGGATTTTAGCCGAATTTAATCAAACTATTAAAGCTTATCGAGAAGCATTTGATACTTATCGTTTTGATTTAGCAGCTAATATTTTATATGAGTTTACATGGAATCAATTCTGTGATTGGTATTTAGAGCTAACCAAATCAATTTTAGCCAATGGCGAACTATCACAGCAACGCGCAGCTCGCCATACGTTAATTACGGTATTAGAAGCTCTATTACGCCTTGCACATCCAATTATTCCATTTATAACCGAAGCAATTTGGCAAAATGTAAAAGGCTTAATGAATATAAGCGCTGACACCATTATGTTACAGCCAATGCCTGCTTTTGATGAACAGCATTCAAATGATCAAGCAGTAGCCGATATTAATTGGATAAAAGATGTCGTGATTGCCGTACGAAACATTCGTGCTGAAATGAATATTGCGCCAAGCAAACCATTGCAGTTATTAATTCGAAAAGGCTCACCAACAGTGCATCGAATCATTGCTGATAACATCAATTTTATCGAATCATTAGCAAGATTATCTGAAATTGTTTTGCTTGATGATGGTGAAACAGGACCATTGTCGGTTACCAAACTGGTTGATGGCGCCGAGTTGCTAATCCCAATGGCAGGATTAATCAATAAAGAAAACGAACTTGCGCGTTTAGAAAAAGAAATTGAACGCATCAATGGCGAAATTTCTCGTATTGAAAATAAACTGTCTAATGCCAGCTTTGTCGATAAAGCACCAGCAGCAGTAGTTGCTAAAGAAAAAGAAAAACAACAAGGTTATATTGATGATAAAGCCAAACTGCAAGAGCAGTATGTCGCTATAAAAAATCTTTAATCTTTGTAATAAAAAACCTCTCGTTTGAGAGGTTTTTTTATGTTTGCTCATTTAAAATTTATAACCTACACCAATCATTGCAACCCATGGGTCAAGCTTATAATTAGCGGTAACTTTAGTATTGCCTAAATGGGTAGTCGCTTTAGTTTCAATATCGATATAACGTATTTGAGCATTCAAAAGCCAATTATCATTTAAAGTATAATCAGCACCGACTTGTGCAGCCCAGCCCCAAGAACTATCGAGATCTAAACCATGAAATCCCGCTTTTTTGGCTTCGCCACTAAGTTTTTCGTCAAAAAAGAAGGTATAGTTGATACCCATTCCAACATAGGGTTGTAACTCATATTGTGAATCAAGTGGATACCAAACAGCACTTAATGTTGGTGGTAGATGTTTAATTTTACCTAAATGAGCACCAGCAAGCCCTGTTGAATTGCCTCCACCTAGTTTAACCTGGTGGCTAAAAGGTGTTGCAGCTAAGAGTTCGACACCAATATTATCCGTCACCATATATTGGAAATTTAACCCAAGTTGAGTATCGTTATCGGCTTTTGCTTTTAGATCACTTTTGGCTCCGCCAACTTTAACATGATCACTTTTATCTTGAGGGTGAACATAAACTGGCCCACCACGAACAATAATTTCATTTGCAGTATGTGCATAAGCTACCGCGCTGGATAATCCCATTGTGATAAGCATAGCAACTGATGATATTTTCATTTCTTTTCTCCCAATTTATTTATAATTCATTATATAATATTTAATTATGTTGAAAAAACGCACTATAGTAAAACATAGACTTATTTAATAATCTAGCAATATTGAAGTTTATCTCAAAATTTTACTAAATAAAATGAGATTGGTGATTTGCATTATTGCTTAAACCTATATACAATGTAGACTAATATTTCAGTGGGTTGTTAGCTCAGTCGGTAGAGCAGTTGACTCTTAATCAATTGGTCGCGGGTTCGATCCCCTCACAACCCACCATTCCTTAATTTTAACGTTTATCCAATCGCTAATCAAAATAAAAACTTCACAAAATATCGATTAAAAAAACTTATAAAAAAAGAGGGCTAACCCTCTAATTCTGTATAAAAGACTTATAAACCTGTTATTTTTAATCTTGAATGCGGGGAAAGGCAATCATCATATACTTGTTTGTCATCAGAAATTTTACATGTTTGTTTTAATCCTTCTATCAAAGTGCTCTTAACATTACCTGTTATTTCATCGACACTTTTGTTATATACTGTGTTATCCTTGAAGTTTAATAAGAAATTTATATCGTTCATGTCAAGAATACTTTGGTTATCTGATGATTTTTCACCTACTATTTTTATTTTCACTTTTTTATCTGGTGGTGTGTCCATATTTGTTAATACATCTTTATATGAATACGCGCAAGTAAAAGTAATAGAATCATTAGATAGGGCTACTTCATTCATTTTTTCTTTACTGATTGAGCAATCTTTAATCATTGGCGAGCTTAAAAATTGATCGATTTTTGAAGAGGTACTTTCCCCAATAAATTGGTAATAACTATAATTATAATTCTTGTTATTTTTGATATCATAAAATACGACTAGCTGTTTTTTGTCCTTTACAGCATCTTTAGCAAAATCTTCAAACTTCTCGGTATTTGAATCTCCACAGCCCATTAAAACTAAACTTAATAATGTAATACTACTTAATCCAATAATTTTATTCATTGTTTTATTCCCGTTCTACTTAGCATTAATTAATTTGTAGGTAATACCGTTTTTACAAACTTTTGTTGTGTATTTACCGTCAATATTTAAATTCATAGCAAGTGTGGCAATATCGAGATTACAATTTTTACTAATCTCATTCATAATGCCCATATAACCCAAACCATTTAAATTAGGGGCTTTTGAATCAAAACCGCTGGCTGTTGCTTTACCTGTTTTTAAATCATAAGTAATTGTGTTTTTATCACCACAACCAACCAAAACTATACTTAAAACACTAATACACATAACACTAATTATTTTTTTCATTTTATTGTCCTACTCCTGTTGTATGATTTACTTTGTAATTAGAGTCTGAAAAAGAGTACCTATATACTGTTTTTGTACTATTATTATTAAAAAGAATTGTTAATTGTTTATATTGAGCATCAGAATCACTTTTATTATAAAAAATTGAAACATATGGAATAGCAGCTAATGTAAGATCGTGTTTGCTATAAGTATAATGATATGACCAAACTTCCTTACCACCATCAAAATATGTTGTTAATGGATCTCCAAATGTATCTCTTATTTGATTTTGAGTTGTTTTTCCTTCTTTTATTTTCGTTCTAATAGTTTCTTTTGTTTCGTTTTTTAAAATTGTCTGCCCTCCTTTAGTTGTACCCCCACACCCAGACAATAAAAAACCTGTGGCTAACACAATGCTAATAAGTAATTTATTCATTCTTAATTCCTTATAACATTTATTAATTAATGCATAAATGTTAGCAATGTACTACCAACAATAATTAAAAATAAAAGCCAAATAGCAATACCAATAATTCCGCAAATAATTCCTGCTTTAGCAAACCCTAGGCCGTCTTTTTGGTTATTTATTACATCATTTTTACCTATTACACCCAGCACTATTGCTATAATCCCGACAACTATGTTAAACCCAGCCATTGGAAGTATTATTGAAATAATACCGCACACCATTGACGATATTGATAAATAACTTGTTGCTTTTTTTTGTTGTTCCATTTTGTCTCCATAAAAATTTATTAAATTTAAGTAAAGGTTAAGTTAAAGAGGTTGATTATTATATTATGATCGGTTTTACAGATCAATATATTATATTATAATAGGTTTTATCTATCATGATTAACTTTACTGATCGTTGTAATCTTTCAAATTTTTTTTAAAAGTAATAAGTTATGATGATAAGTATAATAAAGCGACTAAGTGGTGTTTTTTATTCTATTAACTTATATTGGTATAAAAGTATTACTAGAAGTGAAAGCATTACCTATAATTTAATCAGGACAACAGAACTACTAGATATTTTTCTATCTAGAAGGATAGGTACATCAATATGTAAGGAGTCATATAAAATAAAAAAAACAGCAGGTAAAAGTCATTTAATCTTGTTTTTAGAAGTAAAAGTGCAGGCTCGCATTTTAAAAATAAAAAGGCACTACAAAGTTCCTTATTTTTAGGTATAATAATTACTATTATATAGAAATAACGGATCTGTTTTGATATATGGTTTTGTTTTAATTTTATTGATAATCAATAAGTATTTTTAAAATAGAAGCCTAAGCTATCTAAAGATCTTTCTTTTCAAGCGTTAATAGCTATCTATCTTTACCTTTCTATCATAATTAATGATATCAAAATAAGGCAACAAAATATTGTTTTTATCTATTAACGTTCAACAGTTAATTAGATATTGATTTCTCTAAAACTTTAATTTTAGATAGTCAGCTTTTTATTTGACGATTATAGGCATTAATATGAACTCATATTTATTACTTTTTTTTGCAATTATTTGTGAAGTTATTGCAACTTCTTCATTGAAACTATCTGATGGGTTTACCAATATCACTTATTCCATTATTACTATTTTGGGTTATAGTGCTTCGTTTTATCTGCTCTCGTTAGCATTAAAAACCATTCCTGTTGGTATTGCATATGCTATCTGGTCTGGAATCGGAATTGTGTTAATAAGTTTAATTGCATGGATTTTTTTAAAACAAACATTGGATCTAGCTGCATTAATTGGCATGGGATTTATCATGCTTGGTGTTGTGATTATTAATTTATTTTCGAAAGTGGCACATTGATTAATCATTTATTAAAATCGTTGCTATCGCAGTAAATCTTAGTTGATCTGAGCTGTTTCCTTTTTATTGTCTCTAGGTATTTATCCTAATCAATATTATAAGGTAACTTTTTATTGCTGTAATACGATTAACAGCCTAGTGGTATTTCCCAAATTTTGTATATTTGTTATTTAAAGATAGTAGTTAATTCTGTGACTAAATTCTGAACTTCGCCAAAATATTAGATAGTGCTCACCTCTATCATTTTATCGTTTTTGTAATCAATCATTGTTTTCATGCACCATATCTCCCTCTATTCAAAACACGAAAAACATATTAAGTTGCTATTTTTACTTACAAAAAATCTGTCAGAAAAGGTATTGATTTTATTTAAGTTTTTCTTGGTGTTTTTTTGTGCTAGCCGTGGCGGTGATAGTCTCAGAAGCGAAAGACAAGAGCCAAAACCGCCTTGATACCGGCACAATCAGCTTTAGTGATATCAAAAACAAAGCGGATTTTAAAGTTAGCCATGTCTCGGTGAGTGGAGGCACCGGCGACCGGGCGCCCCGACGGCGTATCAAAACAGTGGAAAAGAGTCCAGCATAACGCATTCAGCGGTAGAAAATGGGCAACTCATCATCCGTAATAAAGACGACCAAAAACAAGATATCAACGAACTAAGCCGAGATACCGAGCATGCGAATAACTCACTCAAACCGATATTTAACAAACAAAAAGAGCTAGACAAATTAGAATCGGTAGAGCTAGTTAAAGACATCGCTCAACAGGCAAAAGGAGTGATAAACAAATATGACCGCCTACAGGCGCAAAAAGAGGTAGATAAAAACAAGGAAGCGTTATCGAAAAAAGAAGCGGAGAAAGCCTATAATCAGTTAAGTGCGGAAGAGCAAGCACGGATTGATTTTAATAAATATTATGAAGACAATAAAGATTACTGGTATTCAGAGGCGGTAGACAGCCAATTACAAGCAAATATAATGAACGGACTGATTATAATTTTAATCGTTTAGAAGATCAAAACCATTCTACAGGTCAATTTTATTAATAGGGATAAATAATGCAAGATTACATTCTTAAGCTAATAGATATTAATCTATCTTTATTCAGTTTAGAGTTAGATAAAAACTTTATTATTATGGAAATATTGAACATGGATAATGGAGATGAAGTTTGTACTATATTAATTAATAATATTATTGATCTAAAATATAAAAATAATATAGATGAACATAATATTTTACCTGCATATATAGGTGAACTTGAAATCTCAAAAAATCCTGAAACAGGGTATTATTATCTTAAGATGCAAGGATGGATAGATATGACTTTAACTAGTTCAATATGTTCTATTAAATATCCAAGCAGTGATAATTTGTAGTAACTCAAACTGATGATCAATCATATTCTACGGGGCATTTTATGGAATAAATTATGAAATATGAAGATATATGTTTAGGAACTATTGAGTTTAGTAATTTGGGATGTGATCTGATTTTTGACATATGGAGTACTTGTGATGGGCATTCTTTACGAAAAATTCATTGTAAAAATGTGAAGGAATTTGAATGTAAAAATATGCTTGATGGTGAAGAGTTATTTGGTTCTTATATCGCACTCGTGAAAATAGAATCAAAAACTTTAATAATGGAGTCTGGAGAAGTGTGGATTAAGGTAATTAGCAATGAAATAACTTCCACTTTATAGATTAATAATTTCTAGTTAACCAGTAGAAAGTTTGTTTTTAAGTTACAAGTATTGAATAGCAAGTACAAGAATTAACCTATTTTATCCAACCTTAATAGTGAGTGTTGGGAAGAGGATGGGGCTGGCTTCATACATTGTGGTACGTACCCCACGGTGTAAAATCGCTTGTTGGATTGTGCCGCCGGTGCTTTGTCTGTGGTTGATTTGAGCTTGGAATGTATCTTAACCTGACAATTCTAACGTATATTATTGTATTCGTTATTAAAAAAAGTGACAGTTAATACTGTCACTAAATTCGATAATTAATTTTTTAATTACTAATTTTGGCTTAGCATACATTTTAGCCATTATTATTTGTATGCGCCATTGTAGTAAATAAATCCTACTTGTTGCATTTCTTATTGTGGCATATATCCCTCTATTCAAAACATAAAAAATACATTAACTCACTATTTTTATTTACAAAAAATTGGTCAGGAAAGGTGTTGATTTTATTTAAATTTTTTGTTGTTGTTTTTTGTGTTAGCCGTGGCGGTGATATCGTCAGAAGCGGAAGACAAGAGCCAAAACCGTCTAGACACGGGCACAATCAGCTTTAGTGATATTGAAAACAAAGCGGACTACAAAGTGAGTAGCAGCAGTGCAAGCGTTAGCTCGAGCGGTATGCCATCGATGCCAACCAGTCGCAACAAAAGCGAAAGTGAACGTTCGACCACGCATTCAGCGGTATCGGAAGGGACGATAATTATCCGCAACAAAGACGAACAAAAACAAGATATCAACGAGTTAAGTCGGGATACGGAGCAGGCCAATAACGAGCTCAACCATATCTTTAACAAAGAGAAAGAGCAAGACATCATCGAGCAAACACAGTTAGTGAGTGAGATAGGTGGTGAAACGTTAACGATGCTCAACCATATAGACCGTATGCGAGCAGAATCAGAAGCGAAAAAAGCGGTTGAAAAGGAAAAAGAAAAAAATAAAAACAAGGGACTAACAGAAGAAGAACAACAAAAAATCTACGAAGAAGCTTACAAAGAAGCAATGAACCAAGGGATGTCGGCGATGGGCAGTAGCACCCGTCAAGGCATCGATATGGCCGTTAGCCTTATCAACGGCTTAATCAGTGGTGATATGACAGGGGCAGCCGCAGGGGCATTAGCACCAAAAATTGCTACAATTATCAAACAACAGACCGAAGGAAACACCGTTGCCAACACCGTCAGCCATGCCATACTCGGTGCGGTGGTTGCTGAGCTGCAAGGCAACTCTGCACTTGTGGGTGGCATGGGTGCAGCAATGGGTGAGCGGGGTACTGAAGTTATTGCGGGGATCCTTTACCCTGATAAAGACATCAAAGACCTAAGCCAAGAAGAAAGACAAAAAATCAGCGCCCTATCACAACTAGCGACTGGCCTTGCGATAGCTGCTGCCGGTGGTGATATCCAAGATATCAATACTGGCGTTGCTGCGGGGAAAAATGCGGTTGAGAATAATTCTGCAGCAATGCTAGCATGGGAGAATGAAACAAGACTCAATGAACAACTACAGCTTCTAGAATTATTTGATGGAGATGGTGAAAAAGTCAGTGCATATGTTCAAGGTGAAGGGAGAGGACAGCTTGACGGAGTTTTAGACGGAACTGCTAATACAGTATCAGGTATTATAGATACTATTATACATCCTATAGATACAGCTGTAGGTATGTATGAAGTGGTCACGAATTTAGATAAAGTTTATGATAATATAAAGGTTTCGGCAACTGAATGGCAAGAACTTTATGAATATGCTTTAGAACATGATCCTGAATCAGCGGGTTATATGATTGGATATGCCCAAGGAAGAATTGGGAGTGAAATTACTGGTGGATTTGTGTTGGGAAATGCTGCTTCAAAAGTTGTTCAAAAGGTAGCCCAATTAAAAACCTTATCTGGAGTAGCTGATAAAATTATTGCTTATAATAGATCTGGTAGTAGCTTAAAAGCTGATCCATCGCATAGAGCAGCAAGCTTCATTACCAAAGAACAACTTAAAAAAGGTAAGGTATTTACAATAACAGGCGGTGATGGTGTTAAGCGAACCTTATTACAAACAGAAGGTTCTTTTAATGGTAAAAGTGGTATATTTGAATATATTATAGATCCTAAAACTCAAAATATTACACATCAACGGTTTATTTCAGGTGGTAAAATAAATGGTAAACCTAATCAGAAGGTTAAATAATCATGAATTTTAATTTAAATAAAAATAAAATTTATCTAAATTGGAAAGATATTTCATGGGGATATCGGAATCATATTATTGGCTGGAAAGATGTCATCAATTATGCAAATGATATGATTATTAATGGTAGTAGTAATCAAGATGTATTTGAACTATCAATGGTTAATTCCTCTAATATTTTTAAGTTAGATGATTTATTGAATAAAATTGCTGGGTCTTTAGAGAATTATAGTAACGCAAAATGGTTATATATTTTGTTACTACAATTATATAATATTCGTAATGACATTAAAGATCCATTAGGTGAAGTAGAAGCAATTTATGAAAATTTTGATTATCCTGAAGAAATAGAGTCTTTCGTGAGATACATGCCTGTATCTAATGATTATGATCCTTCTAAGCATACTCAAGAGGAAAATGAAAAGCGGTTATATTTTAATTGGAAACAATATTTAGATAACCAAGAAAATATTTGGAAATAAAAAATGATTCTATCCCTATCCTAAATTTTGTATATTTACCAGTAAAAAGTGGCAGTTAATACTGTCACTAAATTTTATAATTAATTTTTACTTAGCATCACTTTAGGCATTATTATTTTTTATGCTCTATTGTAGTAAATAAAGCCTACTTGTTGCATTGCTTATTGTGGTATATCTCCTTCTCTTCAAAACATAAAAAAACACATTAAGTTACTATTTTTTACTTACAAAAAATTGGTCAGGAAAGGTATTGATTTTATTTAAGTTTTTTGTGGTGTTTTTGTGTCTTTTCTTTGTTAGCAAAGATGGCTTGAACTGTGAACAGAACCCCAGTCAGGAGTGGCTTAGGTACAGTGATAGCTGTCGAGGGTGGTGATATCTAAGGTGTGAATATAGGGGGCTGCAGATAAAAATTCAGTTGAGAATAATTTATTAAGTAATTAGGTTTTCTCCCAAATTTAATATTCACCCCCAAAATAGTTTGGGAAAATATTGTTTTTTTAATTATGCCAAGGCTCTTTAAAATAGATTTATTGATCGAATGTCTAATCTATATAGTATTTTGTTTTTTCAAACCTACTAATGAATTGTTTTCTAAGCCATAATGCTATCATTCTTTTTTTCTTATCTTTTTTAAATAGCTTTTTTCTATACTCAGAACGTTGCTTGATGAGTGGTGCTCTATCAGTATGTATTGATGAATTTAATAAATTCTTATCATTAGTTGTTATCAGACTGGGTAATGTTGCATATATTTTGATACCAGTACATAATTTCATTATTCTGAACATATCAGCTTCATAGCGAATAGGAAATAAAAATTTAATTAACTTTTTTGCGGTATCATGAGTGATGATATATCCATTGGCTCTCACTGCTCTTGTTACTTCAAAAACCTCAAAACTATCTAAGTTAAATTTTTTGTTAACAAGATAGTGAAAATCGGCAGTTAACAAAAAAATACCTTTTTTAGTATTTTTAGCTTTAAAGCTATTTAAGAAATCGGGTAATTTTCTATCTAATACGGCATCGTCTTCGAGAATTAAGGCATAAGGTAAATTGTTTTGAATAATTTTTTTGTATATATTTAAGTGACTGAGTGCACAGCCTATTTCACCCTTTGTTAAAAGGTTATTTGGATAATCGTAGACTGTATTTTGAATAAATGAATCGGATAAAGTATTGCCATCAATAGCATTGTAAATTTCAAAGTCTAGTTTTAATTTCTCGCATTCTTTTTTGATGTGTTCTCTTTTTTTTGATTCTTTTTCTAAATTTATTATAAAAATCTTCATTTGTTTACCTTTTTTATAATGATCTCCAAATTGTAACATACCAATAAAAACTTATTAACAAATGATCTACAAAAACAGATTACTTAAGTATATACTCTTTATCAATTAAATTAGATTATCATGGGGTATGTTAGTTGTGAGTAATTTAGTTGTCGGTATTTATTTTCATCAATATTTTAAGGATCTTTTAGTATGATTTTAGGTAATATTAATCATTTAAGGTTAGTTCCTTATTTACCTGCCAAAATAAAACAATCTATTGAATATATTAAAGACAACGTTAATATTAATACGCCTATAGGGCGTTATGATATTGATGGCGATAAGATGTTCTTTATGGTGTCTGATAGTCAAACGCGTCATATTTATGATGCTAAGCCGGAATATCATGAAAAATATATCGATGTTCAGATTGTTCTGGAAGGGCAAGAGGGAATGGCTGTGAGCATGTTACCACCCTATACCAAAATGTTAGACAATAAATTGGCAGAAAACGATATTGCTTTTGTCGAAACACCAAAAGAAGAAACCATGTTAATATTACAACAAAATGATTTTATTGTATTTTTACCCAATGAGGTACATAAGCCGCTTTGTTCTGTTGGTAATAAAATTGAAACAGTTCGCAAAGTTGTGGTGAAAATAGCACTGGATTATTTATAATTAGATTAAGGATATAGGTATAATATGACGACAAATATCGCTGTGATCGGCGAATGTATGATTGAATTGTCGATGAAACAAGATTCGACTACGCGTAGCTTTGGCGGTGATACGCTCAATACATCTGTTTATTTATCTCGTTTATTAAAAGGCAATAATTTTTCGATTCATTATGTGACAGGGCTTGGCACTGATCCTTTTAGTCAAGAGATGTTAGATAATTGGCAAAAAGAAAATATTCAAACTGATTTAGTGCAAAGAATGTCAGATAAGATGCCTGGTCTTTATTCTATTGTGACCGACGAGCTGGGCGAGCGCTCTTTTTATTATTGGCGTAATGACGCTGCAGCTAAATTTTGGTTGCAAACAGCCGAAACAGATAAAATAACGCAGCAAATTGCACAGTGTGATTATGTGTATTTGAGTGGTATTAGTATTGCTATTTTGGATGCTGAAAGTATTCTTAAATTATTAGATCTTTTAAAACGTGTTAAGGCCAATGGTGGTAAAGTTATTTTTGATAATAACTTTCGTCCACGTTTATGGCGTAGCCTTGATTTGGCTCGTAGTGTTTATGCCGATATTCTTAGCGTTACCGATATTGCATTTTTGACGCTAGATGACGAAGATTTGTTATGGGGTAAATTGCCTTATGAGCAAGTTATTGAGCGTACGAGGAAGTTTGGTGTGACTGAAATTGTTATTAAACGTGGTAGCGATAGTTGCATTATTGATTCAGCTGAAGGTCGTTTTGACGTTCCAGCGAATAAGATCCCAAAAGATAAAGTGATTGATACTACCGCTGCGGGAGATTCGTTTAGTGCGGGCTATCTTGGTGCGCGTTTAAGTGGAAGAAATCCTTCGCAGTCAGCGTCACAAGGCCATTTAGTTGCAGGTACGGTGATACAATATCGTGGTGCAATTATCCCTGTTGATGCTACTCCTACATTAATCGATTAATTTATATCAGTAAAAGACGGTCATTTATGACCGTTTTTTATTTTAATTTAGAAATAAGTGTTTCAGTTGATATTTTTGTCAAAAAAACTTAGGGAAGTTTATATTTTGGTGTAAAAATTATCAAATAGTGTATTTGCCTATATAGTAGTATATTTAATCGATTATTACTGTTATAATATACAGTTAAATTTCTATTCATTTTGTTTGAAAAACACACATAAGAAGAGATCTATGTCAATCAAAGATATCGATATTCGTGGCGCTCGCACGCACAATTTAAAAAACATTAATGTAACCATTCCAAGAGATAAGTTAGTTGTTATCACCGGTCTTTCGGGGTCGGGTAAATCTTCGTTAGCATTTGATACTCTTTATGCGGAAGGGCAGCGACGTTATGTTGAGTCGTTGTCAGCATATGCTCGTCAGTTTTTATCATTGATGGAAAAACCTGATGTAGATCATATTGAAGGTTTATCACCAGCTATTTCGATTGAGCAAAAATCGACTTCGCACAATCCGCGCTCAACAGTCGGAACCATTACTGAAATTTATGATTACTTACGTTTACTTTTTGCCCGAATTGGTGAGCCTCGCTGTCCAAATCATCATTTACCATTAGCTGCACAAACGGTATCACAAATGGTCGATAGTATTATGGCATTACCAACTGAAAATCGTTATATGCTGCTAGCCCCAGTGGTTACCGAGCGTAAAGGTGAATTTGTTAAGTTGTTCGAGCAATTAGCCGCTAGCGGTTATATTCGAGTAAGAGTTGATGGTGATGTCTATGATCTTTCTGATCCACCCATTCTTGAACTACAAAAAAAACATACCATTGAGGTTGTTGTTGACCGTTTCCGTATTCGGGATGATTTAAAGCTTCGTTTGGCCGAGTCGATTGAAACCGTGCTTTCGATCACAAATGGTATTGTTAAAGTGGCAAATTTGGATGATCCTCAAGCTGAAGAATATCTGTTTTCGGCTAATTTTGCCTGTCCAATTTGTGGCTACAGTATTTCAGAGTTAGAGCCTCGCTTATTCTCGTTCAATAATCCAGCTGGTGCTTGCCCTGAGTGTGATGGTTTGGGTGTGCAACAATATTTTGATCAAAAACGTATTGTGCAAATGCCAGAAGTTTCGTTAGCTGCAGGTGCGATTAAAGGTTGGGATCGTCGTAACTTTTACTATTTTCAGATGTTAAAATCATTAGCGGATCACTATAAATTCGATATTGATAAACCCTATGAAAAATTACCTGAAAAGGTAAAAGATATTTTATTAAATGGTTCAGGTGATACCGAAATCCAATTTATTTATTCAAATGATCGCGGTGATGTAGTTAAGCGTAAACATCCATTTGAAGGCATTATTAATAATTTAGCTCGTCGGTATAAAGAAACTGAATCACAAACTATCCGTGAAGAGTTAGCCAAATATATTAGCCATCGACCTTGTCCTTGTTGTGGCGGATCAAGGTTATGTACAGCAGCAAGAAATGTATTTATTAATGATACTAATCTACCGGCCATTAGTGATTTAAGCACTCAAAAAGCGAAAGATTTTTTCGATCAGTTGTCATTGACAGGGCAACGAGCTCAAATTGCCGAGAAAATCTTAAAAGAGATTAACGATCGCTTACAATTTTTGATTAATGTTGGACTTAACTATTTAACACTTTCGCGCTCTGCTGAAACCTTATCAGGAGGAGAAGCGCAACGTATTCGATTAGCTAGCCAAATTGGTGCAGGGCTGGTTGGCGTGATGTATGTACTAGATGAACCTTCTATTGGATTGCATCAGCGTGATAACACTCGTCTAATTGACACTTTAACGCATTTACGCGATTTAGGTAATACTGTTATTGTGGTTGAACATGACGAAGAAGCAATTATGGCCGCTGATTATGTAATTGATATTGGACCGGGGGCAGGGGTTCATGGCGGTGAAGTTGTTGCGCAAGGTACGCCTAAGCAGATAATGGCATGTAAAAAATCTTTAACAGGCCAATATTTATCTGGTAAAGAAAAGATTGAAATTCCAACTGTGCGCACCAAAGTTGATAAGAAAAAAATGTTATCACTTATTGGCGCTACCGGAAATAACCTTAAAGATGTAACATTAAATATTCCGGTTGGATTATTTACTTGTATTACTGGTGTATCAGGTTCAGGTAAATCAACACTAATTAATGATACGTTATATCCTCTTGCACAAAATGAACTCAATGGTGCTGAAAAAACAGAAATAGCGCCATATCAAGCCATTAAAGGGCTTAACCATTTTGATAAGGTCATTGCGATCGACCAAAGTCCAATCGGGCGTACACCGCGTTCTAATCCTGCAACTTATACTGGATTTTTTACTTCTATCCGTGAACTTTATGCCGGTGTACCCGAATCCCGTGCACGAGGCTATAATCCAGGACGATTTAGTTTTAATGTTAAGGGAGGACGATGTGAAGCTTGCCAAGGTGATGGTTTAATTAAAGTTGAAATGCACTTTTTACCCGATATTTATGTTCCTTGCGATCAATGTCATGGCGCTCGTTATAATCGTGAAACATTAGAGATTAAATATAAAGGTAAGTCTATTAACGAGATTTTGAATATGACAGTTGAAGAAGGGCGTGAATTTTTTGATGCAGTACCGATGATTGCTCGTAAATTACAAACCCTAATTGATGTAGGTCTTTCTTATATTACCATTGGGCAATCAGCAACAACATTATCGGGTGGTGAGGCACAACGTGTAAAACTTGCAAAAGAATTATCAAAGCGAGATACTGGACGCACTTTATATATATTAGATGAACCAACAACAGGGTTGCATTTTGCTGATGTTAAACAATTACTCACGCAATTACATTCATTGCGCGATAAAGGCAATACAATTGTTGTGATTGAGCATAATTTGGATGTAGTTAAAACAGCTGATTGGATTATTGATTTAGGACCAGAAGGCGGTAATGGTGGGGGAGAGATTATTGCTGAAGGCACACCTGAAGAGGTTGCTAAATCTAAGCATTCCTACACTGGAAAATATTTAAAACCATTGTTGGAAAAATAGTAATCCAAGTAGGGCGGCATTATAACTATTTAGCATAAATAGAGCGAGCGAAGTATAATGCCCATTCTATTATTATTTTAATACCTACAAAATAGGTTAGATACAGATTTTAGCGTACTTATTAACATTTAGTGTTCAGGTATCAGCAGCAAGCGACAAATGGAAGGAGTGAGTGTGGCATTACAAATTATATTGATGATCATAATTGCCTATTTTTTGGGGTCGCTTTCTGGTGCTATGATTATCAGCCGTATTATGCATTTGCCTAATCCTTCAGAACACGGTTCGCACAATCCTGGAGCAACCAATATTTTACGGCTTAATGGTAAATTACCCGCCATTTTTGTGTTAATTTTTGATATGTTAAAAGGTACCATTCCGGTTTACATCTCTTATCGACTTGGTATTGCTCCTTTCTTTTTAGGTATTATAGGTATTTTTGCTTGTTTAGGGCATATGTTTCCCTGTTTTTTTCATTTTCGTGGTGGTAAAGGTGTTGCCACGGCGTTAGGTATGATGGTCCCGATAGGATTTGATTTTACAGGTTGCTTTATTTTAACTTGGTTACTTATATTATTCATCACTGGGTACTCTTCTGTGGCAGCAATAGTTGGTTTTCTTATGGCGCCATTTTATGTTTGGCTATTCAAACCAGAGCTTACTTTACCGGTTGCTATGCTTTCTTGTTTGATTATTATTCGTCACAACAGTAACATTACGCGACTTTCAAAGGGTGAAGAACCGAAAAGTTATTATCGCAGTAAGAATAAAAAATAATCTAAAATTTATGCGTAATACGTTTAAATTTAGAGATTTCTTTCTGTAAAGCTGTTACGTGTTAACCATTATTGTATCGACTGTTTTTTCAGTAAATTTTTTCAACTTTCATCATTATTAAATAAAACAACAGAATAATTCTTGTTTGATAGATTATTGAAAAAAGGTATTATTAACTTAAAATTCAAATATGTGAGAACTAAATAAATTCATGCAAATAAGTCCATTATTAGAATCACTTATGCAAGCACTACGTTGTTTACCGGGCGTTGGTCCCAAATCGGCGCAACGCATGGCCTTTCACTTATTACAACGCAATCGACAAGGTGGCATAAAATTAGCTCATGAGCTACATGAAGCGATGATAAATATAGGTCATTGTAAAGAATGTCGAACTTTTACCGAACAAGAAACCTGTACGATTTGTGCAAATATTCGGCGTCAAAGTAGTGGGCAGCTTTGCGTTGTCGAAACTCCAGCTGACATCGTTGCCATTGAACAAACAGGACAATATAGTGGTCGTTATTTTGTATTGTTAGGTCATCTATCACCATTAGATGGTATTGGTCCAAGCGATATTGGTCTTGATTTATTGAAAAACAAGTTAGCATCAGAATCGATTAACGAAGTGATTCTAGCCACTAATCCGACCGTTGAGGGTGATGCAACTGCCAACTATATTGCACAAATGTGTGCAGAGTTTAATGTGACAGCAACAAGAATTGCTCATGGTGTTCCAGTCGGCGGTGAGCTTGAAATGGTGGATGGTACTACCTTATCGCATTCATTTGTTGGGCGTCAAAAAATTGAATTTTAAATTTATTGAAGTTTTAGTACTTGGCTAATCTTTATCACAAAGATTAGAAATAAAAAGAGGTATTATATGAAGTATAAAGCTGTTGCCTTTGATATGGATGGCACGTTGCTAGCCAGTAATCGTTTAGTTTTGCCAGAAACAGTTGAGATGATAAAAAAAATCAGTGCTAAAGGTGTAAAAGTGATTTTAGTTTCAGGGCGTCACCACTCTGTAATTTATCCATATTACTATCAACTCAAATTATCAACTCCCGCAATTTGTTGTAATGGATCTTATCTCTATGATTTTGAAAAACTAAACGCTTTTGCAGCTAAACCAATGACTAAAGATCAAGCAAGAATGCTATTAAAGCTAGTTAATCATTATGGCATCCATACTTTAGTTTATACTGATCAAATGATGACTTATGAAGTGTTAGATGATCATCTAGAAGGCTTTTTTAAATGGGTAAAATCATTGCCCGAATTTTTACAACCAGAAATCAAAAAAGTAGAGAGTTTTGAAAACGTGATTGAACAATCTGGTGCTATTTTTAAATTTGCAACTAGTAGTCATAACCTTCCCGCCCTACAACAATTCTCAAATGCGGTGGATGCGCTAGATGTGTTTTCGTGTGAATGGTCCTGGTCAAATCGAGCAGATGTTGCGGTTAAAGGTAATACTAAAGGAAATGGTTTAACACACTGGGCTGAACATGAAAATATTGATTTAAGCGAAATAGTCGCTTTTGGTGATAGTTATAATGATATTAGTATGTTATCTATTGCTGGATTAGGGATTGCTATGGGGAATGCCGATAACGAAGTGAAAGCAAAAGCAAGTTACGCTATTGGCGATAATAATAACCCAAGTATAGCTGTTGAACTTGAAAAGCTATTTTTCTAATTGGTTTTCAATAAAATAGACTATGTTTGAAATTCTTTATCATGATAATGCTTTAATTGCGATTAACAAACCATCGGGTTGGCTTGTGCATCGCAGTTGGTTAGATAAAAAAGAAACAGTTGTTGTTATGCAAACATTACGAGATCAGATTGGCCAACATGTGTTTCCCGTACATCGACTTGATAGACCAACTTCAGGTGTGTTGCTGTTTGCCCTTTCTAGTGATGTAGCAAGACTCATGTCAGAACAATTTGCCACAAAACAAATTGAGAAAACATATCATGCTGTTGTGCGTGGCTATGTTGAAGGTGAAGCTGTGATCGATTACCCTTTAGTTGAAGAGTTAGACAAAATTGCTGATAAATTTTCTGATAAAAATAAACCAGCACAAGATGCAGTGACTTTATATCGAGGGATTAGCAAAATTGAACTTCCTATTAAAGTTGGTAAGTTTGATACTGCAAGATATAGCTTTGTTGAATTAAAACCACAAACAGGGCGTAAACACCAATTACGTCGTCATATGAAACATCTCTTTCATCCTATTTTAGGCGATAGTAAACATGGCGATCTTCATCAAAATCGTGCTTTTGCTAATTATTTTGGTGTTAAACGCTTGATGTTACATGCTAGTAAGTTAGAGATTTCTCATCCTCTTAACCATAAACCAATCACTATTGAAGCTAAATTAGATCAAAATTGGCAAGATATCCTTGTAAATTTTAAAAAGTAATGTTTCAAAATAAAGTTGCTTTGCGATTATCTTATTACATAGTATTATTTTAACTCTTTCCTTTGATGTTATCTGTATAGTTTAATCGACAGGAAAGAATGTAAAATATTTTATAAATTAGATTTTAATGGAAATAAAAATGAAATTACTAATGAAATTCTTAAGCGTTTTTTTATTGGCACTTATCGTTACAGCGTGTTCGACTGAAGATACTCCAGAAAAAGTATCCGAAAAATTTATCACTGCAATTTATAAAGGTGATACAGATACCGTTATGAATCTGATCAATTTCCCTAAAGATGATAATAACAAAGGTATGGATATGACAATGTTAGTGAAAAGCAAAATGCAAGAAGCGATTCAACAAGGGAAAAAATTTGCTGATGAACATGGCGGCCTTGATAAAGTTGAGTCTGCTCCTGCAGAATATACTAATGATGAAAAAACCATGGCTAAAGTAAAAACGACTGTTTTTTTCAAAGATAATACTAAAAAAGATGAAAGTGTCCTATCAGTAATCAAAACTGATAACAAATGGATGATTAATCTTAAATAAAAGGTAATATAGCAATGTTATATTAGAAAGGGTAGATACTATTTACCCTTTCTAGTTAAGAATGAATTTTGATGAACTACTGTCGCTTTTTCTCTATTATTTTTATTATGCTGGCAACGGTTGTTTTTGCTAATGAGTCTGTTTATTCTTCAAATCCAACCTCTAAATTGCCTTATTCAGTAAAAGTAGGGGATTGGATTTTTAGAAAAGGTATACAAACTGATAGCCTTATTGTCAAACAATTAGGAGGTGGTGATTTTTCACATATTGGCATGATTATATCGACTAATCCCGAAATTAAAATTATTCATGCGACCACGAGTGATGATGACAAATTTCCTAATCAAGTGATTGTATCGACCTTACCCGAGTTCATAGCTCCTGAATTAGCTGAAAAATATGCTATAGCAAGACCTAATTTTTTATCTGATGTACAACAACGGCAAATTGTCGATGATCTTCTAACCAAGCGAGGTAAAGCCTTTGTCTTAGCTCCTCGCGAACAGCCACACCTTTATTGTACAACGTTACTTTTTGATTCGATAACTAAGTTTCAATCCGATTTTAATGTTGAATGGAAATATACCTATTTTCCATCATTAAGCGGTACTTATTTATTTCCAAATGCGTTTGCAAATTATTCTGATATTACTTGGATTTATAAGTATCCCGAAGCATCAGAATAATTTGTAAAAATAAGTAAACCTTAAAAATTCAAATAAAAATGAAGCGATTGCTGTAATTATAATCTATTTAATCTTGACGACTAACCAAGCCAGTGCTACTATTTGCAATCTATTCAGATAGACCTCTAAGGCGCGTTGGCAGAGTGGCCATGCTGCGGATTGCAAATCCGTCTACCTCGGTTCGACTCCGGGACGCGCCTCCATTTCATATTAAATTAATTAATATTCTTAATTATTATTTAGGTTATAGTTAATTTTATAGTCTAATTCATTGGTATTAACTATGAGTTACTTTAATTATCATGCAAAAGCGAAGAAGTTAATCAAGGATGGTTACCTTATTAGGTATGAGTTTGTAGATAATTGGAATGGTATCAAGCCTGCATTAGTTTTATATTTTAGAGAGGTTAACCCCATGCCAGTTAGAGAATATCGATGGAATGAATATTTACCATTGTTGAATAACAAAGATTAACTGAGTTACAATTAATTTTTATATTAATAAATATATTAGACTTATCTTCTAAAAATGAAGGCCTATTTATCAAGTTGTAGTGCAATGTAAAGCAATACACGATCATCAAATTTAGACAGATTCAATCCAGTTATTTTAGCAATACTATTTAGACGATATTCTAAAGTATTACGATGTATAAATAACGCATCGGCTGTTTTGTTATTGTGTAGATTATGATTAAACCAAGTTATGAGTGTTTTTTGTAAAATTCCACTATGATCGGACGAGTTTAATCTTTTTAATGGTGAAAGCAACTCTTCTGCTTGCCAATCATGATTTAAACTATCTAAAAGGACAGGTAGAATTAATTCTTGATAGTAAAAATGACGACAATGTGGCATTCTTTTTTTTCCTACTAACATTGCTGTTTTTGCTGTTTGATAAGAACGTGCAATCATATCAATACCTTGTTGAAAATAGTTTCCTAAAGATATTTTAACCAAAATTTGGCAAGAGGTTTTAATATAGCTAACCAACTTTTCTAAGTTACCTTTGTGTTCAGCAAGATCCCAGCGGTTAAATTTATTTAATGCGGGAATTAGCATAACAATTTCAGTTAAAGATTTTATTGCAACAAGTTTACTTTTGGTAATGATTTGTAGTTCATTTTGAATATGCTGCAATTCACTCATTGCAGTTTGAATGCCTAATTGTCCACTATCTATTTCTATAATAACTGCTACTAGGGGTAAAGAAATATTAATATTAAGTTTTCTGCTCCATTCGTAAAGATCAGAAACTTCATTATCAGATTGGATAATAGATAAAATAAATTCTTCTTTCAATCGATTATCTTGAGATAATTGCTTTAGTAAAAGCTCTTGCTCCATCATCATTTCTGCAGACATACAGACTAATTTTGCAAATTGAGTGATTTCTGTAGGTTCTCCTGTAACGCCGATTACTCCTACAATTTCATCTTTTAACTTAAGAGGAAAATTGACGCCTGGTTTTACGCCTTTTAATTTTTTTGCTGTTGGATTATCAATCGTTACAACTCTTTTTTGCGATATAGCGAGCATAGCTCCTTCATGTAACTCTCCAATTCGCTCTATATCTCCACTACCAATAATTTCCCCACTACTGTTCATTACATTAACATTACAGTTAATAATTTTCATTGTTCGATCAACAATATATTGAGCAAGTTTTGGGGTGATGCTAACAGATTTCATCGATATAGATTCCTAATCTTATTGTTAATCAAAAGGTCATTTTTAATGTAATTAGTATAATTTTAATTTGTATAAATGATATTTGTTTATATAATCTTTATAATTCAACTTTTACGAATCAAGATCATTAATTATGATGAATTGAGTTTAATTGCTGTTCTTTTTTTATAAAAGAGGGAATAGTATTTCCATTATGCTATTCCCCATTTACTATTAATTTATTGTTAGGATTTCAGGTTTGGGTTATTTTAATCAAGCGAGCTATATTCTCACTGGTTCGTTCTATGTTTTGAAAACCATTGTTTAGTAATTCTTCTATTGTAGAAGCAGAAGGGATAATACCAAAAATAGTATCAATTCCTTCAGGATAGAGTTCTTCAATATTTCTTCCAATGGTGCCAGCCAAAGCAATAACAGGGACTTGTTGTGCTTTAGCAACTTGAGCTACGCCAAAAGGCGTCTTACCAAATTTAGTTTGGAAATCAATTCCTCCTTCACCAGTAAAACAAAAATCAGCTCCTTTTAATTTGTTTTTTAAATCACTATAACGAATAACGATATTAATTCCTTTTTCCATTTTACTATTGGTAAATGCCATTAATCCAGCACCTAATCCACCAGCAGCTCCTGCACCAGGAATTGTTGAGACATCTTTCCCTAATTGTGATTTGATGACAGAAGCATAGTGTTGTAGATTTTGATCTAATTGCCTAACCATTTCAGGTGTCGCCCCTTTTTGTGGTCCAAAAACTCTTGAGGCTCCTTTTTCACCACATAATGGGTTTGTAACATCGCTCGCGATAATAAACTCTACTCCATTGAGCAATGGGCTAACTTCGGATACATCAATTTTTGCTAGTTTATCTAAGACTCCACCTCCTTTACCTAACAATTGATTGTTATTATCATAAAATTTAATGCCTAAAGCTTGTGCCATTCCTGCACCACCATCATTAGTGGCACTACCTCCAATACCTAAAATGATTTTTTTTACACCGTGCTTTATACAAGCCAAAATCAACTCACCAGTTCCGTAAGTCGTGGTGATCAATGGGTTACGGTTTTCTTTAGGTACAAGTTGAATTCCACTCGCTGATGCCATTTCAATTACTGCAGTGGTTTTATCTCCTAAAATACCAAAATTAGCCATGACTTTAGTGCCTAATGGGCCCATTACTTCACAAGTATGCAATTTTCCATCTGTAGCATCAACTAATGATTGTGTAGTGCCTTCGCCACCATCAGCCATTGGCACATGAACAAATTTAGCATCAGAAAATACTTTTTTTATGCCAGATTCCATTGCTTTACAAACTTCTTTGGCTGTAAGACTTTCTTTAAAAGAATCTGGTGCCAGTACAAATGTTTTCTGTTTCATAAAATTATTCCTGATATTAAATAATGAATCCATATAATAAAGTCGCAATAAGTGTCATTGTTCCTCCAACAAGGGCTTCGTATGGGATTAGTTTCATACGTTGTTTAATTGACATATTCATACTGTTACCAGTTACATGGAAGTAATTTCCTTGAGGTAATGAATCAATAACTGTAGCACCTGTATGCATCATGACAGCTGCACTAATCGCCGGTATACCCATATTAGTAATTGTAGAACCGAAAGTTCCTGTTGCTAAAATAACACCAGTTGAAGTAGATGCAGTTGCTGCCGCCATTAGGACACCTGAAATTGGTGATAAATAATAACCTGAAACCCCCATTGATTGGATTATATTAATAACTTGGCTGGCAAGATTTGATGCACTAATTAAACCTGCAATAGCTCCAGCACCGACTAAAATAAGAACAGTTGGTGTCATTTTGTCTATTCCTGATTTTGTATACATTGCGATTTTACGATGCTGCCCCATAGCAAACATACCAATCATTCCTGCAACTGGTAGCACATACAATGCGTCAATTTTTAAATTAGCCAAAACATCAATATGACAAATATTACCAATTGGGCTAACCATTAGCAGAATTATTGCAGTAACTGGAGCAACAATAGCTTTTATCAAAGATGGAGTATTGTTTTTACCTTCTAGTTCATCCTTTTTTAAGGCAAGTACTTCTTGCTCCGTGATTTTATCTCCTTTATTTTTAATTAATGAGGCAATAACAACGGTTGCAATTAAACCAAATATAGCAGGAATAAAACCACCTATCATTACATCACTTAAACTTAAGTTAAAACCATTTGCTGCGGCAATAGTATTCGGATTTGGCGATATAATATTTCCTGCTTTACCTCCACCCGATAAGGCTAACAATAGAGCTAATCGTGATATTCCCATTTTATTACCAACAGATAAAGCAATCGGTGAAACGATTAATACTGCTACAGGAATAAAAACACCTGATGCAGTAATAATTCCTGTTGCAAGCGCTAAAGCTAATAGTGCTTTCTTTTCGCCTAATTTTTTCACTACTGCTTGAGCTATCGTTTCAGCTGCTCCTGATTCCATCATAACACCAGCCAAAATACCAGCTGCTAACACTCGAATCACTGTACCCATAATACTTTGCGTACCACTAATTAAAATAGATACAGTTTGAATTAGATTAGCACCACCAACAAATGCCCCAATTATTGCACCAAAAAATAACGAATAAACAGGATTTATTCCTCGCAAAATTAAAAATATAGCAATAAATAATCCTATCAGTGCTCCATACCAAGTAATTATTTCAGTCATTAGGTTACCTCTTATTTATTTCTATACAGCTAAGTTATATTAGTGATTAATTTTATTATTGTAGTAGTCATTGTGCTATGTAGTTTTGCCTAAAAATAATAATTAAAAATTAAAAAAAATTAGGCATAGTTACAAACTGGTGTGAATTCAATCACATTCTTTACTAAAATAACTTTGTAATTAGTGTAATGCTTTATATTGTCTAGCTTGATTATATAATTAATTTGCCAACTGATAGGCTAAAGCGTAAAATGCCCGTCCTATTTTGCTTAATCTATTACTAATTAGTAATACTGACCTGAAATCAGAGGCATTTTTAATGACAAATTTATATGCAAAACCAGAATTACTTTCTCCTGCGGGTTCTTTAAAAAATATGCGCTATGCATTTGCATATGGTGCAGATGCAGTTTACGCAGGCCAACCCCGATATAGTTTGCGGGTTCGTAATAATGAATTCAATCATGAAAATTTAGCAATCGGCATTAACGAAGCTCATGCTCAAGGCAAAAAGTTTTATGTGGTGGTTAATATAGCACCACATAATTCTAAGTTAAAAACTTTTATTCGAGATTTAGAGCCTATTGTAAACATGAAACCGGATGCCTTTATCATGTCAGATCCAGGTTTAATTATGTTGGTTCGTGAACATTTTCCTGAAATGGAAGTTCACTTATCGGTACAATCCAACGCAGTTAACTGGGCAACGGTAAAATTTTGGCATCAAATGGGATTAACTCGTGTGGTATTATCACGTGAATTATCACTGGATGAAATTGCTGAGATTCGTGAAAAAGTGCCCGAAATGGAATTAGAAGTATTTATTCACGGTGCGTTGTGTATGGCATATTCTGGGCGCTGTTTGCTGTCTGGTTATATCAATAAGCGTGATTCAAATCAAGGTACATGCACTAATGCATGTCGTTGGGAATATAAAGTAGCTGAAGGTAAAGAAGACGAAGTAGGGCAAATTGTTCATAAATGTGAACCGATACCAGTGCAACAAGTTGAGCCAACATTAGGTATTGGTCAAACAACCAATAAAGTATTCATGCTTGAGGAGTCAGGGCGTCCAGGCGAATATATGCAAGCTTTTGAAGATGAACACGGTACATATATCATGAACTCAAAAGATTTAAGAGCTGTGGAGTTAGTCGACGATTTAACTAAAATTGGCGTACATTCGCTCAAAATTGAAGGAAGAACCAAATCTTTTTATTATTGTGCAAGAACTGCGCAAGTGTATCGCCAAGCAATTGATGCTGCGAGTGAAGGTAAGCCTTTTGATCCTCGTTTATTACAAGAACTTAATGCACTTGCACATCGAGGCTATACCGAGGGATTTTTACGCCGTCATAAGCATGAAGAAATGCAAAATTACGAACATAGCCATTCGGTTTCAGAAAGGCAACAATTTGTTGGCGAGTTTAGCGGTGAGCGACTCAATGGCTTAGCTGAAGTTATTGTAAAGAATAAATTTTCTGTTGGGGATAGTGTCGAAATGATGACTCCCAAAGGTAATCAAAACTTCATTATTGAACGTATGGAAAACAAAAAGGGGCAACCCGTTCCAGCAGGACTAGGTGATGGCCATATTGTTTATATTCCAATACCTGAAGATATAGATCTTAATTATGCATTATTAATGCGTAATTTTGATTAGTAAATTGGACAATAATAACTGTTCGAGATAACCGAACAGTTATTATAAATCTTATTTTGTTATTGGCGAATTAAATCATCGCCATAACCAATCCACTTATATGTGGTTAAAGCTTCAAGACCCATTGGGCCTCGGGCATGTAATTTTTGAGTGCTAACAGCTACTTCTGCACCTAGACCAAATTGCCCACCATCAGTAAAGCGTGTTGATGCATTGACATAAACTGCAGCTGCATCAACTTGATTTACGAATTGTTCTGCATTAAGTAAGTTGCGTGTGAGAATTGATTCAGAATGACCCGTACCATATTCGCGGATATGCTCTACAGCCAGTTCAAGTGAATCAACAATAATTACGTTTAAATCTTTTGATAACCATTCTTGCCGTAATTCTTCATTTTTTACTGGTAGGATAGTTGCATTACCCGTTTTTAATATGTCATAACAGTTTTGGTCGGTATGTAATACGACGTTATTATCTACCATGACCTGATAAAGTTTTGGTAAAAACTTCTCCGCAATATTTCGATGGACTAGTAACGTTTCAAGCGTATTACAAGTACTTGGACGCTGAGTTTTGGCATTGACAATAATTGGTAGAGCATTATCAAAATCAGCAGTTTCATCAACAAAAATATGACAGACTCCAATACCTCCTGTAATGACGGGTATTGTCGAATATTCACGGCATAATTTATGTAAAGAGGCACCACCTCGAGGGATAATCATATCAATATATTTATCGAGTTTAAGTAACTCATAAATATATTTACGATCAGGATTATTAATACATTGAACAGCTGTTTGAGGTAAACCAACTTGTTTTAACGCTTTTTGGATGACAGAAATTATGGACGTATTAGTATTGATTGTTTCTTTACCTCCACGAAGTATTGCTGCATTACCTGTTTTTAAACAAAGAGCTGCAATATCAATTGTAACATTTGGTCGAGCTTCGTAAATCACTCCAATAACGCCAAGTGGTACCCTATGACGGTGTAACTTTAAGCCGTTTTCTAAAGTAGAACCATCAATGATTTGACCAATAGGATCAGTTAATGAAACGACTTTTCGAACATCATTGGCAATAGATGATAGTCGCTCAGGTGTTAAGAGTAGACGATCTAAAATGGCTTCGTTTAAACCTTGTTCTTTCGCCGCTTGGATGTCCTTTTCATTTGCAATGAGTATACTTGCGCTATGCTGTTCTAATAAATCAGCAATAACCATCAAACTGTTATTTTTTATTGAGGTAGGACATTGTGCTAGTTGATATGAAGCAAGTCTAGCTGTTTTACCCATTTGCTGTAACATTTTTATCACCACTATTTTATATTGCTATTTGATTGTTTTATATTATTTATTTCTTTTAGTAATGATTGTTTATCATCATCAGTCATATAATTTAAATCTATCAAAATTTGCTTATGAGAAGCATTTTGTTTGTAGTCTATTCTTAAAAAATTATTTTCTTCAATGATAAACTCAATATTTTTTAATAGGATGCAATTCATTTTATTACTTTCATTGCTTCGCATCAAAGCATAGACAATAAAAAACAACGCAAAAAATAATAAATCAATTATTCTTAACTTACTGTTTTTTCCTACTGTTATATAGGTTTGACCCAAAATAATGTATTTTTCCGAACCGCGCAGCAATAAATAAATAATCATAAATATTATTGCTATACCTAATTGTAATGGCAGCTTTAAGGTTAAAGCAAGGCATAAAAAAATAACGAAAACTATAGATAATAGAATAAGGCCATTTTTTATATATTTTCGTTGATAAAATACTAAGTCTTGATTTTCTTTTTTCCAGTTATTTGAATAACTATTAACTTCAATACTCAATTTTCTTTTTTCCCACTTTTTTTGATAATAGTATTTTTTATTAAACGTAATTGTAATATTTTTAACGTTAATTTGTATATTTATAAATCATAAAATAATCAGGTTGATTTATTTTTTGAGAATTGGAAAATATTAGTTTTTTTATTGTCTTGCTTTTATTTATACTTTAAAAACACATACGTAATTTATTTAAAATTTCTTTTTTACGTCATTTTTTTTAAAATTTAAATGTTTTTTTAAAGTGAATTTTTTACGAGCGATTTTATTACAATATGAATAAATTCTTTTTATTCCATATTTGACCGATTAATTTTTTACTACGGGGAAAGCCCAAATTAACTATAAAGTTATGAGAAAAAATACTGCCTTATTGTTTAATTATCATATCATCTCGATGAACTGCAACAGGACCATATTCATAACCTATAATTTTGTAAATTTCTTGCGAATGATGCCCAGCAATTTGTCTTAAAGCATCACTGTTATAACGGCTAACACCTCGAGCAATATGTTTGCCTAAGTTATCACATATATCAATAACTTCACCGCGCGAAAAGTCCTTTTCAACTTTTAGAATACCTTTAGGTAATAGCGAACTGCCATTATTTAAAATCGCATTAACAGCACCATCATCTAATAACACTTTGCCTGCTTTAGGTGCGCCAAATAACCAGTGTTTTCGATGTTCTAATGGTGTCTTTTGAGCAATAAATCGTGTACCAACAGGGTGATTATTGATAATATCAATAATCACATTGGCTCTGTTTCCTGCCGCAATCACAACTTCAATACCCGCACTACCAGCAACTTTTGCTGCTTGTAGTTTCGTTGTCATACCACCAGTGCCAAGCCCTGAAACACTATCACCAGCAATGCTTAGTAATTTATCATCAATGTGATCCACTTCATGAATTAACTTGGCATTTACATCTGCTCTTGGATCGGCTGTATAAAGTCCTTCAATGTCGGTTAATAAAATCAGCTTATCAGCTTCGGCTAAAATTGCTGCTAGTGCTGATAAATTATCATTGTCTCCAACTTTTATTTCGGCGGTTGCAACAGCATCATTTTCGTTAATGACCGGAATGATATGATTATCCAACATGGCTTTTAACACATCTTGCGCATTTAAAAATCGTTCACGATCTTCAAGGTCGGCACGGGTAAGTAACATTTGGCCAATATAGATTTTATAGATAGAAAACAGTTGTTCCCAAAGCTGTATTAATTTACTTTGGCCAACCGATGCAAGCAATTGTTTTGATGCAACAGTATTAGGTAGAGTAGGGAAGTTTAAGTATTCGCGACCTGCTGCAATTGCGCCAGAAGTAACAATAATAATTTTATGTCCATCTTGATGTAAACATGCACATTGTCTTATCAGCTCAACTATTCGTGCCCGATCGAGTTGTTTTGAGCCAGCAGTTAACACACTGGTACCTAATTTAACAACAACAACTTGTTGTTTTTTATTGATCATAACATTGCTCTTATTTTTAATCATGAATTATAAAATAGACTCCATCCATTTTACTGATTGAGTAAACGCTTGATGCAAACTTTTTTGTAACTGTTTTTTAGACACTGTTACTACTTTATTTTGCTTAATTGAATGAATCAATTTTGCTTCACAAAGATTACTTAGCTTATCATCCTCAAAGATAATATTCATTACTGGCACATGGCAAGTATGAGTTAAAAGGCCTTGATTTTTTAGTGAAAAGTATTTCAGTTCTGCCGCTAATTGCTGATTGGATATCGAAGGTAATGCCAAGCGACTTGCGAGCATATCTTTGTAGCTATTAGGTAGATTTTTTTGCAGCTCATTATCAACAAAAATTTGGTGAACAAATGGAGTGAAGTTAAACAATCCTTTTATTTTATTTGGCATTAAATAGGCCAAACGTGTAGCAATATGCGAACCAAAACGAAAGCCTGCAACAAAAACACGATGATCATCAACCCATGGCACAGAGGATAATTGCTCTAATATAGCTTGATGAATTTGGCTACTATTTTGTGTTAAAGCAAAGTTACGGCTATACCCAACTGTCGGTAAGTCAACAGTTAACATAGCAAATCCATGTGGGGCTAAAAACTCACTAAAATAACGATAGTAATCGATTTGCAAATTACCTAATGCATTACAGATTAGCACAACAGGGCAAACTTTTTCAGTTTTTGGTAGATGCAAAATTGCTTTGACGCTACGATTATCAACCTTAAATTCAAGCTCTTTAATCAAAAGAGGGGAAAAACTAAGCGCTTTTGTATAAGCTTGATAAGCACAAGTTTGGGCATACATTGCCAGTTCATCATTTTTAAAATGAGGATAACTGGCGATACTTGAAAATTCACTAGCAATAAGGTAATAATTGAGTAAATTGTTTTTATCTTCATTGGTAAGATTAGTTTTATCAATCGACTCTGCTTTAGCTTGCCAGATTGCTGCTTGGTTTAAAAATTCATAAATCCAGTTGCCAGATTGATAACCAACAACGGTGTCTAACCAGTTATCATTTGTATGATGTCTAGTTGAAGCGGCAATTTTTGATAAAACCGCTTCAGCTTCTAATTTAGGTAAACCACGCCAATGCCACAAAATGGGATTAATAATACGATACCATCTTGAATCAATTTCACCATCTAACGCACTAATACTACTGCCATCACTACTATCGATACGATTTATGAGTGTTGAAGTTTCAGGATAATCAAATTGTGGTTTGAATATCTGTGCCGTTAGATTTTCGGTAGTTGCCATAACAACTTTAATTTCCCTATTGATTATTTATGATCACAAATTGGTTTAACGAACATCACTCCAGTATCCCAAGGTTGTTCGATCCAGGTATCTTGAGCGATATCGACAACATAATCATCAACAAGTGGTTTACCTGCAGGTTTTGCAAAAATAGTAACAAAGTGTGCTTTTGGATACATTTCGCGGATAGTGTGAGCGGTGTTACCTGTATCGACTAAATCATCAACGACAATAAAGCCTTCTCCATCACCATTGGCCTGTTTTAATATTAGTTTTTCTCGTTGATGATCATGATCGTAACTTGAAATACAAACCGTATCGACATAACGAATACTTAATTCACGCGCTAAGATAGCCGCCGGAACTAATCCACCACGACTAACGGCAATAATACCTTTCCATTGATTAGCAGGTAATAAGCGTTCTGAAAGTTGGCGCCCGTAGGATTGTAACATTTCCCAAGTGACATTGAATTTTTTCTTTTCAGCAATCAGTTCTGCTTTGTGTTGTTTTTTTGCTTGGATTTCTTGTTCTGTTAATAAAGTTTGTTCTGTTGACATGTGTAACCTGCAATTTTAATCGGATGTAAGAATAAATAAATATTAATGGATTAAAAATAGATGTAAAATTGCACCTTATTATAGAGTGATTAGTTAAAAAAAACCACTCATTAATTTATTACTTACTTAATAATTGAGGTTATATTATGCTTTCTACCTTAACACCTAAATTTGTTTGGCAGATTTTTAATGATATTTGTAAAATCCCCCACCCATCTCACCATGAACAAATGATCACCAAATATATTGTCGATTTTGCCAATACTCATCATATCGATTGCAAACTTGATAAAGTGGGTAATATTTTATTAACAAAGCCTGCTACCAAAGGCATGGAAGCGTGCCCGTCGATTGCATTACAGGCACATATGGATATGGTGCCACAAAAAAACGAAGGCACTAGTCACAATTTTTTAACCGACTCAATACAAGCTTATGTTGATGGTGAATGGGTAAAAGCTAAAGGTACTACATTGGGTGCTGATAATGGAGTCGGACTTGCTTCTGCGCTTGCTGTTTTAATTGATCCAGCAGTTGAACATGGACCAATTGAAGTATTGGTAACCGTATCAGAAGAAACGGGTATGCATGGCGCCTTTGGTTTACAACCAGATTGGCTAAAAAGCCAATATTTAATTAACACAGATTCTGAAGACGAAGGTGAAATATTTACTGGATGTGCTGGTGGTGTTGACTTTACATCGACTTTTTCTATTACTTATGCAGTAATACCTGAAAAACATGATTGTTATATGAGCATTTCTCTTAAAGGGTTAAAAGGTGGCCATTCAGGTTGTGATATTCATCTTGGTCGTGGTAATGCAATAAAATTAATGGCTCGCTTTTTAGCGCAATATGCACAAGATGTCTCATTTAGATTAGCCGATATCAAAGGTGGATCATTACGTAATGCTATTCCAAGAGAAGCCTTTGCTGAAATCACGCTAAATAAACAGGATTTACCTAAATTAGAGGCTATTATCAAGCAATATCAAACTATTTTACATAATGAGTTAGGGCATGTAGAACCCGCTATTGAAATAACATTATCAGAGGTTGAATCCAATAAAGTAAAACGCATATTAACCACTGAACATCAAGATAAGATCATTAATTGGTTAAATACAGCACCTAATGGTGTGGTTAGAATGAGTGATCAGCTTCATGGTGTGGTTGAAACATCACTTAATTTAGGTATTGTCAGTATTAAAGATAACCAATTTAATACCCATTTTTTAATTCGTTCTCAAGTCGATAGTGCTAAGGATGCTGTTGTATCAACACTGATATCACTTAGCCAACTCGTGAATGCCAATTATGAAATAAGTGGTGGTTATTCAGGATGGGAACCTAATTTAGATTCACAATTACTAAAACTGGCCAAAGATAAATATCACGAAATTTTTTCTCAGCAAGCGAAAATAATGGTGATTCATGCTGGGCTTGAATGCGGTCTATTTAAGCAAAGTTATCCACATATGGATATGATTTCAATTGGGCCAACGATTGTTTCGCCACATTCTCCAGATGAAAAGGTCAATATCCAAAGTGTTTATCGTTATTGGGAATTATTAGTAGCGATATTAAAATCAGCAAGTCTTTTAAAATAATCTACCGCGTTGCCTGCCGATCTTTATCGGTAGGTATTTAAAGTTTTTTGCTTGTATTTACTCAAGAAAATAAAATCATAAATTAGATTCACTTAAAATAGTAAGAAAAAATCCAAAAAAAAAACAAAATGAAATTAAATTCATAAAAAGTGAATAAAAATTCATTTTGGCACTTGTAATAGCCTTATAAATAACCTACTATATACAAATTATTGTATAAAAAATAGATAAGGATAGGTATGTTAAAGGCCATTATTGTAGGAGCAAGTGGTTATGCTGGTGCGAAATTAGCTTATTATTTACATAAGCATCCGCATATAGAACTTATTGCTTTAACAGTATCAGAAAACAGCCAAGATGGTGGTAAGCTTATTTCTGATTACGATTTACATCCCCAGTTAAAAGGTGTTGTTGATTTACCACTTATAGCCACTGCGGATTATTCGGCTTATATTAATGATGTCGATATCGTTTTTTTAGCTACTGAACATGCCGTTAGTCATAATATCGCCCCTTATTTCTTAGAATATGGTTGTACTGTTTTTGATTTATCTGGTGCGTTTAGAGTCAATTCTGCCACTTTTTATACTGATTATTATGGCTTCACCCACCAACATCCAAAATGGTTAGGCAAGGCCGTTTATGGCTTAGCTGAATGGAATGGTGAACAGATCAAAAGTGCTCAACTTATTGCAGTACCAGGGTGTTATCCTACCGCTTCGCAATTACCTCTTAAACCATTAATTAAAGAAGAGCTACTAGACAGTTCACAATGGCCTGTTATTAATGCCATCAGTGGTGTGAGTGGTGCAGGGCGAAAACCTTCGCATAATAATATATTTTGCGAAGTGAGTTTACATGCTTATGGGTTATTTACTCATCGCCATCAACCCGAAATTGCGACACATTTAGGGCAAGAAGTGATCTTTACACCTCATTTAGGTAGTTTTAAACAAGGTATTCATGCCACTATAACTTGCCGAGTAAAAGAAGGCGTAACATCACAAGATATTCTTACGGCTTTAAATAAATATTACCAAAATAAACCTTTAATCAGAGTCTATCAAAAAGATTGGCCGGCATTAAAATCTGTCATTGGTTTGCCTTATTGCGATATTGGCTTTGTATTAAAAGATCGCCATTTAATATTAATTTCTGTTGAAGACAACTTATTAAAAGGCGCAGCAGCACAAGCAGTGCAGTGTATGAACATTCGATATGGATTTGATGAAACCACATCATTATTATAAAAATGGATGAAATTATATTTAAATTCTGTACAAAAATTTGAACAAATTAGCAGTAGGTTAAATTCATAGGAAACTAAAATGAAACCATTAATTATAAAACTTGGTGGCGTATTACTTGATAACAAAGATGCCCTAAGTAAGTTATTTGTTGTTATTCGTGAATATAAAAAGAATTTTCAGCGGTCATTAATTATTGTGCATGGTGGTGGTACAGTGGTCGATTCATTAATGGATAGACTCTCTTTACCTGTGGTACGTCGAAATGGACTACGAGTCACCCCTGCTGACCAAATTGACGTTATTGTCGGTAGCCTTGCTGGCAGTGCTAATACCACTTTATTATCAGAAGCTAAAAAACAGCAAATAGCTAGTGTGGGACTCTGCTTAGCTGATGGTA
Organism: Gilliamella bombicola; assembly: GCF_900094945.1. GTDB lineage: Bacteria > Pseudomonadota > Gammaproteobacteria > Enterobacterales > Orbaceae > Gilliamella > Gilliamella bombicola. The sequence goes on from NZ_FMAQ01000002.1 coordinate 79,334, forward strand.
ATAGTGTAGAAGTCAAGCAAATTTCGGAAGATCTTGGTTATGTTGGCGAAGCCAAAACCGGCGATCCTACATTAATAAACCTACTTGTTAATGCCGGTTACTTACCCATTGTCAGCTCGATTGGTATCACTGAAGAAGGGCAAATGATGAATGTCAATGCTGATCATGCTGCGGTCGCGCTAGCTAAAACCTTAAATGCTGACTTGATATTGCTATCTGATGTGGTTGGCGTACTTGATGAAAACAAGCAACGCATTGAATCGCTAACGCAATCACAAGCCGATCAACTGATTGCCAAAGGTATTATTACAGAGGGCATGCTCGTAAAAGTCAATTCCGCTTTTGAAGCTGCCAAAGCCTTAGGACGACCGATTGCAATTGCCAGTTGGAAAGAGTCTGACCAACTGATTCAATTATTTAACGGACAATCAGATACAACAGGCACAAGAATTATTGCTTAAATATTAAGCTGATATTATATTGAACTGGTTAGCTATATTTAACAATTTAAGTAAAGGTCTCTAACTCATTTTTTACCGTAAGTTAATTTAGAAAGGGTGTAGCATGAAAAAAAGTGGAACAAAAAAGGTTGTATTGGCTTATTCAGGCGGTTTGGATACATCGGCGATTATTCCTTGGTTAAAAGAAAATTATGGCGGGTGTGAAGTTTATGCATTCGTTGCTAATGTAGGTCAAGATCCAAAAGAATTAAAAGATGTAGAAAAAAAAGCCAAAGCATCGGGTGCAGTTGCTTGTAAAGTTGTTGATTTACGAGAAGAGTTTGTTAAAGACTATGTATATCCCGTCTTAAAAACAGGGGCTTTATACGAAGGTACTTATTATCTTGGTACCTCGATGGCTCGTCCAATTATTGCTAAAGCACAAGTGGAATATGCGCTAGAGGTTGGCGCTGATACGTTATGCCATGGTGCAACGGGTAAAGGTAATGACCAAGTACGTTTTGAAACCACTTATACCGCACTCGCGCCACAACTTAAAGTGATTGCACCTTGGCGTGAATGGGATCTACGTTCACGTGAAGCATTAATTGATTATTTAAAAGTCCGTAAAATTCCAACTACTGCAACCGTTGAAAAAATTTATAGTCGTGACGAAAATGCATGGCATATCTCAACCGAAGGCGGCGTGTTAGAAAGCACATGGAATCAAGCTAATGCTGATTGCTGGGCTTGGACTGTTTCGCCAGAAGAAGCGCCAGACAAACCAGAATTAGTGACTATTGGCATTGAAAAAGGTGAAGTGGTTTCAGTCAATGGTAAAAAATTATCGCCTTACAACTGTGTTGCAACATTAAATAAAATTGGTGCAAAACATGGTGTTGGGCGAGTTGATATTATTGAAAACCGCCTAGTTGGCATTAAATCACGGGGTTGTTATGAAACGCCTGGTGGCACAATCATGATGACAGCATTACGCGGTTTAGAACAATTAATCTTAGATCGTGACAGTTTTAAATGGCGCGAACAACTTGGTTTAGAAATGGCTTACGTTGTTTACGATGGACGCTGGTTTGCTCCATATCGTCGATCAATTCAAGCCGCAGCCGAAGTTTTAGCGCAAGATATGACAGGTGAAGTAGTGGTTAAACTTTATAAAGGTAATGCGACTGCGGTACAAAAGCAATCACCAAATAGCTTATACAGCGAAGAGTTTGCCACATTTGGTGAAGATGAAGTTTATGATCATAGCCATGCTGGTGGGTTTATTCGTCTATTCTCGTTATCATCACGTATACGTGCATTAAATGAAGAAAAGCAAAAACAACCTGCAAAAAAAGCTAAAACAGCTAAATCCTCCACTAACACAAAAACAGCAGCTAAAAAATCAGCAACAAAAACGAAAAAGTAAACGCTAATGCGCAAATAAAAAAGTGATAATAATAAATATATACAGGTTAAACCCTGTATATATTATTTTTATTCTTGATAAAATTTAAATTATTTAAGCAATTATTGAAGATAATATTGAGGTAATTATGGCATTATGGGGAGGACGTTTTAGTCAAGCGGCAGATCAACGATTTAAGCATTTTAATGATTCATTACGCTTTGACTATCGTCTTGCAGAGCAAGATATCATGGGTTCAATTGCTTGGTCAAAAGCATTGGTGACGGTTAACGTTATATCTTATGATGAACAAAAAAAATTAGAAAAAGCCTTAAATGAATTACTGATTTCGGTTCAACAAGATCCCAAACAGATTTTACAAAGTGATGCCGAAGATATACATAGTTGGGTCGAACAAAAACTGATCGAAAAAATTGGCGACTTAGGAAAAAAATTACATACAGGCCGAAGCCGTAACGACCAATCAACGACCGATTTAAAACTATGGTGTAAAGATCAGATTCCTTATTTAATTAGTACGATTAATCACTTGCGACAATCTCTGGTTATAACTGCCGAACAGCATCAAAATGCGATTATGCCCGGTTACACCCACTTGCAACGAGCTCAACCAATTACTTTTGCTCACTGGTGCTTAGCTTATTTTGAAATGCTTAGCCGTGATGTCAGTCGCTTACAAGATACATTAAAACGCTTAGACGTTAGCCCATTAGGCTCAGGAGCATTAGCCGGAACCGCCTATCCAATGGATCGTGAGCAATTGGCGCATTGGTTAGGGTTTGCTCGAGCAACTAATAATAGTTTAGATTCGGTGTCCGATCGTGATCATATTGTTGAATTATTAAATAACGCCTCAATAGGCATGGTACATCTATCGCGTTTTGCTGAAGATCTTATTATTTTCAACAGTGGCGAAGCCAACTTTGTTGAGTTATCAGATCGCGTTACGTCAGGTTCTTCACTCATGCCACAAAAAAAGAATCCCGATGCATTAGAACTGATTCGCGGCAAAGTAGGGCGGGTTACGGGTGCTCTAATGGGAACACTCATGACTATCAAAGGTTTACCGCTTGCTTATAATAAAGATCTACAAGAAGACAAAGAACACCTATTTGATGCGCTCGACACTTGGCAAGAATGTTTAGATATGGCCACATTAGTGTTAGAAGATATCAAAATCAACTATAAAAGCTGCCAAGAAGCCGCTAAACAAGGTTATTCAAATGCAACCGAACTTGCTGATTATTTAGTTGCCAAAGGCATACCATTCCGCGAAGCTCATCACATTGTTGGCGAAGCCGTTGTTGATGCGATAGCAAAGCAAAAAGCACTCGAAGAACTCTCGCTTGCAGAACTACAAAAATTCAGCCCCGTGATCAATAATGATGTCTATCCAATATTATCGTTAGAATCATGCTTAGCTAAACGCTGTGCTAAAGGCGGCGTTGCACCACAGCAGGTAAAATCAGCGATTGAAGTTGCCAAGCAACAACTTTCATAATCACCTATATCAATCTAATTACAACCATGCCGGCATTCGCCGGTATTTTTATGCTAAAACATATAGTTTCCTGAAACTTTTTTACAAAAAATCTGATTGTATATCTGTCCATACAGTGTAAAAATAGAATCCTTTTTTGAATGGATCAAAGTGAATCGTAATGAATAAAAGTTATAACTTTAGTGCAGGTCCTGCAAAATTGCCTGCTGATGTGTTAAAGCAAGTTCAAACTGAATTATTAAATTGGCGTAATACAGGCGCATCGGTCATGGAATTAAGCCATAGAGGTAAAGATTTTGATGCATGTGCTATTGAAGCCTCTAATGACCTGCGTGCAATTTTAAACATCCCTAATAATTATAAAATCCTTTATTGCCAAGGTGGTGCCAGAGCACAATTTGCCGCAGTTCCATTGAACATCTTAGGTAAGAGAACTAGTGCAGACTATATCAACAGCGGTTATTGGAGCCAATGCGCAGCCAAAGAAGCTAGCAAATATTGCCAAATTAATGAACAAAATGTTGTTATCAAACAAAATGGACTAACAGCTATTAAACCTATGTCAGAATGGCAATTAAATGATAATGCCGCCTATGTACACTATTGCCCAAATGAAACAATTGACGGGATTCAAATCTTTGAAGAGCCCAACTTTGACAATAAAACCGTGGTTGCTGACTTATCATCATGCATATTATCACAACCTATTGATGTAAGCCGATATGGTATTATTTATGCTGGTGCACAAAAAAATATTGGTCCATCAGGCATTACCATTGTTATTGTGCGTGAAGATCTTATTGGTTATGCGCAAAAAATCCTACCATCAGTATTAGATTACAAAATTTTATTGGACAACGATTCCATGTTTAACACGCCACCTACATTTGCATGGTATATGTCAGGCTTAGTATTTAAATGGATAAAAAGCCTTGGTGGACTAAAAGCAATGCAGCAACGAAACCAAGCCAAAGCGCAATTACTATACCAATTTATCGATCAATCCGATTTTTATCGAAATACTGTCGCAACAGCGAATCGATCAATTATGAATGTCACTTTTTTATCCCCAAATGAAGAACTAGATAAAAAATTTGTAAGCGAAGCAACTCAAGCTAACATTATTGGAATCAAAGGTCATCGTATTGCAGGTGGAATGCGTGCATCCATTTATAATGCGATGGATCAAGAAGGAGTGAATTATTTGATTGACTTTATGCGGCAATTTGAAAAACAAAATGGTTAAATTAATACAAGATATTATAATTCATTAATACCAATAAAAAAGGGAGGCAAAGCTCCCTTTCTTATTTAACTAGCCTTATTTACAACTATAAACATCACCAACCATAACCGCATCTGTTGGCGCAATATCCGAAATATATTGCATAGAAGTATCTTGTGCGTTATAAATCACATTCCCCCCCATTGCAGCAGCCTTATTCATCAGCTCAGAAGCTGCATCGCGAATTAGCTCGCTATGAGTTTTAAGGCCAGAAAAGAAACTACTACGACGTCCTTCCGCTTTACCCAATAACTGACAAGAAGCCGCAGGTTTAGTATCAATAAACTGAACTTGACTACCAGCAGAAGTAGGTTGATATTTAGAACCACTACAAGCACCTAAAAGCAAGGTTGCAAACATCGCAACACCAATAAATAATAATTTTCTGATAGACATAACATTTCCTCAACCAATAAAATAACTAACAGTAATAAACCAAATTATTGTATCAGTTTAATTAAACAAAAAATATTAGTAATTAAACTTGCATAAAATCCAATAAATTACAGTTTAATAAATAATCAAACCGACCTATTTTATTAATTAACTATAGCAAATTTGATTCAACTCTATTATAATCATAACCCTACTAACTCAGTAGCACACCCAAATGGCCCCTTAGCTCAGTTGGTCAGAGCAGTCGACTCATAATCGATTGGTCACTGGTTCAAGTCCAGTAGGGGCCACCATTCTAAATCATGATTTATATAATTTTTAAGCATTTCTTAGATTTTCCATTGTGCCATTGAATGAGCCTTGTGCCGTAAATGTGACGTTATTTGCGAATTCAAGCATGTGATCTGCGTTTGAATGGGCGTATTTATTCATCACCTCTAACGTCTCCCATCCATTAATATTCTTGAGCATAAAAAGTTCAATTTTCTGCGAAAAGCTTATAGTTATATATTATCTAGTTACCAGCCAATTCCCTTGCAGTATGTCTTTGTTGTTACAGGAGCGATGCTTTCAAAGTTATTTTTAATCATACATTGTTCAAAATAATAATTTGTATAAAATGGAATATCAGGACCTATTTCCGGATAATGATATAATATGCCATCTTTTGGAATATAACGAGCGCACGCCTTATTTAATCTATCAACACTAGGAAAGTTGTCATTGTCGTCATAAGCTAAAAATTTGGTGAGGATTTGTTCTGTTGTACCTGTCAATTTTTCAGTGCTTTTACCAAAATAATAGTTCTCAATATAATTGTGTTGAATCCAAACAGCATCAGGTAAATATTCTTGGGATATATGCCCATCAGTACATAACTGGGTAAAAATATTAATAAGAACAATTCTTGCATTCTCTGCTTCTTGGCTACATTTTTTAATATCGAGCTTTGAAGCTTTAGATTTTTTATTATCAACTGATTGCCAATATGCATTTTTATAATCATTGAATGTCGATTTAACTGTACCAAAAAGGCAAAGCTCTCCACGACTCGAACAAGACGGAACAATAACAACAATAATAGCAATAATAGCAATAATAGGAACAACAAAAAGCATTACTTTTAATTTAACCATTGATTATTCTTAATTCAATTTATGTGAACTCATTTTATATTATAAAAATCAAAAAAAAATTAGAAAATGCCATTTTCACCTAAATGGTGGGATTGTATATTTGACACAAAAAAATAGCAACTAATGTCATTGATGATTATAATTCTAATTGCATTAAAAAATTAATTTTATTTAAACTCAGCATCACTTTTTTAACCACAAACATGCAAAAATGATGTTGTTTTATTTATTAAATAATTAAATTAGTTAATTTTTTAAGATTAAAATTTTAATAATTTTTTCAGTCTTTTTATTCTTACCTTTTTAGGCTGATTTAAAGTTATTAAAGATTGAACGTTATTTTGTAAAACCACCATTTTTATAAGATACAAAACCTACTTAATCTCTTGCAATTCACTAGCACTACACTTAATCGTGACTTGTAATCGATCAAATTGATCTTTAGAATCGATTTCCCAGCAGCTTTTCATGATTGGGTTGATTTTTTTGACTAATTCTACTTCTTCATAGTTGTAGCTGCAGCTAACCCAACTACCTCCTTCGTCGTAAATGGTGTTTACGCTCCAAGTTGCTTGATGTTGTTTACCATCAATGATACCGGTTTCTGGTTTTTGCTGGATTTTTTTAGCGGGATTATCGGAATAGACGCCAACGCCATCAAGCAATAATAATGCATCTTTCTTTTCAGAAACCGCCCAATCGTTAGGCAGGTTATTAATATCTAAATGAGCGGATTTAATTGTTACTGAGCTTGGACAAGTTATTTCGTCGGCTTGAGCTGTGGGTAAAGCACTCATCCAAGCTAAAATGACAATACTAAGGCTGATTATTTTATATTTCATGGATAGATCCTGATAAAACATTGAACGTGTAATTATGCCAATGTCATCAATAACGTCAAGTATAAAAATAAGATTTTATTAAGGTTTTTAAAAGTATTGGATATTTTATGGTAAATTTATAAGTGGACCGTTTTTTAACACAATAGTGATAAAAAATCAGTCAGGAAAGGTATTGATTTTATTGAATTTTTTGTTTTGTTATTTTTAGTAAAATCAAGGGATTATCTAATGTAGATCCCATCAATGTCTCAAATTTAAGTGATTTTTGCATAACCTATTAATTGATTGTTGAATTTGTAGTTATTGTGTTGCATTATTCTTTAGATAAATACACTATACTGATATGAAAAGGAGTGCTAATTGAAATTAGTAACAAAATATATGTTCCAAAAAGTGCTAAACATTCGTCCCTTGCTTATAGCCTTTGCTATTTGTTATTTGTTTATGATTATTCTTATATTGGCGACTATTAAGTTTGATTCTTATTCAAATATTTACTTTCCTATTATTTATTTGTTTTTAGGTTTAACCTTATTGATCGAAGTTGTTTTATTTGTTTTGATGTTGATAAAACTGTTTACTGAGCCAAATACCTGCCAATTTACTTCTTTTTTAGGGCTATTTTTCAGCGAACTTTTTTGTATTTTTTGGGGGGGAGCTGTTTACTTTAGTGCTGTGGCTGACAATTTTGGTTTAAATGAACTTTTTGTCTTTTTATGTGCATTTTTATTTCCTGTTATAAGTGGCTTGGCATATGGCATACTGTTTATTATTAAGGTATTAAGATGGTTGGTTTGCTTTGTGTTAAAACAAAAGTAACGCTATTTTAAACACCCCAAGAGCCCAATTTTTCAAAACAATAGCAATATCAAAGGGATTGATTTTATTTAAAAAACAATACAAAAACTTAAATAAAATCAATATCTTTACTGACGGTTTTTTGTGTGATAAAAATAACAATTTCATTGATTTTTTGTTGAAAAATTATACTTGCTTTTTTCTTAAATCAGCGCTTATATATACATTGATAAGCAATTGGGCTTATCGCCAATTTTATCAGGAGGAAACTTATCATGGTACAAAAATTTGCTCCATATGGTAGTGATGTTTCGGCTGGTACTTATAAGTGTGCCGACTGCGGCTATATATATTCAAATCAAAGCAAAAAATCGTTACCTCCTTGCCCTGATCATAATAAAAAGCCGCATAGCAAAAATGGTTGGTATATTATGTCTGGGCAGGGTGATTCAGTTAAAGATCCTCATCCAAATAAAAAGTGATTTTAGTCACTTAAAACGATTAAAGGCAGCCATTGGGTTGCCTTTTTTGATTGTGTCGATTTTAGATAATTGCTGTTTTGATGAATATTTTATTCTGTGTTATTTTTATCTGATTTTTTGTATAAAATAACAACATATTTAGGCTTATCGAAATCAATAATGCCATTAAAATAATATAACTTGATTAAGATTAAATGTAAGGAATCTTGAAGTGAAAAAACGAATAAAATTGGCTGCGCTAGTTTCTGCTTTTTTTATGATTTCGAGTGCGTATAGTGCCGAATTGCCTCCGTCAGCAAATATAACTAAAGCCTTTGCGGATAGTGCTAAAAGATCGATATTAGGCGAAGGTGGAACATTTCCCGTTAAAGTCGAAGCGGGTTACGAAGTCACTAATATTTTTTATAACCTTAATAACGTTGTTTTTGAATACAATATGCCAACTGATAGCTAAAGTGCATCAATGGAAGATATTATCAAAGGCATTAGGCTTGGTCTAAATGCACAATTTTGTGATAAGCAAGACGTGATTGATGTGTTACGTGCTTATGATATTAGCTTCTTGTTCCGCTTTCAATTCACTGATGATCGCATTGTACCTGCAACGTTATCCATTGATAATATTTGTCAAAAACAATAAGCAGATTATCGATTACATCTATATTATCTTTTTCTTTCTTTACTTTAAAAAATTGAAATAGTTAGTGTAATTGTATTTATAATTTTTAAGAAAGATTTTATCCTATCGAAAAATTTAAAAATCGGCTACGAGTTAGTGTAGTTTGTAGGGTTAAACAAACTGTTTATAACTTTAGATTTAGTGAATCGAAAAAGGAAATAACTATGAGACTGAAAAATAGATTAATAGAATATGCACAAACTTTAAATGAAGTTCAAGTTGATCAGCCTTTTAAAAAATTTCCTGATTATAAAGTACTTCGGCATAAACGTAATGGTAAATGGTTTGGTTTAATTATGTCAGTTGAGAAAAATAAATTAGGTTTTGGATCTAATGATATGGTAGAGATAATTGATGTGAAATCCGATCCAGAATTGATTTCTATAATAAAAAATAGTTCAGGTTTATTACCGGCTTACCATATGAATAAAAATCATTGGATCACAATAATGCTCGACGGTTCGATATCATTTGAACAAATCATAAATTTATTAAACCATAGCTATAATTTAACGATCTAAACTGTATGGATATAGCTTTTAGGCAATATATAATTAAGCAATTAGTTTATCCAATAACAAACATGTTATGGATGACTTCTTGAGTGTTTTTTATATAAACTATCTGATCAATGTTTTAGGTAGCATAAAAACCAGATATTGAGCAGATAGTTTAGTTGAAGTGACTCAAAAATCATATTTTGAGCCCACATTTCGCCACTATAAAGATGAGGGTTCAAATCACGAATGTCACGAAAGTTTGCAAAGGTGATATCATCTTTGGCAAAACTGTTAAGGCTAAAAGTGATAAAAGTTAGGCTATTAATACATTTTTAATTCGGTTAAATTTTAAATGCATATATAATCCAACAATAAGGCTGTTATAAGGTGCTAAAAATGTTGGATAAAATGAAGCAGTCTATTGTGAAATTATATTTACTAATATGACTCTAACTTTAGTCTCTGGTTGTAAAATAAACAGTAAATTTTATTATTGAAGATAGACAATAACAAAATAAACAGAAAATATTATGGAATTGCTTTATAATGTAAGCGGACAATCCACTTTTTATTTATTTAGGAATCATTTCATGTCATTTGACTCTCTTGGCTTAGACGCTGAGATTTTAAAAGCAATTCAAGAACAAAACTATACAGACCCAACTCCCATCCAACAGCAAGCTATTCCCGTCATTTTATCCGGTAAAGATCTTATGGCAAGTGCGCAAACCGGTACAGGTAAAACGGCAGGTTTTGGTTTACCCATTTTGCAAAAATGGGTAGAACAGCAAGCCCAAACAACCAATAAACTTGAGGCGAAAAAAGGCAAACGTCCTTTATATGCATTGATTTTAGCGCCGACTCGTGAGCTTGCTGCACAAATTGGCGAAAATATTCGTGAGTATAGCCGTTATTTACCCATTCGGTCGTTGGTAGTATTTGGTGGGGTAAGTATTAATCCGCAAATGATGAAACTACGTGGTGGTGTGGATGTCTTGATTGCAACACCAGGACGATTACTCGATTTAGTGCAACAAAATGCCGTGGATCTTTCAACGATTAAAATGCTAGTATTGGATGAAGCTGATCGCATGTTAGATATGGGCTTTATTCATGATATTCGCCGCGTGATTGCTAAATTACCTAAAAAACGCCAAAATTTGATGTTTTCGGCAACTTTTTCTGATGAAATAAAAGTATTAGCGCAATCGATTTTACATGCCCCTGAATTGGTTGCTGTTGCGAAAACCAATAGCGCTTCAGAGCAGATCACCCAATATGTGCATCGGGTTGATAAACGTCGTAAGCGTGAATTGTTGTCTTATTTAATTGGTAAAAATCAATGGCAACAGGTGTTGGTCTTTACTCGCACTAAATATGGTGCGAATCACTTAGCTGAACAGTTGACTAAAGATGGTATAAAAGCGGCAGCCATTCATGGCAATAAGAGCCAAGGCGCACGCACTAAAGCTTTGGCAGATTTTAAAAGTGGACAAATTAGAGCATTAGTGGCAACCGATATTGCCGCTCGCGGTCTTGATATTGAGTTACTTCCTTATGTGGTGAATTATGAACTTCCGCAAGTGGCAGAAGATTATGTGCATCGCATTGGACGAACAGGACGAGCTCAAAATGAAGGGCAGGCTATTTCGCTGGTATGCATTGATGAGCTTCCTCAATTAAAAGCGATTGAAAAGTTAATTAAAAAAACGATTCCAGAATTAACAACTCAAGGTTTTGAAGTTGATCCTAAAATTAAAGCTGAACCGATAAAAAAATCATCACAAAGGCGAGTACCCCCAAAAAGAGGAAGTGCAAACTCAAATCGATCGCCGCAGTTCAATCAAAATGGTGTGAAATCATCAAGCCGACATAATCACACTAAAAATAAACAACCTAATTAATATTTAATAATGTAGAAGGAAACTATTATGGTAAATCGCAGCAGACGTTTACGAAAAAAATTACACATTGAAGAGTTTAAAGAGTTAGGCTTTACGGTTAGTTGGTCTTTTGACGAAGGCACAAGCGAAGAGACTTTAGATAATATCGTTGATCAGTTTATTCTTGAAGCCATTCAACCCAATGGTTTAGCTTATGAGGGCAGCGGTTATTTAAATTGGAAAGGGATTATTTGCACCCAAAAATTAGGGAATTGTACTGAAGAACATCGTGACATTGTCACAAAATGGCTGGAAACTCATGGTCTGAAAAATGTTAAAGCTAGTCCACTTATTGATATTTGGTGGGATGAGTTAGATTTTTAATTTAATTATTTGAATTATTTTCAGTTAGACAAAAAGCCACATTAGTCAATGGCTTTTTGTTATCAATTGATATGTTTATTCTAAACGTATCATTCAATTCCTTGACTACGCAAGTAATCTTCATAATTACCCGTATAATCAATTACTTTTTCTGGGGTGATTTCAACAATGCGTGTTGCTAGTGAGCTAACAAATTCACGGTCGTGCGAAACAAAAAATAGTGTGCCCTGATAAAGCTCTAATGCCATATTGAGTGATTCGATAGATTCCATATCTAAATGGTTAGTTGGTTCGTCCATAACAATAATATTAGGGCGTTGCATCATCAATTTACCAAATAACATGCGTCCTTTTTCACCACCAGATAAGACCTTAACTTGTTTTTTAATATCGTCTTGTGAAAATAATAATCGACCTAGAATACTACGTACGGCTTGTTCATCGTCGTTTGGTTGTTTCCATTGGCTCATCCAGTCAAATACCGTTAAGTCACCTTCAAATTCGTATTCATGATCCTGCGCATAATAACCAATATTTGCGTTTTCAGACCATTTTATATCGCCTTGCTCAGGAGTCAGTTCACCCATTAGCGTTTTTAATAATGTGGTTTTACCAATACCATTAGTCCCTAAAATAGCTACTTTTTCGCCCACTTCAACCATGAGCTTAAGATTTTTAAAAAGAGGACCATTGTCAAATCCTTTGGTAAGGTCTTCAACAACAAGCGCATTACGAAATAGCTTTTTATCTTGCTCAAAACGAATAAAAGGATTTTGCCGACTAGAAGCTTTGACTTCTTCAAGTTTGATTTTTTCAATTTGCCTTGCGCGTGATGTTGCTTGTTTGGATTTTGATGCATTGGCACTAAAGCGACTAACAAACGATTGTAGTTCACTAATTTGTGCTTTCTTTTTGGCATTATCGGCTAACAAACGTTCTCTCGCTTGCGTTGATGCAGTCATATAATCGTCGTAGTTACCCGGATAGATACGCAATTCACCATAATCTAAATCTGCCATATGAGTACAGACCATATTCAAAAAATGGCGATCATGCGAAATAATGATCATAGTACTTTCGCGTTGATTTAAGGTATCTTCAAGCCAGCGGATTGTATCAATATCTAAGTTATTGGTTGGTTCATCGAGTAATAAGATATCTGGATTTGAAAATAGGGCTTGGGCTAATAATACCCGTAACTTCCAACCTGGTGCGATTTCGCTCATTAATCCATAATGTTGCTCAATTGGAATACCAACACCTAATAATAATTCGCCAGCCCGAGATTCGGCACTGTAACCATCCATTTCAGCATATTGGGTTTCTAAATCAGCAACTTTAAAGCCATCTTCTTCACTCATTTCAGGGAGTGAATAGATGCGATCCCGTTCTTGCTTGATCTGCCATAATTCAGTATGTCCCATAATTACGGTATCAAGGACGGTAAATTCTTCAAAAGCAAACTGATCTTGGCGTAATTTCCCGAGTCTTTCATGTGGATCTAAAGCCACATTACCCGATGTAGGCACGAGATCGCCACCAATGATTTTCATAAAGGTGGATTTACCACTGCCATTAGCACCGATTAGACCATAACGATTACCGTTGCCAAATTTAACCGAGATGTTTTCAAATAATGGTTTACTGCCAAATTGCATTGTGATGTTATTTGTACTTAACACGAAAATTAACTCTCTTTAAAATGCGTTTCATTCAAAAGTAATCATTAGCTTTTGAGTGAAGTCGCTAAAATATGAATTGGCGCACATTATGCCATAATTAATCATTTTTGAGGATCTTTGTTTTAGATAACGGCATTTAAGAAGGGGATATTTAATTTAATTATTAATATATTGTAAAGTATAGGAAAATTTCGTGATGTTTACACTTCATAATTAACATAATCCTCTAAAACTCATAAGACGTTTTCTCTGAAATCGCTTTATGCGGTTTAACCATATTATAATAGTTAATAAATCGCTTAAGTTTTTGTTGTCTATCTTTTGAATCTTCGAATATTTGCAGATTATGCCACATCGCCATTAAAGTTCGTATGACTCTTTCTGCTTTTCTATTCGTTTGCTGGCAGGCAGGTTTTGTAAATTTTTGATTGATAGGATGATTATTACATGTTTTAACAAATAGGTATTCACATGTATCTTGATATTCACGCCCATTATCGGAATAAATACATTCAATGGTATAAGGACATTGGGCTAACACATCATTTTGTAAAAAATAGTGCTGAGCTAAATTGGGATTTATCGGAGTAAATGATCGCATAGAGCTTACGTGAAAAATCATCGATACCAACGAATAAATAGTCTTTAGTTTGTTGTTTCGTTTCATTCTTAAGTAAAGGTAAAGGTTTGGTATCAACTTTAGATGAAAAAAAGTATAGGACAAAGTCAACATTGAAATTGACTCACAAACTCAAGCCATTGTTGATACTGTTGAACGAGTATTAGTCGCAAGAGAATGATAATATTAATCGAATTTGTGTCATATTTAAGCTAATTTGTGCTGATTATAGATTGAAAATTCCTTATGATGGCTTTTATTTAATAGTCAAAAGAGGCTAACATGCGTATTTTTTACAAAGCGAAAACCATTATTTATAGTACATTATTATTGAGTACAAGTTGCAGTTATGCGGCACAATTACAATTAACTAGCACTGATCTTGTCGATAGCGGGTTTACTGCTCGATTTATATCCAATCAATTTGGTTGCCAAGGCGAAAATATATCCCCGCAAATTTCATGGCAAAATCTACCCAAAGCGACAAAAAGTTTAGTATTAACTATGTATGATCCTGATGCACCAACGGGTTCTGGTTGGTGGCATTGGGTGATTGTTAATATTCCTGTACAAACGTCGTTTATTAAACAATCAGCAGGAAATAATCCCAATTTATTACCTAAAGGAAGTAGGTTAGTACGTAATGATTTTGGCGTGATAAATTACGGTGGTCCATGTCCTCCGCTAAATTCGACTCATCGATATCAATTTACACTTTATGCACTAGACATTGATCACATTGAGGTTGATGAACAAACCACACCAGCTCTAATTGGTTTTATTGCTAATTCGCATCAAATAGCGAAGGCAGATATGATTTACTCCTACTCACGTTGATATTGGTTAATAGGCTATTAGGATTATGGATTTTGCTTCAATTGGTCGAGTGACTTATATAACACAACGTTGTAATCAAACCCTAAAGCAGATTCAAAGCAATGATCCAATGATTGTCTATGTCATAAATGGCGAAAAACAGATTGAATGTGAGGGCGAATATTTTAAGGTAAAAACAGGTCAATTAGTCCTAATTCCAGCAGGTAATTTAATGAATATCAATAATTTTTATATTGATGATAAGGATTATCAAGCCATCTGTTATTCTTGGCATGCACAGTTACTAGACCAATTTGCTTTATCTCATCTTTATCAGAGTAGTCAAATTCTTAAAAAAATTAAAGTTGAAACAATATTACCTGAAACTTTTATTACTCGATTAATACAGATTAAAACAGAATTATTGAAACATAATCAATGCAATTCTAATCTTGTTAAACATTTATTTATTGAATTATTAATCAGATTATCTGCATTTGGTGTGTATTTTCCCCTGAATAATAACCCGAAAATTAGCCAAAAAATTCGCGAAATTATTAACCAGCAGCCAGACAAAAAGTGGCAGGCAGCAGAAATTGCTAAACAATTTGCTATGAGCGAATCAACTTTACGGCGACATCTTGCTTTAGAAGGATATAATTTATCCAAAATTATCTTAGATATAAGAATGAATTTTGGTTTAATGCTGTTACAAACTACCCAAAAAACGATCCTACAAATTGCCCAAGAAGTGGGATATGAATCAGGCTCTCGTTTTGCTTTTTACTTTAAACAACGTTTTGGATTTTCACCAAAGAGGCTACGTTAGTTAATTTTTATCTATAACATTTTAATTTTATTTATTGAATTGTTTTTTATGCATGTTCATTACCATGGTTTCTCAAATTACTGTATATAGCGCTAGCAATCCCTACAGATTGTCAATTATTTTATCATAGTAATCAATTTTTATGATATAAAGTTTACAAGTGTTAAGCCAATTGATACGATCTATATCTAGTTATTTTTTATATTCATCAATTATGCTTTATCTTATTTTTGTGACAATTATTTGGTCATTCTCATTTAGTTTTATTGCGGTTTATTTAAGTGGACAAGTTGATGCTTGGTTTGCTGTTGTAATGCGAGTGCTATTTGCCTTTATGACTTTTATTCCATTTTTACGTTTTAAAAATATTCGTTTTAAGCAGATGTTGCTTTTAATGGGAGTGGGGGCATGTCAATTAGGGATTATGTACTTTTTTTATTATAATTCTTTTCAATATATTTTGGTGCCTGAAGTCCTGTTATTTACTATTTTTACACCAATTTATGTCACAGTTATTTATGATTTATTGCAGCATCATCCATTAAGGCTTAGCTATCTTTTAATGGCAATTATTGCGGTAATTGGCGCAGCTATTATTCGCTATGATCATATTAGTGCTAATTTTATTATTGGTTTTTTATTGATCCAGGGTGCTAATATCGTTTTTGCATTAGGTCAAGTAGGATATAAAAGGATTATGGAAGTTTATCCAATGCCCCAACATCAAGCTTTTGCGTGGGTTTATTTAGGGGCTGTGGTTGTTGCTATTTTAGGCTGGCTGTTGTTTGGTGATGCATCAAAATTACCAACAACTAGTTTGCAATGGGGAATTATTATTTGGCTTGGAATAGTGGCTTCTGGTGTGTGTTACTTTTTATGGAATTATGGTGCAACCAAAGTGGATTCGGGCACTTTGGCTATTATGAATAATGCGGTTATCCCAACAGGGATTTTGGTGAATGCGGTGATTTGGCATCAATCCATTGATTGGGGAAGATTTTTAATTGGTTGTACAGTTATTATTTTTGCCTTAATTTTGCATAATAAGTTTAAACGTATTAAATGATACTCAATCAATATTAAGCAAAAGGTAACTGCAACATAATAGATAAAATCAATGGCGTTGTGATAGAAGACAGCGTCGTTGATATTAGCAAACTAGAAGCAATAGGGCCTTGCAACACTTCAAACTGCCTTGCCATCATATAACAATTTATCGCAATTGAAACTGAACTGAGTAATACCACCACTTGCAATTCTAAAGTTGGTAGTCCGATAAGTTTGCCTAAAATATAAGTAACAACAGGTAACACTGTCAATTTTAATGCACAGATAGCTGTTGTAATTAAAAGTTTATCGCAAATTTTATATTCAGCCAGTCCCATTCCTAGAACAATTAATGAAAGAGGGGCGGTCATCTCACTCACCATTTTGGTTGATTTATCGATAAAGTTAGGTAACGGTAAACCAATAAAATTCACTACAATGCCTGTAAAAATTCCAATAATAATGGGATTTTTTGAAACATTTTTAAAGGCTTTAACAATCCCTTTAGTTGAAAATTTCCCCATTTGCACAAATTCAATAGAAACCGTCGCAAGCGTCCATAAAATTAATGCATTAAAGATAACGACAATGGCAACAATGGGGATGGCATCATCGCCTAATAACATTTTAATAATAGGAATACCAACAAACACTGTATTGGTGTAAATACTACCCATAGCAAATATTGTGCTTTCTGAGCCATTTAACTTAAATATTTTTGATGCAATTAAGCAGCCAATTGCAAATACGATAAAGGATCCACCAAAAAAGACGAATAACAGTTTTATATCGATTTGCGAATGTTCAGAAAAATGGCTCATGATCTGAAACAGCATGATGGGAAATGCAATATAAAAGGTAAATTTGGTTAAGCTATCGGTGACTGTTTTTTGCCAACGACCTAGTTTAACCGCTAAAAAACCCAATAAAATTAGCATAAAAAGGGGCAGGGTAGATAAAAACTGCGCCCATAATGTAGTAAGAAATTCCATTGTTATTATGTTATTGATGATTGCGTATGAAGTACCATTCTAAGTCAGTTGAGCGTTTTGAATCAAATTGATAGCCTTCTAGATTAAAACTTTTAATATCGTCACTCTTTTCAATGCAATTTTTTATAATGTATCGACTCATCAGTCCGCGTGCTTTTTTAGCATAAAAACTGATAACTTTATAAGTATCTTTGCTTTGATCTAAAAAGATGGGCTGAATAATAGTTGCGTTTAATTGTTTTGGTTTGATCGCTTTGAAATATTCGTTTGAGGCTAAATTGATTAATGTGCGATGTGATGATTTGGCTAATTCGCTATTAAGGTGTTGAGTTAATTTATCGCCCCAAAATTGATAAAGATTAGTATTATCGCCATTTTTTAAGCGGATCCCCATTTCTAAACGATAAGGTTGAATTAGGTCAAGTGGTCTTAAAATACCATAAAGACCTGATAATATTCTTAAATGAGATTGTGCAAACTGTAGATCTTTATCAGTAAAATCTTCAACATGTAATCCTTCGTAAACATCACCTTTAAAAGCAAGTATGGCTTGTCTTGCATTTTCAAGATTAAAATCACTATGCCAATTTTTGAATCGTTCATAATTGAGTTCGGCTAATTTTTCGCTAATAGACATTAAATTAGCCAAATTCTCAATACTTAATTTTTGGCAATCTTCAATGAGTATTTTAGTTGAGTTAATAAATTGAGGTAATGTATGATTTTGGGTTAATAATGGTGATTGGTAATCCAAAGTTTTTGCTGGAGAAATAATTGTTATCATAACGTATAGAGCCTATTGTATTTTGCAATAAATAGGTTTATTTTACATCTAATTCAATCCAAAGGAGTAGCAAAATGAACATCGATAAAAAAGAAATACATGATATTAAATCTTGGGCTTCTGTTCGTGAAACCTCGATTGAAATTGCAGAGGCGATTTTTGAGCTAGCTAACCATGATGAAAAACTTGCCGAACAAATTTGGTCGGAAGGTAGTGATGAAGTGTTGAAACTCGCGTTTTCTAAAACCAAAGCCGATAAGTTGTTCTGGGGTGAGCAAACTATTGAGCGTAAAAATGTTTAAATCTTTATGAATTTAACTTTCTTAGGGACAAGTGCTGGTTCCCCAACAGCAGAGCGCAATGTAAGTAGTATGGTACTTGATCTGAGACAAGAGAGGGGTAAGTTATGGCTTTTTGATTGTGGCGAGACAACTCAGATGCAAATGCAAAAAGCCAAATTTAGCCTTGCTAAACTTGAGATCATTTTTTTAACGCATTTACATGGTGATCATGTATTTGGGCTACCGGGTGTTTTAACATCCCGTTCTTTGATGCAAAATCAATCACCTTTAACATTGATTGCTCCGAAAGGAATTAAACAGCTTGTCGAAACAGTTATTGAAATTAGCTATTCTTGGTTAACCTATCCGCTCAATATTATTGAACTTGAAGAAAATGGCATTGTTTTTGAAGATAATCAGTTTCAAGTTGAAGCTAAACTGCTAAAACATCGTGTGCCGTGTTTTGGTTATCGTATTATTGAAAAAGATCTACCAGCTCAGCTTGATATCGATAAATTAAAGCAAGCTAATATTCAGGCTGGTTCTTATTATAGTGATCTAAAAAAAGGTAAAACGGTAACTTTAGATGATGGGCGCATTATTCGTGGAGTTGATTATCAAAGTAAAGTAAAAAAAGGCAAAAAGCTGGCTATTTTAGGTGATACCATACCTTGTCAAGCATCGATTGAGCTTGCTAATGATGTGGATTTGCTTGTTCATGAAGCAACACAAGAAAACGCACTAAAAGATAAAGCACTCGAACGTGGGCATTCTACAACCATTCATGCCGCAACCATTGCCAAACAAGCCAAGGCCAAGCGGCTTATTATGACTCATATAAGCCCTAGATATAGTTTGAATGATAATAAAAAGTTAGTTAATGAAGCAAAAAGTGTCTTTGTTAATACTGAAATCGCTACCGATTTTGCATCCTTTCACGTTTAATTAATCAAATTTTTTTATTAAACTTCGCCGAAGTTATCGGCGGATTGAGATAATTGACTAAAGACAAAAATCCTTAATTAGCCTTTCTATAGCTACTTTGGTTGGTTTTAAAAAGTCCATGGAAATAAACTCATCCGGTTGATGTGCTTGTTCGATTGATCCCGGCCCTAATACAATGGTCGGCGAGATTTGATTTAAGTATGGTGCTTCGGTGCTATAGTTAACCGTTTCGGCACTATGACCGACTAATTTTTCAATATGCTGTAATGCCGGATGATCTTTTTTACATTCGTATCCCGGAATTGGCGCAACTTCATACTGTATCTCGATTCGATTTGGGTATTTATCCATAACGGGTTGTAGTGCTTCACAAAGCGCATGATAAAGTGAATCAACATTGTTATCGGGCAATACACGAATATCAATCACAAGCTCACAACAACCACAAATACGATTGGCTGCATCGCCACCATGAATAACACCTAAATTTAGGGTAGGGTAAGGTACGCTGAACCCGTCATTATGATATTGTTCTTTAAATTTTTGTTTTAGTACTAACAAGCGTTCAATGACTAAATTCATCACTTCGATAGCGTTAATACCTTTATCGGGATCGCTCGAATGTCCTGATTTACCAATTACTTTAATGGAATTAGAGATAAATCCTTTATGCGCACGAATTGGGATTAACGATGTTGGTTCACCAATGATAGTGCAGTCAGGCAATAGCTTGGTATTCCTAGCAAAAAATGCCGCACCAGCCATTGATGTTTCTTCATCGGCAGTGACAAGGATATAAATGGGTTTAGTTAACTTTTTAAGATCAATATCACGCAGAGCATCTAAAATAAAGGCAAAAAATCCTTTCATATCGGCGGTACCAAGTCCATACAGCTTATTATTTTCTTCGGTTAGTTTAAAAGGATCTTTAGTCCACTGCCCATCGTCAAACGGAACAGTATCACTGTGTCCACTTAACAATAACCCGCCTTGTGTTTTATTTTCGCTGTTTGAATAAGTAGCTAACATATTATATTTATGGCGAGTATTAGGAACGGGTTGGATATCAATAACAAAACCTAAATCTTCAAACCAACTGGCTAACTTATCGATAAGTGGTTTGTTAGAATAATCTAATTCCTCATTAGTAACGTTACTAATTGTAGGTGTTGAAATTAATTCATTATATAGTGTTAAAAAAGATGGTAGCGTCATAAATGCACCTTTAAATGACAAATCGAAGATATACTTTTAATAATGTTATAAGCATACCATTTACATTATTTTTTGCATACAACTAACCACTTTGTTTCAATTAATGTTTTATGTTTTGATAGTATTCAATATGTACATTAACTAATGTATAGTTAGCTGATTATGAGTTAAATTGACTGCTAAATTTGTTGAATGTGGTGTTTTTTATGACTTTTATTCATGTTTTAGATAAGCATTTTATATAATAGGAGGAAGGGGAATAATTATATGAAAAATAAACAAAACAATATCATAAAAGTACGGCAAACATTACCTGATAATGTAAGCTTTATTGCAGAAGAAATTGATTATTTAGATTGTCAAAAAAAAGATATTTCTAAAAAATTGACAGCCTATGAAGCTTATAAAATGATGACATCTTATCAACCTAGATGGCTAAAAATACTTTTTAAAATAAGGGATTGTTTAGTGAAATTAATCGGTGTCAAAGCGATTAATGGATTTGATAGTTCTGCGGAAAATAAGCATCAACCAGACGAAATCAATATGGCTGATTTTTTTACCATAACAGAGGAAACCAACGATAAACTGACATTAGTTGTAAAAGATTGCCATTTAGATGTATGTGTTTGTATTCGTGTTGTAGATAAAGGTAATGACATAAGTAAAAATACAGTATATTTAATTGCATCAGTTAAAAATCACAATATTTGGGGGAAATTATATATGTTACCCGTTGCTATTTTACATCCTTATATTGTTAATAAATTATTTGAAAATATAAAATAATAAGTCATTTATTATAAATAACTTATCAAGTTGTAATGAGCATATCAGCTTTATTGCATAATATAGTGATGTTATTAATTTCAAATCTATAAATAAAATATAAAACCATCCTGCTTAATTTTTTAGCTTTTATTGCGATTGTTTTATGAACAGATATTATTTGCCATAAACATTTGATACTATCTAACCAATACAGTCAAATAACCTTTAACGATTTGTTATTTCGTTAAGATTTTCCATAAATCGTTTTAAAAAATAAGGTATTATATGAAAAATATAAGCAGGAAATGGATTGTTATTGCAGTTGTTATTATTGCTATTATTTTTATTTTATGGCAACAATTGAAGACAGATGGCTATGGTTCGAATTTTGCTAGTGGTAATGGACGCATTGAAGCAACCGAAATTAATATTTCAGCTAAATTAGCTGGTAGAATTGAAAAAATTAATGTTGATGAAGGCGATTTTGTTAAAGCTGGCCAACCACTTGTGGTTATGCAGACTGACACCTTACAGGCACAATTAAACGAAGCACAAGCGCAATATGGGCAAGCAATCAGTAATGAGGCTAGTGCTCAATCACAAGTTGAATTAAAAATGAGCGATAAAGTCTCCGCTCAATCCGGTGTAAGTCAACGTGAAAGTGACTTAGATATTGCATCTAAACATTTACAGAGAACTACTGCGCTTTATCAAAAAGGTGCATTGTCCATCCAACAATTTGATGATGATACCGCTAAATTTAATAGTGCTAAAGCAGCGTTAGATTCAGCAAAATCTCAAGTTACAGCGGCAGATGCTGCTATTGCTGTTGCTAAGGCCGGTGTTGATAGTGCTAAAGCCGCTATTAATGTTGCCAGCGCTAATATAAGACAAATTCAAGCTGATATTGATGATAGTACTTTAATAGCGCCTGTTGATGGTCGTATCCAATATCGTATTGCTCAGTTAGGTGAAGTTTTACCATCGGGTGGTAAAGTACTAAATTTAGTTAATTTATATGATGTTTATTTAACTTTCTTTTTACCTGAAACTGTTGCGGGTAAGGTGGCTATTGGTGATGAAGTCAGGCTTATTTTAGATGCGTTACCAGATAAAGCGATTTCAGCTAAAATTTCGTTTGTTTCAAGCGTTGCCCAATTTACGCCAAAAACCGTTGAAACAAAAGATGAACGTCAAAAATTGATGTTTAGAGTTAAAGCACAATTAAGCCCTGAATTATTAAAATGCTATATTACTCAAGTTAAAACTGGTTTACCAGGTGTGGCTTGGGTTAAACTTGACCCTAAAACGCCATGGCCTGCTGGTTTATCTGATATTGCAAAATGTCCAACCGAATAATTGGAGATAGCAAATGTCAGATTCAGACAATAAAAATTTGGTTTTATTAAACGAAGCTAAATCCATTGATGATGCAGTGGTAAAAGTAAGCAATGTCACACTGCATTACAAAAAAAATTGTGCGCTCAATAATATTAATTTAGCCATTCCACCTCGATGCATGGTGGGCTTTATTGGGCCTGATGGCGTGGGTAAATCGAGTTTATTATCGCTGATCGCTGGTGCGCATGTTATTCAAGAAGGATTAGTGTATGTTTTAGATGGAGATATGAAAGATAAGTCGCACCGTAAAAATGTTTGTACACGCATTGCTTATATGCCTCAAGGGTTAGGTAAAAACCTTTATCCGACTTTATCTGTTGAAGAAAATTTGCAATTTTTTGCTCGTTTGTTTGGTAATGATGCGGTTGAGCGTCGTCGCCGTATTGATGAATTAACGCGTAGTACTGGATTATATCCATTTTTATCAAGACCGGCAGGGCGACTATCTGGTGGTATGAAGCAAAAGGTTAGCTTATGTTCTGCGTTAATTCATGATCCGGATTTGTTAATTCTTGATGAACCCACAACGGGGGTTGATCCACTTTCCAGAGCCCAATTTTGGCAGTTAATTAACAAAATTCGTAAACAAAGACCGCAAATGAGTGTGATTGTGGCAACCGCCTATATGGATGAAGCCCAAAACTTTGATTGGTTAGTTGCGATGTATGGCGGTAAAATTCTTGAAACTGGCACACCAAAATCATTACTAGCTAAAACAGGAAAAAATAATTTAGATGATGCATTTATTCAGCTCATGCCAGAAAACGCTAGACAAGGTTATCAAACTGTCGAAATTCCACCTTTAGATCTTAATAAAGATTTGCAAACAGCCATAGAAGCAAAAGATTTAACTAAACAGTTTGGTAATTTTATTGCAGTTGATCATGTTAATTTTTCAATTAAACAAGGTGAAATATTTGGTTTTTTAGGCTCAAATGGCTGTGGTAAATCAACCACCATGAAAATGTTAACGGGTTTATTACCGATTTCATCAGGTGAGGCATGGTTATTTGGTAAACCGGTTGATGCCAGTGATATTAATGTTAGGCGTCATTTAGGATATATGTCTCAAGCATTTTCTTTATATAGTGAGTTAACAGTCAAACAAAATTTAGTTCTACATGCGCGTCTGTTTGGTATTGAAGAAAGTAAAATTTCCGCTCGCGTTGAAGAATTACTGAAACGTTTTGGTTTAGAACAAGACGCACAAAATCTGCCCGATAGTTTACCTTTAGGGGTAAAGCAACGGCTTTCATTGTCAGTTGCCGTTGTGCATAATCCGCAAATTCTTATCCTTGATGAACCAACATCAGGCGTTGACCCCATTGCTCGCGATGATTTTTGGCGTTTAATTATCGAACTTTCTAGAAAAGATAAAGTAACGGTATTTATCACAACTCACTTTATGAATGAGGCCGCAAGATGCGATCGAATTTCATTAATGCATGCGGGTAAAGTATTAGCAAGTGATACGCCAGATAACATTATCAGCTCCAAAAATGCTAAAACATTAGAGGCGGCCTTTATTCGTTATCTTGTTGATGCAGGGGCTGATGATAGTAATGCAGAAGAACGCTCTGTTGAACCGCCAAAAGAAATACTCAATCAAGCAACAAAAACCATACTAAATCATCACCTTCAAGGATTTAGTCTTACCCGTATGATAGGTTGTCTATGGCGTGAGACTCTTGAATTATCTCGTGATCCTTTGCGAGCATTATTAGCGTTATTAGGCTCAGCAATTTTAATGTTGGTTATGGGATATGGCATTACGATGGATGTTGAAGATCTGCGTTTTGCTGTGCTTGATCGCGATCAAAGTGTAATCAGCCAAAATTATACTCTAAATTTGTCAGGCTCTAAACGTTATTTTATTGAAAGGGCACCTATCACTGATTATAACGATATGGATGCGCGGTTGCGCAGTAATGACATTGCTTTAGCGATTGAAATTCCACCAAATTTTGGTCGTGACATACAACGAGGCGATCCCGTTGATATTGCCATTTGGATTGATGGGGCAATGCCACTACGTGCCGAAACAATCAAAGGCTATGTGCAAGGCATGCATCTTGCTTGGTTAAGTGAAAAAGTAAAAGAAGTAACAGGAAAATCCTCAACTAGCTTGGCAAATATAGAAACAAGATACCGTTATAATCCTGATATTAAAAGCTTACCTTCTATGGTGCCGGCGGTAATACCTATTTTATTATTAATGATTCCATCAATGCTGGCAGCTTTATCGGTCGTGCGTGAAAAAGAGATGGGTTCGATTATCAATTTATATGTAACACCAGTAACTAAAGCTGAGTTTTTGCTAGGCAAACAAGTGCCTTATATCATTATTTCTATGTTTAGCTTTTTATTATTGTTATTTATGGCAATCACCATTTTTGCTGTGCCTGTAAAAGGAAGTTTGTTTACTTTGTGCCTAGCTGCATTTGCTTACTGCATTATTTCAACGGGTTTTGGCTTGTTGGCTTCGACTGTCACCCGTAGCCAAATTGCCGTTATCTTTTTAACTTGCGTAGGGACAATGTTACCAGCAATTCAATTTTCAGGATTGCTCAACCCTGTCGCATCTCTAGAAGGCGGTGGCCGTTATATTGGCGAGGTTTATCCAACAACGCATATGCTAATTATTGCTCGTGGTGTGTTTAATAAAGCGCTTGGTTTTATCGATCTGCATAATTCAATATTTGCTTTATTGATCACAATCCCTATTGTATTGGGTGCCAGTATTTTTCTCCTTAAAAAGCAAGAGGGATAGATATTATGCAAAGTTTAATTAATATTTATCGCTTAGGGATTAAAGAGTTATGGGGGTTATTGCGTGATCCTATCATGTTGCTATTAATTGCCTATTGCTTTACCTTTGATATTTATATTGCTGCAACGGCAACTTCTGACTCGTTACATCATGCCTCGATTGCCGTTGTTGATGAAGATAACTCACCCTTATCAAGACAAATTATTACAGCCTTTTATCCGCCAATGTTTAATACTCCTGTTAAATTATATTCAATGGATGATGTCGATCGTGGTATGGATACAGATAATTATACGTTTGCTTTAAATATTCCGCCTAATTTTCAGCGTGATGTGCTAAATAATCAAAATCCAGAAATTCAACTCAATATTGATGCAACAAGAATGGGGCAAGCGTTTGTCGGAAATGGTTATATAACACAAATTATTACTGGTGAAGTGACTGAATATGTCAACCGTTACAGTAAGGTAACAAATTTGCCAGTTAATATACAAGTGCATACCGCCTTTAATCCTAATTTAACGCGATCTTGGTTTGGTTCTGTCATGGAAATTATCAATATTGTGACAACATTATCTATTATTTTAACTGGTGCTGCTTTAATGAAAGAGCGTGAACATGGTACGATTGACCATCTTCTTGCCATGCCTGTTACTCCTTTTGAAATTATGATATCCAAAGTATGGTCAATGGGACTTGTGGTATTAATATCAACTTGGGTAGCGTTGTTACTTGTTGTTCATAGTTGGCTAAATGTACCAATTGCTGGTTCGGTAGCTTTATTTTTGATTGGTGCAGCGCTACATCTTTTTGTGACAACGTCACTTGGTATCTTTATGGCAACCGTAGCAAAATCTACTGCGCAATTCGCAATGTTACTTATTTTAATTTTGTTACCATTACAAATGCTATCAGGGGGGAGTACTCCGCGCGAAAGTATGCCAGAAATTGTGCAAAATATTATGATGTTTGCCCCAACAACGCATTTTGTTGAATTAGGACAGGCAATATTGTATCGAGGTGCTGGCTTAAGTGTAGTTTGGACTTCGTTTGCATGGTTATTGGTAATTGGTACCGTGTTCTTTTTAATTGCTTTAAGGCGTTTTCGTAGTTCAATTGTGAATATGGGATCATAGCATTTATATAATTTGGTACATCAGTGTATGATGCGATTTTTTAGCCAACAACAACTATTAATTGTTCTTGTAAATATTGGCACAACACCGCTTGCCCATTTATAATGAAAAAAGAAACTCTATTCTAGCTATTGAATAATAGCGCTTAATTACTATTTGGGCAAAATGGTGTTTATCGATAAAAATAAAAAGCTAAATAAGCTTTTTAAGCTAAAATTAGTTTAAATGGGATTACACATTTTACAATGTGGCATAAATGATTTACATTATGTTAATTATTAATTGACTATTAATAAGCAAATTTTTATATATTGTTTTCTCTTTTTATCTTCATTATATAAATATCAGCAAAATATCTTTATAGCAGTAATTTGATATAAAAAAATTAAATCAATTAATTAAATTTGATTTTAGTAGTTTTTATAGCAAATAAAGTATGACGAAAACTGTTATTTAAAGAATTTTAGTGCAATATTAATTTTTACCATACTTTAACATTTGTTATTTTTTTTCACTTATTTGTTGTTTTTTAAAGAAATAAATTGCTATTTTTAGTAAATATCGAGCCAAATTTTCGTGTTTTTTTGTTTTTTTAAGACAGTCGAAAGATCTTGGTTGACACAAGGTCTATAAGAATCAGTATAATGCTTTCAAGTTACTATATTTTCATTGAAATATAACAAAAGGTTCCTATATTAATAATGTCTTTTATTAAGCATACTAAATGTGAAATAGCATTTAATAATAACAATTTACAACAAAAAGAACGCTGTTTTGCATGTAATAAAATATATGCGATTTTGTAATCACTTATTTTAGCTAGGTCTATAAATATAATCTCTAATCTGAAGTTACCGGCCATTACCGAATTTGTCTTTTAAGTAATATTATTTTAGGAGTTTTAAAAAAATGAATCTAATCTGGTCAGCAGTTGGACAAGTTGTTAGTTCTTGTCTTCCGGTTTTTTTGTTAATTTTTCTTGGTTGGTTCTGTGTACAACAAGGAATTTTTTCGAAGGATTCTAAAAAATTATTATCTGGACTGGTATCAAACTTTGTCTTTCCTGCATTGCTTTTTGTGCATACTTCTCATGCTAAACCGTCGCAAATATTTAATGGTATTTGGATGATTGCCTTTTTCTGCACTATGTCATTTTTATGGATAATTTGCTTTTTAACCAATAAATACATTTTGCATAAAGAGTTAAAATCAACAGCAATGAATGCAATGCTTTGCTGCTTTCCCAATATGGGCGGAATGGGGGTGCCTTTTTTAACGTTGATGCTTGGGGCAGCATCTACCATTTCGGTCGCGATTGCTAATTTTGTTGTCGCATTATCATTGATTCCAATGACAATCTTCTTATTAGAACTCTGTGATACTAAATTATCTGGCGGTAAAGTCACCGGCGATATGATCTTTAGTGCAGTAAAAAACTCGCTCATGAAACCGATGTTTTTAGCTGTGATTTTAGGGCTAATTGTTAGTGTCACCGATGGAACTCAATGGTTACCTCATTTTGTATTTAACACTTTTGATATTATGTCAAATGCCTGTAACTTTATTTCGCTTATTGCGGTCGGTGTTGGTATTCATGGCGTTAAATTGAAATTATCTAAACCATTAATGGTCAATATTGTATTGAAAAGTTTTATTACGCCAATTGTTGCACTTATTGCCGTATATTTATTTGGTATCACAGGGATGGAGGCTGAAGAGCTAGTATTCCTATTGGCAATGCCAACGGCATCAACAGCAGTTATTTTGGCTTATAATTGGAATGTTGAGCAAGAACAAGCATCAAGCATTTTCTTTGCATCAACGGTTCTATCTATCTTTATTTTACCAACTTTATTACTTATTATGGATTTCACCATTCCTGGTGTTGCTTAATAAATAAAGGCTAGATAAATGCCCTTGTTTTATTTGACTTAAACGAGGGCATTTTATTACTTATTACACATTTCTTGTAAGCGACTTTCCCTTAATTGCAATACAACCTCAGAATAAACCTATCCTATTGTTATAACAAAATACTGCTTTATTTCTTATAAAAAATCGGTCAGAAAAGGTATTGATTTTATTGGTTTTTTTTGTAATTGTGGGGGATGATTGTATAAAACACCAATGTTATCAACTGATTTTATTAGTAAAATCATAAATGAACACTTTAAGTACTATTGATAGCACTAAGAACATAGCAAATTATTTAAGATAATAATTTGAAAGAAATAAATTGTCGTTTTTTTTATAAGAGTTAATTAGCTTTTTCGTTCTTTCAATCATTTCTTTACGAACATATTCAGGCTCTAAACAAATACATTGATGCCCAAAACTCATCAAAATACCATAACTATAATCATCGTCAATAAAGTTAAAATCCACAATATATTGTTTATCGTTTAATTTATGAAGATCTTGTTCATCGCAGTAATCTAAAATACGTTCTAAAATGGAGTTATCTATTAATAATTTTATTTTAAAGACTCTTTTTTCCATGTCTTTTTCGAATGAAGAAAGTGCATCAGGTGTGGTTTGTTTAATAAATTTGGTATTCGTGATTTTTATATTAGACATTTTAGACAGTTTAAATAGCCGAAAATCATTTCTACTTAAACAAAAAGCCTGCAAGTACCACTCTTTTTCTTTGAAAATGAGTTTATATGATTCAATTAGACGAGAATCTTGTTTATTTTTCAGTTTTATATACTCACAAGATAAACGCAATTGTTTATTTATTGCCTCTTTGATGATCGATATTTTATTATTAATATTCTGTTTAGAAAGCCAAGGCGATAAATCAACAGTTAGTTGGCTTAGATCATTTCTTACTTGATTGAGATCGTGTTTTGATAAAAGACTTTTGATCTTTTCTAGCGTTCTCACATTTTCATCTTCATTTAAAATTGGTGAGGATAATAAGTTCAGGCCTTTTAATAATACAATGACATCTTCTTTAGTGAATAAACCTTTACTAATTTTATAATTTTTTAAAATACTTATTCCACCAGCACTTCCTTGATACGTAATAATGGGTATACCAGCTCCCTCAATAACTTGTATATCTCGATAAATAGTCCGCAATGATACATTTAATTTTTCTGCTAATTCTTTACCGCTTATTTTTTCTCTTTGAAGCAATACCATGATGATAGTAATTATACGATTAATTTTCATGCTTTATGTTTACAAAATAATTTATATTAAATTTTAAATATGACATACAGTTGTCAGCAATGCTACATCATAATATAGATAACCAAAATTAAGTAAATTAAATTTTATCACCAAAAGGAAACAAAAAATGTTTAAACCTAATAGCGTTATTGTTTATGTCAAAGATGTCGATACTAGTACAGAATTTTACACAAAAATACTAGGACGCCCACCTGTTGAAACTTATCCTGGTTTCGCTGTATTTTTATTGAATGATAATTTTATTTTGGGGCTACAAGGGGCTGATGAAATAACTCCAAAGGCACCCAATCATTATGGTGGTTTTGAGTTGTCATTTAGTGATGTAACAAAAAATGATGTAGATGAGATTTATTCGACATGGAAGAAACTAAACGTCAAAATTGAACTTGAACCCCAAATGCTCGATTTCGGATACACATTTGTAGGAAATGATCCCGATGGTCATCGTCTTCGGGTTTGTGCTACCGACACTTCAAAGTTTGAATAAAACATTATCTTAATAAATTAAAACAATGGGGCTTTTATTTGTAAATACCCCATAATTAGTACAAAATAGACATAGAAAATCATGCTGATTGTTTTAGTGTTTTATACTCAATCGGCGTCATATTATTTAATGCTTCATGAGGTCTTTCGGTGTTATAACTGGTTAGCCATTCTTCGGTCATTCTCCTTGCTTGCTCTAGGTTGTTAAAAAGATACAAATCTAACACTTTAGTTCAATAAGTCCGGTTAAATCTTTCAATGTAACCATTTTGATATGGGCTACTGGGCTCAATATAATCAAGAGTGATACCGTGTGATATTGCCCCGTTGGAAAAGACTCTTCCAGTAAATTCCTGTCCATTATCTACTCGTATTTTGTTGAGTATAAAACCCTAAGACAAGCAGGATTATTTTTTACTTGAATCTTGTACTAAGTTTGGGGTATTTACATTAAAGTTCTTCGTTTCTTATTGTTATATATCATATTGTATATACTCAAACACAGTTTATTTTATTATATGTAATATATTAAATTAAATAATATCCAATTAGGGGAAATAAGGGGGATTAATTGTTAATTTGTATAACTTTCTTGGAGAAAATACCTATTCGTTAATTTATAAAACATCTAAGAACTGTCTAGTTAATCAGTATGTTAATGCTAAGCTAATAATAATTTTGTTTAATGTTTTATTTGTAACAACATATACTCATCTTTTTGTCTAATCCACTATGCACTTTAAATATCAGCAAACCGTAATTAAGGGCTGCACTCAAATTTATTAAATCTAAAATCATTGATACTAAATTTAAATGAAAATTTTTTGAATCCTTTTTTAATTTGGCTAGCTCTTTATTAGTGAGATTAATCTTTAACCATAAAAAAGAGAGGTAGATGATGAATTTTAAAAAAAATGTCCCTAGTTTTGAACGTGTATGTAGAGTTTTTATTGGCACGTGTATTGCTTGCTTGGGTTTTCTTTTTGCACCAACTAATTTAGTTATGTGGATAGCCATAGCAGTAGGATGTGTTTTAGCTTGTACTGGCGTTACGGGTTTTTGCCTTATGTGTTTTATCGCGAAAAGAAAAATAGATTAAATCATTAATTGTAGTTTTCCTTGAAGTTCGGTACTCATAAAAACTATTTACTTCAAGGAAGCTAAAGACTGTACTCAGATTTATTGCACTTAAATTCATTAAAATTAAATGAATTTTTTTTGAATTCTTTTTTAGTTTTATATGCACTTTATGTAAGCAGGTTTGCAACTTACATTTAAATGTGAATGGAAAACCATTTTCTTCGATTAAATTGCATACTAAACATAATAACTTTGGAGGCGAAAATATGTTTAAAAGTTCTTCTGTTGTAGTTCATTTGTTACGAGGGTGTCTAGGATTTGGGTTTTTAGGTTTAGCCATCTATTTGTTTATTCAAGGTGCTCTGTTAACTGTAGTGTTAGGGGGTTTTTCTGCTATTTGCGGATTTGTGGTATTGCGAGGATGCCCTGCTTGCTGGGTTATAGGTCTCATTCTTACTATTTATAATTCAGGTAAAACTTGTGAACCATGCGCAAAAAAAGATAAATAGTTTATATGCATATGTGAGGTGGTCGTAGATTGCATAGTTTTGATCCGAAATTTACTTGTTCTAATAGCTCTTAAAACAGAACTATGCACCCTAGAATGAAAGCCATAACATGGTGATAGAGTTTAGATAAGATGTCGCAAGAAGATGAAAAAAATTATCTTCAAATAATATTCGTAAAAATTTGAAGAAATATATTTTGGGTGTGGGATTTATGATTGGTTGTATTGTACTAGTTCGAATGGTTTGGCATGGTTATTTTTTCGAGGAGACAAATAATGCTTATGTTCATGGGAATGTAAGTATTGTGCCCACTAGAGTACCTGAAATTATAACTGATGTTCTAGTACTTGATAATCATAAAGTAAGAAAAGGCGATTTATTAGCTATTTTAGGGGATAGTTACATTTTATGAGAGAGGTTATTCTTCATAAAGAATTATGATGTTATTACCTACTTTCGATAGTAAAAAATTGATGGCATTATATAATAGATATAATTACTAGTTATTGATATATATCTTATAGTTATCATATTTTTAACACTTAAATATTACAGATTTTTATATTCTATTTAAAAAAATATAAAATATTTGAATCCTTTTTATAGAATTAAATCTCTTCTATGTAGATAAATAAGGAGTGTTTATGAATAAAATTGATGAAAATCTTATCGTATTGGCTCGTTCTGGTGACCAAGTAGCTTTACTAAAATTACTTGAAATATGTCAACCAGATCTAAATCGTTTTTCAAGAAAAGTTTGTTCTAATGCTGAGGATGCTGAAGATGCTGTGCAGGTTGCTCTTTGGATTTTATATAAAAAAATAGAGGTCTTACGTACAATCTCTGCATTGTCATCATGGTTGTTTCGTATCATCGAACGAGAATGTTATCGAATTTTTAGGTCAAATAAAAAAAATTTTCATATGGCTCCAAATGAGGTAGAACAATTATATGAAGCTAATTATATTAGTAGCTCAGAACAATCAGTCTTAAAAATTGACTTGAGTAGAGCAATAATTTCTCTTCCGGGCACTTATCGAACTGTCTTAATTCTAAGAGATATTAATGAATTAACAGCTCCAGAGGTGGCCGATATTCTTGGACTAAGCATTGAAGCAGTGAAAAGTAGACTTCATAGAGCTAGAAATATTGTACGGAAAAAATTGGAACTTAGTGGCCATTTTTCCTGAATATAATATTTAAGTGTCAGGATTTATAGTTTTTATAATTTTATAGGATTACTAATGAACACTATGAATATTAAACTAGATAATACTACTTATCGAGGAATAAAAATATAGGCGACTAAATCAGTAGGTTAGTCAAAGTTACTAAAGAAACTTATATAGCTCCTAGTATTAGTTTTGTACCAGATAACATTTCGCACAAAATTTTTATTCCTGGGTCTGGGTTAAATGGTCAACCCTATTGTTTTCTCGTTGATATACAAACTTCAAAAGTAAGGGTAAAGCGTAAACAGCGCATTCCTCCACGATGCCCGGAAAGGTTATTAGTACCCAATAAATAAGGTGAATGTTGGTCAATGGATTTTATGAGTGACAGTAGTGGTAATCAACGTCGCTTTAGGACATTCAATGTCATCGATGACTTTAATCGTGAGGCGCTAGGCATTGATATTGCAGTAAGCTTACCGGCAGGGAGAATTATCCGTTACTTAGATAAACTGGCTGAATATCATGGTTATCCAGTTATAACACCGAAAGACCTTATGAAGCATTAAATAATATGACTCCGATTGAATATAAAACACTAAAACAAGTAGTATTATTTTCTACTTGAATCTTGTACTAAGTTTGGGGTATTTACATTGTCATCATTGATACTAATTCTAAAGAAGATTCCTTAATTAATGGGAACATTCTTCCTCTTCAACAAAAATATGCTAAACAAGCAGATTATTGTACTAATAATAGTTAATATAGCTAATGTAAAATTGAAGGCACTATGATAACTCGTAATGATATCATTAAGCATAATTGGCTGAATATTTGTAGCAACATCAGATAGTGGCGCGGTGAGATTTCCACTAGCTACTGAATTTATCCAGTCTTCTATTACATCGATTGATGAATTATATTTTATTAATAAATCTGGTAAAATACCATTAAGATTAGCTGTTAATAATGAACCATATAATACAACTGCTATGGCTTCACTACCTAAACGTAATGTATTCAATAAGCCAGCTGCCATACCTGTATGATGAGGTTCAACACAGCTTAACGCTAGCCCATCAACAAGTCCTGCTGTTAGTCCCATTCCAGCACCGATCATAAATAATGCAAAACCGATTAGGTATAGTTGTCCATCAACACCACCAACTAAAAACAATAAAATTACGCCAAAAATCATTAAAATAAGGCTAATAAATATAATAGATATTGCGGAGACTCCGGATGAAACAATTTTTCCTGCCAGTAAAGGGCAGAATAATACGGGAACAGTTAATGTGATCATGATAATGCCAGCATAAGAAGGGCTGAACTGCATAACGCCAATTAAATAACTTGGATAATAGGTAAGTAAAGTAACAAAGCTGAAACTAGCAACAACAGGAACGAGAATCAAACCTACATATTTTTTATTTTTTAATAGCGTTAGATTTAACACTGGATTAGTGATCGATTTTTCATACATTACAAATATAACACCCGAAAGAAAGCTAACAACCAACAATATTAATGTTTTTATATTTAACCATCCCAATTGGGCGCTTTCACTAATTGAAAACATTAATAGAAACAAAACTATGGTGAAAATTATTGACCCAATTTTATCAAATGGATGTTGATGTCTAGTGAGATTATCTTTTGTTATAGTTGGTGTCATTAGTATTACTACAGCCAAGACAGCGGTATGTAATATAAAAATAGCTCGCCAGTTGAATAAGTCTAACAAAAAACCTGATATTGTTGGGCCAAATGTAATACCTATGCCCGCTGTTGTTCCAAAAAATGCGAATGCTTTAGTTCTCTTCTCTCCATCAAAAGTTTTGATTAGTATGGCACTTCCACACGAGAATATAGCAGCACCACCCACACCGGCCAAACCTCGAGCTATATCAAGCATTAAAGGAGTAATGGACATAGCGGATAATAAGGAAGCAACCGTATAGATAGTTGCACCTACTATAAATGATTTTTTATGACCAAAATTATCTGCGAATGATCCCCATAACAAAGTAAAACAAGCAAAGGTCAAATTAAAACTATTAACAACCCATTGTAGTGCAGTTAAATTAGCAGAGAGATCAGCACCTATAAATGGTAGTGCAATCGCGGTTCCTGAGATAGATGTTGGTACTACAAATACTGCAAGCAATATGGATATTAATACAATGGCTGTTTTGGGATTGTCAATTTTTTTGTTCATTTGTAAGTTCTCTAGTTAAATATTTTACAACTCGCGACAGGTAATGTGTTAGGGCGTCTCAAAATAATTCCCTCATCCCAAGATATATCTTTAATAAATTTTTGGTCTAAGCTCAAATCGGGCAACAATGTGAGTAGTATTTTAATAACGGTACAAATTTCTAATCTAGCGAACTCTTGTCCCATACAGTTTTGCATCCCGTATCCAAGCTAAAAATAAATTTAGTTGAGTAAGATATGTTATACAAATGATGAGTAATACAAATTGATACTTGACGGAATACTTGTAACAATAGAGTTGCATCATAATATCCATTTTCTACATCATTAAAGTACATGTGAGTTTTTGGTAGTTGAGCAGCAATAACGTTGCTATTATTAGACAATTGCTTCATGTCAGTAAGAAATACTTCATTGATAGCTATTCTATGAACTAGTTGTTTTTTAATTGTTTGACAATTTTCTAAGAGGATAGAGTTTTTTTGTCAACAGAGGCGAGATTCATATTTATTCCCTTATTATTGTAAGTAATAAACTAAATAGTTTATGTTTTATTGATAATCTTGTAGTATGCTCAGCGGGTTGTATTTTACTTACACACAAGGTTTGAAATTTATCGAACCTTCTATTAATATTACATTTTTATCTAAATGTCAATTTTTTAAGCATTTAAATAAGAAAAAGAACTTATGAGAAAAAATGAATTTAATTAAAATATTTAAAGCATTAAGTGATCCAGCTCGTTTATGGATTATTCAAAGTTTAATACAAGATGCCCCTGGAGCTGAGAGGCATTGCACATCATTTGGGTTGCAATTAACAAAAGCTACTCGTTCACATCATTTCAAAATTTTAAGAGAGGCTGGACTCATATCTCAGGTAGATCGGGGGAATTGCTCTCTGGCAACTTTAAGAAGAAAAGAAATTGAAAAAGATTTTCCAGGCTTACTTGAGCTGATTTCTACTAAATGGAAACCCTCTGAAAAATTGTAGGAAGTATTTTCTCTAATATTTAAAAAAAGATTAAATTAACTTCCGCTATCCGCTCATTAAGTGACTTGTCCACGTTGACTAATAAACGCACCTTGCATGGGGTGATTACTGAGTTTAGTCAGTTATCAGTCAATATACCGGAGTTAATGAAACAGCCGCAGAAAATCACTTACAACGGCAATTTGATGTGGGTGATAAAAAGCAAATTGTTGTCGCGGATTTAACCTATATTCGAGTTAACCAACGTTGGAATTATTTATGTGTTTTAGTGAATTGATCCGATAGGCAGATTGTCGGTTATCATGTTGGTAAACATAAAACGGCAGAGCTTGTCATGTCGGCATTAAGTCAAATTAAACAACCATTATCGAGATTGAATTTATTTCATTCAGACCGAGGGTAAGAGTGGAATGGCAACACATTTTCAAACAAAAAAATTAAGGGATAAGTGTTTTTTTAATTCGACGGGAGGCAAGTAGCCTAACGAAGAATGTAATCGTTTCTGATTATACCAATAGGCATAAGTCGAAAAAGCGCGTTATAACTCAGCTGTTGAGTTGAAACGTTGGCCTTTTACAAACTCGGTTTTAATTGTTTTAAATGTCGCTTCCGCTACTGCATTGTCATAAGGACACCCTTTCTTGCTTAATGAATGCGTGATATTAAATGTCTTAAAACAATCCGCTAATAACCGATTATCAAACTCTTTACCTCGGTCCGAATGAAATAAATCTAATTTTGATAATGGCAGTTTAATTTTGCTTAATGCCGACATAACAAGCTCTGCTGTTTTATGTTGACCAACATGGTAACCGACAATCTGTCTATCGGATAAGTTCACTAAAACACATAAATAGTTCCAACGTTGCTTAACTTGAATATACGTTAAATCCGCAACAACAATTTGTTTTTTATCACCTACATCAAATTGTCGTTGCAGGTGATTTTCTGTGGCGGTTTCATTCACTTCCGTATTGTGAGATTGATAACGTTTAACGGTGTATTTTGATACCAGCAATAAGGCTTTCATCACCCGAGCAATGTAACGGCGTGACACCCAAATATTCTCTTTCTGTAAATCAAAACGAATTCGTCTTGTACCATAAGACTGATAGCTCTGATTAAATAGCGTCACGATTTTATTGGCGTGGGGCCCTACTGATTTTTGTCTATTCAATTTACACTGATAATAAGCGTAATGTCTTGATAATCCTAAATATTGACATAGTTTTGTTATGCTATAACGATGTCGATTTGCTTTTAGGATAGCGATTTTCGTCCTATTATCAGTGCTGCTTGCTTTAAAATATCGTTTTCCATACGGAGTTGTTTAAGCTCTTTACGCAACGCGATTAACTCTTGTTCTTGTGGACTGCGATTATCTTTTGTTTTAAATGAGCCGCTTTGGCTTGATTGCGATATCCAACGGTCCAATGCTGATGGTGTCAAATCATATTCTGCAACGATTTCACTACGTGATTTACCATGTTGATAAAGACTGACCATTTGGTGTTTAAAATCATCTGTGAATGTTCGTCTTTTGCGTTTAATCTTATTCATATTTGTTCCTTTTTTAGTGGTGATAAGTTTACCTTACCCCTTAAAAAAGTTGTATGAATTAGTGTAGCCGATCCACCCCCTCGGGAGAGCATTTTGTACAGTGGTTAAAAGAAGCTATCTTAATGCAAAAGCTCATTATCAACGAACCGCAAGCACTAATTCATACGGTGGATGATACGATTTTTATTGTTACACCTGGTATTTTTATGCGTTACGTGATGGAATTTCCGCAAGTGCAACAGGTTGCTAAAACTGAAAAAACACCTGCCTGGCGATATATGCAAAAAGCGTTTGAAAAGCTCAGATACCACAAACGATTAGAAGATGGTTATAGTATTTGGACTTGTGCAGTTGAAGGCCCCAAAAGTACTAAAAAAGTACATGGATATTTATTTGACGACCCCAAAATGCTTATTCCTGATATTGTGTATAACAATCCGTATTTACAAGTTGTGGCTAACATAAACAATGTAATACCCTAATGAATTAAGTGTTAAAAACATTGTTCTGATCTAAAAAATATAAGCTATTGAACACTGTTTAAAACTATCATCGATAAAAAAGCACTAGTTACTTTATCGTCGGCAGTAAATACAATGGACGCTCATTTTAACCTCTTTACTATCAAAATGAACTATTTTGTATAGATAATGAAGTTAATTGTTATTTTTTTTTTCTCTCTAAAAATTAAAATTTCACGTTTTTATATATAAATAAAAGATAGTGATGAAAGAGAGACAAAGAATACTAGCGTTGCATGGGCAAGGGAGTTGTAGTGATGTTACTAGAATACAATTATTGAATCTTAAAATAAATAATAATGATGATTATGATATATCTTTTCTAGATGCAACTTATGTTGTCAATCAGCCAGGATTTGGACTAACTGATTTGAATCTTAAAGAATATCGCTCTTGGATTATTTATGAGAACTTTGATAATTCATTATTAGACTCTATAGAATATGTTCTTCGCTATATTCATAAAAACGGTGAATTTGATATTGGATATGGTTTTAGTCAAGGAGGAATAATAGTAAGTATAGTCAATGAATTATATTTGAATGACGAATTAAAAAAATTGCTTGTTTCTAAGTTTGGAGAATCCGTTAAAAAGATACTGCCAAATAAGCCTTTGTTTAAAATTATTATAACTTCTTGTATTGCGAGTGAGTTAACATTAGAAAGTTTGGTCACAAAGAAATATTTATTAGAAAAGAACATTGATGATAATGTTACTTTTTTTAATTTGATTGGTAGGGAAGATAAATTTAAAAGTTGGGCTGAAAAATTTTCTAATCGATCCTGTAATACTCAAATAATTTACATGCCATCAGGTCATGAGGTCAATAACGAAGCGGATAATAATGTTTCTTTAACTTTACATGAGCTATTAGAAAATAAGTCAGTTATAAAGAAATCTTATTCTAATTGGGTTAAAACTAATCCGATAAGCGATAGGAGAATATCACAAGAGCATCAGATTGTTGAGGTCAAACTTAATTTAGCTGACTCTCCCAAAACAATTAAAGAAGCATTATCTCTTTATCCATTTGAGTATCCTCTACTTCGTAACGCTAGAGATAAAGATTCATCTAATTTCACATCTTATGGTGATATGCTTGAGTTTTGTAGTATAAATGGAGACGGTGACTTAAGACGAATAGGTGTAAAAACCGGAGATCTCGTCGCTTATGTCGCTCCGCCAGGTGGTGGGGCACTTGCTGCTGCGGCTTTTATTGCAATATCATCTCAAACAACGGCTGTTCCTCTATCCGCTACTATGAGTGAAAAAGATGCTCTAATTGCGTTAGAACAGCTTGAGATCAATCACTTAATAGTATTTCAAGGCGTTTCTGCACAAGGGATAGAGTCTGCCTTTAGAAAATATACCAAAACTAATATTGCTACTTTACATGAAGCTTTTCCAATAGGAGATTCAAAACCAGGGATTTTTAAGTTCATAAAAACTGTTGAAAATTATGAGTTGCTTTCTGAAATTGTTCATTCAGCAGAAGCAGACAGTTTATTGTTACGGACCTCTGGAACAACATCTCTTTCTAAGATAGTTCCTTTAGCTCAAATTTAGTTATAAGAAAGTTATTTAGAAAAATAATAGAGTGCTGTAAGTTTATTATTTCTCCTTTAGAACTGGATGTAATGAATAAAAAAGCTAATTTAATAGATGACATTTTTATAGAAAAAAAAGTTAAAGAAAGTTAAAGAAAGCATATATAAAGTTACTGGTTTAGAGGTTGAGTCTCAGTGGAGCTTAAATGATTGTGGTATCGCCTCTTTAGGATTAATACAATTAGTGAGTCAACTGAATAATACCTTTTCTGGTAAAGATACAGAGTTAAATTTAAAAATCGCTGATGTATCACAATTAAAAAATGTTGATGCCTTAATCTCTTTAGTATCAACAAGTATCAAAGTAAAAAACAATGTTATTATCAATCAAGTTGAGGTTTAATATGAAAAAAATAGCTGTAATACTCTCAGGATGTGGATATTTAGATGGTTCGGAAATTAGAGAATCTGTTTTAACTCTTTTGGCATTAGACACTCTAAAAGTAAAATATGATATTTTTTCTTTGAATGAAGATCAATACCATGTAGTTAATCATTTGACAGGTAATGTACAGGATAATGAAAAGCGGAATATTCTAGAGGAGTCAGCTAGAATTGCTAGGGGTAAAATTGAGGATCTTACTAAAATTAATGTTGATAATTATTCTTCGTTAATTATTCCAGGTGGATTTGGTGTTGCTAAGAATCTTTGTAGCTTTGCTTTTGATGGCATCAATGCAAAAGTGAATCCCATTGTTTTAAAGATTATCCATGCATTTCATTCTGATAAAAAACCTATTGGCGCTATATGTATTTCGCCTGCTTTAATTGCATTATCTTTAGGCGCTAATAAACCTAGCATTACTTTAGGAAATGATAAAAATCTTGCAGATGAAATTGAAAAAACAGGGGTTTCACATCATAAATGCCACACAGCAGATTGTATAATTGATGAGAAAAATAAGATAGTCACAACACCCGCCTATATGGATGACGGTATAAATTTAGCCGATGCGTACCAAGGAATATCAAAATTAGTTAAAGCAGTTATTGAACTATCTTAACTTTTGTACTAGCTAAAAAACTGATCTAACAGTTACTAGTTTTAAACGTGACTGTTAGATTATTTTGATTAAGTGATTTATTCGCAGAACTTGGAATACCGTATAGCTAAGGGAGAAATTTTAATATACATTCTTTACTATTTGTTGTTCAATTTTCTAAAACTAGTGTTAATACGTTTTCTTTAAAAATATCAAAATAAACATTGATTACCCTGTTTTCGCACCATTTTTCGCTGATTGTTGACATGATCTTGAAGCTCAATATATTATTATTATAATTAATTAAACAAATATTCTTAAAATCAAAATAACATCCAGAACTTTGATATATCGCTTTAAAAATGGATTCTTTTGCTGAAAAGATAATAGTTGAGTACAGTTCACGATTATAGTTGAACATAGATTTTGGTCTATTTTCAAAAAATTCAGGTTCATTGAATGTTAGTTCTATTACAGCATTACTTTGTTGTATATTCATTATTGTTTCAATATCTATACCCACAGCGGCATAATAAAACGTACTACAGATACACACAGCAATCATTTTTTGAGTATGAGAAATTGAGCCTATTATTCCTTGTGGCCACATCGGAGTTCCATCCGTATTTAAAGTAGGTAGATTTATATTCTCGTAGTGTAGTTTATTTAATAGGTATCGCGTACAAACTCGACCACAAATAAATTCTTTTCTCCTTTTAGAACTCATATTTGAAACTTCATTTGATAGATTAAAATCTTTTGATGTTTGATAAAAATCTACTGAATTGATTTTGTCAATTTCAGTTATTGTATAAATAATATTTTTATACTTAAAAGATTTATATTCCATAATCAATTTTATTTTGTATTTTTTAAATCCCTGGGTGTTAATCCAAAATATAATTTGAATCTCTGTGAAAAGCGAAGTGAAGATGCATAACCAACTTGCTCGGAGACTCGTTCAATAGATAAATTCGTTGTTTGCAACAAGTGGATTGCTTTTCCCATCAAGATCTTTTCCTTAATCTTTAGGATATTTTCACCTTCTGATCTTAGTTTTCGATATAAAGTTGATTCGCTCATACAGACTTTTTTACAAATTTCGGCGGTTGTTATTTTATTATTTTCTCTGAATAAATTAATAACTTTTTGAGTTGTTTCTTTGTGATTAGGTAAATAACTTAAATTTTCATATCCCATAGAAATTAACAGTTTTATGATTTCTATTCTCCTACCC
Organism: Gilliamella bombicola; assembly: GCF_900094945.1. Taxonomy (GTDB): domain Bacteria; phylum Pseudomonadota; class Gammaproteobacteria; order Enterobacterales; family Orbaceae; genus Gilliamella; species Gilliamella bombicola. The sequence goes on from NZ_FMAQ01000002.1 coordinate 121,944, forward strand.
TCAAGTATTTCTGGAGGAGCCCAATCGATCATATCTATAAATTGTAAGACACATTTACCTAGAGAATCATTGATTGAACCTGTTGTATAACCTTCGTATTTAATCTTTTCTGTTTTTAATGGTAAATTATAGAAATCAGAGAACTCAAACTCTATCAGTAATGCCAAGTAATTAGAATTACTTGGAATATTTCTCATATCGACAGACTGCATATTCGTAAAAAAAATAAACTCGCCCACATTACAGGTGTATTTTGTTTTGTTACCCACAAGTTTATGTCCATTTAATATGATGATGAGTAGAGGCTTTAATATAGGAATATTTAACAATATTTGTCGTTTTTTTGAGCGATAAGTGGAAATGCAAGGAGAGGAATTAATTATAGCATCTAAGCTGTTAAGTTTATTCGTTATATTGTTAATCACCCGTATCACCCTAAATGATTTTGTACGCTTGCTGAATTTATTCGACTTTTATCCAAAACATACCTTTTCCATTAACGTTTATATTGATAATATCATAATTCATAATTTTACTAAGTCAAACTAAAATTAGTCATTTAACCATTAATAGCTCATCCCAACGCGTGGTATAACGCGGGCTTAGTAATTCACGTTTAATCTGCCAAGGGGCCTGTTTTCTAACGCCACCTAATTGCAGTGTATGTTTCCCCATCTTTTGATTGATGGCATCGAGTGTTTGCATCAACCTATCACTTTTTTGCTTTTGTTCTACATTATTGGGCGTTTCAAATAAATCAAATTGTGCATCTGTATGCGGTTTATCCCTATGTGCATAGGGAACAGG
>NZ_FMAQ01000002.1:123230-374141 GCF_900094945.1 Gilliamella bombicola
TGTATATCATTAAAAGTACTTCCATTAACTAACCTTATCGGATTTGTCGAACTTGATGTGTTAGTTGACGGCGTGATGGTTCTACCATCTGGCAACTCAATAGCTAATAATGTGTCAGTCGTTGTTGCTTTAGTTCGCCCCCCATCAAACGTTAAATACGGCGCACTACCCTGAATCACTCTTGAGGTATAAGCCGTTAATGCCAAAGAACTTTGCGAATACGGCAATAACAACAACGTAGCAAAAACCAATAAAGACCTTGATAAGAAGGATAAAATTTTAGACCTTGATGATAAGCTTGCAAATAAACTCAGCGAGTTTGCAAAGCTTGATGATTTCGATAACTTCGGTGATAAAAATAAGAATGGAGTCTGATTTTGACTACGATGATATTGAAAAAGATTTAGAACATAGGTTTGGCATGCCAGATGCCAGATGCCAGATGCCGATTATGATAGCGCATTTCGATTATCCTGTCAAGTAAATTTTTGTTTTATTTCAATTTTATATAATTAACCGCCCAACTAGCGAGCATTTCCTTGCTTTGAAAGCGGTTAAATTATAACCGGTTGATTAATGATGTGCTAGTTTTTTTGTTAAAATTTTGTGAAGTTTTGTTAATGATAGAGGAGTGAGCTTTTGTTGGTGTGTTTTTGGTTAAAAACGACTTCACCTTAGTCACATGTGACCGATATAGTTTTAAGGTTAAACCCTGCCTCTTTATAACATTTATACCTTACCCGTGCTAGGGACTTTAAGTCTTCTCCAACTGGAACAAAGTCAATAATATCATGGTAAACATTGGCAAATTCAGGAAACTGCTCTTGTAAATTAATAAGCAGCGGTCGGCGGCCGCTGCTGCGTTTTTGTGGCCAGCTGATTTCGACTGGTGATCCCCCTTTCATACCTTCACCGGCTAAATTGTGTGGTACAAAGCTGTCGGTACTCAATTGCCATAGGTATTCGTCTATTCGCTCGGCTTGAGCCTGATCTTGACATGCAACTTGCACACGTAAATTAGCTTGCCATGCTTCGACAATTTTTTGACATGCTAGTTTTTCGTAATAAAGCACGCCTGATTCGTTGGCTTCGGTTTGGTTTTCGAGTAGATAGAAGATCACTTTTTTCATAAATACTGGCTCGATTTATTGGTCAAGTAGATATTGAATCAACATAGCAACAGGGCGTCCCGTTGCACCTTTTTGGGAGCCAGACTTCCACGCAGTGCCGGCAATATCTAAATGTGCCCATTGGTACTTTTCAGTAAATCGTGATAGAAAACAGGCAGCAGTAATCGTGCCACCATCACGCCCACCGGCATTAACAATGTCAGCGCATGTGGATTTGATCTGTTCTTGGAATTCATTGTCGATTGGCAAAGCCCAAGCTTTGTCGCCAGCTTTTTGCGATGCGCTAACCAATTGTGCAACTAATTTGTCGTTGTTGCCCATAACACCTGTATAGTGATGACCAAGTGCAACAATACAAGCGCCTGTTAAGGTGGCAATGTCGATGACGGTTTTTGGATTGTAGCGTTCAACATATGTTAAAGCATCGCACAATACCAAGCGTCCTTCGGCATCGGTGTTAATCACTTCAACCGTGGTGCCTGACATAGTGGTGAGTATGTCACCTGGGCGGTAACTATTGCCATCAGGCATGTTTTCACAGCCGGCCATAACGCCCACAACATTGATCGGTAATTTAAGTTCAGCAACAGCTTGCATAACGCCATAAACCGTTGCAGCACCACACATGTCGTATTTCATTTCGTCCATGCCTGCAGCAGGTTTGATAGATATACCACCCGAATCAAACGTTAGCCCTTTGCCAACTAACACATAAGGCTGGGCTTTTTTGTCTTTAGCGCCTTGGTATTCAATAATGGTCATGATCGATTCATTTTGCGATCCGCGCCCAACAGCTAAGTAGGCATTCATATTTAATTTTGCCAGTTCTTTTTCACCAAGGCAGGTGACTTTGAGTGATGGATGTACTTTGCTAAGTTGTTTGCCTTGCTCAGCTAAATATTTTGCATTGCAAACGTTCGATGGCATGTTGGCAATAGTTTTAGTTGCGGTAATAGCATTAGCAATAATTTCACCCTGTAATAAGTTGTTAGTTAATTTTGTTAACATACTTTTTTCACTAACCAATAATGTCACTTTTGTTAGACTTGGTGCCGGAGTTTTAGTTGTTTTGAATTCGTCAAACTGATAGGTTATATCGCTAACAATTTGCGGTAGCTGTTTGGCAATTTGTAGGCTATTTGTGTGATTAACATTCAATAAGTCCCACGCGATGCTTTTGATTTTTTTGGCAAGCAGTTCTTTAATGACAGCCTGAATGACTTTTTGGGCTTGCATTAAGTCAAATGCTTTAGCGTTGCCGCACCCAACAAATAAGAGTTTTTGTTTTAGATTGCTGCTAGTTGCATATAATAATGTAGTTTTGCCCAATTCGTGGCTGATATCGCCTGATTTGATAAGCTGGCTCACTAGACCGTTAGTTGATTTGTCGATTTCTTTAACAAAATCTGACTGACTTTTTCCTGAATCAATTGAAATAACTAAACACTCTGATTTTTGTTTGGTTATAATAGTGCTGTTTTTTATTTGAAATTCCATGGTGCTTCTCGTTTATGAATTGATGGGGATTGTCAATATTTTATCGGTTCAGTATTGGATAGCAACAAAAAGATAACTAAAACTAAGCAAATCAGATTATAATAACCCGATTTTGTACCAACATATATAGGTAAATTGTGATAATTCGTCGATATTTAGTTAAAGAGACATTAAAAACCCAAGGGGCAATTTTATTTATTTTATTGTTGATTTTCTTTTCTCAAAAATTAATTAGAATTTTATCAAGTGCGATTGATGGTTCGATCCCGCATGAATTAATTATGCCGTTGTTGGTGTTAGGCGTGTCAAATATGGCCGATCTTATTTTACCTTTGAGCCTGTTTCTTGGCGTTTTGGTAACTTTTGGACGGCTTTATTCTGACAGCGAAATGGTAGCGATGCATGCTTGTGGGGTTAAGAAGAATTTGACTTATCAAGTAGTACTTTTTCTGTGTATTTTGACCTGCATATTAACAGCACTCAATTCGCTTTGGTTTGGTCCTTGGTCTAATGCTAAGCAAGATCAGCTTCTTGCTAATGCTAAAATAAACCCTAGTTTAGCAGGATTGTTAGCCGGGCAATTTCAACAAACACCTGATGGTAATTCGGTGATTTATATTGGTAATGTGGATAATAATAATTTAGAAAATGTGTTTATTGCTCAAATCAATCCAAAAACCAATCAACGCCCTTCCATTATTATTGCTAATAAGGGAAAGACTGCACATGATGATGAAGGTAATCAAATCATCACTCTTGAAAATGCCAATCGTTATGAAGGCACAGCGCAATTAAAGGATTTTCGAATTTCAAACTTTCATAATTATTTAGGCATTATTAAACCCAAGGTGTTATCAACCAACGAGGATACAGATAAAACTGATGTTCAACAATTGGGATTATTTGAGCTAGCAAGCACCAATACACCAAAAGCTACGGCTGAATTTTATTGGCGAATAACTTTGATTATTTCAGTGCCATTAATGGCATTTTTAGTGATTCCACTGAGCGTGTCTAACCCTCGCCAAGGGCGACTTGCGCAAGTTTTACCTGCTTTACTGCTGTATTTAGTCTACTTTTTGTCGGCCAGTTCTATTAAGGCCAATGCAGGTAAAAGCCGTTTAGATCCCGAATTATGGTTTTATATTTTGAATTTAGGATATTTTGTGTTAGCGCTTATTTTGAATTGTTGGGATAACCTATTTATGCGTAAACTTCGCTTAAAATATACGGCATCTTAAGGAGAAAAGCGTGTTTTCGATTCTAGATCGTTATATCGGTAAAACTATTTTAAGCACCATTGGTGTTAGCCTTTTTTTACTTATTAGTTTGTCGGGTATTATTCGTTTTATTGATCAACTGCGAAAAATTAAAGTTGATTATGATGCGTTTTCTGTAGGTATTTATACCCTATTAATGGTGCCAAAAGATTTGGAAGTGTTCTTTCCTATGGCAGCACTGTTAGGTGCTTTAATTGGTTTGGGCTTGCTGGCGTCACGCAGTGAGCTAATTGTAATGGAAACTTCGGGCTTTAGCCGTTTTAAAATTGCGTTTGCAGTGATGAAAACAGCCTTACCATTAGTGTTAATTACCATGGCGATTGGTGAATGGGTTGCGCCAGTTAGCGAACAAACTGCACGTAATATGCGTTCTGAAAAACTGTATGGAAATTCGTTGATGGCTGAACAAGGCAGTCTTTGGGCTAAAGATGGTAATGATTATGTGTATATTGGGCATGTAAATAACGATAATTCGATTTCAAATATTTCTATCTATTCGGTCGATGAAAATAAGCTACTATCCATTACCCACGCCGCCTATGGTGTTTATGAAAACGATAGTTGGACTTTGTCGCAAGTAGAAAAAAGTGAGCTAACAGATCCAAATAAAGTAGTAGGCGTTAATATGGTATCCACGCCTTGGAAGACGAATATTACTCCCGATAAGCTCAGTATTGTCGCCTTTGATCCTGAATCATTGTCGGCTTCGGGGCTTTATCAATATTCGCAATACCTTAAAAGCTCAGGGCAAGATACTAAGTATTACGATTTGCTATTTTGGAAAAAGATTATCAAGCCAGTTTCGGTGGCGGTGATGATGTTGTTAGCTTTGTCGTTTATTTTTGGTCCGTTACGTAGCGTATCGATGGGGATTCGTGTGCTGATTGGCATTAGCTTTGGTTTCTTGTTTTACATTGCCGATAATTTGTTTGCTCAAGTCAGTATTGTGATGGGCATTTATCCTGTTATTGGATCACTTATCACTAGTTTTGCGTTTTTATTAATCAGTTATATTTTATTTAAACGAAAGAATTAATCTAACTATGTAAAAATCCTATCATCTTTTGCTGAGATGATAGGATTCTTTATTTTATGAGATTGTTTTGTCGCCTTTTATTTATGATTTATCAAACAGCTTTAAATATTGTCCATAACCTTCTTCTTCAAGCTCATCTTTTGGAATGAACCGTAACGAAGCCGAGTTGATGCAATAGCGCAGTCCACCTAAATCTTTTGGTCCATCATTAAAAACATGACCAAGATGAGAATCAGCACTAACCGATCGAACTTCAGTTCGGCGCATACCAAAGCTGGTGTCTTTTTTTTCAACAATGTTGCTCTTCTCTATCGGTTTAGAAAAACTCGGCCAACCACACCCCGAATCAAATTTATCTAACGAGCTGAATAGCGGTTCGCCCGATACGATATCAACATAAATCCCTTCCCGATAATTGGCGTTAAATTCGTTGTCAAAAGGAGGTTCAGTGCCATTACGTTGCGTAATATGGTATTGCATGGGGGTTAATTTTGAGAGTGCTTTTTGCTTCATTGTATTTTCCATAAACCACCTTCATTATTTTATGTTATTTTTTAATTTATTTAGATTAATTACGGCTTAACATTGACTGTAATACTTTATCCTTAATCCAAAAATAATGAAACAAAGCCCCAGCTATATGTACGATAAGTAAAACAGCAAGAAAATATGCACTCACAGTGTGGGTTTGGTGAAATGCCTGATAAGCCTCATTGGGCATATCAATAGCAGGAATAGAGATAATGCCAAAGACATTGAGTGATCGACTACTCATTAAATAACCTGAAAGCGGCACAATCATTAATAAAAGATAGATAACTCCTTGTATTGATTTTGACAAAATTCGCTGTAGTTTATGATGTTTTGGCAACACATCAGGTACCCCTTGCCGCTTAATCACTACCAAACGCCAAAATGTGATGCCCAAAATCAGCACACCAAAGGATTTATGTAATAAATAAACATTGACCATCCCCCCTAAATAAGGTGACAACGTCACCTTAAACGTAACTAGCAAAAAAACAAATACAATTAATACCAATGTTAACCAATGAATCCATTTTTGTTTACTGCTATATTGTGGATAGTTTTGCATGATGGAGTCATCCTATTATTTATTATTTGTCCAATGCTCAGACAAAAAATGGGCTCGCCCTGATAATTGGTAATATCGATTATAATGTTGTGGCTGTTTAATGTAATAATTTTGATGGTCATCTTCAGCTAAATAAAAAGCAGTTGCAGGTTCAATGGCTACCTTAATTGGTTTATCAAAACATCCACTTTCTTGTAAAGCTTGTTTCGATGCCAATGCCAATTGGTGCTGAAATTCGTTATGATAAAAAATAACTGGACGATAAGAATTACCCCTATCAGCAAATTGACCTTGCGAGTCGGTCGGATCAATTTGACGCCAAAAGATATCCAGAAGCTTTTTATAAGTGATTATTTTAGGATCAAACGTGATTTGTACCGCTTCGGTATGGCCAGTATGACCAGCACAAACTTGCTGATAGGTTGGATTGACGACATTTCCTCCCGTATACCCCGACACCACATCAATAACCCCGTCATACTGATCAAACGGTTTAACCATACACCAAAAACAACCACCGGCAAACGTTGCTTGTTCATATTGTTGCATAATAACCTCCTGAATTTATGGTGTTTTATAATGTTCAACAATATATCTATGTATTGCTTAACACCGGCTTTATCATTCACATTAAAATGATCGGCCATTAGCTAGCATATTACTTGAAAAAGTATAAAAAAACACCATTTCTTTCATTAGCTATTTCAGTTATAGGGGGAGTTGTTTATGGCAAGTGGATGGGCATCTGACGATGCGGTTAATCAACAAATTGAAGGCACCATTGCTGATGCTATTGCAATCGCAAGACGACAACTTAATCACGGTACCACTAGCGCTGATTTTTGTATTGAGTGTGGAGAACCTATTGCCGAAGCCAGAAAAGCAGCATTACCCGGAGTGCAATATTGTCTGTCGTGCCAACAAGAAATCGATAAGCAATTAACCAAAGCATCAAGCCTATATAATCGCCGTGGCAGTAAAGATAGCCAACTGCGTTAATTAGTCAGTGGATATAAAGTAATTGAGTTGAAAATGGGTGGACCTCAATCCACCCTAAAAATAATTATTTGTTACCTTCACGAACCGCATCATAAGGATAAATAATCAACTTATTATCAAACCATTCAGCGCAAAAAATATCTTCTATTTTTTCGTAACCTTGTTTGGTGATCTCACGTTTAACCCAATCTTCATCTTTGTTAAGCTGTTTAAGATTATCCTGACTAATTGCACCATTTTCAATAATGAGCACAGCAATATCTTTATCACCTTTTTTGATAAGGGTTAAAGAACCATTAAGTTCATACCAAACTTCTTTTAAGTCACCAAATGAAGGAATGCCTTGAATGTTAACTAATGTTTCAAAATCCCTTACTGGTAAGTTTGCTTTAATAAAATTATCCGTTATTAAATGGCCATTTTTAACTAATTGAATTGGTTTACCATCAATTGTGTCACGTAAACGTGAGTTTTTAGATTTGATAAATCGAATTAAAACAAGCAAACCCGCCCAAATTGCAACTAATCCAGACGCTTCCCAAGGTGACACTGTTGGGCTAAGCAACGCGCCCCCAACTAGCGCACCAATGACCATACTACCAACCTGATCGAGCTGCGACATTGGCGCAATTTGACTCTTTCCTGATAATTTGACATAAATAAGTAAAATAAATATAGCTAATAAAAATTTTGGTGCCATTTCTAATAAATACATGTCCTTCCTCCAAGCTAAACATTATATGTTGAACTACAATTCCAAATGCAAAATCAATAGAAACTTCTGTATCGAAACGGATAACAATTTATATAAAACTGGTATAGCTTTTATTTAATTGATAATCAATATGTATCTGTTTTATGACTAAAATTGGGTATGATTATTAATATAACTTATTGATTGTATTTTACTCTAAAATTTAAACAAGTTATAAGATTATTGCTTTGATTGCGATAATTAATTTCTATTATGCAATGCGATTCTACATAATGAGATATTAAGCGATTGTAATAGCTAAAATACGATTAATTATTACTTAAAAAATCGCTCGCATTATGCGTGCAAATTATCGAAAACACTTTAATCCCCCACATTTTTAGCTATTCCCTAAAATAGCACAGTAAAAAAAGAAAAAATTCTCTATGATAAAAGTAAAGGGGATTTAATTATGAAAAAAATGACTGAACATCAGATTGCATCTATTTTAAAAGAAGCTGAAGCCAGTATTCCTGTCAAGGAGCTCTGCCGTAAATAGGGCATGAGGAATTCAACTTTCTATAAATGGCGGGAAAAATACGGCGGAATGGAAACTTCGGACATCAAACGCTTAAAGGAGTTGGAGGCCGAAAACCGCAAGCTTAAGCAGATGTTTGCCGAACTGAGCTTAAAATCCCAGCTTCAGGAAGAAATTATAAAAAGCTTTAGTGCCCACAAAGGCACGTAAAACGTAGGCACAGCAACTACAACAAAATCATTTAGTTACTATTGCTATGAGTTGTGCCATTGTTGGCTTAAGCCGTTGTGCTTACTATTATTAACCCAAGTTACTGGATGATTCGGTGATTATTTCGATGTTGAATGCTATCACAGACCGGCATTTACGCTGGGGCATTTCCTAAATGCTTTAATCGTATCAAAAAGCTTGGCTATAAATGGAATCATAAACGTGTGTATCGGGTGTATTGTGAGTTGAAACTTAATCTCAGGGTAAAGCGTAAAAAACGTATCCCCCCAAGAACACCAGAAAAGCTATTGGTTCCTAATAAACAAGGTGAATGCTGGTCAATGGATTTTATGAGTGATAGTAGTCGTAATCAGCGTCGCTTTAGGACATTCAATGTCATCGATGACTTTAATCGTGAGGCGCTAGGCATTGATATTGCAGTAAGCTTACCGGCAGGGAGAGTTATCCGTTATTTAGATAAACTGGCCGAATATCATGGGTATCCATTAAAAATACGAGTCGATAATGGACCAGAATTTACAGGAAAAACCTTTATAAACTGGGCTAAATCGCATGATATAACCATTGATTATATAGAGCCCGGTAGCCCTTATCAAAATGGCTATATTGAACGATTTAATCGTACCTATCGTACTGAAGTACTTGATTTATATCTTTTTAACAACTTAGCACAAGCAAGGAGAATAACCGAAGAATGGTTAACGATTTATAATACCGAAAGACCACATGAGGCATTAAATAACATGACACCCATTGAGTATAAAACACTAAAACAAGCAGCATAATTTTCTACGTGAATCGTGTACTAAGTTTGGGGTATTTACATCAACATCATTCGTGCGGTTTATCCCTATATGCATAGGGAACAGTCTAATTTTTTCCATATTACCGAGCACAGCAGCGATCCCTATGTGCATAGGGAACAGATGAATAAGAATCAGATTAGCAAGTCTATAAACTTATCACAGATAGAGATTTAAAAATATGATAAAATTAATCCCACGCGTGAGGGTTGTGTTTTGGTGTTTCTATACTTATTAATGCATCAAATACATTTTTACAGTTTAGACTATCTCCATCAATTTCGCCATTTTGACATTTTTTATTATATTCATCTCGTAGTTCTTTGTTATTTTCAAAGTCAGAAACAGTATATGTCTTCTCATTACATCCGAATAAAAACATAGTAGTAATTAATATTAGTATCTTTTTCATATAAATTCCTTATAATCGTTGGTTAATATTATTAAGTTTTATTGTGCTTTATTAAGAAAGCATTTACAGCCAACCGCAGTAAATCAGATATTGTTTTTAAAGGCAACTTTGCACGTTTATTTTTTATTGCAATATCTTCTAATTCTTCATATTGAATTTCATCAATTTCAAACGAAATTTTTCTCATTACTTTAGATTTAGATTCTATCTTACCGCCACCAGCATAAGGACGATCTGCGGTTTATCCCTATGTGCATAGGGAACAGACCAATTATAACATTTTGTTTTATAATTAAAATATTTTAGTTTAAATTTCTACCAACTTTTTTAATTATTCTTAAAATAACAATTATTTTATAATACATTGTTTTTATTAAATTAATATTAAAAATAAAATAGAGAATATGGCGCTTTTTTTATTCTACCAATTAATCTTTAAATTTCTTATAGTTATAACATAGTTAGCAATAAAACAAGGTATTTCTTTATTAAAAAAAGCACAATTTTTGTTAAAAATATTCAGGAGTCTATACCGTTTCAACGTGAAATTATTTTAAATTTAATGAGTTAATAAATTTTATTGATGAAGAATAATATACTATTTAATGTATTTATTCCGATAATGGACGTGAATGTCAAGGCATAAGTAAACACCTATTTGTTAAAACAGGTAATAAACTATAATATCAATCAAAAAGTTACCAAACCAGCCTGCTCACAAACGACTGGCAAAGCGGAAAGAGTGATACGAACTTTGAATTGCGATGTGGCATCATCAGCCAATATTTAGCAATTCAAAAGATAGGCAACAAAACTTAAGCAATCTATTAACTATTATAATACCGTTAAACCGCATAAAGCGATTGCAGGAAAAACGCCTTATGCGTTTTTAAAGGATTATTTGAATCATGAAGTGTAAACAACTCGGCGTTTTCTTATTGCTAAATTATTACATCCCCAAAAACTTAGAAATTGTTTAGTATGAATTGTGGGCTAATTTTTTGAGTATCACTGAATTACTCTGTTCTATCTTGGAAAGTAAAATCACATTTAAACATTGATATTATAAATTCTAATGGACTAAGATCGATTTTATATTGGAGCGGGAAACGAGACTCGAACTTTATATGTAACCTGCTGTTATTAATGCATATTATTTACACTATATAATTTGGTGTACTAAAAAGTGTACTAAATTTATAACGCTGTGAAATAATAACAGATACAGAGTAAAAAACAATATCTCAGATAAGTCTATCTTTTTAAGATTTTCGAATTAATACCATAAAGTAACTATTGTTATAATTTTTAAAACAGGTAAAATTTAGACAAAATAGCTATTTTAGCTAGAAAGGAGAAATAAAATACCCACTAAAGTTCTAACCGCCTATGAGGTGAAAAGCCGATTTGGTGAAGCTGTGCTTAGTGCACAAGCTTCACCTGTGACTGTCACTAAAAACGGTAAGCCCGTGTTAGTGATGATATCGATGGATGAATATCAGCTATTTGAAACGATGAAAAAGAACCATGTTGATACACAAATTAAGCTAGGCTTAAAAGATATTGAAGAGGGTAGAGCAATTGATGCCGATACCTTCTTTAAGAATCTGTTAAAGGACTAATCGTGCTACCCTCAACATGCAGCCAAACAGCTAAAACATATTTATGAGTATTCCATAAAAAATTGGAGCCAAGAGAAAGCAAAAGAGTATATTTCCAATTTGCATAAAGCTATCTCTTTGCTTGTTCAGTCGCCAAGTATTGCCATGCAATATGAAAAGGATATTTGCTATTTTCCCAGTCAAAGTCATATTATTTATTTTATTCAAGACAACAAGAAAATGATCGTTTTGACCGTGTTACATAAATCTTGTTTACCTAGTAATGATCCGATATTACAAAAATAATCAATACAGTTAAGCAGCGTCCGCTATTTTAAAATATTTTGTTAAACTCAATTAATCTGTTATCTTTATTACCGTTTTTTAAAACGCTGAGGTACTTCGATTAAATCAAGTAAAATATGTATACAATCACAATAAGCGCAATAGGTAAGAAAAAATTTTGATAGGTTAATTCGCCTTTTTTGCAAATAGTAGAATATCTGCGATTATATAAAAAGCCTGTATTATCAACTAATTTTTTTAGTAAAATAATCGATAAATACTTTAAGTTTCATTGAATTTTTATATGTTGAAGGATAAAGAAAACAAAACTCCCAAGTATTTCCTTTATTATACTCAGACAAAATTTCAACTAATTCTTTTCTCTTTAACTCTTCTTGTACAGAGAAACTAAAAAGTTGAACTATACCACCATCGTTTAAGGCTAAAAATTTAGTCGCTTGAATACTATCAAAGATTTGTATTTGGCTATTTTCAATATTGTCTTTGCATATATTTTTATTCAAAAATGCCCATTGAAATCGTTTATTATTTTGACTAGAGCTAAAATTGATACATTTATGATTTATTAGCTCATCAGGACAAACAATCATGCCATTTTTTGTAAGATAATTTGGGCTAGCATATAATCCAGTTGTAGCGACAAACAAATTTTTTTTAATTAGAAATGCTTCTAGTCTTGTATTTTCTTGTATTAGCCTAACTGAGAGATCATATTCTTCAGCAACGAAGTCAATATTTCTATTAGTTACATGAAAATCAAGTTTTAAATTAGGATATTCTTCGGAAAAATTAGCTAGATAAGGAGATATTTTATAGTTAAAAAAGGTCTCTGGTACGCTTATTTTTAATTTACCCTCTATTGTATTTTTTTCAGTTTTGATAGAGTGTCCAGCATTAATTAGCATATCTAGTATTTCAGAGCATTTTTTATAATAGATACGCCCTTCCTGAGTCAGTTTGACTTGGCGTGTACTACGTGAAAACAAATCAAATCCGATTCTTTCTTCAAGTCTCTTAATAGAACGACTAACAGCAGCGGGAGTAATATTTAAGTATTCAGCAGTAACTGAAAAATTCTCATTTTCTGCTGCTACTAAAAATAACTCAAGGCTAGCGATATGCATAGTTTTAAACTGTTTTTTCATCGAATTGCCTTGATTTACGAAAAATAGCTACTATCGGAATATTTTATAATTTGGATTAATTGATCACAAGAAAAACTTCCTTGTAACCAACATAATGAATTACAAAGAATGTAAATACAATAGCTTATGCTACAAATTGCATCTTTCCGCCACCAAAAGACCAATTTACAGGCTCATTCTCTATTAAGCAAATAGCGACATCATCTATAGATATATCTAGTTGCTGAGATATTTGTTCCGCTATTTTGTAATACAATTGTAATTTACTTTGCTGTGTTCGCCCCTTATTCATTGTAATTTTGATAAAAATAAAGTTATTGCTATAACTAATATCCCAAAGTTGCTCGGGAGTGAGCTATATACAGTATCGGCGATGATTTTTCTTTTAGATTCAAAATTGTTATTTGTATAATAAATATCGATTAATGGCATATGTAATTCCTTATACTATTTTTTTTAAAATAAAAAATAATTGTTGCTCTTGATAAACTGGGTTATTAATTTGATGCTTTTCTATGAGGTGTATATGATCTACCAGATGGTGTTTTAAGCTCAAAGCCACCGTAAACATCAATTTATATTGCTCTTTAAGTTGTCTTTCAATATCTTGAAATTGACCTACAATAAATGAAAACTCATTCATGGCATCTGTGTTTCTAAGCATATAATTCTTGTATAGTACTAAATCAGCTATACATATCTCGTCAGATGTAAATGTTTCATATTTTTGCATCTCTCTAACCCTGTATTACGATCTATCTCAGCAATATGATGAATAGAAGTAACAACAAATAATATATTTTTCATCGAAGTGTTCCTTGTTTTAAATTTAATGAATTTATTAATTTTATTAAGTGGGTTTTTTATTTCTTATTTTTAATTGATCTCATGAAAATATTATTAAGAATTAGTGCAATAATAGTGATTATCGCTCCTATAATTTCGGTATATGAAATGGTATGGCCTTGATAGATGCCAATAATAAAAGAAATGACAGGTACTAAATTTACAAAAAGAATACCATTGATAGCACCAAGACCATTGATACCAGCATTCCAAGTAATGATTACTAATGTTGTGGTAACAAGCACAAAAATATCAAATCCACTTGAGGTTAATGCATCCAAACTTGGAGGACTTGCAAAGCCTAAGAAAGACGCAGTTAAAGTAATTGCGATAATACTTATTACGCCAAGAGAAGAACTTAATGCGGTTACTCTTAATGCACTCCACTTGTATTTTGCAATTATCGTATTTGCAAAATAGGTATAAATAACCCAACAAGTTGTAGCGGCTAACAATAATAAATCACCAACAAAATTTGATGAGGCTATCAAATTATTGAAATCTCCATTTGTTATAACCAAAACAATTCCTACAAAAGCTAATACCGTGCATAAAATTGTTTTAATATTAGGTATATTGCGAGTAAGGATGGATGACAGAATAATTGATAACATTGGCATTAATGCTAATATAATTGTTGCATGTTCGGCAGAAGAAAAACCAATGCCGATAAAAGTAAGGAAGTTTAATCCGGCAAAACCTATCGTACCAAAAAACCATAACTGGAAAGTTTTTCCTTCCGTTTGATAACTTTTTTTGCCTTCTATAAGAAGCAGAACAGTGCTTACAAGCAGTGCACCAAGAACGTAGCGAATAAAAGTCAGATAGTAACCATCTATACCAGATGATACAGCATGTTTTGAGGCCGGATACATAATCCCCCAACCTAGCACTGTAATTAATAAATATAATGTGTATTTATAATTTTCTATTCTATTCTCTTTCATAAAAGCCAGCCTTGTTTTGCTTATTATTGTTCATTAACCTTTATAATATTTTTTTGAGAAAAGATCATTATTCTGCCTGTAATATCATTTATTACAGCAAGTAATAAATGATATTGCTTTGAACCTAAACTTCTGATGCCGATCTTAATGCCGTGCGTCGCCTATTCGAATTGTTACTTAGATTTACTAAGGAAGATGTTCCTAGTTTTCAACTGATCGTTATAAAATATGCAAATCTAAGCGAACAATAGTTTCAGAATGCCTTAGTTGAAGAACCGTGGGCTAAACTACCTGTACTTGTTCCAGAAAATTGGTCACAAGAAAGAACCAGCTGATATACTTACAAAACTGAGCTTGTCTAATCTAATGATTTGCTCAGTGCTTATATTGTGCGGAAACTCATTATAATAATGTAAATTTTATTTGAATTTTGAAATAATTATTGTGTACTTGCAGATCGTTAAATAATTTATGCATGGATACAAAAAATATTCAATTCACTGTATGGGTTTGTTTCCAATCTAAAATAAATTAAAATGCTATATATACATCTAACCAACGTGTTTATCGTTATCCATTTTAATATTTTTGATAAATAATTTAAAAATAGTCATTAGATTCAAAAGTTACATCAGTTTTTAATGTATTTATATTTTATACGATAAAAAATATACCATCCCCTATAGCCCTCTATACTCAGCAATCAATTGTTTTATAACAGCTATCGGTAAAAATTAAAAATTGTGGAAAATAAATTGATAATTATCAATATAATCTATAAAAATAAATTGATCCTCGCCAAAATATTAGACAGTGCCCACCTCTATCATTTTTTCATATTGGTAATATTGTTGTTCATATTGTTCAGGTGATACCCAGCCATTAGCTGAATGACGGCGTATCCGATTATAATAGATTTCAATATATTCAAATAGTGCTTTATTAGCCTGCTTCCTCGTTTTGTAGTAACAGTCATGAATAATATGTGTTTTGAGTGTATGAAAAAAACTTTCAACAACCGCATTATCAAAGCAGTTTCCTCTTCGACTCATGCTTTGCCTTAGTCCATATTGTAACAATAACTGCTTGAAATCAGCACTGCAATATTGGCTTCCTTGGTCACTATGAATGAGTACATTTTTAGGAAAATGACGCCGAAATAAGGCTTGTTTTAATGTATTACACACTAAATGACGGTCTATGTAGCGACTGGTTTGCCTAGCAATCACTTTTCGTCCATATAAATCGATAATCACCGACAAATATAACCAACCTTCACCCGTTTTAATATAAGTAATATCGGTTACCCATGTCGTATTCGGCTTATCAGGGTTAAATTGCCTATCTAACGTGTTGGGCGCAATATTGCGATGAGCAGTGTCTGTTTTATACTTGAATTTACGTGCTGCTTTACTCCGTAATCCTAATTATTGCAAAACACGGCTAATTGTCCTTTCTGAAACTTGATAGCCCGCTTCCCTAGCATCATGAAGCAGGCTTGGCGCACCCAAACGGGCCTTATGTTGCCAATACTGCTTTTTAATATACTCGCTGAGTTTGGCTGATTTGTTTGCTCTTTTTAACCAAGCATAATAACCCGATGAACTGACACCAAGTAATGAGCATATCTTAGTAACGGGATAGCAGGTTAAATGATTTTTCATATAAGCGTACTTCACCGACTTGGATTGTTGATGAAGTACACATGCGCCTTTTTTAGTATATCATTGGCCATTTTCAGTTCTTTAATCTCTTTTTCTAACGCCATTATCCGCTGTTGCTCAGTGGTTAACTCTCGACGGCTGGTTTTATTCGGGGAAAGTTGCCTAATCCATTTATCTAGGGTTGATTTACCCACACCTAGATGGTTGGCAAGTTCGTTGATAGAAAGGTGTGCATGGGATAACGCATAATCCACTGATTGTTGTTTAAATTAGATACTAAATTTTTTGACCATGATATTTGTCTCCTATGATTTTTGTTTATATCATAGAGGCAACTTTTGTCCATTTTTTTGGCGAGGATCAGTTTATGAGCATCAAAAATCAAACTACTACTTAAATTATCTAGCTTCTTATCCATTTTTCTATCTCCCTAAAGTGATTAATTAATATAACTGCCTCTTGTTCTACGGTCTTAACAAAACTATTATAAATACGAAGTCTATCTTGAGTCGTCAGACTTTCTATCTGTTGAAAAATACTATTTATGTCATGTTGTATATCTGGTATAAAAGAATGTAATAGTTCATCCATATATTTCTGAGAAGAAAAATGGGGTCCGTAATAAACCATAGCACCATGAAGAAGTGGTTCAAATAAACTATGTCCTTTTAAAGAGGAGTCAAAAGAACCAAATACAATCGATGCGTGTGACATAGAATAAATGCGATTCAAAACTCCATAACTTTTTACAAAAACAATATCTGACAATATATTTTCAATATCGCTACATTCCGATATAACCTCTACTTGATTATTATATTGCTTTTTAAGTACCTGAATAAAATCATCAAAAAAATTAATATGTCTGGGCACAAGTATTATTTTATAATCAAGATGAATTAATTTAGATAAAAGAATATTAACAGTATCAAGTTCATTGGGATGAAAATTAGAAATTGCTATTACTTTCCTTTCGGAAGTGATATTTTCAACACCATTAACGCGAATATTTAAGGGAAGTTTGTAGCTAGGCACAACCGACACATTAATATCTGGCATTATATGTAGCAGTTTTGTTCTAAGGTCATCTGTTTGTACATAAGCATTTTTAATTGGCGAAAACATTAACTCTCTATAATACCTGTTACTAAGACGTTGTATTGTTTTATCTGAAATATGACCATTTAAAAGTATCACCTCTCGCTTTAGCATATTCATTA
This sequence comes from Gilliamella bombicola, assembly GCF_900094945.1. Classification (GTDB taxonomy): domain Bacteria; phylum Pseudomonadota; class Gammaproteobacteria; order Enterobacterales; family Orbaceae; genus Gilliamella; species Gilliamella bombicola. The sequence goes on from NZ_FMAQ01000002.1 coordinate 140,676, forward strand.
CTGCAAGAAAGTTTGGCCAAAAATCATGCTCAATAATGATTGCTTTTTTGATATGAAAGTGACTAAGAAACAAAGTTTGATGAATTAATGAATCAAAAGGAAAATATAATATTTTCAAATTCAGTTTATTCTTATGTAGTTTTTTATAAGCCTGAATAGATGTTACTGTTAATATAATATTTTCATTTGATTCTGGTTCAAATGAATTAATTAAATTAATTGCTGCATCAACTTCTCCTAAAGATATTGCATGAATCATTATACAATTCTTTTTATTCCATCGATGAAACAAAGAAGTAAGAAAATAATGTTGACCAATATGTTGTAAATTATCTCTAATTTTAATATTCTGTTTACGAGCCTTAATGAAAGAATAAACAGCAAGCGCAGGCAAAAATATTAACAAAAACTGAGTGACTATCAATAAACAATATCTAAATAATTTATTCATTTTTTTCTCTATCGTTTAAATAAAACTGTAACTATCCCCTAAAATAGTACAGCAAAAAAGTAGAAAATTCTCTATGATAAAAGTAAAAGGGGATTTAATTATGGAAAAAATGACTGAACATACAGATTGTATCTATTTTAAAAGAAGCTGAAGTCGGTATTCCTGTCAAGGAGCACTGTCGTAAATTCTGGTGATTTTTTTGAGATACGAAACCTACTACGTTAAATTTAGTTTTTATTATACAAGGAGAATAAAGTGATAATTGCAGCCCTAAAGTTTAAAAAACCGATGCCTGAAATTCTTGCAAAACTGGACGAACATAATGTGTTTTTAGATAATTATTTCGCTCAAAATAAATTTTTGGCATCTGGACTTTTAGAGAGTAAAACAAGCGGTATAATTTTAGTAATGAGTGATTCGATTGAAGAAGCAAAAGATATTATGAAAAATGATCCTTTTTATATTTATGACCTCGTAGATTTTGACTACACGTTGTTTAATGCAACGAAATTATCGCCGAGTCTATCTTCAAAATAAATCGACTTTCTTAATTTAAAAGTATTCTTTGTTTACTCGAGATTTTTAACATACCTAAAGTCCTAAGTAAATAAATTGAATAATCGATCAGTTTTATCAATTGAAATAAAAAGGTGCTTTAAAAGCACCTCTGATTGCGGTACTGTCAAGTTAACTCATCATTGACGGCTTGTCTTAATAGCGGAATGACATAATCTGGAATAACGTGCCCGGCGTTGACTAAACGCTTAGATTGTTTAATTTCCCCTGCGGGGATCGTCCATACCTGATTATCTAAATCAAATTGTTCTGGTTTTGAAAACCTTAACTCACCTGGTCTAACCCCAGTTAATAACAACAACTTGAGTGCCAGTTTAGTTTGTATATCCCCCGGATAACGAGATAACGCTATTAAAAACCGAGGAATATCCTGCATCTCCAAGTGAGAGTTATTTTTTTGGGCTGGTTTAGGGAGAGCTAAAAAAACAATATCCGTGGTTGGATTGGTTTTGATTAACCCATCGAGCATGGCATGTCGGAAAATATCAATTAGCCAACATCGCAGCTTCTCAGCAATCGACAATGCACCACGTTCTACTTTACGTAACACTTGCTGAATATCTCTCAGGGTGATTTTCTCAATAGGAATAATGCCCAGTGTCGGTAATATATCTTTTTTTAAATAACGTTCAATTTAAGTTTTAGTCGAATTACGACGTTTAGGGTCATCAATGCCCAACTTTTTAAATTTTAGGGCTTTTCATCTTGGGATAAACATTCCCAATGTCAATGAAGTGTTATGATGTGCTTCATATCCTTCTTCGTCCAAGATTTCCATTTTAGCTTGAGCAGCACGACGGTGCCCTGGACGGGGATCTGTTCCTTTGGCAATATCAGCGCGGTAATCATCACGCTTCAATCTTGCTTCTTTCAGTGACAGTTCTGGATAGGTGCCTAAAGAAATTCTCGGTTGTTTCCCTTGCCAACTGAATCGAAAGTGCCAATATTTACCGCCACAAGGGACGACACAAAGGCTTAAACCTTCATCATCATTGAGGGTATATCTTTTTTGTTTTGGTTTGGCATTACGAACGGCAATTTCAGTTAAAGCCATAATAAAACTCTCCTTTAGAAATCAAACTAAAAGGCATATATAAAATAAGAGGTTTGTTTAAAAGATAAAAGTGTACTAGCTCGAACTCGAAGTGTACTAAATTTGAGCGCCTGTGGGTATATTTGGGTACATCTCAGTATACGAAAAACAACTAAATATTAATTAAAAATCATTAAGTTGTATATTTTAGTACGGCTTTATACATCATGAATTGGAGCGGGAAACGAGGTTCGAACTCGCGACCCCGACCTTGGCAAGGTCGTGCTCTACCAACTGAGCTATTCCCGCATAGGTGAGAAGTGGTGCCCGGGGCGAGACTTGAACTCGCACGGCCAAAAAGGCCGAGGGATTTTAAATCCCTTGTGTCTACCGATTTCACCACCCGGGCTCAAAGCTGATTACTAAGAAGTAATTCGTTTTGAATGCAGTGCATTTTACCGATCTTATGATTTCAGTCAATAAAAATTTTAAATTAATCGTTTAATTGTTCAATGTTTGACTGATTATCACTTTAAATGCAGTATTTTGAATTTGAAAGGGGATGAGTAATTTTGTTTATACGAACTTTTTGAACAAAACTACTCATATAAAAGATATTAAGATGTTAACCAAAAGTTATTCTTCTTCTAATAAATCGCTATGTGCTATCCATAAATATTGTAACATTGATAATAGCGTTAATACTGTTGCAATAAATAATGCTGCAAGACCTGCGTAAATAACAATGTCACAAGGGCGCCAAAGTAGCCAAGTTAGCGCTGTCATTTGTGCTATCGTTTTGATTTTACCAATTGACGAAACGGCTACATTGTTGCGTTTGCCGATTTCAGCCATCCATTCGCGTAAGGCCGATACTATAATTTCGCGCGAAACGATAATAATTGCTGGAATTGAGATCCACCATGCTTGGTAATATTGGGTAATTAAAACTAGTGCAATTGTTACCATGATTTTGTCGGCGACTGGATCTAAAAATGCGCCAAATTTAGTTGTTTGACCTAAGCGACGGGCAAGATAACCATCTAATACATCAGTCACAGCTGCAATTAAAAAGATCAATGCAGAAAAAAAACCAGACCATTCATGGGGAAACAAATAAAATGCCAACACAAAAAAAGGGATTAAAATAACTCGAAATAGTGTTAAGGCTGTTGGAAAATTAATTTTCATGTGACATAAACTCTTTTTTTATTTTATTAATCAATGTATTAGAGATTGATAAAAAACAGTCTTTTCTTAATGGTTATGTTGCCTGAAATATGTTATTTTTTCAATGTGTTATTGTTGTAAATTTAGATAAATTTTTTCAGCTAATGATTTTGATATACCTTGCACTTGAGCTATTTCGTCAATACTGGCACTTTTTAACTCTCTTAATCCGCCAAAATGTTTGAGTAGTGCTTGACGTCTTTTGGCACCAATGCCTTCGATATGCTCTAATGCACTGTCAGTAAGTTGCTTTGTTCCTTTTTTACGTTGACCTACAATAGCATGATCATGTGATGCATTTCTAATTTGTTGAATGAGCAATAGTGCAGGGGAATGGTCATCAAGGTAATATCCCGTGCCATGAGCTTCAAAAAAGAGGGTTTCTAATCCTTCTTTGCGCTCAGCGCCTTTAGCTACGCCAATTAAAATAGGGTGATTTTTGTTCCAATTAACATCCAATTGTTCAAATACTTGTAGAGCTTGGTTAAGTTGTCCTTTACCGCCATCAATAAAAATAATATCAGGCACTTTTTCAGTTGGTAGATCTTTTTTATTATAACGGCGAGTTAATACTTGTTCCATTGCTGCATAATCGTCACCAGGTGTAATACCGGTAATATTGTAGCGTCGAAACTCAGATTTAACCGGTCCCTTATCATCAAACACAACACAAGATGCAATGGTATTTTTACCCATAAAATGGCTAATATCAAAACATTCCATTCGATTAATTTTGTCAATCCCTAAAAAGGCTTTCAATGCATCGTAACGTTGTTTAATTGTTGAGTTTGCTAGTAGTTTATTTTTAACCCCAGTTTGAGCATTCACAGTTGCAATATTGAGTAATTTAAGATTATCACCTTTGGGTTCATCAACAAGTTTAACTTGATGCTCAGCAATAAGTGACAGTGTCTCTTCCATTGGTTGTTTATCAGACAATGAAAAATTAAGTAAAATCTTTTTAGGGATATTTCTATTTTGATTGCCTTGCAGATAAAATTGTCCCAAAAAGGTTTCAATAACTTCTTCTAGTTCGGTATTTGATGGCACTTTAGGAAAATAAGATCGATGCCCAAAAGTTTGGCCATTTCGAATAAATAAGACATATATACAAGCCAAGCCTGACTCATAATGGAAACCAATGACATCAAGATTATCATTATTATTATATATAGCTTGCTTTTCATTAATATGTTTTATTGCTTGTAGTTGATCGCGCAAAACCGCAGCCTTTTCAAAATTGAGCTCGCTACTGGCTTTTTGCATATCTTCGGTTATTTCTTGTAGTATTTGATCTGATTGTCCCGATAAAAATAATCTAACATAATTAACTTGTTCTAGGTAGTCTGCATCACTGACTAATCCAGAAACACAAGGACCCAAGCAACGTTTGATTTGATATTGCAGGCAAGGGCGAGTTCGATTTCGATACGTTGTATTTAAACACTGCCTTATCGGAAATGTTTTTTGCAACAGAGCTAATATCTGTTTAACTGCATAACCACTAGGGTAGGGACCAAAAAATTCATCTTTTTTACGATTAATTGCTCCACGATAAAGGGATAGTTGAGGATGCCTCTCTTTGCTTAGTTTTATAAACGGATAGCTTTTATCATCCTTTAAAAGTACATTATATCGTGGCTGATGCTTTTTGATGTATGTCTGTTCAAGTAGCAGGGCTTCAATTTCAGTATTGGTAATTGTAAATTCAACATGATGGATATGGCTAACAAGCATATCTGTTTTTAGTGTTTTTTTACTGCTATTAAAATAGCTTTTTAAGCGATTATTGAGATCTTTGGCCTTGCCCACATAAATAATCGTCTCTTTATCATTAAACATCTGATAAATTCCCGGTTTATGTGGGACAGTTTTCAAAAAGGATGTTGAATCAAATTGGCTCATATTAGTTTTCGAATGTGAGGGCTTTTTTCTCTATAACTCTCATAATGGTGCTCAGTAAGCCATTTATCAAGAGGTATATTAGCCCTGCAACCACAAAAATAGAAAAATCATAGTAATCACCATTTAATTGATTGCTATATCCCATTATGTCCATTACTTGGATCATTGATACTAATGCAGTACCTTTAACTACAAAAACGACTTCATTTGAATAAGTTGAAAGAGCTCGTTTTAATGCATATGGCATGACAACTTTTAATGTTTGTTTTTTATTCATACCAAGCGCTTGACAAGCTTGCCATTGTCCTTGAGGTAAAGATTTTAGTGCACCATAAAAAATTTGTGTCGTATAAGCTGCACTATTGAGTGTTAAGGCTAAGTATGCACAAAACCAAGATGATGAAATAAGTTCATAAAGGGCTGGCATTTTACTTAACGTATCACTAAATTGCGAAGGCCCGTAATAAATTAAAAATAGTTGCACAAGCAGTGGTGATCCTGTAAATATAATAATATAAGTACGAATAACTTTAGTTAATACAGTTGAATTTAATGATAATAAACATGTTAAAACAACTGCTAGTAAACCTGCCGATAGAATTCCCAAAATACCTAAGCTTAAAGTATTAGGTAGACCTTGTAGTATGATTTTAAGGTAATAAATAAAATTATCAGACATAATACGACCTTATTAACTTTTTACTGATGTTGGTTGTTCAAAATAAGTTGAACGTTTTTCTATTCGGGATATTATTTTTTGGCTTATAATTGAAATGATTAGATAAATAATCATTGCAATCACATACCATAAAAAAGGTTGGTTGGTCCGAGCAATAATCGTTTTAGTTTGCATCATTAAGTCATTAATTGCAATTGTCGAAACTAATGCTGTATCTTTTAACAAAATTAACCACTGATTACTTAATCCAGGTAAAGCATGACGCCACATTTGTGGCATGATAATGCGAAACAATGTACGAGATTTACTTAGTCCAAGTACTTGAGCCGCCTGTTTTTGTCCATTTGGAATTGACTTAAATGCACCACGAAGCGTTTGTGATGCATAGACTGCATATAATAGTGAAAGTGCAGCAACACCACATAAAAATGGGTTAATATTAAAATCTTGAATATCTAGTTGTATTGTCAATGAGGTAAAGTAAAGATTAACTGTAAAACCATCATTTAATAATATGAGTAATAAGGGTAATCCGTTATAAATAGCGACGACAATTAATAGTTCAGGTAAAGCACGAATCGTTAAATTAAATAGAGACATTAACCATGCAACAGGTTTGAATGGAGCCGATTCTAATAGCGTAAAAATAAAGGCAAAAAACATTCCTACAACTAACGATACCAAAGCTAATGATAATGTAATTAATGTAGCTTGCATTAGTGGCAAGATATATCCATCCATCAAAGATAGAATCCAGTTTATTCCATTTGTTAGAAAGTCTGACATAAAAAAACCGTTGTTAAATTAAAAAATAAACTCGCCGCAAAATATGCGGCGAGATCATAGCGAAGTCGAGTTTTACTGTTTAATAATTATTTATTAAACCATTTTTTATAAATAACATCTAATTCACCATTTGCTTTGAGTTTATCCAGAGCTTGGTTAAATTGATTTAGTAATTGATCATTGCCTTTACGAACTGCAATACCTAAACCTTCACCAAAAAATTCATGATCAGTGATTTTATCACTTAATGGTACAATATCAGAATCTTTACCTAGCCACTCACCAGCAACAATTGAACTTGATACGATTGCATCAATTCGTTTTGCTTTTAAATCTAAAAAAGCAAATTGATAACTATCGTAACTAACTTGTTTAATATCAGGGAATTTTTCATTTAGATATTTTGGATAAGTTGTTCCTTTTTGAACACCTACAGTTTTACCTTTTAATTGTTCAAGGTCAGTCAATGTATCTTTTAATGTAATGAATTGAATTGAGCTATCATCATAATAAATTTTGGTAAAATCAACTTGCTTTTGGCGTTCTGGTGTAATATCAATTCCAGCTATAGCTGCATCAATTCGACGAGTTTTTAAACTAGGAATTAAGCCATCAAATGATTGATTGACAACTTTGCAAGAAGCTTTTATTTCATCACAAATTTTATTAATCACATCAATATCGAAACCAATGATTTCATTTTTTTCATCAGTAAATTCAAAAGGCGCATAAGTTGCTTCTGTGCCAATTGTTAAAGTGTCTGTTGCTTGAGCTACAAACGCTGTTCCTGCAAGAAAAATGGCTAGTAACGTTTTTTTCATATATCCACCTAAATTTATTTTAATTAATGTGACAAATAAGCTTTAAACTCTTCAGTTTGAGGATGAGCAAAACACTCCAGTTGTCCTTGTTCAATAATTTTACCGTGCTCCATATAAATGACTTGCGAAGCAACTTTATGTGCAAAATCGACTTCATGCGTAACGATAATTTGCGTAATACCTGTTTCAGAAAGTTCATTAATAATTTCAGCTATTTGTGATGTAATTGCTGGATCTAATGCAGCCGTTGGTTCATCAAATAATAATATTTTAGGTTCCATCATTAATGCTCTAGCAATAGCGACACGTTGCTGTTGACCGCCTGAAAGATGAAGAGGATAACGCTTTGCCATATCATCAATTTGTAATCTGTTTAAAATAGCCATTGCTTTATCGCTAGCTTCTTTTTTAGATAACTTTAATATTTGGCAAGGTGCTTCAATCAAGTTTTCTAGCACCGTCAAATGTGGCCATAAATTGTAGTTTTGAAACACCATTCCTACATTTTTACGAAGATGACGAATTGTTGATTCACTGATTTTTTCAGAAAAATCAAAATGTGAATTGGCGATAGTCATCTGTCCAGATGTCGGTATTTCAAGTAAATTAAAAACTTTTAATAAAGAGCTTTTTCCAGCACCACTCTGACCAAGTAATACAATAGTCTCACCAAGTGGATAGCAGAGAGAAATATCATTTAAGGCCTGATGTTTACCATAAAAACAGTTAATATGGTTTAATTCAATATTCATTGTTAGTCATACATTTTTTTGATGCGATAATTGATTAAATATTACATTTTTTTGCATAATAATGCAATCTAATTTATTAGACTATAAGTTTTTTTGCTCTGTTTTTATGCTTAAACACAACTTTCTTGAAATTTTTTTTACAAAATTTTTCTTTCTAAGAATGTTTATTGAACAGTAGAAAGAATCGGAATTACGGGACCAAGGTATTTAGGTTCTTTTTTTAGAACGTAAAGATCAATAAAAGCGCCAACGCGAGCAAACATTTCACGAATGCGAACTAGCTTCATGCTTTTAGGAGAAGGTACGGCAAAACATTGTGCTTGTATGCCTTGTGCAAGAGCAATAAAAATGGCTCGTTCACAATGAAATTCTTGAGTGATGATAGTAAAATCATTTGCATCAAAAACTTTATTCGCTCGAATAATTGAATCAAAAGTACGGAATCCTGCATAATCTAAAACAATTGAATCACTAGGAATACCTGCTTTGACTAAGTCTTTTTTCATGGTGATGGGTTCGTTGTAACTTAAAAGAGCGTTATCGCCACTTAGTAATAGATAATCAACTTTATTTTGCCAATAAAGATTGATTGCGCCATCAATACGATTGCGATAAAAATCATTTAAACCACCACCTCGAACATATTTTGATGTGCCAAGAACAACACCAATCGCTCGATAGGGGAGTTTGTTTTCATCATGGTAAATATAAGGTGCAGTTTTATAACTGATCCAATAATCTAAACTGACAATTGCAATCATCGAAATTAAGCTGAAACTAGCAATACAAGCAATAAGCTTTTTTAATTTCATGCTAAAACCAGTTAAAAATAAGTACCATTATTGGAAATAAAAACGGAGCTGTCAACGATGTCATGACACCACATAAAACTAATGATAACGAACTATACGCACCTTCATTATAATCCACCTCAATACAACGAGCAGTACCAACTGCGTGTGATACAGCGCCAATAGATAATCCTCTTGCAGGTGCTGACTTTATTTTTGCTAAATTTAATATCTGGTGCCCAAATATACCACCTAGTGTACCGACAAATATTACACATAATGCAGCTATTGATGGAACACCACCTTGGCTACCTGCAATTGTGACCGCAATGGCTGTAGTAACTGATTTTGGTAGTACTGATGCAGCAATTTCGATATTTCCTCCTAACCAAAATACAATACAAACACCAGTTATCATTGATGCAAGTGAAGCGGTAAATGTAATAATCATTATTGATTTCCATCGCGCTTTAATTTGTGGAATAAGTTCATATAAAGGATAGGCTAAGGCAACAACAGAATAAGGTAATAACTCATTAATGATTTGTACGTTACGGACGTATTTGGTGTAATTCGTTTTAGTTATTAGCAAAATTGGGATTAGAACAATAACCGTAACTACTAAGGGATTAAATAGCGGATTTTTTATTTTAAACGACATTCTTCGAACAATGAGAAAAACACAAAGCGTTAATGGCAACATCCATATCATGGCTGATTATCCTCATTTTTTTGTGATTCAATTGAATTTTGGGGGACTGTTTTATGAAAATATTCTGTTAAAAAAGCGGTAAAAAGTAATACGATAAGAGTACCACCAACACAGCCAAATATAATTGGAATCCAATTTTGCAATAAAAGAGAATAATTATCCATAATCCCCATAGCAGCAGGAACAAAAAGTAATGTCATATAGCGCATAAAAAGATTACAACTATTTTTAATCCAACAAGTTGGGATTAACTGAAAAGCTAATAAAAAAAATAGGATTAGTAGTCCAATAATACTGCCAGGAATCATTATTGGTAATAATTTAGAAATTATATTACCCGCCCATAAACAGAGAGTTAAAACGAGTAAACCTCGACCATAACTAAAAGCAGTATAGTAGAAAGAATAAAGTCGATGTTTGATTGTGGCGTGCTTAGCTAAAAAATGTTTCATTATGTAAATGCTAATTATCTTAATCTTTAATTATGATGATTATGCCTACGTTAGAGTAGACTATATTTGTCTATATGATACGCCCGCTAAGATTAATTATCCAACTAAATAATGGCAATAGTTATAAAGTTCTTTAATTATTGCTAATTTTTTGGGGTTTTGAATATAAGTTTCGGCAAGTTGTTCTAATGTTAATAAGTAATCTTGTATTTTTGATGTATTGAGTTTATCACGACAATAATCTAGCCAGATTATTTGTTCTTGTTCTGTTAGTGTTTGTGGATAATTCCGTGCTTTGTATCTAAAAAATAGGGTTGCTAAGCGAGGGTCATCAAACGTTGGCGATAAAGTATCTAATAAATTAATTGGTGTTGTTCTAATCTTTTCACAACGTAAATTATCTTGTTTATTTAAAAAGCCAGCATATATTTGAGAATCAACATCAGAATGATGTGAGTAATTATCATCTATTATGAATAATTCTCTCATTTTATTTTGTAATATTTTTTTGTGCTGAAATAATTGTTGTTGATTGATCAAACAGTGGTTTACATCAAAATTAAACCTTTTTGCATTTTCAGGTAGTAGTGTTTTTATCGGGGCAACAATAGGGCATTTATTAATATGAATTAGTTTTAAAGGAATTCGTGATTCATTAAGCTCAAGATCTTCTGTTTTGGTATAAAGCTTTTCTTTAATTCTTTCTACAGGCAAATCAATAATTGAATTGATATCACCAGTTAAATCACAAACAATTACGGCGTTATTTTGTAATGGATGCCAAGCTATAGGGCAAACTAATGACATATTACCGCGATAGCTACCAAGCATACCCGATACGTGAACAATGGGTGTCATATTAACGGTATCAATAAGTTCTGCTACTTTATTTTTATTGCGTAATGTAAAAAAATAATTGAAAAGCTTAGGTTGTTTTTCTTTTACTAATTTGGCCATTGCAATAGTTGCATAAACATCAGACATCGCATCATGCGCATGTTCGTGCTCGATATTGTTTGCTTTTGATAAATGTTCTAAACGAAAGCTTGGTAGATTTTCATCATTGATTGGCCAATTAATTCCTTCTGGTCTTAGTGCATAACAAGCTCGAACTACATCAAGAAGATCCCATCTAGAATTTCCATTTTTCCAACTATAAGCGTAAGGATCATAAAAATTACGATATAAAATATTACGTGTTACTTCATCGTCAAAACGAATGTTGTTATACCCTAAAATACAGGTATTGGGCACACTAAATTCTTGATGGATTAGGCGAGTAAATTCTGCTTCACAAACACCTTTTTGATTGGCTTCTTGCGGGGTAATTCCTGTAATTAGTGCTGCTTCTGGGTTAGGCAAATAATCTTGGGCTTGTGAACAATATATAATTAATGGTTCTTTAATAATATTAAAATCTTTATCAGTTCGGACGCCAGCAAACTGTGCTGGCCTATCTAAAGAAGGGTTAACGCCAAAAGTCTCATAATCGTGGAAGTAAAAAGTCTGTTGTTCTTGATCGTTTTTCATTGTGTGATTTCGCTCGTAATTATTTTACTCTATTCCAGAAGCTGTTATGTTTATTCTTGAACACAGATATGGTACTAAGGAGATTTTACCTGAATATTCGATTTTAGAAGACCTTACTTTATTTTTTACTAGTTGATAGGCACACTTTCGATAATATTTGCCAGCTTTTCAAGTGTTAGTCTTAAAAATTTGGGCATGGTTTCTAATTCAATTGAGTCCATAAGGTTTTTTACATAAAGTCCCAATTCAGTATCTCCTTCAACAATTAAGCGGCGTTGAAAAAATAGGGTATCGGGATCTTGACGTCTAGTTGCTATCATAATTAAATCATTAGCATTAGCGATAAAGCTCACATCAGAAATTTCTTCTCGACTAACAACTAGTTTATTTTCGATCAGGCTTACAAACCAGATAAGTCCTAGATCTGTAACTTCAATTTTAAGCCAACGATTTTCTAAAAAATCAAGATCACCATCTTCTAGGGAATGTTCAAATTGTAAATGTAATAATTGTTCTATGGCTTGTTTTTTGATACTAAAAGGAATGCACCGCAAGGTAAGCCCCAAAACATGGGGCGCATTATTGACAAACTGTGAATGAATCTTGCTTAAGATTTGTTTTTTTTCTCCAATCATTTATGCATCCCCAGAAATCATTTTCTCATAAATATCCAAATCGGTATTTAAATGTTCAAAAACCTCTTCACTAACCTCATTACGAACTTTCATTTGTAAAAGAGCAGTACGTTCTGCACCTATAGCAACTAAACGCATACGTCTTTCTAAATTTTCTGCTTCAAGAGCTTTTTGCTCTAAATCTTTAAGACCGGTTCTACGCCTTAGCGAACCGATAACACGTGAGCCGACTTCATGAATAATTTCTTGATCTACTCGGTCTTCAGCTGTTTCTTGCAACAAATTATTTTGCATTTTTTCCAGGCTTACAATTGCCTCTTCAGCCATATGACCTTTTACAGTTAAAATTTCATTGGTTTGTTCTGAATTATCTAAAATAACACTACCTCTTAATAAGATAGGCAATATAATTACTGCAACAACCAATGAAATTAAAATAATACCGGTTGCAATAAAAACAAGCTGATAACGACCGCCAATTGTCATTGGAATAGACAATACACCAGCTAAAGTGATGGCACCTCGAACTCCAGCAAATGTTGAAATAAGCAGGTCTCGGTTTGAATAGGATCTGAATGCAAGAGGTCGTTTGGTTCCAAATGGCATTATAGGCATATGCTTCATTGCCCATAACCAAGCAAATCGAGTTCCCATTAATACTGCAAAAACAAATAGAACAATTAAACATAATTGCCATACTTCAATCGAGGTATCGATCTGATTTTCAGCAAAAGTATTGTGAAGAATACTTGGTAATTGAATACCTAATAACACGAATACAAAACCATTAAAGACAAACGTTAACATTGACCATGTACTATCTGATTGTAAACGCGCAGTTAAAGGAGCATTTCGCATCATACCAGAATGATTAACCGTCATACCTGCACTTACTGCAGCCAAAATACCAGAACAATGACATTCCTCAGCAATAATATAAGCGGCAAACGGAAGTAAGAATAATAATACGATTTGGATTGCAGGGTCATTGTGAGTCAGTTGATTTATTTTACGCAAAATACGTGCATATAACCAAGTAAATAAAACGCCAATAGCCAAGCCACCAATAGCAACTATAAAAAATTGTACGCTAATATCAAAGATGTTAAATACTGCATCACCAACTGCAATAGCAATAGCAAAATTCAAAGACACCAAACCTGAAGCATCATTCATTAATGCTTCACCTTCAATGATTTCCATCTTTTCTTTTTCAATACGCCCTTTACCAACAATTCCACTTAATGCAACAGCATCAGTTGGAGATAACACCGCAGCTAAAGCTAAACCTGCAGCTAATTCAACATTTGGTAATATCCAATGAAGAATATAACCTAATGCTATAATAGAGATAACAACTAAAACTAAAGCCAATCCGACAATTTCTCTACCATTGTATATGAAATCTTTTACTGATGTTTTGCGTCCATCAGCAAAAAGTAAAGGCGGAATAAATAAAACAAGAAATAGTTTTGGATCAAATTCTACATAAACGTTAAACGCCGCCAATATGCAACCTAATAATATTTGCATTAATGGTAGTGGAATTTGAATTGGTAACATTTTAACAACGACACCAGAAAGTGATACAATTAACACTAGAAGTAAAATTATTGAAAAAAGTTCCATAGCTTGTCTTTTATTTATCCTATAATCCTATTGTTTGCATTGATTATATCGGATCTTTAGTTAAATTTCAGGTGAAAATTTCATAGAATTATTTAAATTTTGGTCAAATGCAATTATTAATCAAAAAATAGTGATGTAATTAAAAGGCATTTTGAATGGAAAATTGGCAAAGAGCATTTATACTACATACCCGATCTTATACAGAAAGCAGTTTATTAGCCGATCTTTTTGTTGAAAATGTCGGAAAGGTAACAGTATTAGCAAAAGGAGCTAGGAGAAAGAGTTCAGCATTGAAAGGCATGTTACAACCTTTTACTCCACTCATTGTACAATACTCAGGCCAAGGTGAAATAAAAACATTGCGGCAAGTTGAAGCTATGTCGCTGGCATTGCCGTTGGTATCTGTTTTTTTATATAGCGCATTTTATTTAAATGAATTATTACATCGAGTTTTAGTTGCAGAAACTGAAATACCAACTCTTTTTGATGACTATTTAAAAAGTTTACAACAACTAGCTCAACAAGTACCAGCTGAAAATGTATTGCGAACATTTGAATTATCGTTATTAGAAAATTTAGGTTATCACATTGATTTTTTCCATTGTTATATTACTGGTGATGATGTTGTCAAATCTATGTATTATCAATATCAATCAGAAAAAGGTTTTATGAGCAGTTTATTGCAAAATAGTACTAGTTTTACAGGTGAACAAGTTTTGGCTTTAGGAAAACGTCAATTTAATAATGAAAATACGTTAAAAGCAGCTAAGCGTTTTACTAGAATGGCTTTAAAGCCTTATGTAGGGTCTAAACCTTTTAAAAGTAGAGAGTTATTTCTAAAAATTTAGGATCTTAAATTATTAAAAATAACTTTTAGTTAAACTTTATTAGAAACTTGATTAATTAATATATCAAGCTGATTTGCAAATTTTTCTCGGTCTTTATTGGTAAACATAGTTGGGCCTTTAGACTGTATACCACTGGCACGCATAGTTTCCATAAAATCTCGCATAGTTAATCGTTCTTTAATTGTATCAAGCGTATACTTTTCACCTCTAGGCGTAAGTACGAAAGCACCTTTATTTAAAACATCGGAAGCAAGCGGAATGTCAGATGTAATAACTAAATCATTTGTTTTGACTAACTCAATAATTTTATTGTCTGCAATATCAAATCCTTTTTCAACTTGTAAAGTTTTAATATAAGGTGAGAAAGGGATTGTTAATCGTTGGTTAGCAATCAATGTTGTATAAATTGCTTTGCGATTAGCTACACGATATAAAATTTCTTTAATTGGAGAAGGGCATGCATCAGCATCAATCCAAATATTCATAGCAGCTATATCTATATTATTAATAGCTAGCAATTATAACTATTATTCTAAAAAACAACTATTTATTTTTATCAAATGTTTAAATGAATATGCCTTTTAGTTTATTTTTTGAATTTATTTAGAGTGATATAATAGTTATTTTTCTATTCAAAATCCTGATGATAAGTGGTAGTATATCGGACCAATTTATTTAGTACGCAAGTGCGCTTTCGTGTGGCGCACCACTGTTATAAGGATTTATTATGCCAATTATTACTCTTCCTGATGGAAGTCAACGCCAATTTGATAAACCCGTTACCGTTTTAGAAGTTGCACAAAGTATTGGTGCAGGGCTGGCAAAAGCTTGTATAGCTGGGCGTGTAAATGGTGAGCGTAAAGATGCCTGTGATGTTATTGATCAAGACGCAACATTAGCCATCATTACCGCTAAAGATGAAGATGGACTTGAAATTATTCGCCATTCTTGTGCTCATTTATTAGGTCATGCTATTAAACAGCTATGGCCTGATACACAAATGGCAATCGGTCCAACAATTGATAATGGCTTTTACTATGATGTTGATTTAGAGCGCTCTCTAACGCAGGAGGATCTTGATGCATTAGAAAAACGGATGCATGATTTGGCTAAAAAAGATTATGAAGTAAAGAAAGAAATAGTTAGTTGGGAACAAGCTCGAGAAGTCTTTTGGGAGCGACGTGAACCATATAAAATTGCTATCTTGGATGAGAATATCGCTAAAGATTCAAAACCAGCTCTTTATCACCATGAAGAATATATTGATATGTGTCGTGGACCTCATGTACCTAATATGCGTTTTTGCCACCATTTTAAATTGCAAAAAGTTGCAGGTGCTTATTGGCGTGGTAATAGTGAAAATAAAATGTTACAACGTATTTATGGGACAGCATGGGCAGATAAAAAACAACTTGATAGCTATTTACAATTTTTAGAAGAAGCGGCTAAACGTGATCACCGTAAAATAGGTAAACAGCTCGATCTTTATCATATGCAAGAAGAAGCACCGGGTATGGTGTTTTGGCATAATGATGGATGGATTATTTTCCGTGAACTAGAGGTTTTTGTTCGTACAAAATTGAAAGAGTACGATTATCAGGAAGTAAAAGGTCCATTTATGATGGATCGTGTTTTGTGGGAAAAAACAGGACATTGGGGTAATTATAAAGAGTTAATGTTTGTCACTTCATCTGAAAATCGTGAATATTGTATTAAACCAATGAACTGCCCAGGACACGTGCAAATTTTTAATCAAGGTTTAAAATCTTATCGTGATTTACCATTACGTATGGCGGAATTTGGTAGTTGTCATCGAAACGAGCCATCTGGATCTTTACACGGATTAATGCGTGTTCGAGGTTTTACCCAAGATGATGCACATATTTTCTGTACTGAGGACCAAATTCGCAGTGAAGTAAACAGCTGTATCAAAATGGTTTATGATACTTATAGTACTTTCGGCTTTAATGATATTACTGTTAAGTTATCTACTCGCCCTGAAAAACGCATTGGTAAAGATGAAACATGGGATCTTGCAGAAAAAGATTTGGCCGAATGTTTAACAGAAAATGGTATTGAGTTTGAATATCTACCTGGTGAAGGTGCCTTTTATGGTCCAAAAATCGAGTTTACCCTACATGACTGTTTAGGTCGCGCATGGCAATGTGGTACAGTTCAGCTAGACTTTATGCTGCCAGAACGTTTAGATGCAACTTATGTTGGTGAAGATAACGAACGTCATGTTCCAGTTATGATTCATAGAGCTATTTTAGGTTCAATGGAGCGCTTTATGGGAATCTTAACAGAGAACTGTGCAGGATTTTTCCCTACATGGCTTGCTCCATTGCAAGTTGCAGTAATTAATATTACCGATAATCAAGCTGAATATGCAAAACAATTAACCGCACAACTACAAAAAGTTGGGATTAGAGCAAAAGCGGACTTGAGAAATGAGAAAATAGGGTTTAAAATTCGCGAGCATACTCTTAAACGTGTTCCTTATATGTTTGTTTGTGGAGACAAAGAAATGGAATCAGGAACAATTTCAGTTCGAACTCGTCAAGGTAAAGATCTTGGTAGCTTTGAAGTGAAACATGTTATAGAATTGTTGCTTAACGAAATTCATAGTCGTTCATTAGAACAAATGAATTAATGATAAATTAATTTGGAGGAATGAGATATTAAAGTCAGTAAACGAATTCAGTCAACACGAGCACATAAGATCAACGATGAAATTACCGCTCGTGAGGTGAGATTAACCGGCGTCGATGGTGAGCAGCTCGGTATAGTAAGCTTAGATGAAGCTTTAAAACAAGCTGAAGAAGCAACTTTAGATTTAGTTGAAATAAGCCCTAATGCGGAGCCACCTGTTTGTCGAATTATGGATTATGGCAAGTTCCTCTATGAAAAGAGTAAAGCAACAAAAGAACAGAAGAAAAAGCAAAAGGTTGTTCAGGTTAAGGAAATTAAGTTCCGACCTGGTACAGACGAAGGCGACTATCAGGTAAAACTCCGCAGCCTGATTCGCTTTCTTGAAGATGGCGATAAAGCCAAGGTCACATTACGTTTTCGTGGTCGTGAAATGGCTCACCAACAGTTAGGTTCTGAAATGCTTGATCGCATTAAAGAAGATTTAGCTGATTTGGCGATTATTGAATCTTATCCAACTAAGATTGAAGGACGCCAAATGATCATGGTACTTGCGCCGAAGAAAAAGTAATGGTTCTACAAGTGAATTTTTAAATTATTGAAAATTACACCATTATTTTATTTTTATTAACAATGCGAAGTGGAAATTAATAAAATGCCTAAAATTAAAACTGTAAGAGGCGCAGCAAAGCGCTTTAAAAAAACAGCTTCTGGCGGCTTTAAGCATAAACAAGCTAACAAAAGCCATATCTTAACTAAAAAATCAACCAAACGTAAACGTCATTTACGTGGTTTGACAACTGTGTCAAAAGGCGATTTAGGTTTAGTTACTGCGTGTGTTCCATACGCTTAATTCATGGTTAATTATTTAGAGGATATAGTTTATGGCTCGTGTTAAACGTGGTGTTATTGCTCGTGCACGTCACAAGAAAATTTTAAAACAAGCAAAAGGTTATTATGGTGCTCGTTCACGTGTATATCGTGTTGCATTCCAAGCTGTAATCAAAGCTGGACAATATGCTTACCGTGACCGTCGTCAACGTAAGCGTCAATTCCGTCAATTATGGATTGTACGTATTAATGCTGCAGCACGTCAATGTGGTCTTTCATATAGCCGTTTTATCAATGGTCTAAAGAAAGCTTCAATTGAAATAGATCGTAAGATTCTTGCTGATATTGCTGTATTTGACAAAAATGCATTTGCCGCATTAGTCGAGAAAGCTAAAGCTGCACTGTAATAAGCTTTATAAGAGCCGAGTTATCTCGGCTTTTATCATTTTAAGTTTTAATTTTTTATTATAAAGAGTAATTTGATCATGAATTTAGTTATTTTTTGTTTATTTTTTGGCTTCTTTAATAATACTAATTCGTGAGGCAAAGAAAAAACAAAAAATGATTATAAAAGCCTCAAAGAGAGGCTTTTTTTATGTAATGAACAATAAGCAGGAGAACTGTATGTCTCAATTAGTTGAACTGGTAAATAATGCCAAATCCGCTATTGAAAGTGCTAATGACATTAATACGATCGAACAAATTCGTGTAGAATATTTTGGTAAAAAGGGCTATTTTACAATGCAAATGGCTTCATTACGTGATGTTCCTGCCGATGAACGTCCATCTGTCGGTCAAAAAATCAATGATGCAAAACAAGAAGTCATTGAAATATTAAATCAAAAGCGTAATCTTTTAGAGCGTCAGGCTCTTGATGCAAAACTAGCTAATGAAACAATTGATATTACGTTGCCAGGAAAGTCACTTGAATTAGGTGGACTACACCCAGTCACAAAAACAATTAATCGATTAGTCGAATTCTTTGGTGAACTTGGTTTTGTTGTTGAAACTGGTCCAGAAATTGAAGATGACTACCATAATTTTGATGCACTGAATATTCCTGCTCACCATCCTGCCCGCGCTGATCACGATACATTTTGGTTTGACGCAAAACGACTATTAAGAACACAAACCTCAACCGTACAAATTCGCACAATGGAAAATCAAAAACCTCCAATCAGAATCATAGCTCCAGGGAGAACTTATCGTAATGATTACGACCAAACTCACACGCCAATGTTTCACCAAATGGAAGGTTTACTTGTTGATAAAAATATCAGTTTTACTCATTTAAAAGGGCTATTACATGATTTTTTACATTGCTTTTTTGAAGATGATATGGAAATTCGTTTTAGACCCGGTTATTTTCCATTTACAGAACCTTCAGCTGAAGTTGATATTAAAGCTAAAAATGGCAAATGGTTAGAAGTACTAGGTTGCGGAATGGTTCATCCCAATGTTCTACGTAATGTAGGTATTAATCCTGAAGTATATAGTGGTTTTGCTTTTGGTATGGGGATAGAACGATTAACCATGCTGCGTTACGGTGTCACTGACTTGCGTTCTTTTTTTGAAAATGATTTACGTTTTTTAAAACAATTTAATTAATTCTGGAGATCAAAACATGAAATTTAGTGAAAGTTGGCTACGTGAATGGATCAATCCAGAAATTAGTAGCAGTACGCTAGCAGAACAATTAACAATGGCTGGTTTAGAGGTTGATAATATTGAAAAGGTTGCTGGTGACTTTTCTGGTGTGGTTGTTGGTAAAATCGTTGAATGTATGCAACACCCTAATGCCGATAAACTACGTATTACAAAAGTCGATATAGGTAAAGCAGAACCACTTAATATCGTCTGTGGTGCACCAAATTGCCGTCAAGGATTAACCGTTGCTTGTGCAACTGTGGGAGCTGTTTTGCCTGGCGACTTTAAAATTAAAGCAGCTAAACTACGAGGTGAACCATCAGAAGGCATGCTTTGTTCTTATTCTGAATTAGGAATTTCAGATGAGCATAATGGAATTATTGAGTTACCTGATGATGCACCTTTAGGTATGGATATTCGCAACTATTTAAAGCTTAATGACGTTATAATAGATATTAGTGTAACACCAAATCGCGCGGATTGTTTTGGTATTGTTGGTATTGCTAGAGATATTTCAGCAGTTAACAATGTTGTTATGAAAGAACTAAAAGTCGACAGTGTACCAGCAACGATTACCGATACATTACCAGTTCAGGTTGATGAACCAAAAGCAGCACCACGCTATTTAGGTAGAATCATTAAAAATATTAATGTTAATGCAACAACACCTCTTTGGATGAAAGAAAAACTTCGACGTGGTGGAATTCGTTCAATTGACGCAGTGGTTGATATTACTAACTATCTATTATTAGAACTTGGACATCCAATGCATGCATTTGATTTGGCTCAGATAGAAAATGGAATTGTTGTTCGTTATGCAAAGGAAAATGAAAAATTAGTTCTACTAAATGGTAATGAAGTTAAACTTAATGATAAAACTTTAGTTATAGCTGATCACAAAAAAATCTTAGCGTTAGCAGGGATTATGGGTGGAGAAAAATCAGGCGTGACGAAATCGACTAAAAATGTATTTCTTGAGTCAGCCTTTTTTAATCCATTAACCATAACAGGCAGGGCTCGAGAGTATGGTTTGCATACAGATGCTTCACACCGTTATGAACGAGGTGTTGATCCTTTGTTACAATTTACAGCAATGGAAAGAGCTAGCCAATTATTAATTGATATTTGTGGTGGCGAAGTAGGTCCAATTATAGATATAACGCATCAAAATGAGCTTCCTACACAAGCAACTATTGAGTTACATCGTAATAAAATTGATCGTCTCATAGGTTATGAAATAGAAACAAAAAAAATCAGTGATATTTTAATTAGACTTGGTTGTGAAGTTGAATATAATAATAATGTTTGGATTGTAAAATCACCAAGTTGGCGATTTGATTTACACATTGAGGAAGATTTAGTTGAAGAGGTTGTCCGTATTTATGGATATAACAATATTCCAAATGCTAACCTTAAAATTGAATCAGTCATGAAACCTAAACCAGAAAGTCAAATATCGTTACGAAGAATAAAAGACTTATTAGTTGATAAGGGATATCAAGAGGCAGTAACATATAGCTTTGTTAATCCGAAAATTCAGCAAATCCTTCATCCTGAGCAAGCTGAAATAAAATTACCTAATCCAATTTCAAGTGAAATGTCAGTTATGCGTTTATCACTATGGTCAGGGTTATTAGATGCAGTTTTATATAATCAAAATCGTCAGCAAACACGTATCCGATTATTTGAAACAGGTTTGCGTTTTATACCTGATGAAAACTGTGAATTTGGTGTACGACAAGAACTAACGTTGTCTGGTGTTGTTTCTGGTTCTTTATATGAAGAACATTGGCAACTTCCTAAAAAGGATGTGGACTTTTACGATCTTAAAGGTGACCTTGAGACAATTTTTTCTCTTTTAGGCAATACCGAGCAAGTACAGTTTAAAAGAGCAAATCTTTCAGCCTTACATCCAGGACAAAGCGCAGCGATTTATTTAAATGAGGAGCCAATAGGATATTTTGGCGTCTTACATCCAGAAATTGAAAAAAAATTATCTTTAAATAGTAAAACGCTTGTTTTTGAAATAAATTTAGCTAAAATTAGTCAAAAAAGAGTACCTGTTGCTCATGACTTATCCAAATATCCGTCTAATAAACGAGATATTGCTATTATTGTTTCAAAAACAACACCTGCAGCAGATATTATTTCAGAGTGTATAAAAGCAGGTGGTGAGCAACTTATCAAGGTTAATCTTTTTGATGTTTATACAGGTGAAAATATCAAAGAAGATCAAAAAAGTCTTGCTATCAGTTTGATTTTGCAAGATAAATCGCGTACACTTGAAGAAGAAGATATAACAAACATTGTAAGCAAGTGCATCATTGCTTTACAAAATCGTTTTAAAGCCCTATTAAGAGAATAATAATATGACATTAACTAAAGCAGATATTGCAGATCGACTTGCCGAAAAATTTAACATTGATCGTCAAGAAGCTAAAGTCCTTGTTGAACTCTTTTTTGAAGAGATTCGTGTGGCTTTAGAAAAAGGGGAACCAGTAAAGCTATCTGGATTTGGTAACTTTGCAGTCCGTGATAAAAACTCACGTCCTGGACGTAATCCAAAAACAGGTGAAAGTGTAGATATTTCAGCTCGTCGCGTTGTTACATTTAGACCTGGAATCAAATTTAGAGAACGAGTAGAAAAGAACTTAGTTATTTAAATTACTAAAGTTATATTTTTCGTTACTCAATGTAATTGCCTTTCTTTTATTAGCAATATTAGAAAGGCTAGTTTCTTTTTTTATAAAAATAGTTGTATTAATTTCTTAAATAAAGCATAATATTTCCTCCTCAATGGAGTCTCTATGGGTCCTCTTGCAACATTTTTTTGCTCATCAGGTCAGGTCTGGAAGGAAGCAGCCAAAGTAAAAAATATGTGTGTGGGATGTGGCTGATAGGGTCTCCTCCAAACCTCTCTGTTATTATCTAAATATTATTTGGATTGTGTTTAATAAACCAACAAGTCCTATTTAATCTTAAAATATACTTATATTTATAGTTGTATCTATGATTTATTTTTGCGATCATATACACTACGTATTTTTAATCAAAATATTAAGATTTCATTTAATTATTCAAAAATTGATATATACCGAAAGAGAGAAAAATTATGATGCGAGTAGGGTTATTTATTCTAACTAACTTAGCCGTTATGTTTGTATTTGGAATTATCTTAAGCATTTTAGGTGTTGATTCACATAGTACGATAGGTTTACTTATTTTTGCAGCAATATTTGGTTTTGGAGGATCGTTTATATCTCTTCTTTTATCTAAGCGAATGGCTTTAAGATCAGTAGGAGGGCAAATTATTACTCAACCAAGTAATAATCAAGAACAGTGGCTATTTGATGTAGTTCGTCGTTTGTCAGCAGATCTTAATATAAAAATGCCTGATATTGCTATTTATGATGCTCAAGATGTTAATGCTTTTGCAACTGGTGCTACTAAAAATAGATCACTTGTTGCAGTGAGTTCTGGTTTGTTAAATGCTATGACTCAAGATGAAGCTGAAGCGGTGATTGGGCATGAAATGAGCCATATTGCTAATGGCGATATGGTTACAATGACTTTATTACAAGGTGTGCTTAATACTTTCGTTATCTTTATTTCTCGAATTTTAGCATCTGTTGTAGCGCAAGCATTGGATGACCGCAATCGTGGTTTATCACAGTTAGCGTATTTCTTGATAGTTATGGTTTTTGAAACAGTATTTGGTATTTTAGCAAGCCTTATAGCTATGTGGTTTTCTCGTTATCGAGAATTTCACGCAGATGCTGGCTCAGCTAAATTAGTTGGCAGTACAAAAATGATTGCAGCTTTAGAAAAACTAAAAACTAGTTATGAACCAAATGAAGATGCTTCCATCTTAGCATTTTGTATTAATGGTGCAAAAAAAGCGAAATTTTCCGAATTGTTTATGTCTCATCCACCGTTAGAAAAACGTATAGAAGCTTTACGAAATAGAACTTACCAAAACTAATACACGTTTTAGAATAAAAAGTATTGTTTTCCTGAAGATTTTGACAATTATTATTAAATTAACAATAATAATTGTCAAAAAAAGTTTAATCTATCAACTAGTTATATCCTAAAGAGTTTATAATGCCACCATATCATTGCTCCAAGAATAAATTAGAATTACTTAGCCCAGCTAAAAATATCGAAATTGCAAAGCAGGCGATATTACATGGTGCAGATGCCGTATACATTGGTGGACCAAATTTTGGTGCTAGGCATAATGCTGGCAATTCGATAAATGATATTGCCCAATTAGTTGAATTTGCTCATCGCTATTATGCAAAAGTTTTTGTGACTTTAAACACCATACTTCACGATAATGAGCTTGAACCTGCAAGGCAGCTAATTTGGCAATTTTACGATGCAGGTGTTGATGCATTAATTGTGCAAGATATGGGGATCTTGAATATGGACATTCCCCCCATAGATTTGCATGCTAGTACTCAAATGGATATTAGAACACCTGAAAAAGCTAAATTTTTATCCGATGTTGGTTTTTCACAAATAGTACTGGCTCGTGAGCTTAATTTAGCTGAAATAACCCAAATTAGTGAACAGGTTGATGCAAAAATCGAGTTTTTTATTCATGGAGCACTTTGTGTTGCTTATTCAGGACAATGTTATATTTCTCATGCACAAACTGGACGTAGTGCTAATCGAGGGGATTGTTCACAAGCTTGTCGTCTCCCTTTTACTTTAAAAGATGAGCAAGGTCGTGTTGTTGCTTATGAAAAACATCTACTATCAATGAAAGATAATAATCAATCTGACAATCTGCTTGAATTAATTAAAGCCGGTGTAACATCGTTTAAAATAGAAGGACGTTATAAAGATATAAGTTATGTTAAAAATATCACAGCATTTTATCGCCAAAAATTAGATAAGATTTTATCTGAATCATCTGAGTTATCCTCAGCATCAAGCGGTAAGACTGAACACTTCTTTACCCCTGATCCTAATCGAACATTCCACCGAGGAAGTACAGATTATTTTATTAATGGTAGAAAACCAAATATTGGAGCATTTGATTCACCTAAATTTATTGGCTTGCAAATTGGTGAAATAACCAAGGTTACGTCTCAAACTATTGATATCAAATCTGAAAGTACATTAACTAATGGTGATGGTTTAAATATACTAATAAAAAGAGAAATTGTTGGTTTTAGAGCCGATAAAGTTGAAAGGCTTTCGATTAATCTATATCGAATTTATCCAAATGAAATCCCTAAATCGCTTTTTTCAGTCAAATTACCTTATTTGGTTAATCGAAATCTCGATCATATCTGGCAACAAAATTTACTAAAAGAGTCAAGCAACCGTCGTATTGGTGTGTCATTTCAATTGAATAATATAGGAAATGGCGTTGAGCTAGTAGCGAAAAGTGAAGAGGGCATTTGCGTCAAAACAGAACTAAATGGCTATTTCGATCTTGCAACACAACCAGATAAATCACTAAAAAACATTAAAGATAATTTATCAAAGCTAGGACAAACCATATATCACTTAACTGGCTTCACAGCGAATTTATCAGAAATTTATTTTATTCCAAGTAGCCAATTAAACCAACTTAGAAGAGACACTATTGATAAATTAACTATAGCAAGATTAGAAAATTATCATCCTCAAAAACGTAAACCAGAACAAAAACCAGTTCCAATTTACCCTGAAAATCATTTGAGCTTTTTGGCCAACGTTTATAATCATAAGGCAAGAGAATTTTATACACAACATGGGGTCGAATTAATCGAAAGTGCTTATGAAGCACACGAAGTTAAAGATGATGTACCATTAATGACAACCAAACATTGCTTACGATTTGCATTTAATTTATGCCCTAAACAGGCTAAAGGAATTCAAGGTGTTAAAACTAAAGTAACACCAATGAAATTAGTTCAAAATAACGAAGAATTATTACTAAAATTCAACTGTAAAGCCTGCGAAATGCAAGTTTGGGGTAAAATTAAAAATCATATTTTAAAATTACCATTAGCAGGAAGTGATGTTATTTTAATAACCAAAAGTTAAAAATATTTAAAAGAATATTATAAAATTTAGATAAATAATTTGGTAGGAAATAGACAACAAAGTTCGCAATAATGAAAATAATTTAACATAATATACATTATTTTAACGCATTGATTTTATTGGTTTTATTGTTTATATATTATTAATTTTTAAATTAATAATAGGGTTAGTGGGTTTGGTGGCTTAATTTAAATTGACGGCATGATTTATGGCTTACATCCACAGAATTCACGTACGTTTATCGTGGTGCGCATAATGTATATTATGTTAAATAATGTATTTAAGTATATTTTGCTTGATCTATACGAACACTTTATTGTTATTTTTCTACTAATTTTTGTTTTATTTATAAAATATGATAATCTAATCAATCAACGAACTATGATTATTTTTTCTGTTAATATGCAAAATATTTTTAAGACATTACGTTCAAAAAGTTATTCCGTCCCATGTGAATTCTGTAGTATCGGATCTCTTTGTATTCCTATATTACTCAATAATAAGTTAGATAATATATTAGACAGAAAAATGTCTTATGCTAAAGATGAAATTATAGTCAAAGCAAATACTCCTTTTACAAAGTTCTATATTATTCATTCTGGAGCATTAAAAACTTTTGTGACAACTCCAGATAATAATCAACAAATTAATGGCTTTTATTTACCTGGTGATATTGTTGGTTTAGATTCTATTTCAACTAAAATATACAACAATAATATTCAATCACTTACTAACACACTTGTTTGTGAACTTTATTATGACGAACTTATGTCACTAGTTGATACTCAAAAAAATGTTAGAGATATGGTATTTAATTTACTAAGTTCTAGTATTAATAATTATCAAAAATTAGTATTATGCTATTCACAGAAAAAAGCAGATGAGAGACTAGCCACTTTTATATATTCGCTTTATCGACACTATGAACAACGAGGTCATTCTTCATTAAATATTAAACTTATGATGAGTCGAGCTGATATTGCTAACTATTTAGGTTTAAAAATCGAAACTATCAGTAGAAACTTATCAAAGCTTCAGGAAAAAAACATTTTATCAGTTAGAGGAAAATATATATTTATTAAAAACTTAAATGCTTTGATAGATTTAGGCAATTAAATTTATTTATGTTAAAATAATCACAATAATTTATTGTAAGGTCTTAATATATGGCAAGTTTAAAAACGACATTTATTGTAGTAACAATGGCTTTATTCCCTCTTTCCTCATTTGCTGCTCAACAACTAACTGAGGAGCAAGCTAAAGAATTACAGTCATTTAAAAGTATAACTATTCGTGGAGCATTTTATACTGATAATGATTATGTTTTAGCTATGTCCAAAGCGGCAGATAAAGAAGGTGCAGTTTCTTTTTTCATAACCACCACCAATATTAGCCCTTCTAATGATACTTTGCGTATTGTTTACGCTAAATTATATAAAGCGGATGCTCCTAAAGCTGAAGAACAAACTGAAAATTTGCGCAAATTTGAAGGTGTCTATGAATATCCAAAATCTAAAGCAATTCGTTTAGAGCCTTTTAATATTGTGCGTATTCGTGGCTATTTTCCTAATGAATATGATATGAATCAAGCGATTGCTAAAGAAGCCTCTGCTAAAGGTGCTTACGCCTTTTATATTGATTCACGTTCTGAATTAGGTAGTAATATACAAGTTGCAGCCTATTTATTTAAAAAGGATGCACCTGAACGTAAACTACAACCAGAAGATGCTATTCCTTATGATTCTGAAGCAGGCCAACAAGCTCTAGCTAAAGGTGGTGATGCTGCAATGCAAGTTGAAAAACCAGGATATTATTCTCCATCAGCGTTTAATGAAAAGTTTTATGCAGATAAATTTAATAATAAAGTAAAAGTTATTGATCAATCTACTGATAAAATGAAAACTTCTGCTGCAACCAGTATTCATGAATCTGAAGTTACCAAGGTCGCAGCTGAACCTCAACGCGTTAATCGTTACACTGTCACCCTATCAGACGGACGAAAAATTCAAGAATTAAATGATGCAACTGCGGCTAAAATGGTGGCATTTGATACAATTAAATTCAGAGGTTATTATGTCACCGATCAGGAAATTTCTTATCAAGCAGGTAAACGGGCTATTGATGCTGGAGCCAAGTATTATCATATTGCTAGAGTAGCGCATGATTCAAATGGTCCGAATATAACTGTTTTTGTCGATCTTTATCGATAAACTCTAGATAACTGGGCGCATAAGCGCCCTATTTTTTATCGCACAAAGACCTTCATTCAATTAATAGTTATAGCTCAGATTTTACTTTGTCGATTTGTTGCTTAATACGTTTTACTGAAATTGGATATGCAGTACCTAACTGCTGAGCAAATAGATTCACTCTAAGTTCTTCAATCATCCAACGGATATTTGTTACTTTTTCTTGTGATTTTAAGTTTTCTGATAAGCTATTCACCCATTTTTCATATTGAACTTCAACTTCATCAATTATATTCATCGACTGCCTATCTTTAGTGGTATTCAACATTAGTTTTTCAATTCTTTTTTCAATCGCCAATAAATAACGATTGATATCTGGTAGTCTCTTATAGCTTGATTGTGCAACAAAGCCTTTATAAATAAGATGATCCATTTGCTTTTTTATATCAGATAAAGCAAAAGCTAATGATATATCAATTCGCCCCTTTAACTTTTTACCGATGTTGTAATATAAAGTCAAAATGGACTCAACTGCTTTGGCAATATCAACCACAACATCATTAATATGACTTTTGGTATAATCCAATAATGCCTCATAATTATCTTGGTTTTGAATTACCTGACCATTTTTTTCAATCAAATAGTCAACACCACAAGCAATGCAGTCATCAATTAAACTCAGTACCGTACCAAAAGAATTGAAGTATAAGCCTAATTTAGATTTATTTGGTAATTTTTCATGTAAGTACTTGATTGGTGATGGTATATTGAGTATAAGCAAGCGTCTTAGCCCTAGTTTTGTAAGTCTTTGTTGCTCATCTTGATTATCGACTAACTTAATGCTTACAGAATGTTGATTATCAATGATTGCTGGATAAGCTTTAATCGTATAATTTTTATGATTTTCTTCATAGATATTAGGCAAAGAGCCGAAATTCCACTCTGTTAAATTATTTTGTTCAATTTGAACCGTTTTCTTAATTGTTAAAGATGAAAATGCTTGTTGGAGTTGATTTTTGAGTTTTTCTTTTAGTAAAACTAGGTCTTTACTTACAGCAATTTCTTTATTATTACTATCAACAATGCTAAAAGTCATCTTCAAATAGTCAGGAATTTGATCCAATTGCCAATCTTCAGGGGCAACTTTTACACCTGTCATTTTGTGAAATTCGGTTTCTAAACTTTCAAGTAAAGGTTGATTCGTTGAAATACCTTTACTCAAAAATGCATCAGCATAGTTTGGTGCTGGAACAAAATTTCGGCGCAATGATTTAGGTAATGATTTAATTAATGCAATAATTAAATCTTTTCTAAAACCAGGTACTAGCCAATCAAATCCCCTATTTTTGATTTGGTTTAATAGATTAAGAGGTATTTTTATCGTGACGCCGTCACGTTTATGTCCGATATCAAATTGATAACTTAGTGCTAATTTCAAATTATCTTGATTCCAAAAATCAGGAAAGTCATTTAAATTAACCTGTTGTGCCGATTGTTTGATCAGCATTTCTTTCTCAACATTAAGAAAATCAGGATCTGATTTCTGTTTTTGTTTCCACCAAACATCAAAATGTTTAGATGACACAACCGATTTATCTATTCGCTTTTCATAAAAATTAAAAAGTTCATCATCATCTATTAAAATATCTTGCCGGCGAGATTTATGCTCAAGATCTTCAACTTCATTAATCAATTTTTTATTTTTTTTATAAAACTGATGGTTGGTAAACCAATCACCTTCAACCAAAGCGTGACGAATAAATAGAGAACGACTTAATTCAGGATCTATTTTACTATAATTCACCATTCGACTAGCAACAATAGGTAAACCAAATAATGTCACTTTTTCATTTGCAATAGTTGTCCCCTGTTTTTTAGACCACTTTGGTTCATTATAACTATATTTCACCAAATGTTTTGCTATGGGCTCAATCCATTCCGCTTCAATTTTAGCTACCGTCCTTCCCCATAGCCGGCTGGTTTCTATCAGTTCACTTGCGATACACCATTTAGGTTGATTTTTGAAAAGTGCCGAATTAGGAAAAATTGCAAATTTAATATTACGTGCACCTATATATTCATGCTTTTCAAGCTCTTTCATTCCAATATGGGATAGTAAACCACTTAGTAACGAAATATGTAATGAATTATAATCTGCCGCTTTACTATTAATAGGAAATGCTAATTGTTTAATCGTCTGTCTAATTTGTGTATAAACATCTTGCCATTCCCGAATTCGAAGGTAGTTTAAAAAATCTTTTTGGCATAATCGTCTAAATTGATTTCCGGATAGTATATTTTGTTGTTCTTTAATATAATTCCATAAATTGATTAAAGAAATAAAATCGGATTCCTTATCAATAAAACGACGATGTTTTTCATCAGAAGCTTGTTGCTTATCAAACGGTCTTTCTCTTGGATCTTGAATTGATAATGCAGCTGTAATTATCATGATTTCCTTAGTACAACCTAATCGTCTAGCTTCAACCAGCATTCTCGCCAATCTTGGATCGATAGGTAATTGTGCTAAAATTCGCCCTATTTCGGTTAAATGATATCGATGATGTCTGGTAAAAACAGCTCCAAGTTCTTCTAATAATCGAATGCCATCACGAATATATTTTGCATCAGGTGCTTCAACAAAAGGAAATGCCGCAATGTCACCTAACCCTAACGAAGTCATCTGTAATATTACTGATGCTAAATTAGTACGTAAAATTTCAGGATCGGTAAATTCAGGACGAGATAAAAAATCTTTTTCATCATATAACCGGATGCAGATACCATCTGAAGTTCGTCCACAACGCCCTTTTCGTTGGTTAGCTGAAGCTTGAGATATTGGTTCAATCGGTAAACGTTGAACTTTAGTGCGATAACTATAGCGGCTAATCCTAGCTAAACCCGTGTCGATAACATATTTAATTCCAGGCACCGTTAACGATGTTTCTGCCACATTTGTTGCTAGAACTATTCGCCTTTTAGTATGCGATTGGAAAATTCGATTTTGTTCTGATGCTGATAATCTTGCATATAATGGTAAGATATCAGTATGACGAAGATCCAATTTATTAAGTGTATCGGCAAGATCTCGAATTTCTCTTTCACCAGTTAGAAAAATAAGTATATCACCATCACTTTCAGCTGAAAGTTCATCAATCGCATCTACGATGGATTGAAAATCACTATTTTTATCGTTGCAAGTATCATCTCTATCTAATATTGAAGGACGATATCTAACTTCAACTGGATAGGTACGACCAGACACTTCAATAATTGGTGCTTGGTTGAAATGTTTAGAAAAACGTTCCACATCAATCGTTGCCGATGTAATTATAACCTTCAAGTCTGGACGTTTAGGTAATAATTGCTTAAGGTAGCCTAAAATAAAATCAATGTTTAAGCTACGTTCATGCGCTTCGTCAATAATAATGGTATCGTATTGTAATAAAAGTTTATCTTTTTGAATTTCAGCAAGCAATATACCGTCAGTCATTAATTTAATCAGTGTTGTTTCACTAACATGATCAGAAAATCTGACTTTGAAACCAACTAATTGCCCTATTTCTGTTTTCAACTCATCTGCAATACGATTAGCTACTGAACGTGCGGCTAACCGCCTTGGTTGGGTATGACCTATAAATCCCTTGACGCCTAAACCCAACTCTAGACAGATTTTAGGAATTTGCGTGGTTTTTCCTGAACCTGTTTCGCCTGCGATTATGACCACTTGATGATGCTTAATTGCGTCATAAATTGTTTGTTTTTTTTCAACAACAGGTAGATTATCTGGAAAATCAATGTTCTTTGGTAATGATTCTATTCTAGCTTGGTAATGTAACTTAGCATTTTGTATAGCAGAATCTATATTAGCTATAGTTTGACTTTTTTGGGCAATTTTTATTATTTTGTGCTTATCTAAGAAAGTCATTGAATCAAGGTATTTTAATCGGTCTTGAGGTAACATAGAGAATCAGATATTTTTAATTAACGTCATAATTAGATTTAATTATAGCAAATTTAACCTATCATTAGGAGTTCATATGAAAAAAACATTATTGATAATTTCGCTATTTACTGTTGCTTTGGTTATGTCTGGATGCCATAAATCGAGTAAGATACAAGATACTGATCTTATGCATCATCGTTTTGTATTAATTAGTGCAAATGGTCAGCATATTCCATTAGATGAGCAAGCCCAGCTTATATTCAGTGAAAAAATGACTATCACAGGCAAAATGTGTAACCAGTTTTCAGGTCAAGTTATTTTAGATAAAAACAACATTAAAGGCACAGTTGCAATGACCAAAATGCTTTGTAATGATGATCAATTAAATCAATTAGATTATATTATTGATCAATTAATTACTAGTGGTGCTGAAATCAATTTAAGCAATAATCAATTGACCTTAAAGAACCACGAAAACGAGCTAATCTACCAACTTAAGGATCTAATGTAACTCTAATGTTTCGTTTTTTTTAATATATTAGACACAAATCGTTTTGTTAAGTTGCTAGAATTCAATTATTTTACAAAACAATAAAATAAATTTAAGATAAAAACCTTTATTTAAAATACCGTTAAGAATATAATAAGAGCAATTTTTAAAGGATTTAACTTATTGATGAAATTATTATATTCTTCAAATGACTTGTGCAACTTGGGTAGCGGTTTAAAGCTACAAAAAATTCTTTTACCAATAATATTACCAATGCTTTGTCATTGGTTTTTTTTTTGCGTAATACTGGTTTATCGAATTTTTAGATTGATTAAAAACTTTAACATTAAATAAATTACTAAGTAGATACTATTATGAAAAAGACAAAAATTGTTTGTACCATCGGGCCAAAATCTGAATCAAAAGAAATGTTAGCAAAATTATTAAATGCAGGCATGAATGTGATGCGTTTAAACTTTTCACATGGTGATTATGAAGAGCACGGCAACCGTATAAAAAACTTACGAGAAGTAATGCAAGAAACAGGTTTAAAAGCAGCTATAATGCTAGATACTAAAGGACCTGAAATCCGTACAATTAAACTAGAAGGCGGTAATGATGTATCACTTGTAGCCGGCCAAACATTTACCTTTACAACAGATAAAACAGTTGTTGGAAATTCTCAACGAGTAGCCGTCACTTATGAAGGATTTGCCCATGACCTTAAACCAGGTAATCGTGTGCTTGTTGATGATGGCTTAATTGCCATGGATGTTAAAGAAATCAAAGGTAACGAAGTTATCTGTACAGTTTTAAATAATGGTGATCTAGGTGAAAATAAAGGTATTAATCTACCGGGTGTTTCAATTAAGCTACCAGCACTTGCAGAAAAAGACAAAAACGACCTTATTTTTGGTTGTGAACAAGGCGTTGACTTTATTGCTGCATCATTTATTCGGAAACGTTCTGATGTTGAAGATATTCGTGCTCACTTAAAAGCTCATGGTGGAGAAGACATAAAAATCATCTCTAAAATTGAAAACCAAGAAGGTTTAGATAATTTTGATGAAATTCTTGAAGCTTCTGATGGTATAATGGTTGCTCGTGGCGATTTAGGTGTTGAAATTGCAGTTGAAGAGGTTATTTTTGCTCAAAAAATGATGATCAAAAAATGTAATAAAGCTTCTAAACCAGTTATCACTGCAACACAAATGCTCGATTCAATGATCAAAAATCCACGTCCTACTCGTGCTGAAGCTGGCGATGTAGCTAATGCAATTATTGATGGAACTGATGCTGTGATGTTATCTGGTGAAAGTGCTAAAGGTAAATATCCACTTGAAACAGTCAATGTTATGGCAACTATCTGTAAACGCACTGATAAAACAATTCCTGCCTCATTAGAATTAACATCCAAAGAAGAGAAATTAAGCATAACAGCCGCTGTATGCTGTGGTGCTGTAGAAATTGCTGAACGTTTAAATGCGCCATTAATTGTTGTTGCAACACGTAGTGGTAAATCAGCTCGTGAAGTTCGTCATTACTTCCCAAGAGCTCGGATTTTAGCGCTTTCATCAAGTCAAAAAACGGTAAATCAATTAGCAGTTACTAAAGGCGTGGAACCTATTTTGATTGATTCAATTAACTCAACGGACGATTTTTATCGTTTAGGTAAAGAGATGGCTTTAAAAGTGTGTGGCTTAAAACAGGGCGATATCATTGTGATGGTTTCTGGTGCGCTAGTACCGAGTGGAACCACTAACACAACATCAGTCCACCGTATCTAAACATTAAATTTCCAATCTATATAAAATAAAAGCTAGCTATCTGCTAGCTTTTTTTTTCACATAAGTTATTCTGTATAAAATATTGTTAATAAAATTTAAAAGACTAACATGATTGAAGAAAAAGTCCATTTACCTAAAGAGCTTAGCTGGTTATCTTTCAATCAGCGAGTTTTACAAGAAGCCGCAGATAAGAGTAATCCTCTTATTGAGAGAATACATTTTTTAGGCATATACTCAAGTAACCTTGATGAATTTTATAAAGTACAGTTTGCTAACTTAAAAAAATATGTACTTATAGAACAAGAACAAGCTCATTCTTCTAATGCTAAAAACTTATTGCGCCAAGTAAATCAAAAAGTTATACAATTAGAATTACAGTTTGACCAACTCTATAATGAATTGTTATTGGAAATGGCTAGAAATCAAATCTTTTTGATTAACGAAAGACAGCTCTCATCATATCAAGAAAATTGGATAAAAAATTATTATAAACAAAATCTTAGACAATACATTACCCCTATTTTACTTGATAGTCACACTGAACTTATTCAATTTTTAAAAGATGATCATGCCTATTTAGCTGTAGAAATTATTTGTGAGGATAGCATCAGTTATGCACTACTTGAACTACCGACAGATAATATTCCTCGTTTTGTATTATTACCGTCAGAAGTATCAACTAAAAATAAGTCCATCATCTTTCTTGACAACATACTGCGCTACTGTTTATCCGATATTTTTAAAGTGTTTTTTGATGCTAAAGAATTAAATGCTTATTCAATTAACATCAATAGAGATGCTGAATACGAATTAAATACAGAGTTAGACAGTTTACTTGAACTGATGTCCCAAGGCCTAAAACAACGCTTAACCGCACAGCCAGTACGTTTTACTTATCAAAAAGACATGCCCAAAGCGTTGTTTGAATTATTGATCAATAAATTACGATTAACTGAACAAGATGCAATGCCTGGAGGGCGTTATCCTAATTTTAAAGATCTTGTTAAATTCCCTGATTTTGGACAAAAGAGCCTATTAAATAAAAAAATTCCAAACTTAAGTTATAATCGATTTAAACAATTTCGTAATGCATTTGATGCGATTAAAGATCGAGATGTATTACTCTATTACCCTTACTACTCTTTTGGCCATGTTCTAGAAATCATGCGACAAGCCTCGTTTGATCCTTCAGTTACACATATTCGAATGAACATTTATCGAGTAGCCAAAGACTCACGCTTTATTCACGCTGCAATTAATGCGGCCAATAATGGTAAAAAAGTTACCGTAGTTGTCGAATTACAAGCACGGTTTGACGAAGAAGCCAATATAAAATGGGCAAAACGACTAATTAGTAGTGGTATTAAAGTTATTTATTCACAACCAAAACTCAAGATTCACGCGAAATTATTTTTGATCGATCGTAAAGAAAACGATGAAATTGTTCGCTATGCTCATATCGGTTCAGGTAACTTTAATGAAAGAACTGCACGAATTTATACAGACTTTTCACTGTTAACGGCAGATCCTGCTATTACCGAAGAAGTCAAAAAAGTCTTTAATTTTATTGAAAATCCATTTAAACCAGTCGCTTTCAATCATTTACTTGTCTCACCACAAAATACGCGATTACGATTCAATGAATTTATAGAACGCGAAATAAGCAATGCCAAAGCAGGTAAAAAGTCAGGAATTTATCTAAAACTTAACGCAATTACTGATAAAGAAATGATCGACGAACTTTACCGTGCATCTTGTGCTGGTGTGAAAATTAGAATAATTGTGCGCGGTACTTGTGTATTAGTGCCACAAATACCTAATTTAAGTGAAAATATTTATGTGACCAGTATTGTGGATCAATTTTTAGAACATGCTCGTGTGTATATTTTTGAAAATGAAGGAAAAAAAGACACTTACATATCCTCTGCAGATTGGATGCCTCGTAATATCGATAATCGTATTGAAGTGGGCGTAAAAATCTTTGACTCAATAATAAAATCAACTATCCATAGTATTTTTGACATACAGTGCAATGATAATGTCAAAGCACGCATCATTGATAAAGATGCAACAAATAATTATGTGCAAAGAGGGAATAAGAAAAAAATTAGAGCCCAATATGCCATTTATGATTATTTGAAGCAGTTAGAATCATTTGCATAAGGACTTTAAAATGAATAAATTCAATGAATATGCGGTAGTCGATCTTGGTTCAAATAGCTTCCATATGGTAATTGCCCGGATCATTAATGGTGCAATACAGATTATTTATAAAAATAAAAAAAATATCCACTTAGCAACGGGGCTTAATGCTAATAACAAACTGAGTGAATCAAGCATAATGCGAGGT
This sequence comes from Gilliamella bombicola, assembly GCF_900094945.1. Lineage (GTDB taxonomy): Bacteria > Pseudomonadota > Gammaproteobacteria > Enterobacterales > Orbaceae > Gilliamella > Gilliamella bombicola. Next base: position 177,440 of record NZ_FMAQ01000002.1, read on the forward strand.
GTGGAATGTCTTTCATTATTTGCTGAGCGATTAAATGGATTCCCTCCTGAACATGTTCGGGTCGTTGCAACTCATACATTAAGAGTAGCGAAAAATAGAAATGAATTTTTAACAGCTGCAGCTAAGGTATTCCCTTTTCCTATTGAAATTATTTCAGGTCAAGAAGAAGCTCGTCTTGTTTATTTAGGTACAATGACAGCTGAATCAACATCGTCAACTGATACAAAATTTGTCATCGATATTGGCGGTGGTTCGACTGAAATTGCAATAGGAAAAGGAAATGATTTAAACCCCGTGATCGTCGCTAGCCGTCCCATGGGATGTGTCACTTATACAAAGCGTTTTTTTCATGAACAAAAAATTAACGCCGCTTCTTTTCAACAGGCAAAACTTGCTGCAGAACAACAAATTGAAGGTATGATTAATGCAATAAAAAAATTGAATATTACTACCGCATTTGGCACATCAGGAACCATAAAATCAATTTATCAGATATTGTTGGATCTTGGTGTTAGCGATGGCATTATTACACCGAAAAGGTTAGATGATTTAATTAGTTATGTTTTAGAATTCGATTATTTTTATGATATTGACTATCCTTCACTTTCCAAAGAAAGAAAAAACGTATTTGTTAGCGGACTGGCTATATTTAGTGGTGTTTTTAATGCACTTGGATTAGAGACTTTACAATTTAGCCCATGTGCATTACGAGAAGGCGTATTTTACGAATTGATCGACGGCCCTAATTACCAAGATATTAGGCAAAATACCGCACAATCGCTTTCTGAGCATTACAACATAGATAAACGTCATGCTAAGCAAGTGGTTAAAACTGCAAAATATTTATTTTCACAATGGCAACAACAAGCATCAATGACTATTCCCCCTAATCTTGAATCTATTTTATATTGGGCTGCTCAGTTGCATGAAGTTGGATTAAAAATCAACTTTTCTTCGATCCATAAGCATTCAAGTTATATCCTACAAAACAGTAATTTACCTGGATTTAATGAAGAACAGCAGTTACTGTTATCTACTCTTGTCCGTTACCATAGAAAGTCGATAAATATTGATGCAATACCTTATTTTAGTTTATTTGAATACAAGCATATCATATCGTTAATGCAGATTTTAAGATTGTCTATACTAATCAATAATCAAAGAAATCCTGAAATTGATTTACAGGCATTTCAATTAAAATTATTAAAAAATAAACTCACTAATGTGACTTTAGAAATTAATCAAGATTTTGTTGAAAATAACAAATTAATATTGCTTGATTTGGAGCAAGAACAAAAATATTGGAAAACCGTCAATGATTGGAAACTATCGATTGTAATTAGTTAACAATAGAAACACATAAAAATACCGCCAACTAGGGTGGCGGTATTACAATATTAAGAATAAAATTATCTACTTGTTATTAACCAAGACCAATGATCTTCCACCACAAAATACCGACAGTAAAGACAATTACTAGATTCACAACACTACAAATGAACCCCACTTTCCACCATGTTTTTACTGGCACAAAGCCTTCTGCAAATAATAATGGATTTCTCGCATTTGCAAATTGAGTAATTGAACCAAAGTAATTAGTACAAATAACTAATGCAAAAATGGCGATGAGTTGTGGTACACCTAGGGCAATGGAAACAGATAAAAATACGGGAAATAGTGCGGCAATATGAGCATTCCCACTCGCAAAAAAGTAGTGTAAATAAACATAAGCAACACATAAAATAATTAAGACCAACACCCAACTACTTTCGCCTAGATGACCTTTTACAGCACTACCTATTGTGTCACCAAGCCATTTAGTTACACCCAATTTATTTACTTGGGCTGCCATCATAAGTAATGCCGCAAACCAAATTAATGTGTCCCAAGCCGCTTTTTCACCTTTTATATCATCCCAACTTAATACGCCAGTTAAGATTAAAATGGCCAAACCAATAAAGGCTGTAGTTGTTGAATCAATACCAATATTTTTGCCAAAAATCCAAAGTACTAATAATAAAAAAACAGTGCTCCCCATAATGATTTCTTTAACTGTAATTGACCCCATTTTTTTTAATTCTTCAGCAGCTAATTTTGGTGCTTCTGGAGTTCTTTTTAGTTCTGGGTTAGTTAGAAAATAAATTACCAAAGGAATCACAACAAATGAAACTAAACATGGCACAATAGCTGCTACAAACCATTGCCCCCACCCTAGTGTAATACCTAGCGATGTGGTGACTAATTTAGCGGCTAATAAGTTGCCAGTAAATGCCGTTAAGAACATTGCTGAGGTGATGTCATTCATATGACTAATTGTTAGCATTAAAAAGGTACCAATACGATTTCTTGATTCATCTTTAGGATTTGAATTAAAGTTAATGGCTAAAGCCTCTGCTATTGGATATATTACACCACCTGCACGCGCCGTGGTACTTGGAATAGCTGGTGCCAATGCAATATCAGTGACAGATAAACCATAAGCAAGCCCCAATGTATTTTTACCCAACATTTTAACAAGATAATATGCAATGCGTTTACTCAAACCAGTTTTGATAAAACCACGAGCGATCATGAAAGCAATCACAATCAGCCAAATAAGACTACTATTTAATTCGCTTAACGAGATTTTTATCGATTCAGTTGCGGAGATTGCACCAGATGGTCTTAATACGGCAAAAACGGTAATTGCTAATAAACCAATTGCTCCAATTGGCATTATTTCAGCCACAATGCAAGCTATGGTAGCAACAAAAATAATACTCGTTTGCCAACCTTCTTGGCTAATACCTTCTGGTGGTGAGACATATAACCAAAGTAACGCGGAAATTGCCGCAATAATGATGAGCGCAGGCCATTTCACTGGAGGTTTCTTTACTAAATTCATAGTATTTTCCTTTTAAATTTAAATATTTTAATAAGTTAAGATTTAATTCTGTTACAATTATGCTACTCTTCATACTATTATTGGCCAAATTTATCGCACTAACATCAGTATAAAAACTTCAATAAAATCAATACCTTTTCTGACGGATTTTTATTAAACTGCATTAAACAAATCCAAGGAAAAAATATCAATAAAATCAGTATTTTTTCTGAAACATTTTTAATCAAAAATTTAATTTTAATCAGTTTTTATTTGATATTGAGTATCAATTTGTTGAAAAATAAAGTTATCGGGGTTTACTAATATGGCTGTTTTATTTTTTAACAAAAAGATAGCCGACAAGTTTTGATGCTTTTGCAAGTATTGTCTGCTTTTATCAACTCCCCATCCATAAAAGATGGTTGAGTAAATATCACCCTCTAATGAAGAATCTGAAATGATAGTTACGCTTTCTAATTCATTATTTAATGGATAACCTGTTTGAGGGTTTAATAGGTGATGATAAAGACGATAATTTTGTATAAAAAAACGCTCATAAATGCCCGATGTGACAACTGATTTATCTTTAACTTTTATAATTCCAGATAGTTTTCCATTAGTGGAAAATGGTTTTCTTAATCCTATGTGCCAATAGCCGTTACCATCTGTTAAAGATGAGCCTAATGTTAATACATTACCACCTAAGTTAATGATACCTTTGTACACTTGATGTTGGTGTAAAATTGATTTGACAACATCAGCAATATATCCTTTAGCAATTGCACCTAAATCAATTTCCATTCCCGGTTTTCTTAAAAAAACAGAATATGTATTTGCATCAAGTTCAATATTTTTAGGATCAATTAACAACAGTTTTTCTCTAATTAACTTAGCAGATGGAACTTGATAACCATTGAAACCAATTTTCCAAAGTTTAACTAAGGGACCAATAGCAAAATTAAAGCAACTATTAAAATATAGACTTATTTTTTGCGCTTGTTCAATCAAAGAAAAAACAGAACGGCTCACTATAACGGGGTGGTGTCCCGCAGCTAAATTAATAGACATAACTTCTGATGATGACCTGTTAACGGTCAGTTTATCCTCAAGCATTTTTATGGTTTGAAAAACAGCTTGCACTGCGGTTTCATTAGGCTCAAAAAGCATTAATGAAACCGTTGTTCCTATCAAATGTTGAGTGTATTCATAGTTTAAATTTACCATGCTAAACAAGCTCAAAATAGTTGTAAAAAATTAGTTTTTAATATAATCAGCCGCTTTTTTACCTGCTTGCATACCAAATATAATAATATCGGCGACAGCATTGCCACCAATACGATTAGCCCCATGAACACCACCTACAACTTCGCCGGCAGCAAATACACCTTGAATCACATGTTTATCAGTATTCAACACTTGTGTTTGGGTATTAATAGTGACCCCTCCCATCGTGTGGTGCACACCTGGTGCGATTTTTATTGCATAAAAAGGCCCTTTTTTGATCGGATGGCGCATGCCTGTTATTCTGCCAAAGTCTTGGTCATGCTTAGTTGACGTAAACTGATTGTAACGTTCAACCGTTTTAACTAATGCGTCGCCATCAATCGATAGCTTTTGTGCTAATTCTTCAAGAGTATTTGCTTGAATAACAAGCTCGTTTGCAACATACTCTTCAACGGCTCTGTTTTCATCACGAACCTGCTGATCAAACAAAATATAAGCATAATGTTCAGGTAATTTAATAATTTCAGCTGATACTTTATCCCTTGTATCAAGTTCATTAACAAATCGTTGACCTTTTTTCGATACCAGAATCGCTCCACCACCACGGATGGATTCAGAAATTAAATAAGACGTTGTCTGTTCAACCGTTGGATGGATTTGAATTTCACTCATATCAACGGTTCCTGCACCCAATGTTTCTAATATCACAATTCCAGAACCCGTTGCACCCTTATGATTAGTGGTCACAAATCCTTTAAGGTCAGGACGATATTTTTCAACCATTGCGGTATTGGCACTAAACCCACCAGTTGCAATAATAACTGCCTTAGCTTTTATTAAATGGATCGAACCGTCTTCTTCTGAAACTTTAACCCCTGTCACTTTATGATGCTCGGTGACAATTTTAGTCACAGCAGTATCAAGTATAACTTCAATACCTCGTTTATTAATATTTTTAACTAGACCACTAATTAAGAAACCACCAACAGCAGCACCACTTTCTGGTCGATGAGTCCGATCAATGCTCATTCCCCCCGTTGTAGTAATCCCACTAAGTTCAATGTCATTATCATCTAACCAATTAATCGCATCTGGTGCATTTTCAACAAAATAACGAAGTAAATCAGGATTATTTTTGTTTTTACCTCCGGTCATGGTTTCTTGATAAAATAGATCTTTACTATCAACAATCCCTTTTCGTTTTTGGAATTTGGTTTCAGCCGCATTCATACCCGCTGAGGCTTTATTAGTATTACCACCTATTACAGACATTTGTTCAACAATAACGACACTTGCACCAAGATCATGAGCTTGAATCGCAGCAGTAAGCCCTGCTCCACCACTACCAACGACCACAACATCAAAAGCTCGATCATTAGGATCACCACCTTCGGCAATAATCGCTTCTTTATTAGATCTTGCCATCGCTTTGGTTACGGCTTTTTTAAACGCTTCACATTGTGTTGTTGCGCCAGAAATTGCATCAACATGTGAGCTATTTGAGTCAATAATCCTATGTTTAATTTCAGCAAAATTATCCAAAACTTCATTATCAAAATTTTGGGCATTAATTAATTGCATATCTTTTATAAAATCTTTACCTAGCTCAACATTAATTAAAAACTCATAAGCCTCATCATTAACTTTTTCTTGATAATGACCAGGTTTGAATTTTTTTACATTAAGATTCACATCACGAATCAAACTCTCGACAAGAGAAAAGCGCCATAAAGGTTCTGGAATATTAAGTGTTTCACGCTTATCACTATTAATAAATAATTCTAATTTCTCCCCCTTTTCAATACGGTCAACCCAATCAGGATAAGCAATACAAGCACGTCCTACAGCAACTAAATCATAACCATGCTCAATCGCATCATCCACATCACTTTGATTAACTACATTACCAACACCTACAACGGGAATTTTTGCTAATGTTGCAGAACGCATTGTCACATATTTTTTAATTAATGGAGTCGGATCTTGTGTATCAACAATTGATGGTCTAAGCGTATCGCCCATTGAAAAATGAATATAATCAAGTCCTTTTGCAGCCAATTTTTCAAGCAAATACATTGTGTCATCAAAACGAATTCCTGGAACTTCTAATTCTTCAGGAGAAAAACGGTATCCAACAATAAATTTAGATATTGCATATTGCTTAACCATATTGTGGGTAATATCTAAAACAGCAAGCGCGAATCGCGTACGATTATCACGGTTCCCTCCCCATTTATCATTTCTTTGATTTGAATTAGGTGAATAAAATTGCTGAATTAAATAAGTATTAGCGCCATGAATCTCTACACCATCAAAGCCAGCTTGAATCGCTCGACGTACAGCTTGACCAAACTTATCAATCATGTCGTCTACTTCTGCCGCTGTTAATTCAATTGGAGTGGGGGCATTTGGACGTGGGGCCGCAATAGCGCTAGGTCCAACTGGCGATTGGCCTCCGATAAGTTTAGGCTCCACCATTCTTCCACCATGATAAACTTGAATAACCGCTTTCGAACCCTTTTCTTTGATGGCTTGCGCTATTTTTGCTAACCCTTCAATCTTATCATCACTATTTAAACCAATAGCACCAGGAAATGCTAACCCTTTATTATCAACAAATCCACATTCGACAATAATGGTGCCAATTGATCCTGATCTTGCTCGATAATATTCAATCAAGTCATGCGTAACAGAACCATCATAAAAACCAGAACAAGTTGTCATTGGTGCCATCATTATGCGATTTTTAAGTTCAACACCATTAGGCAAAGTTAATGGCTTAAAAATATTTTCATTTCTCATTTTTTCATACCTAACCATTATCATTTAATCTTTATAGTTATCAACGATGATAACATTACCAATAGTCATTCTCCACTTAGATTAGTTTCATTAGTATTGAGTAATGATAAGTATCATTTTTTCGACATAAATTTTTTAGTTTTATTAATCAATTAGAAAATTATTGATATTAATAAAATAAGATTTTACCGATTTTTGATATTTTATCGTTTTTAAAGTATCGGATATATCATTAAAAATCTAAAAAAAAACACTGTAACTTTTTCATTTAGTTATATTTTTTTTGTAATTTTTATGTTGAACTTTAAATTTATTGAGATAGAATACCTCGAAATATAAGGCAAAGAGAACATCGTAATGTTTGTAATACTAGCTAACAGATTAAGATCAACTTTCGATTTTCTATTTATCCTATTTTTAATCCTCCTTCATGGAGGATTTTTTTTTGGTTTAAAAAAACTTTTTTATTTCTATTTTCATTGCAAGGTTAATAATCAATTCTACGTTGAGAACACGTACAGTTAGGAGGCAATATGAAATCTTTAACACCTTTTTATGATCCAAGTATAAGCTACGAAGAAAATTATGCTCAAGGACCATTTGGACTTTTTAGGCAATTAGATAAAGCACAACAAGTATCAATAAAACCTTCAAAATTTTTAAATGTTGAGGTTAATTTACCATTTGGTCAACCTGCAGGCCCACTATTAAATGCAAACTATATCAAAGCTGCTTTTGCTTATGGATTCGACTTATGTGTATATAAAACAGTAAGAACTAAACTACATAAATGCCATCCATTACCTAATGTTTTATCAGTTCACCCTAACGGTAAATTATCGTGTAACTTAGATACGGTATTAGCTGATACCAATTACAGCCAACCATTATCAATAACTAACTCTTTTGGCGTTCCTTCTTTTGCTCCAGATGTCTGGCAACCTGATATGGCTGATGCCGTCAAATCAGCAGGGCATGGTCAATGTGTTATTGGTAGTTTTCAAGGTACACAAGGTAACGGTGAAATTGAAAAAGATTATGCTTTAGCAGCAAAATTAGTTCGGGAAACCAATGCACCTATTCTTGAGGCAAATTTAAGCTGCCCGAATGAAGGGGCTAGTAAATTACTTTGCTTTGATATTGATAAAGTTGAACGAATTGTTAATGAAATTAAAATGGCTGTTCCCGATCGTCCACTTATTTTAAAACTAGCTTATTTTGCTGATGATGAAAAAATTATATCATTACTCAATCGAGTAGGATCCATTATTGATGGTTTAAGTACTATTAACACGTTATCTGCAAAACCAGTTGATGCTCATGGTCATCCTGCATTAGGCGAAAATAGAAAAGAAGGTGGAGTTTGTGGTGATGCAATCCGTTGGGCTGGTTTAGATATGGTGAGCCGTTTAGCTAAATATCGTCAGGAAATGGATCTAAAATTTGCTATTGTAGGCGTTGGTGGTGTTAGTTCTAGTGAACATTATCATCAATTTATAAAAAGTGGTGCTGATGCGGTTATGAGTGCAACTGGTGCTATGTGGAATCCGCTCCTTGCGATAGAAATCAAAAAGAATCTTTAATTTGATAAATATTTCTAGTATAGGGCACTATGCCCTGTTTTTTATTTAAAATAATCAGGAATAGTTTAACAATAAAATTATAACCAATACTCATATTTGCTTAGTAGCACAGAAATAAAGAACGCTCAAGATTCTTACTAGCATAGGAAATGAATTATCAGAAAACACCACAAACAGATAAAAAAAGTATTGCAATAAAAAAACACTTCCATGAGGTGATTTAATCTATTGATATTCTTAAAGAATTGGCAGAACGGACGGGGCTCGAACCCGCGACCCCCTGCGTGACAGGCAGGACGCTAAAAAGTAATTTTATTTAAAAACAAAGCGTTGCACCTCTTGCGATATTTAATTGTGACGCAATATAAAGTAATTTAAATTCATATAAAGCATGGTGTTGACACAAATATGCCACAGCGTCAAAACTGTAGCATTGTCGATTTTGTGATGCTACATGATGCTGTTGAATATTGTAAGTTTAAGATTGATAGTGTGTTTGTTAATATTCCAATCATCTAATTGAATCGAGTGGCGCTATGAAATATATACATATAATTAAATTTTTAATGACTCATGATTTGACTTTTCTTAAAGAGTGTTGGCGCGTTGAATTTTTAAAAAAATCAAAATTTAGCTGGAAACATTTATTAAAAAAATTAATAGAAAAAGAAAACACATATATTGCGTGGTGGCGATTAGCTAGTGAAATGGCAAAATATGGAAATAAAAAGCAAAAAATAAATAAATATTTAATAGTGCGATACGCTGTAGAAATAGGATTAGAAAAGACTTTTATTGATGTAGGATTCTCTATTACGCATTATTCATCAATAGTTTTTTATGACAACATAAGAGCAGGTAAAAACCTAAGCATACGACAAAATACAACTATAGGCAGTAAAGATGAGGGGGCGTGCTTTATTTTGGGGGATAATGTTACTATTGGCGCTAATGTCTGTATATTAGGTGGAAAAATAAAAATAGGAAATAATGTCGTGATTGGTGCAATGTCATTTGTAAATAAAGATATTCCAGATAATTGCACTGTTTATACGCAAAAAACAAATGCAATTATCCAGAATAGTTAATTGCCTGTTAACTCAATCACTTAAGAAGTATTAATAAAATAGCAAAGAGAAAATAAAATGGGATTTAGATGTTGGCTGTACAATAAAACAGGGATAAATTTGTACAAATCAAAAAACAAAGATAAAAAATTTAACCAATTTAAACGCCAATTATTTTTAATTAAATTGATTTTTGATTGGAATATAAGAAAAAAAATAAAATTAAATAAAGTAAAAAAAATACTTTTACTACGTCAAGATAGAATCGGCGATATGATTATCACTACTCCATTAATTAGAAATTTACATAATAATGGCTATAAAGTCAGTGTTATATCAACAAAGGACTCCATAGAATTTATTAAAAGCAACCCACATATTGATAAAACTTTTGTTTGGGATTGGAGTTGGAATTATGTTGAGTTATTCAAAAAAATATTATTGATACGAAAAGAAAAATTTGATTTAGCAATTGATTTGCGAGAACAATTGGAACCAAAAACTATATTATTTAATATATTAACAGGATCAAAACGGTTAGTTGGCTTCAATAAGTCTAATTTTTTTAGTTTTGATGTATCAATTAATTATAATAACCCTAAAAATCATATCACTATGAAAATGAAAGAGATCATGGACTCAGTTTTTAATTTAAATTATGACTCGCTTGAGTATGATGCATTTGTGTCAAAAATGATAGATGAAAAAGGAAAAAATTATATTGATAATTTAAGAAAAAATAATAAAAAAATAGTAGTTATCAATCCATTCGCCTCGTTAAGAGAACGAGATATGTCTTTAGAACAATTAGCTGATATAACTAAAACACTGCAGTTCGATTATAACAATCTAGAGGTTGTATTAATTGGAGAGCAATCTTTGTTAAATACTATACCGGATACAGCGGGTATTCATAAATATTCATCTCATTCAATATTAGATGTTATCCCAATTATCAAGTACTGTGATCTAGTTATTTCAGTTGATACTGCCGCTGTTCATTTAGCAAGTGCATTTAATAAAAAAATCGTAGGGCTGTATGGATTGTTTTTTTGGGATGTTCGATTTCAAAAATTAAAATGGCAATACTTTAATTCATCTGCACTACCGAAGAATTTTAAAATAGAAAACTACTTACATTTTAATGAGTACGCATGGTCACCTAAAACATCAAATAAATCAATTCAAATTTTTTCACAACAGGGGGAATTAATTAATACTATCCCCCCTCGATTAATTATTGAAGGCATAAAAAATATATTAAATTAATTATATACCTATGATTAGTACCCGATCGCAAAGAATGAGAAAAGCCCCGGGGGTTCATTTGCTGACCACGTTAATCTATTAACTGTTGTTGACTCATAACGCCAAGAAATTGGGGTGCTGTTTGTCGCTTGTTCTGAATTAGTGTCGGTGAAATGTACTGATAAAACTCTATTTGGGAAAGCGATTGCGGGGATCACTTCTCCTCTCGTGTAACTACTATTAGCAATGCCCCATTGGATTATTAGTCCGCTAGGTAATTTTTGATAACCGTTTTCATTCAATAATCCAACATAATCATCTCTCGTTAATATATCCGAATTATTAAATTCAGGTCTTTTTTTAAATCTTAAAAAGCTATCGATCTCTTTTTTACCATCTTCATTATTTAGAGTAACAGATAAAGCACCGATATCATCAGCAGTTGGTTTATTATTCGGCGAGTAGACGCGTTGTCCTTGTTCAGTTAATTTTTTAACATCTAACGAGCCATTAATCGACTGATTATCTACACCAGATTTTTTTATGAAAACTGTAGTATCAATTGATAGCGCAGCATTTTTAGCATCATCTGCCGACTTGGCAGCATTTTGTTCAGATGTTTTAGCATTGCTCTCAGATGAGCTAGCCGCATTTGCACTATTACTAGATTGCTGAGCTGAGTTATGTGACGCTGTAGCTGATGAACTAGCACTATCTGCATATGATTTTGCTGAATCTGAATACGATTTAGCTGATGTACTAGCATTAGTTGCTGTCGTAGCTGATTCGCTTGCTGATTGTGCCGAGTTGCTTGCATTAGCGACTAAGCCTTCAACTGAGTGCGCTATATTTTTTGCATTAGTTTCGCTTGCTTTTGCATTGTCAGCACTAGTTTTTGCTGATTGCGCAACAGATTCTATGCTATTCCCTAATTCTTTTATATTTTTTACTGATTTTTCTGCGTTACTTGCTGCTTTGTTTGCGTCATTACGAGCATCAATGACCTGCTGTAATATTGCTGGTGTAATCTCACTCTCAGATGGATTCAATAAAAAATCATTTAATGAACCATCAGCAGAATCAGAAAACACTTGGATAGTACCAATTCTTTTTGGTGGAAATCCGTTTATAATTAGTTTTACTTCATAGTCACATGGCAAAACGTTCATCATGTAACTACCGTTGTTTGCAACATGAAATGCCTGCGTTTGTGTTAGTACTGTACCCGTCGTTTTTTTTGCGTATAACTCGATAGTGCAATTGTTAATAATTTGTCCTGCACCATCTGTTAAAATACCTGATATTTTTGCCATAATTTTCTCCAGACATAAAAACCGCTGCGAGAGCGGCTTATTATTTTTTAGTGATATATAGATTAACGGCGCTTGGGCAACAATATTTTGTGCTAGTCGCTCTAATTGTTATCGATTTGTTGGCTGGAATTTCATAAATCATGCACCCTTGTTCGACATCCGTATGATGAAATTGATCATTGCTTTGTGCGAGCAAACGAAAAATCAATTTATTGTCTACTTCTATTTGATATGATGACAACATTCCACTGTTATTCGAGTTGTAAATTGCATAAACAAAAATTTGAGATGTACTTACAATACGAGTAAATGGCTCAGCAGGGATTTTTAGCTCTCGACCAGTAACCAATTGCACGACTTTTACAATGTCACCAACAATCTGCATTGCCGTTAGTGTTCCGTTTATCTGGCAATTTTCATTAATCACAACGTTGTTTAATTGCCCTGAGCTAGCATAAACATTACCCGTGATATTAGCCCGTCTTGCGTTTAGTGTGCCGTCTTCTAGTAATTCAAAAGCAGGCGGATTGCCTGAGCTGATAACATTACCTGCAACCATGCTTCCACCTGTAATTAACGGTGCCTTGATTTCAGTACCAGCAATTAATCTATCCCCTCGCATTGTGCCAGTAGCAATTAAATCACCGTCCAAGAACATTGCCGGCTCAACCCATCGCGCACCGTTGTACATTCTTGCTTCCGAATGAGCAACTTTCCCCGCACCATCTAATGAGTAGATAATTAATGTGGTATCGCGAGCTGGATAAAATCCGAATTCACGATAAAACATCAATGTAGCCTCATCATTGTTAGTCGGGAATTTACCGTCGTGAGTTTGAATCCTAAATAATCCCCCTGCCCCATTTTCTGCAATTAATGTTTTTGTGTTAGCAATGAACATTTCTGAACGCCCAACAACATTAACCGCATTCACGCCGTACCAGTATTCAGTATCTGGCTGGCAATCAACATCAGTTAACATCATCGCTCGACCAAGATAATTACGCTTCGCTTCAACTTCGGCTTTAGTTGTGCCTTTGTAGAATTCGAATTGTGTGCCTAGACTGGATACAGAAGTCATCACGGGACGAATAGCCACATTAAAACTACTTGGCGTGAGTACCAAGCCTGATGGTTTAGACGGCGGCAGAATCGAAAAAGCAATAGTCGTTTCATCGCCCAATCGTCCGTCTTCTGCTACCCCTCTAACCGTTGCGCTAAACTTGCCTTGCTGTAATTCTGATAAATAATACTCAGTATCATTAACAGTTTCACGACTAATTAATTTATCATCACGATACACTTTCACTTCAAATTTCAGATTTTGAATCGTGCGAGGCGTGGACCATGATAATCGAGCTTGGTATAGGTCAGATTCAGGGATTATTTCAGCTTGTAGTTGTTCAACAGGGGGAATTGACCATCCGAAAATAGTACCACTTTCCGCTTCAAATTTTGCCCCGTTATCTACTATCGCCTCCTTTTGCGGTTCATGTTGTAACGCGGTGATTGAGTAAGTGCCATCACTGTTTTCAGCAATGGTTATGGCCTTAAATAATCGTGGTTTGATTTTATTGTCATATAACCCCCAAACCGAATATTCATCGACATTAACACTATTCACCAGAACAATTTGATTGGGTTTAACTTGCGCTTGAATTTTGACTTTTTGTAGCTGCATATTTGTATCAGTCACGCTTAAATATGCACTTTTCATGTTCTTAATGTCAATGTCTCGGTCTAACGTAATCGTGCTACCATGTGCCTCCAAAATTCGCCCACCGATAGTTGTACCTGCAAAATCATTATCAGCAATACCAATAATATCGCCCGGTAAATGACGAATGCCTTCGCGGCCAACGCTGAATGTAACGGTTTGTGTTTCAAGCTTTTCAGTTTGAATTAACCATTTACCAACTCTATGCGCCTGTCCTCGTGATGTGCAACCAAAGGCATCGATTTGCGCTACATTCAGCCCAAATCGTTTGATTAACTCGTCATCTGCAACGTACTCAGTTGTTGGCTCCCAATTGTTATTAGGGTCAATATAACGCACATGAACAGCCGTATGCCGTGATTTTTGTGCTGCTGATGTGTAATTAAACTGCCCGTCTACAACATTCGCATTTGCATAAATCGCTACAGGGTCGCTTGGTCTGTCCATCACCGCAGTATACTGCGCACCATCCCAAATTGGCATAGCTCGGAATATTGAACACAGGTCGTGGATAACATCATACGCTTGGCGTTGCTCGGTAATGTAACAGTTGCATGTAAATCTTGGTTCTTTGCCGCCGAAACCGTCATCGACTAACTGGTCGCAATATTGAGCAATTGTGTATAACGCAAACTTATCAACACCGAATTGGCCAAGCCTAGCGCCCATACCGTAGCGAGTGTTAGTTAGTATGTCGTAAAATATCCACGCAGGATTGTTCGTCCAAGCAAGCTTGAAATTTCCTGACCAAAATCCATTATACTCTCTCGTTTCAGGATCGTAGTTATCGGGCACTTTGATAATCAAACCTTTAATCAGATAGTTGCGACGAGGTACACCGCTGAACTGCGATGAATCGAATTTTAGTCCAACCACTGCGGTATTCGGGTATGAAAATTTAGTATCGTAGATTTCAGTGTATGAACTCCATAGTGTGTTATTGACTAATAATGATGATGTACTATCTGGCGTTCTGCGAACTACACGAATATTAAACGGCTTGGGTGGTAAATCATCTAAAATAACAGAAGTTAGATACTGTGAGCGTGTTTTTTTATCGATTAAATCAACGGTTTTTACTGTTTTCCAGATACTTCCCACACCGATTTGAATTTCCATGCTGACAGATGTTCTGTTGATGTTGCCTTTATTGTCCGTTGAGCTTAACGACTGCACCCCAACCGTAATCCGCACTCTGTCAATGTTTGGGTCAGTAATAGTGCGCACAATCGGCGTTGTTGCTTTTACTTCAAGATTAACGGGCACTTCGTTTTCAGTAGCAGGAAAGCCCTCAAGCGGTGATTGCGCTTGAATGCCTGCCGTCCATTCAACATTAACGCCGTTGAAATTATATGAGCCGTCTGGTGCTTGGATTGGTGTGTCGTTTAAAAATACGCTTTGTAGTCCGTTTACTGGGCCTTCTATCTGTCCCTCACACAGTAAATCAATAATACTCAGTTGCTGGTGTGACTTGAGATTATCCTGCGCTTCTTTTGGTGTTTTTGCTTTTCCTGAACCTTTACCCATTTTTCTTCCCCTTTATGATTTCATCCCAAGGAATTGGTGTTGTTGGTTTTTTATCTGTATTCGTTGCGTCGTCTAATGTTTCCAGCCCTTGAGATAAAACTTTTGAACCTATTTTTATTACACCATAGCAAAGTGGCACAGGTGCGCCCTGCCCGATTGTGTTGTCTAAGTTGGAAAAATAGGTGTTATTGTTTTTATCGCCTGTCAACTTATCTGTTTTGGGTAGTTTAGTTAGCATTTGAGCGACACCGCCAAGCATTAACCCAGCACCGCCCGCCACCAAAGCCAGTCCTACCCCTGTTGTTATACCGACTACTACACCGGCAACGACCATCGCTGCGCCAGCTATAAAACTAAAAATACCGCCTTTAGCTCCAGCAACTTGGGGGACAATATGAATAACGGCATCTTGTGGAATTCGACTGTGTAGACCAAACTGTAAATTGTCATCGTTCATATCTACGCCGTTAATTCGAACGCGAAAATAGCCGTCCATAATCCGCTTTTTCAAGCCTTTGATTTGACAATACAAGCCATTCATCGCTTCTGCCGCCGTTTCTACGCTCATATTGAACTTATCGCCATATTGTTTAAGATTGCCGTAAAGCCTAACAATTGCCATTTTTTATGCCTCCAGATTGAATGTGTGTATTTAAGCCAAAAACCGTCGTATAAATCTCTTTTCGATAAGCGATTTGGGCAGTGATGTAAGATAAATTGATTGCCGATGTAGATAGCAGCATGGTTTGGTACCGTTGAGCCAAGACAAACTAATATGACATCGCCTTCTTGGACGTCATCCACTTGTTCAAACTCATTTTTAGGTAACAAATCTAAATAGAGATTTTGCCCGTTATGCCACCAGTCGTCGTCACGGTGAAAGTTCGGGAAATCAAAACCGCACAAATGGTATGCATCCCGAAATAACGCGTAACAGTCAGTTACTCCGTGTTTAAATTCACGACCTAATAAAGGTTGCATATATCTAAATTTGTGAATTTTGTTATCACAGACTAACCACCAATCAACGGCAGTTTTTTGCTGATAAAATTGGTCTGCCTCGCTAAGAATCGGCAAACCGTCGGGGTGAGAATGAACAATTGCAGTTATAACGCCACTTTCTTCCGCCTTTATCCAATCATCAGGGGGTATTTCGAATGTTTCAGTGGGTGTGGGTGAGATGTTGTTACATGGCAGATAAATTTTATTATCAATAACAAATCCGCAGCACTCAGCATCACCGCATTGCTTAGCGTGATTAAGTATTTGTGTTTTCATAATTTAATTAAGAGAGTTTAGCGGCAGTTGGAAAACCACCAAAGGGAAGAATACCGTGTTGGCCAAAACGAAGCTTGCAACCAGTAAGACAACCGCTACATTTATCTTTAGTGATATCGTTTGTCGGCCGGTCAAATTCATCAGCTACTGCGCCGCCTGTATAACCACATTCAGATGAGCGATATATCCAACTGCACGTATTGGCAATGATGACACGGGCAGGAATTAATGTACCGTCGGACTCGCACGGCAACGCTAATTCAAACGTAACCACCATTGAATTTTGTTGCTTTACCTGCTCAATCACATAATTTGAGATGATTTCACAAAATGGATCGGCATATTGATTGCCGTTCTCGAAGTTAACAGCGTCTAAGTATTTAACTGGTACTTCGTGACGTGTTACAACTGCGCCAAGTAAGCCATCAAAATCGGCTATTAGACCAGTAATAAAACCCATTGCATTACTGACGCTCATTGTCGGACGGTTACTAGTTCCCTGCCCATTTTTTTGGAAACCTGTTACCTGAATAGGATACGGTTCGTACGTTTTACCTTGCCAAACAATAGCCTTTCTTAACTGATTGAGACCTGCATGAAATCTAAAAATTAATTTTTCCCCTGCAATTTTTGATAAATCCACGTCATATAAATCAAGTATTGCACCTTGTTCAAATTTTGAGAGAAGCTTGATTGTGTCATTAGGTACATGTGAACTCATGCGACTACCTCTTCAAATGTAGCA
Organism: Gilliamella bombicola; assembly: GCF_900094945.1. Taxonomy (GTDB): domain Bacteria; phylum Pseudomonadota; class Gammaproteobacteria; order Enterobacterales; family Orbaceae; genus Gilliamella; species Gilliamella bombicola. The sequence continues at coordinate 194,807 of NZ_FMAQ01000002.1, forward strand.
GAAATCGTTTTAGCTGCGCCGTTGGGCGTTGATGTCCAAGAACGGCAGACAACTTTGATCGTTTTGTGAGTGTTAGGCTCTCTCCATAAAAAGGCCTTAACCGCATTGTGTCGGCTAAGAAAATCATCAATCAAGCCGATATCTTCTGATAATCCAACAAATGTTACATTGTATGAGCGCAAATCGTTGTTAATACCGTCCCGAATGCGTTGCTCATAGCCGTCACCGAATTTAATTACCTTTACTTTCGGTGATACTGAAATCGTGGAGCTGTTTTGAGGTCTCCAGTGAAATGTTTCCATAATTTTCCTCCAGACATAAAAAAAGCCCGCAATAGCGAGCTTTAGGTTTGATTTTATTTTGTATATCTACATTAGATTTTCCATACTCAGTTAACAACAATCAGCATGTTTTTGTGAGGAAAACTGCATTTGCAAACCTAATGCTTGAACAATTTTAAAGATTGTATTAAAAGTGGGGTTCCCCTCACCTGATAACGCTTTATAAATACCCTCACGACTTATACCTGTATCACGTGAAAGCTGACTGATGTTTTTAGCTCTAGCTATATCACCAAGTGCAATAAATAAAAATTTAGGGTCTCCTTCTTCTATTGCGGCATTTAAATATTCTTGCATTTCTTCATCAGTATTTAAAAAATCAACCACATCAAAAGTTTTTAGTTTTGTAGTCATAATTAACCCCATTTATTTGCTAATTCTTTAGCAATTTTAATATCTGTTTGTTGTGTATCCTTGTCACCGCCACACAATAAAATAACAATTTCATTATTGCGGTTAACAAAATAAACCCTATACCCTTTTCCACAGTGAATACGCATTTCTGATACACCGCTGCCTACAGGCTTAACATCACCAAAATTACCTTCTTGCATGCGACGAATTCGAACTTTAATTTTAGCTGCTGCAGTTTTATCTTTAAGCGACTTCAACCATTTTTCCATTTGCGGTGTATAGCTTACAGTAATCATGCTTTATTCCTGTTTTAATTTAAAACTATTATATCTTACACTGTTAGGATGTCAACTATGGTTATCAATTTCTCAATATGAAAAAAGCCAAAAGTTACGAAAAGCAACACGGATTAAAATTGCCGAAGCACTACAAATCAAGCCTGAACTGTTAGATTTTTAATAAAAAAACCCGCCGAAGCGGGTTAGGATCTAATAATATTTGATCTAAGATTAACTTATTAATAAATAACGATTTTAAATTTAAAGCATTTATACAGTTATAATTAAGCTATTATTAATCAATAGCGTTAATGATTTGATCTGCATTTGATTGATCAATGGTTTTTCATGACAATAATTACACGAAGTTTTTCTAAACCGCCTATGCGGCGGTGAACTGTTAGATCACGCAGACAAAATAACGTTACACTTTCTAAACCGCCTACTCGGCGGTAAACGTCAGATTTTTTCAGATGAGTGCTACACGCGATTTCTAAACCGCCTACTCGGCGGTAAACTAGATTATATCAAACATAGCCTTTTGTTTTAACTAAATTTTAGCCATTTTCCCAAAAATAACCCTTTTTTCTAGCGCTAAAATTAATCTATATTTTTCAATGGATTAAAAAGCGATTAAAAAAAGGGTTATAGAATTGCCCTCAAAAAACGCCAGAAAAAACATTAATAAAATCAATACCTTTTCTGACTGATTTTTAGTTAGTTATTTCGAATGATTGGCAATACTTTATTCCAGTTTGTAGTAAGATGACTTGTAATTATATGCGCCGTTTCTCGTTCAATAACTTTTCTAGCCTGTCTTAACGTATATTTATAATCATAAGCCATGGAGTAAAAAGCTCCCGTAAAACGTGAATCTATTGCACGCAATGCAGGCTCTACCAACTCTATGTGGTGACGCATTCTATCAGCTACTTTATATAACCAAGCCAAATTGTATAAATCTTCATCAGACAACCCGCTTCGAGAATGCACACCACCCAACCACTTAATAGCCTCGTCGAACTTAATAGCGGGTAAATCCTGATAACGTGGAATTTTAAATTGCTGATGAAACTTTGAATAAACCGCTTGATGTCGTTCACCCGTTCGATAAACTCGCTCGTTTACCGCTTGCTGGATTTGCTGTTGTTGCTCGGGCGAAATCGTATTAGGGAATTGTTGAGCCGCTTTTGGCATAAAGTGGTTATAAAGTACATCGAAACATTCAAGCTGATATTGTTCAAGTGTTGCCCTAATTTCTGGTTTTACTCGACTAGTTTCAATACCAAAAAGCCAACCGTTGATCATCGAAATTGGTAGGCAAACGTACTCTTGTAAACCTTGTTTTGAAGGTGTGGTCATCATGACCATACCTGAGCTTAATACTTGATGTCGCTTGATTCTTTTAAGCTGAGCAGCCCAATCTAACCCAATATTTTCACATACAGGCTTCATTGCAATATAAGGTTTGTTTTGGTGATTAAGAACGATTAATTGTTGATTGTGAAACTGAATTGTTTCTAATTTTGTGTTTGACATACTATATCCTTTGTTTATTTTTTTCGAAATTACTTCCCCAACCTATTTAATTGGGTGCCAAGAGGTTCGAAAGCCTAACAAAGAAAGGCTGGAGTTATTCCCCTAAGGTATTTTATTCCTCGCCCTCTCGGCATAAATTTTGAGCATAAAAAAATCACGCTAACGGGGCGATTAATCCGCTTTGTTTAGGTTTCGACACCTCGTCAAAGAATATACAATTAAATTGCTTTGGTAGTCAATAGGTAATTATTTTATTCTTGTGCAAATTCTTTCTCTTTTTGTTTTCGATTTAGTTACCTCTCCACCCTTATCTGAACAAGTAAAAAACATTTCCATTTCCCAAGTAAATTTATTGCCTGAATTTTTTATCAAGTTTCGATTTGTAGTGTATTCACAATCACCTTGTTTACCTTGAATAGTTAAATTTTTATAAATCTTATCTAAGTCAACTTCAACAGCCTCATTATTAGCTATTTTTGACATTAAAACGCCGTCAACAATTTTATATGATTGTTTTACGTTCTCGCTGCTTTCCAAGGAATATTCATCATATTCTTTGAATTTTGGATCGTACTCACTTTCATATTTTTTAAAGCTACAATCCCATTTCCCCACCAAATACTCTTTAGTAACCTTATCATCACCGCAACCGAATAAAGCAAGACTAACTAAACTAATTATCAAGATTCTTTTCATACCATCAACCCTTTTAAAATTTTAATTAATGGTATGAAAATTCATCTATAAAATCAACGTCGATTTAGTAATCCCCCCGGTCTTTGTTCTTTCATAATCTGCGCACGGATAGCTTGCTCGATGTTTTTAGCTAGTTGCTGTCCGTCTTGTTCTGACATGCCACCGTTTCCGTCTAGATGAATCGGTGTATTAAATGTCATGTTTATTACTGAACCGCCACCTTTCCCAGAAGTAATTTGACGATTGCTGAGTACTCGCCCATTTTCGCCAGGTATTAGATATTGCTTTCCGCCAGCAACTAGAATTTCAGGTTTTCCTCCCTCTCCAACCCTATACATTGAGTTAGCATCTACTGGACCGCCGTTTTTACGCGCACCTGCAATGGCTGCTGCTTTCATTGTACCCATAGCTGTCATATATGCGGTCGAGCCAGTGGTTGCTGCTCCTCCTTGAGTTGCGATTGAGGCTTGTATAGCCGCTGGTGTATATGCCGCTGTTAGTGCTGCCGCTTCCGCCACTTGAGCCGCCGTTGTTGCTGCTGATGTCGTTTTTGCTACAATTGCGTTCTTGACGTATTGCATACCCATTTGAACAAGTGAGCCGATTGCTTCGTTCAAAATCACATTAGCAAAGTTCTGCATTGCTTGTGTCGCCGTCATTGTACCAGACATCAGCCCAGATATTGTACTTGTCGCACTACTTGCAAGCCCTTCAAGCGATGACGCCAAAAACTCGTTAGCATCACTCTGATTTCGCCAGATTTCCCACTGCGCATTGATACGATTTTGTTCGTACTGATGATTAGCCGCTTCACGCAATGCTATTGCGTTTTCCTCTGTAATCAATTTTTGATTTTCGAATTCTTGAATCAAAGCGAGTTTTCTAGCGTTTTCATTGGCTAACGCTTGTACAGGGTCTACTTGTGCTACAGCGTCATCAACTTTGGATACGACTGCATCAGACTTGATTTTAGCCATGTTTATCTGATGTTGTCGCTCAAGCTGTTCAAGCTTAGCGTTGTATTCAACTTGTTTAAGTTCGCCAAGCTCGTGTAGTTTATCTAGCGATTCTTTCGATTTTTTGAATGAATCTTTTTCAATATCAATAGGGCTTTGTAAAGTGCTTAATGCTTTATACGCTTGCGATGTTTCGATTAACTTTCTAAGCTCTTCTGTCTGTTTTGCTGTAACCTTGCTACCCATTTTCTGAGTAATAGCAAGCAATTCCGCTTCAACAGTCATGCCTTTAGCTTCGAGTTTAGCCACTTCTAGCCTGTCGCTAAGTTCTTTGACTTCTTCGGCGTATGATTTTGTTGTGCCTTTCCCCCTTTTTTTGCTTGCGTTTAGCTTTTCGTTTGCGTCATAAACTTTGCCTAACATTTCAAATAATGGTTGTAGCACTTTTCGAACTTCTTCAGAAACAGAAGCCCACTCAATTGAGCCGTCAATTAATCCTCGAATTGTTGTTTTATATTGCTCGCCAGCATCACCAAGCTCATTTAACGCATTTTCATAAATGTACGCTGCTTTCTTATTTCCATCTAGTTTCATTTCTGAAATTTCTAGTTGCGTAGAAAGCGCTTTAACTTTATCGTCAACTTTGTTTTTGCCGAGTTTTTCTAATGCTTTAGCAAAGCCGTCAACGTCAGTAGCCGCTTGCTCTGTTCCAGCACCAGTATCTATTAACAGTGTATTAATGTAGCTAATTATTTTTGAAGCATTTTCTTTTTTCTGTATTAATGTATCTAAAGTTGCATTTAGTTTTACAATTTTTTTTCGATTTTTCTCGATTATTTGTATAGAACCGCCAAGCGTGGCCTCTTGCGCAATGATTTCTTGATTAAGATTCTTAATTTCACTTTTAACGCTATCGATCTGATCTTCAATATTTTCTAAGTTATCACAATAATCTTGCTGTTTATCTAGCAACTGATTTAACGTTAAACTCTTTAATGAATCGCTCATTGAATCAACAGAATCTGAAAAATCCAATGCTTTTTGTCGAGCTTCAGAGGCTTTACTTGACCACATTGATAGTGCACCAGCTGCTAAGAACAACATACCAGCGGGACCACCAAGTAACGCCATGGCTGAACGCAAACCTTTTGCTGCAAAAGATGTTGCTTTCATTGCTACATCAAGTCTTGCTTGCGCTGCTGTTTGCTGATTTGTAGCAGCAGTCAAGGCGTCAGTGTTAGCTTTTAACTGTTTTCTAATTGCGTTTCTAGTTTTTTCTGTTTGTGCTAGTTTTAGCTGTGCAGATAATGATTGTTGTACAGCTCTTAAATGAACAACCTCCGCTTGTGCTTGCTGTAGCGCTGCTTGTGCTGCCGCTTTTTCAGCTTGAGCAAGTTTTATATCATTAATCACTTTCTCAGCACTTTGCTTAGTCGCATTAGCTAACGATGTGATGTATTTTCCTGCGTAAATCGCAGCTAAAGCACCGACACCAGTCATCAAGATATCGACATGCTGAGACATTAGAATCAGCGAATCAACTAAAACCTTAGTTGCGCCAGTTGAGTTGTTGAGTTCGCCTAAGTACTTTTTGAGGTTGTTTGTAACACGGTTAATACCGTCAGTTACAGTATTTCGCATGTTATCAGCAAGCGCAGCAGTTTCTTCTTGTGCAGCTATCATGGCATCGGTAAATTCCGACATAGACAACTTGCCATCAGAAGCCATTTGTCTAACTTCTGCCTCAGTTTTCTTTAACTGCTTTCCGAGGGTTTTAAGTACGCTAGGCATTGCATTAAAAACAGACATTGCATCAATACCGGCTAGCTTACCTTTCATCTGCGCTTTAGTTAAAGCGTTGATAGCTGATTCTGCACCGATTGCGCTTGTTTTATTGATTGTCATCAAGTTAGATAGTGTATCAATATAAGATATCGTGCCTTGCGTGCTATAACCTAGCTCGCCCATTGAATTTGAAAGGCGAATATATAGCTCAGATGTTTCTTCAATGGTGCGACCGTTTCGGTCAGAAGTTGCTAGGAGCTGGTCTAAAATGTCTTTAGTTTGTGACGCTGTAGCACCCGTGTTCTGTATACGGTCTTCTAGCTCGTTCCAGCTTTGTGCATAAGAAATAATTTGGCTAGAGACTAAAGCAGCAGATACAGCTTTGGCAATCTGTGTTAGCTTGCTCATTGACGCCGCTGTTCGTTCAAACCCCTCCTGCGCTCTTTTGTTAAAACTAGACACTTGTTTATCGGCTGTTAATAAAGCCCCTGTTTTAGCATCAATTGTGTAATATATACTTCCTGCTTCAAATGACATAAAAACCTCTTATAGAAATCTAAACGCGAAAGCCACCAAAAGCGGCTTGACAGTTATTATTAGCTGACTAATCCGACAACTGAATCCGCATAAGACATGGCAGAATCGTAATCATCTTGTGAGATGATATCTTTATCGTTAGCTGGGAACTTTGCTTCCATCGCCTCTTGAAATGCTGTCATTGACATATTCCACGCGTCAAGCTCTCTCATCCCCAAATGGGCCACGGCTAGATAAACAAATTTTTTGGCATGAAATTCATTACTATAGTCTGCATCTTCGCTAGTTTTTTTAGGCGGAACATCACCTATTAAGCCGTGTTTTAATAAATGCTGAGATAGGATTAATTTATCTTCAACAGGTATCACCGCTTCGACATTAACTAGTTCATCCTCACCTTTAATATAACCAGTAATAACAGAACAATCCGTTGTGCAACACGCCTCAAGTATTTTGTCAGCGCATTCTATAACAGATGCGAAATTGCCATCATTTATTTCGCCAAAAAGCATAGAAAAAATCTCAACTATTTCATCTGGCTTACCGAGCTTTGTCATGTTCAGAAATGACGGAACAAATAAATAATCAACATTTTCGGTGTGAATTACAAACTCCCCGACATCTGTTATTACTGGTTTCATCTACGCTTTCCTTGATACTACTTCTGGTATAACGGTTCTTGTTACATTGCCTGCACTTGTGCCCTCAATTGACCATGTGCAAACATCATCGTACGGGTATTCTTCCGTTAATGAAGACAGCAAATAACACCCTTCAATTATCCTGTTGATAATAGGATTCACAATTTTAATCCAAACGTAAGGCTGTCCGTCAGTATCTTGCGATGGGCTTTCGATGTGGTCCAACAAAATACCTTGGTTTTGAATGTCATCACCACGGGATACACCATCAAACGATACTGTTTTTTCTTTGGTTGTGACCATTGATTCAGTTGTACCGTCTTCTGACGTGTCGGCTGTGACATCAATAGTGTTCCAGTTCACGCCACGAGATTTACCCCGAATCATCCCTAGTCGCTTATAATCCCCCTCCGACGGTCTTGTATCAGGGTTACCTATTTTGTAATAGACGGCAATTTTCCGTCCTGTTCCTGCATTACTTTTAGCCATAATGTACCTCTTATCTTGATATAATCATTTGAGCGGTAAATTCGAAAATAAACCGCCCCTCTTCTGTATTTGCTTGGGTTATTCCTCCGACTGGACTCATTGAAATAACATTGTTGGATTCAAAATCATCTAGCATAAATTGCCTGATTTCATCTGCTTTATCATTAACCGCTACAACGTCCGAATCATTAATTGCTGAAATAATTACAATCCTAAAATAATCTCGCGTTATCGCCTCACTAGCATTACCTCCTCCAGCGGGGACAATCACAATATATCTATTGGATTTTGTATTTTTTACTTCAACCCATTTCCGAAATTGTAAAATGTAATCATCAAGTAAATTATGTGAATTCAGCCAGCTTTTTATTGAGTTATATGTATCAGAAATCATATTTTGTAACCATCTTTAATCACTTGCTCGATAGCCTGCTTTCCGTCCCTTTCAAAACCCTTTTCAACAAAGTGAGGTTCTGCGTTGGGAGACCAATAATCCCCCTGAGATTTCTTACCGGTACGTTTACCTTTTGCTGTACCTTTGGCATTATTAACAAATGCTGCGTAATTAGCGGTATAGCCAACTCGACCAGTCCAGCCTTTTGGTATTGGCTTTAGTTCTCTATACTGCGAATTAATTAGCGTTGAAGTGTCTCTAGGTGTGATTGGAGCAACAAAAGACATACCAACAATCATAACTTGCTGGATAATCCTTTGAGTTTTGATGTTGGCAATTTCATTAGTTATTCTGTGAATATTTCTATTCACCTTTGAAACGCCTTTAACTGCCATTATGTAACCACCTCGTAATCAGGGATTTCACCAAAAGCGCTCATATCATATTCAAGCACAAACTCCACTTTTTCAGCGTTTGAGGCTTCTAACGATAATGAAGTTTTATCACCTTTTGCTATGAAGTCGCCCTGTTTAATTCGGCTGTCTTCGGTGTAAAAAGTTGTTTTTCTTACTCTTTCAACACCCAAAGAATCAATGTAAGCACCCAATGCGTTTGGCGCTTCATCTTTCCATGTGCATTTCACCAAATAAGGTTGACCGTAAGTATCAACATTGTTTTCTCCGTCGTATCCCATGTGAGGATATACGGTTGCAACATTTGTATAGCTCCAATTCGCGGTATTACTCATCCCTACCTCCCACAACTAAAAAAAATGGTTTCTTTGAGCAAGAAATACCTAGGCAATCAGTACACCCGTGGACATCAAGATTTTTTAACAATGAGTACATGGATTTAAAGCCCACATCATCATATTTAAATGACCTTGACGCACCGCTTGGTGCTGATTGTGATGCGATTTTTCTTACTCCTTGCATTTGAGCCAGTAAACAAGCTGAGTAAATAAGTATCAAAAGTTGGTCGGCTTCTGAATAATTATGAGCAACCAAGCAATCACTGATTGAATTCACCTTATTAAGGATTGCGTCAATAACAATGCTCGGTACAGAATAACCAAGCTCTGATAACATTTGATTAACGTCTTCTGCGGTTACCTGTACTGACATGATTATTTACCCTTTTTCTTTTTGTCTGCTTCAACTTCAACAGATTGCTGCTCTAACACAATTACACGCCCAATAAAAGCGGTAGGAATGTCTGTAGCGCAAAACTCATACCCGATAGGTAGTTCAGCCACTGCACCATCAATGCGGCCGAAACAGCCGCGTTTAGTTACCCGTAATTTCATCAATTACCCCCGAGCGTTAAAGACTTTGCTTTTACCGTTAAAGTCACGTTTGATTTGTAAACCAAATGCTGACCAAACCAGTGTTTGATAGTTATCATGAGGGTTGATTCGTTGCTTCATGAACGAGCCAATCGGAGCAGCAATGCGGGTTTTAATGTACTGAGCATTACGAACGTAACCAAGGAAGTGGTTACCTTTAAGCTCAAATGTCTTGGTAAATGAAGCAATGTAAGGACAGTATCGTAAGATATAGTCTTTTACTGTTCCCTCTTTAAATCCATTTGAATTAGAGTACGGAAGATTTAAACGGCGCTCAATTTCAGGAGAAATAAAGACTTTTAACTGTTCAGAAACAAGGTTGGCATCAAGAATAACCGGGAAGTCTTTTGCAAAGAAATTGATGATATCGTCATTGCTTGCCGTCATTGAAGTTAAGTCAATATTTAAACCAGACGCACTTAAATCCACTTGATTGGTGTGTGGATGATTAGTGATACCTTTACCCTCAAAGTTTTGTACTTTGATTTTTTCATCACCGTAAAGAATATATTGCGCCATATTTTGGCGTAATGCTGCCACTGCTGCCTCTTGGTCATCTGACATTGCGTCGATGTTTTCAGTTTGCAAACCTAACCATTCACGCCATTCACGAGCATAACCTGTTTTAAAGATTGGCACAGGGTCGCCGTAATGGTCATAAACAACCTTATCTAGCGTTTCTGGCTCTTGCCCTGACATTGAGCGATTAACATATCCTGCATCGCTTGAAACACGGTATAATGCTGCTGTTTTACCAATGGAGATAGGTGTACCTAATGATAATAAATCATCAAGTAATGGCGCGCCCTCATCATCACGGATAACACGGGTAGTTACATTATCCACTTCACGCCAGTAATCTTGGGTTAAGATTGCGGCTTGATTAACCTCAATAGCATTGCCGTGTGTTGCGCTCATTTGATTTTGAGCGTTGTTAAAGATTTGACGGCTTGCTTTTAACTGATTCCAAGCCTGTGCTACTTGAGCGGAATTGGTAATTAATTTTTTACTAAAAATAATTTTTTCGTTCTTCATTATTGCTCCTTAAGCTTTACGAACTCGAACTTGTTCAGCGGTTGCGCCAACGGTGTACGTTTCAAATGCATAGAACAGCACCGCATCAGTACCACTTGCTTTTTTTAGTGTACCGTCACCGTTAGATGTTAATTTGTCGCCAACTGTTAACACTTCACCTGCTTTTACTAAAACATGGTAAGTAACATCATCTTCACAAATAATGGCGATGCCTGATGTGTCATTAGGTACGTTGTCGCGAATATCATGTCCACCCAAATAATCATTTGTGATGACTAAAGCTTGGGTTTGCTCACCTACTGCCGAATGTTTCATTAACTTATTGTTAACCACGGCAACCAAAGAGCATGGCGCAATCGCTTCACCTGTTTTTAAGTCAATTGTTTGCGGGTCGTTTTTGCGTGCAGGACCACCAATCACGGTTTTAAATCGAATCATTACTCTGGAGCCTCCATATTTAATAGTGAATTATCTGAATTATTAGCAAAACCGCCGCTAATAGGCGCTGTTTTAACGCACTGTGCGTATAAGGCATCTAATGGCTCACCAGATAGCGCATTTACCGCAGTTTGTGTCATGTTGAACTTGGATTTTACTGCTTCTCGCTTAACTGAGAGTTCTTTTTCTGTGTTGGCATTTACTGCTAATTCCAGACTTGAAACCTTATTCATCAATGTCTTTGCCCATGCAGGCGCATCTTCGGCATTAGTTGCGTTTTTCTTATCCTGTTCAGCTTTTTTCTTTTCTTCTTCCTCAGAAGTTTTCTGTTTTTCAATCGCCTCTTTGGCTGTTTGCTCGTTATAAGCTTTTAACAGTTGCTCATCTGATAAGCCGTCAGTCTTAATACCTGCAGCATTTAGAGCTAGTAAGATTTTTTCTTTCATTAAGTCTTCTTCCTCTTTTTGATTAAATTTAAATACGCTTAAAACCTCTTTAATGGTTTTACTAATTACATTGCTTATTGAATCTTCTGAACACTCAACAAGACTTACGTTTTCAATTGGCGATTTTTCACCATTAGAGTTAACAAAAATACCGACCCCGTCATCTGGCGTGGCTGCACCTTGCTTATCTGGAAGTATTGCGACATGATCGAACTTCATGTTTCGAGCTATTGACTTGTACCGTTTACCTTTTGATGTTCCTGATTGATTATCAGGTGTATAAGTTAGCCCAGTTGACACATGAATTGGTGTGGTGTTCTTCCCGCTCATCATGTCATCAAGTCGATTCACAAGCATTCGACCTTTTTCAGTGCTTTCTGCAAATTTTCTATCGATATAAGCATCCATAAGCACCCTATCGTTAGATTTGCGAACATTTCTACCCCAAGCGCCAATATAGAAGTTATTAATGGCTTGAGGGTTTAATGCGGAAACGTGCTCGTTATTTATTCGCGGATGGTCAAGTGGCATTAAATTATCATTCAATGTCATGTACGATTTGTTAATTTCATCTGCCGGATAGAAAATCCCATTCATGACAATATCATCCACGATGGGTACAACATCATTAATAACAATGTGTTCTTTACCATCGATGATTTGTGTAGATATTTTGGATTTACTATTGACGACAGATAAAACATTTACACTCTTGAGTGTCATGCTTTACCTCACGTGGATTTTAGATATAAAAAAACCGCCGAAGCGGGTTGAATGATTAGGTTATGAATGCCTTATAACGAAAAGCGCTTCCGCTAAACAGCCTAGTTGATATCTTCCATAACTAGTGCTTGCCTGCTCAATTAAACGCTTTAATTGTTCCTCGGCGTCATCTGGAAGTGGATCTATATTAATGAGTTCAGTGGCAATATCTACTAATGATTCATCGTCTTTCACTTTAACCCCTTATCTAATGACTCAAAAAACTTAAATAATTCTGGATATAAACGTTTTTTTGCTTCAAATGGATTTTCAATATACAACGAAAACGACTCAGCAACAAACTCCATTTTATTATATTGGGCGTACTTACTAATCGCATGCGCCCAACCGCGATCCCATGCTTTCCTGATGATATCATCAATTTTCTCTCGATAATGATAATGCAATGCATGTCCCATCTCGTGAGCATAAATGCCTCTTGGTGTGGATACTGCACTCCACGGCATATAATCCATTTCGTGAATTATTTTAGCTAATTGCTCATTCTTACCTTTTATGGCCATCAGCATAGAACTTCGCTTATACCCTTTAGTTTTACTGTGTAAGTCAGATTCTAGCAATGCTTTTTTATCAACACTATCTGATGTAATAAGAAGCGCTTTAGCTTCGTGTGAGTATGCAGCCAACATTTCTTTAGGAGGCTCTCTATATTTATAAACATCCCCTGTTATCGAGCCCGCGTATCTAAATTGAGGTAAATCAAATCGTTCTTGAATTTCCGATACCAATTTCAGGCATGGTGCTAACTCTTTAGTATCAATATCACTTGGTAAGTTTGAAGTTTCAGTAATATTTTTTCTTGCCCATTCATTAGCTTCTTCAACAGTAGCTAACTGCTGCTGTTTCGGTCTATTTTGCTCATGCCAGTCATCAGATTCTTTCAATAACCTATCAATACTAGCTTGATTATACGGCTCACCTTTTTCATTAAGCAGTACCGTTATTTGAGCGCAATAACAATTGAATCGGTTACCATTCTCTTCATACCAATCTGTCACTTGTTCAACAGTATAAACCTTACCGTGTCTATCAACGTGCGTGGCCCTTGAAGTGGGTTTTAAAGCAGACATATGTAATAAGCCTGTCTTTAACCCTAACTCCTCTTGAGTGCGTTTAGTTTCGTCCCATGTTGCTTGACGAAGTGCGCCTACTTGTTCGGTTTGAGCGATAGCCTTAGCTTTGCTATATGAAACATCAATCCTTTTACTAATAATATCGGCTGTTTCTCTTGGGTTAATCCCTCGTGCAACAGCGCTACTTAAAACCGTGCCTAAATCGCTCTTTAGGTTATCCGCAAGTCCTTTCCAGTCGTTGAATGTTGCTGTATACGCAAGCCCTATTCGACGAATGTAAGCATCACTAAATAACAAAGATTCCAGTGATGTAGCTTGTGAATATAGTGGTGATTGGGCGGATAAGTTATGAAACGTTCGATTAGTACCCATCTGATACATATCAGCAACAAACTTACCCGCCCAAAACCTGTCAATACCACCATCAATTAAGCTTTCGTCAACAATTTCTTGAATACGAGTTAACACCCTAGCAAGCTGATTGCCATCAACAGTGTAATTAACACTGGCGTTAACGACATAGAGCGTGTTATCAACGAATATCGCTGTTTTAGTCGGCTCTTTGACATAGCAACTTAAACTTAATTCGATATGCTCAATAATTGATTGTTTGATTGTTTTGTAGCGTTTTTGTATTTCGCTACGCATTTGGAGGATTTGTTTGTTGGTGAGTGTAGGGTTATTCTTGCTTTTCGGTAGTATCGGATTCTTTGGAATCGGCTTTATTATCGTCGGTCTTTTCAATATCGATATCCTCTAAATCAGGATCGGGCTCATAGCCGCCAGCTTCTCGTATTTCGTTCGGTGTAAATACAGGAATACCCATCGATTGCTGTGCTTTAACATTAACGTCTGACATCTTGAGCATAAGCTCAATTCGTTCAGCTTGACTTGGTGCTAATAAGTCAGACCATTTAAGAGTAAGTGTACCGTTAACTAATGGCTGGATAACTTTTAGCTTAATAAGCTTATTAACAAGCTCTTTTATCAATGCGCTCAAAAAACCATTACGACGTGACATTCCGCGCTTTGCATAATCAGCTTTATCTTCATCTGATGCTAACCTCCCTGTTTGTTGGCCAAAAACAATTGTAAATGGCATTCTGACAGAGGCAGCAAAACTATTTGCGGATACTGACCATCCTGAACTTGGATCAGCAGGGGCAACCGATAGAATATTAGCCGTAGCGCCAGCAGTGATTAATGCGCTATCAGTGCCCGAATTTAACAATGCGATTTGTTTATTCAATGCATCAGCGGGCTTTTCAAAACCTCGCTTTCTTAACTCTCGCTCCAGCTCCTCCATATCAGTGTCAGTGTCATAATTTAGATGAACCTGTCTACTAGCATTCTTGAGAAAGCCCTCAGCGCTACCGCCAGAGTATTTCATCATGTCGATTAAATCGTTATAGCCAACTTCAAGCTGTGATTCGCCATCATCCATTGAATTAATAACGGATGTTTCATTGAGTATGATCACCCTGTCTGGGTGTATTCTGCGAGAGATATTGGGCTTACCTGACTTGTCACCTACCGCTATTTCATTAAATTGGTACATTGTGACTTGGCCATAGTTTTCATCAGCTTCGTCATTATTCCATTCGCAAGCAGTTAACTGGGTTTCCCAAGTGGGGATTAGCTTAACAATGGCATCTTTTGGTTCAAGCCGATTCAATACGACCGTATCAACTGGCTCTTCCCATTTTTTACCGTCTCGTAATTGAATAATGAGTCCTGAATATCTACCGACAATTCCACGCTTATCTGCCTCGGTGATAGCTGGCCACAATTTATCGTTAAATAAATCAGTAATTATTTGCTCCCACGTTGTTAGCTTTGAATCTTGCTCTCGGATGTCGCCATCAATAAATTTAGGGTAATCTAGCCAACAAATATCACTTAATCGTTCAACAAAGCCACGGGCTGCACTGTTTCGCTTATATAGTTTATAGAAATCTGAGAAAGTGAGATTTTCTGGATAACCAAACTCGCGATCGATAAATGCCCTCTTGGTGTTATTAACCAATCCTTGTGATGCATACGCTAACCGTTGTCGGCTTATATCCTGATTGCTATTAATTGCGGTTTGAGCAGCGTTTAATAACTGCGTGTCTGTTAAATTCGAATAACCCATTGTTACCTCATAAATAATCCTGCTGAGCGTTTATGTTTAATATAACCATCTAGGCTATATCTAACAGCATCCCAACAATGATTGTTTTTATCCTCTATAATGGGCAACACTTCACTCGTTACCCTATCGGTTTTGTAGCTATATAATCGTGCTTCTGTTGCGGTGTGTTTACAACGAGGATGGATAATAATTTTCTTAAACCCTCGCAGATATGCGATACCATCCTCAACGCTACCCTGCCATTTTTTTGCGGCTGAGATATTAAAACCCTTGCGCTTGATATGGCTAATAGTTTCAGGTCGTGAGCAGTCACCCTTGATTGGCCATTTTCTCGCTTCTGGTACTGAATCATAAAAAGTTGACATTTCGTCGAGTTCGATATTAACGCCGTACGCTTCATATTCGATGTACAGACAATCATTAAGAATAAATGAGCGAATTAATGTGTTCGGGTCATTAGCAAAGCCGAAGTCAGCACCGAACAATAAACGGTCTGCTTGTTTGTGCAGGTTGTCATCAAATTCCTCAACAACATATCGGCCACTTAAAACTTGTTTATCTGAGTTTTCAAGATAAGCACCCTCCCACACCCAAGCGTATGATGCGTAATCCAATCGGGCTAAGTCGTTTAATCGTTCTTGCTCTAAAACGTCTGGGAAAAAAGGGTTATCGTTATAATTCATCTCAACGATAATAGCGTTATCTGGTGTGTTTTTCCTAAATCTTATATCTGTTGGGCTGCCCTCGGTTTCAGGGTTCCACGTCACCCATATTTCGGAATTGGTCTCACGAACTGTCGGGGTTAACTTTCGCCATGCAATTTCTGATACGTTTTCTGCTTCGTCAACCCAGCATAGCAATATGCGTGCTTTTGATTTAATGCTGTCGAGGTTGTGACGTAAACCACAAAACACATAACTAACCAATCCATTTCTGGTTCTGATGTAGTTTTGACCGATGTCGTAATAATCAGCTAACCAGTCAACTGAGCGAATAGCCTGCTTCACTTCTTCCATTGAAGAATCAGCCAACGAGTTCATAAACTCACGTGCGCACAGTATTACACCACTTACACCGGCTTCTGCAAACTGATAGCCCTTAATTGCTGTCATTAATGCAAATGAACGAGTTTTAGCACTACCTCGACCGCCGTACGCTCCTCGATACCTGACATTTTCGGCTACAAAAACAGATATCAATTTTTTGGGTAACTGTATTTGTGCTGTGGTCATAACGTTTACTCTGCGGGTGTGACTAACTCTATTCGTGTTGGTTTTGGTGACATCGAGCCGTCGGATGATTGATGGTCTATTTCTTGTTTTTCGCTATAGCCATGATTAGATAGCATCAGCTTTGTAATAGTTGGATTGAATGAGCTAGTTAGCCCACCATTTATTAGTTTATTCTCTTGTAGTGTTTTAATTGCTTCTAGCGTGTCGGAAAACTCTTTGTTTTGTTTTGCGTATTCATACATTGATGACTTGTGCTTACCGAGATAACAAGCTAAGCCTGCAACACTTGGCACTACATCCCCAAATGTTTCGTAGCCCCCAAGTAAGTATTCTTTAGCCCTAATTAAACACTCGGCTAGTTCGCTTGGGCGACCCACTTTTTTCTTTTCGCCCTTTTTCATAATCTTTCCTTTTATGCAGCCAGAATAAATTTAATCTGACCTTTTGTATTAAATATTGTCGAGCACCTAGCTTCAAAATCTTTGTAATCAATACAACCTTTCGCAATGGTTGTTATTGCTATTAACTGGTCTTCTACTGCTTTTAGTGCATCTGGCTTTAAGAACTGGTGAATTTTTTCACCTTTCTTAGTGCACTCTTTGATACTTTGATAAACCTTTTTAGGTAGTACGACACCATAAACCCACTTTTGAGTTATCAGTCCAAATAATGATGGACAACCGCCAACATGATTATTGAATGGCAAGTTAGTCATCTTTGATAATGCTTGATAAAAAGGTTGTTGGAATCGTTTTTCCCACGTTTGCGGTTGACTATAAGTTAGTATTGCTAATACTTGTTCATCAGTATAAGTAACAACTCGAGAACGAATAAGCTTATCAATTTGCTCATCACACCATATCTCAAAGTCAACAGATAACCAACGTGCAAACCTAACCGCTAATTTAGGATGAATCCAAGTACCACCACCGCGATCCTTTCTGGCTCGGCTAGTTTTTACATACGGGATTTTCTGGTATGTAGATTCTAAAGCATTGATATAATTAACTGTATCAGGAAGAATTAGCCAGTCATTTGGACGTTTACCAAATCTTGATGCTGCTTCTGTTGCATTAATCCATCCATCATCATTGAAACCAACTTGATGACCTTTAAAGTCAAATTTAATAATATTCATATTATGTCCTTTATAGAATGAGCCTAAGTCACACAGAATAAACAGCCCCAAGAGTTAAGACATTAGCTGTCATTCTCTCAGGCTCATTCTGTAAAGCTCTTGGTTAATATTCGCCGTGTGATGGCATTATGATTGATTGAAAATTGATTTGAATTTATTCGACTTGTAAAACTAAGATTTACAACTAGGGATAATTATGAGTAATTAAAAATTGAATTGGGTTTGTTGTGTTTCAAAGAAATAGACATAAAAAAACCGCACGAGGCGGTTTAGTAAATTTTATATTAGCAACATTAAAACGCTATGAGTTAAAAGATAGCATATTGAGAAAAGCTGTTGCAGAAAAGGTTAAACTTAAAAGAGATATGCTGAAAAATGTGCATAAAAGAAAACCACAAAACTCTCTAAAATGTTCTCTCACGCTTTTGATAAAACCTTTAAAGTTTAATTTCTTTTCTTTTATTGCGTATAAACAATAGCTAGAATGGATTATATAAAATGCAATTAAAACATAGATTAATATAGCTAAAACGTATAATTTTTTATTATCCAGAATTTCCGACAACGAAATGAATAGAGCTAATATAAAAGATAAATTAAATAATTTATTAAAAATATTAATAACATTTTCAGCTAAATTAAATAAAAAATTATTTTCTTGTTTCATTTTCTTCCTCTCATAGTATTAATAAATGGAGAAAGATTGTACTTTATTTTTTCCAATTAGAAATTAATTTCAATAATTCCTCTATCTTTTCTTTCGGTAATGACTTTATTAGATCAAGGAAATATTCAAGATCAATTGGAGTATGTTTTATTTTATCTTTATATAATCTTGTTGGATTATCACCTAAATTATTGACAGCAATTTCAAGTAACTTTTCTTGCAATTCTGGAGATATTTCTTGTACTTGTTTCTTATAACCTTCAAATGCCATTGCTGAAGAGTATTTATAAGCGTAATCTTCTCTTATTCTGGTTAAGTATGTACTTCTCCTGCTTGCCAACCAAGCCAACCAAATTAACGGTAAAGTTATTGGTGTTCTCGAAAAAAATAGGGTTGGAGAAAATATCTCTTGGTTGTAACTACTAGAAAAAATATACCATAAAATACATACAATTGCTCCTAAAAACACAAAAGTGCATAAATCTAAAAATCGTATTGAATTTGTTATTTCTGTTTTTCTCTTTTGAAATGAGCCTGCCATACTAGCCCTATTGGCATCTTCAATAATTTTTTGGATTTCGTTTTTTTGTTCTTGAAATTGATTTTTAGTATCATTAATAAATAGATTTAAATCATTAAATGTTTCCCGATACTTTCGTTCATTTTGTTCAATCAGTTCAATTTGAGCATCAATTTTCTCATTAGTAGCATTTATTTCTGCAATATATTTATCTGATAAATTTTTATTATTTGATATTTTATCAATAATATCTTCCACCTCTTGTGAGTGAGACGAAATTTTACTATTATAACTTTCAACTTCAGAACTTATTTCTGATATTTTTTCAATAGTATCTTCAGCATGAACAATTACACTCTCTAAAGCTAAAAGTCGATCAGCCTTTTTTAACAAGTCTTCATATTCATTTTTTTGCCTTTTTAAATTATCAATATCCTCCGAAAGATGTGTTAATTCTGCTTCAGTTCTAAAACTTGGTTCAACTATATTTTGATAAGTAATCTTAATGATATAAGTTGCCATCAAAATATCTTTTAATAAACCAAGGTTACTTAATTCATTAGCACTTAATTTGTTTCTATTTGTTTTTGTTATAAATCTGTTAGCAAACCCTTGCGCTAAAATAATTTCTTGTTCTTTCAGAATGTCGGCGTCTAAATTATTTAACCTTTCCACTAATCCATATAAATCATTGAGAGCTTGAATGCATATTATTTCATCTCGATCTATATCAACAATTTTAGACTTAAGCTTGGTAATATTTGATTTCAAAGCACTAGCACTAACAACCATACAGGCCTCTTACTCTTTATTAAACACCCACACCAAAATATCATAAAGAAGCCATTTCTTTAATAGAGGAATCTCATCATCTACAATTGGTTTTGGAAAATGTTCACTATTAATTATTTCATGCTTTACAGCAAGATAACGAATTCCAAGTATAGCTGAAATATCAGAAATGTTAACCTGTAACTTATTCTTTTTCGCTAGAAATAATAAAATGTTATTTTGAATTTTAGAATGATTTATATTCATTTTTTCTCCAATTATTTCTATATATTGTCACTTATCTGATATATTAATTTCCCTTATCGCCCTTTTATCGCCATTACACCTCTCAATAACATTTAGCAAATGCTCGTTATACCTGAGACTATAGCCGAATGTCATTGATTGAGGCGGTAAATTTGGTAGGCAATCACTTAATAGATTGGCTGGTATCGGTCGATTGACGTAAACCTTTCGCTCTGTTGTACAAGCTGTTAGAAACAGACACAGGCACAAACTGATTAGCACAGTCATTATTCTTGAGTTGCTCATTGATTTGCTCCTGACGTTCTAGTGATTGATTTTCTAACTCGCGCTTACTTTGCTCGTTATCAGCTATGATTTGATTGTTTTTAGCGATGCTCTGGTTCAACTGTTCGATTTTTTCAGATAGTTCAGCGTTATCTTTTTGTAGCTGTTTCTTATTTTGATAATTGTTGTAACCGAAATAGATAGTAAAAACAAAGCCGATAATGATTAATGCTATGCTTGATATATTTACCTTAGACAATTTGAACATGATAAATCACTCAATAATAACGATACAAATAAAAACCAACCCCAACCGTTGACATCATTAACCGCCATTATTGAAGCGATAATAAAGCATAAGATAGACATAACGCCTTCTCCTTTTCTCGTCTGATTACTAAGCCATTCAGTACTTTACCGCCTGCTTTATTCCATTTTGGAAACTCATTACAAGCCGCTTTATAATCACCGTTGTTCAGATGTTTATACATTGTTGAAGTGCGCACTTTTGAACATCCAACGTTAAAAGTAATCGAAGTAACGGAATCAAAAACAGGTTGCGGCAGATGAAAACCATTAGCGTAGCGATTGACACACCGCTCCGCAGTTTTGATATCACTAACCCAACGCTGAGCTATTACCTCGTCTGAATAGACCTTTTGTTGAATGTTACCCGTTGAGCCGATACCTACTGTTAATACATTAGCAGGACAATAGTATGGCTCTCGTACGCATGATTCAGCGTTACCGATTATTTCAAGCCCTGCTTTGCTCGTTCTGATTTCATCTGAGTAATTAGCAATAACAATACCGATGATTACTGAAACACTACAAATCGCACTCGTCGCTATTCTTGTTGTGTTTTTCATAGTATTGCTCTCTCAAATTCTTTTTATGATGAAAATCTCGGCGTTTATATACCCAGTTAATAATAAACGTCGCTATTGATAAAATAATACCAACAACAATAGCAATATCATTCAAACTGAGCGCACCAAATAAAGTGCATATAGCTCCCCAGAAATACGAAATCGGTGAAGTGTATTTTTCCATAATGAATATTCTTGTTAGTTAATGATGTGACAGCGTACTAGCTAAATGTTAGTTATGTGTGTGTCTAGCTTTGCTGTCGATGCGATGTTGAGTGAATACTCAAAATTTGGGTATAAAAAACCCGACTTATTAGGTCAGGGTTTAATTTAGATGTAAAAACGGCAATATAAGCATTTTATATGTTGCGACAATCAAGAATTGCTACACTAAACATAAAATATAAATTCATATAACAATTTTGTTTTATTATCCTCAGTAATAATTTTTATGTTTTTTTCTTTTAATGCTAAAGTTATCAATAAATCTTTGCTAGGATGATCATATTTGTTTTTTGAACCAAAACACATAACAGCATTTTTAAAATTCAATTCAAAAAAAGATTCATCAAAATATTCTCCCCCACTCCCATGATGAGGAATTTGCACAGTATCTATACTTACGCCTTTAGAAAATTCATTTCCACTTATAATCTTTTTAATTTTTGATATATGTTCTGGCTCAAAAGGCATATCTCCAGTATATAAACAACTGAAAAAATATTGATAATGGTGGCAGTAATGGTGGCAGTAATGGTGGCAATAATGGTGGCGGCAAAGGAAATTATAGACAGATTTAGTAGGAAGAGATAAAACACCAATACAAAGTTTATTTAAATCATAAGATATTTTTTTATAAATTGAAGTTAAATCTTTGAAGGAGATACTTCCTATCTTGTTATTGCACATATCTTTTACATCTTCAATTGGCTCTTTTCCTGTTAAGCCATTTTTTTTAAAGTAATCTGAAAATTTTTCATATGCTTTTACTTTCTTCTTACTATTTATAAAATTAAAAGGAATATACTGCCATATTGGTTTATCATGATACGATAAAGAAAAACATTCTTTTTCATATGTCAACTTATAAGATTCGTTAGATGTCTTTAAAACATTTTCTGGAATGTTATTCTCATTACTTCCTATACGAATAATATTGGCATCTTTAAAAAATCGCTTTGGTTTCGTCACAAGTTGGATGTATGAATTATAATTGATATCACTCTTTTCAAGTTTAAAACCTAATAATAATAAAGATATTTCATGATCATTAATAGTAGGAATAACAACATTTTTGACTTTATAGTGTCCTTTGTATTTTACTAGATATCTAATATGATCTTTATGAAAATGAGATATAAATAATAAATCTATTTCACCTTTTAGCTCTTTTTTTACATAATCATCAACGGAAACTTTATTATCATTATCATTATCATTATGTTTTAAATCGTTACCACAATCAAAAACCATTCTAAAAGTTTCTTCTTTATCATAAACATTCGTGAATGTTTCTGAATAAAAAGCACCTTGACCAACAGGATGAAATTCTCTTTTTACCTCAATTAGACACATATTAACCTTAATTATTAATTTTCCTTTCAGTATAATACAAAAAAATATATTTATAAAACTACATTTGTCTTTTCATCAATCTTAGCCAACCCGTAGTATTCAGTTGCTTTAAAGGAAGAATTTTGACTTTATAAAAAAACCGACTTTCGTCGGCTTAAATTAATTACATTGTGAAGTAATGAATCTATTATCATTACCCTGAATTTGTTTAATTTGTTGATTGCGTTCGCATTCCCATTTTTCAGGTGGAAACATTTTATCCCATGCCGTCATCAGCTTTTCTTCTTGATTAGATAAATTAATTTTGTATTTATCAGACATATAGAGATATGTACGCGCTATCATCCCGCGAATTTCATCGCGCGGCTGAAATTTTCTTTCTTTGAAATCTACAGCCGTTTTACATTGCCCATATTGATTAAATTTATCCGCAAACTGAGAATAACGATAGTTAGAGCGGTCGCCATTGACTTCACCAATAGCCGGTTGCAAGTTGTGCATGTCGCCTTCCATTTGATTGAAAGTAACATCTTTTTTGCACGCTTTACGCCCACCATCACGCCAGCACTGCAAGTGACGTCCAAAATTCTCGGCAGGCATAACATGTTCCCACTCAATACGAGACGCCTTATCTTTATTTTTTCTTGGCTCATATCCGCATTTACCAAAATCGACAACACCTTTTTTACCTGCCCATGAAATATCACACCCGCAGTAAAATTCTGTTTGTGTTGAATTTGATTTATACAATTTAGTAAGCTGAGTTTTCGCATTGTCAAAATTTTGCTTACTAATTGCAATTTGAGCTGGTGTCGGAGACTGTTTTGGTTTGGGCTGTGGTATCGTCGGTGTTACTGAATATGTTCCGATCCGACACGTTTTAGACGCTGATATGCACGAATTGCCGCACGGTATGCCTTTTCTGCAATTCTTAGCATTTGAAATCGATGGAAATAATAAAAATAAAACTAAAATTAAAGCAATTTTTTTCATAATTTAATATTACCTGCGTTTAAAAATTACGCAGTTTAATATAAAAAATTACAAAATGAAAACAAAAAAGCCCAACTTATTAAAGTCGGGCTTCTATCTAAATACAGTTTAGATACAAAAATTCCAGTCTGAGTACTTTATACCAGCGCTCTCTTAAGAAATCAAGATTTTTTTGCTATAATTAAATAATTCCATCTCTAAACATATTTAACTTCTAGCAGATAATAAAAAAGCCCGCATTTGCGAGCTTTATATACAAAAATCCTATCATGGTTAATTTAGTACAGTTTCTGTCCCACGTCAACACATTTTAATAAAAAATATCATTTCTTTTTGATAATTTAGCAACAATAAAACTTTCAAAAGATTTTAGTCTTCTATCAACTGAATTTTTAGACATATCTTTCATGTGTGCGATATCTCTTAATGTTAGTCTTTCGCTCCAATCTGTACCCCCAGCAACAACATCAACACCTCGATAATACAGCTCGGCCAGCTCTTGCTTCTCTCTCATTGCTGCATCTTTTGAGTTTTTCGCCTCTTTCATGCATTCATCAATAAACTCAAGCTCATTTTCAACATATACATAATTTTTTTTCGGGTATAACTCAGAAAACATTGAGCTAACATTTTTATAGCCGCACTTACTAGAATATGAATTACATTTACCCCACATTTTTAGTAAATCAATAGCTTTGGCTAATAAATTGTTCTCATTAGCTCTCTCAATAAATAATTTTTTACTATTGAGATAATTTTCAAATTGCTTAACATCTGGCTCATCATCAATGTATACATATTCTGCTAGCATTTGTTACCTACCCTTTTTAACTCTTTTAATTTTTGCTTATATTCAGCTTTAATCTGTTTTATTTGCTCTATCGTGTATTTTTTTTGTTCGTGATGACCCTCTAGCCAATCAACTTTTTCTGCACCTATTTTTTTCACTAAATTAATTCTGTACTCAATGATGTTCCCTGATTTGTGGTTGTTACACGCTGAACATTGCTTGTGCACATTTAACTCACAAAATCGTAACTCTGGACAAGCTCCGACACTTCGATAATGCCCTGCGTGATATTGCCCGTTATGATATCGCTCACAGCTAATGCACGGCTCGTTTTTATCTCTTTCTCGAATAAATGCATTAAATGCTGTTTGCGCTTCTCTTAAATGCTCTGAGCGAGTTTTTATGCGTTCTTTTGCTATCTGTGTTAACTTTCTTCTAACTCGCTCTTGAACTTTATTATCTTTTGCATACTGAATAGCACAATCAACCGAACACACTTGAGCGAGCGAGTTAAATGGAGTAAATTTATTACCGCACGCCTTGCATTTTTTCATCTTAACATTGTGCTTGTTATTCATCTCACCAACCATATTTGCCATAAGTGTCGTTTAGCTTTATGCCATTTTCTGCACAAAAGGCTACGGAATACTCAATAAGGCTATTTGCCCTTTTAACGCTCATAAGTGCAGTGGATTCTCTGATATTAATTAATTCACTCTCTAAACCTTTTACAAGTTCTGTTGGTTCATCTGTGGCAATAGAATGCCCACTAACAAATAGCACTTTCCATTCTTTGCTATTACGTGGTTTCTCTGCCCATTCAAACCCTGATTTAGCAACATCACTACAAATGGCGTGAAATTTATTATTTTGAGGAAGAGTTCTGGTTTTGTTTTTGATAACAACTTCACAATAGTTAATATCGTCAGTTGGTAAATCTAAAATCTGTTTGATTAAATTATTCTTAATTACATCATTTCTAACGCACCATACTTGTTTTATTTCACCACTAGCCATTTGTTCAAATACTCCTTAAACTTCTCTTTGTCGCTTTGCTTTTCTATCTCTGCTTCTATTGCTTGCCTTGTTATCTGCCGACGCTTGAATTGTTGAATCAAGTCATACGCTATTTTGTCGAGCATGTGATTAAGACCGAGTGGGCAGTGGTTAACTCTCCGCAACACAAGCTCTACCCGTTTTTAACATCTGTTTAATGCTAGCAATATGCATCATGCTGTTATTTGATACTCCCTGCTCGGTTTTACATTCCAACATTTCAAACGTATTCTCTGGTTTTGGTAGATAATGATTAGCTCGCTCTTGCGTTAATAGTCCTGTAAAAACAGCATGGTTTATAGCGTCAGTACGTTTTTCTTTATCGCTACCTAGCGAAACAAACACTTCAACGGTACGCCCATACATCATCGATTCATCAACCATTCGCTCATATGCATCAATAAACGTTCGTCTTGCTCCAATTTTGTCGCCATTTCGGTAGACAATCTCAGCTTGTGACCATGCTTTTGC
The DNA here is from genome assembly GCF_900094945.1 of Gilliamella bombicola. Taxonomy (GTDB): domain Bacteria; phylum Pseudomonadota; class Gammaproteobacteria; order Enterobacterales; family Orbaceae; genus Gilliamella; species Gilliamella bombicola. The sequence goes on from NZ_FMAQ01000002.1 coordinate 220,684, forward strand.
TATTTCATTAGTCCAAACAACGGTATTGGTTTCATCGCTAGCAAGTATTGCAATCGACCATGCTTCATCTGGTGATAAATGATTACTTGAACCGCCCATTAGCTTGATTAAATCCGCAGGTTTCGGCATAAACTGGCTTTTACGTACCCAAGCATTAGCGGCAGCTCTTAACGATTGAATCGGATATTGCCCAAGTGTTGACCAGTAAATATTGACCTTGACAGTGCTTGCTTGCTGCCCGTAAACTTCAAGAAACCCACCAATAACCGCTAAAAATTCATCTGTAATCTTTGCCATGGTTAAGCCCTCATACTCTCTAAAACTGCCCTGTTACGCTCGGCAAGGGTCATGAATTTAGCTGGTGGTTTATTTGATTTTTTATAACCGTTAGCATTGCGTAACCAGTTGTTAAAAGCCGCATTCCAATCAATATATTTTTTGCCATTCGCCAAGCAATAATCCCTGAATTTAACAAACTCATTATCCAGATTGATGTTTTCATTCATCGCTATATCTCGATGATGATCGTTCGGTTTAAATTCATCAGGAAACTGACAAGGTCGCTTTGGCTGTTGCGATTTATCCGCAATATTATTTGTAGTATTCTCTGTAGTAGTCTTTGTAGTATTCTCTTGATATAACGAACTTGATTTTGTAGTCGTCTCGACATCTACATTGTAGAGATCGGGGCAACTACTTTTCATTTGTCGTGATGATTTAGTTATAGAGTTGGCGAAATCGCTCAAAACTTGATTAACTTTTTCATTATCAATCTTGTAAAAAGTCTTATGCTCTAACCTCTTTTCTGTAACAATTAACACGCCTTTTTCTTTTAGTTTTTTAATAGCCGTTCTTTGTTCGTTATGAGATAAACCAGTTTCTTCTTCAAGCTCATCACGTGTTTTATACACACCCAAATCAGATGTAGCCTTATCTTGCCAATAAAATAATTGTGAGAATAAAACAGCAGGACTCACACCCCCCAGTGGCTTAGCCAGCTTAGGGTAATAGGCATTCGGACGCCCTATTAGTTTTAATGTTTCAACTGCGTTCATTGCTTACCCTCTTTAACGTGTAGTAATAACAAGCTTTCTTAGTCTTCTCATTGATTTTGTGATACTTATCTTTCACATAGCCATATTTGAATAATCGACCAGTCTCCCGAAGTTTTGCGCTAATCGCTGGTGTTGTATCAAACTGGTTAAAACGCTTCTTAATCTCACGCTGGATATCGTCTAATGTTCGATATTTACCGTCACTACAAACAGCTATAACACGCTCTTGTTGTGATTTTGGCTTTAATAGATTTTCATTGTTCAATGTACTCATGCGCGACCTCGAATGACGGACCAATTTACGTCTGGGCGGAGTTCTTCGCATTTAACTGCTCCATTTGTCAAAAATTCTATATCTGGACATCTATCAGCGGGAACACCAAGCTCCTGCCACCGCGAAACAGCCCAAGGGGTTATGCCAAAATGCTTAGCTAACCTTGATATTCCACCTCGCCCTTTTTCATTTCCTAAAATTTTAAATGCTCTTTGAACTGGTAACATTCAACCTCCAAACAACTTTAAGTAGTATTTTTATTAAAATAATACTACTTTAAATAGTGTTGCGCAAATTTTTTTTAGCATTAAAATCTACTAAAAGTAGTAAAAGGAAAGAAACATGAACGAGACTATAAATAATAAATTCAAAGACAGGCTGCATTCAGTAATGATGGAAAAAGGCTTGGGAATGGGTGACGTGAGTAAAGGGACAGGCATAAACTACGAAATGATTCGCAGATATGCGCAGGGTACTGCTATACCGAGAAACTCTAATTTAGATAAGATTTCTAAATTTTTGAAAGTTGATAAAAGTTGGTTGCTTTTTGGTAATGGAGATAGCAACGTAAAAGAAACTATCACTAATAAAAATGAAAACTCATTCTACATTGAAGTATTAGATATTACTGCTAGTGCAGGTGCTGGTTATCTAAATTCGGATGTGATGGAAGTGATTAAATTAGTGGAATATGATTCAGAGCAAGCAAAGACATTATTTAAAGGGGTTAATGCAAATAATTTAAAAGTTATCAATGTAAGCGGGGATAGTATGCAAGGAACCTTTGAAAGTGGTGATGCTATATATGTTGATGTGTCAAAGCGAGCGTTTGAGGGGGATGGTATTTATGTGTTCACATTTGGACGTAATTTATATGTCAAAAGATTACAGATAATCAAAAATATTATTAGAGTAAAATCCGACAATAAACTGTACGACTCGTGGGAAATACATGAAGATGAGTTTGATCAGCTATACATACACGGCAAAGTAATGCTAAGTCAATCAATGTTATTAAGAAAACACGGCTAACCGCTTCAGCGGTTTTGAATATAACAAAACAGATAAGCTAAATAAGGCTAAAGAATGGCTTCTGAGATTTGGGATAGTAGAGGGTTATTACCGCCTTTCGGCGCAAATGGTTTAGAAATAGAAAATAGATATCCATATAAAACTGATATCATTAATTTTATTAATATTTTTGGTTTTAATACTCAAAGATTGGATATATTGGATAAATTTGTTGATTATACAAAAATAGTAAAAGAATCAGGGGTGCAAATTCATAAAATATGGATAGATGGTAGTTTTTGTGAGAATTGTGAGACTTTAAGAAAAAGACCCCCAAACGATATAGATGCAGTCATATTCTATACAGTTATTGATGAAAATTTACTAAAGAATAATTTTGACTTAATATTAAATAAAAATAATGTTAAAAACGCATTCAAAACTGATTCTTATTTTGTGTTAATCCCACCTAGCTACGCAAATTTAGAACATCAATATGCATTTATAGAAAAAATAGTCTATTGGAGTAGCTTCTGGTCACATACAAGAGATTGTGACTGGAAAGGTTTTATAGAATTAGACAATTTTGATGTTGTTAATTATAATAACGCCAAAGAATTAATCGCAAATAAGAGAGGTGAAATAAATGAATAGAAATGAATATTTCTCTCTTATGAGTGAAAAAAATACATTAATTAATTTAATATCAAAAACTCCAGATGATTTTCAATTTAAATTAGAGAAAATGAGTTTAAATTCAAGATTGGAGGAAGTAGAAAATAAATTAAAAAGAGTTGATAAAGATTTCTTGCACTTTCCCTCAAAATTAAAGATAACTTTTCGAGGTGCTCCTGTATTAGGTACAACAGGTATTTCAAGCAACTTCGGTACTATTGCTATAAAAGCTTTAACTGATGCAATAAATTGTATTCTTAAATCTCTTAATGTGGGTAAAAGTGAAAATGCCAATTTAATGATTACAGATATAGCTAAAGGATCATTCGGTTTTGTTCTTGAGGATATTGGAAATCAATCTTTTTCTTTATTGCCTGAAGATGACAAATCCTCAAATATAGCTATTAATAAACTTCAAGAAATTCTAGGTTTCGCAAGTAACTCTGATTCAAACGAATTAATTGAAAATATAATTGAACTCGATCTTAATTCAATAAATAAAATTAAAGATTTTGTTGAAATCTTGGATAAAAATAAAGCTGTATGTGCAATTAATTTTAATGAGCATTCATTCTCATTCCAAAACAACAATCAAGTTAAAACAGCATTATCTCATCTAGATATAGCAAAAAAATCAGATATAGATGAAATATTAAATGTAATGTTTTTAGGGGTTTTACCGAATAAAAGAAAATGTGAATTTAAACTTGTAGGAGATGATAATGTTTATGTAGCAAGTATAGACAAAAAAATTAAAGATCCAGAACTCATAAATAAACATTTAAATTCTTACGTTAACGCTTCTTTCAAAACCTCTCAGATCGAAGATAGACCAAAAAAATATTTATTACTGGAATTACCATGTTCTTGGTAATTAAAATTATTAAAACCCAATTAACCCGCTTATGCGGGTTTTTTCATACTTATCTAAAAATTAACTGTACTTTTTTACATACCGCTAATCATTCATCAATCGCATTCTAAGGATGTCTCTTATTTTCCACACCATTTTCAGCAAAAAATAAAAAATAGCCTTATTATTGATAATAGACTGCTTTAAGCTGATCTTTTTATTGAAGCTTTTTATTTTATTGGGTATAATTTGATCTATATTTAGTGGTTGGCAACATAATAAACTACTAGATATGGGAAAGCCCGATACGCTAATATCGGGCTAATACAAAAAAATAAAGCATTATGGGCTTTATTGCGAGATCTCGATAGTTATTCTATATTCGTTTTCTTTTTAAGTAAAGCCCTATTTAATGCTTACCATTTAAAGAGGTATTAAAAATGGGTTATTCACCTATATGCCATAAGGCACACCGTTACGATGCTCACTTCGAGTCACTGCCTGAATATCAAGGTACATTTAGCCGACATAAATGCGCAGGCTGTGCATTTGAGTTAGGGTATTTTCATGCAGTAAATGGGATACCTAAAGCGATTGATGATTCAGTTTTAGATAGCATTCCGTACAGTCAAGCAGGTAGCGTCAGGCATAAAGATGCTTTTACCGCATACAATGACGGATATAAATTTGCATTAAGCATAGCTAAAGTCGCTTAATATATCCCCAAAATAACAAGCCCCTTTCGGGGCTTTTTCACACCTAAAATCCCACAACTTTAAAACACCTTATTGATTAAAAAACAAGCAAACGAATAACAATAAACCAATTAAAAAACATAAACATACTACTTTAAGTAGTGTTTTATTAAAAATAAATACTACTTTTAGTTGCATTTTTAAACTACTTGCAGTAGTATATACACATCAAAACAAATCAACTTAACAAAACAATTAAGCAATACCACGAGTTACTTAATTAGTTAAGCGAGATTCAAGTAGCTAGCTGGAGCATATGAAAGTACAGCGGTTTTGAAAGCAATCACAGCAGTATGCATCGGGTGAGCGACTTAATCACTCCCAGCCTCGACAGAGACCGACTGGCCATCAAGTTCTTTAGTAAGAAGATTGCTTAATTTTATATAGTAACCAGAGATTAGAGGCGGCTACTGGTTGCTGATTCCGCCTAGTGGGTGACTGGATGAATTGTGCAGGTAAACCACCAAGCAGGCTGAGAGGTCTGCGCCTAACATTCAAACTAAATGTCTTTCAATGAGAGCTATCTAGTTTGAAGCAAGGAAATAAAAAATGAAAAGACTAGTATTAGTACTATCTCTGATAGGGATAGTGTTCAGTTCTGTTCTAATTATATTGGGGATCAGTATTAGTGATTATGAAGCAATTCGCTTTGGCGCAATCTGTACTTTTTTAAATTTGTTTTTTTTATTTTTAATTAAAAGTTGAATATTTTATTTTCTTATTGTAATTTCAACTAATTACTTATTAATACTTTTTGGTTCAAAATGAAAATAGAATATTTTGAATATGCTGTTGCAACAATCACTGCAATTACAGCAATTATTGTTGCAATAAAAAAGGTTTTTCTTTTTTTTATTGAAGCTACACCATCAAATATAAAGCTAAAAAAATATCTTACATATAAAGAAAAATATTCCAAGTTTTATTCAGACAAAATTAATAATCATATTGATGGCGAGATAAAAAAATTATCATTAGCTAAATTAACAAAGATTCAAAATGTTGAACAACAAAATATTTACTTCAATATTCTTTGTGAACACAAAGAAAAGGTTAACTCATTTTTGTTGAGAAAATTAATTCAATCATCTTACATTCATAATAATTCCATTAAAATATTTAGAAATGACTTGAAAGAATTTTATAAACGAGCTAATCGTTCTTATCACATTGGATGGTTTATTGGTTTGTTGGCATATTTTTTCGGAACAATAATTATTGTTAGTGCCCTTTATTATAGATATACAATTAGTGATATATCACTATTTAAAATATCTTCGTTATATATTCCATGTTTTTTGTTTTATAGTATCTTTTGGGCGCTTATGTGCATTCATTATAAACCAATTAATAAAAATGATTTGATTAATTGTCTTAAATTAATAAATAAAGATTAATTCTCTTTAATCCCACCAAAACCTAACCGCTTCTATAGCGGTTTTTTATTACCTATTGATAAATCTTTTTAACATTCATAAGCACTTTACGAGTGAATTTATGAATTGAAACAGCCAAATTTCGAGGTGAATTATGCAATTAGATAGAGCTGTAGAGAGCGGTTACGAAAAAGCATATTGCAAAATGATGAACGATGTCGAAATGCAAGACGCTAAAGATAATTGGATTGAAACTAGAGCAGAAGAATTAATCAAAAATTTCGGTAACGACAATGATTGGCAAATTGTAGAGCTACTAAAAATAAAGCTAGAAAGCAAAACAATCGACAAAAAAATCTATGACCAATTTATAACCGACATATGTTATTCACAAGCAAAAACTGAGTATAGCAAGAGATTCTGACAGCTCGGAAAGACGAGCACATACTACATCCGTTTGCCCTCTTTTGAGGGCTTTTTTGGGATGACCTAATGTATTTTGACGCTGAGAGCTTCTGATTTAGAAAACATAACAGATTGGTTTTTCGAAGAATTGAGGAAATAGCATGAACACAATACCGATTGATTATGTCGGCTGTAATGTACATGACACAGACCGATTTAATATTAATTACAAACTAAACAAGGGCGAGCAAATATACGCCCTTTTTTGTGTCTTAATTGTGACATTTGGTGGGTTGTTTATGTTGATTCGCTGGATGTTAGAAGTGGCGACGGAGTAAAGCTAATGAAGCAAGGTATTTATTACGATATATCTAACGAAGATTATCATGGTGGCGAGGGTGTTAGTAAATCGCAACTAGATTTTATTGAAGAAAGTCCCGCTCTTTATCAGTGGGTAAAAAATGCGCCAGTTGATAAAAGTAAAATGTCATCACTGGATATGGGGACAGCTTTTCATTGTCTACTATTAGAGCCAGATGAATTTAAAAATCGCTTCATAATACCTAAACCAATCAATTTAAGAACAAATGCAGGAAAATCTGAGTACCAAGAGTTACTTAAACAGGCAGAAGAATCTAATCAAACAATTATAACCAGTGAGGATTATAAAAAATTGCTTCTAATGCGTGATAGTGCAATGGCTCATCCATTAGCGAAATGGATTATTGAAGAACAAGGGCATACAGAATCATCTATATATTGGAATGATATTGATACACATATTTTATGCCGATGCCGACCTGATAAATTTATAGAAAAATTTAACTGGGTAGCGGATATAAAAACATCTGCTGATATTGATCGCTTTTATGCTCATTCATATGACTATCGTTATCATGTGCAAGACTCGTTTTATAGCGACGGTGTTCAATCTATCACTGGAGAAAAACCTACTTTTGTTTTCTTGGTAGTTAGCACAACAATCAATTGTGGTAGATACCCTGTAAAAACTTTCATGTTAGATGAGGCCGCTAAAAACATTGGTCGTCAAGCTTATAAAGCTAATTTATTTAGATTCAAACAATGCACAGAAGATAACAATTTTCCAGCACTTCAAACATTATCGTTGCCTTATTGGGCTAAGGAATTAAAAAATGAGTGAACAAAATCAACCTCCTATTGCTAAATCTGACTTAGAAAAAACTCAACTAACAAATCAAGAAAAAAAACCAGCAACATTAGCTGAATTAGTTAACTCGCAAAAAATTAAAAACCAACTTGCCATGGCACTACCAAAACACATGAACCCTGACAGAATGGCAAGAATCGTTACAACAGAAATTCGGAAAACGCCAGCATTAGCAGACTCAAACATTCAAAGTTTTTTAGGAGCAGTTGTTCAATGCTCGCAACTAGGTTTAGAACCAGGAGGAGCTCTTGGGCATGCCTACCTACTCCCATTTGGTAACGGTAAAGCAAAGGATGGAAAATCTAACGTACAGTTAATTATTGGCTATAGAGGCATGATTGATCTTGCCAGACGTTCAGGGCAAATCATCAGCATATCAGCAAGAACCGTTCGAGAAGGCGATGATTTTCATTATGAGTATGGTTTAAATGAAGATTTAAAACACACTCCCAAAGCCGACGAATCAGCACAAATCACCTATGTTTATGCTGTTGCCCGCTTGAAAGATGGCGGTTCTCAATTTGAAGTAATGACATTCAACCAAATCGAATCGGTTCGCAAACAAAGTAAAGCTGGTGATAAAGGACCTTGGATAACTCACTGGGAAGAAATGGCAAAGAAAACAGTCATTCGACGATTATTTAAGTATTTACCTGTTTCAATTGAAATCCAACAAGCTGTAATTTTGGATGAAAAAGCGGAAGCTGGCATAAGTCAAGATAATGAAATGATTTTAGATGCTGATTTTTCTGTAGTCGAAGCATAACAGCAAGCTAAAAATAACGTCTGGTATATGCGTTGATGATTAGTGTTAGCAGAGACACTGTCCGCAATTGCAGTTAGCCCACTAATTTGAAATATACAAGCCTAAACCCATTTCCAGACGGTAGACACGCCGTTGGCGACAGAGTGGCACAATAATTAACTTATGCCCAGAGGAGCTTAACTAATGAATAAATATTATGTGTTAGCAAAAGTAGTTACAGAATCACGTCAGAAAATTGAAATTGAAGCAAACTCTAAATCAGAAGCTAAGTTAAAAGCGAAGGAATTAATTAATAGTGGTAGTTATATGTATCTATCTGTTGGAGGAGACGAAACGATTGAAATAATGCGGGTTGATAAGAATGGCTAAATTAAATTGGCGTGATGCTAGCAAAGAATTACCTGCCGGTGCTGATGAAGATGGTCTCCCCGTGATGTGCTTGACATTATTGTTTTATAAAGGCAGACCAATCTTTGGAAAAGATTGGATTAGTAGTGCTACAAAAAAATGGGCACATGGTGACGACACGGTTAAATATTGGGTTTATTTAAGTGAAATACCTCTACCAGAGGAATGATTATGATCATTTTAAAAATAGAAGAAAAAGAAAACAAAGAAGTCAGTTTTAAATTTAATGAAATAGGCACATCAACTGACATGGAAAAAATTGTTTTAGCGTCCATTTTTGAGTTTATGCATAAAAATTTCGATGTCACTAAAGCGAAAAAAACGGAGTAATTATGATTACAGATGAAGAATGGAAAAATTTAAAGTCTGGGGATGTTATTTGGTATGCAGATCAACATGCATTAAAACCACAAAACCTCATAATTGCAAAAATAACCGAAAATAGTGTTTATTGTGACAAGAAAAAAATTGATAAAAAGAGCTATTTATTGCATTCGAATTTGAACAACGCAACGCAAGCCGTGAATTTTAGATTAAAAGTACACATTGAAAAAATACAGCATCAAATTGATGAGAATTTAAAACAACTGGAGCAAGAAAATGGTGATACACACTCATACTGAATACACATATCAATGTGACATGTGTCAAAAAAAGTCAAACAAAGCCCCGTCTGATATTTTAAATATTTTCCATTTCCAGCATCCAGATTCAATTAAATTGGACCTAAAAATAAATTTTTCTTACGAATGGGTGACAAACGCAATTATTTGTGATGATTGTGTTATTAAATATTTGAAAAAATTTATCGAGAAACAGGAGTTAGAAAATGGCAAATAGAGGAATAAACAAAGTGATTTTAGTAGGGCATTTGGGGCAAGACCCAGAGGTTCGTTATATGCAAAATGGTAACGTTGTTGCTAATTTTAGTATTGCAACATCAGAATCATGGAAAGATAAACAAACGAATGAAACCCGTGATCGTACTGAATGGCATCGCGTTATTATATTTGGTAAATTAGCTGAAATTGCAGGCGAATACTGTAAAAAAGGTTCACAAGTTTACCTTGAAGGACAACTACAAACGCGAAAATGGCAAGATCAATCAGGGCAGGATCGTTACACGACAGAAGTTGTGATCAACCCAATTGGTGGCACTTTACAAATTTTAGGCAGTCGTGATAGCGATAGTCATCAACAACCTAAACCGCAAACGACTGCTCAGGCTCAGCATGAAGAAATTGAGCCGGACGATATACCATTTTAGTTTAATCGTTAACCGCTATATAAGCGGTTTATACCTGATATCTGTTAATAACTCACTGAACAACCACCCTATTCTATTAATTTTACAAATATTCTCACGCTGATTATTGGCGTGCGATAACTAATGTTTAAAGGAAATAATCATGGCAAAACACGAACTAAAAATTAAATCAGAGCATTTTATGAATGTTGTAAAAGGCATAAAAAAGGCTGAAATTCGTTACAACGACCGAAATTACAAAGTTGGAGATTTCCTTGTTTTGCATGAAATTGATGGGCACGGCAATCGAACAGGTAATCAATGTGACGTTATTATCTCTCATATTTTAGATGATGCGGAGTATTTGCGTGATGGGTATGTAATGTTGAGTATTGGGGTAATGTCTATGTTTGTATTACAGAATGAGGCGACGAGTGATGAACAGTAACACACTGAAAAAATATCAAACTCAATTACAAAAATTAAAAGCAAAGCAGAATGTAATCAAAACAGAATTAACAGATTGTCAGCAACGCTACAACTCAATCAAAAATGAAATACTCGACGTACAAACAAAGATAAATGAGCTATCACGCAATAACAAACTAATAGTTAGCGAACACGCAACAATTAGAATATTAGAGCGCATGTTTTGCGTAAATTTGAGTGAAATACACGAGCAAATAATTGCTGAGATTTTGCCAGTTTATACAAAACTGGGGGACGGAACTATACCAGTTAAATGTATTGGTTTGCGTGCTGTAATAAAAAACGGCGTGATAGTAACAGTTAAATGAGGAGAATAATTATGACTAAACAATTAACTTTCATCGGTCACAGCGACGATATTTTTAGTGTATCAATCGACGGAAAACCTGTCGAAGAAATCGACTGTTTCGATAAACTAGCGCGATATAAAGTTAGTTCTGGCGAAAATCAGCTTTACGTCATCGGTGAGTACGTTACTCCCTGTGTTTGGATGATTGGAGTTGCCCCAGTAAATGAGGGTATACCAATTCCATCTTGGAATATTCAGTTAATTAATGGGCACAATTACAGCCCTGCTTTAACAATTGAATGCCCAAATGACGTAAAAATAGAAGAATGTTAGGCAATATCCCCCTCCAATGGGGGATAACTCTAATGAATTAACGCCAAATTTGGTGAAAATATTAAATTTAGATAAAAAATTATGTATTACACAACAAAAGAAGCTGCGAGTTATTTAAAAGAACATCCAACTAATGTAAGAGCTAAAGCATCAAAAGGAATTATCAAGGGATACAAACGTAGCGGTAAAAAAGGACACTGGCTTTTTGAGAAAGAAGATCTTGATAATTACATAAAAAGAAATCAAAATGACACCTCGCAAGAGGTGCTGCGACATAATGAGTTTGAGGAGTTAAAAAAATGTCAAAGCAACCAATTAAATTATACAAACGGGGCGAAATCTGGCACTACGCGTACAGCTCACCGAATGGTACCGGAAGAGTACGCAAAAGCTCTGGGACTAGCGATCAGCAAAAAGCATTAGAGCTAGCTGCTCGTGAATATGATACAAGCTGGCGAGTGGCAAAATTAGGGGAACGACCAGAATATACTTGGATAGAAGCTGTTGTTGTCTGGTTAAACGAGAAACCAGAAAGAAAGGAAAATAAAAATTACGATCTAATTTGGCTGGATAAATATTTAGCTAATAAATGTATTTCAGAAATTGATCGCAATTTAATAAACTTTATCAAAAAAGAAAAACAGGAAACAGGTGTAAAAAACAGAACTGTTAACGGCGTACTGCAACAAATTAGAGGCGTACTTAATTGCGCATATGAGAATGATATGCTTGATAAAGTACCCGCTATAAAAATGTTACCAGAACCACCACCAAGACAAGTTATGCTAACACCGAATCAGGAAAAAAGGCTTGTTGATGAATTACCTGATCATTTAATACCTATTGTTATTTTTGCACTAGCAACAGGTTTAAGGATGAGTAATATCACAGGTCTTTTGTGGGAAAATGTCGATATTAAAAATCGTCATGCATGGGTTAACATCGGTAGCGGTAAAGTAAAAACTAAAGGGATTGGTATTCCATTAAACAGCGTTGCATTGTATGTTTTAGAAAATTTGCAAGGCAAACACCCAACCAATGTTTTTACTTACAAAGGTAATCCAATAAAACGTGCTAATTCAAAAGCATGGAGAAACGCTCGTAAAAGAGCTGGCCTATCCCATCTTAGATTTCACGATTTAAGGCATGTTTGGGCAAGCAGACACTCAATGAATGGCACTCATCCACACGCGCTACAGGATTTAGGGGCGTGGAGTAAAGCTGATACAGTTAGAAGATATGCCCACTTATCTTCTAGGCATTTACTAGTAGCTTCGGAAAATGCGTTATCAGAAAGTGCCACAAATTTGACACAAAGAGTATTACAATAAAAAAAGCACTTTCACGGAGTGCTTTAATTGATTGATATTCTTAATGAATTGGCGGAACGGACGGGGCTCGAACCCGCGACCCCCTGCGTGACAGGCAGGTATTCTAACCAACTGAACTACCGCTCCGCTTTTTTGATAGCTTTAATGTTAGAGCATTAAAGTAGGCATGATATTAAAGATTATTTTTATTCACGTCAATAAAATTCTATAAATAAATGTTCAACTGAATATAAAACAATCATTAATTCAAATTCCACAATGCTCCACCACATTTTTTATCAATTTTTTTTAAAACCGATTCATGTTCAGAAAGTTCATATTCTGTTGCCTTAATTACTTTTAAAGGCACACCATGGCGTTCAACTCTTTTTATTACATTAGATTCGGATGTAGATGAGTTATTATCCTCTGAACTAAAAGATAAAGTTGTCTGCCCACCAGTCATTGCTAAATAAACTTCGGCTAAAATTTCGGCATCTAATAATGCGCCATGCAATGTTCGGTGAGAGTTATCAATCTGGTAGCGTTCACATAATACATCTAAGTTATTACGTTTTCCTGGAAACAGACGCCTTGCCATAGCTAAGGTATCAGTAACAAGACAATGATCCGAAGTTTTAAAATCCAGTCCACAAAGACGAAACTCATAATCCATAAATCCCACATCAAACGAGGCATTGTGAATAATTAATTCAGCACCATCAATAAATTTGATAAAATCATGTGCTATATTTTTGAATATTGGCTTATCCTTAACAAATTCATCACTGATACCATGAACTTTAAAAGCACCTTCATCAATTAAGCGTTCTGGATTAATGTAGACATGAAAATGGTTACCAGTTAAACGACGATTAATGACTTCAACGGCACCAATTTCAATAATCTTATGTCCTTCATAGTGATTATTGCCACTTTGATTCATACCTGTTGTTTCAGTATCTAAGACAATTTGTCGCGCAGAATTATGTATCACTTTCTTCTCTTTTTATATCAACAATTGGGGAAAAACGTTTTTAATGATATAGTCTAGCACTAAAATCTTTTAATGTTGATACCTACATAAGTGAAAGTAGCAACCAATTTTACTTATTTATAGAGTAATTATAAATAAATTAGAGTGATACTATTTATCGTTTAATTGGAATACGAAATAAATTAAAATAGTTATAAAAGAAATAAAAAATGTTAAAAAAAATCGAAATATATACTGATGGTTCATGTCTTGGTAATCCTGGTCCTGGTGGTTATGCTGCTATATTAAAATATAAGCAAACCGAAAAAGTATTATCGAAAGGCTTTTTTAAAACAACAAATAATCGTATGGAATTATTAGCTGCCATTGTTGCTTTAGAACAATTAAAACAACCTTGTCAAATTGAACTCTATTCCGATAGTCAGTATTTGCGAAATGGAATTATCAATTGGATAAACGGTTGGAAAAAAAATGGTTGGAAAACAGCTAGCAAACAACCAGTAAAAAATATCGATTTATGGAAAAAGCTTGATGAATTAGTACAAATTCACAAAATTAAGTGGATTTGGGTTAAAGGTCATGCCGGCCATATTGAAAATGAACGTTGTGATATTATGGCAAAAACACAAGCTCAATCCCCTACTTTGCAAGACACAGTATTTGAACAATCTATACAAGATTAATTAATGAAAAAATTTTTTTATGCAACTTTTATAAGTTTATCTACTTCTAAAGTAGGTTCTTCCTAAATAAAGCTAAAACGTAATATGTATCTATTGCATTTTAGCTTTAAAGATAATTATATTTGAATTTTAACCAATTTAGCTAATATTATTGAATTTTGAGAAGCCAGAAATAAGATTAATCATATTAACAAACATAAAATATTCCCCTTGAAATTTTACTGACTATCACCATATTGATTCCACAAACGGGGAATGTGAATAAAAAGTACAATATCTAAACACCGATATTTTCGCCCCCAATGATACCGATTAATTATTTTACTAATTAAGATAAAGCCTCTATTGGTAATTTTAACTTTGACGTAATAGCGGTACCTAAGCACAACGCTTTTAGTCGTGCTTATTTTTTCTGGCGATATTTTAATTTACATAGTTAATGAATATATCTTATTAAATTTAGCATTTGCAACTCAAATGCTACCCTATGATAAAAACATTAAAGACTATTTAGATTTGGTTTCAACAAAATCAGTAACATTACTGTCTATTTTGTCTAAAGAAAAGAAATAAGCTTATTTTTACAATGCATAAATATTAGTAAAAAATAGATTTAAATTTAACAATTAATTATATTTCTTTGCTTTTTTTTAGAAGCCAAAAAGACATTTTTTAGGTATAATGCCAAGCTTAATTTGAGTAAAAATCACAAACTAATGAAAAAGTTATTAATATTTACAGTGTTATGTTTATCTTTGAGCGCCTGTCAGAACCATGGCTATCAATACAATAATAGCGTCTATAAAAAATCTAACTCAAAATCAATAGTTACTAGTAGCATTAAGAGTGGTGGCATTAGTCACACTTCTGTCACGCAAAACCCTTGGCAATTCATGCTAACTCAAATCGATGTGAAAGTACCTGAAAATAATCGCATCAAAGCAGAAAGAGAGCGGTTGTTACGTAATCCACAAGGATTTGAAACTGTTGCATTACGTTCGGAACCTTACGTTTATTACATTATTAATCAATTAAGAAAAAACGATTTACCTGTTGAATTAGCATTAATTCCATTGATTGAAAGTGCTTACGATCCATTGGCAACTTCACCTGCGCAAGCGGCTGGTTTGTGGCAATTTGTACCAATTACCGCTAAAGAGTATGGAATTAAACAAAATAGTTATTTTGACGGACGACGAGATCTTATTGCTTCAACAAGTTCAGCTATTTCGTTATTGCAAAACTTGAACAATCGTTTTAATGGCGATTGGCTATTAACATTAGCGGCTTACAACGCTGGTGAGGGTCGAGTCAGAAAAGCTATCGAAAAAAACCAAGCGAATGGTTTACCGACAAACTATTGGTCACTTGATTTACCAACTGAAACA
The DNA here is from genome assembly GCF_900094945.1 of Gilliamella bombicola. Lineage (GTDB taxonomy): Bacteria > Pseudomonadota > Gammaproteobacteria > Enterobacterales > Orbaceae > Gilliamella > Gilliamella bombicola. The sequence continues at coordinate 236,186 of NZ_FMAQ01000002.1, forward strand.
ATGCACTACGTGCCTAAAATTTTAGCCATTATTGATGTTGTAAAAAATAACAAACGATATGGTATTAAGTTGCCTGATTGTAATTATGAAAATTCGCTTGTTCGTATTGATATGTCAAAAAATATCTCATTAGCTAAGGTAGCTAAGTATACGGGCCTACCGTTGAATGATTTAATGACATATAACGCTGGTTATGTTCAGCAAAAAGTCAATGGTCCGTTTCATTTACTAGTACCATATATTCATGCTCAAGAGTTATTTAAAAAACTGAAAGCAGAAAACTTAGTGGTAAATCAAGTTACCGAGCTTTTACAAGATGTACCGCATACCAATATGCCATTTGAAGTTAAATCAACGACAAGCATTCAATATAGTGCAATTGATAATAGAAAAACAAACTCTATTTTAACAGCTAATGCAAAATCTAATGGTAAAAAACAGATAACCTACCAGGTTAAAGTTGGCGATAATTTATATTCTATTGCACAAAATTATCGGGTTAAAATAACAGACATACTTCAATGGAATAATCTGAAAAACGCTCGTGTCCAAGAAGGTGATATTTTGACGATTAATATTGTGGATGCAAATCCAATCTAAAACTTACTAATAGAGGATTATGATCTGATGTGGTTGTGCTAATAATTTCTGCTGTATCAAGTCGTAATCCTCGATAAAAAACAAAATCAAGTGGCCTACCCATAAATTTTTTTCGAATATCAACAGAAAAACTAACAGGCTTAAGTTCAATTGAACGAACAAGATTATACAACAAATCAACTCGCTGTTTGCTCCATGCATTAAAATCCCCAGCCAAAATAACTGGGCCATTATGCTCTTTTATTCGAGTTAATAGCATACGTATTTGTTGCCGGTATATTTTTATACCAATGCTAAAATTTACAGCATGAATATTCGCAACTAATAATTGTTGCTTGGAATGATTAATAGGATAAATAGTAATCAAAGCAGATTTAGGAACTCGGATAAGTGGTTCCTTTTCTCTAAAAGAAAAAAGTGAAGTGGGTAATGAATCAGAAATTGTCATTACGCCTGCATAGATATCGTTAAAACAATATGCTGGGACATGATCCGCAATTTTATTATATTGTGAAATAAAATTAAGTAATGGTGGTGTTGTTTGGGCTTCTTGCAACAATATCAGTTTGGCTTTATCAGCATATTGTTGAAGTATATCAATACAATCAGATCTTTTTTGTTTAAAAATATTCCAAACTAAAATCGAAAATGATGTATGTTCAATTAACGGTTTATTACCTATTATTGGTTGATTAGGCAAGATCAACTCAACTTCGCTGCTTGCCTGATATCGTAACGTATAATATCGTTTTTTAAACATTTTTATCGTTCAATTTTCCGCAAATATTCATCAAAAGTTAAAGTATCACTCTGCTCCTTCTTCTTCTGTTTTTCAATAGATAAATTGCGTTGTTGAACAAAATCACCTTCTGTTAATAATGCTAAGGGCTCTGCCATAAGCTGTTTTTTATATTGGCTTGCTAAAGCTAAACCAAATTTTGCTGTACCTAAATCACTTATTGCTTGTAGTGTTCTTGCTGATAAAGTTAATTCAGGTTGATCAAACATTAAGTCTAAACGCTCACAAACATTACGGTACCCCTGCTTGTCATCTTGATGATCTAAAACATCAGCAACACGTAATAAATCTTTGAATAATTGGTGTCCAACTTTGGCCAAAGGTTCTCGATAGCTATTGCAACCTATACCGATCTCAAGCCCTGGTTTTCGTCCTTCCATTATTACCCTATTCCAATTTAACTTGGCACACTCAAGTTCTTGACTGCTCATTTCAGGCGCAGGTGCTAGTGCACACCAAATTAAAAATAGATCGATAAATCGTATCTGTTCTTCAGTAATCCCCACCGGTGAAAATGGATTAACATCTAATGCGCGTACTTCAATATATTCAATACCGCCACGTAAAAGTGCATCCGACGGCGACTCCCCAGTCATTGTGACTCTTTTAGGTCGAATTGGCCCATAAAATTCATTTTCAATCTGCAATACATTATCGTTTAATTGACGATAATGACCATCAACTTTAATACCCAGTTTAGCAAATTCCGCTGATTTTGTATGCGTTGCTCGTTTTAATCCTTCAACATAACTATCTAAATGATTAAAAGTAATGCCTAGTTGTTTTTGTGCATTATTAGTATACCCAATATCGCTTAACCTTAAAGAGGTTGCGTAAGGCAAATAACAGTTACCATTTGTTTGTTCAATAAAGGCTTTTGCTTTTTGTGGATCTTGAATAAATGAGGAGCACATCGATGGTGATGATCCAAACAAATAAGGAATAACCCACCCAAAGCGATAATAGTTACGAATCAATGTAAAGTAGCCTTCAGAAATAACAGCTTTACCCTCTTCTGTATTTTTTACACCATCTCTTGCTTGCCAAAATGCCATGGGTAATGAAAAATTATAATGAACGCCAGATATGGTTTGCATCATTGCACCATAACGGTTTTTTAGACCTTCTCGATAAACCGTTTTAAAACGCCCTTCATTTGATGATCCATATTGAGCTAAAATAATATCTTCTTCATTGGCAACAAAACATGGCATACTTAATGGCCACATCATTTCATCATCAATATTTACACTAGCATAACGATGAAGATCGCGTAAAAACGTTAGCATATAATCAATATTGGTATTAACTGGTGTAATAAATTCTAGCATTGATTCAGCAAAATCAGTTGTTATCCAAGGATGAGTCAACGCTGCACCAATTTTTGCGGGGAATGAAGTTTTCGACAATGTCCCGTCAGGCAAAATGCGTAAAGTTTCACGTTCAACACCCCGTTGAATACCTTGTAAAATGGTGTAGTGTTTTTCTAACCAGTTAAGCGCTTTAGAAACATCAGGAATCATATTTTGCCTTCCTTAAATGAAATTATTTATTTTTATATTAACATAATTTGATATTAACAATGGTCTAATTTATAACAACCACCAAAATAAAAACTAGATATAATTTGTAATTTAATGATAAAAAAATGCAATTCACTCTTTTATATTAGATTATCTATCTTTTCTTTGTAATAAAACCAAGACTTCCATATGTGAAGTATGGGGAAACATATCAAACAGTTGCACTTTCATGATTTGATAGTTGGATAACAACATCAAATCTTCAACTAACGAGGTTAAGTTACAACTTGAATATAAAATATAGCTTGGTTGTATATTTTCTAAATACTGCATAAGCACTTTTCCAACCCCTCGTCTTGGTGGATTAAGTAGTACTAGATCTGGAATATCTTGCTCAGTAATAGCGTATTGGGTAGCATCAAGTGATTTAAACGTTAACCGCTTAAAACCTAACTTTTTAGCTGATTTTGTTGCACATTCAATCGCATCTGGACTAATTTCAATTCCTGTTAGCTGGATTTGATTTTCAATAGCAAGACTAACACAACTTAAGCCAAAACCACCTACACCACAGAACAAATCCCAAATAGAGTGAATAGATAAATTTGTGACCCAGTCACTTGCAGTTTTATAAAGATTGCTGGCAACATCCCTGTTTGTTTGAAAAAAACTTTTAGGCTTAATGAAAAGAGGAACGCCATTTAATGTCATTGGTAAAAATGAGGTGTCGGTTAAAACTAACTCTTCTTCCCCTTCTAAAATAGCTGCATGATTAGGTTGGATATTTATTGAAATTACCTTTAAATTTTGTATTTTATCTTGTAATTGTTTAAAAGAATTATTTATTTTTTCGACAAGTTTGTGCGATCTTAAAACAAATCGCAGCATAAAACAGCTTGTATTATTCTCTTTACTTTCAGTAACAATAACAAATTTCAACTCTCCTTTTCGCTTATTAATATTATAAGGTACAAGTCCCTGTTTACGGATGAAAGTTCGAACAAGTTTTAGGATGTTTTGCATACTATTTGAGTAAAGAGGACAATCACATAAATCGACCATCTCATTATCTGTTTGAATTCCTAAAATAGGTCTTTCAACAGTACCTAACACAGCCATTTTTGCTTTATTACGGAAAGCAAATTCATGACTAGCAAACGGCTCTACAACGTCATTAGGTTTAAATTGAGTTAATTGTTGTAACAGATTATTTTGTTTTTCTGCTAGTTGTGCATCATAGGGCTTATCCATCCACTGACAAGATAAACATTTTTTCTGCTGATAAAAACAACATTGCATTTCGATAAAACCCTTTTTTATAATGAGTTATTATATATATAAAACCTTATTAAAATAAGTATAAGTTTTATTTTATACTAAAACACATTCTTTCCTGAAAGTTTTTACAAAATTTTATAAGAATATAAGTAAAATGCATAATTAATCATCCAGTATGATTTGACGAAATAACGGGGTATGATAGGATATTGTCATTAATATTACAGGAAAAATTTAATGTCTATAAAGTTAAAAACCCCCGTCGAAATTGAAAAAATGCGAATAGCTGGAAAACTTGCAGCTGAAGTATTAGAAATGATTGAACCTTATGTTAAACCGGGCATTAGTACTGGTGAACTAGACAAAATTTGTTATGAACATATTGTTAATGTTCAAAAAGCTATTCCAGCTAATATTGGCTATAGTGGCTATCAACACACCAGTTGTATTTCAATTAATGATGTGGTTTGCCATGGTATTCCAAGTTTTGACAAAAAGTTAAAAGATGGTGATATTTTAAATATTGATGTAACAGTTATCAAAGATGGTTATCATGGTGATACTTCTAGAATGTACATTGCTGGTAAGCCAACTATCGCAGGTGAAAAATTATGCCAAGTTACACAAGAAAGCCTTTACGAGGCGATTAAAATTATCAAACCCGGCATACGTTTAAAGGAAATTGGTAAAACGATTCAAAAATATGTCGATAAGTTTGGTTTTTCTTCCGTTCGAGAATATTGTGGCCATGGTATTGGTGAAGTCTATCATGACGAACCTCAAGTTTTACATTATGACGCTGATGACGGCGGTGTAATTTTAAAACCAGGCATGACCTTTACTATTGAACCTATGATAAATACAGGCGATTGGCGTACCCGTACCATGAAAGATGGCTGGACAGTCAAAACCAAAGATCATGGTCTTTCGGCACAATATGAACATACTATTTTAGTTACTGAAAATGGTGTTGAAGTCTTAACATTACGTAATAACGAAGATTTTCCTCGCATTATTGAACACTAAATAAAGTGGATTCAACAATAAACTATTGTTGAATCCTTTCGCCTTATTACTTTGATAAATCTTAATATAATAAAGTATACAACTTACGTCGATAACTACTGGCCAATGGGTTACTTGTTCCTAATGCTGCTAGTAAATCAAGTAATGTTTTCTTCACTTGTCCGTCACCAACATTAAGATCTTTTGTTAGCGGTTTAAATAACAACTCTAATGCTTCCTCATGACGCCCTACATGCATTAATTGAGAAGACAATTGAATCATTAATTCAACGTTATCAGGATGTTGAGCAAATTCTGCTTGTAATTGCTGCAATTCAGGAGAATTAGCGGCTTGTTCAAGTAGTTCTATTTCGGCTTGTAATCCATGATAGCTTGAATCTTGATCTTGTAGTGGAATAGTTGCAAGCACTTCTTTTGCTTCATTTAGCTGTTTAAGTTCAATTTGTGATTTTATTAGCATTAATGCAATATCTGTTCTTGGTTTGCCCAGATGATCGGTAAGTGATTTCCAAGTTTGCCGTAACAGTGGTAATGCTTCTTCATACTTGGCTTCATGAAATAAATTTTGTGCTTCAATTAATTTAAGTTCATCTTCATTTGGTAGCACTTTTTCTAAAAAAGTTTTAATGGTTTCTTCAGACTGAGGTCCTTGAAAACCATCTACAGGTTGACCATTTTGAAATAAATAAACTGTTGGAATTGCTCGTAAACCAAATTGAGCAGCTAACATTTGTTGTTCATCACAATTAACACTTGCCAAAATAAATTGACCATGATGTTCATTAGCTAATTTAGTTAAAGTTTGAGTCATTGCTTCATAATTTGGACTTCTAGCAGACCAAAAATAAAATAGCACAGGGGATGTCGATGATCTTTCAATCACCTCTTGAATATTTTGCTCATTAATATCAAAAATAAATTGGTTTTGCATATTATGTCCTAAGGTATAATGATTTATTATTTATTTTTTAAAATTTTATCCATTAATCTATCAGGAAGCAAACGTTTAGCAATAGCCGCTATTTTGGTTATTTTTGTTACCCTGTAACGTATTTTAGGTTTATCATGTTCAAGAGCATGGAATAAGTAAGGCAACACTGCCTCGGGCGGCAAAGTAAATCGTTTAGCTATAGGTGGATTTTTTACCATATTCTTTTGCTCTGTCTGATTTACATTGTTTGAGAAATATGTCTTTAATGGGCCAGGTTCAATTAAACAAACCTTTATGTTGGTTTGTGCTAATTCCAACCTTAACACATCAGACCAAGCTTCTAAGGCATATTTGCTAGCTGAATAAGCACCTCTCCCCGGTGTTGCAACGATACCAACAATTGAACTTGTTTGAATAATGCGCCCTTCATCTTGCTTTAGCATGGCTGGAAGTAGTAATTGCGTCAACTGATGGACTCCAAAAAAATTGGTGGAAAATTGAGATTCTAACTGCTCTCGGCTGATCGTGCTTAATCGACCATAAACTCCGAAACCTGCGTTGTTAAATAACGCATATAATTTGCCTTCAGACAAAGCTAGAACTTCTTGAGCGGCTTGCTTGACCGAGTCTGGATTGTCAAGATCAAGAAGCACAGTTTCAAATCCTTGCTCAATAAGTTTTTGTTGGTCCAATGATTTGCGACACGAAGCAATAATACGATAACCACGTTTTTTTAAAGCAATGGCCGAGATTAGCCCTATTCCACTTGAGCAACCTGTAATAAATATTGTTCGCAATTTCAGCTCCGATTGATTCATATATTGTTAAATTTTTCTTCTCAAACTATGATAGCACATCTAATTTGAAGTTACCCAAACTAAGCCAAGAGGATCGTATGAAAATTGCTATTATTGCTGCAATGGAAGAAGAAGTAGCCATATTAAAAAGTAAAATCACCCATTATCACGTTGAGCGTTATTTAGGTTGTGATTTTCATTTAGGTCAAATTGCTGGTTGTGAAATCGTACTGCTCCAATCTGGTATTGGTAAAGTAGCTGCAGCATCAGGTACTACTTTATTATTAAATAATTATAAAGTAGATGCTGTTATCAACACTGGTTCGGCAGGTGGATTATCTTCCGACCTTAATATTGGTGATATTATTGTTTCAAAGGATGTTTTTTACCACGATGTTGATTTGACTGCTTTTGGTTACAAGCCAGGTCAAATGTCTGGCTGTCCTGTAGCGTTTGATGCTGATCAAAAATACCAATCATTAGCTAAAATCTGTATCAAAAAGCTCGGAGTTAATGCGATTGAAGGTTCAATTGGTAGTGGAGATGCTTTCATAAATGGTAAAAGTAATTTAGCAAGAATAAAACAAACTTTTCCGAATGCTATCGCTGTTGAAATGGAAGCCGCAGCTATTGGTCATGTTTGCTGGTTATTTAAAGTACCATTTGTGGTTGTTCGCGCTATCTCGGATAATGGAGATAGTGAATCTGCAGTTGATTTCCAATCCTTTTTAAAGTTAGCTGCAACACAATCATCACTCATTGTTGAATCAATGTTAAGTGAGCTTGCGTGAGTTATCTTTTTTGGTTTGACATATTAGGTACCATTGTATTTGCTATTTCTGGCGTATTATTAGCAGCTAAAAAAGAGATGGACCCAATCGGTGCCTTAGTACTAGCAGTCATCACCGCTATTGGTGGCGGTACAATCCGCGATATTGTTTTAAATCATGGGCCGATCTTTTGGATCACTGATTCCACTGATTTATATATTGCTATCACCACCTCATTAGTCACCATGCTCTTATTACGTTACTCATCATCAGTTATAGTCCCTAAATGGTTATTTTCTGTATTAGATGCAATCGGTCTTGCTGTGTTTGTGGGTATTGGCGTCAACAAAGCAATTTATTCTGACGTAAACAGCTTAGTGGCAGTTTGTATGGGAGTGATGACTGGCGTAGGTGGAGGTATTATTCGAGATGTACTTGCTCGAGACATCCCAATGGTATTTAAAACCGACATCTATGCTACTGCTTGCGTCATTGGCGGAACAATTCATGTTATCGCCTATAATGCATTCAAACTACCTTTGGAATATTCAACATTCATTGGTATTTTAGTTACACTGGTTATTCGATTATTAGCTATTTATCGTAACCTAACTTTGCCTATTGTTGGATTGAAAAATCATTAAATGCACCACAAACTGCACCTACACTTAATCAATAATCAAAGACAATACTGCTCAAATAAAGGTTTACGCCAACCTATTAATAATGCTGGCGTATTCCCCTTTTTATCGATTTTCCACTTTATGTATTGATTGATTAATCGACGTGAAAGCAATAAATCCTCACTAAGCCCTGTTTGTGAAGAAATAGTCAGTGCTGCTTGTTTTAACTCGCTAGTAATTTTTTTATAATCAGGATAGCTATTAACTCGGCGAATTGGTTGAACTTCAGGTATGGGAGTAGATAAAAGATCCAAAATTATTTGACCATACAAGCGAATTTCTTTTCCTTTCATACCTAACTTATCAAGTTCTCCTAATGATGTCGGTGAATAGCGTGCAATTTTCAATAATACTTCTTCATGTACTACAAAATTTATAGCAATATCGTGTTCTTTCGCTAATCTATATCGCCAGCTTGCTAATTTATACAACTGTCCTAAACTTTTCCCTTTCAATTGCCAACTATTTTTAATATTTAAATAAGCATCATTTGGATCCATTAATTCCGATTTATGGGCAACCACCATTTGGCATTCTTGATAAGCTGCTTGTAAATAATGGTTAGTGCTTAACTGAGACTTTAAAATATTAATTAATGGAAAAAGATATAACACATCATTAATGGCATATTTACACTGTTTTTCAGTTAATGGACGTTGTAGCCAATCTGTTCGGGTTTCACTCTTATCAAGTTCGACCTCTAAATATTTTTTTACTAAACTAGCATAACCACTACTTAATGGATTATCTAGAAAAGAAGCCAATATCTGGCTATCGACAATCGGTGTTGGAACACAGCCAAAATGATAAGAAAAGACCTCGATATCTTCACTACATGAGTGAAAATATTTTTCAATAGTTGGATTATTTAATATAGCCAAGAAAGCCTGCCAATCAGTAATATTAATTGGATCAATTAACGCTGCATGTTCGCCATTAAATACCTGCAGTAAACCCAAATGAGGGTAAAAGGTTCGGGTTCGAACAAATTCAGTATCTAAAGCCAAAGCCGAGCTATTTTCGATTTTTGAACAATAATCAGCTAACTGATCATTACTAACAATAAGTTGATAAGACAAAATCAAATTCCTGTTCAAATATATTTATTCATTGTGCGTATTTTTGTTAAAAACGATATCAATTACCACGATTTCGGAACGAGTCATTAAGCGAATTGGTGGTCCCCAAAATCCATATCCACTACTCACAATGCTGTTAAAATGATCATCTTCTTTTCTATAGAATCCATAAGTATTTTTATACATTAATTTTTCAATAATGTTGATAGGGAATATCTGCCCAGCATGAGTGTGCCCAGAAATCATCAAATCAACCCCCAATTTTTCTGGTTCATTAAGGTCTTTTGGTTGATGATCTAATAAAATAACTGGCGAATCTGTATTAGTGAACATGATAAGATCTGACAGTGAAGCCCTATTTACATTATAACGAAATGAAGAAAAATCATCTCGGCCCACTAATGTAACCCCAATATCATCAAAATAAATGATATCATCCTTTAGTACTTTCATACCGGCTTGCCTAAAAGCGTTAACGATATCTTCTTCTCTATTATTTTCTTGATTAGTCGCTAAGTATTCATGATTACCAAAAATAATATAAGTACCATATTTTGATCTTAATTGTTGAAATTGCTTATCGAAACCATTTTGTGTAAAAGGTTTTAAATATTTATCTAATGTATCACCAGTAATCACAACAAAATCAGCATTAAGTTTATTCACTTTATCAACCATTTGTTGAATAAATCGATTCGTCGTTAGTTCGTTAAGATGAATATCGGAAAGTTGAACAATACGTAAATGTTCAACTTTTGCGGGTTTATCAATTTTAACTTGGTAATGCACAATCTTTGGATTAATTGCCATTTCGTGACCAAAACAAAACAATAATACAGAGGCAACAATATAAACAATTTTAAGCCATAAATTGGGTTTAACCTTTTTTTTACTAAGCCAACGTACAATGTCAAAAATAAGTGAGGTAAAAACGCAACAAATCATCAAACCTATAATGACATTACAACATAATGGCAGCCAATAAGTTGATATATTATCAAATATTTTAGAAAAGATTAGCGATAATCCAGCTATAAAAACAACGATCCAATATATAAATCGATGACAGCCGATCAAATTAAAATCAAACCAAAATAGCCATCGTTTTCCGAGATAGATAGTTATTAAAATACTAACAACAATCGCTATAACAATAGTAATAAAATCGACAAAACCCATAATTATCCGAGCAATTGAATATAAAAAAATGATATGATAACAGAATTAATTTCTATAGTACCAATTAGTTTTATGGATACCAAAAAAGACCAGCTATTCTCGACACCCATTGATAAATTAGGCGATTGGACATTTGATGAAAAAGTCGCTGAAGTTTTTCCTGATATGGTGCAGCGTTCCGTACCTGGTTATTCTAATATCATCTCAATGATCGGCATGTTAGCAGAAAGATTTGTACAGCCTAATTCAACGATTTATGATTTAGGCTGTTCCTTAGGTGCTGCCACATTATCTATTCGTCGTCATGTTAATCACGAAAACTGCCATATTGTTGCGGTCGATAATTCCCAACCCATGGTTGATCGCTGTAAAAGGCACCTTGAATCATATAAAGCAAATACGCCAGTGGATGTAATTTGTGATGATATTTGTAACCTCAATATGCAAAACGCGTCAATGGTAGTACTTAATTTTACTTTGCAGTTTTTGACGCCCGCAAATCGCCAACGTATCTTAAATAACATTTACAGCGCATTAAATCCTAATGGTATTTTAGTACTGTCTGAAAAATTTAGTTTTAGTGATTCAACTGTTGATGAATTGTTATTTAATATGCATCATGATTTTAAGCGTGCTAACGGCTACAGTGAACTAGAAATCAGCCAAAAACGTAATATGTTAGAAAATGTCATGCTAACAGACACAATTGAAACACATAAACAGCGACTGTCTGAAGCTGGTTTTAAACATATAGATACATGGTTCCAATGCTTTAATTTTGGCTCGATTATTGCCATAAAATAAAAAGTTAATTTAAGTGTAATAAATAAGGATAATAGAATGATTGATTTTGGTGATTTTTACCAGATTATCGCAAAAAATAAACTGAGTCGCTGGCTAGAAGTATTACCAGCACAACTGGCAAACTGGCAAAATCAAAATATTGATAACCGTTTTAATCAATGGATCAACAGTATTAAACACTTACCGTCTATCATTCCAGATCAAATTGATTTACTCCATAGTGTATCTGTCAATAGTGAACAACCTATCTCGATAGGTGAACAGCAACGAATTACTCAACTACTAAAAAACATGATGCCATGGCGCAAAGGCCCTTTTCACTTATATGGTATTGATGTTGATACAGAATGGCGTTCAGATTGGAAGTGGGAACGCTTAATTAATCACATTGATAGTTTAGAAGGTAAAATTGTTTTAGACGTGGGGTGTAATAGTGGTTACCATTTATGGCGCATGATTGGTGCAGGAGCAAAACTCGCTGTTGGAATTGATCCTATGGCACTTTACCTATGCCAATTTGAGGCTATTCGCAAATTACTGGGTAACGATCAAAGAGCGCATTTATTACCACTTGGCATTGAGCAGCTACCCAAACTTGGTGCTTTTGATACAGTCTTCTCAATGGGTGTTTTATATCATCGCAGATCGCCACTTGATCATTTATTTCAATTAAAAGATCAACTCGTTGAAGATGGTCAATTAGTACTTGAAACATTAGTCATTGATGGTGCTGAACATACAGCACTCATGCCGGGCGAACGCTATGCTCAAATGCGGAATGTTTATTTTATTCCATCTGTTCCAACAATGATTAATTGGTTAGAAAAATCTGGATTTTCTGATGCAAAACTGGTTGATATATCACTCACCAGTTTGGATGAACAACGTAAAACAGAATGGATGACATCGGATTCACTTGCAGACTTTTTAGATCCAATCGATTTAACCAAAACCATTGAAGGCTACCCTGCTCCAATGCGGGCTGTTTTTATTGCTAAGAAATAAAGTGAATTAATAATTATAAATGCCGAGGATTTCAAATGATTATCCAATCCCTTTTAATATTTACATTTTATGTATTGTAAGTGGTATTTTTATGTAGAATGTTATAATATTAAAAGTAAAATATAAAAAAATTGTTAAAATTTTGAAAAGTATGCGTATTTAAATATAAAACATAATAAAAAAAATGATTTTTAGATCTTTATATGAGGAATAGGAATAAATAATGGAATTACTAAAATTAATCTTGCAACTGCCTTTCTATATTTTGCAAAAGGCTTGGGAAATAATCAGTTATTTTCTGCTTTTTTTATTAATTTTAGCAAAAGGATTTTTTTGGTTATTTAGTCCAATTATCGGTGATATAAAATGGTCAACACCAGATTGGTTACCTAATGCAAAAAGATTTTACTATGCAGTAGGTTCTACATTAAAAAAAATAAAAACTTTAATTGGTACAAGTATTATTTTGGGATTTATTGCTTACTTTTCTGGTAATTACGCCTATCATTGGTATTTAAATCGTCCAAAACCGATTGAACCAGCACCTGTAGTAATAAATACCTATTCAGCTGAATTAACCCCACCAAGTACAAGTGACGGTATAATATATATCCAATTCATCGGTGCTAAACGCCCACCAATTCCTCTAGAATCAATCAACAAAGATGAAATAACAGAAGGTATTACCATTTCACCAAACATTGAGGGGAAATGGACATGGTCAAATGATTCAATAATAAGATTCATACCAAAAGAGAGAAAGTGGCCACTTGGTATCGAATATACAGTCATATTGGATAAGTCAAAATTATTTGCTGAAAACAACGAACTAGAAAAAAATAGTGCAACCTTATCCTTTATTTCTCCTGATTTCGAATATAAGTTCAAAAATCGAGGTGAGCTTTATTCCAATCCTACAGAAACTAATGTTAGGAATGTCATAAATACAGTCAAATTTAGTCATCCTGTTGATAAGCAAAGTTTTGAAAAAAATATTGTTTTATCACTTTATGAAAAAGACAATAAATATGACAGTTTTTACGAAAAAAACTATGATAAATTCTTAAACCATGTCGATTTTACTATAACCTATGGTGATAATGACAAAATTGCATATATAAAGAGTGCACCTATTCCCTTACTTGATAAAGAAGGTTATTTAAAAATGACAATTAACAAGGGGGTTATGTCAGCTGTAGGTGGTAGCGCAATGAATTACGATATAAATAATAATGTAACTGTACCCGATAAATATCATTTAAGCGTTACAAAAACAGAGCTTACATTGGTCGAAAAAAGCAACGAAAAAATACAGCAGGTATTAGTATTATCATTAAGTCATGCAGTAAGATCTGAAGATGTATCAAAAGCAATCAAAGTTTGGCAATTACCTGAAAATAAAAATGGTTCGTATAATGAAAAATATAACAATAGCACTTCTGGTAGATACGAAATAAAATATAATGTAACACCAGAAATACTCGAAAAAGCAACACCAATATCAATGAAACCAATTGATACTGAACTTACTTATCAGAATCAAATTAGCTTTGAATTCAAAACCGAACAAAACTCAAAATTATATATTGAGGTTAATCAACCTTTATCTTCTCAAGAAGGGTATTTTTTAAAACAAGATTATCAGACAATATTGACAGTTCCTAGTTACCCAACTTATCTTGATTTTGCTGCATCAGGTTCTTTACTATCCTTATCAGGCGAAAAAAAATTACCAATCGTTTCACGTAATTTAGAACAAATGAAGTTAGAAATGGATCGCGTTATTCCTTCACAACTTCAACATCTAGTAGCGTTTAATCAAAGCTACGAATTTAAAGATATGGATTTTGGTGAACTTGATAATGATCATTTTGTTGAAAAATATAGTATAACTAAAGATTTTACAGGAGCTCCAGAGGAAGTAAAATACACCAATGTCGATTTAACTCGTTACTTAACAGCCGATACAAACGGTAATAAAAATCGGGGTGTCTTTTTATTAAGACTTTATGGGAAAAAAACGAAAGATACTCAATATGAGTTCATGGCATCTCGTTTTATTGTTGTGACTGATTTAGGAATTATAGCTAAAAAATCGCTTGATCAATCAAATGATCTATTTATTCAATCAATAAGCTCAGGTGAACCAATTAGTAATGCTAAAGTTTCAGTATTGGGAATGAATGGAATCACTATTACTTCACAAAAAACTGATAGTAACGGCCATGTCCACTTTTCACCATTATCTGAATATTATCAAGGTATTAAACCACTTTTATATGTTGTTGAAAAAGGACGTGATTTATCATTTTTACCAATCAAAAGTTATGAAAGAAATTTAAATTTATCTCGTTTTGATATAGGTGGTATTCGTGAAACCATAGAAGGTGGAGAATTACGTTCACATATTTTTTCAGATAGAGGTATTTATCGTCCAGGTGATACATTCCACATTGGCACCATAGTTCGAGCACAAAATTGGGAAAATTCCTTGGAAGGGATCACTGTAGAAGCAGAAATTTATGATCCAAAATCCAATTTAGTACTAAAACAACCAATTGTACTAGATAAATCAGGATTTAATGAGCTTAGCTATAAAACCAACTATGAGTCCCCTACTGGTGATTGGTATATTAATTTATATTTAAAAAATGATGATGATGAATCTCGGGTATTGTTAGGTTCTAGTTCAATTGTTGTTCGTGAATTTGAACCCGATAAAACAACCGTATCCCTAAAATTATTACCAGAGATAAAAGATGGGTGGTTAAAACCTCAAGATATTCAGGCTGAAATCAAAGCCAAAAACTTATTCGGTACAGATGCTGCTAATCGACGAGTAACAAATACATTGATTCTTGAACCTTCAACCCCTTATTTTAAAAAATATGAGGACTACTATTTTTATCAAAACATTTCAGGGGGAAGAAATAGTTTTAAAGTTGAATTAGATGACAAAACAACAGATGAAAATGGTGTAGTAAAAATCGATCTTAATGAAAATATGCAAAGCTTTGAAGGCAACTATACATTAAGAATGTTAACAGACGTTTTTGAACCAGATAGCGGTCGAAGTGTTGCTGCAACAGCAAGCACCTTTGTATCACCAAATGATTATTTGGTTGGTGCAAAAGCTGATGGTAATTTAAGATACATTAATAAAGATTCGGTTCGTCATCTTGATTTTATAGCTATTAATCCTGCCCTAGAAAAAATAGAGTTATCTGATCTAAAACTTGTTTTAATTGAAGAAAAATATCTTTCAGTATTAGTCAAACAACCTTCGGGGGTTTATAAATACGAGTCACGCCGTAAAGAATCGGTACTATTAGAACAGCCATTTAAGATTAGTTCTGAAAAAACAACATACGAATTAGATAGCAAAAATCCAGGTAATTATATTATCCAAATTAGAAATAAAGACGATGAGTTACTTTACCAAAGCAAATACTCTATTGTGGGTACAGCTAATATTACTCGTGATTTAGATCGTAATGCAGAACTAACATTAAAGATTAAAGATGCACAATATAATCCGGGTGACGAAATAGAGGTTTCAATCACTGCACCATATGTAGGTAGTGGTATTATTACCATTGAACGCGACAAAGTGTATTCTTGGAAATGGTTCCATACAGACACCACAAGCTCAGTACAAAAAATAACACTTCCGAAAGACATTAGTGGCAATGGTTATATTAATGTCCAATTTATTCGTGACCCAAATTCAGATGAAATTTTTATGAGTCCACTTAGTTATGGTGTTATACCATTCAAAATTTCAAATGAGCAATTTAACGATAAAATCGTATTACAAGCACCATCATTAATAAAACCTGGAGATAAACTGCCAATTACGTTACATACAAATACGCCACAAAAAGCGGTTGTATTTGCTGTAGACGAAGGAATTTTACAGGTCTCAAATTATAAACTTAAAGATCCATTGAATAGCTTTTTACGCAAAAAAGCACTATCAGTAAGAACTTCACAAATTTTAGATCTTATATTGCCAGAATTTCGTCATTTGTTGACAGCTTCCGCTCCTGGTGGTGATGGTGATAATGATGATGTATTATCAAATCATTTAAATCCATTTAAACGCAAAGTAGACGAACCTGTATCCTATTGGTCAGGTATTATTGATGTAGATGGCGATAAAACCTTTGAATATAAAGTGCCTGATTATTTTAATGGCAAAATTCGTATCATGGCTGTATCGGTTGGTGATAAAACAATGGGACATACTCAAATGTCAACAACTGTACATAATGATATTGTTTTACAACCTAATGCCCCATATTTTGCTGCACCAGATGATGAGTTTGAAGTGTCACTAAATGTAACTAATCTGATTGAAAATATTGGAGACAAAGTCATTCCGATCGATATTAAGGTTTCAACATCCCCTAACCTATCAATTATTGGCGACAGTAACAAAGCTATTGAATTAGCTAATGGCAAAACTGGAGTTTTAAAATTTAATTTTAAGGCAACCGACAAACTTGGTAATAGCGATCTTCACTTTTCAGCCAACTATAATGATATTACAATCACACGTGATGTTAGCCTTTCAATAAGGCCATTAACTGAATACAGATTAATCACAAAAATGGGAAGAATGGAAGATCATAAACAAACGTTTACTGATTTTAGAAACATGTATAGTAACTTAAGTAAACGAGAAGCTGCCGCATCTTATTCACCATTTATACTAAGTAAAGGCCTAAGCACCTATTTACAAGACTACCCACACTATTGTTCAGAACAGATTGTAAGTCGAGCAATTCCTGCTTTAATAGCGAGTAAATATCGTGATTTTGATCTGGCTTCGAAAGAAGGGATAGCACCATTATCAGAACTATTCCAAGTGTTGCAATCTCGTCAAAATAGTGAGGGTGCAATTGGTTTATGGTACTCAACTTACAATGTTAATCCTTTTATTACATTATATGCAGTAAACTTTATGCTTGAAGCAAAAGAAATGGGCTATAAAGTACCTAAAAAAATGCTTGATAATGCTAATAAATATCTGCAAACAATTGCTGTATCTAGAGATAATAGTACTTATGGTTTAAGAGTCCGTGCTTATGCTATCTATTTATTAACAAGGCAAAATAAAGTAACAACAAGCTATTTAGCCTCTACCATGAGCGATCTTAATCGAAAAGAAGATTCATGGAAAAAAGATATAACGGCAATGTATTTAGCTTCATCTTATAAAATGTTAAAAATGGATAAAGAGGCAAATAAATTAATCAAACCTGTTTGGCAACAATTAGAAGCTGCATATGATCGTGCTTGGTGGCTAAACAACTATTATGATCCACTAGTCGTTAATGCAGGAAAAATCTATTTAATCGGCAAACATTTTCCTGAAAAAGTAAAAGATATTCCTGCGCAAGCATTAGAAAATATGGTTATCATGCTGAATGAACAAAAATATACTACTCAATCATCAGCAATGACAATATTGGCTTTAAGTAGTTATTCGCAGAGCATTGAACAATCAAATTTATCTAAAGATACCCTTCAAATTAATGCAATATCAAAAGATGGAGAAAAACAAAGAATTATTGCAAGTTTAAATGGAATTTTGACTAAAGGTAGGTTTAATGTTCAAGATACGCAATTAAACATAACTAATAAATCAAGCTTACCTGTTTGGTATATGTTTTCTGAACAAGGTTATGACAAAGATATCCCTAAAGAGCCAATTAAAGAGGGGCTTGAAGTATATCGTGAATTTACTGATCTTGATGGCAAACCTGTTGAACAAGTCAAACTTGGCGATAAAATTAACGTAACAGTTAGAATCCGAGCACTAGCAGATGAAGGTGCAACTAATATTGCCATTGTTGATTTACTACCAGGTGGTTTTGAAGTAGTACAACAACCAATAGATTCTCAGGAAGACGATTCTGACGAATATATTCAAGATAATGAAGAATACGATGACTATGAAGAAGATGATTATGAAGAAGGTGATTATGATGAAAATTATGGTTGGGTTTCACCAATTGGTATAAAAACAGGAAAACATACTTGGTATCCTGAATATACAGATGTACGTGAAGATCGTGTTATTATTTATGGTTCAACTTATAATAATAAAATACAAGAATTTACCTATCAGATCAAAGCAACCAATATAGGAACTTACAGTATTCCTCCTGCATTTGGAGAAGCAATGTATAATCGTGAGATTCAAGCTGTATCAAAAGGTGGACAAAAGATAAGCATCATCCCACAACAATAGTTATTTACAACTAACCATTCACTAAAACGGGCTTATGCCCGTTTTTCAATAAAAGAACCATTATATAGTTACTTTGAGTTGAATTAATTAACCCAGAACTATCAGTTGTTGAAGGTTTTGCTATAAAATTTAACGATTGATTACCGTAAGACAATGTATGCTTACTGTACTCAAATGTATAATTCACACTTGATTTTGCTGGAATGGTTAATTCCTTCACATCAACAATCACTTTAATTTCATTCGGGGTTGGGTTGTCAATCATACGATCAACTAAGCTAGACTAAAAGTTATCTGAACCAAAACAACCAACCAATGTTATATTGCAGACTAGCAACAAAAAATGTTTTATTTTTTCATCGCATTAATTTTTAAAGGTTTTAAAAAGAGCCAGATGTTATCATAAATTTGAAATGAGGTTGGGTCAGTTAATAATAAGCTAAATATAGCAGAATACTGTTTTGGAAGGCTTTATACATAAAAAAACAACTTCAAGCTGAAGTTCTTTTTGTGGACTTGGTGCCAGTGGTCGGACTCGAACCGACACGCTTTTAAGGGCGGCGGATTTTGAATCCGCTGCGTCTACCAATTTCGCCACACTGGCATTAAACGTGTAAATAAGTAAACGTTAGCATTATACTTAGCTTTGCAATATCTGCAACAAGTATTATCGTAAAGTGCTTTATATGCCTAAAAAACAAACTAATATCTAGGTTTCCATGCGGGTAATTTTTTAAGGATTATATAAGCCGTCTGCTTAGCTATTGCATTATCAATATTGTAATTTTTAGCATATT
This sequence comes from Gilliamella bombicola, assembly GCF_900094945.1. Classification (GTDB taxonomy): domain Bacteria; phylum Pseudomonadota; class Gammaproteobacteria; order Enterobacterales; family Orbaceae; genus Gilliamella; species Gilliamella bombicola. Next base: position 255,716 of record NZ_FMAQ01000002.1, read on the forward strand.
GTAATGTGACTTCATGCCATTTTTCATTAAATGTTTTCATTGTGCCATCTTTATGAGCACAATGCTTACAATATCTTTTAGACATATCAAGCAACGGATAATCAGCAATAGCCATCATTGGCATGCCACAAGCAATACACATTTTCATATTCTAAATTCCAATAAAATTAAAAAAGTGACTCAATAATTGCCATCTTTATACGTATAAAAAATCCTACTCTTAGTTACACAAGATTACAATATACAATTAAAAAGAGATAAATAGATTTCAAAAATTAAGATCAAATTGTGATGTAAGTGGATCTAATTGTGGTTGTGGTTGCTGTGATAATAAATAACGGCGCCTTGCTGCCCGTTGTTTGCATAAACGCAAAACATCTTGCTTTTGACTATCACTCAAAGTTAACCACTTAAAGCGTTCGTCTCTTGAGCGATAGCAGGTAATACAATAGCCTTGTTTATCAGTTTCACAAACTCGTTTACAAGGGCTTGGAATATCAAAAAATTCAATCTGATCCAATTTATTCCTCGTTTTTTAGACAAAGCGATATATTTACTAATGTTCTTTTAAGCCCAAACCTTTACTAAGCACTTTGAAACAGTCATCACAATCATGTGTAGCGGCATGGAGTAATGTTTGAGTCGGTGCGTGGATTAATTTATTGGTTAAACGATGGGAAAACTCAGCAAAAACATCGTCAATATTAGCACCCTGCTTGATAGCATTTAAAGCTTTTATTTGTAATTCACGCTTAATACTTTCCGCATTACTACGATACTGCTTAACATAAGCAACTGCATGTCTAGTTTTAATCCAATCAATGAAATGTTCAGCTTGTTCTTGAATAAGATATTGTGCTTCTTTAGCGGCAATAGCGCGTTGCTCTAAATTACTTTCAACCGTTTTTTGTAAGTCATCAATAGTGTAAAGATGCACATTATCAAGCTGATTAACCTCTTCCTCAACATCGCGAGGCACTGCTAAATCAATAAACAGCATTTGACGGTAATTCCTAGCGTGTAAAGTGCGTTCAACCATCCCTTTACCTATGATAGGTAAAGGGCTTGCTGTTGAACTAATCACAATATCAACATCTTTAAGTCGATTAGCAATATCAGGCAATGAAATGATTTCTGCATCAATACCAGCCGCAAGTTTTAATGCCTTTTCACGGGTACGATTGGCAATAATCACGTGATTAAACCCATGCGGTTTTAAGTAGCGAGAGATAAGTTCTATCGTTTCCCCTGCTCCAACAAGCATAATATTTAAATGAGAAGTATCAACAAAAAGATTGCGAGCAACTAAACAAGCGGCATAGGCAACAGATGCTGTATTAGCACCAATATTAGTTTCACTGCGGACAATTTTTGCTACATGAAACACGGTTTGAAATAGTTTTTTTAATTGGACGGATAAACAGTTTTGTTTTTGAGCAAAACTATATGCCTGCTTAACTTGTCCTAAAATTTGTGGCTCACCAATGATCATTGAGTCCAAACCGCTAGCAACCGACATCAAATGCTCAACAGCGTGTTGGTCGTCATACCAATAGAGTGAGTCTTGATATAACTCAATATCAAGATCATGAAATTGCCCCAACCAACTTTCTACAGACTGTTTTAATCTAAGATAGTCAGTTTGATGCTCATAACTCAAATAAATTTCTGTTCGATTGCAGGTAGACAAAATGACACATCCTTCAACCAAAGGATGTTGGTATAGGCTGTATAGCGCTTTATCGACAATCTCAGTAGGAAAAGCAAGTCTCTCCCTTAAAGCGACTGGCGCAGTTTTATGATTAACACCAAAAATTGTAATGGACATTGCATCGCTTCTTTTTTGAAGGTTATATATTGATATAATTATTTTATTTATATTAAACGAGCTCTAAACCTATATTATACATAAAAAAAGAATAAAGATTAATTTACATAGTTACTTTTTCTTATTCAGATAATTATCGGTTATAATACACTCATCGTTGACAACAAACACTAACAACTAAGAGTTACTTCATGTCTAAAATCAAATATGCTTTTATTATCGTGTTATCTTTATTTATTGCCGCTTGCCAATCAACTAAATCACAAAATTCAACTTCAGTTGAGCAACAATGGCAAGCTCACCAACAGAATCTACAACAAATAAATGCGTTTCAAGTAAACGGCAGTATTGCTTATATGAGTAATAAGTCTCGTAATTATGGTCGATTTTTAATTACCCAACAGTCAACAGATAATTACGAAGTCAAATTAACCACCCCCGTTGGTACCAATATTTTAAGCTTAAAAGCCGAGCCTAATTATGCACAACTGATTGATAAAAATGGTGAAAGTTATCAAGATGTCAACGTTGAAAATCTAATGAAAAAAATCTCTAACGTAAATATACCATTAAATTCTTTACATAATTGGTTAAAAGGATTTTCAGACAACAATAATGCTGACAAATTAGACAATTCAGGGCGCTTAATATCAACCGTCTTTATGCAAGGCAATAATAAATGGGCATTAAAAATTTCCAGTTATACAAATTATACCTATAAAAATAAAGAAATTTATTTACCTACAATCATTGAACTTACCCATGATGATGTAGTGGTTCGATTAAAAATTAGCAACTGGGTTTTACGATAACGGATAATATTTATGAAACAATGGTTATCACCCGCTAAATTAAATTTATTCTTATATATTACAGGCCGTCGTGCTGATAATTATCATAACCTACAAACGCTGTTTCAATTTGTAGATTATTGTGACATTTTGACCTTTACAGTCCGTCAAGATGACAACATAAAATTATTAACACCATTTGCTAACATTCCCGACGATAAGAATTTAATTACGATCGCCGCAGAACGATTAAAGTCGTATGCTAACAAAAAAAATATTGGTGTAGATATTACAATTAATAAAAAAATCCCAATGGGTGGTGGACTAGGCGGTGCTTCTTCCAATGCAGCCACTGTATTAGTCGCACTAAATCAGTTATGGCAACTGAACTTATCGACTGACGAATTAATTGAAATAGGTCAAACAATCGGGGCTGATGTGCCAATTTTTATTTATGGACATGCTGCTTTTGCTGAAGGCATTGGTGATCAATTCCAAAGCATCGATATTCCTGAACACTGGTACCTAGTCGCCTACCCCAATATTGAAATATCAACAGCAAAAGTCTTTAACGACCCAAAACTATGCCGTGATACGCCCAAGCTCAGTATGCAAGAACTTATCACTTTACCGTTTGATCAGTTTAAAAACGATTGTGAAAATGTAGTACGCGAGCGTTATCCTGAAGTTGGTAAACTCATAACTTACTTATCACAATTCGCTCCTAGTAGATTAACAGGTACTGGGGCTTGTGTTTTTACACAGTGTGAATCAGAGCAGCAAGCATTGGACATTCAAGGCAAACTTAAAACACTATCAGTCAATAGTTTTGTAGCAAAATCATTAAACAATTCACCATTATACAAAAAGTAAATAAAAAGAACTTAACCAACACATCATTAATTGGTTAAGTTTTTTTATTCTAACGTCTTTATTTATGACAAATTTTCAATATAAAAAATAGTTGTCGTTTTTTCGGTTGCAGCCGCTACTATATTATTTAATATGCATACTAATTATTAGATGTAATAAAATTAAGGCTTAAAAAATTATGGTTATTAGTAATGCGGACAAAATAAGAGAATATTATCAAGCTTTACTCACAAAAGATCAAAAATATGTGGGAATCTTTTATGCAGGGGTTAAAACGACATCAGTATTTTGTATTGCGACTTGCAGAGCAAGAAAACCAAAATTTGAAAATGTTGAATTTTTTAATACATTTAAAGCTGCACTTGATGCAGGATATCGACCTTGTAAAATTTGCAAACCAACTGAAAATGCTAATGAAGCACCTATTGACGTTACTAAAGCCGTCACATTAATTACAGAAAATCCTAAAACAAAAGTATCAGATACCATATTAAAAAAACATCAAATAAGCCCTGAAATGGTAAGACGCTGGTTCAAAAAACATTATGGAATCACCTTCCAAACTTATCAAAGGATGTACCGAATTAACCAAGCTTTTCAAGAGCTTAAAGTCAAAAAAATGTTATTAATACTGCTTATAATACGGGGTATGAATCTTTAAGTGGTTTTGGATATACCTATAAAAAAATCATCAAAAACACGCCACTAGAAAGTATCAATCAAGACATTATTTTAATTAATCGTTTAACAACGCCATTAGGGCCCATGTTTGTATGTTCTACCAATCAAGGGATTTGCTTATTAGAATTTGTAGATAGAAGAATGCTAGAAACTGAATTCGAACAACTACAAAAACAGCTAAAAATGAAAATTATTTTTGGTGATAATAACCATATAAAACAGACAAAAAAAGAAATTGAAGAATATTTCCAAGGGAAAAGGCAACATTTTAATATCAAATTGCATACACCAGGAACAGATTTTCAAAACAACGTTTGGGATTGTTTAAAACAAATTCCTTACGGAAAACTAACCACCTATAAACAACAAGCAGAAAAGATTAATAATCCACAGGCTATACGTGCAGTGGCAAGTGCAAATGGATTTAATCGAGTTGCGATTATTGTACCTTGTCACCGAGTCATTGGCTCAAATGGCGAATTAATGGGATATGGTGGAGGCTTAGAGCGAAAACGTTGGTTAATTGAACACGAAAAAAAATATTCAAATCAAAACTAAATGTATTTACCTCAAACAAACTGTGTGAATATTGTATTTATTTGTAAAAAAAAGTAAAAAAAACAAGTCAACGATTCTATTTTACTGCGATATTGTCTTTTGTTTATTGCCATGCCAAACGACGAGAGTATATAATGAAAAATTGTCCATTCTTATAGAAATGATATAGAGAACATTTAATATGACTCAATTACAAGAAAAACTCGCACTAATTAAAAATAGTATTATCACCATACCCGATTACCCTAAAAAAGGGATTCTATTTCGTGATATTACTAGCCTGCTTGAAGATCCTGTTGCATTTCGATCTTCGGTTGAGCTATTAATCGATCACTATAGAGATAAAAAAATAGATAAAGTGGTTGGCACCGAAGCGCGTGGGTTTATCTTTGCAGCTCCAATTGCATTAGCATTAAATGTTGGTTTTGTGCCAGTAAGAAAACCAAATAAGTTACCGCGTCACGTATTTAGAGAGGAATATCAATTAGAATATGGTACTGATACACTCGAAATTCACTCAGATGCTATTAATCCCGGTGAACGCGTATTAATTATCGATGACTTATTAGCAACTGGCGGTACAGTTGCAGCAACAGCAAAATTGATACAAAAAGCAGGCGGCATTGCTGAAGATGCAGCTTTTGTAATTAATTTACCCACTTTAGAGGGTAAAACTAAACTCACTGATATGGGAATTAATTGTTTTACATTAGTGGATTTTGAAGGTGAATAACCCATCTATTTAAAAAACATTTTTTTAGGGGTAATTTATATTACCCTTTTTATATATCCTCTATCACTTCTATACCGCTGTATAATCATCAATCGATAATTTACTCACAATATCCGCAACAATTTAGAATCAACAATAATTCAACGCCAACACCATAAAAACAAAGTTGAATAAAAAATCAAATTTAAACTTGATTTAGTCCATTTAGTGAATTATTATTCAAAAATACAGCATAATTATAAAACAAAAGTGAGTTAAAAATGAAAAAATTTAGTCATATTATTGCAAGAACACCAGCTAAATCACTAATCAACGGTTTAACATCAGCTAACTTGGGTAAACCGGATTATCAAAAAGCCTTAGATCAGCACAACAATTACATCCGAGCATTACAACTGTGCGATGTTGATATCACAATTTTACCCGCCGATGAACGCTTTCCAGATTCGGTATTTGTTGAAGATGCAGTCCTTTGTACGCCATATTGTGCCATTATTACAAGACCGGGAGCCGAAAGCCGCAGAGAAGAAACTGAAATTATTGCTGATACCATCGAAAGATTTTATCCAAATAAAGTGGAAAGAATTAACGCACCTGGTACAGTTGAAGCGGGCGATATAATGATGGTTGAAAACCACTACTACATTGGCTTATCGGCTCGAACCAACCAAGCTGGTGCTAACCAAATGATAGCTATTTTAGAAAAGTACGGATTAACTGGCTCAGTAGTTAAGCTCGAAAAAGTGTTACATCTAAAAACGGGTCTTGCTTATTTAGAGAATAACAACTTATTAGCAGCAGGCGAATTTATCACTAAACCCGAATTCCAACACCTTAATATTATTGAAATCCCTGAGCAAGAAAGTTATGCGGCTAACTGCATATGGGTTAACGACCGCGTTATTATGCCTGCAGGCTACCCAATCACAAAAGGTAAAATTGCAAAGCTTGGTTACCAAGTTATCGAAGTGGATACCTCTGAATATCGAAAAATAGATGGTGGCGTAAGTTGCATGTCATTACGATTTTAAAATGATTGAATGAAAACCTACTAATACTCAACTTAACAATAAGCGAACTATGAATACACCAATACAAAAAAAGCTAGGCATACTTCCCCTTACTCTATTAGTTGTTGGCAGTATTGTAGGAAGTGGAATTTTTAGCCTACCGCAAAACATGGCCGAAGGGTCAGGGACTGCAGGGATTTTAATTGCATGGACAATAACCCTTTTAGGCATGTTCATGCTAACACGGGTATTTCAATATTTATCGATCCGATTTTACAAAATCAATGATGGATTATACGGCTATGTACGAGAAGGATTTGGCGATTATATCGGCTTTAATGCAGCATGGGGATACTGGATATCGGCATGGATGTCGTGTACTAGCTACTTAGTTATTTTATTTAGCGCATTAGGATCTTTTGATAGCTTAAACTTCTTTGGTCATGGCACCACATTACCGGCAGTTATTGCAGCTATTTTATTGTTATGGATAGTACATTATTTTGTATTGAAAGGAATATATCGCGCCTTTTTATTAAATTGTTTAGTTACATTAGCTAAAATTGTGCCTATTGGTTTATTTATTGTTTGTGTTAGCCTCGCCTTTAAAATCTCGACATTTAAGATCGACTTTTGGGGAACACCGCAATTAGGATCAATTATTGATCAAGTTGAAAACACCATGCTTTATACCGTTTGGGTCTATTTAGGAATTGAAAGCGCAACGGTTTATGCCAAAAGAGCCAAAAATATTATCAGTATTAGTCGCGCAACCTTTTTTGGCTTTGCCATTACCAGTTTATTACTTATTTGCGTATCTGTGTTATCGCTTGGCATTGTGCCACAGCAAGAACTGGCACAAATGAAAAACCCATCAATGGCCTTAGTCATTGAACGTGTCATTGGTAGTTGGGGGGCGACCTTGATCAACATCGGCTTAATCGTATCGGTCAGTGGAGGATTATTATCGTGGCTAATGCTAGCTGCCGAAATGCTATTTTTAAGCGGTCAAGGCAAACAGCACACGGTGCCAAGTTGCTTTGGTAAACTCAACAAAGCGGGTACACCTTCCAACGCATTATGGTTAACAACAAGCTTAATAACGGTATTAATTATCCTTGCTCATTTCAATCAATCGGGCTACAACACCTTAATCCAGTTATCAACATCAATGGTGCTGATCCCCTACTTGCTTTCGGCACTTTTTGTTTTCAAATTGGCTATTCAACAAGGCAAAGCCTATTTAATTATGATTGGCGCTTTAGGATCGATTTATGGAGTATGGTTGATTTATGCTGGTGGTACAACTTATTTATTACTTTCCATGATACTCTATAGTGTAGGACTATGTTTTTATCTCTATGCCAGAAAGGAACGATCTTTACCAGCATTTAGTTACTTACACGACAAAGTGTATGCTATTGCAATTATCCTATTAGCTGTCATCGCTATTTTATACTTCTTGATCTGATCATATTTAGTCGAGGCTTTTTGACAATCTCAAAAAGCCTCATATGAGCAAAAAATAAAAATATATAAAAGGAATACAAGCGACTTAAATAATAAATTATATTTGTATATAACATTAATTTTATGCTTTAACTTTTGAGGATGAAAATTTCTTTTATCAAGATTTATTACTTACTATTAAATAAATTAGATTCACTATGAAATTAAAAATAAGTAAGCATCTAAGCGTTATTTTCGAAACAGATAAAAATCAGCTAACAACCGTCTAAACTCTTGTGAATAACGTCCATCATCATCTCGCATACACAATTCCTGCGAATTAATCTTATTAGACTGAATTAATGAAAAAGCCATCAACGACAACGAAAAGCCTTTATCTGCACTATATCTAACATTCATCAATTGGTGTAAATATAACTGATTAGATTCACATAATAACCTAAACTGATTGGATAAATGATAAGGCAAAACTAAACAAAATTGACCTGCCGGGTTTAATAAACGCTTAACCGTGTCAATAAGCTGTTGAAAGTTTAAACTTTCGGTATAGCGTGCTAATTGCCTTTGCGGATTACGACAATCAATGGCGGATTCAAAATAAGGGGGATTGGTCACAATCAAATCATAGCCCACGGCATGACTTGGCTCAAATTGATTAATATCGATATTAATCGCATTAACCGAGGTAAACCCAGCTTGTTGGCTATTTTGCTGGCATTGTGCCACTGCCTGCACATCAATATCAATCGCATCAATTTGACAATGATTATGTTCTAATCGCTGGGCTAACATCAACGCAATTACGCCACAACCACAGCCAATATCCAGTATTTTTTGCGGAACAGAACGAATGGGCGCCCATGCGCCTAACAAACAACTATCGGTTGTTACCTTCATTGGACTTTTGTCATGCCCAACAAAAAAACGTTTAAAGGTAAAGCCACCTTTTTTTAATGGTAATGGATTATTGTGCATGTTTAAAATTTTTAAACAAAGGTTTATTTGACGCAATCGCATCAGCCCAGCGAGTGGGTTCAGGCAAGCGATAGCCACGCAAACATAAATTAACCCATTTTAAAGCACTATCTTGACTCACTCGGTGACCGGCCGAAATAAATAAAGGATTGCAATTATTTTTACTGCATAGCACCCAACCTATCTGCTCTTGCTTATCTTGCAAAGGTGTGACACTACCCGCTTGTTTTGGTAATGATTCATACTGACCACACAACTTTTTTTTAGCCACTCCAATCGTTGGCATATCTAGCAACAAACCTAAATGACTAGCAATACCTAAACGTCGAGGGTGAGCAACACCTTGCCCATCAACGAACAATAAATCGGGTTTCTGAGTTACCTGCTGCCATGCCTCGATCAATGCGGGATACTCACGAAAAGATAAATAACCGGGAATATAAGGAAACTGCGTTTTTATTCGAGCAATATGGTATTCAACAACTTTAAAATCAGGATAAGTAAGAACAACAATTGCAGCTTTAGTCACATGACCATCATCCTCAAAGCCTACATCGGTTCCACCAATAAATTTAACCGACTGACAAAACGCATCGGTTAATATAACTTGTTTTGCTAACGTCTGTTGTGTTTGCCTTAATTGTTCTAAATTAATAGACATTTTGATTCTGTTCAGTATTATTATCCACAATAAATTGATTTTACCAGAATTAGCATGCCATATACATTAGCAAATCCCGTTGAACTAACAGAAGAAATAAAAAAAAGCCGCTTTATTGTCAATGCTGCGCCAGTTACAACAGCCGAACAAGCCACCGACTTTATTAACCAAATCAGTGATCCCAACGCTACTCACAACTGCTGGGCATGGAAGATTGGACAACAATATCGATTTAACGACGACGGCGAACCCACCAGCACTGCCGGTCGCCCTATCCTTTCGGCCATTGAAGGGCAAGATTGTGACCAAGTGGTTGTGGTGGTAACTCGCTACTTTGGCGGTATAAAGCTGGGTACTGGCGGGTTAATTCGTGCTTATGGTGGTTCGGCTAGCCACTGCTTGCAACAAGCTGAGCTGATTGAACTTATTGCCCGTATTCCGTTGCAATTTCACTGCTATTATAGTGAATGGCCAATTATTGAAAATCGTCTAAAGGAGCTTGATGCCATTATTGAAAATCAAGAGTTTGATGCTGAAGGTGTCAAAGTCACAACAGGCATAACACAAGATAAATCGCAATTACTGCAAAAAAATATCAGCGACATCACCCGTGGACGCGTTATTATTGAGTTGTAAAAAACAATACTATATAATCAAATAATTAACTAACAACCATAAGGAATTATATGAAAAAAATACTAATATTGATTACTGCCGTGTTTTTATTCGGATGTAACGAAAAGACTTATACAGTAGAAGATTTTAAAAATAATAAAGAACTACTAGATGAATACCGTAAAAAATGTGAGAACGGTGAAATAGATGGTGATAGTTTAAATTGTCAAAATTCTCATAAAGCAATTATTTCAAAAAATAGAGTTGGTAATGCAAGCTGGAATTAATACAAATTTTAGTATTAACTAGCAACCATAAGGAATTATATGAAAAAAATACTAATATTGATTACTGCCATGTTTTTATTCGGATGTAACGAAAAGATTTATACAGTAGAAGATTTTAAAAATAATAAAGAACTACTAGATGAATACCGCAAAAAATGTAAAAACGGTGAAATAGATGGTGACAGTTTAAATTGTCAAAATTCTCACAAAGCAATGATTGGACTTAGTAGACCAACTAATACTGGAAAATGGACTGATTAATTTAAATGAATAAAAGCCACTCATGTGGCTTTTAAAATTTCAATATGTAGAATAAATTTTATTAATTAACTTCAACAGCACGAAGCATGCAGTCCTAGCCGACTCAGCGCCCAAAGCGGGACTGTTTGTTGCTATATTATCCTCTATTAGCACCGTAACCACCTCTGCGGTCCAAGGATTAAGGACTAAGATATAAAAGCTAAGGTGTGGTGCAAATAGAGGAATAGGTGTTGTAGCCTATCCTGCCGTCGGACGAGGGGGTGCCGACGCTTTGGTCCCTGAGGATCACGATGCCCCAGTTAAAAAGAAGAGAGGAGGCCTTAGATTCATTCAGCCAGAAGGAGTAGCCGAAGTCGCTATTATGGTAGAATTCCATATTGCCCCACTCCGAGAAAAAACCAGCTCCGATATGACGCATGTAATAATTACCAGATGACCTAGGCGTGGCGCCATCTATACCATTTTGACATGGGAAATTAGTATTATCAACACCACACTTTGAGTTAGTTAAATCCCTGAGCCGTGCTACACGATAACCCAAACGACTACACCAAGACATCATTTCGTCAGACCAAAAATACCCTTTATTCCCCCGACTTACGAACCACTTCTGTAAGACAAATCCATACCTCACCTCACGACCATCACCATCCCTACCCACCAACTCAAACTTCTGTGGCAAAGATGGACGTTCAAGTGGACTAGGATTAGCTGACTGTTGTTGAGTATAAGTCGCCACAGGACCGCTTAACCATACCCTTGTTACATAACTGGATTTATCAGTAATCCATTTATCGTAGCTACTGCTTCGGCTTGGTCGCACCCAACGCACATCTGCCCTTATACGACCACTAGTGTTAACAGTCCAACTCAACTGGCTTCCATCCACTCCTGCAGGCATCTCTAAGTCAAAATACCCCCCATTAGTACCCGTTGTAGGAAAATTTTGGCCATAAGATGATGAACGCGTTGACTGAGTTAAAAAACCCTTTGTAGGATTCCATATGTTAGATGGACCGGCATATTGAGGACGATATTGACGGCCAGTAGTACCACCATATAACAAATTCGGCCTTACCGACTGCACAAAAAAGAAACAATTTTCATTTGGACTGAAATAATAAGTCTCTCTGTCATTAGTGGTTGAAAATACACGACGATTTGGCACGCCATACTGTGTAGTTAAACTACCACCATCAGAGCTAAGACCTATTGTTAACTGATAAGGCGCCTTACATGCATCTAATGTATCATTAAGACGTACAGTATCTCCATTCTTATCATGTAACGAAAGCCATAAAGTCCCTGTCGCCGTTACACCTCCATCTCCATCATCATCTCCCCAATAATGATAACGATTGACTAAATCATTTAAACTCAAATAAGTGGTCGATGGTGGAAAAATAGTCTTTATATCACCCAAAGTACGCCATGTTGATAATACTATTGGATTTGTCCTACTTGATGTATTCGTTGACGGCGAGACCTTTACACCATGAGGCAACGTAATGGTGAGCAACGATTCAAGGTCTGTTACCTTGGTTTGGCCTCCATCAGATGTTAAATACGGCCCACTACCCTCAATAACCCTTGAGGTTTGCGCTGTTAAGGCCTGTGCACCAAATGAACACAACCAAAACAATAACGCCGCAATGCATAACGAAGACCTTAATAAGAACGATAAAAGATTGAAACTCTGCCTCGACAACAACCCTACCGATAAACTCGGCGAGTTCACTAAACTAGATGATTTCGGTGATAAAAATAAGAATGGAGTCTGATTTTGACTACGATGATATTGAAAAAGATTTAGGGCGTAGGTTTGGCAGGCCAGATGCCAGATGCCAGATGCCGATTATGATAGCGCATTTCGATTATCCTGTCAAGTAAATTTTTGTTTTATTTGAATTTTTTATAATTGACCGCTCAACTAATGAGCACTCCCTTGCTTTAAAAGCGCTTAAATTATAGTCGGTTGATTAATAATGCGCTAGTTTTTTTGTTAAAAATTTGTAAAGTTTTGTTAAAGGCTGCGTCAATCTACGTTGGTATACTGCTAGAAGCTGGTTTTGGGTGGTGTTTTTCGCCTAAAAACCACAGAATAAAAACTTCAATAAAATCAATACCTTTCCTGACCGATTTTTGGCAAAAAATAAAGTACTTTTTGTTATATGTGATTAGAATTAATTAAGTGTGTAGGTTTCGGAAGTTTGCTTTGGGTGTTCAAAGTAACTACCGTGATCACGTCCGATCTAAGCGGATTAGCAAATCTTCTGAGCAATCATCCTGCGCTTGACTGCAGATTGATAAAAAGGGTTAAATGAATTTTTGTTTTTTTGACAATGAGCAAATTTAATCATTAAAAACAGCCATATAATTAATTGATTTTATTTTTATTTTTAGTTTAATAATAAACCATTGTTACGCTGTGTTTTCTTCATGATAAAAATATCCCTTATTGCCTACATTCAATAATAAAATTACAATAATTTCTTTTAACCACTTACAGCAAAAACATGATCACTTACCACAATGCTACGTTAGAAGATTTACCATTTATTGTCGATGTCTATAATTCAACAATTGCTAGTCGTCAAGTGACTGCTGATACGGTACCTGTTTCTGTTGAAAGCCGATTAGAATGGTTTTACCAGCATAACCCTCAAAATCGTCCGCTTTGGTTAATTAAATATCAAGATCAACCTTGTGGTTGGATCAGTTTATCTTCGTTTTATGGGCGCCCTGCTTTTTATAAAACGGTTGAGATTAGCTTATATCTTGATCAGGATTTTCGAGGTAAAAAAATTGGTCAATTTATGGTAGATAAAATTGAACAATTTGCAAAACAAGCAGGAATTGAGGCAATTTTTAGTTATGTGTTTCGACATAATTTACCCAGTGTTAATTTATTTAAAAAAATGCAGTACCAACAATGGGGGCTTCTTCCAAAAATTGCTGAATTGGATAATGTTCAGCGTGATTTAGTAATATTGGGTAAACGATTAGATTAACCCGCCTATTACCAATAAATTCAACTATTCAAAAGGAATTTTAATGAGCACCTTAAATGATATTAAATATTACGCCAGTCAATCTAAAATCACCACGGCGCTAGTAGTAATCAACATTCTGTGTTTTTTTGCATTTCGGCTACTTGATAGCCGTGGGTTTTCGCCACTAAATGAAAATCGCTTTTTAATTGATTGGGGTGCCGATATTGCGGAGCTAACTTTTTCTGGCCAGTATTGGCGGATGTTTACTAATTTATTTATGCATGTCAGTTTTACGCATTTAGCCATGAATATGCTGGCATTATGGAGCACTGGACCAATTTTAGAAAAGCGCATTCCCGCCATGGCTTTTTTAGGTATTTATCTTTTTTCAGGCTTAGTTGGAAGCTTATCAAGTGATATTGCAACTATCAATCACAATGTGATTAGCTGTGGGGCATCGGGGGCAATTTTAGGGATTATTACCGCTTTACTAGCTTATTGTTTGGTGTTTAAAACCAATATACAAGAAATGCCAGTCAAAGCAATGCTAGTTAGTTTGGTATTAACTGCAGGATTAGGCTTATTACCTTCAATCGATAATATGGCACATATCGGTGGCGCTTGCGCTGGGTTTGTGCTTGGTGGGCTGATTTCGTTATGCCTTAAAACATTCAAATACCCAAGTAAGCTAAGTTGGCTTATTATTAGCCTTGTATTTATTGTCACTGCATTGGGGATCTATGCACAATATATGCGCTATGCTTTACCTAGTGGTTATTACGTCTATTATTAACAATAAAAAGGCGCTGATTATCATCAATCAGCGCCTTTTTTATGCAAACTTGATACGACTAAAAGCTATTTAAAATCCGTGCAGGATCGATTTTACAAGCCCGTTTAGCTGGATAGTAACTAGCAATTAAGCTGAGTAACATAGCGGTAATAAACACTATTACTACATCAAATAGATGGATTTCAGAGGGTAAAAAGTCGATAAAATAGATATTACTATTTAGGATTTTATGCCCCAGCAATGACTCAACTCCACCCATAATATTCGACAGTTGCCAAGACAATATCACACCTAAAACAACACCCATTAAGCTACCAATTAATCCTGATATCACACCATACCAAATAAAGATATGCCGAATTAATTGATTAGTTGCACCTAGCGTTTTTAATATGGCGATATCTCGCTGTTTGTCTTTGACGGCAATGACAAGCGTTGACACAATGTTAAAACAAGCCACGCCAATCACTACAATCATGGCTAAATACATGATTTGCCGGATCATTTGAATATCGCGATACATAAAGCCAAAGGTCTGTTCCCAACTATTAAATGTTAGGGGTTCATCAAGGGCTAATACAGCCTGCCCTATAAGATTATTAGCTTGATAGACATCATTCACATTGACCATAATGCCTGTAACACTATCGCCCATACTTAGAAGTTTTTGTGCATCGGTTAAGGGGATCAATGCAATATTGTTACTTAAACTACCGCTTAACTCTAAAATGCCCACCACTTGCAAACGAACGCGTTTAGGCGGTTTGAGTTGGTTTGGCCCACTCGATACAGGAATTAATAAAGAAACCCATCCCCCTTCATTTATCGACAAGCTCTTAGCTAGCCCAGCTCCAATAATCACTTGCTGGCTATCGGGCTTAAACTCTTGCCATTTATTATTCAGGACATAATTAGGCAGTGCGCTAACTTGCACTTCTTGTTCGGGATCTAGCCCTTGTACTTGTACTGCGGCTAGTTTGCTGCCGTTTTCGATTAATCCGGTAAAATTAACAAACGGTAAGGCCGATACAATATGGCTATTACTTTTGAGTTCTTGTTGAATATGTTGCCAATTATCTAAATTGCCGTATTCAGGATATAGTTGCCCATGTGGCACCACAGATAAAACCCGATTATGTAACTCGCGCTCGAAGCCGTTCATGGCGCTTAACCCTATAATTAAAGCGGCAATGCCAATGGCGATACTGAGTGTTGAAATGATCGAAATCAACGATACCATACCACTTTTACGGCGACCTTTACGGAATTTAATGGCGGTAATTAAAGATAAATTCATACTAATTACCTATTCATTGATTATCTGATGATGAGTTATCAGATAGTTGCCCATCTCTCATCACCATTTGTTTATCAAGCTTATTAGCGAGCTCAAGATCATGCGTCACCACCAAGAACGCAGTGCCATGTTCGCGATTTAGTTTAATAAGTAAATCAAAAATCGCATCAGCAGTTGATTTATCAAGGTTTCCTGTTGGCTCATCAGCCATGACTAGTGCAGGGTTATTAATTAACGCACGCCCAATTGCCACACGCTGACGCTCACCGCCTGATAGCTCAGATGGACGATGATTAGCTCGTTTAGCCAAATTAACCGATTCAAGCATCGCCATGGCACGTTTTTTTGCTTCATTTGGGGATACACCACCAATTAATAATGGCATTGCGACATTTTCTAGCGCTGTAAAATCGGGCAATAAATGATGGAATTGATAAACGAAGCCGATTTCTTGATTACGTAGCTGCGCCTTTTCGACCTCGGATAATTGGTTAAGTTGTTTGGACTTAAACATAATTTCGCCCGAAGTGGGTTTATCAAGCCCACCTAATAGATGTAATAACGTGCTTTTACCTGATCCTGAACTACCAATAATGGCGAGTAATGATTTTGGGTAGATATCAAACGAGACATTTTTTAACACCTCGGTCACCATTTTGCCTTCGTTATAGGTTTTATAAAGGTTCTTGGCGCTTAGAAGTATTTGTGGATTATTCATAACGTAAAGCCTCGGCTGGTTGTATATTGGCTGCACGATATGCAGGATAAATAGTTGAAATTAGCGATAACATAAGCAATCCAATAATAATAAAAACAACTTGTGTTGGCTCAACCAATGATGGCAATTGAATGCCAGCAAACGATAAACCAAGCACTTGCATAATTTCGTTTAGATAACAAGCAAGTAACAGGCCAAAT
The DNA here is from genome assembly GCF_900094945.1 of Gilliamella bombicola. Taxonomy (GTDB): domain Bacteria; phylum Pseudomonadota; class Gammaproteobacteria; order Enterobacterales; family Orbaceae; genus Gilliamella; species Gilliamella bombicola. The sequence goes on from NZ_FMAQ01000002.1 coordinate 272,460, forward strand.
GCACTACCTAATAACGTGCCAATTACCCCTGAACTTGCTCCTTGAATAATAAAAATCAGCATGATTTTAAAACGAGACAAGCCCTGCGTCTTCAAAATCGCAACTTCGCCTTGTTTTTCCATAACGAGTAAACTTAGCGAGGTGATAATGTTAAAAGCGGCAACAATGACAATTAAACTAATCAATAAGCCCATAACATTTTTTTCCATTTTAATCGCTTGAAACAGCTCACCACGTTTAACACGCCAATCATTAAAAACTAACCCGTCTGGTAATGGAGTATTTGTTACAGAAGCGATATCAAGCGGTTTATCTAAAAATAAACGCCAACTTGTTATCATATTAGCAGGGTAACGTAACAAATTCCGAGCATCGGACTGATGAACATAAATTAGAGATTGATTAATATCATGATTAACTGAAAATAGCCCAACAATATTAAATAAGCGCTGTGAAGGAATGCGTCCAACAGGCGTAATTTGACTAGCATCTGTCACCATTAAGCGAATTTTGTCGCCAACGGTTACGCCTAATTGATTGGCTAATGTTTGCCCAATAATGACATTATACTGCCCTGCCTGCAAGTCCAAAACAGAACCACTATAGATATAATCATTGATTGGGTCATTATCTTCTGGCGTAATACCCATTAAGGTGCTCACAGTGATACTTTGCTCACTTTGCAAAACCACATCACCAGTAACTAAAGGGCTTATATGATTAACGCCTTGAATATGGATAAACTGTTCACGAGTAACAACATTAGGATCAATACGCCCCTGTGGAGTTGTGATCTGCGCTTGAGGTAGAAACTTCAAAATACTACCTTGCATTTGATCTTCAAGCCCATTCATGACCGATAAAACGACAATCAAGCCAATGGAACCAAGCATAATCCCAATCATCGACAACCATGACACAAAGCGACCAAACCCATCCGTTTTTTGCCCATACACATAGCGCAAACCAATAAAAAAGACTAATGGACGAAATATCTTTGACATAAACGTATATATTACCTAAAACTTTTTGACAAAGTTCTGCTAGTTAATTGCAAGGTGCTTATCATACAGGATTAAACAGTTATAGAAAACAACCACGTAATTACGTTATAATCTGTTGATAATTTTTCAGCAATATCAACAAATTCATCATGTCAAAAATACAACCTAGTTCAACATTAATTCCTCAAAAATCGGGTGAAGTAAAGCAAATTGGACAACTCATCGGTTCATCGTTGTCACAATTTTGTGCCCAAGTAATAGACGCACACGATGGTTTAGTGGTGATTATTACTGATGATATGCAACAAACCGCCCGCATACATGGAGAGCTTAAGCAGTTTTCGCCGTTTCCTGCTATCTTTTTTCCCGATTGGGAAACGTTACCTTATGATAGTTTTTCACCACATCAAGATATTGTATCAGAACGTTTATCCTGCCTTTATCATCTTGGTCATTTAACCAAAGGTGCTTTGATTTTACCCATCAATACCTTAATGCAAAAAGTCTGCCCTCAAAGCTATTTAGGCGGGCATGTGTTTATGATGAAAAAGGGTCAGCAAATTAGTCGTGAACACTTACGTTTACAACTTGAAAATGCAGGCTATCGCTCAGTCAGCCAAGTCATGGAGCATGGCGAATATGCTACTCGCGGCGAGCTGTTTGACATCTATCCAATGGGCAGTGATAAGCCTTATCGTATCGACTTTTTTGATAACGAAATCGACAGCATACGCACCTTTGATGTTGAAAACCAGCGAACGCTTAACGAAATTGAAGAAATCCAGCTACTACCTGCACATGAATTTCCATTTGATAAAGCATCAATTGAGCTGTTCCGCAGTAAATGGCGTGAACAATTTGAAGTAAGATTAGATGCAGAAAGCATCTATCAACAAGTTAGCAAAAATATTTTGCCAACCGGCATTGAATATTGGCAAGCTCTCTTTTTTAACGAACCATTAACACCACTATTTTCTTATTTTTTAGCAAATACCTTAATTATCAATACCGTTAATATTGAGCAATATGCTAACAAATATTGGCAAGATATTACCCAACGTTATGAAAGCCGTAAAGTCGATCCAATGCGTCCATTGCTTGAGCCTGCAATTATTTGGTCTAAAACTGATGAAATTTTTGCCCATTTCAAAAACTACCCAAGAATAGTAATATCAAATTCGACAATCGTAGAATCGAATAGAAATATTAATTTACCTTATTCTGCATTACCTGAAATCGCCATTCAGATCCAACAAAAAGATCCTTATTGGCAATTTCAACAATTTGCTGATAATTTTTCGGGTAAAATCATCTTTTCGGTTGAGTCTGAAGGACGCAAGGAAGCGTTACAAGAAATTCTTGGCAGAATTCGTATTCATCCAACCACCATCAATCAGCTTGATGAACAAACCAATACGGATAACCGTTTTTGTTTAATGATTGGTACCAGTGAACAAGGCTTTATTGATCAACAAAAAAATTACGCTTTTATTACCGAAAACGAACTATTAGGTCGGCGCATTATTCGTCGTAAAAAAGAAAATAAACAAGCGATTAATACCGACTCACTCATTCGTAGTCTAGCTGAATTAACACCAGGAAAACCCGTTGTACATTTAGAGCACGGTGTGGGTCGTTATGCAGGTCTTACAACGTTAGAAACAGGCGGTATTACGGCAGAATATCTAATTTTGTTGTATGCCAATGATACCAAACTTTATGTTCCCGTTTCGTCATTAAACTTAATAAGTCGTTACTCAGGTGGCGATGAAGAAAACGCCCCACTGAATAAATTAGGCACTGATGCTTGGAGTAAAGCTCGGCAAAAAGCGGCCGAAAAAGTGCGTGATGTCGCAGCGGAGTTACTCGATATCTATGCCGAACGTGAAAGTAAACCCGGATTTCAATTTCAACAAGATCGTGAGCAATATGAACTATTTTGCCAAGGATTCCCTTATCAAGAAACTGATGATCAACAAAATGCCATTGGCGCTGTAATTGGCGACATGTGCTCGCCTTATGCCATGGACCGATTAGTCTGTGGTGATGTGGGGTTTGGTAAAACCGAAGTTGCCATTCGTGCAGCCTTTTTAGCTGTTATTAATCATAAACAAACAGCCGTTTTAGTGCCAACAACTCTACTTGCTGAACAACACTACGAAAGCTTTTGTGATCGTTTCGCCAATTGGCCTATTCGTATAGAGAGCCTGTCTCGCTTCAAAACAGCTAAACAACAAAAAGCCATTATAGAGGCTCTTGGCGAAGGCAAAATTGATATTGTGATTGGTACGCATAAATTGCTACAAGAAGATATCAAATGGAAAGATTTAGGTTTACTAATTGTTGATGAAGAACACCGCTTTGGCGTTCGTCAAAAAGAACGCATTAAAGCAATGCGAGCAAATATCGATATTTTAACGCTAACAGCAACCCCAATTCCACGAACACTAAACATGGCAATGAGTGGTATGCGAGATCTTTCGATTATCGCAACGCCACCTGCTCGACGACTGGCGGTAAAAACCTTTGTTCGAGAATATGATGATCTTGTGATTAGAGAAGCCATTTTGCGTGAAATTTTACGTGGTGGTCAGATTTATTATTTACACAATGACATTTCTGATATCGAAAAAGTCAGCGAAAAACTGGCAGAATTGGTGCCCGAAGCACGCATTACCATTGGTCATGGACAAATGCATGAACGCGACTTAGAGCGTGTGATGAATGACTTTCATCATCAACGCTTTAACATACTTGTTTGTACTACCATTGTTGAAACTGGTATCGACATTCCTAACGCTAATACCATTATTATTGATCGTGCCGATAAATTTGGTTTAGCTCAGTTACATCAACTCAGGGGGCGAGTTGGGCGTTCTTACCATCAAGCCTATGCTTATTTGTTAACGCCACATCCTAAATTACTCACTAAAGATGCTAAAAAGCGCTTAGATGCGATCGCATCCCTTGAAGATTTAGGAGCCGGCTTTGCCCTAGCCACACACGATCTTGAAATTCGGGGTGCAGGCGAGCTATTGGGTAGTGATCAAAGTGGACAAATTGAAACTATTGGCTTTAACCTTTATCTTGAACTGCTTGATGATGCGGTCAAATCATTAAAAGAAGGCAAAGAACCGACACTAGAATCATTACTTAATAGCCAACAAACAGAAGTGGAATTAAGATTGCCGACATTAATTCCTGATGACTTTATTCCCGATGTCAATACACGCTTATCGCTTTATAAACGCATTGCTAGCATTGATGATCTAGACGAGCTAACCGACATTCAAGTGGAAATGCGTGATCGCTTTGGGAAATTACCTGATGCAGTACTATTTTTATTAGAAACCACTAAAATCCGTTATCATGCAAGCCAATTAGGCATTACCAAAATCGAATTTGGCGAAAAAGGTGGTTATATAGAATTCGGCAGTAATAATAAGGTATCAGTCGATTATTTAATTCAAATAATTCAAAAAGAACCAAAAAATTATCGCCTAGAAAGCTCAAATCGATTAAAATTACAAAAATCAGAATTACAACGCAATGAACGTATTGAATATATTAAAAATTTGTTGACTAATTTTGCAGATCATCAAGAATGATAATTTAAAATATAATAAATAACTAAGAGAACAGGAATGAAAAAAACAACACTCGCTATGGGAATCGTTGCCGTATTAGGAGTTTCTTATGTTGGTACGGCATGGTACACAGGTAACATAATTGAAAGAGATATTGACAGCCAATTAGCGTTAATCACCAACAATGTTAACCAAATTCAAGACAAATTTACCTTTAATATTGAAAAGAGCAATTACGACAAAGGAATATTCTCAACTAAACTCCATCTAAAAGTGACATCGTCACAAAATCAATCTTTGGATGAAATTGCTACCCCCCAAAAACTATTTGATGATGATATCACCATCCACCATGGTCCTTTCCCTATTGCAGCCCTTGTCAAAGGTACATTTGTTCCACAAATGGCTTGGTTAGAATACGAAATGACAGAACAAACTAACCAAAGACTTTGGAAATTAGCGGATAATCAGCCATTTATTTCTGGGCATATGGGAATAAGTTATGGTGAATATGTCACTGCTAAATTGACAAGCAAAGCGATAAAATTTATGGATAACGACTTTGATATTGGCAAAGGTTATTTTACCTTTAGTGGCTATATTGATGGTACTGATATGACGGCTAATTTGCAATTAGATAGATTACCTTTTCTATCAGACGACACATACGACTTTAATGTTATCTTTAGTGACTTGAATCTGTCACTAACACCACTTAGCACACTAGATGAGGTAGATTACAAATTAAATATCGGTAATATAAAATACAGTTTTAGCACATATTCAATAGCAGGTTTGGATATTGATAACATTAAATCAACAGGTAAATTTAATTACAAAACCCAAGATATGGATTCGCAAGGCAGTATCGATAAAATGATATTAGAGTCCCCCCCATCATTATATACCCCAAATATCAAGCCATTGGTTTTTAATAATATCACTATGAAGCAAAAAAGTGTCTTAAATAAGGCTTCTAATATAATTGATAATTCGTGTTTTGCTAATATTGATTCGATTATTTATGGTCAACAGAATCTAGGCAATATTCAGACCGATGTCGAGTTTCAAAGTTTGAATAGAGGTTGGTCCAGTAACCTATTTGATATGAATGATATGAATTTAAACGATATCAATCCCAAACAGAATATCAAATTTTCACTCAATAAATTCAATTGGCACACGCCTGCAGGTGATATTGATATTAATATTAACTTAATGTTAGATGTATTTGATATATATGGGATGTCTCTTGTTCAAGATCCTTACGAAAATATTAATGCGATAAAATTCAAGCTTGAAGCACCATTTGACGCATTAGCGCGTCTATCAGCACAAATAGAAAACCCTAACGATAATAACGTAACACCACAACAAATCACAAAAGCCAATCAAATGATACAATTGGCGGCTAACTTACTTAAATCTAAATCCAGCTTTTTAATGTTAAGCAATGGTAAAACTGATGGCTTTTATTTAGACGTGAACTTAGCTAAAGATAGTGACGAAGTTGAAGTGAATGGTAAAACAATGTCAAAAGAAGAATTCTTAGACAATTTATAACTCATCAGTCAATTTATCTAACTAATCTGATCCGCCAGTCATACTGGCGGATATTATTCAGCTACCCTTTCCCCAAAAAATAAATTGATAAAAACCCACCTATTACCCTTAAAGAAACTAAAATAATCAAAAAATTATCGCCTATAAACTGCAAATCAATTAAAATTACTACAATAAAATTCAATAAAAAAAGAGAAGAAACAATGAAGAAAAGTGTAATCGCTATAGGCATTATTGCAATATTAGGATACGTTGGCTCATCTTGGTATACAGGGAACGTAATCAAAAACAACATTGACAAAAAAATAGAACAAATTACACAAAAAATTGACAACGACCAAGATGGGTTTAGCATAACCATTGAATATAGTGATTATCGACAATCAATCTTTTCAACCAACCTACACCTTACTGTAAAGGTAATTCCAAAGAATTTTAGTTGGCTTATTGAAGACACAAAAACACTTTTTAATGACGATATCACCATCCACCATGGCCCATTCCCAATCATTGCCCTTTCAGAAGGGAAATTCACTCCACAGATGGCATGGATAGAATATGCAATGAGCGAAGCACTATCGCCAGAACTTTGGCAACTAGCTGGTAATCAACCATTTATTACAGCTAAGCTCGGTATGAGCTACCAAGAAAATCTCACCATAAAATTAGCCAACAAAGCGCTTAATCTTGTTGATTCAGATTCCAATAATAATTCTGAGATTTTGAGTTTTATTGATGGCTCCTTAGAGGTGTCTGATGGTGATATTAATATTGAAGTCAATAAACATCTTTCCGATTTACATGCCCAAGTGAATATAGATAAATTCATTTATAAAAACTATAAAAATTTCTCAAAACCACAAGTCACCCTACAGAAATTTAATTTATCAGCCTACCCAAATTCAGACAAAACAGGAATACATTATAATATCAATGCCGATAAGATTGCATTAGGCTCTCACAATCACTATATCGAACCGCGAATTACTTTTGATAATCTAAAATATCAAGGCGATATCCTTCATAAAACTGGTGTTATAATCCCAAATCATCATACCGAAATGGGAAAAATGACACTTGAATTTAATACCTCTTCGGAACCCGTTCCAGATGATCAAAAGATCATCATTAACAACCTAATGGTCGATCAAGAAAACATCTTCAACCCAACAAACAATACTGTTGATGGCTTATTAAAAGCCGATGCAGAATCGGTATTACTCGGTTTGCCAAATGTAGGCAGTGTTAGTTTAGATCTTAGTTACCAAAATATTCCTGTCACAATGCTATCTAATAATTTTGATTACACCGACTTTGATGACAAACAAACATCATTAAATTCCCAAATTTCACTAAATAAATTCCATTTTAAAAACACCATAGGTGAAGTTAATGCCAATGCTTTTGTAGCTTTATCAGGAATACGCTCAAGACTGGAACGTTTTATAATCAACATTAACAATATTGATAGCCTTAAACTAAACGTCGATGCACCATTTAACGTATTGGCTTATTTCTCAGCACAGCTCAAAACCCCAAATGAAGAAGCATTAACACCTGAACAAATTGAAAAAGAAAATTTATCAATAAAATCATCAATAGCGGAAAATAATTTTATCAAAATCCCACTATTTACCTTTGAAAAAAATAACATTGAAGGGGTCTATTCTGAGGTGGATTATGCCAAAGATAAACAAGAAGCAACATTAAATGGACAAATATTACCAATACAGGATTTTTTACAAAAAGTTTTTGGAGATAATTAATAACAATTAACAAAAAAGCAGCCCACCCATTTATTGGTGGTATATTAATTTAAACATAATAACAATGAATTGAACAAAACGCCTTATGAATACACAACAATCAATCTCATCAAACAAAAACCAATTCAAACGCACCATGAAAACTCGGCATCTTATTATGCTATCACTTGGTGGCGTTATTGGTACTGGTCTCTTTTTTAACACTGGCTACATTATTGCGACCGCAGGTGCAATTGGCACAATTATCGCATATCTAATTGGTGCATTAGTGGTCTACCTAGTCATGTTATGCCTTGGAGAACTCGCTGTCGCCATACCAGAAACAGGTGCTTTTCATACTTATGCCTCGCGGTTCATTAGCCCTGCAACGGGTTATACTGTTGCTTGGTTATATTGGTTAACTTGGACTGTCGCACTCGGCTCAAGCATTACCGCAGCAGGATTTTGTATGAAGCATTGGTTTCCAAATACACCTATTTGGGTCTGGTGTTCTACTTTCTGTACCGTGATTTTGGCATTAAACATCGTTACCGCACAATTTTTTGCTGAGAGTGAATTTTGGTTTTCGATTATCAAAGTGATCACCATTATCATCTTTATTATTGCTGGTGCAGCAGCTATTTTTGGCTTTGTCCCAATGAAAAACGACATCCCTGCGCCCTTTTTACACAATATTACCGATAATGGTTGGTTTCCTAATGGTGTTACCCCAATTATTATGACGATGGTATCGGTCAATTTTGCCTTTTCAGGCACGGAACTTATTGGTATTGCCGCTGGTGAAACAAAAGAACCAGAAAAGACCATTCCGTTAGCAATAAAAACCACAATTCTAAGACTTATCATCTTCTTTATTGGCACCGTTTTTGTCTTAGCAGCCTTATTGCCAATGGATCAAGCTGGCGTTATCGAAAGTCCCTTTGTTACCGTTTTTGAAAATATCGGCTTACCTTATGCTGCCGATTGTCTTAATTTTGTGATTTTAACCGCCATTTTGTCAGCTGCAAATTCGGGGCTTTATGCTTCTGGACGCATGTTGTGGTCGCTTTCCAACCAAGGTACATTACCAAAATGCTTCAGCAAACTTAATAAGACAGGCGTTCCAGCCTTTGCTATTTCCATCAGTATGTTAGGTGGCTTATTGGCATTACTCACAAGCATTATTGCGCCTAACACGGTTTTTGTTGCCTTGACAGCTATTTCAGGATTTGCCGTGGTGGCCGTTTGGCTAAGTATTTGCGCTTCACACTTCTTTTTTAGAAAAAGTTTAACTCGTGAGGAGCAAGAAAATCTAAAATATAAAGCCCCATTTTACCCACTTGTACCTATTTTAGGCTTTATTTTATGTTTAATTGCTTGTATTGGACTCGCATTCGATCCAGAACAACGTATTGCACTTTATTGTGGCATTCCTTTTGTGGTTGTCTGCTTTATTGCCCACCACTTTACCCAAGCTCATCAAAAGCGAGTGGCAAAAAATGAAAAATAATAATCCAATTGGTACACTGTTAAAGCAAAAAAAATACATCATTATTGATGGCGCACTAGCCAGCGAGCTACAACGTCGTGGTTGTGATCTTAACGACAGTTTATGGTCAGCAAAAGTATTAATCGAAAGGCCAGAACTGATCCGCCAAGTCCATTATGACTATTTTAAAGCTGGTGCTGATTGTGCGATTACCGCTAGCTATCAAGCTACACCATTGGGGTTTGCTAAAAAAGGGATTACACTAGAGCAATCCATCAAGCTAATAAAAACAAGCGTCGAGCTTGCCAAGCAAGCAAAGAGTCAATACCTAGATGAAACAAAACAAAATAAAACACTACTAATTGCTGGTTCAGTTGGTCCTTATGGTGCTTATCTTGCAAATGGTTCAGAATATACTGGTGATTATCAACTTTCTGAATCAGAATTTATCGATTTTCACTATAACCGCATCAAAGCATTGGTTGACGCAGAAGTCGATCTGCTGGCTTGCGAAACACTGCCCTCTTTTGCTGAGATCAAAGCACTTACAAAGCTTCTGAAAGAATTTCCAACTGTAACAAGCTGGTTTTCGCTAACATTAAAAGATCCCAATCATCTTAGCGATGGCACCCCATTATCTTTGGTCATTGAGCATCTTAATCACTGTCAACAAGTAGTTAGTATTGGTGTTAACTGCATTGCGCTAGAAAATGTCACTGCAGCGTTAGAATCGTTACAAAAACTTACACAAAAACCGCTGATTGTCTATCCCAACTCTGGTGAACAATACGATCCAACCACCAAACAATGGCACAAAAATCATCACCACAGTTGCACCTTCACAAACCAATTACCCATCTGGATAAAACTAGGCGCAACATTAATTGGTGGCTGCTGTCAAACAACGCCAAACGATATTAACGAAATTGCAACGTTATTAAAAGGTAGCTAAATCACTTAATATTTGGGCGTAATAATTTATGATGTTCAACCTATCACATTCAAAAACGCCCAAAAACCAATAACAAAAATGCAATAAAAATCGGTCAGGAAAGGTATTGATTTTATTCAATTTTTTGTCGACATTTAAAGTGCAAAAAAATCACTCAATATTCGCATGCCGACACTTCATTATCTCTGGGGTCTGTTGTAAGCTTTCCATTAAACTATAAATAACACTGTCATAAGTTAGTAATGAGAGTTGCTCAAATGTGCTACCCATTGGTTGGCTTAACTTATCAACTCTTATAGGAATAATAACTATATTATCGGCTAATTTTGCCAAGGTCGAGGTGCCGTTTGTTGTGAATAATATGACTTTGACGCCCAAGTCTTTTGCCTGCTGTGCGTAGGCAATTAAACTTTTGGTTTCGCCTGAATTAGATCCTAAAATTAGCAAATCACCTTTATTGGCTTTGGGTTTACTAACTTCGGTAATTAAGCTGACCTTTAAACCTAAATGCATTAACCGATTGGCAAATGCACTTATCATTAACCCTGAACGCCCTGTTCCCGCTAAAAATAGATGGTTTGCACCAATAATCGCATTTTTAAATTCGTGTAATTGTGCTTCGTTGATTGTGTCTATTTGTGCCGCTATTTCAGTTAATATATTACTTAATATTGTTTTTATGCTCATTGCACTTTCCTTAATTAGTTGCCACTTTTAATTTTTCAATATTGTTTGCAATATCATTATTTTTAAAGATAAACCCACCCGAAACAATATTATTAGCTCCGGCTTTTAAGCATAGTGATAGGGTTTTATCAGTAATATTTCCGTCGACTTGAATATCATAAGAGTAATTATTTTTTTGCCGTTCTAAACTCAGTTGTTCAATTTTTTGTAATGTGAAAGGCAAAAAGGTTTCGTTTTTTTGTCCGGGATTAACGGTCATAACAAGGACAAGATCAACAAGCGGCAATAGCATTTTAATGTGTTCAACCGGTGTGCTTGGGTTGATTGCCAAACCGACTTTTATATTATTGTTTTTTATTTTATTGATGATAAACGAATGATGAACCGTTGCCTCATAGTGAAAAGTGATAATATCGGGTTTAGCTTCAATAAAATCGAAAATTGATAATTCAGGTTTTTCAATCATTAGGTGGCAATCTAAAATAAAATGGGTATGCGATTTCAAATTTGATACAAAACCAGTATTAAAACCTAAATTTGGGACATAGTGATTATCCATTACATCAATATGTAAATGCGTAATGCCTAGTGATTCAAGCGTATCTAACGTTTCTTTGATCAGGTAAAGATCTGAATTAAACAATGATGGAGACAAAATCATAATTATCACCTTTATTAACAGCCCATCAACATAAAATTAACATTGCGGGTTCTTTCTCGTAATGAATCCCAGTCAACAAAATAAATTCGCCCAAGTTCGCCCATAAGAGGCTTGCCATTCTTGATGATTAATACCAATGAAAAACTACCAAATAGCGATGATTTGATATGAGCATCGGTATTAAGCATTACCCATTTTTTAGCAGGATAATTGGGATCATTTAGACTTAAACCAAACTCAATATGCTTTGGTCCAGGGCTATTGTATTGATTTTCGCTAGTCATTTTAGGAACAATCTGCTCTAACACATTATTAATATCAACATGCAAATATTCGTCACCAAAAAAATTGGTGTCGTGCATACATTCATCAAAAAAAAGTGAACATGTCGTATGCGTTGTGGCGATGGTCAGTTGACCATTTTGGATATTTGATTGTGCAATAAATTGGTTTAATTCATTAGTAATATCGTGATAAGAGTGTCGACCAGATACCGTTTCAATTTTTATGGCGTGGTGATAAATGTTCATATTGGTATTATTCCTTGTTTATATGCCCCATTTACTTGTTTGCCGTTGGGCTAAATAGCAATGTAAATGGGGCTTAGTTTTATACACCTTATTTAATTTGATAATGCTAGATGGCTAAACGCTTTTTTAGTTCAGCAAAAAATTCGTTTAAACCAACGCCAGTCAACAAAGCTAAACCATTTATAACTTTACCCTTAATTGATTCTGGTACGATGGTAGTGCTAATAACTACGTCATATGTGTCTATTTTATTTAACTCATCGGCTATTTTTGATTGATAGATTTTGACACTTTCTGTTAATTTTTCATCATTTAGCCATTTAGTCACTTTACTAACAGCAATAGTTGATGTTGCATGCCCTGCACCACACATAATGAGTAATTTTTTCATAATCATGTTCCTTTTAGTACATTTCGATTTTTTTGATTTTATTGATATAAATTAGCGAGCATAAAATCACTAGAGCTAAACCTATCAATCCGATATAACCAAGATAGTTTAATAACAACACAAATAAGGTGACTGGCCATAAACCACATAAAATAACTGTGACAATGCCCGCAGTGCCCACATCATAGTTAGCTAAATGAAATACATCGGTAATAACCGGCGCTAGCCAAGTTGCCATATATAGGCAAATCACTAAATAAATTGTGCCCCCAATAATTGATCGAACAATATTTCCTTTAAAAAACGGAACCATCAAACAGATACCAAAAGCGTAGAAGGCTAAATCACCAAAAGGTAACACTTTATTACCCGGCAAGATTAAGGCTAATAGGAGTGAAACCGGAACCATAATTAATGCCGTTGCCATAACAGCGGGATGTCCAACCGTTAATGCCGCATCCATACCAATATTAACTTGCTTGCCATTAAGTTTTTTACTGGTGAATTCTCGAGCAGCTTCAGCAACCGGTAGTAAACCTTCCATAAACATGGCAACCATTTTGGGCATTATTTTCATAATTGCCGCAGTTGAAATTGCTAGCTTACCGATTTGCGGAACATCATAACCAGCTAAAATTCCCACAACTAAACCAATAATTAAACCAATAACGACCGTATCACCAAAAATACCGAACCTTTTGGTTAAAGTTTCTGAATCGGCATTTAATTGATTAAATCCAGGAATACGATCAAAGATCCAATTTAAAGGAATTGCCACAACAGCGCCCGACAAGGCCATTAAGTGAGTAATTGAAATACCTGGATAGCCAAAAAATGAACTTATCGGTTTTTGTAATAAGTCGGCTAAGAACCATTGCAACATAACAGCCGTGATACATCCAATAATCCCTACCCAATAAAATCCCGTTACTGAATAAGCCACTAGTCCTAAGAATATCGCAAACCAAAAATTCCAAATATCAACATTTAAAGTGCGCGTCCAACCGAGTGAAATAAAGATAAAGTTAATTATCAACGAAATAGGAATAAGCAGTAATCCTAACGTAGTTGAAAACGCCAACGGTCCACCTACTCCACACCCAATATCCATGATGCTTAATGATGTTCCGTATTGTTCCCCCATTTTTTGAATTGCAACACCTAAAGTGTCAGACAATAACGTGATCACTAAACCTAAACCGACTATACCAATACCGACAGTAATACCGGCCATAATCGCTTTGGAAAACGGCACTCTAAAAAATAAGGCGATAATAAAGATAATGATAGGTAAAAATACTACCCCTCCTAAATTTATTAGCCATTGAAAAATGTTAATCACACTATCCATTTTAGGACTCCTTTATAAAAGTTAACTTTCTATTTCACACCAGCTACATTTAAAATAGCGATAAATTCGTTAATTGAATGACATTGTTCCAATAATTTTATTTGTTGTTCATTTTGAAATAAGCCTATTAAGTTTTGTAAATTTTCAACTTGTTCATGAGGTTGTTTCATGGCAAGCATAAAAATAAATTTGACGGGAATTTTTTCGTTTTCATCAGTCATACATCTAAAAATGACTGGCTGTTTTAATGATGCAAAACAAATTTGTGATTGATTAACTCTTGATGAATCCGTATGTGGCAAAGCAAACCCAACAGAATTAACCAATAAACCAGTTGGATATTGTTGTTCTCTTTGTAAAATACCGTCTAAAAAATCTTGTTTAACTATCCCATTGCTAAATAACATTTGTGCCATCTGCGTGAGAACTTGTTCTTGATTTAATGCCTCGATATTTAAAAGGCATAGCTGTTTATCAAAGTACATTTTTGATTCCTCTTTGATTATCCAAAAATAATTTTAGTTGTTTAAAGCTGGTGATATTTTTTAATGCTGATATAGCATGCTTGTTCGAAACAATTTCGTAAATTTCAGTAAATACTTCATTGATACTATTAATGTTTTTTTCAGAAAGGCTAACCATAATAATCACGCTAACATCAATAACACCCCATTTGATGGGTTTGCGTAAGGTCATAATGGATATACTAGATTTAGTCACAAACATCGGTGAGCCATGAGGTAAAGCGATACCATTTTCGATAGCCGTGTCGCCTATTTCTTCGCGCTGTAAAACAGAATCGCGGTAGTGAGAAGTGACATAACCTTTATCTTCAAGACGATGTATTAATTTGTTAAGACATTCATTTTTATTATCAATATTGACATTTAATTGAATAAGGTCAGGATCAACAAATTTTGCCATGGATGGATAACAATTCTGTTTTTCAGAAAAATCAGATTGTTTATTTAAGACATAATTGGCATATGCCTGAATAATATTTTGGTAGTCATTAGTATTTAGCAGTGAAGATATTTTAACAACTGGCTTATTCAGATTATTGATATCAAGTGTAGTAATAAATAAATCAACATTACTAAGATTGGTCGATGTCAATTTTGAAATCGAATAAACCTCAATATTATCTTTAGATGGTAATATTTTTCGAACTTTATTAAGAATTAGATTTGATGAACAGCAACCATATTGGCAAACAATCACAATATTATTAGCATCAGCAGCTTTATCTAACGCAATTTGAAAATGAATCAATAAAAATGAGATTTCGTGATCGTTTAAACAAATATCAAATTTACGTTCTAAATCAGAAAGTGCATACCACAATACACTAAATAATTTTGAATATTCGTGTTTTATTTCTTTTAATATCGGATTAATAATACGTATTTGTTTTTGCAAACGGGTAATCATGGGTGGAAAGTGAGATAACAATGAATGGAACAATTTGCTATCTTTCGATAAATCGATTCCTTCAATTTCGCCAATTTTTCTTATAATCTTGCGGATGATTTGTTCATAAAAACTATCATCAACTTTTACCGATTCATCGATAATTCGATGTGCAAAAAACAACTTACTGAGATATTTAATATCATTCGTTGAAAACTCAATGTTAAACGTAACCTCAAGCAGTTGAGCAAGATCGGATGCAATCAAATACGATTGCATATAACGGATATGGTTAAATAAAAAATCATCTTCTTCATCGATGGTATAACCTAGCGTTAACCGTTTTAATTGTATTGCTATCGATATCAATAATGATAATAAATAATATTCAGAGGATCGCTGAACGATTGATTCGTAATGTTCAAATAATAATTGGCTAATTTGCTCAAAAGAATCATCATCCATCAATGACCTCATGAGTTGATTAAGATAATAACTGTCTTGTTTATGAATATATAACAATAAAAAATGCTTAATTGCGCGTTGAATTTGGTTTTCTTTACCCTCTACAACAATGGTTTTATGCGTGACATTTAGTAAGACATTTTCAGATGCTAATGAACGGTTAATAAACTCAATATCTTTATGTAGCGATGTTTTACTTACAATATAATCATCAGAGAGCTGCTCTAATGAGACATTTTCTTGATTTAATAAACAACGTTTTACAATATCTAATCGACGATATTCCGGTGTTAATCGACGTGAGTTTTTATTAAAATAGCCATGACTATTGTTTTGCTCTAAATAACCAATGACCGAATCAATACAGCCTTTATTTCCCTTCAGTATTAAGCCTTTGCGGGGGGATTTTTCGATATAAATATCGCTATTTGGGACGGTTAATAGCTGATCATTTAATTTCTCAATGTCAAAATAAATGGTTTTGGTCGAAATGGATAACTTTAAACTAAAATAGGCTGCTGGTCTAAATTCAGACTCTTTAAAAAGTAGTTTCAGTAACTCTATTTGTCTTTCCATTACCAAACTCCTTTTTCATGTTTTGTCGCAATACATTTATAACTCTATGCTTTAAAGTATAATTAGTTAAATAAATAAGACGATGACATTTTTTTCCAGATTAATCTGGAATTAGATGTAATTGAAGAAAACGGGAAAAAGAATATGTTGAAATAATAATGATAAAAGATGGCGTATTTATTGGGATTTTTTCTATGATGTTTTAGTTGGTTTAGGATTTAATCACGACAAAATTTTGTAATGCAGTCATAGCATTTTAAAATAGCTAAAATCTAACTACATAAAAACATTTCATAAAAATCGGATAGCATTTTTCTTAAATTAATCAATTTTGTCAATATAAAGAATTTGAAATAAAGCTTAATTTATTATATTGTTGCGAATCTTTTAATAAATAAGGAGTATTAAGTGTTAAGTAAAGCAATTAATTCATGGCTTGATGGCTATAAAAAAATATTTTGTTATAAAGGACGTTCAACTCGTAGTGAATTTGGATTTTTTCTTCTTATCCAATTTATAGTAATGTACCTCTCTTTTTCATTGCTATTCAATCTGGACAATATATTACCATCAGCTTTACTAGGGCTCTGTGTAATGTTGATTTTTATCACCACTTTTCTTGCAACATTGTCTTACAATGTTAG
Source organism: Gilliamella bombicola (assembly GCF_900094945.1). Classification (GTDB taxonomy): domain Bacteria; phylum Pseudomonadota; class Gammaproteobacteria; order Enterobacterales; family Orbaceae; genus Gilliamella; species Gilliamella bombicola. The sequence goes on from NZ_FMAQ01000002.1 coordinate 289,515, forward strand.
ACGATTACATGATATAGGTCAAAGTGGTCTGTGGTGCTTTGTTTATCTTCTCTGTTCAGGAGCTATAATAATTGCATGTTTAATAATAAAACCAACTCCAGGTGAAAACCAATACGGACCTAACCCAAGAACATTGTCAAAATAACAAAATATCCCTTCACCTCACAAGGTGGAGGGATTGCAGTTTTATCTATATTCAATTCCTCGTTCTTAACTATTTTAAACCCTTTATTCTAGGTTTTAAAATAAGTCTCAGCTTGGCATTTTAATGATTTAATTAATGCAAATTTTTTGTTGCTAATACTCGCTCAACGGTATCAACAATCGCTTGAGTTTGTGAGTCGATTTCGATATTAACTTTATCTCCAACTTTTTTAGCGTCTAATGTAGTAATTGCAAGTGTTTCGGGGATTAGATGAATATGAAAGCAATTATCGCTAACTTCGCCAACTGTCAAGCTAGCGCCATCGATGCCAATAAAGCCTTTGTATAATACATATTTGCTAAATTGTGGTGGTAACTGTAACGTCATTTGGCAATTGGTTGCAGTTTTTTCAATATTAACAATCGTTGCTGTGCAAGAAATATGACCAGACATAATATGCCCACCAACTTCATCGCCATATTTAGCACTACGTTCAATATTGACAAAATCTTGGATTTTTTTATCACCTAATGTAGTTAATGCTAAGGTTTCTTGCATAATATCAAACGACACCCAATCTTGCCCAAAACCTGTCACTGTCAAACAACAACCATCATTGGCAACAGATGCACCAATTTCAAGGTGATACATTAATTTATTGGGTAATTTGACTTTATACGTCCTTAATTTATCTTTATCTACAATATCAATAATCTGACCAACGCCTTGCACAATACCCGTAAACATATATATACCTCAATTATTCTTAATATTGAATATTCTATCGTAATCTGATTAGAATTTCCTATTTCTATTTTCTACTGGTATGATCGTTTTATATATTTATTGATCAATTACTATTAATATCGATAACAAATTCTTATCTCACTTTTATAAAGTAACTTTCTATTTCAGTGTATGGGCAAGGATACATTATTATGTTAAAACTAATTTTAGCCATTTCAATCGGCTCTGTGGCAGGTGGTTTATTGCGTTGGTTTTTATCGCTTAAATTGAATATTATCGCTTTTGCAATTCCACTAGGCACACTACTGTCTAATTTAGTTGCAGGTTATATTATTGGCTTTGCTATTGCCTTTTTTAACCACTCTAACCTTTCTGCCGAATGGCGTTTACTTGTCATAACTGGTTTTTGCGGTGGGTTGTCAACCTTTTCAACCTTTTCAGCTGAAATTGTTAACTTTTTACAAGAAGGTCGAATATCTTGGGGCTTAGCAACAATATTGATCCATGTAATTGGTTCAGTTTTAATGACATTTTTAGGTATTTTATCGTATCAATATTTACGTTCTTAAGATAATTCAATTGTAAATAATACAAAAAATAATCATAAATAGAGTTTACAACGCCAAAATACTGTATTAATATACACTGTATATATAAACAGTATTGAGGTTATTATGTTAATTGAACATTCATCGCAACAACTTATGGCTATTCACTTTGAATCTCCTTTCCAACAACTATTACAACAACAGCGACCTTTATTAAAATCATTGAATAAAGCCAAAAAATGGCAATTATGGTTATCAGATCGTCCAATGTTAAAACGTTCATGGATCAATACTGCTGGCCTAGACAAACAAAAAGTTGTCCATTTAAGTAATTTAAAAAATGAAAATTTAATATCGACGATAGAAAAGGCTTTACGAAGCAAAACTTGTAGTTATATCGTTGCTTGCATTAACGATCTTAATGAACAAAACAAACAGCGATTACAGCAAGCCGTATTATCAAGCAATACCTGCTTGCTTTTAGTTCACGATGAACAGTGTGGACAACTAATTCAATAGCATCAAGCACAAAATATGGTTAAGAAGACAGATACAATTGAGCGAGTTTTTTCCGATCAACTTTACCAATCCCTGTCATGGGTAATTGATCGATAATGACGATCTTTTTCGGCATTTGATAACGGGCAACTTGAGACTTTAACCAACCAACTAGTACTGTTTCGGTTATTTTGGTATTAGATGCTAAAACAACAAAAGCCACTAACCGTTGCCCAAATTCTGTATCAAGAACACTAATGATGGCGATATCTTTTATATCGGGATGCGACAGTAAGCTTTGCTCTAGTTCAAACGGATACACATTTTCGCCACCAGACACAATCATGTCATCTACTCGACCTTGTAGATAATAATACCCATTAGTATCCTTATCGGCTAAGTCTCCTGTTGCTATCCAACGATTACCTAGTGTTGACCAAGCACATTTGATATAGAGCTCGTTTCGCCCTTCTTTTGTCACTAATTTAGCACAAAGACCTCTAAGTGGTTTACCAATTGTAGTTGGCTCGATGGCTAAATCCTCTGGGGTGGCAATCATACAAACACCTGCCTCTGATGTTCCATATAAATTAAACAAAATCTTACCAAGACAATTTATAGCTTGTTTAACCAACGTTGCTGTAATGGGAGCGCCACCGCTGATAATACAACGTAAGCTTTTAAGTTGATCTTCGGAATATGTTAGCATTCGATTTAACATTAATGGCACTAATGTAACCACTTCGATTTTATTGTAAGAAATTAATTGGCACGCTTTTGAAGCTTCAAATCGTTTGGTTAAAAACATGGTAGCACCTAACAATACTGACATACATAAAGTAGCTATCCCAAAACCATGATAAATCGGCGTTGCAATATAGATTTTTTTATAATGACTAAGATTCAATTTAATTAGCAATTGGAAAAAAGGACTCATAAAATTTTGCGCCTTACTACTACGACCAGCTATTTTAAAGCGTCCTGTCGTGCCACTGGTTAAAACAGTTATTTTTGAAAAGTGTGTCACTTTAATTTTAGTTTGATGCATTAGCGGTAAGGCAGTTAACAAGGAATAAACGGACTGTTTACTTTCATGGTAAGTCGGCAATGCTTTGATGGGTGGCAGATTGGTGATTTCTGGATCATGAATAATCCAATCAAATTGTACATTATTGTTAATATCATTAAGTTGTGTTGCCGATAACTCCGTATTTAATAGATAAATATCAGCGCCAAGCCTTGCAACGGCAAATATTGTATGCACAAGATTAACGTGATTACTTGCGATAATAGCAATTTTTTGATGAGGTTTAATACCACAATACATCGCTAATTGCGTTGCCAAATGTTGAGATTGAGAATAAAGCGTATGGTAATTAATGCAAACACCATCTTCGTTAATCGCAATTTGCTCAGGGCAAAGCTTTTGACGAACATAAAGTAAAGCCATTAAATTCATACCGACAAGGCGAATACTAGCTAATAAATGCCAAATACCTTTAAAAGTCAACAATTGCGTTTTATACAAGGCTAGAATCGATTTTATCATTGTTTTTTCTTAATATAATAAGAATTTAATTTGCACCATACGCCATTAAAAATAACTGAAGCAAGTTGTCCAATAATAACCCACCATGGTTTATATTGACGTTTTTGGCTAACAAGCAAACGGCTAATAATGGTTGCTGCTTGACAGGGTTGCAGTGCAGGTAGTTTTTTATAGATTTTGGTTGGCGCTATCATTCGGGTTTTAACCAAAGGCAAATAAGCTGTAGAAACTTTTATTTGCCGGTTTTCAAGCTCACTACTGGCACAGCGTAGCCACTGATCAAAAGCAGTTTTAGACGCCTGATAAGCTGCCCAATTAACTGTTGGCGCTAACAGCACATTTATAGCCGACACATTAATAATGTGCCCTTTAGATTGTTGTAATTTAGGAATTAACGCCAAACACAATTTGACCGGTGCCAAATAATTTAGCTTGATGGTTCTTTCAAAATCATGCATACGATCTAGTGATTGCATAATTGGACGGCAAATAGATATGCCAGCATTATTAATAAATACATCAACATGGTAAGACGCTAAATAAGCAATAAAACTATCTAACTGTTCAACATCACGCAAATCGGCACAAAACAGATCGATTTTTGCTTTTTTGTTAGATAACGATTGCTCAATTAATTGTAATTTATCTGCAGTTCGAGCTACCAAAATAAGTTGACACTCAATATCGGATAAAAGATGGCACAAAGCTTCACCAATCCCAAAACTCGCCCCTGTAATAATAATAGTTTTATGCCGTAAACACTGCTCTAACTGACAAAAATTAGGTTTGCGTATGGGAAAAAGGAGACAATTAAGCAAGTTAGTCAAAATCTTCATCTATCAATAGTCAGTATTTTAATATAACAGTATAAAATTAATGTTAAATAAGTCAATATGATAGACCCTTTAACAACGGCCTATTAAACAACCAACCATTATCAGTGGAACAAAAATTGGAAATATAATCAATCCAGCCACATCGCCTTTGATATCAAGATCCGAATCTATCTCGTGATTTGCTCTAACTAATACAGTTATTGATTTTGGCAATAAATATTGATCAGACAATGTATTGGCTTGCTTATAAACATTCCCTTGTGTTGTAAATAACACTTGATAATAACCATTTTTCAAAATCACATTTGATTTATACTTTTCGAGTAACTTTTTATCACTTAATCTCTTATTTTCTGGGATAAAATTGATATACTGAGCAGTAATTTCGCCATCTAAATTATCTTGATAAAAAATGATGGATACACTTTCAACATCATTTTTATATTCGGCTAAAAAATCACGATAATTTTTCAGTTTTTTTAACGCATCAGGATGAGTAAATTGGTATGAGTATTGTTCAGACTCGGCAATAATACCGGTGTTTTCATCTACTTTTAATTTTATAATAGTGTCATTGGTTGGCAAAATTTTGACTTGCTTATGTGCACAACCACAAAGACAAAAAATAAGAATAAAAATAAATCCTTTCATTATAACCTTCCTGCTTTCAATATATTATATGCATCATTATTTTGTCCGTTTTTTACAATCCAAAATAGCCTAACAATATCTGCATAATTTTGATATAAATTATATGAACTTAAAAAATAATTCAAACAATCACTGTTGTTTTTTCAACTAACTGACCATTGATAATCTTTTAGCTCACTAATCAAAAAATCGATTAAACAACGCGTTCGGAGTGGTAACAATTTACGGCTTGGGTAAACCGCATAAATGTTCAAATCCTCAACTTTATAATCCAACAAAACACGCACCAACCGCCCTATTTTAATATCTTGACCAATAATAAAATCAGGTTGCAACGAAATACCGCCCCCTTGTAACATAATCTGACGACAAGTATCACCATTATTACAATAGATATTCGCCTTTAAATTAACCGACAGATCAATATTATCTTTATAAAAATGCCATTGCTCCTTTTTAGCCCATTGGCTATACATCACAATTTTATGATTGAACAAATCATCAGGATCATTCGGCATGCCATATTTAGCGATATAATCGGGCGAAGCGGCAACTATAATTTGCGTGGTTGCCAGTTTACGACTAATTAGCGAGGAGTTTTCTAACCGACCAATTCGAACAGCAAGGTCGTAGCCCTCTTCAAGCAGATCAACTACACGATCTGACAGCGTAATATCTAGCTCAATCTTAGGGTACTTATCGATAAATTTTTGCCATAAAGGCGCTAAATGTAAAATTCCAAAACTAACGGGCACATTAACTCGAAGTATACCTTGTGGACTTGCGTGATCTAAAGTGAGGCTGTTTTCTGCTTCTGCAGTAGCATTAATTATGGCTTTAGCTTGCAAATAAAAAGTTTGCCCTTCAAGAGTGATAACCATTTTGCGAGTGGTTCGTTGTAATAACCGTACTTGCAAGCGATCTTCTAACGCTTGAAGGTAACGTGACACCGCTTGCTTAGACATCTTTAACTTAACCGCAGCATCAACAAAGCTATTACAATCAACCACCGTCACAAAGACCATCATTTCTAGTAATTTATTAGATCTATCCATCTGCCTTCACCTACCAAACAATTGTTCCACTTATTATGACAATAAGTCACATAATAGCTTATTTATCTATAAAAAAATAACTATTAAGATAAACAAATAGTGCTAATCAATCACAATAATTAACTTACAGGAAAAATAAAATGAAACAATATCAAACCGATCTAGCCTCACTCATGTTACGAGTTGCATTAGGTGTCATGTTCTTGGCGCACGGATTAACCAAACTACTCGTCTTTACTCCAACAGGTACAGCACAATACTTTGAATCAATTGGCTTTCCGGGGTTTGTTGGTTATTTGACGATGGTATTTGAAATTGGCGGCGGCTTATTATTGCTTTTAGGCATCTTAACTCGCATTGTTAGTTCATTAACCGTAATTCAAATGGTTGTTATTGCTTTTATTCACTCGGTGAATGGCTGGTCATTTAGTAATGCTGGTGGCGGTTGGGAGTATCCTGCTTTTATGGCGCTAACAGCACTCAGTTTAGCATTGTTGGGGAGCGGTCGGTTTAGTGTGTTATCTAAAAATAGGGAATATTAATAGGTAAAACTAGCGTTTTTTAAGCTTAAAAGACAACAACAAAAAAAACCCAATAAAATCAATATCTTTTCCAACCGATTTTTGCTATATTATTTTTTGTGGGTTATCGTGTAGTTTTTTAACTATGTTTTTAGGATCAAGTCAGTTGGTGTATTTTCATATAATTAAATCAAAAACATTCGCATCTTAGTTGGAAGGTTGTAACCTAAGATGTGTATGTCGCTGATTTAACCGTATTCCTTTACTTTCTTCCTTTTTATCAGCAAGTTTGCGTGAAAATTTTAGGTTGAAAATCTTGGGTGATGAATAAGTATTGTGCTAGCAGTGTTAATTTTACTGTTAGGCGTATTATACCAAGGATTTAATAGATTCCATTAGTTGAATTAACACTACTGTGTCAAAGTACACAGCAAACACTTATCCTTACCACCAACTGCTTGGTTATTCTTATTTATTTTATATTCATCATTAAATGACATCTAATTTTATTGATTCAGCGCCCCAACTGTTGGGGCGCTGTTCTTCGTTAGCTAATCCTTTTATTGGCACCTTAATCACCCACACAGCCTAAAGAATTAAGGACTAAGAAATAAAAGCTAAGGTGTGGTGCAAATACAGCTTCTGTTGTCATTGTAGTTTGGAATGTGGATGTTACCGCCACTAGAGTAGATATAAAAGAAGCGACGACCTGCAGGATCGCTTGTCCAATAGTAGGAGGTGAAGCCCGCATCGGCGTAATGACGCATGTAGCCCCACTCCGTGAAAAAACCAGCACCTATGTGACGCTTATAATAATTACCAGATGAGGATGGTAAGGCGCCAGAAATAGAAGGACTACTTGTTTTCACCGAGTTAGTTAAATCCTTGGTATCTGACAAACGATAACCCAAACGACTACACCAAGTGGATTGGTTAGGCTGAGTATCAGCTTTATTACCCCGATGGACGAACCACTTCTGTAACACAAATCCATACCTCACCTCATTACCTCGACTATCTTTACCGACCAACTCAAATGTCAGCGGCAAAAATGGTACAATTAGTGAACTAGGATTATCTGACTCTATCTGAGTACTATCAGCACTAGGACCACTTAACTTAACACGTGCGACAGTTTTTCTCCTTTCAACATTAGGAAGCCAACTATCACCAGGTGTAACACTTGTCACTGTAGCTGTTATTCCCCCCCAAGTGACCGGAGACCATGTCAACTGACTCGCATCAACCCCATCTATGAGCAAATCAAAATACAAACCATCAGCACCCGTTGTAGGAAAATTTCGGTCGTAAAATAATGAATCATTAGACTGAGTTAAAAACCCCTTATCAGGATTCCATATGTTAGATGGACCGGCGTAATTATCTCTGCCATTACCAAGATTCGGCCTTGCGTGACTCACAAAGTAACAAACGCTAGGCCCCCTACCATACGGATTAACATAATATGTCACCGTCTGATCACTAAAATTGGTTCTATTAGGAACTCCGTACCGTGTTTGTAAATATCCCCTTGCACTACTTAATGTTACCCTATAAGGAGCCTTACATTTATCTAATGCATCACTACGACTTACTGTATTACCATCATTATCCGTAAATGATACCGATAGACTCCCCGATGCCATAACACCATTTGTATCCAGTTCATCTCCATCATCATCACGCCAATAATTATATCTAGTGATCAAATCACTTAAACTCACTGAACTCACCGATGACGGAACTAATGTCTCTATATTACCCAAAGTACTCCCCACATAAGGCAAAACTATCGGATTTGCTATACTTGATGTATTAGTTGATGGTGTGATTACTTGGCCATCCTGCAACTTAATAGACAACAAACTATCCGTTGATGTTGCCCTTGTCTGACCACCGTCGAACGTTAAGTATGGCGCACTACCCTCAATATACCTTGATGTATATGCCGTTAATGCCACAGAACACTGTGTGTATGACAACAACAGCACAAAGAACAACGAGAATCTAGGTAATCTAAGTAAGATAGAAAAATTAGAAAAGCTAAGTAAGCTAAATAAAAAACTTAACCCCGACGACCTCGCCAAGCGCGATGAGCTCGATAACTTCGGTGATAAAAATAAGAATGGAGTCTGATTTCGACTACGATGAAATTGAAAAAGATTTAGGGCGTAGGTTTGGCAGGCCAGATGCCAGATGCCAGATGCCAAACATGATAGCGCATTTCGATTATCCTGTCAAGTAAATTTTTGTTTTATTTCAGTTTTTTATAATTGACTGCTCAATTAGCGAGCATTTCCTTGCTTTAAAAGCGCTTAAATTATAACCGGTTGATTAATAATGCGCTACTTTTTTTGTTAAAAATTTGTAAAGTTTTATTAAGAAGATAGAGTTAAGCTTTTGGTGGCATGCTTTGGAAAACGGTTTTGGTAGTGTTTTTGGGCTAAAAACAACCAAATAAAAACTTTAATAAAATCAATACCTTTTCTGACCGATTTTTGGATGAAAATAAAGACTTTTTTGTTTGTGGTGGTTATAGTGGATTAGATGCAGCGGTTTCGGACGTTTGTAGTTTAGTGTTCAAAATAGCGACGTCCGAAACTATTACCTTTATTGTTCTATTCGCATTTCCTCAAAAATTGATGTGACAATTTGATGGGCTTTTTGGGCTGCGGCTATTTGTTTGTCCATGTAAGACTGACTGTAGTTTTGGGGGGTAATTGTGAATTCATCTTTTTGTGTTTCGGTTAAATCGTAGGTGTAATCAATATACGCATTTTTTTGATATAGGTAGACAGCACGGCAATATTGGTTACCTTCATAATTAAGATTACAATAAAGAGTAAAAGGTTCTTTTTGTGGATGGAGCCAATTCGGATTGTTTATGATTATATTATAGATTTTGTTGTATTTATTTCGATCATAAGAAACATATAAAGCAACGCCATCATCAAACTCTTTGTAGTTTTTAAGATGATGATAATCAAGTGGCGCTAAGTCGGTGTTGCCTTGTGTTAGTTGCTTGTTTAAGTCTTCGTTTAGTTTTGTTTGTAAATCTGGCCATATTCGATGACTAGGGGCCATATTGTTGGTTGCTTTGATTGTAACATCTGATAACAAGATCTCACCTTGTTTTATGTTATCGCAGTATGCTTTTTGATTCGGCGTTTCAGGATGCCTGCACATTTTTTTAAAGGAATATGACAGTTCAACAACGGGCTTCGGTTCTGTTGCTGAAAATTTGTCACAAAACTCTTTAGTTGTAACATCTGTCATATTTACCCAAAATTCATTACCCCGACTATGTTGGGGATAAAGACGATAAACCGCATCATTCGCCAATGAAATCAAACGTCCATTTTGCTTGCATTCGCTACTTGGGAGGCTGTTCCAGTATTCAATAAGCATCGGCATTCCAATATAAATCGGCCAAAAAAAGGTTGCCAATAAGGGTAATACAGCATAAACAACGGCAAGATTTAACTTTTGTTTTATGCCTTGGTAGTGTTTTTTGTGCATTTGGCAATAACGAAGACCAACTGGAAAGAGCGCTCCAGTTAACGAAAACAAGAAAAAATGAATATCAGTTGGGGGAAAAATGTATACCAACCACGCACCCACTATAATCATAAAGCCGATTTTTACTTTTTTATTTAATTTAGTATAAACAATAATAGTAGAAAGCAAATAAACCAAATAGAAAAAGGGAAACATTAGCGCCCATAAAAAAGGGTATACTTCAATATTATGGTAATAAGGGTGTAACATGATGACTAAGCCTTTCAATATTCTATATATAATTTATTGAATATAAATAACATAAATTAAATTAGACGTCAAAATTGTGTAGCTGTACTGCTGTTTTGAAGTTGTTAAGCTAATCACGCTGACTATTTTAAATAAAAAACTAGTTGCGAATAAACAAATTCTGTTATATTTTGTTCAGTAGCTTTAATTATCAACTCAGTTAAAGGTTTTTTATTTTTATGAATTGTTTTTGCGTTTTTATTACTAATGCTATTAGTACACATCATCATCACCATCATTCCTGAATAGTCTTCGGGCGATTGGTGCTGGAAGACATTGATCTTCCGGTGATATCGCAAAAGCAAGCAGAGAACCCTCGGAAGATCAAACTTCCGAGGGTTTTTTGTTTGTGGTTTATAAATTTTTAGATAACTTTGGAGAAAGATATGTTGGATAATTCGCGTTTACGCATTGCAATGCAAAAGTCAGGTCGCTTAAGTGATGAGTCAAAAAAGCTACTTGCCCAATGTGGCATTAAAATAAACCTTCAAGAACAACGTTTGATCGCTTTTGCCGAAAATATGCCCATCGATATTTTGCGCGTTCGTGATGATGATATCCCCGGGCTAGTGATTGATGGCGTTGTTGATATTGGGATTGTGGGCGAAAATGTTTTAGAGGAAGAAGTATTAGATAGGCAAGCCGAAGGCGAAGATCCACAATTTATAAAACTGCGCGCGCTTGATTTTGGTGGATGTCGGTTGTCGATCGCCGCCCCGCGTGATTTTGAGTATTCTGGTCCTGAGTGTTTAAATGACCTGCGTATTGCCACCACTTACCCTCATCTGCTCCGCCGTTATCTGGCACAATATAATGTTACCTTTAAAACCTGCTTACTTAATGGTTCGGTCGAAGTTGCACCACGTGCGGGACTGGCTGATGTAATTTGTGATTTAGTATCTAGCGGTGCAACACTTGAAGCAAACGGTCTTAAAGAGATCGAAGTTATCTATAAATCAAAAGCCTGCTTAATTCAACGTCAAGGCGACATGTCACCAATAAAACAGGCGTTAATCGATAAAATCATGACGCGTATTCAAGGGGTTATTCAAGCTCGTGAATCAAAATATATTATGCTCCATGCCCCTACCGAGGTGTTAGATGATATTGTTGCACTATTACCCGGTGCTGAAAATCCTACCATTTTGCCTTTAACTGGCGAGCAAAATCGGGTTGCACTACATATGGTGAGCAGTGAATCGCTTTTTTGGGAAACGATGGAAAACCTAAAAGCGTTAGGTGCAAGCTCAATTCTTGTATTACCAATTGAAAAAATGATGGAGTAATAATATGAAACTCTCTTATTGGCAACAATGTACAAATGAACAACAAACAGCACTATTAACGCGTCCAGCAATTACAGCCTCTGATTCGATTAGCAAAGCTGTTGCAGATATTTTGGCACAAGTTAAACAAGATGGTGATAAGGCATTAAAAGCACTAAGTAGCAAATTTGATAAAGTCCAAATTCAGCAGATCAAACTCACCAAACAGGAAATCAACACCGCCGCAAACCGCGTTAAGCCTGAATTAAAACAAGCAATGCAATTGGCAGTTGCGAATATCGAAAAGTTCCACCAAGCTCAAGTAAAACAGACCATTAAGCTTGAAACAATGCCGGGGGTAGAATGCCAGCTAGTTACTCGACCAATTGATTCGGTTGGGCTTTATATTCCGGGGGGATCAGCGCCTTTGTTATCAACGGTATTAATGCTTGCAATACCCGCTAAAATTGCTGGTTGTCGTCAGGTGATTTTATGTTCACCGCCACCTATTGCTGACGAAATTTTATATGCAGCAGACTTGTGTGGTGTCAGCGAAGTATATCAATTAGGCGGTGCACAAGCGATTAGCGCAATGGCACTAGGCACCGAGTCTGTTCCTAAAGTGGATAAGATCTTTGGTCCGGGCAATGCCTATGTTACCGAGGCTAAACGACAAATTAGCCAGCGACTTGATGGTGCTGCGATTGATATGCCTGCAGGTCCGTCTGAAGTGCTAGTGATTGCTGATAGTTCGGCTAATCCTGCTTTTGTTGCCGCTGATTTACTTTCACAAGCTGAACACGGTCCTGATTCACAAGTGGTGTTGTTAACACCTGATGAAACTATTGCACAAGCGGTCTCGCAAGAAGTGGATAAACAATTAAGCACGCTATCACGCCAAAGTATTGCTGAAAAGGCATTACAAGAAAGCCGACTAATTGTAACAAAAGACTTGGATGAATGCGTGGCTATTAGTAACCGTTATGGACCTGAACATTTAATTATTCAAACCGCCAATGCCGATGAATTAGTTGAACAGATCACCAGCGCAGGTTCCATATTTTTGGGTAATTGGTCGCCAGAATCGGCTGGTGATTATGCCTCTGGAACTAACCATGTTCTGCCAACTTATGGCTATACCGCAACTTATTCTAGTCTTGGGCTGGCCGATTTTCAAAAAAGAATGACAGTACAAAAATTATCACCAGAAGGCTTAAAAGCAATTGGAAATGCAGTTGAACTTATGGCCGAAGCCGAACAACTGACCGCCCATAAACAAGCGGTTACTTTGCGCCTTGCGGCATTAAATTCAATGGGTTAAAAATAGGTGGATAACATGGATATCAATCAATTAGTCAGAAAAAATATTCAGAAACTAACGCCATATCAATCCGCCCGTCGGATTGGTGGTAATGGCGATGTGTGGCTCAATGCCAACGAATACCCCGTCGCACCACATTTCGAATTAACCGAACAAACCTTAAACCGTTACCCTGAACCACAACCAGAAAAGGTGATTCAGCGTTATGCTCAATATGCTGGTGTACAACCCGATCAATTAATTGTTAGCCGTGGCGCTGATGAAGCTATTGAATTATTAATGCGTGCATTTTGCGAGCCTGAAAAAGACAGCATTTTGTACTGTCCACCAACTTATGGCATGTATCAAGTAAGTGCTGAAACGTTAGGCATAAAAACCAAAACAGTCCCAACCAAAGCCGATTGGCAGCTTGATCTTAAGCGTATTGAGCAGCATCTTGATAGCGTTAAACTGATTTATGTCTGTTCACCAAATAATCCAACGGGTAACTTAATTGATCCTGAGGATATTAAGGCGTTGCTCAATATTGCCAACAATCGTGCTTTAGTGGTGATTGATGAGGCTTATATTGAGTTTTCCCCCGACTCAACGGTGGTGAGTTGGCTTGCTAACTACCCTAATTTAGTGGTGTTACGTACACTATCAAAGGCATTTGCTTTAGCGGGGTTACGTTGTGGTTTTACGATCGCAAATAAACCAGTAATTGATGCATTACAAAAAGTCATTGCTCCCTATCCACTCGCTACGCCCGTGGCCGATATTGCAGCACAAGCTCTGAGTAAAGATGGCATTAATGCCATGAAGTTGCATGTAATCAATTTGAACAAACAAAAAGAAAAATTTGCCAATTCGCTAGCACAGTTATCAGTTGTTGAAAAAGTTTATCCGAGTTCTTCCAACTATTTATGTGTGAAGTTTCAAGATAATAAGGACGTGTTTAATATCTTATGGAATAAAGGGATTATTTTACGCGATCAAAGCAAGTCGATTGGGGAAAACAATATGATTCGAATCACCATTGGTACTCAAGCAGAGTGCGAGGCAGTTCTTTCGGCGCTTAAAGCAATAAAATAGGAGCAAAAATGTTACAAAAATACTTATTTATTGATCGAGATGGCACATTAATTACCGAACCTCCAGTTGACTTTCAAGTTGATCGTTTTGATAAGCTGGCTTTTGAACCGAATGTGATCCCTGCGCTTCTTAAATTGCAAGCCGCTGGCTATAAATTGGTGATGGTGACCAATCAAGATGGACTGGGTACTAAAAGCTATCCACAAGTAGATTTTGATGGGCCGCATAATCTAATGATGCAGATTTTTAAATCGCAAGGCATTAATTTTGAAGATGTGCTAATTTGCCCTCACTTTCCCGAGGATAACTGCGAATGTCGTAAACCTAAAATCCAATTAGTGTTACCTTATCTTACTAGTGGTAAATTGGACAAACAAAATAGTTACGTTATTGGTGACAGGGTCACTGATATTCAGTTAGCTGAAAATATGCAAATCAAAGGGTTACGATATCATCCTGAACAGTTAAACTGGCTTGAAATCGCTCAGCGGTTAACCACCGCAGATCGCTATGCTAAAGTTGAGCGTAATACTAAAGAAACCAAGATTTTAGTAGAAGTATGGCTTGATCGCCAAGGGGGGAGTAACATCAATACAGGAATCGGTTTTTTTGATCATATGCTTGACCAAATTGCCACTCACGGCGGAATTAAGCTCAATATCCAAGTCGATGGTGATTTGCATATTGATGATCACCATACCATCGAAGATACAGGACTAGCCTTGGGCGAGGCGTTAAAAACAGCACTCGGCGATAAACGCGGCATTACTCGCTATGCATCAGTAATTCCGATGGACGAGTGTTTAGCAAAATGTGCAATGGATATTTCAGGCCGCCCTTATCTTAAATTTAAAGCGGAGTTTACTCACCCAAAAGTAGGCGATATGAGTACACAAATGGTTGAGCATTTCTTTTATTCATTGAGTTATGCTATGGCTATTACGTTACATATTGAAACCGAAGGCAATAATGATCATCACAAAATTGAAAGCTTGTTTAAAGCCTTTGCGCGCACATTAAAGCAAGCAATTAAAATTGAAAGTGATCGACTTCCTAGCTCAAAAGGAGTGCTATAAATGAACATTGTCATTTTAGATACTGGTTGCGCCAATCTTTCATCGGTGAAATATGCAATAGAAAGGCTTGGCTATCAGCCCATTATTAGTCTTGATCCTGATGTGGTATTGAATTCAGACAAGTTATTTTTACCGGGTGTCGGCTCGGCTTCATCTGCAATGCAAAAATTAGAAGAGCGTAATTTAATCGAACTGATAAGAGTTTGTACTCAACCTGTATTAGGGATCTGCCTTGGCATGCAACTTTTAGCTGATTATAGTAATGAAGGACATGTGCATACACTTGGCATAATTAATGAAAAAGTGATTGAAATTCCTGATTGTGGATTACCACTACCCCATATGGGTTGGAATCAAGTCTACCCAAAAGCAGGTCATCATCTATTTAGAGATATTCCTGATGGTGCTTATTTTTACTTTGTACATGGATACGCGATGCCACTATGCTCAGCAACAATAGCAGAAACCAATTACGGCGAAAGCTTTACCGCAGCCGTACAAAAAGAAAACTTTTACGGCGTGCAGTTTCATCCCGAGCGTTCTGGCTCAGCCGGTGCAAAATTGCTCAAAAACTTTTTGGAGATGTAACAATGGCAGTTTATCCAATGATTATCCCTGCGCTTGATTTAATTGATGGTAGCGTGGTGCGATTGCACCAAGGCGATTATGAGCAAAAACGTGATTATGGCAATCATCCACTTTTGCGCTTACAAGACTATGAAAAGCAAGGTGCTAAGCTGTT
The DNA here is from genome assembly GCF_900094945.1 of Gilliamella bombicola. GTDB lineage: Bacteria > Pseudomonadota > Gammaproteobacteria > Enterobacterales > Orbaceae > Gilliamella > Gilliamella bombicola. The sequence continues at coordinate 305,350 of NZ_FMAQ01000002.1, forward strand.
GCACTTGGTAGATTTAACCGGCGCAAAAGATCCTAATGCTCGTCAAATTTCATTAATACAAACGTTAATTAATGGCGTACAAGTTCCTATCCAAGTTGGAGGCGGAATTCGCTCTGAGAAAGACATACAATCATTATTATCAGCCGGTGCTGCTCGCGTGGTAATTGGGTCAACCGCCATCAAGCAACCAGAAATAGTTAAACAATGGTTTAAAAAATACGGCGCTGAAAAATTGGTATTAGCACTGGATGTGCGCATTGATACTAAGGGCAATAAATATGTGGCGATTCATGGTTGGCAAGAAGACTCAAAACAGACATTAGAACAAGTGATTGAGGATTATCTACCTTATGGATTGAAACATGTGCTTTGTACTGATATTTCGAAAGATGGCACGCTCAGTGGTTCGAATATTAAGTTGTACCAAGAAATCAGTCAAAAATACCCACAAATTGCTTTTCAAGCATCTGGCGGTATAGGTCAATTAGACGATGTTAAAGCACTTGCCAATAGCGGCGTTGCAGGCGTAATTGTAGGGCGAGCTTTACTCGAAGGCAAATTTACTGTTCAGGAGGCAATTTCATGTTGGCAAAAAGGATAATTCCTTGTTTAGATGTTCGTAATGGTCAAGTGGTTAAAGGTGTGCAATTTCGAAATCACGAAATTATTGGTGATATTGTCCCTTTAGCAAAGCGCTATGCGCAAGAAGGTGCCGATGAGCTCGTTTTTTATGATATTACTGCTTCGTCAGATGGACGAGTAGTCGATAAAAGTTGGGTTGCAAAAGTGGCCGAAGTTATTGATATCCCCTTTTGTGTAGCTGGCGGCATTAAAACGATTGATGATGCAGGGCAAATATTAACCTTTGGCGCTGATAAAATTTCAATTAACTCCCCTGCACTTGCTGACCCTTCTTTAATTACAAGGCTTGCAGATCGTTATGGTGTGCAGTGTATTGTTGTTGGCATTGATACTTGGTATGACAAAGAATCAAACAATTATCACGTTTATCAATTTACTGGTGATGAAAAACGCACCGTTGCCACAAAATGGAACACACTTGATTGGGTAAAAGAGGTTCAAAAACGTGGTGCCGGCGAAATTGTATTAAACATGATGAATCAAGATGGCGTACGTAATGGCTATGATCTTGATCAACTTAAAGCAATTCGTGAGGTTTGTCATGTACCACTTATTGCTTCAGGCGGTGCTGGCACCATGGATCATTTTTTACAAGCCTTTAAAGAAGCCAATGTTGATGGTGCATTAGCGGCCTCGGTGTTTCATAAACAAATTATCAATATTAGCGAACTTAAACAGTATTTAGCTCACAATGGAGTAGAAATTCGATTATGTTAACTCAAAATAGCGATATAAAATTAGATTTACAGCAACTCGATTGGCAAAAAGTAGATCATTTAATGCCGGTCATTATTCAGCATTATGTTTCTGGCGATGTACTAATGCTGGGTTATATGAATCAAGATGCATTAGCTCAAACACAAAGTAGCGGTAAAGTCACTTTTTATTCACGCACCAAACAACGCCTTTGGACTAAAGGCGAAACGTCTGGCAACTTTTTAAATGTAGTGAGTATTTCCGCTGATTGCGATAATGATACGTTACTGATTTTAGTAAATCCTGTTGGTCCAACATGCCATACTGGTACAAATAGTTGCTTTGCTAATGCTAAAAGCGAATGGGGATTTTTGTTTGAATTAGAGCAATTAATTGCAGCACGCAAAAATGCCGATCCTAAATCATCCTATACAGCAAAACTGTATCATGACGGCACTAAACGTATTGCCCAAAAAGTGGGAGAAGAAGGTGTTGAAACCGCCCTTGCTGCGACAGTTCATGATCGAGAAGAGTTAAAAAATGAATCTGCGGATTTGGTTTATCATTTATTAGTATTACTCCAAGATCAAAATCTGTCACTACAAGATGTGATTGGCATTTTAAAAGCAAGGCATAAATAATAAAAATAATCAAAGTGCGAATCATATCGCACTTTCCTTTATATCTTTTTTATTATGATGAAAAATAAATTCACTTAGTACACAGGCAATTTTACCCCATTAAACATAGCTAATACTTCGATATTATTTTCACATAACATGAGTTTATCGATAGTTTGTCGATGCAAATGTGGTGAAAACTGCTGAATAAAATCATACATATAACTACGTAAAAATAACGAACGCGCAAAAACGATATAGGTTGTGCTGTAGGGGAATATATGGCCAGCATTCAATACAACAAAATCATCATCTGAAGTATTACTCACCGCCATTTTTGCGACAATGCCAACGCCTACTCCCAACTTAACATAGGTTTTAATTAACTCTGCATCTGTTGTACTAAAAACAATATTAGGCGACTGACGAGCTCGCAAGAAAGCTTGATTTAAATCTGAGCCATCGTTAGAAAAATCATAACTAACTAACGGAAATTTGGAAAGTTCTTCAATTGTAATTAAGCTGCTTTTGGCAAGCGGGTGATCTTTCATCACAATCACGGCTTGGTTCCAGTGATAGCAAGGTAAGGCAATCATATCATCGCTAAGCTGTGAAATGTCGGTCACAATAGCCAATTCGCTCTGTCCTGTTTGTGCTTGAGATATGCACTGTGGTGATGATCCTTGCTCCATATGCAAAGTAATATTCGGATATTGTTGCATAAACTGCCGGATCACAACAGGCAAGGCATAACGTGCTTGAGTATAAGTTGTGGTAATTGTTAATGAGCCTTGATTTGGCTGACTAAATTCTTTGGCAATAATTTTAATATCGTTAGATTTGTTGAGGATTTCTCGAGCAAGCGCAATAATTTTTTCACCGACAGGCGTCACTTCTGAAAGGTGCTTACCCACTCGGGTAAATATCTGAACGCCAAGCTCGTCTTCTAACAATTTTATTTGTTTGCTGATGCCTGGTTGAGATGTATACAGTTTTTCGGATGTTAACGATACATTGAGATCGTTATTGACGACTTCGACAATATAGCGTAATTGTTGTAATTTCATGACAAACAAAAGCTCCTTTAACTGTATGCTTTCTCCCTTTTAATCACATCTTAAAAGGGAGAATTGGTAAGGTAAGTCTTTTCACTGTCTAGCACAAACAATAATAACTATTTTTATACTAAAACATATACTTTCCTGAAACTTTTTAACAAAAGTTTAGTTGCTATTACCTATTTTTTACTATTAATCCATTTGCCATCTACGTATTGCATCACCCAACCTGTCGATTTACCATTAACTTCAGAGGTAACATATTGTTGTTTGCTTTTACGACTAAAACGAACAATGGATGGATTACCGTCAGGATCTTTACTTGGTGCTTCGGTCAAGTAAATAAACTTTTCTGGCAGGCGATCTTTAAAACGTTGTAACTCTTCAATCAACGGTGCACGTGTTTCTCTTGATTTTGGAAAATTATGTGCTGCCAAAAAGATACCTGCGGCACCATCACGCAATACAAAATGTGCATCAGATTTACTACATTGAAGTTCTGGTAAATCAACCGGATCTTCTTTAGGGGGTGAAACATCACCATTTTTTAAGATCTTACGTGTATTTTTACAATCAGGATTAGTACAGCCCATATATAAACCAAATCGCCCTGATTTTAAATGCATTTCTGAGCCACATTTTTCACATTCGATAATTGGTCCTTCGTAACTTTTTACTTTAAAGTTACCTTTTTCAATTAATGAACCATCACAAATTGGATTATTACCACATATGTGTAATTTACGTTCGTTATCAAGCAAATAACTATCCATGGCTGTATGACATTTTGGACAGCGTTTACGTGCTCTTAATGCTTCGGTTTCGGCTGTTTCAGCTTCTTCCAAAATATTTAAAGTTTCGTGCTCCGGAATTAAGTTAATGGTTTGTTTGCAACGTTCTTTAGGCGGTAACGCATAGCCTGAACATGCTAAAAATACACCTGTACCCGCAGTTTTAATGCCCATTTCACGACTACAATTAGGGCATTTAATTTCAGGCGTTAACACTAATGGATTTAGTTGCATACCACCTTTATCAGGCGCTTGTTCGGCAACCTCAAGATGCTGACTAAAATCATTGAAAAACTGGTCAAGTACTTCGCGCCATTCTTGTTTTTTATGGGCAATTTCATCCAATGCATGTTCCATACGTGCGGTAAAATCATAACTCATCAGATCATTAAAGTTTTCGCTGAGTCTATCAGTAACAATTTCACCAATTTTTTCTGCATAAAAGCGACGATTTTCCAAACGCACATAGCCGCGATCTTGAATTGTCGAAATAATGGTTGCATAAGTCGATGGGCGACCAATTTCACGTTTTTCAAGCTCTTTAACCAGTGATGCTTCGTTATACCTAGCAGGCGGTTTGGTAAAGTGTTGATTTGGATTTAAGCTGATTAAATCGAGTTTGTCGTTAACTGATAACGGCGGTAATATTTTATCTTCATTGCTTTTGGCTAGTTGCGGTTGTACTTTAGTCCAACCATCAAAGCGCAATGTACGACCTTTTGCTTTTAAGGTAAAATCGCCAGATTGGACTGTAATGGTAGTTGAGTTATATTCAGCCGATGTCATTTGACATGCCACAAATTGTCGCCAAATTAATTGATATAATTTACAAGCATCAGCATCAATATCACTAATTTTTTCGGCAAGAATGGTGACATCAGATGGACGGATAGCCTCATGTGCCTCTTGAGAATTCTTTTTGCTGCTATATACATTGGCTGACGTTGGTAGATATTTATCACCAAAATTCTTACCAATATAATCGCGTACCATTGTCAATGCATCCTGACTTAAATTGGTTGAGTCAGTACGCATATAAGTAATGTAACCAGCTTCGTACAATCGCTGCGCTAATGTCATCGTTTTTTTAACACCAAAGCCTAAACGCGTGCTAGCGGCTTGTTGCAAAGTCGAAGTAATAAACGGTGCAGTAGGATTACTTTTGGTTGGTTTTTGCTCAATGTTTGTTACATGATATTGGTTTTTATTAAGCTCAGCTAAGGCTATATCAATCGCAACTTTATCTTTTGGTTCGAACGCTTTGTTTTTGTAATTGGTGACCTGTAATGTTAATTGTTCTTTTTGAGCAGTCGTTAAATCAGCATAAAGATCCCAATACTCTTCAGGAATAAAAGCATGGATTTCGCGCTCACGTTCAACCACTAAACGCACCGCAACAGACTGAACACGACCTGCTGATAATCCACGTGCAACCTTTTTCCAAAGTAGCGGTGATAACATAAAGCCCACAACCCGATCCATAAATCGGCGTGCTTGTTGAGCATTGACTCGATCCATATCAAGCATTGATGGTTCATTAAAAGCGTTTTTAATTGCTGTTTTGGTGATTTCGTTAAAAACAACACGACGGTATTTACTCTCATCGCCACCAATAACATCTTTAAGATGCCAAGCTATTGCCTCTCCTTCTCTATCCAAGTCGGTTGCGAGATAGATCATATCAGCGTCTTTAGCCAATTTTTTAAGTTCAGAAACCACCCTTTCTTTGCCCGGTAAAATTTCGTAATGTGCTTTCCAACCGTTATATGGATCAACACTCATACGATCAACTAAGGCTTGTTTTTCAGAACGTTTAACTTTTTTCTCTACTTTGTTTTTTGTATCTTTTGTGTTTTTTTCAGCTCGTTGGCTGCTACCACTCACGGGCAGATCACGAATATGACCGACACTTGATTTAACCACGAAATCTTTGCCAAGATATTTATTAATCGTTTTTGCTTTGGCTGGTGATTCCACAATAACAAGGGATTTTCCCATAATAAAACCTTTTTATTCTGTTGTTTATATTATTTACTATCAAGCTTCACATCAAGAAGCGATAGTAAATCATCTTTAATTGTCGATACTTTTGTTGCATATTGATCTTTCTGCTCGGCATCTTCAATTAATTGTGTAATAGTTTGCGATAATGTACATCCACGACGTTTGGCTAAATTTGCTAATCGTTGCCAAACTAAAAATTCTAAATCAATGGACTTTTTTCGTGTATTTTGTTGTTCTGCATTAAAATGCCGTTTTCGTCTTGCCCGAATAGTTTGCTTCATTCGATTATCTAAGTCGGGATTTAAATGTGCCTTTATCCAATCAACAACTTTCGTTGGATTATGTTCTAATAATAGTAACTCATTGACAGCATGCTCTGCAGCGCTTTTTTCAATATAGCGAGTAATTAATTCGCCTTCTTTATGTCTTTTTACTAAATAGTGCCACTTCCAACCACATTCAAGGTTTTCTAGTTGTTGATATTTCATCGGCTCACCTTGTGACGCTGTAACTAAATAACTTATTTGTAGCATAACCTTGGCACACAATAAAGAAAATTATTACATTTGACAAATTTTTTATAAATCTGCTATCGTTCAGTTTTCATTTTTCTCTCTATGTTAAGGAATCACAAATAATGGCTAAGGCTGATGTTATTTACATTAATGGTTATATTTACACTGCCGACAAACAAGACACCATTTGTCAGGCAATTGCTGTTGCAAACGGCTATATTATTGCAACGGGGACTACACAGCAAATAAATAATAGTCAATATGTCGATAATCATACAACTGTTTACGACTTACAAGGCAAAACCATGATGCCAGGTATTATTGATTCGCATTTGCATACTTTTTGGGGAGGTATGCAATTATCGTCGTGTAATTTGAATTATCAAAGCTTAACTATTGATGATACGTTAGCTATTATACAACAATATTTAGATAAAGATTCTATCAGTGATAATACTCATTGGTTACAAGTTCGTGGCTGGCTAAGGCAAGAGGTTTTACCCATTGGCACAGATATTACACGCTTTGATCTCGATAGACTTAATACAAAACGACCTGTTATTTTGTTTTCAAATGACTGCCATACTTTAGTTGCCAATAGCATTGCTTTAGAGAAATTTGGTTTAGATAGAAACACCCCTGAACCAACCGATGGAAAGATTGGACGTACTGATGACGGTGAATTAAATGGTATATTAGAAGATGCCCCTGCCATGCGTGCGTTTGACAGTATATCTAAACTCACCGATGAACAAGCCGTAAACATTGCTAAATTATCGCAAGCAGAACTTAATAAACAAGGTGTTACGGCAGTTATGGATGCTCGAATTACTGAAACCCAAGCCGATGCATTTTTAAAACTACAGCAACAAAACCAACTATCTATTCGCTTATTTGGCGCGCGCGAGTTACCACCAGATGATGTATCATCAATAGAAGAAATTCCAACTTTACTGAGCAAAGTTAAACAGTTCGCCGCACGTTACGATGACAAAAACTGGCAACCTAAGCCGGGTATTAAAATATCGCATACTAAATTATTTGTAGATGGCGTAATGCAGGCACCTTTAATGACCGCACGCTTGCTTAAACCGTACAATTTAGCCGACGAAAAAGATCGTTACGGTGATCTTTATTATTCCATTGAAATGTTAGATGCGTTAATACTTGAATCTGCAAAAGCTGGTTTTCATCCGCATATGCATACAGTTGGTGAAGGGGCTATTGAAGTTGTACTTGATGCCATTGAAAAAATGCGTAAAGCATTACCTGATGCCGATATTCGCCCAAGCACTGCGCATAATGAATTAAGTGCAGCACATCAATTTGCAAGGTATAAACAATTGAATGCTTGTGTGGTCTTTTCATTTCAATGGGCAGGATGCAGTTCGGCAATGGTTGAGCAATATCAAACCCTATTTGGTCCAGAACGCTATAGCGGTTTAGAAGCACATGGGCAATATATTGATGCAGGTGTAACATGCGCTTTTGGTAGCGATTGGCCAATTGATCCATTAAATGAATGGTACGATTTCCAAATTGCAATGACTAGACAAATCGATGCCGAGCATCCTCGGTTAAACAGTGATCGTAATCTAACCGCTATTGAAGTATTACGTAGTGCTACTATTAATGCTGCCTATGTACTAAAACAAGATGAATACATTGGGTCAATTGAAAAAGGTAAATTTGCTGATTTGATTATTTTAGATCGCAATCCATTTACCATCCCAGTAACGAATATGCAAAATGTCAAGGTACTAACAACGATTGTCGGCGGTCAAATAGTTTATCAGCAAGCATAGTTTAAACTTCAATTATTTATTAATGCATTGCTACACCAATCACGATTGGTGTAGCATGAGTCATTATTCAGCCTCTAGTCAACTTCAGCTACTGCCTCAGTTTCTACTGCTGTTGGTTTAGTTAAATGTAAAATAGCAGCAATAATTAATGCACCAATAAACATATCAATTACATACCACGCGGCTGCTTTAGTCACCCCACCTAATGCAACTAACCCGCCAAATGCTACCAATGATTCAATACCATTAATCATACCTAGCATACCTGCGATGGCTGTGCCTATTACAATAGCAATAATAACGCGCTTCGGATCTTTAGCCGCAAAAGGAATCGCACCTTCGGTAATACCCGCTAATGACAAAAAGAAAGCGGTAATGCCAAACTCTTTCTCTTCTTTGGTGTATTTTGAACGTGACACAATCAATGATGATACTGCTAATCCTAATGGCGGAATAGCACAGCACATACGAAATACGCCATTTGGACCATAAACTCCCTCAGCCATTGCAGCTAAGGTAAATGCAGTTGCGGCTTTACTACATGGTCCCCCCATATCTAGCGCGGCTAATATGCCAATACCAATACCTAAGAATGCGGCATTGACTTCAGACATACCTTTTAACGTTGCAACCATGGCTTTAACAAACCAATCAAGCGGATAAGATAGCCCATAAATGTAAAGTGGTGCCATCACAAGTATAGTTACAGTTGGAATAATCATCACAGGCATAACCGAAGCTATCACTGGATGAACTTTAACTGTTTTGAACCATTTAACAAAATAACCAATTAAAATACCAAAAATCATTGCACCAATAAATCCAGTACTGACTTGGTTAGAACCAATTGGATTATTTACCACATAGCCCATAATAAATGCAGGTGCTAAAGCAGCATTACCACCAATGGAATAAGCCATATAAGCAGCGAGCACAGGCACCATCATGGCAAAGCCATATAAGGCAACTTGTTTTAAATCAACAAAGAATTGATTACTTGGTAAAATAGTATCGTTTGTTACGTCACCTGTCATTAACACAATTGAAAAAAGTATTCCAGATGCGATAATAACGGGCAAAAACTTACTAATACCCGTATTTAATGCTCTAAATATCTCTTTACCGATACTATCTTTAACCACTTTAGTCGACATAGTTTCTGCATTATTAAAAATATTAACAGTATTTTTAACCGCTTCACCAGTACTCACTTTTATGACATTTTTATAAGGCTCAAGCCTATCGGCGTTTTCAATTGAAATATCAGTCGCTAATAAAATTACATCGGCACTTTTAAGATCTTGTTCGGTTAATGAATTTTCAATACCTGCGGCACCTTGTGTTTCAACCTTATAATCCCATCCTCGCTTTTTTGCTTCATTTTCAATTTTTTGCTTAGCAATATAAGTATGCGCCATACCAGCTGTACATGCACAAATCGCAACAATCTTTTTTTTACTCATATAATCCTCTGATTTTATTTGCTACAGATTGAATATCGCTTTTAAGCAAATCTTCGACAAAATCATCATTAGCTAAATTCGATGCTAATTTAGCAATAATGGATAAGTGCTCTTTATTGGCGTGTTCTGGCGCGCCAATCATCACGATTAACTTCACTTTATTATCATTATTCCAAATGATGCCATCGCTATATTTCCCAACAACAATAAATGGAGTTTTAACAGCACTACTTTTTGCATGTGGCAAAGCAATATCAGGTAACACATCGGTTTCCATTTCTTGTTCGTGCGCCATAACATCGTCAAAAAAGGTTTTAATATTAGTTAAATAAGCTTGGCTAGTTTCAACCATTAAATGAATAACTGATGATTTTTGAGTAACAACATCACCGGTTAAATCAACCGGTAAAACAGGAATAGACTGCATAAATAGCTCCTTTTAAGGATAATAGATTATTCATAATAACTTAATTTCCATTCTACTTGTATTGTAGATAAAATATACAATAATTTATTTACACTGACACTTACTTTGTCTAATAAATAATAGATTTGGATCACAAATATGCAAATCGAAGCGTAATCCTATAACTTAATAATCTAAATTAAATTGAGCTAAAATAACTCGTAAAGCACTTTAAAGCTTATAATTTGTTTGTTTAAGTACCTTTTTACTAAAAATTAACTTGCATAATTATCACAATATGGCAGAATTCCCTGCCGCTTTAAGCGGGTAAAAAAGGCAAAACTATACTTAGTAGTTTTTTATTGTTTTTTGGGACAGAGGAGCAAAGTCATGTCCGCAATAAAAATGAAACGAGTTTTAACCACACCTGCATTAATTGCATTTGGTTTAGCTTATATGGTTCCTTTGGGGATCTTTACCACTTATGGGGAAGTAACTGTTGCCAGTAATGGACACTTACCTATAGCCTATATCATCACCCTTGCCATGATTTTTTTCACTGCATTAAGCTATTGTCGTATGGCAAATAAGTTACCTATTGCTGGTTCTGCTTATTCTTATGTACAACGTACCTTTGGTGGAAAAGTTGGATTTTTGGTGGGTTGGGCACAAATCCTTGATTACCTATTTTTACCAATATTAAATTATTTGGTACTAGGTATTTACCTTAACGAAGCATTTCCTAGCGTTCCTGCGTATGTATTTGTACTTGGATCATTGATTAGTGTTAGTCTCTTAAATTATCTGGGTATTAAGTTGATTAATTCGGTGAATTTCACCTTAATTATTGTTCAGATGATTTTTATTGGGTTATTTATATTTTTGACTTTATTTAATGTGGATTTAACCCCTGAAGCAATGATAAAACCACTACAAGTCAATACAAGTGATTTTAGTGGTTTAATGTCTGGTGCCGCAATATTATGCCTTGCTTTTTTAGGATTTGATGCTATTGCCACCTTAGCAGAAGAGTCTAACGATGCTCAAAAATCGCTACCAAGAGCCATTATCTGGACTGTTCTTATTGCTGGTTGTATTTTTTTAGTGGTTTCTTATTGTGCTCACTTAGCTTATCCTAAATGGAGCGATTTTATCGATAATAAAGATACTGCAAGTTTAGATGTGGTTCGTCAAGTTGGTAATCTCAGCCAATTAGGTAGTAATTTTATGTATAATTTCTTCCAAGCGGCATATTTAACTGGTGTCTTTGCATCGGCTATGACCGCACAAACCAGTGTATCACGGATTTTTTATGCAATGGGGCGTGAAGGAGTGCTACCTAAACAGATTTTTTATAAAATTCACCCACGCTTTAGAACACCTTATTTATCGATTATCTTTGTTGCTTGCTTTTCATTGCTGTCATTAGTACTAGATCTTAATTTAGTGGTTTCAATGATAAGCTTTGGTGCATTAGTAGCTTTTACTTTCGTCAATTTATGTGTGATTAAAAGCTATTTAGGGAAAGGAAGCTCAAAAACAGCATCAATGCTATTTAAATATGGATTATTACCTGCAATTGGCGTGTTACTTTCATTATGGTTATGGACAAGCCTTGATGCGACAGCGATGATTGTTGGTTTAGTCTGGTTAGCGATTGGTTTTCTTTATTTACTTTATCTTACTAGAGGGTTTACACGAATGTTACCTTCGATTGATCATAAAGAACTAAATTCGATAATCAAAGACTAACGGTCTAATTAAAGAAATACGTCTACTCAAAGTATAAAATTAACGCCTTTTTATACAACTCCGTCGACCTAAGTCGACGGAATCAAGTGTTTAAATTGATGATTAGCTAAGCTAATTTAACAATTATTCACCAAAACCAGTAGCAAATAACTCACGAATTTCGGCCATTGCTGCTTGTTCATCTTCACCATCACAGATGATTTCAACCGTTGAGCCACCTTTTACGCCTGCACCAAGTAAACCCATCATGCTTTTTAATTTAATTGCTTTATCATTATAAACAAGCTCAATTGATGATTTATAACGACCAGCTAATTTAACTAGAGTTGTAACAGGACGTGCATGCAAGCCTGTTGAATTTTTTACTACCATTTGCTCTTTTAACATAATAAAGTCCTTATCTATATCTTAATGTTAATACAATGTTTGTATTTATATCATAAATTAAACTGTTTTGCTCATTTTTTACTGGAGATTTTTATATTCATTCACATAATTTTATTTTTTATAATTTATTTAAACTATGGCTATTTAAATATCATGTAAATTTTACACCCAAAAAAAACGTACAACATGAAAGAAAACTGGCGCACTGAAACAGATAGAATCTAGACGATCAAGCACTCCACCATGACCACCGATTAGATTTCCCCAATCTTTTATTCCTCTATCACGTTTGATTGCCGACATAACTAAGCCCCCCAAAAAACCTAATAAGGTGAGCATAAGTGAAATTAATCCAGCTTGCAAAAAACTAAACGGTGTTATCCAAAATAGGCAAGCACCAACAAAACTTGCAGAGAATATGCCACAAAGAAAACCTTCAACCGTTTTTGATGGCGATAAATTTGGGCTAATTTTGTGTTTGCCGAATAATTTTCCAAACACATATTGCAACACATCTGAAAGTTCAACAACCAAAACTAAAAAAGCAATCAAAAGAAGGTTACGATCTTGGTAATGGTCGATTGGCAATGTTAATAATGCCGGTACGCAAGAAATGCTATAAACTGTAATCATTAGTCCCCACTGCACTTCAGCCGTTCGTTCTAAAAAATTATCGGTTGAGCCAGTTATTGCCGCCAAAATGGCTAATAATAAAAAACCATAAACAGGAATAAAAATACTAAACAATCCATACCACGACATAGCCACCAAAATAAATTGCAAAGGTAAAGCAATAAAATAAGCAAATATCAATGCATAAAAATCATAACGATTAACTGGCGTTAAACTTAAAAACTCTCGAAGCGCAATGCCAGATGCCACAAAAAATAGAAAAATTACAGCCAATTTACCTAACAAAAAAGCGATACCAATAATGGCGACCATTATCCACCATGCATTAATGCGAGTATTAAGATTATCAATGACGCTATTTGGGCTTTTAAAACGTCGTTTTAATAGTAAGCCAATTATTGATGCAACAACCAATAACACACCAATACCAACAAATAACAATAAAGTATCGCGTTGATAATTAGACATCCATTTTCTCCTTATTGTATGTTTATCGCTTACTTAAATTTATAATTTTTAATGTTGAATCTTCTAGTTAAAATAAATAATGCCACTGATTAATGTTCCGATTAACAGCAATATTTGTAAAACAAGCCAGATAACTTGTTTTTTAAATAGCTTTATTGTCCCCTTTTGACGTTCACGAATTGAGCGTACTGATAGTTGGCGTGATTTGATTAAATTAAATTGTAGTAATGCATCGTCCAATTCAATAAGTGTGTTAGGTAACCGATCAACATTAATAACTAAATAATCAAATAGTTTTTTATCGAATTCGACTCGCAAGGCATAATATTTACTTATTAATCCAAGTAAAAAAGCGACAAGACAACAAATCGTAAACAAAAAAGATCCTATCCACCAACTTGCCATCATCCCAAAACATAATGCAATTATAGTGAGTAATAATGACAAAACATTTAATTGTTGACTTATCGCTAGCAAACTACAAAATATCACTAGTGTAGTTTGATTGGCAGCTTTTGTTGATTTTGTATTGTCACAACTTAACATACTAACTTCCTTTGTCTATTTGTAATAACCAATCCGATAAGATTAAACGTTGTTTAGCTGAAATGACGATGGTGCTACGGCGCGCTTTTACCATAGCAATTGCTGTATCTAAACTTGGTACTCTTTTCGTCAACAGTAACCAAGCAATAATGGCTGTAGCACTGCGTGAATAGCCCAAAGCGCAGCAGACCAATAATTTTCCTTGCTGGTGATACTGCTCAATGATTTCAGCAACATCTTTGCACTGTTTAATAGTTAATGGAGTCATATCCAATACAGGAATCAGATGATAGTAACCTTTAAATTGTGTTATTGGTAATTCAGCACAAAGATCAACAATCGAAATAAAGTGATTTGACTGCAATGCATTATTGGCTGGTATTCGCCCCAAATAAACATTATCACAAATTAAATCTACTGACCTATTTTTAAAAGTCCACAACCGTGAATTAATCCACATAATGATAAAATAAGGTAGATATAAAATAGTAGTAGCCAGATTAAAATGACCATTAACCTGCTTTTGAAAACCTGCCACACCAAATAATAAGTAATTTACTGAAACCAATAAAAACGCGCCTGAAAACCATAATAGCCACAATGCCCAATAATAAAAGTAAATAGCAATACAAAGCGACAATAAAAACAGTAAAAAATAGATGCTACTCCAAAGATATTGTTTAGGCCGTTGGCAATTTTTTATTGGTGATAGAGCATGATCAGGCCATAGCCAAATACAAAAACACCCAACCCAAACGCCTGTTGGAATGTCAAAAAAATGATGCTGCCAAGTAGTTAATACCGATATTCCAATTAATAAACACCAAATATGCAAAATATAACGCCAGCCACTACGAAAATAGCTAGCATAAAATTTCCACAAAATAACCAATAGTGTAACATGAAGCGACGGAGCTTGGTTAAAGGGTTTATCAAATCCCATCAAAATATCAAATAATCCCCCATACAATCCATCTAATGCAGGACGTTCAAAAGAAAATTTGAGCGGAAACAGCAAAAAACAGATAATGCAAATAATCTGAGCGGATAAAAGTCGAAAACAGAGAATTTTAAGAGTTCGATAAGAGTAAGCCAATAAAATTGCCAACCCATACATAAGATCTATCGACCAATAAGGTACTATAGTCCAAGGCCATAAAGGAATTGAACGCTCCCATCCAAAAACGATATTCCCTATATCACTTCGTGTAGCAGTAAACCAATTGGCAAAATTATAGCTAGTAAAAAAGAAAATAGTTAAGCTAACTAACCATACTAACTTATAAATAGTTAGCTTATCAAATCGTCGTTTTACTCTGTCCATGAATAATTATTTAATTCTTTGCGCTAGTGATACTGTAAAAATGCCCCACTGATCAATACGCATTGTAATTTTTTTAAAACCAGCAGCTGCAACTAACTGATCCATTTCAAGTTGAGTTCGTCTTCGCATAATCCAAGATTGACCATCACGATGTGATGTTAATGCTCTTGCTATAAATTCTAATTGTGGATGCCATGGTTGATTGGTATAAATTAAATATCCTCCTTCTGGTATTGACTCAGCAAGACCTGATAGAGAATCGCATAGCAACTGGTTATCACTAAACAGTTCATACAAACCAGATACAACAGCCAAAGTGGGGTTAGGTGATAATTGAGTTAGTTGCTCTCGACTAAAAGCATCACCTTTTTCAAAGCGAGCTATATTAGCTAAACCTTTTTCTGCTATTAATGCTTGGCCTTGTTGTACATTCATATCGCTATAATCTCGTAATAATACCGAATTAGGCTTATTTGTGATTTGATTGACTGTTTCTAAAATATATCGACCGTGCCCTGCTGCTATATCCACAATATCAACAGAACGATTATGCTCATAAAGTTTATTAATAGCCAGTTTTAATAATTCTTCAAGATGTGCTTTACGTTGCCGAATTCCACGCCAACCTATAGATTGTAAATAAATATAATCAAAAAAACGTCCTAGTTTTGATGTTCCTGATGGCTCATTGCGATAAACATAATCAAGCGTACTACCCGAATCAAAACCAGTATCAAAACCAAGTTTAATTCCATCAGAGAGTTTACTTGCATATTTTAAATTGGCTTTAATAAACTTCCAATATAATGGCTTAATCCAACCCGATGGTGGCATTGTTAAATTATCCGCCTCTTGCCTTGTATAACCAACACGATCTGCATTAACTAGTGATGGGGTACTTAGTTCATTGGCAAAACAACCAACAATAAATCGTCTTGCCCGCTCAATAGCAAACTTTCGATCTTTTTCACCAAAAGTATCATGATAAAAATCAGGCAATATATGAAACTCTTTTTGTTCGGTACCTAAATTATCATAAAATTGTTTTTGTGGTTTACGCCTTACCACATAATCTGAACCCGAGACCAATAACTGTGTTGGAACCCTAATGGCATTGGCATCTTTAACAATACGATCGGACACTGCATATAAATCAAGAAGTAATCGAACCGATATTGGTCGAGTAATTAATGAGTCTTGAGTAAATGATTCCGCACGCTCCGTATCATGTGTTAACAATTTAGGTTTAACATAGCTATTAACAAAAAAATTACCTTTTAAATTATATAATAATTTTAACCCTGGTACGGCGAGTGGAACATATAGCTTAACACTAAATGCTGGTGATCCTAAAATCAATGCGCGAATATTGGGTACATAATCATGTACCCAAGCTGATGCAATCACTGCACCAACACTTTGGGCAATAATGGCGATATCTTCTTGATTAAGCCCATACTCATGGATGATATGCTCAATAAAACAGTTAGCATCTTTAATTAATGTTGCAAAATTAGGGGCATCACCACGCTCGCCTTCCGATTTTCCATTACCTCTGGCATCCCAAGCAAATATCTGATAATCGGGTAGTTCTAATTCCTCAGCTAAGTGCGCCATGCGCCCTGAATGTTCATGTCCTCGATGAAAAAGCACAATTGCTTTAGAAAGATCTGTATTACTATCAACAGCAGGCCAATAGCGATAAAATAGCTGACACCCATCGTGACTAATAAAGGTTTTTTGTTGCTGTTGGCGCATGTTCTTCTCCTTGTTATTTGTTTGCTTCTTGCATACCTTTTCGGACTCGGTTAATGACTGTATAAATAAGTAAAAAACTGATAATCCATAGCAGTGCATTGATCCAACTTAAAGGTAATAGATAAGTTGCAATACCTAAACTTATCATCCCCAAAATAAGCGCACGATCACTTTTCCCCATCGGTCCATCATATCGTCTTGATGCACCAATCATCACACCTAAAATACCACTATATTCCGTTAAAAACGACAGCAGAACTACAAAAATAACTAAATAAATATTTACATCAACTAGTTGCGTAAAAATAAGTAACAGTGCACAGTCAGAAATCACATCACAAATTTCATTCAAATAAGCACCTAAGTTTGATTTTTGGTTGTATTCTCGGGCCAACATTCCATCAATAGCATTAAGTGCCATACGAATAAACATCCATAAAGGAATCAAGCCAAAAATCCATTGATATGATGCCAACAGTCCAACGATAAAAGCAATCACAACAGAGCCTAAACAAGCAAATAAGGTTACTTGGTTAGCTGTAATATTGGATTTATAAAGACGATCTGTATATGGACGGAGTAATGATTGAAATTTGGGTTTTAATTGATAAATTGATAACATCTACGTTCCTGTCGTCAAACCGACTGCTGTAATTAAATTTGAAAAACAATCTAACTATATCATTTTATAAGAATTAAACAATGCACAGTGATTGTGTATTGTTTAAATAAGGAAGCATAAAATATAAATAACTTATGAAAACGGCTAGCTGGTGATCCCAACTGGTATGAAATTTGGTATATATAAGTATTATTAAATCACACACTTATGGACCTTTATATCGCATCAGCAAGATCAACACAATGACACAAGGTTTTTAGGTAATATATACTTTTGAGTATATATTACCAGATTAAATATGTTAATCGTTTAAAGACTACTTTTGGCTAAACCTTGCTTAGCAATTGTAATCACATTTTTTAAATCAACACCTTGTGCTTTCGCTGCAAAAATACAGCCACAATAACATTGTCGATAAACATCGTACTCTTTGCAAAGTTCGATAGAACGTTTATAACCATTATTTTTTTTAAAATCAGAAGGAAGGTAATTGACCGAGAAGATTTCTTGGATTTCAAACCCCAATTCATTAATTTTTTGGCTATTTTTTTTAGGACTAAGGGTTAATGCACTAGCAAAATAATCAAAACCCAGCTCTTGAGCTTTAATTGCAGCTAAATCCAAGCGCATTTTATAACAAAGATGACAACGCTCACCACCTTCGGGCGCATCACGCAAATGTTCGACTTGTTTAATAAATTCTGCAGGCTGATAAGGAGCTTCTAAAAACTGAACGTTATTACCCGTTTTTTCATTAAAATCAGCAATAAACTTTTGTTGCACTACGCTACGATATTCGTACTCAACACGCGGATGAATATTAGAGTTAGCAAAATAGATTGTAATATCGGCATACTGCGCCAAATATTCTAAAACATAAGTACTACATGGTGCACAACAGCTATGAATCAGTAGCTTAGGTCGAACTTCTCCCGATTGCCAATCAGCAATGACTTCTTTTAGAACAGAATCGTAATTAACTTTATTATGTGGATTTAATTTATCAAGAATAGTTTTAGCATTAATTAACATGAGGACTCATTTATTTGTTATTTTAGTGAATAAAGCCTTTATGGCTGGCTATAATATAATGATATACATAACCCTTCAAGATGAGCGTTAAATTTTTATATTTATAGTTAATTATCAAAACTTAATTTAAGAAATTAGTTTATCGTCATAAAGTTGAAATGATAAATTTATTAAAAAAAGCACCGCGCAAATCAATGCAAAACTTAGAAAGTACTTAATCAGCGCTGTGTTTTTATTTTGATTTAAACACAGTAATTTTAATTTTTTTCTTCTCTAATATATGCAGACATTGCCTTTTGAATGCAACGTTTTTCTAACATGAATGCGATACAAAAATAAACAATGGTTAATATCCATAAATGCCAATATTGTGCGCTAAATTCAGCAAAACTTGCCCCCATTTGATTTATTTTTACTGAACCTACTATAGCTGGTACGGCTGGAAATATATCGCCGATCAAGTGGAACAAAGGCGGCATTAATTCTTTTGGCCAAGATAGTCCTGTAACAAAAAATATAACCATACTTGTCGGTATAATTAAACAAAACACATCACTGACCGTATGGACAACATGTGATATCACTTTACCTAACAACGCCGTAGAAAAAATAAAAGGAATAATAAATGATAACGAAACTGAAAGATGGCTTAGTCGTGGTAACTCATACCAATAATTAGCAAATACGGTATAAATAATAAAATAGATTAAATAGAGTATTAAATAGGTCAATAATTTACCCGAAAGCAATAATAATGCTGAAGATGAAGCGTTATTCTGTTTTTTAATAAAATCTTGTTCAAAATTAGAGTTTTTGCTAAATAGACGACATAAAATACTGCCAATAAGTAATGTTTGATATAAGATCAAAATAAAAGCGGCAGGAATAATATAGGTTGCATAACCAGATTGAGGATTAAATAAGCTAATCAACTGGGAATTAAACGGCGAAACATTATTAGTCGCTACTGCAGGATCAACACCTTGAGCTATCTTTCGAGAAATTGAAATATTAGCGCCAAAATTACTAGCAACAGTATTAATAGCGGTTGCAACATTACTATAAATCAAAATATAGCTAGCATCACCATAATACAAAACGGGGCTCGTTTTCCCCTCTAAAATATGTTGCTGAAAACGATAAGGTACTAGTATTGCACCATATATTTTACGTTCTTCAATCTGCTTTTTAGCAGTTTGTAAATCCGCAATATGCAAATCTATTTTAATCGATTTATTGGCATCCATTTGCCTTATTAGCTCTCGACTATAGTTGGAATTATCTTGGTCAATAACGGCAATGGGCACATCTCGTATCGCTTCATTTAAGTAAGGTTGTGGATAAAAGAAAAAATAGATAAAAATCCCAACAAACATAACGCTAACTATCGCTTTAGTTTGGAAAATACGTTTTAATTCATCATAGGAAATTAATAGTAAAGATTTAATCATATTAACCGCCTACGGATTTTTCGTAAATGGAGAGTAATAAGCGCGACAACAACGCTCAATTGGATCAATAAATAAACAAATGGTTCTAATGAAGTTATTATACTTGGTGCTCTTAATGTTTGATCTAAACGAATCTCTATATACCACGTCACTGGTAATAAAGCACCCCAAATATAAGCAAAAGTATTCATTGCAAGACGAGGGAAAATAAGCCCTGTAAATCCAAAACATGGAGATGCAACTAAGCTTGCACTACCATAAGCTTGCGCTAGTGTTGAACCTGTTAAACCAAAGAAAACACCATATAAACATGAAGTTAAAATAAATCCCATTCCTCCAAGTAGAAGCAATACAAAATGCCCATTTAGTGGTAGATGAAAATAAGTGATTAAAATAATATCGAATAAACTGAGGCAAAATAAAAAATAGCAAAAATAAGGAAGAATACGTCCCGATAGAAAAATTAAAATATTATGATTAGCCAATTGAAACGTTTTTTGATAACTTGTTACATCAAAGCGGTCACGAGTAATACTTGTTACCATTGCCATCATAATAATTATTTGCAAAATAGTGGGAATGATACCGCTAATTAAGGTATATAGGTAATTTAAGGTTGGATTATATAGTGGATGTAAACTTGTTGGGACAGTTTGCATTTGGCTTTCCGCCACAGGTGCCGCAATCCCCTTTTCTAACAAACCTTGCAAGACTATTTGGCTATTTGCCGTTTTCAATGCAGAACTCATAGCTCGGAAAATAATCGTACCAGCAGACATATATTGGTTATTATAAAAAGCCACAACTTCTGGTTGATGACCAGCTATAAGGTCTTTTTCAAACTCTGGCTGAATAAAAAGTACTGCATAAACATCTCCCTTAATCAAAGCATGTTTAGCAGAAGAAAGATCTTGATAACGTTTAGCTACTTGTAACTGCGGTGAAGCAGCAACTTGTTGGATCAATAAACGTGATGATTTAGTTGTATCTTGATCAACAACAGCGATAGGTACCTGAGTAATAATGCCAGCATGGTACATGTAAAGAAATAAAAAAATAAATAATAAAGGATAGATGAAAACCAGTAAAAACAAAAAGCGTTGTTTTATTAATTTACTCAGTTCCCACCTAATCACTTTTAATAGCGAATTAGACATCAATGCCGTTTCCTTTTGTGTAAAATCGCCACCTGAGTGATTATTTTAATGAGATTGCCATTTTGTTGTGACACTCATTCCCGGACGAAGACCAGATACTTTATTGATCGGTTTAGCGCGCATTTCAAAAGTTTTCAGATCAAAATCTCCTGTTGCTTTAGTCGCTTGCCAATTAGCATATTGACCTAATGCATTTAATACAGTGACTTTAACATCAATAATTTGGTTATTTAATGCTGGTACCTTTACTTGAAACGTATCACCGACTTTAAGATTTCCCAGTAAATCTTCACGAATATTAAAGGTAAACCAAATATCATTTAAATCAATAATAGAATAAAGTGGCGTTCCTGGACTATACAATTGCCCTGTTTCGGCAACACGAGTCGTAATTTGACCACTAATAGGGGAAACTAAAGTCAATTCATTTACATCCGCTTTTACCTGAGATAAAGCGGCTTCAGACTGTTCTACCTGTGCATCAGCTAATTTTTTCTGTTCTATACTACTACCATTTTCGGCTAATTCTAAATTAGCTTTAGCTGCTTCATGAGCTTTAATTGCCGCTTGATATTGATTGAAAGATTCATCATAACTCTGTTTTGAAACCGTTCCATTTTTAGCTAAGCGATCAATTCGTTCATAGCTTGTTTGTGCTAAAACTAAATCAGACTTTGCTTTATCTAACTGCGCCTTTTGTACATCAATAGTTTCTGGCCTAGTACTATAAGTATTATCACGGCTCGCCATTGCTACTTTTAACTGTGCTTCTGCGGTTGTTAGTTGAGCTAATAATGCTGGACTTGAAAGGGTAAGAAGAGTATCGCCTTGTTTAACATCATCGCCGACATCATAATTAAACTGAATTACTCGACCTTGCACTCTGGCGGCGACATCGACACGGTTAGATTCAACCTCACCTTGTAATATAATCGTACTAGGTTGATTAGCAAGATATATAATGATAACCAAAGCAATAACAGCAATGATCGCTATAATCAAAGAAAGACGTTTTTTATGCATAAATTATATTTATAAATGATTAGAATAGAACGAGAATAAGATTATTGGCAATAATATAAAGCCAAATATGAAATTACGCAATAAAATATAGCGTTATATGTGTTAGCAATTTAAAAAAAACATTTATTTTTAGTTAATTTTGAATTATTAATATTTAAAAGACCAACATTAAATTATTTATCAACCAATTCCAAATGTATTTTTTAAGCATAAATTTATTTCTGTTAAATAATAGCGTTATAATAAATAGCATATTTTAATGTATAAATTTAGGCCTTAAATTGAATGTTGAAATTATTAGCCGCTTAAAAGAATTTCAAATATATAAAAAAAGACATTCAAATAATGTACTCTTATGGCGAGAAATTTACCCTTTAGCCATTCCTATACTCATTGAAAACCTATCAGTTATATTAATGGGTATTTTTAGTACATTTTTAGTTAGCTGGATAGGCAAAGCCGAGATGGCTGCCGTAGGTCTAGCTGAAAGCTTTAATATGATTATCATGTCATTTTTTATGGCTGTGGCGCTTGGAACATCGGTAGTTGTTGCCTTTAGCCTTGGACGTCACAACCGAAAAAAAGCCGTTGTTGCCGCCAGACAGTCCATTTCATTACTCATTATTATCTCAATTTTATTATTTATTCTTATCGAATTTTCAGGATATTGGATAATTGAAATTATCGCAGGTCAAGCCGAGGCCAATGTTAAAGAATTGTCATTAACCTTTCTTAGATTAACTGTATTAGGTTACCCTGCACTAGCCTTTATTTTGATTGGTTGCGGTGCATTGCGTGGAGCAGGAAATACTAAACTACCCATGTATTTAAACATTATCATGAATATCTTAAATTTATTGATAAGTTATGTATTAATCTACGGTATATTTGATTGGCAAGGGTTAGGATTTATTGGTGCAGGTATTGGCTTAACTATATCACGTTATTGCGGTATGTTTTTTATATTACTAGTATTAACGATCAAACCAAGCCGAGCACTTTTTATCCCTTTTAGAAGCTACTTTCATTCGTTTAATGCAAAAATTCTTATTGATATATTAAGCATCGGTTTACCTGCAAGTGTTGAATCGGTAATGTTTAATATAGGCAAACTACTAACCCAAACCTTTGTAGCAGGAATGGGTACATCAACCATAGCCGCTAACTTTATTGCGTTTTCAATCGCAGGCTTACTTAATTTGCCTGGAGGCACTTTAGGTGCCACATCTACGATCATCGTCGGTAAGCGCATAGGTATGGGACAAATATATCAACCAACTAGACAACTCACATTTATCTTTCATTTAACTAATTTTCTATTATGCCTTCTAGCTTTTTTATCAATACCTTTTGCGGGATTATTAAGCTCACTATACACCAACGACCAAGAAGTTATTGACATAGCCAAACACCTGCTATGGTTTAATGCTCTATTCACCCCATTTTGGGCATCTTCGTTTGTCTTGCCATACGGCTTTAAGGGTGCAAAAGATGCCAGCTATACCATGTGGATAGCAATAGGCAGCATGTGGATGTGCCGAATTGTAGTTGGATATCTTTTAGGGGTTTATTTTTCATTTGGTGTGATAGGTGTTTGGTTTGGTATGTTTATTGATTGGATAATCAGAAGCCTATTCTTTTATCATCGATTAGTCAGTGGGAAATGGCTCTGGCGCTATAAAAAACAAGATAGAGAACTTTTATCTCAAGAAATAAAAAGCCTTGATTAACAAAGCTTTTTATAAAATATATCTATTTTAAAATTGAATCACTCCCATTCAATGGTAGCTGGCGGTTTTCCACTTATGTCATAAACTACTCGCGAAATACCATTAACTTCATTGATGATGCGATTGGATACACGACCAAGAAAATCATAAGGTAAATGAGCCCAATGAGCGGTCATAAAGTCAATAGTTTCAACCGCTCGCAGTGAAACGACCCAGTCGTATTTGCGACCGTCACCCATTACACCAACCGAGCGTACAGGTAAAAATACGGTAAAGGCTTGGCTGACTTTGTGGTATAAGTCTGCCTTATATAGCTCTTCAATAAAGATGGCATCGGCTTTGCGTAATAAGTCGCAATACTCTTTTTTAACTTCACCAAGTACACGCACACCTAAGCCGGGTCCTGGGAATGGGTGACGATAAAGCATGTCATAAGGTAGCCCAAGTTCTAAGCCAACTTTGCGTACTTCATCTTTGAATAATTCGCGTAATGGTTCAACTAAGCCCATTTTCATATCTTCGGGTAAACCACCAACATTATGGTGTGATTTGATCACATGGGCTTTGCCGGTATCGGCTGCTGCCGATTCAATAACATCGGGATAGATAGTGCCTTGAGCTAGCCATTTTACATCTTTTAATTTTGCTGCTTCTTCATCAAATACAGCAACAAATTCACGCCCGATAATTTTACGTTTTGCTTCAGGATCTGCTTCACCTTTTAGTGCAGCTAAAAAGCGCTCTTCGGCATTTACTGCAATAATATTTAAGCCAAATTTATTACCAAACATATCCATAACTTGTTGTGCTTCGTTCAAGCGTAATAAGCCATGATCAACAAATACACAAGTTAACTGATCGCCAATGGCTTGATGCAATAGCAACGCTGTAACTGAAGAATCCACTCCACCTGATAAACCAAGTAATACTTTGTCATTACCAACCTGTTCTTTAATGCGCGCAATAGCATCAGTAATGATTGAAGATGGTGTCCAAAGTTTTTCGCAGTGACAGATATCAATCACAAAACGTTGCAATAACTCGAAACCTTTAACAGTGTGAGTCACTTCTGGGTGGAATTGAACACCATAAAATTGTTTTTCGTCATTAGCCATAATAGCAAATGGGCAAGTTTCAGTGCGACCAATCAGTGTAAAACAGTCAGGCAAGGCTGTTACTTTGTCACCGTGGCTCATCCAAACATCAAGTTGATTAATGCCTTGTTCACTTGTACTATCCAATATGCCATCAGTTAATTTTGACGATCCAACAAGATCCACTTTAGCATAACCAAATTCACGTTGATTAGAGCCAGTGACTTGACCGCCCTTACCAACTTGAATTGCCATAGTTTGCATACCATAACAAATACCCAAAACAGGTACGCCGGCATTAAAGACATACTCGGGAGCACGAGGGCTATTAGCTTCTGTGGTACTTTCAGGACCACCTGATAAAATAATACCTTTAGGATTAAATTGTTTAATTTTTTCTTCTGATACATCCCACGGCCAAAGTTCACAGTACACACCAATTTCACGAATTCTACGAGCAATTAATTGAGTAACTTGTGAACCAAAATCGAGGATTAATATGCGCTGTTGGTGGATGTCTTTTTTCATCAATTTTATTCCTAAACTATGAACTAATACAAAATTAGGCTGATATTGTACCATTTACCACATAAATTGAGAGCATTAATTAAAAACAATTATAAATATTTTATATTATTAATAATGTTGAAATCATCTTATTACAAAATTCAATAACAAGGTCATCAAATTCACCTTGTAATAAGTCAACAAATCAAAAATTGAATTGTCTTTACTTAATTAATAAGTACACTTACAATAAGTTAACTTATTAAAAGGAGACGCTATGAATACCATTTCAATTTCTTTCATATTACCAACCAAAGCTAAACCAACTCAAATTTGGCAATACTATACTGATCTTAATTTAAGAAAATTATGGGAAACTGATCTTGAAGACTTTCGTATATTTGGTGACTTAAAAACAGGGGCTAAAGGTATTTTCAAATTACAAAATATACCGGAAATGGAAGTGACTTTATCAAAGATTATTGATGAGCAAGAATTTACAGAACAATTTGATATGCCTGAAATAGGTTTACTGTTTTTCTCACATCAAATTATTGAAATATCGCATAATCAATATGCTTTAAAATCAGAAATTTCTCTAAAACCGGATTCAAAAATGGATACTAAAGCATCCTATGATTTTATAAAACAGATTTCAGATGATATTATTGATAAAACTTACAAATTAAATGGCTTAGTTGAAGGGTAAATTATGACAAAGGACAATAAGTTTTTAACTCAATTCCAAACTGATTCTGAATCTATTGGTTTTGTTTTTATGAAAACTTATTCGTCCTGGCATACGAATATCAAAAATTGCTTGAAAAAACAGTCTATCACTCATCCTCAATTTATAGTGCTTGCAACGCTTGCTTATCTATCACAGCAACCAGACGAAATAACACAAGTTATTTTATCAAATAAAACAAATATCGATGTGATGACAATTTCCCAAATATTAGAAAATTTAGAAAAAAAGGATTATATAAAGCGCTCTTGCTCAATTAAAGATAGTCGAGCAAAATCCATTCAATTAACCCAAAAAGGATTGAATAAAGCAAATGAAACTGTACCTTTGGTTGAACAGATAGATAAAGATTTTTTTTCAACATTACAAGGTGATAAAGAACAATTTATGAAAATGTTATTAACCCTATTAAAAACCAACATGGAGGGATAAAATCATTTATAAATTTTTATTATTTATTGTTTTTATCAACTTTGAATGCTTGGACTTGACTTAAAATAAGTTTTTGAAGAACTCATCACAAATTTCTAGCACAAAATACTTTAAAACTCAATCGCTATAACTCAAGCATTTAAAACTCATTACTTGGCTAAATTTAATAAAAAAAGGTGATATTGCATCACCTTTATCTATAGTTAAAACGTTTTGCTAAATTTATTTTGCAGCGTTTTGTTCTTGTGCTGATTGAATTGCGGTTAATGCAATAGTGTAGACAATATCATCAACTAATGCACCACGAGACAAATCATTCACAGGTTTACGCATACCTTGTAGCATTGGACCAATCGAAACAAGATCAGCTGAACGTTGTACAGCTTTATAAGTAGTATTACCCGTATTAAGATCAGGGAAGATAAATACTGTTGCTTTACCTGCTACTTGTGAATTTGGTGCTTTCGATTTTGCTACATCAGGCATTACCGCAGCATCATATTGCAATGGACCGTCGATCATAAGATCTGGACGTTTTTCTTGAGCAATGCGAGTTGCTTCTTTCACTTTCTCAACATCAGCACCTTGACCTGAACTACCTGTTGAATAAGAGATCATTGCAACGCGTGGTTCAATACCAAAGGCGATTGCTGTATCAGCTGATTGAATCGCAATTTCTGCCAATTCTTGCGCATTTGGATCTGGATTAATTGCACAGTCACCATAAATATACACTTGATCAGGCATTAACATAAAAAATACTGATGAAACAAGTGAACTACCTGGTGCAGTTTTAATTAATTGTAATGGTGGACGGATAGTATTAGCCGTTGTATGCACAGCACCTGACACTAACCCATCAACTTCATTTGCTTCAAGCATCATTGTACCAAGTACTACATTATCAGCTAATTGCTCACGAGCAATCACTTCTGTCATACCTTTATTTTTACGTAATTCAACTAAACGAGGTACATATTTTTCACGAATTAATTCAGGATCAACAATTTCAACACCTTGACCTAAACTCACGCCTTGAGAAGCGGCAACTTTACGCACTTCGTCCGGATTACCAATCAATACGCATTTAGCGATATTACGCTCAGCACAAATTGCAGCTGCTTTAACTGTTCTTGGTTCATCACCTTCTGGTAATACCACTACTTTTTTCGCATTACGTGCAAGTTCAGTTAATTGATAACGGAATGCAGGTGGCGACAGACGACGTGCAGAATTCACCACTTCATTTAATGATTTAACCCATTTAGCATCGATATGGTCAGCCATATAATTTTGGGTGTTTTCCATACGCTCTTTATCATCAACAGGAATTTCTAAATTAAATTGTTGTAAGTTAATCGACGTTTGGAAAGTGTTAGTTTTAACTGTAAATACAGGTAACCCTGTATCAAAAGCAGGTTGGCATAATTTTGCGATTTTTTCGTCGATTTCGTAACCACCGGTTAAAAGCACACCACCAATAGCTACACCATTCATAGCTGCTAAACTAATCGTCACTAATACATCAGCGCGATCAGCAGAGGTCACTAACAGTGCATTTGGTTGTAAATGACTAATAATGTTAGGCACACTACGTGAGCAGAAAGAGATATGTTTAATGCGGCGGTTTTTGATATCACCTTCATTAATAATTTTTGCGTCAAAATGTTTTGCAATATCAATAGAACGACAAGCACTTAAATCCATATTCCAAGGAATACATCCAAGTACTGGCAATGGGCTATGTGCATTTAAATCATCGATAGTGATTTTTTTATCATCAAACTTAGGGGTGTGATAAATTTCAGCAACATCAGGACGAGCAAGGCTTTGTTCTTCAACTGGCGCATTGACTTTATTAACAATCACACCAACGATTTTTTCGTTTTTAATGCCGCCAAAATTAGAACGAGCAATCTCAATACGATCTCTAAGTTGTTCAGGCGTATCTTTACCCATGTTGACCACAAAAATAATTTCGGCACCAAGAGTTTTAGCGATATTATTATTAAGCTCATTGGCAAAAGGATAATCTGATGTTGGTACAATGCCTTCAACCAAAACAACATCAGCGCCTTTCGTGTTTTCAGCATAAAGGGCTACGATCTCTTCCATTAACACATCTTGTTGATTTAAACCTAATAGGTTTTCAACATGGCTCATTTTAAGCGGTTTTAGTGTTGGAATTGAAGTATTATGACTAACTAAAGTTGTCGTATTGTCTGGCGCATCGCCACCCGCTCTAGGTTGTGCTACTGGCTTGAACACGTTTAAGTTAATACCTTGACGCTCCATAGCTCGAATAACACCAAGACTCACACCAGTTAACCCGACATTGGTACCAGTTGGAATGAGCATAATAGTACGAGACATAATTGTTACCTCTTAATTCTTTATTGTATAAAAACAAACCGCCATTTAGGCGGTTTTAAATATTTATTACGCAGTTAGACGCGCAGCATCTTGAGCGATGACTAGTTCTTCATTGGTTGGAATTACCATCGCAATAGCAGAACCATCTTTAGTGATTGTGCCACCTTTACCAAAACGAGCTGCTAAGTTACGCTCTTGATCAAGTTCAAAACCTAATATACTTAATTTGTTAAGT
Source organism: Gilliamella bombicola (assembly GCF_900094945.1). GTDB lineage: Bacteria > Pseudomonadota > Gammaproteobacteria > Enterobacterales > Orbaceae > Gilliamella > Gilliamella bombicola. The sequence goes on from NZ_FMAQ01000002.1 coordinate 334,622, forward strand.
GCCATACGACGAACTTCTTCAGAGTTTTCACCAATACCACCAGTAAAGATGATAGCATCTAAACGACCGTCTAAAAGCATTGCATAACCACCAATATATTTAACTAAACGGTGAACAAATACATCTAAAGCATTTTTAGCATTTTCATCTGTTTCGTAATGATCTGTAACATAACGACAGTCACTACTTACACCCGTTAAACCTAATAAACCTGATTTTTTGTTTAAAAGATTATTAATATCCGCAACAGACATTTTTAAATTGTCATGTAAAAAGAACATAATAGCAGGATCGATATCACCACTTCGTGTACCCATGACTAAACCTTCAAGTGGTGTTAGGCCCATTGAAGTTTCAACACATTTACCGTTTTTAACTGCAGTGATTGATGCACCATTGCCTAAGTGACAAGTGATCACATTAGTTTCTTCAACTGGTTTATTTAACAATTTGGCAGCTTGTTGGCTTACATAATAGTGACTAGTACCATGTGCACCATAACGACGGACACCATGTTTTGTATATAATTCGTTCGGAATCGCATATAAATATGCTTCTTTTGGCATTGTGGTATGGAAAGCTGTATCAAATACCGCCACGTTTTTATTTTTTAAGTGTGGAAACGCAGCAAACGCCTCGCGAATACCAATTAAATGCGCCGGATTATGTAATGGAGCAAAAGCAGCGGCATCTTCAATACCTTTTAATACTGAATCATCGATAACTACTGATTGAGTATATTTTTCACCACCATGAACAATACGATGGCCAATAGACTTAATACTATCTAATAATTCTGGTTTTTTTGGGAAGATACTATTAACAATAAATTTAATTGCTTCACTATGTGCAGCACCTGCACCTAAAGATGCTTCACCTTTAACGCCATCAAGTTTCCACTTAATACGTGCATCAGGCAGGTTAAAACATTCGGCTAATCCAGAAAGAAACTCATCACCGTTTTCAGGGTTTATAATAGCAAATTTTAATGATGAACTTCCGCAATTAAGAACAAGAGCGTTATTACTTGATGACATAGTAATTCCTATAGATTGAATAAAAAGATATATACCAATCAAAATTGGTAACTCTGCACATGATTTAAAAATCAATGTGACTACGCTAAGGTGACTTCTGATATCTTACTTTTTGAGATAGAATAAAAAGAGTCCCCAATTTGAATAGTACTATTTTAAGATAATAAGAAGTGAATGTCGAGGAGTCACAAAAATATGAATCTAATAAACACATATAAAGCTGGACAAAGGTATATGAAGCTTTGCCCGACAGATAAACAACTAGCACATTCATTTCCTGAAGTAAAAATCATTAACCACATAAAAACCGCAACTAAATACCTACCTCCTATCGTGATTAGTTTGCTGGTTTGGCAATATTACATGCCGGCACCAATTGCGGTCACAGCAATAACGATACTATTTACCTTAAGCCTGCCGCTACAAGGAATATTTTGGTTAGGTAAACGTGCCCTATCCCCCTTACCACTTAACTTAGTTGACTGCTATAATCAACTAAAAGGAAAATTAATTACTAAAAAAGTCATTGCCGAAAACGGTACCGAAGCCAACACATTAACATTTGAATCATTTATGAAAATCATAACATTAGCAAAATTGCACTTAGGCGATTATTTTGGTCAAGATAATGATACTTCCACCTTATAACAAAGACTAACAACAATGGCAAATTTACTCGCTACACTACAAAAGCAAATTGACCAATTAGAACAACAAGTTCATTTGGCAAACGAACAGAAATTTAAAGAGCCTTATTTTGACGAACAACTTTTTCATACCAATAAAATTGTAACGGATAAAACGTTTTACCTTGAAAAAATCAAACAAACGTATCACGCATTAGTTGCTAATATTGAATTAGAAAAAGTCGAACAAATTACTTTTTTATCAGAAACATTAGTCAACCAAATGGCGGCTCTGACGCGCGAACTTGCGACCCACAACTTGCGTCAAAAACAGCCCAAAACCATTATTGAAGAAACCCTAGCCCAAAAACACATGCGCCATTTAGATTATTTGCGCCGATTGCAAGAGATGAAATACGAGCTAGAACTATCGCAAGACGTCATTAACCAAAGCAAAATAGCCGCACTTGATAACCGAATTTACCGTTGTGAACAAGCTATTAAGAAGATTGAATTAGAGATGGAAAATGATGTTTCTGGATGAATTTAAAGAAAATTTAGATATTGCTCTTCAGGTTTAACCATCCGCTCATTAAATTATGCCTAAATAACTAAATTTCTACATTTTAATACAATTTAAATTAGGTAAAAAATACTATTAAGCACTATATAAAAAGCATAATTAGTTATGCTTATGACCAAAACGAATATTGTTATAATTATTAATTAGTACCATCTTTTTTCGTTCTATTTATAATAATAAGTATTATTAGCAATAACAACGTCATGCTATTTCCTTTATAGCAATTAACAAGGATTCTAATATGAGTAAAATATTTGATGATAATTCACAAACCATTGGTCATACGCCACTGGTTCGTTTAAAACATTTTGGTCATGGTAACATATTAGCAAAAGTCGAATCGCGCAACCCTAGTTTTAGTGTGAAATGTCGTATTGCTTCAAATATGATTTGGGATGCTGAAAAACGCGGTTTATTAACCTCTGATGTTGAATTAATCGAACCAACAAGCGGTAATACAGGTATTGCACTAGCGGCTGTTGCTGCTGCTCGTGGCTATAAATTAACATTAACCATGCCTGAAAGCATGAGCATAGAGCGCAGAAAGCTTCTTAAAGCCTTAGGTGCAAATTTAATTTTAACTGAAGCAGCTAAAGGGATGAAAGGCGCAATCGAAAAAGCCGAAGAAATTGTGGCAAGTGATCCTAAAAAAAACCTCATGCTACAACAATTTAGCAATCCAGCTAACCCAGAAATCCACGAAAAAACAACTGGCCCTGAAATATGGCAAGATACCGATGGTCAAATCGATATTTTTATTGCTGGTGTCGGAACAGGCGGTACATTCACTGGCGTAACGCGTTACATCAAAAAAACACAAGGCAAAAATATTACCGCAGTTGCCGTTGAACCGACCAATTCACCCGTCATTAGTCAAGCACTAGCAGGCGAGCCTATCAAACCAGGACCGCACAAAATTCAGGGTATTGGAGCTGGTTTTATTCCGACAAATCTTGATTTAAGTTTAATTGATATAGTCGAAAAAGTATCGAACGAAGACGCTATCGAAACAGCACGCGAATTGATGGAAAAAGAAGGCATATTAGCTGGGATATCATCGGGTGCTGCTGTTTTTGCCGCGGATCGCTTAGCTAAATTACCTGAAAATATCAATAAAACTATTGTGGTTATATTGCCGTCTTCTGGCGAACGTTATTTAAGTACCGATTTATTTAGTGGCATTTTTACTGAAAAAGAACTCGGTTAAGTCAAAATTAGCAATATAGCATCAGTAAATAAAAAAACGTGACTCATCTAATAGTCACGTTTTTTTATGAACCTTAAGTTTCTCACAACCTTAACCTAATTATCCTGAATAATGCCAAAATGGCGATACGCATGTGGTGTTGCGATTCTGCCACGAGGTGTTCGTTGAATATAACCTTGTTGAATTAAAAACGGCTCGAGCACATCTTCTATCGTTTCGCGCTCTTCACCAATGGCAGCGGCAATGTTATCTAATCCAACTGGACCACCCATAAACTTTTCGATAATAGCCAGCAACAATTTGCGATCCATATAATCAAAGCCCTCGTTATCAACATCAAGCATATCAAGTGCTTGAGTGGCAATTTTTTTGTCGATAACCCCTTTTGATTTTACATCAGCATAGTCGCGTACACGACGCAAAAGACGATTGGCAATTCGTGGTGTACCGCGTGAACGTTTAGCAATTAAATGTGCACCTTCGTCTGACAAATCCATACCCAAAAATTTAGCGCTACGACTAACAATATATTCCAAATCCTCAACCCGATAAAACTCAAGGCGCTGCACAATACCAAACCTATCCCGCAGTGGCGAAGTTAACGATCCGGCGCGAGTTGTTGCACCAATTAAGGTAAAGGGGGGAAGATCGATTTTGATCGAACGTGCAGCAGGACCTTCACCAATCATAATATCTAATTGGTAGTCTTCCATCGCGGGGTATAAAATTTCTTCAACGACAGGGGAAAGACGGTGGATTTCGTCAATAAACAGCACATCGTTAGGCTCTAAATTAGTCAGCATAGCCGCTAAATCACCAGCCTTTTCTAAAACAGGACCAGAAGTGGTGCGTAAATTGACATTCATTTCGTTCGCCACAATATTGGCTAAAGTTGTTTTACCAAGTCCTGGGGGGCCAAATATAAGTACATGATCGAGCGCATCACTACGTTGTTTAGCTGCTTGAATAAAAATCTTCATCTGCTCCCGCACTTGCGGTTGCCCAATATATTCGTCCAAACATTTAGGGCGAATAGCACGATCAAGTGATTCTTCTTCCTTTTGCGCCTGTGGGGCAATTAATCGATCCGCTTCAATCATAATAAATTCCTATTTATAATGCTGATTTTAAGGCTTCACGAATCAACGTTTCGCTATCCATATCTGGCTTGATGACTTTATTAATAATACGGCTAGCTTCTTGTGGTTTATAACCTAAAGCAATTAAAGCAGAAACGGCCTCGCCTTCAATTTGATTAGCTGATTTAAGAACGTTGCCTGTATCAACAATTGTACTAGCGCTTGATAATTGCTCTCCAAAACGCTTAATACGATCTTTCATTTCAACGATTAGCCGTTCAGCCGTTTTATTACCCACGCCCGGCAACTTAACTAAGGTTTTAATTTCGCCTTGTTCAACCGCACTAATAAATTGCGATGCAGACATACCCGACAAAATAGCTAATGCTAATTTGGGACCAACACCATTAACCTTAATTAGCTCACGAAATAACTCACGTTCCTGCTCTTGATTAAACCCATAAAGCACTTGAGCATCTTCACGCACAGCAAAATGAGTTAACACAATAACTTCCTTCCCGTTTTCAGGTAATTCATAAAAACAGGTCATCGGCATAAACACATTGTAACCGACTCCACCAACTTCAATCAGTACTTTAGGAGGTTGCTTTTCAATAATAGTGCCACGTAAACGACCAATCACAATATATCCTTAATAATAAAGCGTAATAATTAAGCAAATGATTAAAGTAGTTTACCTGATAGCAAAAAAATAATAAAGAAAAACTGTATAAATAGACAGGCATAATTAAAACATTGCCGAGTTGATTAACAAACTCGGCAATATAAAAGAGATAACTAACTAAATGAATGCGTTAACTTAAAACGGCATTTTAAAACCCGGTGGTAATTGCATGCCACCAGTTACTTGCGCCATTCTTTCTTTTTGTGCGTCATCTAAACGGCGAGCAGCATCGTTATAAGCAGCGGCAATAAGATCTTCTAACATCTCTTTATCGTCTTCTGCTAATAGTGATGGATCAATTTCAACACGTTTACAGCTATGCGTACCGTTAATAGTGACTTTAACCATACCCGCGCCCGACTCGCCAGTCACTTCTAATTTAGCGATCTCTTCTTGCGCTTGTTGCATTTTTGCTTGCATTTGTTGGGCTTGTTTCATTAAATTACCCAAGCCGCCTTTTCCACCTGAAAACATAATAATTCCTCGTTAAAAAATATAGCCACGATTATACAGGACGAACACTTGCTTCATCAATCTTGGCATCAAAATATCGGCAAATTGTTGCCACTTTTGGATCTTCGGCAATAGTTATTTTTGCCTGTGCTAGTTTTTGTTGATACAACTCTTCACGCATTTCGATTGGCGTCTTACGATTTTGATCATCATCAATAACAATCTTCACATCAAGCTCTTGATTGTGATATTTACAAAGTGCTTTTTTCACTTTAATCACATTCCCTGCCGAATTAATTAAGTGTTTAACTGCCGATCGCATATGCAACACTATCGTTCCATTATCTACTTGCTCAAAAGCGGAGTTAACCACAATTTGCTTAATCAAAGGCGACAAATCCAACTGCTCAATTTCAGCACACCATGCATCCTTTTGAGCCATTTCGGCAATCAATTTTTTGGTCATTTCGGGGGTCTTTTCACCATTAAGTGACTCTCGAAAAGCTTTTGTATCAACCACAATCTCTTCTTTCATAGCAATTAAGCCACTGGCTTGCCATTGATAATTTTCGGCTGTGATCTCTTCTTCCTCGTTCTCACAACTACCTTCATCGTTATCAGTATTGACTGACTCAACAGTTGCCGAGTTTTGTTTAATTCGTTCAAGTGATGCACTGACTACTGGAGTTTTGGGTTGAGCAACACTAGTCGCGCCAACCGCTTTAGACTTTTTTGGCTTTTGTTCCTCTTTCATCAACTGCATACGCATTTCTAAAATACTCTTAGTCACAGACGAAACATCTTCAGGAATCGCTACATCGCCAGTGGTTGATTTAATATTAGCCGTTTGCTCAACCTTTTGAGCTATAACAGACGACGTATCGCTTACTGGTTGCGAAGAATTTTGCAGTTGTTGTGATAAAGGCGAACTAAGATCTGATTGTTGCGCATTGACGGCTGGTGATGTAGTTTGCTCTGAGTAAGTAGCAGAGGTATTCTCAGGCTGAGCTACTTGTGGTGCACTGGTTGTTGGTGCAGGGTCAGCATACTGAGTTTGCGACTGCATTTGCCCTTGTGGCTTCGTATTGCTTTGGACAGAAACAGGACTAACTGAGACGGGGGGAATGACAGCATCAACCGCCTTAGGCATAAAAGCTAAAGCACGTAAAAAGCTCATTTCAACACCGATTTTTTTATCGGGAGCAAAAGCAAGCTCTTTACGACCCATCAACAAAATTTGATAAAACAACTGCACATCATTCGGCGACATATATTGTGCTAAAAAGCGGATACGGTCTTCGTTATCGGTATAATCACCTAATGCTGTTGGCACTACTTGTAATAACGCAATTTGATGCAACAAGGTAATGGTTTCGGCTAATAAATTATCCCAATCCGCTCCCTGCATAGCGGCCGCTTCGATTTGTTGCATTAGTGCATTACCATCACCATGATGCAATGCCTCAACAAACGAAAACGGAATCGATTTATCAAGCGTACCAAGCATAACCGCCACCGAATTAGCATCAATCATACCATTACCAAGAGCGATGGCTTGATCGGTCAAACTCAGTGCATCACGCATACTTCCATTAGCGGCTTTTGCCAACATTCCAATCGCTTTAGGTTCGCTACTGATTTTTTCTAACTGTAAAATATGAGCTAATTGTTTGCTGATTAGCGCTGTATCAAGCACATTTAAATGCAAATGCAAACAACGCGACAAAATAGTAATCGGCAATTTTTGTGGATCCGTTGTCGCCAATAAAAACTTAACATGCTCGGGTGGCTCTTCTAGAGTTTTTAGTAATGCATTAAAACTACTGCGTGACAACATGTGGACTTCATCAATCAAATAGACCTTAAAGCGCCCTTTGGTTGGCAAGTATTGAATATTATCAAGGATTTCACGAGTATCTTCGACCTTGGTACGCGATGCGGCATCAATTTCGAGTAAATCAACAAATCGCCCTTGCTCAATATCACGACAATTATCACAAACCCCGCAAGGCGTTGCAGTAATGCCAGTTTCGCAATTAAGCCCTTTAGCTAACAAACGCGCAATTGAGGTTTTACCCACCCCACGCGTGCCTGAAAATAAATAAGCATGATGAACGCGACCAAGTGATAGCGCATTAGACAAAATTTTAAGGACATGTTCCTGCCCCACAACTTCAGAAAATGATTTTGGTCGCCATTTGCGTGCCAGAACTTGATAACTCATAATCACCATAACTTATTGTCGTTGAATTTGACGATAATCATACCATAAACCAATAAAATAGTCTTTAAACTGCCGATAATTGATGCAATATTAAACAATATAAATTACCTCACAACGAGGGAAAGTTGTTTATTGGTGAATTAATTTAAATAAGGGGGATGTAGACAAGCTATTAGTAAAAAGTAGTAGTTAGTAGGTTATCAATACAAATCGATGGATTTTTTAAGTATTTGATTTTAATTTAAAAAAGGAAAACAAAAACTTCAATAAAATCAATACCTTTTCTGACCGATTTTTGGGCGGAAAATCAGGCCTTTTTTTGGGTTGGTGAATAGAATAAATTGGGTGCGCAGGTTTCGGACGTTTTGACCGTTGGTGAACAAAATAGCTACAGTGACAACGTCCGAGCTAAGGGAATTAGAGCGAATTCCCTTAGCAATCCCGCGCTTGGCTGCAGAATGTGGCCTACGGCTACCCTCCCCGCCGTCGCTCGGTCTTGACGCACCGGCTATTATCCGTTCCAGACGGAGAATAGCCTCGCCAAACGTCCTGTTTGGCGTGCTAACCTCGCTCTGTTGTCGGCACATTCTGACGCCGGAATAAGACAAATAACATAACCATCTTCTTGGGAAGATATTATGTTATTATAATTATGTCGTTGATTTTATTTAAATTAAACGCCTACACGGCGTTAAGGACAGATAATAATTCTGAGTAATAAACTGGGGTTTTCTAAACCGCCTATACGGCATTAAGGTAGAGCTTAAGATTTGATAAATCTTGCTGTATAAAGATAAACAACAATTTTGGTTTTGAAAACCCTTTTTTTGAGGTGTTTTTTAAATTGTTGATTTTATTTAATTTTAAATTGTCGTTAAAAAAAGGGTTTGGAGCGGTTAATTTGCTGTTATTAGGGTGCTATTTGTGGTTTTGTTGATTTGTTGTATGTCGGCGCTTTGCTTAGGTTGTGTATGCGGTTGATTTTCCTTGAAAATACAAAATAAAAACTTCAATAAAATCAATACCTTTTCTAACCGATTTTTAATGAAAAATTGAAGCGTGTTTTAAGAATTAAAAGTAGTTATTGCTTTGGTTGTTTGCGGCTTATGTTGTTGTAGTAATTAACCACAACAGCACAAGCCCCATTTTACTAATCCCCCCAACTCCGCGGAGGCGCTGTTCTTTGCTATATTGCCTTCTTGTTGGCACCATCCCCCCCAGAGCCCTAAGTCTAAGAATTAAAGACTAAAAACTAAGGTACGGTGCAAACAACATGATTGCGGATCTCCGGAAAGTCGAGAAGGACCTTGCCGTCAATCGGGCTGACAGAAAACCACTGATTACCTGAAGCGTCGCTCGTCCAGTTTTCGTAGCGACCAAAGCCCGGACCGCTGTAACTTATCAACTGCCCCCACTCAGTGAAAAATCCTGCACCTATTTGTCGTTGGTAAAAATTATGAGATGATGACGGTGTTGCGCCATCGATTCCGTCTACGCACCGAAAATTAAAATGTATACCACACTTCGCGTTAGTTAAATCCTTTATATGCGGCATTCGATAACCCAAACTATTACACCAAGCTGTTTGAGTTTCTATATCAAAGAACTCATACCCCCGATTGACAAACCACTGCTTCAACATAAACCCATACTTGAGTATCACATTACCACTACTATCCTTACCCACTAACTCAAATGTCTGCGGCAAAGATGGCTTTTCAAGCGTACTAGGATTATCAGAAGCCACCTGACCAGGAGTTGCCCTAGGACCCGTTAATGTTACCCGAGCTACACGGGTTCTATTAAAAATCCAATCATCACTTTTGTTTGGTCTTACCCATGTGACTGTAGCAGTTATCCCGCCCAAGGTGACAGGTGACCACGTCAACTCATTTCCATCTCCGCCACGGACAATTAAATCAAAATACAAACCATCAGCACCCGTAGTAGGAAAATTATTACCGTAAGATAACGGACTGGTTGACTGAACTAAAAAACCGTTGCCGGGATTCCATATGTTAGCAGGGCCTCTAAAATCATGTAAGCCATTATTGAGATTCGGCCTTATATAACAAATACTAGAATCATACGGATTGATATAATACGACACTGAGTAACTATCGAAATGGCTTGTATTAGGGACTCCGTACTGTGTAGTTAAACTTCCTTCTGTACTACTCAATGTTATCTTATATGGGGCCTTACAGGAATCTAATATATCATTACGACCTACCGTATTACCGTCCTTATCAGTAAAATTCACCGAGATACTACCCGTCACAGTAACACCATTGGTATCCTCACCATCTCCATCAGCATCTCCCCAATAATGATAGGTGTTCACTAAATCATTTAAACTTACTGAATCAGCTGATGGTGGTATTAACGTGCCTATATCCCCCAATGTGATCCCTGCATAAGGTAACCTTATTGGATTCATCGCATTTGATGTATTAAACGTTGGTTTAATGATTCGACCATCTGGCAACGTGATAGACAATAAAGTCTTCGCTGAAAACTCTTTAGTTCGCCCCCCATCAAACGTTAAATACGGCTCACTACCTTCAATAACGTTTGATGTACTTGACGACATATAAATCGATAACGCTTGTGTACCAAACGAACACGACAGTAACAACAATGCCGCAAAGACCGGGGAAGACTTTGATAAAGGGGATAAAGGCTTACACCTCGACCTCGATGACACCCCAAACGATGGCGCTAAGCTTGATGATTTCAATAATAAAAATGAGAATGGAGTCTGTTTCAGACTACGATGATATTGAAAAAAATTTAGGGCGTAGTTTTGACAAACTAGAATCCAACTATGGTAGCGCACTTCATTCATCCTATTAATTAATTAATTGTTTTATTTTAATTTTTATAATTGCGCGCTCAACTAATGAGCATTACTCTGATTTAAAAAATTTAAATTATAATTAGTTGAAAAATAATGTGTTGGCCTTTTTGTTAAAAAACTGTAAATTTTTGTCAGGATGATGGATAAGATTTTATCGGTATGTTTTGGGAAATGGTTTGGGTCGATTAAATAGATTAAATGCGAGAGTTTTGGACGTTTGTAGTTTTATGTTCAAAATAGCTACCATAACCACATCCTATTTAGAGGATTTTTTTTGCAAAATAAACAGCTTCTAAAAATGCATTATGTGGGTTGTCTGGAAATTGCTTTAATGCCATAACTCCAACATGGTCACTTTGGTGTGGTGTAAAGGATCGGCGGGTATCGGGGATAAAGAAAGCGTCGTCCATTTTATGTAAGCAATGGATTTTACCATTTTTAAACAGTGTTTAGATAATAAAAAAAGAGGGACGTCCCTCTTTTTTATGAGCCTGCGCGATAATTAGGTGGCTCTTTGGTAATAAGAACGTCATGGACATGGCTTTCTTTCATGCCTGCGCCAGTAATACGGTAGAATGTCGACTTTGTACGTAAGTCATTAATTGTTGCGCAACCAGTTAGCCCCATGCAAGATCTTAAGCCCCCCATTTGTTGGTGAATAATTTCTTTTAGTGGACCTTTATAGGCAATGCGCCCTTCTATGCCTTCTGGTACAAGCTTGTCGGCAGCGTTGTCGGTTTGGAAATAGCGGTCAGAAGACCCTTTGGCCATTGCACCTAGCGATCCCATTCCACGGTATGATTTATAGGCTCTACCTTGGAATAACTCGATTTCACCTGGGGCTTCTTCGGTACCGGCAAACATTGAACCAACCATTACACAAGAAGCGCCTGCGGCGATCGCTTTAGCAATATCACCAGAAAAGCGAATTCCACCATCAGCAATAACTGGGATGTTGTGTTTTTGTGCCACTTCGACCGCATCCATAATAGCGCTAATTTGTGGTACACCAACACCCGTGACAATACGGGTTGTACAAATAGATCCAGGCCCAATTCCAACTTTAACCGCGCTAACACCTGCATCAATTAAGGCTTTGGCGCCTTCGGCTGTTGCAATATTGCCACCAATAATTTGTAGATCAGGATAAGCCTTTCTTGCTTGGCGAATACGCTCTAGTACACCTTCTGAATGGCCGTGTGATGAATCAATTAATAATACATCAACCCCCGCTTCAACTAATGCGGCAATGCGCTCTTCATTTCCGGCTGCAGCACCAACAGCAGCACCTACACGTAGGCGGCCTTTTTCGTCCTTACAAGCATTAGGTTTTTGTTCCGCTTTGTTATAGTCCTTGACGGTGATCATGCCTTTTAGGTGGAATCGTGAATCAACCACAAGAACTTTTTCAACACGGTGTTCATGCATTTTTTTCAGTACGATTTCGCGTTGCTCACCTTCTTTTACAGTAACTAAACGTTCTTTTGGCGTCATAACAGCTGTAACGGGTAAAGATAAATCAGTTGCAAATCGGACATCACGTGCGGTAATAATTCCGACTAATTCTTGGCTTTCAGTTACAACAGGAAACCCTGCAAAACCATATTCTTTTGCCAATTCAATTACTTGCCGTATAGTTGAAGTAGGTAAGACAGATACCGGATCTTGCACAATACCACTTTCATGCTTCTTAACACGTCTTACGTGATTAGCTTGGTTTTCGATGGACATATTTTTGTGTATAAAACCAATTCCGCCTTCTTGCGCTAGCGCAATAGCAAGATCAGCTTCAGTAACTGTGTCCATTGCAGCAGATAGCATTGGAATATTGAGCTTTATTGTTCGGGTTAGTTGAGTGCTAATATCGGCTGTGTTAGGTAATACCGTTGAGTGAGCTGGAACTAACAATACGTCGTCAAACGTGAGGGCTTCTTTAATTATGCGAGACATGACAATATTCACCATTGGGTTGGATTGTTGATAAAATATTGCCGAAGCATTTTACTCACTTTTACTATAAAAAACTAGCGATATTTAGTGTTAGATGCGATTTATTATCGCAAGCTATTTACGATTGGCCATTAAAATGTAGTTAACATCAATATTTGGTCCTAATTGAAATTGGTTTTTTAATAAATGGTATTCCATTCCTATTACATCACCAACAATAAGTTCAGCTTGTTCAACAAGTGTCATTAATTCTGATGGGCGAATAAAACGATTAAAGTCGTGCGTACCTTTGGGTACTAAGCGAGCAATATATTCTGCCCCATAAATTAATAATAATTTGGCTTTATGATTGCGATTGATGGTCGATAAAAACAGTTTGCCTTCGGGTTTAAGTAATGTTGCACAAGCCTGAATAATCGAAAACGGATCAGGCACGTGTTCTAATAACTCCATACAGGTAATCACATCATAATGCCCTGGGTGTTGTTGTGCATGATCTTCAACCGTTTGTTTTTGATAATTGATCATAAGGCCATTTTGTTCGGCATGAATTTTGGCAACGCTAAGCGATTCATCTGCAAGATCAATGGCGGTTACATTTGCTCCCAATTTGGCTAGGCTTTCAGACAAGATCCCACCACCACATCCTACATCAAGTACGGTTTTGTTAGTTAACGATCCACATTTCTGTTGTACATAATCCACTCGCAATGGGTTGATTATATGTAGTGGTTTGCATTTGCCATTTGGATTCCACCAATCGGCGGCAAGTTGTGAAAATTTGTCAATTTCGTTTTGGTCTATATTTTGTGACATAATGACTCTTTAGTATCAATAAAATCTAATATCAACTATATGCTATGTGCTTGTGATTATCAATAAATGGCCCTAATTATTCTTGTTTATAAAATAGCGACCATTGCAATCATCTTAAAATTAAATATCATATATGTCTATTTAACCTGCTAAATTTTCATACAGATTTAACTAATAACCTGAATAATATCTTGTTTATAGGTTTGTTTCATGGCATGATCAAAGGTTTATTAACAAAAAACACTATTCACAACGCTGAATTAAATTAATAAGACTAAAGGAAAAATATTAATGAGTACTGGTACTATGAAAAAAAGCCACTCACAATGGAGCTCGCGCATGGGATTTATGCTTGCTGCGGCAGGCTCTGCTGTTGGGTTGGGTAATATTTGGAAATTTCCATATATGGCGGGTCAAATGGGCGGTTCTGCATTTGTACTTACCTATTTGCTATTTATGTTTCTTATCGGCTTGCCGATTTTAGTTTTAGAATGGCTAATTGGCCGTCGTGGGCAAAAAAACCCAATCCATACAATGGAAGATGTCGCAGTTGCAGAAGGCCATTCAAAATCTTGGCGCTGGGTCGGTATTATTGGTGTAGTAGGTTCTTTTTTAATCCTATCATTTTATAGCGTTATTGGCGGTTGGGCGACCGATTATATTTTTATAGCAGCTAAAGGCTCATTTGATGGAGCAAGTGGTGCAGTTACTCAACAAATTTTTGATGATTTCCGTGGTAACGTAAGCCATTTATTGACTTGGCATACCATATTTATGGCCATCACTGCACTTATCGTTGCCTTAGGTGTTGGTGCAGGTTTAGAGCGTGCTTGTAAGCTAATGATGCCAGGATTAGGTATTTTATTATTAATTCTTGTTGGCTATGCGGCCTATGCTAGCGGTCCATCTTTTGGTGTTGCATGTGAATTTTTATTTTCACCTAATTGGTCAGCGTTAAATGGCACGGCTATTTTAGCGGCATTAGGTCATGCATTCTTTAGTTTATCGTTAGGTATGGGTATTATGATGGCATATGGTTCATACCTAGGACAAGACGTCAACTTATTGTCAACTGCGCGTACAGTTGTAATATTAGACGTTATTGTTGCCGTATTATCTGGTTTAGCTATTTTCCCTTTAGTTTTTGCTAACGGTTTACCTCCAGCAGTAGGAGAAGGCCTTATTTTCGTTACACTACCAATAGCATTTGGTAACATGGCTGGTGGTGCGATTTTAGGTATATTGTTCTTTATCTTCTTAACTTTTGCGGCATTAACGTCTTCTATTTCGTTACTTGAACCAACCGTTGAATTATTAGAAGAAAAAACTCCACTAGGCAGAAAAGCAGCAACGATCACAAGTAGTATCGTCATTTGGGCTTTAGGTATTGCTTGTTTGTTATCCTTTAACTTATGGTCCGATGTTAAACTCTTTGATAAACACATTTTTGATTTATTAGACTATTTAACAAGTAAAATCATGTTACCAGTGACTGGATTAGGCACTGTGATATTTGGTGCTTGGATGATGAATCAAAAACGCATCCGCTCAGAGTTAAATTTAAGTCCTTTCTGGTTTGGTGTTTGGACTTTATTATCACGATTCGTAATTCCTGTTGCGGTAATTTTTATTCTTGTTTACGGGTTAATGTAATTGTAATTTAGTGTAACGTGTTTTTTTAGTTTAAAGCCTTGATTCATTCAAGGCTTTTTTTACCCTATTTTTGCGGCAGTTTTAGTTAAGTTTATTAACAAAAAATAACCAAACAATGTGTAAGAGATAAATTAATTTTCCCATTTCTATTGAAATCTTTTTTTTTATTCCCATATAGCAATACATCAATAAATCAAACCATTATGTTAATTTTATTCGGTTAATACTAACTGATAATGTACTAAGTAGACAGCGTAAAATAATAAAAGTTGTTATAGAAAATTTATTTTTGTCGTTAGAATTAATTGAAATAGCTAAATATAATAGAGGTACTAGTCAATGAGTAAGCAAGGCACTGAAACGCGTGGATTTCAATCCGAAGTTAAACAAATTCTACATTTAATGATTCACTCTTTATATTCAAATAAAGAGATTTTTTTAAGAGAGCTTATTTCTAACGCATCTGATGCGGCCGATAAACTCCGCTTTAAAGCACTTGAAAATCCAGATCTATATGCTGGTGATGGTGAACTTGGTGTGCGTATTTCGGCCAATAAAGAAGCCGGCACTTTAACGATTGCCGATAACGGTATTGGGATGACACGTGATGAGGTGATTGAAAACTTAGGTACAATTGCTAAATCAGGCACTAAAGCATTTTTAGAATCGATTGGTAGTGATCAGGCTAAAGATAGTCAATTAATTGGTCAGTTTGGTGTAGGTTTTTATTCTGCTTTTATTGTCGCCGATAAAGTTACTGTTAGAACACGCGCAGCCACAGCAAAAGCTGACGAAGCGGTTAAGTGGGAGTCAGCGGGTGAAGGTGAATATACAATATCTGACGATAATAAAGAAACTCGTGGTACCGAAATCACTTTACACTTAAAAGAAGACGAAAAAGAGTTTTTAGATGATTGGCGTTTGCGTTCTATCATTAGCAAATATTCTGATCATATTTCACTTCCTGTTGAAGTACAAACCACTGACGAAGAGAGCAAAGAAGTTAAGTGGGAAAAAGTCAACAAAGCCCAAGCACTTTGGACACGTAGCAAATCAGAAGTCACTGATGAAGAATACAAAGAATTTTATAAACACTTGTCACACGATTTTGCTGACCCATTAAGCTGGAGCCATAATCGTGTAGAAGGAAAACAAGAATACACTAGTCTACTTTACATCCCTGCAAAAGCACCTTGGGATATGTGGAATCGCGATAATAAACACGGTCTAAAACTGTATGTACAACGCGTGTTTATTATGGATGATGCTGAACAATTTATGCCAAACTATTTACGTTTTGTTAAAGGCTTAATTGATTCAAATGATCTACCATTAAACGTATCGCGCGAAATTTTGCAAGACAACAAAATCACCCAAAACTTGCGTAATGCATGTACTAAACGTGTATTACAAATGCTTGAAAAACTTGCTAAAGACGACAAAGAACAATATCAACAGTTCTGGAATGAGTTTGGTTTAGTATTAAAAGAAGGTACTGGTGAAGACTTTGCCAACCGTGAAACAATTGCTAAATTACTTCGTTTTACGTCAACTCATACTGATAGCGATGCGCAAACTGTTGCGTTAGATGATTACATTAGCCGTATGCAAGAAGGTCAAGAAAAGATCTACTATATTACCGCTGACAGCTATGGTGCCGCTAAAAATAGCCCTCATCTTGAGCTATTCCGTAAAAAAGGCATTGAAGTATTATTATTGTCCGATCGTATTGATGAATGGATGATGAGCAATTTAACTGAATTTGATGGCAAACAGTTCCAATCTATTAGTAAATCAGACGAATCAATCGAAAAACTTGCCGATCAAGATAGTGAAGAGCAAAAACAAGTTGAAAAAGAACTTGAACCATTTATTGAACGAGTCAAAACCGCATTAGGCGATAAGGTGAAAGACGTTAAATTAACTCATCGGTTAACTGATACACCAGCAATTGTCACCACAGCTGCTGACGAAATGAGTACACAAATGGCTAAATTGTTTGCAGCAGCAGGTCAGAAAGCGCCGGAAATCAAATACACGTTTGAAATCAATCCAGATCATAAATTGGTTAAACGTATTGCCGATACACAAGATGAAAGCGCATTTAACGATTGGGTTGAACTATTACTTGATCAAGCTTTACTTGCTGAAAAAGGCTCGCTTAGCGATCCAAGCAAATTTATTCAAACCATGAATAAATTATTAGCGCAATAATTAAGCTAAATATCAAAATATTACCCGATACGCTTAGTCGATCGGGTTTTTTTTGTAATATTGGGTATTTGTCAATAACTGATCTAGCAAAAGTATGATACTTATCACACTTTTTTATATTTCTGCTTTCTATTTTTTGAGTGCGATTGATAATAGCTTATCTAAAAAGTTAGATTAAATATAATGAAAGTTCATAAAATACTAAATAATAACGTTGTTGTGACAATCGATGAAAAAGGGAAAGAGCTTATTCTTACTGGCCGTGGCATCGGTTTTAAAAAACGCGAAGGCGATTTAATTGATTCAAATCTTATCGAAAAAAAGTTTTCACTAGAAAACAAAGACACAGCATTCAAATTTACCGAGTTACTGTCGCAGATCCCACTTGAGATATTAACCACGTCTGAAATTATTATTAATCATGCGAAACAATTTATTGAAGGTGAATTACAAGATAGTATCTATATTTCGTTAACCGATCATATTCATTGGGCTATTGAACGCCATAAGCATGGTTTTGATATTCCTAATGGTTTTTTGTGGGAAATCAAAAAATTCTATCCTAAAGAATTTAAAATTGGTTTATATGCTCTATCGGTAATTAAAGAACGCCTAAACGTAGAACTGCCAGAAGACGAAGCAGGTTACATCACATTCCATATAATTAATGCACAACTTAATGGCACTATGCCTAATATTGTTAATATGACAAAAATCATGCGCGAAATACTCAATATCGTAAAATACCATTTTAACTTTGAATATGATGAAAACTGCCTATCTTATCAGCGCTTTGTCACTCATTTAAAATTTTTTGCACACCGTATACTAAATCAACAATCCCAACCACAACAAGATGCTTCTTTGTATGAAATTATCCGCCAAAAATACAAAAAAGCCTATTTATGTACTAAGCAAATTGATCTGCATTTGATACATCAATATCAGCACCCGCTTTCTGATGATGAAAGTCTGTATTTAACCATTCATATTGAGCGACTGCGTACGGAACTTAAAAATTCATAATGTGAGGTAAATCACATTTTTGTGATCATTATTATAGAAGTCTTATCTATTCTGTAAATTTGTGCTAGTCTAAAAATCACTGAGTGGATTGTTACTGCAAAGTTAAAAACGTTTACTTTGCAAGCAAAACCTAGACCCAAAGCTTGGGGTCTAGGTTTTTTTTTGTCAAAAATAAGGATAAGGTATGAAAAACAAAGAGCTTGCCGAATCAATAATTAATAATATAGGTGGTAAAGATAACATCATCAGCCTAGTGCACTGCGCAACTCGTTTACGATTCGTCCTAAAGGATGAAACAAAAGCTGATGCCGAAGTGCTAAAAAAACAAAAAGGTGTAATAACCGTTGTACAAAGTAGTGGGCAATTTCAAGTAGTAATTGGCAATAATGTTGCTGATGTTTATAGTGACATTATGCAGTTAACTCATCTCAACGAAACCGACAACAAAAAAACTCAATCGAATAAAAAATCGGGGTTATTATCGAAACTAATCGATTTAGTATCAAATATTTTTATTCCTGTGTTAGTCGTCATGGTGGCAGGTGGTATTTTAAAAGGAGTGTTTGCGCTATTACAAACAGTAGATATTGTCCAAAAAGGCACACCAACTTTTAAGTTTCTAGATGCAATATCCGACGCTCCACTCTACTATTTACCGATGATTTTAGGCTTTTCTGCCGTTAAAAAGTTTGGTGGTAACCCTTATATGGGGTTAGCTATTGGCGGTGCATTGCTTCACCCAAGTGTAAGCAACATGATACCGGCAGGCAAACTTTTGCTAAAAACTGAACTATTTGGCATTCCGATTGACTTAATTCCTTATGGCTCATCGGTATTCCCAGTTATTTTAGCTGCATGGTTTTATTCGTTATTAGAACGAAATTTATATAAAATCATGCATGATTCATTCAAAAAATTCATTGCACCATTACTTGGCTTCATTATCACAGTGCCATTGACCTTTGCGCTTATTGGTCCTGCTGTAACTTATGGTAGTGCTTGTATAGCTGCTGGTATTGAATATTTGTATGCACTTAACCCAATTATTGCATCGATGATTTTAGCACCACTTTGGCAAGTATTGGTGATTTTTGGTATTCACTGGGGTCTTGTTCCGCTTTGTTTAAACAATATAGCAACTGTTCATCAAGATTTTCTATTACCAATATTATTTCCAGCCGTGTTTGCACAAGTTGGTGCAGTATTTGCTGTAATGCTAAGAGCAAAAGATCCAGAATTTAAAGCGCTAGCAAGTTCTTCGGTATTATCGGGTATTTTTGGTGTTACTGAGCCGGCTATTTACGGTGTTAACTTACCACTTAAAAGACCATTTATTATTGGTTGCTTATCGGCAATTATTGGTGGTGCAATTGTTGGTTATTACCATAGTGTGATTTATTCTTTTAGCTTTATTAATGTCTTTTCATTTTTACAATTAATTTCACCTGAACACGGCATTGATGAAAAATTTTACGCAGTTGTATTTGGTTGTATTATTTCGTTTATCGTTGCCTTAATCGCTACTTATCTGTTTGGCATTTCACAAGATAAAATTAGCATGATATCAAAAAATGATACTCAAAAAGACGAAGAAAATAACCAAGACAACACCAACCAAACTAATACCGACAGCGTCACTATTTTCAGCCCAATGACAGGCAAAGTTATCCCACTAAGCGAAGTTAACGATCCTACTTTTGCCAATGAATTGATGGGTAAAGGCATTGCCATCATCCCAACTGTTGGTCAAGCCGTAGCACCTGATGACGGTGAAGTAGTATCACTATTTAGAACAAAACACGCGATTGGTTTCCAAACGAATTCCGGTGCCGAAATATTAATTCATATTGGTATTGATACCGTAAAATTAGACGGGCAACACTTTCAAGCGCATATCGAATCAGGAAGTAAAGTGAAAAAAGGCGATCTATTAGTTAGTTTTGATATCGACGCAATTAAACAAGCAGGATTTGAAGTAACCACACCGATAATTATAACTAATACTGATAATTATCAAGATATAGAGTGTATTTTTAAACAAGATATTACCAAAAATGGTGATGCATTATTATCGCTATCAGCAAATAAGGAGTAAAACATGTCAACACAATTTCCTAGTGATTTTTTATGGGGTGGTGCTATTGCCGCCAATCAAGTTGAAGGCGCATATCGCAAGGCAGGTAAAGGGTTATCAACATCAGACTGCACACCTAATGGCCTGTTTGGCGATATTATTGATCGAAACAAGCACGATATTAGTAGTATAAAAGACAACGCAATTGATTTTTATCACCGTTATCCAGAAGACATCGCTCTATTTGCTGAAATGGGTTTTACCTGTCTGCGTACATCTATTGCTTGGACGCGA
Organism: Gilliamella bombicola; assembly: GCF_900094945.1. Taxonomy (GTDB): domain Bacteria; phylum Pseudomonadota; class Gammaproteobacteria; order Enterobacterales; family Orbaceae; genus Gilliamella; species Gilliamella bombicola. Next base: position 355,403 of record NZ_FMAQ01000002.1, read on the forward strand.
ATTTTTCCTAATGGTGACGAAAAGCAACCAAATGAAGATGGTTTAGCGTTTTATGATAAGTTATTTGACGAAATGGCAAAACACAATATCACGCCACTTGTCACCCTATCACATTACGAAATGCCCTATTATCTTGTAACTGAATACGGTGGCTGGGGTAATCGCCAAGTGATTGAGTTTTTTACGCGTTATGCCAAAGTCGTCTTTGAACGTTACAAAAATAAAGTTAAATATTGGTTAACATTTAACGAAATTAACATGTCATTACACGAACCATTTACAGGTGTAGGATTAGATAGAAACAGTACAAAACAGCAAATCTACCAAGCTATTCACCACCAACTTGTCGCCAGCAGCCGAGCGGTCAAATTATGTCATGACATCATCCCTGATGCCAAAATCGGTAATATGCTACTAGGTGCTGTTGCCTACCCATTAACACCAAAACCAGAAGACGTTTGGGCTACACATCAAGAAAACCACGGTTGGTTATTCTTTGGTGATATTCAAGTTAGAGGTTATTACCCAACCTATATGAATCGATTCTTTAAAGAACATAACATCAAGCTCGATATTACTGAACAAGACAAACAAGATCTAAAAGAAACCGTCGATTTTGTTTCGTTTAGTTATTACATGAGCTGCTGTGCAACCGCTGACGAGTCGCAAAAAACCAAAGGTAATATCTTAGATATGGTACCAAACCCTTACCTTAAAGCCTCAGAATGGGGATGGCAAATCGATCCTGTTGGTATTCGCTATCTACTTAACTTACTTTATGAACGTTACCAAAAACCATTATTTATTGTCGAAAACGGCCTCGGTGCCAAAGATACACTCGAAGCTGATGGTACTATCCATGATGATTACCGCATCAATTATATGAATGATCACTTAGTACAAATCCGAGCAGCCATTAACGACGGCGTTGAAGTCATGGGTTATACCAGTTGGGGGCCAATCGATCTTATTAGCGCCTCAAAAGCAGAGGTAACTAAACGTTACGGCTTTATTTATGTTGACCTAAACCAAGATGGTTCTGGCACATTAAAACGCTATAAAAAACAAAGCTTTTACTGGTATCAATCAGTAATTTCATCTAGAGGTGAGAATTTAAAATAGTCAGATAATTTAAGGGGGAATGATGATAACTAATTCCCCTATTATCCTAAAATAAATTTTACAAAATGAGTGTGCCCTACTAACCGTTAGCCACTCAAGGAATATAACATGAAGAAAAAAACAATAAAAACGTTACTAACCAGTACGTTAATCATTATTACAGCTTTACTAACCAGTTGTGCCCACTCGCCATCTAAAGCAAAAGACAACAAGGCTGATGGTGATATAACAATCTACTTTGCTCGCCATGGTAAAACCTTATTTAATACCTATGATTTAGTACAAGGTTGGGCCGATTCGCCGCTTACAGATCAAGGTATTGAACTTGCACACTATCTTGGCGAAGGATTAAAAGATATCCAGTTTGATGCTTATTATACAAGTGATGCAGGGCGACAACGCGAAACCATGCAAGAGCTTCTTAAACAAAAAGGTGTTAAGGATTATAAAATTCGTGAACTTAAAGAATTACGTGAAGTATTTTTTGGCGGTTTTGAAGGTGGACCAAATAAAAAAATGGTTCGTGCTAGCATGAAACTAGCAGGATATAACTCTGTCGATGCGTTTTATAAAAATTACCAAGCTGGCAACCTAACTATAGATGTAATGATAAATTCAATTGCCAAAGCAGATCCCAAACACCAAGCAGAAAGTTACCAACAAGTGAAGGCAAGAACACAAGATGCGTTAAAAACCATCATCCAAAATGCACAACATAATCATGAAAAAACTATTCTCGCTATTTCATCTGGAATGTCAATGCAAGCGATGATTTATGATCTTACTGACAACAAAGATAAAAATAAACCGCTATCAAATGCAACAGTTGTTAAAATTACCTATAAAAATGGTCAATATAACGTGAGTGAAATTGGTAACATGACATATGTCAATAAAGGCAAAGCTGCATTAAACAAATAAAAATATAATCCATACATAATGGAATTCACTAGATAAAAAATTAATTTTAATTTTTTATTTAAACATAAGTTAGGAAATACAATAATGAAAGTAAAATATCTCACACTTGCATTGCTGAGTCTGTCAACTTGTTCGGCTCTAGCGGCTCAAGTGAATAATGATTCAGCCTTATATAATGCCTTTTTCACAGATTCTAAATTTGATTTTTCTACACGTAATCATTGGAAATATTTAAAAGAAAATGCAGCCCAACCCAAAGAAGTACACAGTGCTTGGGGGCAAGTATTTAGTTTTGATTATAAGTCTGGCTATCTATTTGATACTATTGGATTTGATATTACCTATGATAACGTAATAAAATTGGGAGCCAGTGATTACTTTGCATCCCGTAACTTACTTTATAATGATGGTAAAGGATATAACAAACACAACGCTCAAGGCTTTAATAAATTTACCCAACGTTATGCAAAAATTAAACTAGGAAACGACGACTTCAATTTAAAGGGTAAAGCAGGCTGGCATAGTTTGAAAGACTTTGGAATAATAAGTTCCGCTAAACATCTTACTCGCCATAGCTATCTTGGTTATAGTGGTACACTAAAATATGATAACATCTACTTTTCATTAGCCTATATCGATAGTACCCTTCCTCGAGAATCTGCTAAAAAATTACATTTTTTAACGGCCGATCGTAAAAAAGTCATCGATAACATTTCAACTGCTGAAATCGCTTATAAAGATAAAGATCTAACTTTGGATTATTCTTATGGTGTTGCTAAAGATTACCTAAGGCGCCACGTAGTTGAATTATCCTATAAACCAATGCAAAAATTGATTTTAGGCGGGCAATTCTATGGAAGCTATGCACTTGACAATTATGACGCCATGAAACAAAACAAAAAAGAGTTTGAAGATCATGCATGGCATTATGCAACTGATGTCGAATGGAAAGAAGATGACTGGAGCGTCAAACTTGGCTTAGCTTACACTGATGCTAACAAACACAATGCGATCGGATATTATAACCGGCATTTAGGTAAAAACACCCGAGGTCGCTTTAATGGGTTAGCCGCGGCAGGTGCTGACTATATGCGTGATGGAGAACTTGTCTTCACCAGTGTACTAACTTATGATTTTGTCAAAGATAACAGCACTGGATTATATATGAACTATGGTGAATTTAATTACAAACATGACACACTAAAAAATGGCGAAATAAATGTTTTCGACATATGGAAACCAACCAGCGGTGCATTTAAAAACCTGTCTATTTTATCTAAAGTAGGTTATGGATGGTCTTACAAAACCACCAGCGGATCAGATATTACACCAAAACTCGATAAACATGGAAAAGCCCAACGCTCACCAACACTTTCTGCAGAAACTGTTATTGATTACCGATTTAACTTGTTATAAATAAGGATAAAACATGAAAAAATTTATTATATTAATCAGCTCATTAATCATCGCTATTTCAACTCTATCACAAGCTTTTGCTGATGATGTTTACCTTTACGTCACTCGGCATGGCAAAACCATGTTCAATAACGTACATCGTGCTCAAGGTTGGTCAGATACACCACTAATAAAACCCGGTGTTGAAGTTGCCGAGCAACTTGGCCGTGGTTTAAAGGATGTCAAATTTATTGCTGCTTATTCAAGCGACTTGGGACGTGCACGTCAAACAGCTCGTGTGGTTTTAGAATCTAAAGGCGATACAACCATTAATATCAACGAAATGGAAGGCCTACGCGAAACCTGTTTTGGTGAATTCGAAGGCGATCTTGATCCAAACATGTGGACCCCTGCTGCACAGCATTTAGGTTATGCAACGGATAAAGATTTAATGGCGGATTTCGCAAAAGGAAACATCACCCTTAAAAAAATGATGGATGCCATTGCCGCTGTCGAAAAATCTGGTGAAGCTGAAGATTACAATAAAGTAAAAACACGTATGCAAGCCTCGTTAAAAGCCATTGCCGAATCAGCTAAAGCACAAGGTGGTGGTAACGTCTTAGTGGTATCTCACGGTATGGCTATCATGGCTATGGCTGAAGAATGGTTAGATAAACCAGTGACAGAGGGGCTTGGTAACGCAAGTGTCACTAAAATTCGTTATACTGATGATGGAAAATTTATTGTCGAAAGCTTAGGTGATATGAGTTATATCGAAAAAGGCAAAAACAAAACTAAATAACCGCAAAATATATGGCTCATTGATGAGCCATATTCCCTATTATTTACTATTCAAACAATATTGATAAATAAATTGGTAGTAATTATCATCATAAACAAGCATAATTTAACATCGTTTTTATCGAATAGAGTTAAAAGACAAGATGTTTTATTTATGCAACTATTCATCCCCAATGGGATTAATTACTCTAGCCAGCCAACAAAATAAGTTAGTTGGAGCTTGGATTGAAGGCGAAAAATATTTTGGTTATACAATTAACACTCAAACAGAAGAAAAACCTAATTTAGCTATTTTTAACTCGACAAAAAAATGGTTTGATGATTATTTTTCAGGAAAGAAACCGAATCTATCTCAACTTAAGCTTGCACCAAATGGCTCCCCTTTTCGACAGCTCGTATGGGAAATTTTATGTAATATCCCATATGGCAAAGTCACAACCTACGGTGATATCGCAAAACAGATCGCCCTGAAAACAAACCAAACAAGCATGGCTAGCCAAGCAGTAGGCGGCGCAGTTGGGCATAATCCAATATCCATTATCATCCCTTGCCACCGCGTTATTGGCGCAAACGGTAATTTAACGGGTTATGCTGGAGGTATAGATAAAAAAATTCAATTGCTACAACACGAAGGGGTCGACACCACACTATTTTTTGTGCCTAAACAAGGTCATTTAAGCACAATCTAAAAAAAACGAAATCTTTTTAATTTGTTTATTTTAGGTGATTGGTTATTTGTACATCATATTTACTTTCATCTATAATATTTACCCAACTTGGTATAATGGGTGTTCGACAGTAATAATTAGCTGAAGGCTGTATATCTTTATTTCTAATTTTTTGAAATTCTGGCGTTTGAGGATCATCAAATAGCTCAGGATCCCGACGACGATTCATTTTGGAAAACAAAAATTCTTCATACCAACTGTTGTGTAACCATGGTTTTGGATAACCTAAAGTGGCATAAATACGGTTACAAATAAAAGTTAACCTCCCACCAAAAACGAAGAAAAAAAAGAACACAAAAGCAACAAAGCCAATACAGCTTGTTTTGGTAATTTCTATCACTTCTAAAGAATCCCACTCATGATTGAATAATACGCTAATGAAAATAAAACCATCGGTACATAATATTATCGATCCAACACCAAACATACAATATTTCAGCAATTGCAACGTCGAAAGACCAACTCCTTTAGGAAAAAATAAAGCATGATATTTAGGAAAGCGGACGGCATAAGCTTGATATTTGTTCTTATCAATTTGTTTGACGACCATTTCGACGTAATCACCATTGTTAAAAGCGACATTTTCTAGCTTACCTTTAACTTTGACATTACCGATATAACAAACAAATGGTGTGCCTTTTAATAGCTTGGTTTGTAGTAACCCAAAAGTAAATAAACTAAGGACAAATTCATAAACAAACTTACATATAGCTGCGGTTATTAGAATAAATCCTCCCAGCATTTCGATAAATAGCCCCCAAATTGACTCAATAAAATCACAGTCTTCAGTTTTTTTATTTTGATCCTTTTCTTTATCTACTTTCAATATTTTTAAACGTCTTACTTTACCTTTTAATAAACTATACTTTCCCATTACTTTTTTTACTCCATTTAAGTAGGCTTTGCTTTTTTAAGCTAAAGCCCAACCCCTCCATAGTTAAATAGCGTGATAAATATCGGCATTATAAGTGTTAATAAAAAACCTTGAGCAATAGCTGCCGGTACAATGGCTATTCCCCCACCTTTTTGTAGCATTGGTAGGGTAAAGTCCATTGATGTTGCACCACATAGTCCTAATGTTGTTAATTGATAACGCTTAATCAATGTAGGAATTAAAATAATCGCACACAATTCTCGTAATATATCATTTAAAAATGTAGCACTACCAATAATTGGACCATGGGCTTCTGTCATTAAAATACCAGATAATGAATACCATCCAAAACCAGAAGACATGGCAAGACCAACACGCGTTGGTAGGTTTAAAATAAATGAGCCAATAACGCCTCCAAGGAAAGCACTTATCACAACCAATAGTGTTGTCACTATACCTATTTTGTTGAGTAGAATTTGCTTTATTGAAATATTATTACTACGTAGTTGAATTCCGATTAAGAATAATAAAAAAACCAATACAACCTGAGTAATGTTTTCAGCATATTGCCAAATAAATAATGGCAATAATCCACAAATAAACCCAATAATTAATGCAATACAAACACGTAATGACTCAATAATCATTTTAAAACGTGAAGCATAAGTATGATCTGTTTTATCTGCCTTGCGAGGGAAAATGTAATCAAAAATAATTAAAACAATAAAATTCCCACCAAATGTACAAATAAAAAGAACAATTGCATAATATAAAATAATTTGCAAATTAGTGGTTAAATTATCTAAATGAGCAAGCTCAGCGCCCATAATGAATAAAATAAGGTAAACCATCCAACTCAACGTTTGGTTAATTTTGGTCATCCAGCTGTTGTTTTTAATTTTAATTAAATAGCCTAAACCCAACGGTATTAGCGCAATAAGAATACCAAAATACATATTTTATTCCTTAACTATTCCTTGCTTACATTGTTAAATTATGGGGTAAGCATACGTTTTAATATATTACTACTAATCATTAGGTTAATGATGCTAACGTTTGCTCAATATTAATTTGAAGCTGATCCAATAACGCATAGCGGTTACGATATTCTGAGCGTTTTTTACTGGCAATTTCTTCAATTGATTTTCGATTAATTTGGTTTGGTAGTATAAATAAACCATTAGTATCTTGTTTTCCATCAAGGGTTAACCAAAAATCGTCATAATCAGACAAAATGCGTTCTTGACGGCTATTATAGCGCCAATTGTTATAAATATGAGTTTTGTTACCCACGGCAACAATTTGCGTTAATTGATAGTAACGGGCAACAGTTAATACAGCTTCAACTGCAACACGTTTAGGAAATAGCCCATAGCAGGCTTTAGTTGCTTTTTGTACGCGAGTACGTGCGTCATCGTGTCCTGTGCCTTGTAATCCAGCAATAAAGAGCGTTGGCTTGCCTTGATATTCAACAATTGAAAACGTTAATGTAGTTAAATCAATTCCATCGCTATCATAAAAATAAAGGCTTACTTCGCCTTCTCTGGCAAATTTGTTACGAGCTTGAACGGCAATTTGGATATTCGTTTCATTTTTAACAGCAACATTCGCCAATACAAAAGGCGATTGCGGATTATAAAAAGCTTTAGTTACGCTATCGGGTTGTTTTGCTAAAAAGTCATAATGGTAGGCCAATGCATCATAACGTTCTTTTTGGCTCAAACAAGATGCCAAATAAGGACGTTGTAATTTACATGGTAAATTAGTTTGGCACGAGAAATAATAGCCAAGCAATGGATACTGTCTTAATTTATCAAGCCATTTGAGAGTAATTGGGCTTAAGAACAAGGTTCTTAAAAAAAACTTATAACGATAGGTCGGGTTAAGCCATAATTCGTTTAGCGATAATTTACCGGTATAGAGCCAGTTAAAGAGTTGCCATTTACTTTTTGGCTGAGACATATTCGTAATATTATTCATAAGTAGAACTTTAAATCGAGTTAGTTATTTTAACAATTATAGGGCGACTAAATTAATCAATACGGATTAGTTATTAATAAGTCATAAAAAAATCAAACAATAAGAGTACAACACAACTTTAGTCGGTGCAACCATTCCTACATTAAGTAGGTTAAAATTATATGAAAATAAAAAACGGTGAACTGGTCACCGTTTTTTAGTGATAATTTAGTTTATAAAAACTAATTATTGACCTTTAACTTCTTTTAAACCATTGAATGGTGCTTTTGAACCTAAAGCTTCTTCAATACGGATTAATTGATTATATTTAGCAACACGGTCAGAACGGCTCATTGAACCAGTTTTAATTTGACCAGCAGCTAAACCAACTGCTAAATCAGCAATTGTTGAATCTTCTGTTTCGCCACTACGGTGAGAGATAACAGCGGTATAACCGGCATCTTTAGCCATTTTAACTGCAGCGATAGATTCAGTTAATGTACCGATTTGGTTTACTTTAACTAAGATAGAGTTAGCAATACCTTTTTCAATACCTTGTTTGAAGATTTTAGTATTAGTTACAAATAAATCATCGCCCACTAATTGAATTTTGTGGCCAAGAGCTTTAGTTTGGTATGCCCAACCTTCCCAATCGCTTTCATCTAAACCATCTTCAATTGATACGATTGGATATTGTTCTGTTAAACCTTCTAGGTAGTGAGTAAATTCTTGTGCAGTGAACTCTTTATTACCTTCACCCTTTAATACATATTTACCTGTTTCTTTGTTATAAAATTCAGAAGCAGCACAGTCCATCGCTAAAGTAATGTCTTTACCTAATACATAACCAGCTTTTTCTACCGCTTCTTTAATGCAAGCTAACGCTTCAGCATTTGAATCTAAGTTAGGCGCAAAACCACCTTCATCACCAACAGCAGTGTTCATGCCTTTAGCATGTAATACTTTAGCTAAGTTGTGGAATACTTCAGAACCCATGCGAATTGCTTCACGTACTGTTTTAGCACCAACTGGTTGAATCATAAATTCTTGTAAGTCAATGTTGTTATCCGCGTGCTCACCACCATTAATGATGTTCATCATTGGTAATGGCATTGAGTATTGACCTGGAGTGCCGTTAAGGTCAGCAATGTGTTGATAAAGAGGAACACCTTTAGCAGCTGCGGCAGCTTTAGCGGTTGCTAAAGATACGGCAAGAATTGAGTTAGCACCTAAATTAGATTTGAAATCAGTGCCATCTAAATCAAGCATGATTTGGTCAATAGCAGCTTGATCTAATGCATCTTTACCAACAACAGCTTTAGCGATTGGTCCATTTACGTTTTCAACTGCTTTTAATACGCCTTTGCCTAAAAAGCGAGATTTGTCACCATCACGAAGTTCTAACGCTTCACGTGAACCCGTTGATGCACCTGATGGAACAATTGCAAGGCCAACAAAACCGCCTTCTAAATGAACTTCGGCTTCAACAGTTGGATTACCACGAGAGTCGATGACTTCACGACCATGTACTTTAACGATTTTTGCCATGTTATTTTCCTCTATATGACAGATATATTAAAAATTTTAATTCAAAACTATTTTTGTTGCTGCTCTTGATAAGCTTTGGCAGCCTTAATAAAACTACTAAACAGTGGGTGTCCATCACGTGGTGTAGAGGTGAATTCCGGATGGAACTGACACGCAACAAACCATGGATGATCTGGAACTTCAATGATCTCAACTAGCTTTCTATCCGTTGAAAGACCAGTCACTTTTAACCCAGCTTTAACCACTTCAGGTAATAAATTATTATTCACTTCATAACGATGACGATGACGCTCAGTAATCGACTCATTTTTATACATATCGTATACTAATGAATTAGGCTCTAAATGGCAAATTTGCGAACCTAAACGCATTGTGCCACCTAAATCACTATTTTCATTACGTTGTACTACATTGCCAGATTCATCGCTCCATTCTGTGATTAAAGCAATAATTGGGTTTGCACAATCTTTAACAAATTCGGTTGAGTTAGCATCTTTAATACCTGCAACATTACGTGCATATTCGATCATAGCCACTTGTAAACCAAGGCAAATACCTAAATATGGGATTTTGTTTTCACGCGCATAACGAGCTGCCATAATTTTACCTTCAACGCCACGATAACCAAATCCACCTGGAATTAAGATCGCATCTAAGCCTTGAAGTAATTCTGTTCCACGCGATTCAAGATCTTCTGAATCAATATAACGAATGTGCACCGTTAAACGATTTTTTAATCCCCCGTGTTTTAACGCTTCATTCACTGATTTATAAGCATCCGGTAAAGCAATATATTTACCCACCATACCAATGGTTACTTCACCCACTGGGTTCGCTTCTTCATAAATCACTTGTTCCCATTGCGATAAATCGGCTTCTTTACATTCAAGATTAAATCGTTTGCAAACGAAGGTATCTAAGTTTTGCGATTTTAATAACGCAGGTATTTTGTAAATAGAATCAACATCTTTAAGCGAAATAACAGCACGCTCAGGCACATTACAAAATAGTGCGATCTTAGCCCGTTCATGAGCAGGAATAATACGATCAGAACGGCAGATTAATACATCCGGTTGAATACCAATTGACAGTAACTCTTTCACTGAATGCTGCGTTGGTTTGGTTTTAACTTCACCAGCAGATGCTAAATAAGGCACTAACGTTAAGTGCATAAATAACGTGTGTTCACGACCCACATCCACCGCTAATTGACGGATCGCTTCTAAAAATGGAAGAGATTCAATATCACCTACTGTACCACCGATTTCAACAATGGCAACATCAAAACCTTTTGCCCCATCAATCACGCGTGATTTAATTGCATTAGTGATATGTGGTATAACTTGAACCGTTGCTCCTAAATAATCGCCACGACGCTCTTTGCGTAACACATCAGAATAAATACGACCTGTAGTGAAATTATTTTTTCGCGTCATTTTAGTGCGAATAAAACGTTCATAATGACCCAAATCAAGATCGGTTTCAGCTCCATCTTCAGTCACAAACACTTCACCATGTTGAATAGGACTCATTGTGCCCGGATCGACATTAATGTAGGGATCAAGCTTGAGCATGGTGACTTTTAAATTGCGGGCTTCTAAAATTGCAGCGAGAGATGCTGCGGCAATGCCTTTACCAAGAGAAGAAACGACACCGCCTGTAACAAAAATATAATTCGTGACCATTAATATTAGACCATTATTAATTTATTAGAACAATATTGCATCGATTTTTAGACATCAAAACCAATACAACATACAAGAATCAGACGGGAATGCAGTATAACAGAATCCGCCTTACCTCACAATTGAATAATGAGTTTTAATTGATGTTTTCATTGTATGGATTTGTAAAATTTTTTCTATTTTATTTGTTAGTAGCTCAACATAAGATGTTTAGATTAATAGATAAAATAGCCACATTGCATAGGCTATTTATAGCCATAATATTATATTGCATAGTGGCGCGTTTTTATCTATTCATTTGTTGAATATAAAATATTCAACAATATCCTAATCTGAAATCTTATCATTGCATTTAATAAATTCTTTAAGCTTTTCCATACTTTTGATTTCTAGTTTTCCTTCATTTTTTTCAACAATATCTAATTTAACTAGCTCACTCACAGCTCGACGATAAACACGATCGGTGGTACCAAAACGTTCTGCTTCTAAGTAGTTTTTTTGGAAACTACTTACTGGATGTATATTTAAATAATGCTGATAAAGATCGAACGCAATATTATAACAAATTGAATATAAAGTTCTCTTTAAGAAAATATCTAACGTATCTTGATAATCAAAAGCAATTGCAGTAGCAAAAAACAATGCTAATTTAGGGTATTCAATCAACGATTGATATAATTTATCGGCGCTAACAATTGACAATGTTAACGCCTCTTCAGCAATGATATCAAATTGGCATAAATACCCCGTAAAGAATTCCATTTCACCAAGAATGTGTTCATCGCAATCAAGCGTACCAAGATGAAAACGACGTCCATTAGCGGCTTCGTAACGGATAGAAATCATTCCATTATAAACTAGAACTAAATCATTAACCTTACAACCCTGACGGAACAAAACCGATTTTTCATCGACAATTTTTGTTTCAACAACACATTGTTTAATAACGGACTCAATCAAATTATTGTTATTTTTCCAATATGTACTAAACCGACCTTTATTTAAAGACTTCAACTGCATATAATTTTAGCCACCATCGTATAACTTATCGTTTTTATTCAAAAAATTATTTTTTAAAATATAACATTATTTTAATTAAAATTTATAACTAAAACTAAAATAATGACCGATACCGCTGGTTTTCCCTGCTCCAGATTTATTTTTAATCAATGACATATTATGAAAATACTTTAATCCATAACCCAATGCCATATGATCACTATGCCAATAAAAACCATTATACCATTCAATAGCATTATTACTATACAATGAGTTATCGGTTATTTTATTGGCGCCAAATTGATAATCAAAATAGCCTTGATAATTGATTGTACTTTGATTAGTAAATTGATAAATGGGTTTTGACCAACTTGTTGAATACATATAACCATCCCACTTACCTTCATTAGGTTCATTATAGTTTTCACGAACATAGCGCGCATAAACGTTCATACCCATCACACCAAACCATGGCATATCCACATCGGCGCCTATTCCTAAATATTGTTCAAACAACTCTCGATCACCAATATTATTTACACTAGCAATATACAACTCTTTAACTGCTCCAAACGAAAAATCCGATTGGAATAGACCATCAAGTGAAATTCTTGGTGAAATTTTAGCAAAGAAATTATCGCCCCCATATCGATCATCATGTTTACGATCAAAAATGTCGAAGATATCAACATAGCCATATAGATCCAAAACACCATATCGAGCACCAAACTCCGTCTCAAGATAAGTATCATTTTTTATATCATACGGTATTTTAGCATCGACACTTTGCATCAAATTTAACTGCAACCAACCATAATCATTTTTATGTAAGTTACCATCTTTATAATCAGCAGCATTAACGTTAGCAACACCAAACCAAATCAAAAGCATGCTTAATGTTAACTTTGATAATTTATAATAATTCCTCATGATATTTCCCTTCACTTCAGGTTATTTTTCCGCTTCAACAACTGAGAAATAACCAACATTACAATAATAACTGCATAAAAAACTGGAATTGCATTCATAATAATTTGCGTACCAAAATATTCTTGGAATAAAGAACTAATTGCAGGGCTAAACATTGCCCCAGCACTACCGCTAACAAGAATAAAAGACACATTTTTACTTGATGCATTTTTAACAAATGTAACCCCATAGGCAACAAAAGAGTTATATAGTGCAGAACAAACAAATCCATAGCCATAAGTGAAATAACTAATGTGATTAAGATCCTGAGTATTAACAATCGCAATTGTTATCACAAAGGCTAACAAAATGATTGTCATAAAAAAATGATGAATTTTAACTCGTGAAACAATAGCGGTTGAAACTAACGCCCCAATTAATGCAGCAGCCCAATATTGCGTAATGATATTTCCGGCATCTTCAAAGCTAATCGTAAATTTTTGACTAACAAAAAGTGGTGCCCAAGTTAGAAAAGTGTATAAAGCCAACATAGCCAAAAATAACCCTATACCAGCCGATAAAATGCCAAAATTCCATTCTGATTTTTGATTATTATTTTGTTTTTCAACCTCTTTAGAAGTTATGATCAAATCAAAATTGGTAACCAAAATAATCACTAGCGTCAATACCGCAATAAGACCCACCGTTAAATAGCTACTCGCCCACGATAAAGAATGGGTTAAAGCATAAGTGGTAATAAGCGGAAAGATAACACCAGCAATATTAAACGTTGCATCTTGCACAACCAACATAGTGCTTTGGACTCTATTTTGCCAAATAGAAACGACTATTGTTCCTGCGATACATAGCCCAACACCACCACACAAACCGATTAATGACATGCAAATATCTAACACTATTAATGAATTAGTGAAATACAACATCAATGTACATACAACAATAAGTATGTAACTTAATAGAGTGATGCGTTTGATACCAATAATATCGATCAAGAAAAAAGCTAAAATAGTACCAACTAACGCCCCACCATTAAGTAAAGAAAAGATAAAAGCAATCGTACTGACATCAGCATGAAAACATTGTGCAATCGGTTCGATTAACATACCAAATTGGCTGGCAAAACCCGCCATAATAAAATTAGCCAAAAAACTAATTAGGGTGAGTAACAGCTTATGTTTCATAACATTATCCTAAAAATGATTTAGCATGGTAATTCAAGGTTTAATAGCAACTTGTAAGGCTAGCTTAATCATATTGTTAAATGTCAGCTGTCTTTCTTCTGCAGAGGTTTCCTCACCAGTTAGGCAATGATCAGAAACAGTTAAAATAGCTAAAGACTCAATATTGAATTGTTGAGCAATACCATATAAACCGGCCACCTCCATATCAATACCTAGAACGCCTGATTTTTCTAAAGTACTAATTAACGATTCATCAGGATCATAATAAAGATCACCACTAAAGACATTGCCAGCCTTAACGGGGATATTCATAACTTTGGCAGTTTCATAAGCACTATGTAATAAAGAAAAAGTAGCAGAAGTAGCAATGTTATAACCATTTGCTCTTTTTTGATTAGTTATTGAATCAGTCCCAGCGGCAACGGCTAAAATCACATCACGCATTTTTACGCTGTGCTGCGTTGCACCTAAACTACCGATACGAATAATACGCTTTACATTAAAATCATTGATTAATTCATGGGCATAAAGCGTAATTGACGGAATCCCCATTCCGTGTCCCATAACAGAAACAGGAATACCGTTATATGTTCCGGTATAACCTAACATGTTACGTACATTACAAACTTGCTTTGCATCTGTTAAATAAGTTTCGGAAATAAATTTTGCTCGCAAAGGATCACCAGGCATAATAACGGTTTGAGCAAAATCATTTTTCTTTGCATTAATATGTGCTGTCATAATATTTCTTAACTATTTGAAAAAATGACCTTAAGTATAGTAATGGCTTTTCGCTTTCAACTAGGACATAAGTCCTAAACCCATGATCTATACCACATTTTTACAAAATTGCTTGATAGCTAACGAATTGTTGGATTGATAAGATTAGGTTTTTTTGGGAAGTTTTTGCCTTAGTGGTAATATAGCTATAGTTATATTGAATAATTTGGTGTGTTTTGAATTAAACGAAAAAATAAATAAAATCAATACCTTTCCTGACCACTTTTTGGATGTAATTACATTGTTTTTTAATACAAAAACAACTCACCCCAAAACACCTAAGATTATGTTGTTTGTCTTGCTCCGGCGTCAGAATGTGCCGACAACAGAGCGAGGTTAGCACGCCAAACAGGACGTTTGGCGAGTTTGTGGTGCACCGGGAGCACGTCCACAAACAGTGAGTTAAGACCGAGCGACGGCGTCGGACAAATTTGTCTGGAACAAATTTGAACATCTGAGCACAGCGAAGATGGCCTCGTAGAGGCGAGTATCAGGATGATACGAGTAGTGCCGTAGGCCACATTCTGTAGCCAAAGCGTGGGATTGCAAAGGGAATTAGCTTTAATTCCCTTTGTTCGGACGTGGTCACTGTAGCTATTTTGTTCACTAAAGGTCAAAACGTCCGAAACCTTGCCGTACTATAAATAGACCACAAATTTAAACCACCACAACGTAATCATTAGAATTGCCAACCACGCTTTCAGCGTCGGCGGCGGGGGCGGCGCGATTGTGGCTTCGCCGCAACAGCGCAACCCTAAGGGAAATGCCCCAACGTACGCGGGGTCTTTATTCTTTGATAAATTATCCTCTATCTGCACTATAACCCCCCGTGGCCCAAGGATTAAGGACTATGAAATAAAAGTTAAGGTGAGGAGCAAACAGCGTAGCGGCTATCGGAAACGCTGTCGCTGTAGATGTCTCCGCTTTGTGAGTAGACATCGAACCCATTGCTACCTGTTGTGTCACTCGTCCAGTAGCCGTAGTGGACGAAGCCCACATCAGCGTAGCGGTACATGACGCCCCACTCCGTGAAAAAACCAGCACCTATGTGACGCTGATAATAACTAGCAGGTGAACTAGGCCTGGCGCCAGAAATAGAAGGACTATTTGTGCGCACCGCGTTAGTTAAATCCTTGACCTGTGGTAAACGATAACCCAAACTACTACACCAAGATATTTGATTATACTGACTATCCCATTTTTTACCACGATGGACGAACCATTGCTTTAACACAAATCCATACCTCACCTCATTACCTCGACTATCTCTACCAACCAACTCAAATTTCTGCGGCAAAGATGGTACGGCTAGAGGACTAGGATTATTTGTATTTATCTGAGTTCTATCCGCCCTAGGACCGCTTAACGTTACCCGTGTGACATAACTGGATTTATCTCTAATCCATTCATCGGCTTGTAGAATATTTCCATGTGGGTCTGTGAATGCACCAGAACGCGGCTTTGTCCAACTTACCGTTGCTCTTATACTACCATTCGTGACAACAGGCCACGTCAACTGACTTCCATCTACTCCAGCAGGCAACTCTAAATCAAAATACAATCCATCAGCACCCGTTGTCGGAAAATTTTGGTCGTAAGATGAATAATCATTAGATTGAGTTAAAAAGCCCTTTGTAGGACTCCATATGTTAGATGGGCCTGCGTAATGGGAATCGTCACGGATATTATTAACTGTAGCACCAGTACCACCGAAGTACAAATTCGGCCTTGCGTAACAAACACGAGCAACAGTGTTATACGGGTTGATATAATAATCCACCATAGCTCCACCGAAATTACTACTCCTTGGCACCCCATACTGGGTAGTTAAACTTCCTTCTGTACTTACTAACCTTACCCTATAAGGAGCATTACATATATCCAATGCATCACTACGATTAACAGTATTGCCATTTTTATCCGTAAACGATACCGATATACTCCCTGTAGCCGTTACTCCATTAGCCCCCTGTCCATCCCCATCATCATCTTCCCAATTACCCTGAACAACCAAATCATTCATACTAATTGAACTCTGTGATGACGGGACGACCATTGTTATATGACCTAAGTTACTCCCCACATACGGCAAACTTATCGGATTTGCTGCACTTGATGGATTAGTAGATGGCGTGATAACCCGACCATCCTGCAATCTTATAGACAACAAATTGTCTGCATCTGTTACCTTTGTCCGACCACCGTCGAACGTTAAATATGGCGCACTACCCTCTATTTCCTTTGATGTATTTGCCGTCAATGCTATAGAACACTGCGCATACGACAATAAGAGTAGCAACGCAAAGAACAACGGCAATTTAGGTAATCTAAATAATTTAAGTAAGTCTGATAATTTAGATAGAAAAGATAAGTGTCTCGGCCTTGGTGATAACACTGCCGATAAACATGGCGACTTCGTTAAATGCAATGATTTTGATAATTTAGGTGATACAAATAAGAACTGAGTCTGATTTAGACTACAGCGAAAATGAAAAAGATTTAGGGCGTAGGTTTGGCAGGCCAGATGCCAGATGCCAGATGCCATGCATGGTAGCGCATTTCGATTATCCTGTCAAGTAATTTTTTGTTTTATTTAAATTTTTTAAAACTGACTGCTTAACTGATGAGCTCTCTCTTGTTTTGAAAGAGATTGAATTATAACCGATTAATTAAGAATGCGCTAGTTTTTTGTTAAAAATTTTAAGGTTTTGTTAAGGCTTAAGTCAGCTTATGTTGGTGTGTTTTTGGGAAGGGTTTGGGTGGTGGTTTTGGCTAAAAACCACCAAATAAAAACTTTAATAAAATCAATACCTTTTCTGACCGATTTTTGAGCGGAAAATCAGGCCTTTTTGGGTTGGTGGATAGAATGAATTAGGTACGGTGGTTTCGGACGTTTTGACCTTTGGTAAACAAAATAGCCACAGTGACCACGTCCGAGTTAGGGAATTAAAGCGAATTCCCTAACAACCCACGCTTTGGCTGCAGAATGTGGCCTACGGCTACCCGACGCCGGCGCTCGGTCTTAACGCACCGGCTATGATGCGCTCCCGACGAAGCACAAACTCGCCAAACATCCCTGTTTGGCGTGCTAACCTCGATCTGTTGTCGGCACATTCTGACGCCGGAACAAGACAAACAACATAACCATCTTTTTTGGAAGATATTATGTTTTTATAATTATATGATTTATTTTATTTTAATTAAACGCCTGCACGGCGTTAAGGTCAAAAAATTTTAGTGCAAAATAATAAATTTATTTCTAAACCGCCTATACGGCGTTAAGGAAGCCCTTAAGTGGCGCTTGTGACTGAGTACCTTTCTAAACCGCCTATACGGCGTTAAGGTGATCAGAGATAGGTTTTTGTATCGGTTATCATTTCTAAACCGCCTATACGGCGTTAAGGATAGTGAATAGATATATTACAAATTTTGTTGGTTTCTAAACCGCCTATACGGCGTTAAGGTAGAACTCAAGATTTGATAAATCTTGTTGTATAAAGATAAACAACAATTTCATCTTTGAAAACCCTTTTTTTGAGGTGTTTTATAATTTGTTGATTTTATTTAATTTTAAATTTTCGTTAAAAAAAGGGTTTGGAGCGGTTAATTTGCTGTTATTAGGGCGCTATTTGTGGTTTTGTTGATTTGTTGTGTGTCAGCGCTTTGCTTAGGTTGTTTAAGTGATTGATTTAGCTTAAAAATAGCAAAATAAAAACCTCAATAAAATCAATACCTTTCCTGACCACTTTTTGGATGTAATTACATTGCTTTTTAACACAAAAGCAACTCACCAAAAAACACCTAAGATTATGTTGT
>NZ_FMAQ01000011.1 GCF_900094945.1 Gilliamella bombicola
TAGCTGCATGTAACGCCAAAAGTGGGCATTATCATGTAAGCCACTCAAATGAAATAAGTAATGCGCCGTTTGACAGTGGTACTGGGTATACTAGATATACACGTGAAATAGGTTCATTATTTAGTGAATGGAGTGATGTAGTTCAAAGTGCTTATCCCGGATCTTTTGGGCCAGATCTTGAGAAGCAAAAAGGAGTAGCTATGAGAAGGTATTATGTATGGGATATAAATGAAAAAAAATATTGTGATGTACACGCTCACAATAGTAAATACCATTGCCGTAGTGAACATGAAGAGAAAAATGCCGTATGTGCCTCTACTCCTAAACAAAAAAATATTAGCTACGTTCTTATCCGTCGTCCACGTATGAATTAAAGGTGACAGTTAATTCTGTCACCAAATTCAATAATAAACTAACCGATCACTCTTTTCCTGTTTTGAGTGAATTGTTCCTTTTCCAAAAACAGATCAGAAAACATATTGATTTTATTTAAGTTTTTAATTGGTGTTTTGGCTGTTCTTCCCCCTTAAATAAAGTGTATTATTTAAGGGTATATAGAGTTTATTTTTTTGTTGTCCCTTGACGTGGTGAGCGCGATATTTTTGATAAATTGGTTAATTTAGCTCGTTTGGGTTTGATAATTCGTCTATCTGAAGCAGAATGAGTGGTAAAGCTCTTGACTTCTTGTGGTAGACCGACAAGTTCTCGTAAATAATTTACTGAATTAATGCCTAATTCCATCCATGTTCCACGCGATAATCCTTTAGGTAAAGTGATATTACCGTAGCGGATTCGTAATAATCGGCTAACTTGCACTTCTACCGCTTCCCACATACGACGAACCTCTCGATTACGGCCTTCGGTTATCACAACATTAAACCATTGATTAATTCCATCGCCACCTTGTACTTTTATCGATTTAAATGATGCTGGACCATCCTCTAACTGTACACCTTTACGTAACTGAAATATCTGCTGATCGGTAATTTTACCGAATACACGCACGGCATATTCGCGTTCAATTTCGTGGCGTGGGTGCATTAGGCGATTTGCAAGTTCACCATCTGTGGTAAACAATAATAAACCTGATGTATTGATATCAAGCCGCCCAATATTAATCCAGCGTGCATTTTTTAAACGGGGTAAACGTTCAAAAACAGTTGCTCGTCCTTGAGGATCATTGCGCGAACAAATTTCACCTTCAGGTTTATAATAAGCAAGCACTCGGCAAACTTCTTTTTCTTTGCTTCTAAGTGGAACTAAATGACCATTGATGCGAACTTTAGGACTGGCATTAACGTCAACCCGATCACCTAATATGGCAATCTTACCATCGACACTGATTTTACCAGCTATAATCATCGCTTCAATTTCGCGACGTGAACCATGTCCTAAATTAGCTAATACTTTTTGTAACTTTTCTGTGTTGTCATGTGCCGATGTTTTACGTTTTGCTGTTGATGCAATTGGCTTTTTCGGTTTTTCATTGGCTTTGTTTTCTTTAGCCTTAAGGTTACTGTTTTTTTTGGAAAATTGTGGTAATGCAGATCTGCTATTTTTCATATTATCCTCGCTGTTACCTTCTCAGGTATCATTTTTTCTATTCACTTTATTGTCTGAATGTTGACAATAAAAAACGGTCATTTATTCGAATGGTTTAGTATCTCCACTTCCTTGACGAATAATTTCTGGATAGCTATTAGTTAAATCAATCACAGTAGTGGGTTGTTCACCAATATAGCCTCCATGCACAATCGCATCAAGCTGGTGTCCTATTCTATCTTCTATTTCGTCGGGATCGGATTGCGCTTGGTCATCATTAGGTAAAATTAACGTCGCGGTCATTAATGGTTGCCCTAATAATTCAAGTAGGGCTAAATCAATTTTATTATCTGGTACACGTAATCCAATGGTTTTACGTTTTTCGTTCATTAATCGACGTGGAACCTCTTTACTCGATTGTAAAATAAAGACATATTTGCCCGGTGTATTATTTTTTAATAATCGAAAAGTCGTATTATCAACAAAAGCATAGCAAGATAGCTCAGAAAGATCACGGCACATTAATGTAAAATTGTGATGTTTATCCAACTGACGAATTTGGCAGATGCGATCAACACCATGTTTGTTATCCAGTAAGCACCCTAATGAATAGCCTGAATCGGTCGGAAAAGCGATAACACCGCCATCATTTAATATTTTAACAACTTGATCTAATAATCGGGTTTGAGGATTATCTGGGTGAATATAAAAAATTTGGCTCATAATTTATTCTATATCAATTTTTAGTGTTTAGTTCAATGCCATCAATATTTAGGCAAAACGTCAATATAAAGTCATTTAGTCTTAATTTATTTAGCGTTTCCAATTATGCCAAATTGGCGTAACACTACCTGGCAATGGCATTGTTTTGCCTAAATCCAAATAATTAACTAAATCATGAAAATCCGAACCTTGCGATGCTAACATGTCAAATTCATTGGCTAATTTAGCTAGTTGATGTAAATCATCTTGCGTTTGCCTGCTTTGCGAAACCTCAATTGCATCACCACCACAGTCTTTGAATTCACTCAGTAACAATTTCAATTTAGTTAAGGTTAGATCATAACGACTTGGATGCGCAAGCACCGCTTGCCCTCCTGCCATGTGAATGTTATTAACCGCATCAGCGATACTACACCATGTTGGAGGCACATAAGCATATCCCCCTTTACCTAGGTATTTTTTAAATGCGCGTTTGATGTCCTTAACATAACCTTTAGCAACTAAAAATCTTGCAAAATGAGCTCGCGAAACAATGTCTCCTTTCGCAAATTGTTGCGCTTGTTGATAAGCATTTTCAATACTAACCTTTGCCAATTTTTGGCTTATTGCCAACGCTCGATTAATTCGTCCTTGCTCTTGTGATGATAATAGTGTCAATAATTGAGGATGCTCAATATCAATATTGAGTCCCACAATATGGATTTCGTTATTTTTCCAAGCCGTTGATATTTCAACACCACAAACTAATTTAACAGGCAAATTTTCATTAGCAATTGTTTGTTGAGCTTCAGGTAAGCCTTTAACGGTGTCATGATCGGTAATAGCCAAAATATCGATTTGGCTATCCACCGCTCTTTTGACAAGATCGCTTGGCGTTAAAACACCATCTGATGCCGTAGTATGAGAATGTAAATCAACGATCACTTTTTTCTCGAAAATTATTTTGAAACGTGTAATATACCACACAATTTGCATGACCACTAAAAGGTATATTATGAAAGATCAAATTATTCTTGCTCAGCAAGATACTAACGCTATTATTCAAGAATTGTTAGAAGATGGTAGCGATCCTCATGCGCTTTATATTATTGAACATCATGTTTCATCGCAAGATTTTGATAAACTAGAAAAAATAGCAGTAGAAGCTTATAAGTTAGGCTATGAAGCAACCGATCCTGATGAAGATGTTGATGATGCTGGTAACGTTGTTATCGGTTTTGATATCATTGCCGAAAGTCCGCTTAATGCTGAATTAATCAATGCGCAAATTGCCGAAATCCTCACCCTTACTGTCCAATTTGGCGTCAATTATGATGGTTGGGGCACTTATTTTGAAGATGGAAGCGATGACGATTTTGATGAAGTTGAGCTAATGGAAACACTTCATTAAATATTATTAATTCTCTTTCTGATGCATTATTCTTATCAGGTAAAAAAATAAAAATATTTTATTTTTAACCTAAAGTTATTTCAGTTCTTCTATACAATTAGCATTTTCTAGTTTGCTGATATAACAAATAAAAAAGAGAAATGATTCACATTTCTCTTTTTTATTAATATATTTATTTACCATCAAATCAAATAACTTTTAAGAAAACATTTAAAGTTAATTTTCTGTATCAATCTCATCAAAACTTTTTACTAACTCATCAATAGCTTTCATCTGTTTTAAGAAAGGCTCTAGTTTATTAAGTGGTAACGCGGATGGTCCATCACATTTTGCATGACTCGGATCCGGGTGTGATTCTAAAAATAGTCCAGCAATACCAACAGCCATACCAGAACGAGCCAGTTCAGTTACTTGACCACGACGCCCGCCAGATGCTGCTCCCATTGGATCACGACATTGCAGCGCATGAGTAACATCAAAAATAACTGGTGAGCCTTTGCTTGCTTTTTTCATAATGTTAAAACCAAGCATATCAACCACCAAGTTGTCATAACCAAAACAACTACCGCGATCACAAAGGATAACTTGGTTATTACCAGCTTCTTCAAATTTCTCAACAATGTTACCCATTTGCCCAGGACTGACAAATTGTGGTTTTTTGACATTAATAACTGCACCTGTTTTCGCCATTGCAACAACTAGATCAGTTTGCCTTGCTAAAAAAGCCGGTAATTGAATCACATCAACCACATCAGCAACCGGTTGACATTGCGCTTCAGTATGGACATCAGTAATAATTTTAATGTCAAACTGCTGTTTAAGCTCTTGGAAGATTTTAAGCCCTTCTTCTAAACCTGGTCCACGATAAGAATGTATTGAAGAGCGATTCGCTTTATCAAAAGACGCTTTAAAAATATAAGGAATATTCAGCTTATCAGTGACAGTGACATAATGCTCACAGATTTTCATTGCTAAATCACGAGATTCAAGTACATTCATACCACCAAATAGTACAAAGGGTAGATCATTGGCAACAGTAATGTCACCAACGTTTACTTTTTTTTGCTGCATAATAAAATTTTCCTAGTTAAGGTTTAAACCAGCGACCCAGTGTAACTCTATCATTACCACTATAGTCGGTGAAGGTTTCTACTAATTGAAATCCGTGTTGTTTAAAAATGGTTTGCACTACCTCGCCTTGTTTCCAACCATGTTCTATCAGTAACCAACCATATTGGTTTAAATGCTTAGTTGCACCTTGTACAATAAGTTTGATATCAGCTAAACCATCATCTTCAGAAACGAGTGCGCTTCTAGGTTCATAACGCACATCACCTTGTGATAAGTGAATATCTGTTGGTTCAATGTAAGGAGGATTACTAACAATCATTGAAAACTTGCGGTTTTTTATTGGTTTATACCAATCTCCTTGTAAAAAATAAACATTATTTACTCCAATTTGAGCTGCATTTTGCTGAGCTAAAATTAATGCATCTTTATTCTTTTCAATTGCAGTAAATAAACAGTCTTGACGCTCAGTTGCCATAGCGATAACTATCGCACCGGTCCCCGTACCAAGATCCAATACTTCACAGGGCACTTTAGGTAGATACTCTAAACCTAATTCGACTAATTTTTCGGTATCAGGTCTAGGGATTAACGTAGCGTTAGAAACATTAAACTTTAAAGACCAAAATTCTTTTTCGCCAGTAATATAAGCGATAGGTTCACCGTTTTGCCGGCGTTTTAAACATTCAGATAAAACAATCAACTCATCATCCGTAAGCAATGTTTCGCTAAATGCCATTAAAAAGGTTCGCGTTCTTTGCGTAACAAAACTCAGTAAAATCTCGGCATCACGCTTTGGGCTTTCACTATCTGTTAACGTTTGAGATGCGCACTTAAGCCATTGTAAGTAAGTCATTCATCTTGTTCCGATAAAGCGGCTAGTTGATCTGCTTGATATTCTTGTACAATTGGATCGATTAGCATCTCTAACTTCCCTGCCATCACTTCGTCTAAACGATAAAGCGTTAGGTTAATTCGATGATCAGTAACTCGACCTTGTGGATAGTTATATGTTCTAATTCTATCTGAACGATCACCCGATCCTAATAAATTACGTCTTGTTGAAGCTTCTTCTTGTTGACGTTTGCGCAACTCCGCATCTTGAATACGTGCAGCCAATACCGACATCGCTTTGGCTCTATTTTTATGTTGTGAGCGCTCATCTTGACACTCAACCACAATACCAGTCGGTAGATGGGTAATACGAATGGCAGAATCGGTAGTATTAACATGCTGACCACCGGCACCAGATGAACGATAAGTATCAATTTTTAAATCAGCAGGATTAATTTCGGGCATTTCAGCCTCAGGCACTTCGGGTAAAACAGCAACAGTACAGGCTGAAGTATGAATACGACCTTGCGATTCTGTTTCTGGAACACGTTGAACACGATGCCCACCCGATTCAAACTTCAAATGACCATAAACACCATCGCCACTGACTAACATAATCACTTCTTTATAGCCACCATGCTCACCATCACTTGCGCTCATAATTTCAACTCGCCAATTGCGTGATTCAGCATAGCGTGTATACATTCGGGCTAAGTCACCAGCAAATATAGCTGCTTCATCGCCACCTGTTCCCGCTCTCACTTCGACAAAACAGTTATATTCGTCATTAGGATCTTTAGGAAGTAATAGCACTTGTAATTGCTTTTCTTGCTCTTCAATTCGGCTTAATGCTTCGTTTAATTCCTCTTGCGCCATTTCGCTCATTTCAGGATCGGATAGCATTACTTTAGCTGTCTCAATATCCGCTTGAGTTTGCTTCCAATCGGTAAAACACTTAACAACACCAGTTAACTGTGAATACTCTTTAGACAGTGTACGAAAGCGATTTTGATCGGCGATAACCGAAGCATCAGACAATAATGCTTGAACCTCTTCATAACGCTCTTGCAGCGCTTCTAACTTACTGATAATTGAAGATTTCATAAAAATATATTTTTATAGAGATTAGTTGAATTTGCTAGGCATTATATACTTAATTGCCTTGAAAATACAGTTTCGGATTATCGCCAAAGTCATCTCCGATCATAGTATAAGCAATCAATAATAAAGCAATTGAATAAAATGAAAATAATAGCGCAGTTAAAATAGATATCACTTGGAATAAATTTAATTTAAGCTACTATTTAACAATACATATTGAACTTGAATCAACTTATATTAAGAGTATAGTTAAACTATTGAATAAAAAATAAATTAACCTTGCAAAATAAATGTAGAGGGGGGGAATAAAGATGAAGCAAACGATATGGAAACTTGAAAATAAAATCAAAGACTATGATTGGGGAAGTATCGAAAATATACCAAAATTATTTGGTTTTAAAAATCCATCCCAAAAACCCATAGCAGAAATCTGGATGGGAGATCATCCTTTAGGGTGTTCATTAGCTATTAATAAACATAATCAAAAAATCAGACTTGATGATCTTATTAAAAACCATCCTTTAGAAATATTAGGAACAAGAACCTTTAAGCAATTTGCTGCTTTGCCTTATTTATTTAAAGTGCTTTCCGCAAATAAAGCACTATCCATCCAAGTACATCCAACTAAAATAAATGCACAACAAGGTTTTGCAAGAGAAAACCAACTAGGCATTGCCTTAGATGATCCAAGGCGCAATTATAAAGATCCAAATCATAAGCCAGAACTAATTTATGCCTTAACACCATTTAAAGCTATGCGATCTTTTCGACCGATTCATGAAATTTTAGAGTTATTTTCTAAAATCAATCTTTTTTCTTTGAATAAAGAGATTGATCAATTACAAAAAAATCCGAACAAACAGCAGTTAAGACAGTTTTTTCATGCATTACTAACACTACCACCAGAAAAAAAGCATCAAGGAATTAATCAATTATTAGAAAGTATTGAACCGTTCTGTGATGAGCCTTATTTAACAATTAAAACGCTAGCCAAAGATTATCCAAATGATATTGGGCTCTTTATGCCTTTAATTTTAAACATTATTGAATTGCAGCCCTCACAAGCAATGTTTTTAAGTGCCGAAACACCCCACGCTTACTTAAGTGGCACTGGGCTTGAGGTTATGGCAAATTCTGATAATGTGTTAAGAGCTGGATTAACCAATAAGCACTTAGACATTGATGAGCTATTAAAAAATACTCAATTTAAAAGTCTAACTTTGAATGAATTATTAACCCAACCTATTACCCAACAAAATAAAATTGATTATCCAGTTCCTGTTGATGATTTTAAATTTGAAATAATTAAAAGCGATAATCAACAAAGAGTTGAAAAAGTAAACAGTCCACAAATTCTATTTTGTATTATAGGAAATATCACACTAAAAACAAAATTTGATACTTTAACCCTAACTAAAGGAGAATCCGCTTTTATTGCTTACGAAGCTCAATGCTATCATTATCAAGGAGAGGGAGTATTGGCAAAAGTTTTTAATTAAATTATAACCAATAAAATATAACTAATTAATTTTAATTAATATTAATGTTTTACATAACAAAAACAATATATTAATATGTGTTAAGATATTAATGCATATTGTTGTCATCATGAACCCTAAAAATAAAATTCCACGCCATCTTTTTATCCAACAAGATTTATTGAAAAAAATTCAGTCAGGAGAGTATGCTCAAGGTCAATTAATTCCAAAAGAAACTGAATTGACCAAAATTTATAAAGTTAGTAGACCGACCGTACGTCAAGCAATTCAATATTTGGCCAATGATGGTTACCTAGAACGTAGAAAACGCCGAGGAACCATAGTTAAACAACAGAAAATAAATCAAGAGTTTACTCATATTATTGAAAGCTATGATTCGGAAATGAATAGAAAAGGTCTTCACCCTAGAACACAAGTTCTTACATTCAAAATTGATAAAGCAACTAATGATATAGCAAACCATTTAGAAATCAATGAACAAGATGAAATTTATAAATTAGTCCGTTTACGTTATGCAGAAAATAAACCGATAGTATTAGTCACTACTTATTTACCATTAAAACTTTTACCTGACTTTTTGAATAATGACTTTGAACAAGAAAAGCTATATTCCGTACTGCAAAAGATGAATTTTCCGGTATTGCAAATACGTAGAAAACTAGATGTTGTCAAAGCAGATGAAACAACAAGTGATTTATTAGATATTGAAGAAGGAAACCCTATTTTTTATTTTCATTCAATTGGTTATACACATAACAGAATACCAATTGAATACTCGATTTCTAAATATCGTGGAGATATCAATTCATTTATTTTTGAATTAAATCATTCAGCTTAAATTATTAGAACCACTAATAAGTAAATTAACAATAAAAATACCCACTTATTAGTGGGTATTTTTAGGTTTAAATATCTGTTTAGGTATAAATTAATTAAATTTCAATAAAGTCTTTTTGGCTATTTTTTAATTCTTGTTTTAACTCTTCAATAATGGCAATACCCGCACTTGTACCAATTCGCTCGGCACCCGCTGCAATCATTTTTTTAAATGTTTCAGCATTACGTATTCCGCCAGCTGCTTTTACTTTAACAATATCACCAACATGTTTTTTCATCAATTCAACATCGGCAAGTGTTGCACCTGAAGGTCCAAATCCTGTCGATGTTTTGATAAAGTCAGGTCTAACTTGAACAGCAATTTTACACAGTGTTATTTTTTCTTCTTCTGTTAGATAACAGTTTTCAAAAATGACTTTCGAAATAACATTGTGTTTACGACATATACTGACAATTTGTGTCATTTCATTTTTAATATATTCCAGATTTTTAGCCTTTAATTCAGAGATATTAATCACATAATCGATTTCGGTTGCTCCATTTTCTATCGCATTTTGCGTTTCAAAGCATTTTGACTCAATAGTTGTTTGTCCAAGCGGAAAAGCAATTGCAGCGCCTATGTCCACTTTAGTATCTTTTAATAACTCTGCACATAATTTCGATTGAACCTGATTAATCGCTACCATTTTAAAGTTATAGTCACTTGCTTCTTTACAAAGTTTTTCCATCATGGTGGTAGTTGCATCCGGCTTTAAATTTGTGTGATCAATAAATTTGCTTAACTCTAGTAAAGAATAACTTTTCATAATTCCTCTCCAACTTAAATATGTATTTACATTATATTAAAAACAATAAAAACATTGTCAATGAGGTTTCCTTTAAAATCGTGACATACTTCTCAATTAATGAAAAATACAACTCAATCCATTTGTTTTAGCCAAAAAATATGTAAACATATATTTAAACAATAACCACAAGGAGTACTATCATAATGAAAATAGTTATAACTTCACATGGTGATTTGTGTGAGGGGATTTTGACAAGTTATAAAATGATTGCAGGCGATACATCAAAATTCATTGCAGTCAAGCTTGATGAAAACGGAATTGGTGATTTTTCATTTAGATTAACGAAAGTTCTTGATGAACAGATAAACGATAATAAAACAGTGATCGTCTTAAGTGACATAATGGGAGGTACACCTTACAACGAAACATTACGTTACATGCTTGCTCATCCCGATAAAGTTTTTTTATTTGCTGGATTAAATTTGCCAATGCTAATCCAAGCAGGCACTTCATTAGAAGAATCCAATATACCAAATCTGCTTAATTCAATTTTAGAAGCTGGTCAAACTTCGGTTTTATTGGCTCCATCAACAATAAGCAATAATGAAGACATAGATTTTTAATAAGTTATACGATAGGAGTAAAGATTTATGGCAATTACATTAACCAGAGTAGATGATCGTGTCATTCACGGTCAAATAATGACACGTTGGACAAAAGTCAGACCCGTCGATGGAATACTTGTTGTAGGCGACAATATTGCCTCGGATGAATTACGAAAACGTGTATTAAAAGCAGCTGCAGGCACACTAAAAATTGGAATTTATACAGTTGAACAAGGTGTTGATAAAATAAAACAAGGTATGGAATCAACTAAAAACTTTTTTTTAATCAGTGATTCCCCACAAACATTTGAAAAACTACTTAGAGCTGGAGCTAAACTGAATCCAACATTAAATATAGGATGTATGAATACTCGGGCAGGAGCAAAAGTATTAGGAAGGACCGTCGCTATTGATGAAAATGACTATAAAGCTTTTGAATATATTGAAGCTCAAGGTATTAAGATTGAATTTCAACTTTTACCAGACGATGAGCCTAAAACTTGGTCAATTATGAAAAAGAAATATGACACTTTATAGATCTCATTCATTGAGGAGAATATTATGGAGACAACACTATTTATTCCAGCCTTACTCACAGGAGTATTCTGTTACTTAGGCGCCATAGAATCACCTTGGTTATTTGGTATGTCAGGCGGTTTTTATATTGTAGGTAGGCCGTTAGTTGCAGGGTTATTAGTTGGATTTGCTTTTGGCGATGTACAAGCGGGTGTTTTGTGTGGCTTAGCTGTTCAAGCTGTTTTTATCGCTAACTTATCAACAGGAGGAGCAACTAATAGTGAGATCACTTATGCTGCTTATGGAGGTATTGGTTTAGCTTTAGCAACAACAAAAGAACCCGCTGTAGCAGTAACATTATCAGTATTATTAGGGCAAACTTTTGGTTTAATATTTTACAACACTCGAATGGCACTTTATTCATTCTGGAATAATAAAGCACAACAAGCTGCAGAACATAATAATACTCGAGGTATTATTTTAAATCATTTATTTTACCCCCAAATAACAACATTTTTATTACGAGCAGTCCCTGTTTTCTTAGCTATTTTCTATGGTTCAGGTCTAGTCGATTGGTTATTAAGTAATGTCCCTGAAGTCATCACAAAAATTATTTCTGTTTTAGGTGGTGTCTTACCAGCGCTTGGTATTGCCATGTTAATGAATATCGTTATTAAGTCAAAAATTCAGCTTATATTCTTTTTTGCCGGTTTTGTTTTATTGGCTTTTGCCGGTTTAAGTATGATCGCGTTGGTGTTTATTTCAGCTTTAGTTGCTTATCTATATTATATGGCAATTAATAAACCAGCATCTTCCGCTGTCAAAGAACCTAATAACTCAAATTCAAATATTTTTGAAGATGATGATCTATTTTGATAGGAGAACTAAAAATGGATAAAAAAATGAATAGCCAATCAAAATTAACCAGAAAAGAATTACGTCAAATTTGGTATCGATGGGGATTTACACATTTATCATCTATGAGCTATGAAAAATTACAAGCACATGCTTGGGCATTTTCTTATATCCCATTTGCTGAAAAATATTACAAAAATGATCCAGAAGCAAAACGTCGATTATTAACAAGACATTCGATGTTTTACAATACAGAACCACAAACAGGTCAAATCATAAATGGTATTGTTGCTTCAATGGAAGAAGAGATAGCATTAGGTAATAATGTGCCAGAAGAATTGCCGGTGAATATCAAAGCAACATTAATGGGTCCATTAGCTGGTATAGGCGATTCTTTAATTCAAGGCATTATCGTTCCTATCTTGTTATCAATTGCAATGGGAATGGCAGCGGGAGGAAATGCCATTGGTCCAATCTTTTATATTTTATCTTATGGTATTTTGGGTCCTTTAATTTCTTATATAAGCTTTCATTATGGCTATAAACTTGGTGTAAATGCCATTGATAATATTATTGGCGATAATGTAAAACGAATTACCGATGCTTTTAATATTCTAGGAATTATGGTGGTTGGAGGACTTGCTGCTGGTAATA
Source organism: Gilliamella bombicola (assembly GCF_900094945.1). Lineage (GTDB taxonomy): Bacteria > Pseudomonadota > Gammaproteobacteria > Enterobacterales > Orbaceae > Gilliamella > Gilliamella bombicola. Next base: position 12,413 of record NZ_FMAQ01000011.1, read on the forward strand.
TCGTGCTAAATTCGCAATTGGAAATTCCAATGGGTGATAGCATGCGTTCGTTACAAAGTGTACTTGATGGTATATTCCCGAAAATACTACCTTTGACTATGGTTTTACTTGCTTGGTGGTTAGTGTCTGCAAAACAAATGACAGCCACAAAAGTCATCTTAATTCTGACTGCAATTACTTCGCTCGGTGTAATTATTGGTATATTTTAATCTACACAAAGACCTTAAACTGCTCAGTAATTAAATATAAAAGTCAGAAAAATAAAAATGCCGTTAGTTTGAGCTAACGGCATTTTATTAAGTAAATAAATGACTTGTTGTCACTATTTTTTCTTTGCCTTGGCATTAGGTAAATCGGTGACTGAGCCTTCATAAATTTCAGAAGCTAAGCCGATTGATTCATGTAATGTTGGGTGAGCATGGATAGTTAATGCAATATCTTCTGCATCACAGCCCATTTCAACAGCTAAAGTGATTTCACCTAGTAATTCACCGCCATTCACACCAACAACCGCACCACCTAACAAGCGATTATCTGCTTTATTGAAGATCAGTTTTGTCATCCCTTCTGAACAATCTGAAGCAATAGCACGCCCTGATGCAGCCCATGGGAAGATTGACACTTCATAATCAATGCCTTTTTCTTTCGCTTCTTTTTCAGTTAAGCCCACCCAAGCCACTTCCGGTTCAGTATAGGCAATAGAAGGAATAGTTTTTGGATCGAAGAAGTGTTTTTTACCAGCAATGACTTCTGCTGCCACATGCCCTTCGTGTACGCCTTTGTGCGCAAGCATTGGTTGCCCCACAATATCACCAATAGCATAAATGTGTGGTACGTTGGTACGCATCTGTTTATCCACTTCGATAAAGCCACGATCTGTGACGTTAACGCCAGCTTTTTCTGCACCAATTAACTTACCATTTGGCGTACGGCCAATCGCCACTAATACCGCATCATAAGTATGGGTTTCGGTGCTGCCGTCTTTCTTTTCCATGGTGACGTAAATTGCATCATGTTTGGCTTCAACGGTGGTCACTTTGGTTTCAAGTCGTAAAGTGAATTTCTTTTGGATCTGCTTAGTAAAGACTTTAATCACATCTTTATCAGCAGCTGGGATCACTTGGTCAAACATTTCAACCACATCCACTTCTGAACCTAATGCATGGTATACAGTACCCATTTCAAGACCAATAATTCCACCACCCATTAATAATAATTTTTTAGGAATGGTGGTTAGCGCTAAGGCATCTGTTGAATCCCAAATACGCGGATCATCATGTGGAATAAAAGGTAACTTAATTGGACGAGAACCCGCTGCAATAATGGCATTATCAAAGGTAATTTTAGTGATGCCTTTTGATGAAGTCACATCCATAGTATGGCTACCAGTAAACTGCGCTTCACCTTGAATCACATTGACTTTGCGCATTTTTGCCATGCCAGCAAGCCCATTAGTCAGCTGACTAATGACTTTTTCTTTCCAGCCACGCACTTTGTCTAATTCAAGTCTCGGCGTACCAAAATGGATACCATGTTCAGTTAATGATTTTGCTTCATCCATTACTTTTGCAACATGTAGTAATGCTTTTGATGGAATACAACCTACATTTAAACAGACACCACCAAGTGTTGAATAACGTTCAACAAGGGTAACATCTAGTCCAAGGTCTGCCGCGCGGAACGCAGCGGAATAACCCGCTGGTCCAGCCCCTAAAACCACAACTTGCGTTTTAACATCTTGACTCATAATTTGATCTCCTTAATTACATCACTAAACGACGTAAGTCGGATAAGACGTTAACAATATGGCTTAAGAAGCGCGCACCATCCGCACCATCAATCACTCGGTGATCAAAGGATAATGATAAAGGTAACATTAAGCGTGGTGTAAACTCTTTACCATTCCAAACTGGTTTCATGCTAGAACGAGATACACCTAAAATACCCACTTCTGGCGCATTAACAATTGGTGTAAACGAGGTTGTACCAATACCACCAAGGCTAGAAATAGTGAAACAGCCACCTTGCATATCGCTACCAGTCAATTTACCTTCGCGCGCTTTTTTAGAAATTGCCGCAAGTTCTCGAGAAAGTTCAACAATACCTTTTTTATCAACATCTTTAAACACTGGCACAACAAGACCATTTGGTGTATCAACAGCAACACCAATATTAATGTATTTTTTGATGATTAGCGTTTGAGCATCTTCAGATAATGAGCTATTAAAGCGCGGATACGCTGCTAATGCGCTAGCTACCGCTTTCATGATAAACACTAAAGGTGTGATCTTAAGATCGAGCTTCTTCTTATCAGCTTCTGCATTTTGTTGCTTACGGAATGCTTCTAAATCAGTAATATCAGTTTCATCAAACTCGGTCACATGTGGGATCATGACCCAGTTACGGTGTAAATTTGCACCTGATACTTTTTGAATTTTAGTTAATGGTAGGCTTTCAACTTCACCAAATTTGCTGAAATCAACTTTCGGCCATGGTAATAAACCTGGCAATGCACTACCTGCAGCACCACTTTCAACTTGCTTAACTGCATTTTTAACGTACGCTTGAATGTCTTCACGTAAAATACGGTTTTTAGGACCTGTCGCGGTAACTTTAGCGAGATTTACGCCAAATTCACGCGCTAAACGGCGCACTGATGGTGTTGCGTGTGCATAAGCATCATTTTCAACAAAGTCATTACCTGATGCTACAGGCGCTGATTTTGTGGTAGCAGGTGCAGGTGCTGATGCGGCTTTTTCAGCAACAGGTGCTGAAGCTGCTGGCGCTGTTTGGGTAGCAGGCGCTGCACTAGTTGTGGTTTCAAATTCCATAATTTTGGAACCTGTTTTCACTTTATCACCCACTTTTACTGTGATACTTTTAACTGTGCCAGCAATGCTTGCTGGTACTTCCATTGACGCTTTATCACCTTCAACGGTAATTAACGAGTCATCAACAGATATAGTATCGCCAACTTTTACTAAAAGTTCGGTCACTTCAACTTCATCACCACCGATATCAGGTACATTGACATCAACAGTCTGACTTGTGGCAGCAGCCGTTGGTGCGACTTCAACTTTTGGTGCTTCTGGTGCTTGAGCTGCAGGCGCTGCACCACCTTGTTCATCAAATACCATAATGTCTACACCGGTTTGGACTTTATCGCCAATTTTTACCGAAATAGATTTAACAATACCTGCTTGTGGTGCTGGAATTTCCATTGATGCTTTATCACCTTCAACAGTCATAATTGACTGATCAGCTTCAACTTTGTCACCAACATTAACCAGAATTTCGGTCACTTCGACTTCATCACCGCCAATATCGGGTAATTTAATTTGAATACTCATTATAACAACCTCTTATGCAATTCGTGGATTAAGTTTATCAGCATTGATTTCGAATTTTTTAATCGCTTCTTCAACAACGCTAACTTCGATATCGCCACGTTTAGCAAGTTCACCCAATGCTGCAACTACAACATAAGATGCATCAACTTCAAAGTGATGGCGTAAATTTTCACGGCTATCACTGCGACCAAAGCCGTCAGTACCAAGCACTCGATAACTTTCAGCAGGTACAAATCCACGAATTTGCTCAGCAAAAATTTTCATATAATCAGTTGAAACTACTGCTGGATTGTTATTCATAATTTGTGCAACATAAGGCACTTTTGGTGTTTCACTCGGATGTAGCATATTGTATCGTTCACAGTCTTGTCCATCACGAGCAAGTTCAGTAAATGATGTTACGCTATAAACTTCAGAACTAATACCATAGTTTTTAGCTAAGATGTCAGCCGCATCACGTACATGACGTAAAATCGAACCAGAACCTAATAACTGAACAGTCGGTTTACCTTTTTGACCTTCAACAGTATCAAGTTTATAAATACCACGACGAATGCCTTCTTCTGCACCTTCTGGCATTGCAGGTTGTGCATAGTTTTCATTGAGTGTTGTAATATAGTAGTAAACGTTTTCTTGTTCGCCATACATACGACGTAAACCGTCTTGCATAATAACCGCAACTTCATAAGCATAAGCAGGATCATATGAGATACAGTTAGGTATGGTTAATGATTGAATGTGGCTATGACCATCTTGGTGTTGTAAGCCTTCACCATTTAATGTTGTACGACCAGATGTACCACCGATCATAAATCCGCGTGCTTGCTGATCGCCAGCTGCCCACATTAAATCGCCAATACGTTGGAAACCAAACATAGAATAGTAAATGTAGAATGGAATCATTGGGAAATCATTGGTACTATACGATGTTGCAGCAGCTAACCATGAAGCCGTTGCGCCACATTCATTAATCCCTTCTTGTAAAATTTGACCTTTTTCATCTTCACGATAATAAGCAACTTGCTCTTTATCTTGAGGCGTATATTGCTGTCCATGTGGGTTATAAATCCCAATTTGACGGAATAAGCCTTCCATACCAAAAGTACGCGCTTCATCAGCCAAAATTGGTACTAAGCGTGGTGCTAATTCTTTATCCTTAAGCATAATGTTAAGAGCACGGACAAACGCAATTGTTGTTGAGATTTCTTTTGATTGTGCTTCAAGTAGTGATGAGAATTCACTTAATGCTGGAATAGAAACAGTACCAGAGAATTTGGTTAATCTTGATGGAACATAGCCGTGTAATGCATTACGACGTTCATGAATATATTTGTATTCTGGCGTGTGCTCTTCAAATTTGATATAAGGTAATTTTTCAAGTGCTTCATCTGTTACAGGAATATTGAAGAAATCACGCACATGACGCACTCCATCCATATTCATTTTTTTCACTTGGTGAGCAATATTTTTCGCTTCAGCAGCAGCACCCATACCATAACCTTTAATGGTGTGAGCAAGAATAACAGTTGGGCGATCTTTGGTTTCTTTTGCACGCTGGAATGCAGCAAACATTTTAGCAGGATCTTGACCACCGCGATTTAATCTAAAGATTTCTTCATCAGACATATCTTTAACTAATTCAGCAGTTTCTGGATATTTGCCAAAGAAATGCTCACGTACATATGCACCATCTTTTGATTTTAATGTCTGATAATCGCCATCAAGTGTTTCATTCATTAGACGAATTAATTTACCTGATTTGTCTTTTTGTAGTAATTTATCCCAACGATCACCCCAAAGAACTTTAATCACATTCCAGCCTGCGCCAGCAAATACGCCTTCAAGTTCATTAATAATTTTACCATTACCGGTCACTGGACCATCTAATCGTTGTAAATTACAGTTGATAACAAATACCAAATTATCTAATTTTTCACGCGTTGCAACGGTGATTGCACCTTTTGATTCTGGTTCATCCATTTCACCATCACCTAAGAATGCATAGACTGTCTGTTCAGAAGTATCTTTCAACCCACGATTTTCTAAATATTTTAAAAAACGTGCTTGATAAATGGCACTAACAGGGCCAAGTCCCATTGAGACTGTTGGGAATTGCCAAAATTCAGGTAATAATTTAGGATGAGGGTAAGAAGGTAGTCCTTTACCATGTACTTCTTGGCGGAAATTATCAAGTTGTTCTTCGGTTAAACGACCTTCAATAAATGCGCGTGAATAAATACCTGGTGAAATATGTCCTTGGAAATAGACCAAATCGCCACCATCTTTTTCGTTACGTGCACGGAAAAAATGGTTAAAGCAAACTTCATAAAATGTTGCAGCAGACTGGAATGATGCCATATGACCGCCAAGCTCTAAATCTTTCTTTGACGCTCTTAGTACCATCATAATTGCATTCCAGCGAACAATTGAACGAATGCGGCGTTCTATTTCCCAATCGCCAGGATAAGCAGGTTGTTCTTCTACTGGGATAGTATTGACATAATTACTTGTTGAAGAACCAAAAAGTAGTGGCACACCGCCATCTTTTGCTTTGTTGACTATTTGCTCAATAATATATTGTGCACGTTCTATACCTTCTTCGCGAATAATTGAATCAAGACTCTTGAGCCAATCTTGTGTTTCAATGGGATCGATATCATTCACTTGCATATCCGACATATAAAAACCTCTTTTTTGTTTAAAAAAATGCAGTATTTGCTATCCTTAGCTATAACTAACTATATAAATTACAACTCTGCATTATGGAGTTTCATTTGCATCAGTCTGCCATTTTCATAAAAAAAGTAAAGCAAACCAAAGCTTAGAAAAGCATGTTAATTCCTATCAAATTAATCAACTATTTCAATGATAACATTGAAAACAATGTTAGTGGCTTGATAAAAAGGAAATTTTACTAATAAATAAATACAAAAAAATAGATAGTATGTCTATACCGAAGTCATCTATAAGTTGTCAAATTATAGTAAAATTTGATATATATTGATAAATTTTTTGTTAATGCCACCAATAACAATAAGCAATACTATGAACATTAATAATGTTATCATCCAAGACCTACATATTGTTCCCTATATGCAAACTTATCAGGCTATGCATGACTTTACCCAAAATCGTCATGAACAAACAGTTGATGAAATTTGGTTAGTAGAACATCAACCTGTATTTACCCAAGGTAAAGTGGGCAAAGCGGAACATTTATTAAATCATACAGATATTCCAGTTATTCAAACTGATCGCGGCGGTCAAATTACTTATCATGCTCCCGGTCAACAGATCATGTATATCCTAATTGATTTAAGAAGACGCCATATTGGTATTCGCGATATAGTGAGCTTTTTAGAAAATAGTGTCATCCAAACTTTAGCACACTATGGTATCATAGCTTACACAAAAGCAGACGCTCCAGGTGTGTATATTGATCATAAAAAAATTTGTTCGCTTGGTTTACATATAAATCGAGGTTGCACCCTACATGGACTAGCCTTAAATATTGATATGGATCTTACTCCGTTCAATAACATTAACCCTTGTGGTTATGCTGGATTACAAATGACACAATTAAAAGACTATGTTTTTAATATTGACCGCAACGAAATTAAACAACAATTAACCGACAATTTTATTAATCAACTACCTAAGTATTAAGATACCTAATATGCAAAATAATGAAACAACGATCAGAAGCTCAAAATATCGTGATGCAGATAAAACACGCTTAATCCCAACAATCACATTAGAAGATGCAGCGCCACTTAAAAAACCTGAATGGATGCGAATTAAATTATCTGCTCACTCTGATAATATTGCGCATATCAAAAACACCATGCGTAAACATGGTTTGCATTCAGTTTGTGAAGAAGCCTCTTGCCCCAATTTAGCTGAATGCTTTAACCATGGTACAGCCACTTTTATGATTTTGGGTGATATTTGTACTCGCCGTTGTCCATTTTGTGATGTTGCCCACGGCAGACCATTACCGCCAGATCGCGAAGAACCCATAAAACTAGCTAAAACAATTCAAGAGATGAAGTTACGCTATGTTGTTATTACTTCTGTAGATAGGGATGATTTAAAAGATGGTGGTGCCAGTCATTTTGCCTCTTGTACTCAAGAAATCCGAACCTTAAACCCCAATATAAAAGTTGAGACACTCACTCCCGACTTTCGTGGCTGTATTGATGAAGCAATTGAAGTGTTAAGTGCTAATCCACCTGATGTGTTTAATCATAACTTAGAAAATATCCCACGTTTATATAAAAAGATCCGCCCTGGAGCTAACTATGAAGGATCACTCAAATTACTGGCAGCGTTTAAAGCTCGACACCCTCAGATTCCGACAAAATCTGGATTGATGGTTGGGCTGGGTGAAACAAACGAAGAGTTAATTCAAGTATTAAAAGATTTACGTAGTCATGGTGTAACTATGTTGACGCTAGGTCAATATTTGCAACCAAGCAAATATCATTTACCGGTTGAACGTTATGTGTCACCACAAGAATTTGAAGAATTGAAGCAAACAGCATTAAATATGGGCTTTACTCATGCAGCTTGTGGACCATTTGTACGTTCATCTTATCATGCTGATTTACAGGCAATGGGTAAAGAGGTGAAGTAATCTTCACCCTATTTTTTTATTGTTCGTTCTACTCAAAAACTAAATCAATTATCTACGACCATAAAACGGCGATTTTCAGTGACTATTTGCAAAAAGACCGGCAAGCTGATTTTTTCGCCTTTTTGTAATTTACCATTAAGATCATAAATTTTAGAACGACCAAAGGCATCTAAAACCACTGTTTTATCATCATAAAGTGCAGCGATCATATTTTCATCACCAGCAACTAACCATTGTCTAGGTTTAAAGTTAAATAAATTTTCACATTGGCTATACTGCTGTGGCGGTGTTGTGACATAAAATACGTCTTGCATTAATGTACACATAATATCAGTTTGCGAAGTTGCTTGCGTTATTTGTGCGCTTCCTTTATTTGTCCATGACATAATCAAAGGAACTTTTAATGCTTCGCGATTAAAGTCTTTATCTGTATTACGTAATGCTATTTTTTTCGCTTCATCAATTTTAATATCATTCGTACCTGTAATTATAATAACCGTATTATCATAGGCATTAGATAATCTTAAATAAGCAATTAATGACTCAATATACTGATCTAATTTTTTCGCTTCAGATTGAAGAGTTGATATCGACACTTTTTTATTTTTATCAAACATTGAATATTGGATTATAGAAAATAAAGGTGCATGATTATCAAGACTATTCTGTTCTTCATGCCACTTCATCCAGTTTTCAGTTATTTGTTTATTAGACTCTCTTTTAGATTCTGGTATTGAGAAATTAGATAACAAAGCCGAACGATATAAAGGTTCAGCAAAACCGTCTACTGAAAATAATCCTAGATTATAGCGTTGTTTAGTAACAACTTCGAGCAATACGGATGGCTTATGCCCAACCAAAATACTATTATAGTAATTAGGATCTAATCCATAAAATAATGAAAAATCATTCAAATAAGATTGATTACTTGCACCATAATGATTAGTAAAAGCAATATTATCTTGAGAAAATTCATTTAACCACGGCATATATTTTGTCAATAAATCAACATTCAACCCATCAATAACAATCATTAGTACATTGTTTTTTGGTGGTTGCTGATCATAAACAATTCGTCCCAACGGATATTCAATTGTCATCGCAAAAGGGTTTCCTTCTTGCGTAACACGATCCCGATAACCGTTTTCTTTCATAAAACCATAACGTTCAAGAAAATGGCGGGCAGTCAAAGGATAAGAAAGCGGCAAGCTTGCTCGCTGCATAGTAATGGGTCGATAAAAATTAGCATCAGCCCAGCTATGAATCAAATGCGAGGCAACAAAGCAAACAATAAAAACAATCACTATTGGTTTTGCATAGCGTTTGCGTTTACTTAAGCTACGTAGTTTTTTCCAGCTCCATAATGAAAATAAAATCTCAATCAATAAAATAAATGGAATAGCAATAAATACCGTACTTAAATAAGAAACATTTTGTGCTGAAAATAATTGCCAAATCGACAAATTCAGATGCATTCTGAAACGCGAAAAAACCTCAATATCAATAAGCAATAATGAAAGACCGACTGTTGCAAAAGCCGTTGCAATAATCCTTTGCCATCGAGAAGAATGAATAAAAAAACTTAACGGAAAAAGTAAAATTAGATAAGCGATAAAAGTCAAATAACTAAAATGACCAATTGCACTGATAATGGCATAAAATCGCCCCATAAAAGTACGAGGCCAATCTGCAATAAGTAAATATTGACTACCAAGCAAAATTACAACAAAAATATTAAACAACGTAAACCAATGTCCCCAGCTAACAATTTGTGAGGCACGATCGTCTTTGAAGTAAGTATTTTTGATTTTGAGCATGTTTAGTCGTTGATAATGATGATAGTGAAGTTAAATAAACAATAGGGTTTGGCCTAGTTTACCTGATTTTAAAAAATCTTTCTGTAATTTTTTTATTTGTTAGCACAAAGATTTTGGTAATCTGTTGGCGATACATCGGATACTTGTTATAATTTCAAGATAAAATAAGCTAACAAAAAGACAATAATTTTGGCCATTACACAACTCAACGCACAACAGATCCAACCTGATTTATCTCATATTTCTAAACTCAGAAACACAACTAATACTTCAACGGTATTAGCGTCAGAAAAATCAGAACATTTACTTATGTGGCAACCTCGTGTCGCTTCTGCCTTGTCGCTATTATGTCCTACCAAAAGAGTATGTTATAGCCCACGTTTTATGTTGCTTAAAGCACCTGAAAGCGAACTCTTTTTTGATTTATTCCAGCATGCCATTAAATGTGATTTACCTTCATCCCCACTGGGTTACAGTTATTTTTTTAGCGAAAACAAAATTACACTAACCGAAGCAAAAAGCAAACAAGATAATTTTGCAGCTCAAGATAATTGTTTATTTGCATCTTCTATTGATGCTGAAAAACTTTTTGGTTGTGTTAGACAACCAGAAAATGGTCCAATAAAATTACAAGCAGGACTGGTTCATCGTGCTAATGGTGGCGTTTTAATTTTAGGTCTTCGCTCTCTCCTTAGCCAACCATCGCTATGGACAAAGCTAAAGCAAATGGTAATAAAACAAGAATTTGAGTGGGTTTCAGCTGACGAATCTCACCCTTTACCTTTATCTATTCCGCCTATGCCACTTGATTTACGTGTCATTTTAGTCGGGGATAGATTAAGTTTAGCCGAATTACAAGATTTCGAACCTGAATTTTATTCAACATCTATTTATACTGAATTTGAAAATGAATTACAGATCAAATCACCCGAACAACTTGAACACTGGATTAAGTACTTAAAATTTATTGCCAATAAACAGCAATTACCTGATATTGATACCTCAGCTTTTGCAAAAATTTACAAAGAAGCAACACGCTATACTGGTGATCAATATTACCTAACACTTTCGGTCGACTGGATTAATTCGCTATTAGTCAATGCGACTCATTTTATGCAAAATAGTGTAATTGACGAATCAGCGATCACAACGGCAATAAAACAAAAATTATGGCAAGAAAATTATTTGCACGAGCGACTACACGATGAGATTTTTAGCAATCAGATAATGATTAACACTAAAGATCAAGTCGTTGGTCAAATAAATGGCTTATCAGTCATTGAATACCCAGGACATCCAAAAGCTATAGGTGAACCAACACGTTTAAGTTGCCTTATCCATTTTGGCGATGGTGAGCTAATTGATATTGAACGCAAAACAGAATTAGCCGGTAATATTCATTCAAAAGGCATGATGATAATGCAAGCATTTATTATGTCGGAATTTGCGATTCATCACCAATTACCTTTTTCAACTTCTTTAGTATTTGAACAGTCCTACAGTGAAATTGATGGTGACAGTGCTTCGCTTGCAGGGCTTTGTGCAATCATTAGCGCGTTATCCCAACAACCTATCGATCAGCAATTGGCTATAACTGGTTCAGTCGATCAATTTGGTCATGTTCAAGCAATTGGTGGAGTGAATGAAAAAATTGAAGGATTTTTTGCTGTTTGTCAGCATCAAGGTTTAACAGGTGCACAAGGTGTAATCATACCTGCCACAAATCAGCGCCATTTAAGTTTAAGTGATGAAGTTATTGAAGCTATTGAACAAGATAAGTTTTCAATATGGACAGTTGAACATATTGCCGATGCTCTTTATTTGCTGACAGGTATTCCGTATAAAGATAAAAGTGGTATTAATCTTTACCAATTAATTCATGCACGTATGCAGGCAGTATTATTACAAGACAAAAAACAAGATAGTTGGCTAAGTAAATGGCAAAAATATTGCAAAAAGTGACAATACCCAATAAACTTTAGCCCAAAATTTTATTCATTATGGAATAAAAAAGGACGCTAGGTAACTTTTAATTTTTCAAAGCATGTTTTAATTTACATTAAATAAAAGGTTTTTTTATGACATTTGAACGTAAATCATCGTACGATAAAGCAGATTTAATTAAATCAGGAAATAATGAATTATTTGGCCATGATGGCCCGCCATTACCATCTGATTTAATGTTAATGATGGATCGCGTTATCGAGATGAATGAAAACGGTGGTAATTTTGGTAAAGGTTTTGTCGAGGCCGAACTTGATATTAATCCTGATTTATGGTTTTTTAAATGTCATTTTAAAAACGATCCAGTTATGCCTGGTTGTTTAGGGCTTGACGCTATGTGGCAACTAGTTGGATTCTATTTAGGTTGGATTGGCGGCAAAGGTAAAGGACGGGCTTTAGGTGTTGGTGAGGTTAAATTCACTGGACAAGTGTTACCAAGCAATAAAAAAGTAACCTATAAAATCCATTTTAAACGCGTAATTAATCGTAAATTGATTATGGGTATTGGTGATGGTGAAGTTTTTGTTGATGGGAAACTCATTTATCAAGCATCTGATTTAAAAGTAGGTCTATTTCAAGATACCAACTCATTTTAATTTAACGTTATCCCCCTCCCTCTTGTCAGCTTTACTCTATATGAGTAAGGCTGAATATTATGGTTTTTCTTATCATGTTCAAAACATAAGTAATTCCTAAATAACTAATTAATTTTTAAATAAAAAGAACGTCTCAGTTTACTGAGTTTCAATAATCAATGTATAATACTACAAATTTTTTGTCTTCTCTTATTAATAATGAATCACTTAAAACGTTTATTTGTTTGTATTATTTTATTTTGTTTCTCAAATACATTAGTTTATGCTGATTTCAGCGGTAAAGTTGTTAAAGTGATTGACGGCGATACGGTAGATATTTTAACTGTCAAAAAACAAAAAGTCCGTGTTCGTTTACTTGATATCGATGCCCCAGAAAGCGGGCAAGCTTATGGTAATGCATCCCGTAAATATTTAGCATCCCTTATTGCGGGTAAAAATGTGTTTGTGAAAGAAAACCAAAAAGATGTTTATACAAGAACTTTAGGCACCATTTTCTTAAATAAAATCAATATCAATACCAAAATGGTCGAAAATGGTTATGCTTGGGCGTATCGTTATCACAACGTAGCTAATAATAAAATAATGGTAAAATTAGAAATAAATGCTAAACAAAACAAAAAAGGACTATGGAAAGATAAACATCCAATAGCCCCTTGGGATTTTCGTCATAACAAACGTTAAATTATATTCTAAAAATCTTATTTTTTAAGTAAACTTGCTTCAACTTGTTTAAGTAAATCCAAACCTTGTTTACAAGCTGAGTCTTGATTATCTGCAGACAGTGACGAAATTTGTTGTTTACCCATTTCTAAGTTTTGTTTAATCATATCAGATTGTTGTTTAGTTAAAGAGCCTTCAGGGATGGCTTTGACTAAACCGTCAACTTTATCAAAATAGGTTTTACAAGATTCAGGTAGATCCGCCATAGAAATTGCAGAAAAACCTAATAACGCAACGGATAATAATAACTTTTTCATTTTCTTTCCTTACATCATAAATTTATTAGAAATATTATTAAAGATGATAATTAATGCTAGAAATAGCCAGAATATGGTAAAAAATTTAATGAGGGAAGTCTATATAAGAAAATACCCTATCAGTAAATAGTTACTGATAGGGTAGAAAATCAAAAAATAAAATTTAAATCATTAGATAATGATAACATCTGCTGCTGCAGGGCCACGAGGGCTATCTTGAATTGAAAACTCTACTTGTTGGCCTTCACCTAATGTTTTGAAACCGTCACCAGAAATTGCAGAAAAGTGTACAAATACATCTTTGCTACCATCAGCAGGAGAAATAAAACCAAAACCTTTACTTTCGTTGAACCATTTAACTTGACCAGTTTTCTTAGACATAATAATCTTCCTATAAATAAATTAATCTCAGCCATTAAAGGCTATATTTAAAAACATAAAACCTAGGTTACTTAATTAACACGAAGAAGAAGATACTGAAGAAAACTAATCTCTAAGACAAAGTAAACTACAAACTACATATATCTAAATGTTATAAAATAAATCCGCATGTCATATGCTTAGGTCTATTTACTCATAAAAAAGTAAGTAATGCAAGCAATCTTTTGAAAAAGATTATTAATAATGAGGAAATAAAAAATTTATAACTTTTAATTCAATGAGATAACATTATCAATTTATGCCCTATTACCCCTCTGCCATTTCCTTTGATTTTTTTATAGCTGCCTCTACCGCATTAATAATTGCAGATCTAAATCCTTTTTCTTCAAGCGCATGAACACCTTCAATAGTCGTACCTGCAGGTGAACAGACCATATCTTTTAATTCACCTGGATGTTTACCAGATTCAAGCAGTAGTTTTGCCGATCCCATAACAGCTTGAGCTGCGAATTTGTAAGCTTGAGCTCTTGATAAACCGCCTTTCACAGCACCATCAGCTAATGCCTCAATAAACATAAAAACAAAGGCAGGAGAAGAACCACTCGCACCAACAACTGCATCAATTAAATACTCTGAAACAACTTCTGTTTCACCAATACAATTTAATAATTGTTGAACTATAGACAATTCTTCATCGGTAACCTCAGTATTAGGAGTAATAGAGCACATAGCGGCATTAACAAGTGCTGGCGTATTTGGCATTACTCGAATAATTTTTTGCTCATAACCTACACATTTTGCAATCGTTTTAATGGTAACGCCCGCTGCAATTGAAATAACGATAGTATTCTTCTTTAATTCTTTTTGAATATCATTAAGTACATCAACAATCACATTAGGTTTAACGGCAACAAATACAATATCAGACTCGCGAGCAACCTCTCTTGCAGAATCAAGATTATTAATTGAATAAACCTGATTAAGAACCTGACCTTTTTCTAAATGAGGATCATAAACATACATTTGTGTTCCAGAAACAATATTGCTCGCTAAAATACCTTGTAATATAGCATTGCCCATATTGCCTAAACCAATAAAACCAATTCGCTGTTCCATTTATTATCCCTTCTTTTACAAAAGACTATTTGAAAGATTATAAATGATTTTAAATATAAATCTCAAAATTTTGCATTTAAAAATGCAACGCTAACTTTTATAAACTATAAACAATAGCAAATAGTGTTAACTTTCTGGCATCACTTGCATACCATATTGTTGGCCTGTTTGCATTAGTGAAAAGATTTGTTTGATCTTCCCTTCATTGATTAAATTACTGACAGCTGGTGTATTGATAAGAATTTCAAATAATGCTTTACGACCATTCTCAGTGGGTACTAACTTTTGACTTATAATTGCTCTTAAATTATTTGATAATTGTGTACGAATAAAATTGCGGGAGCTTTCATCAAATACATCAACAATACGATTAATACTTTGAATGGCAGAACACGTATGTAACGTGGCAAAAACTAAGTGTCCCGTTTCTGCAGCTGTCAATGCAGTTTGGATAGACTTTCTATTGCGCAATTCACCAAGCAATATAATGTCAGGATCTTGCCTTAAAAGACTATCAAGCGCATGATCAAAATTCGTAAGTTCTCGCTGCTGAATTAATGAATGTTGATTATGATAAACAAATTCAATAGGATCTTCTAAAGTAAGAATGTGTTTAAATTGAGTTGAGTTAATATGCTCAATTAATGATGCAAGCGTCGTTGATTTGCCACTTCCTGTGGCTCCCGTGACTAAAATAATCCCGCTTTCATGCGTTATTAGCTTTTTAAATACCTCGGGGGCACCTATTTCAACTAATTCCGGAATATGGCTTTTGATGATACGAAATACCGCTGAAATACCACGTTGTTGATAAAATATATTGATCCTAAAACGCCCTATTTCAGCAGATTGGTAAGATAAATCAATTTGCTTTTCTTGTTGTAATTGTATTTTTTGTGATTCAGTGAGTAACGTTAATAGTTCAGCTTCTAAGTCTAAAGGTGATAACTTTTCGTTTGATAAGCATTTTAATTGTCCATTAATGCGAATGCGGGCAACGTCACCACTTGAAAGGTGCAAATCGGATGCCTTTTGCGTTACACTAAGCGACAATAGTGAATTTAACATTACATTTGACCTATTAGTTATTAATTGGGAATTAATATGAATACAGTACGTGACAATTTACTCGCCATTAAAAGCAAAATTCAAAAAATAACCGAAAAATGCGAAAGAGATCCCAATACAATCGAACTTATTGCTGTTAGTAAAACAAAACCCGTGGACTTGATCAAACAAGCAATTGATGCAGGCCAACTTTCTTTTGGTGAAAACTATGTTCAAGAAGGTGTTGAAAAGATCCAGCACTTTAAACAAAACCTTCCCAATACTCCATTAACGTGGCATTTTATTGGTCCATTACAATCAAACAAAAGCAAATTAGTTGCCGAACACTTCGATTGGATGCATACCATTGATCGCTTCAAAATCGCACAACGTTTAAATGACCAGCGCCCTACATCAATGGCTAAATTAAATGTATTAATTCAGGTCAATATTAGCCACGAAGCAAGTAAATCAGGGATTTTACCTGACCAAGTCGCTGATTTGACTAAGCAAATCCTTACATTACCCAATTTAAAGTTACGCGGTTTAATGGCCATTCCTGAAATCGAAAATGATTTTGACAAACAATTACATGTCTTTACCAAAATGCAGGAACTGTTAAATTCTTTACAATCCGACTATCCATTTATGGACACATTATCAATGGGTATGAGTAACGACATGAAAGCGGCGATTGTTGCAGGTAGCACAATGGTTCGCATCGGTACGGCAATTTTTGGAGCAAGGCAGTATTTGTGATATATTGCCTAGATAGTTTATTTTAAGGAGTGTTGAATGGCATCGCTTTATTTTTTAGGAAAAACCGTTTTAACGATATGCTTATACGTTTTAATTTTGCGCTTATGGATGCAACGAGTACGGGTCAATTTCTATAATCCATTTACCCAATTTATTGTCCGAATAACCCAACCAATTATTGCTCCATTACGTAAAGTTATTCCCTCTATTAAACAGATAGATACAGCTACATGGGTTCTTTTATACTTTTTTGCTTTCATAAAAATTACGTTTATTGGCCATTATGGAATCATCAATAATTTTAGCTGGCCCGTTGGATATCTTTTATATGCTATTGCTGCCATCGCTCATGCTTTTGGACATCTACTATTTTGGTTATTACTATTTAGAGCAATTTTAAGCTGGGTAAGCCGAGGACAATCGAATGCTGATGAGTTGCTTGCACAGCTAACAGAACCATTTATAGCACCAATTCGACGCATCGTACCACCTATTGGTATGATCGATATTTCATTTATGATTTTTGTATTTATTTTGATGTTTTTAAATATGTTTGCTATCGATATTGTTGGGGATTTATGGCTTGTACTTTAAATTCAGATAAGAGGAAGCAATAGCTTTTTTAGATTATTAACAAAGAGCTCGCTTTTAGCGAGCTTATTTTGATCTAATAAAAATAAGTAAATAACTACAAACCTTTCCAATACTGGAAGTTACCCATAAAAAGCAGTCAGAAAAGATATTGATTTTATTTAAGTTTTTATTCTGCTTTTTTAAGAGAAATCACATCATTGATATGCTAAATTAAATCATATAAAGGCTAGTGAGCAATCTGAGGACACTATAACCATTTTTAGAGAATATGATCTTCCCAACAAATCACATCTTTTTCATAAACAATTCGATTTTTAACAGAAATTTTTAGCTTGTGCATAAGCTTCTTATTACCTGTAATAAGTGGATGCCAATCGGGCAATCTCCCCGTTTCAGAAAAATAACGGTAAGTACAAGTTATAGGTAACCATTCAATGGTGAGAAGATTATCGCGAGTCAACTTGATACAATCAGGTTCGTAATCGAAGCGGTTATAATAATGCTTACACTGGCAAGTATTCGAATCTAGCAAATTGCAAGCTACGTTAGTATATAAGATTTCGTCGGTATCTTCGTCCATCAATTTATTTAAGCAACACTGACCACAACCATCACAAAGTTGTTCCCATTCCTCATCACTCATCTGTTCTAGGGTTTTGTGCTCCCAAAATGGTTCAATCATACTTTAAAATCATCTTCTTTTAACATTTGTAAGAAAAAACCATCAGTTTTAATTTTTTCTTCTATTTCATCAGAGCTACCAACAACAAAACGGCGTTTTCCATCAAGTAATACTTTCATGGTAAACACTGGAGTACCAAAAAGAGACATTATTTTTTCAGGAATAGCTGAAAAATCGTTTTCCTTATCCATATATAAATAACAATTTTCTTTTTTGGTACTTCGATAAATATAACACCACATCATAAAACAAAACCTTTACTTATTAATATTATGTAAGACAATTCTGCAAATAAACACCAGCGCCAAACAACCCCGGATCTTCATGAGTTATCACATAAACAGGAACTTTTTTGACTAAATACGACATACGACCTTTATTTTCAAAAGCCTGTCTAAACGGTGATGCTTTAAAAAACTCAATAAAGCGAGGTACTATTCCCCCAGCAATATAAACACCACCTAGCGTATTAAGCATTAATGCTAAGTTACCGCCAAAACGCCCCATAAAAGTACAAAAATAGGTTAAAGTTTGCAAGCAAAGTGGACAACTATGTGATAAAGCTTTCTGTACAATAATGTCTGGCGTAATCTCTTCTACTGGTTGATTATTAATTTGTAATAGAGCTTGATAAATATTAACTATACCATTACCTGATAAAAATCGCTCAGTAGAAACACGTCCAAATTTTTTGCGCAGTTGCACTAAAATACGATCCTCATCATCACTTATCATCGGAAGTTCGGTATGTCCACCCTCTCCAGACAAACTAATCCAACGCTCACTGACTTTAATCAAATGTGACACACCAAGCCCTGTACCTGCGCCATAAATAGCAATAGGATAATTTAAATCAGGTTCATCACCACCAATTTTTACAAGATCCTGTTTGGATAATTTAGGAATTGACATTGATACAGCAGTAAAATCATTAATTACTTCAAGCTTAATCAGATTTAATTCTTTAATAAGTTCAGAACGTGAAAATGACAAATTATTATTGGTCATTTTGATCACATCACTATCATCAATCGGACAAGCAATAGCAATACAAGCCATTTCAACGATTATTGATTGAGATGCTAAATAGTTTTTAATTAATGTTAATAACACATCATCTTTTGCAATAAGTACTTTAGTAATTGCAGATAACTTATTAGTCTCTAAATTATAAAGTGCAAATCGTGCATTTGTTCCACCGATATCGGTGACTAGTGCATATTGATTCATGTTATTTCCTTTGTGATAAATTAATTTTTATTTAAATAACAAGCTTTAACCATCAAGAGAAGAAAGCATAATAGCGAATATTATTAAATTCCGTTAATTACCTTACAGATACGACAAAGGTAATTTCCGCTAAACGAGCAAAGTATTAACGGCTAAAGACAATAGGATTAAGTAAATAGATCTATAACCACTTTTTCAGTTTAAAATAAATATAAGGAGCAACACCTGCTAGTAACATTAATAATAATGAAAATGGGTAACCATATTCCCATTTTAATTCGGGCATAAACTCAAAGTTCATACCATAAGCAGACGCAACCACAGTTGGAGGTAAAAACACAACCGAAACAACCGAGAAAATTTTAATAATTCGGCTTTGTTCAATATTAATGAAACTGGTTGCCGCTTGCATCAAAAAGTTCACTTTCTGAAATAATGACTCATTATGAGGAACAAGTGACTCAATATCACGAATAACTTCACGCGCCTGTTCTAGTTGATCTACTGGCATTTTTGCACGACGAACTAAATAGTTAACAGCACGTTGACTATCCATTAAACAAAGCCGTACTTTCCACGCAGTATCTTCAAGCTCTGCCAATGAGGTAATCGCTTCGTCATAATGTTCTTGCGCAGAACGATCCATAATAATTAAACTTAATTCTTCTAATTCACTATAAATATTTTCGATTTGATCTGCTAACTGCTCAACTTTGACTTCAAATAAGTCAAGTAACACTTCATAAGGATTGCCATCACTCATACTTTGATAGCGCGATCTCATACGATACAAACGAAATGCAGGTAAATCACGTTCACGTAGTGTAAATAAACGTCCATTATGCACTGTAAAAGCTACAGTTGAGTTACCTGCACGATCTTCTGCGTCTTCATAAAAGAAAAATGAGTGAACATGTAGCCCTTCGTTATCTTCAAAAAAACGAGCTGACGCTTCGATATCATCTAGCTCAATACTGGTTGCTAAGTTTTGTCCTAAATGTGTTAAAACAAAATCGCGATCGGCTTCTTCTGGTTCAATTAAATCAATCCAGGTCGCATTATTTATATCGCCTTCATTAATTTTTACTAATTGTTTGTTTTTTAGCCCAAACGCATTAATCATAAGGCCTCCTGTAGGGGAATAATCTTTTAGAACATAACATTAACAAATGTTTGGCATTATACCCGTTATAACAATAAATTCCTATGTCTAAGCCAATCTTTCTATATTTTTACAAAATGAGGGCAAAATTCCATTATTAAATTAAATTCGCTGATATTACTGCAGTCTCATGCTACAATATGCGCCTTAAAATACTTATGCAATTTTTAGGAGTTAATAATGGCCAATAGAGGAATAAATAAAGTCATTTTAGTCGGTAATTTAGGTCAAGATCCCGAAGTTCGTTACATGTCTAATGGTAATGCAGTTGCTAATTTTAGTATCGCAACATCAGAATCATGGAAAGATAAACAAACAGGCGAAACCCGAGATCGTACTGAATGGCATCGTGTTGTCGTATTTGGTAAACTCGCTGAGATCGCAGGCGAGTATATAAAAAAAGGTACTCAAGTCTATCTTGAAGGACAACTTCAAACGCGAAAATGGCAAGATCAATCAGGACAAGATCGCTACACGACAGAAGTTGTGATCAATCCAATTGGCGGTATTTTACAAATTTTAGGCTCCCGTAATAGCGGTGAAAGCATGGATGGCAGTTCACAAAACTGGGGGCAAAGTGCTAATAACACTTCATCTGCGCCAGCGTCTCAAGCTCGTCCTACAACACAAAACGCACCGACACAACCTACAACTGCGCCAGAGCCTCCAATGGATTTTGATGACGATATTCCTTTCTAGGATCATCATTCATTTATTATACAATGTTGGGCGTTAACTACGCCCACATATCATTTTCTATCTATTTCAATTATACTTAACTGAATTCTTGTCAAATCAAAAAATAAATCTATGTTGGAACTTTTACAAGCTATCGGCTTTGGTTTAATTTTATTTATTCCATTAACAAATCCATTAACCACAGTAGTACTTTTATTAGGTCTATCGGGTGAGATGACCAATGAAGAACGTAATTACCAATCAAAACTAACTTGTATTTATGTATTTATGATTATGGTAGTATCGTTTTATTGTGGGCAATTGGTGATGAGTACGTTTGGTATATCGATTCCCGGATTACGCATTGCTGGTGGTATGATTGTTGGCATTATTGGCTTTAGAATGTTATTTCCACAACAACCATCACATAAAAGCCTTGAAGCAGATGCAAAAAAGAAAGAGATCTCAAATAATATAGCTTTTGTTCCGCTCGCCATGCCAAGTACCGCTGGGCCAGGAACCATAGCAATGATCATCAGTATGTCCTCAACAGTAAAAAGTGGAGGCTATAACGTTTCAACTTGGGTTGTTTACACTGCCTCAATATTAGTGCCTCTATTGTTATCTATTATTCTTTGGTTTTGTATGCGCAGTGCTGGCAGTATAATGCGTTTTATGGGGAAAAGTGGCATTGAGGCCACTTCAAGAATTATGGGATTTTTATTAGTTTGTGTTGGTACACAATTTATAATCAATGGTGTTAAAGAG
Organism: Gilliamella bombicola; assembly: GCF_900094945.1. GTDB lineage: Bacteria > Pseudomonadota > Gammaproteobacteria > Enterobacterales > Orbaceae > Gilliamella > Gilliamella bombicola. The sequence goes on from NZ_FMAQ01000011.1 coordinate 34,210, forward strand.
CTTATATTAAGCTTTCCTAATATTTAATATAAAAAAAATTTAACAAAACTAAAAGGTTGGTATGTTTTTAATCATTTCCACCCGCATCAAATAATCATAAAGTGGAACTAGCTGCTTAAACCCTTTAGTCAATCTTTGGGGTAAATCACTATTTAACACGTCTTCAATATGATTGCTTGTCACCATAACCGCAAGATTTTTTCGGTTATACCATGTAGCTATTTTTGCATCTTGCTCTTTGATTAGTGGCCGTTTATAACTTTCACCAACAAGCTCAAATGGTTTTTTAACACAATGCGTCATTGCTAAAAATTTCTGAGTATCATTAAGGATTTCTTCTCGGAAGATATCCATCGTTTGTTTTGATGAACAATAATAACCAAGACCATATTGATAGCTACTTGGGCTAATTTCAAAAAAATAAGCAGGTGCTTCTTTCCAATCTCGATTGGGTCTTTTAAAAGTCAGCCATAATCGACTACGATAAAGTGATTTATCATTTGAAAAACGAGTATCTCGATGTATACGGGAAATAGTTTTACCAATAGCAGGGCGAGTTTCAAACCACTCATCAATTTTGAGCATTTCTGGTGTTAGTTGCTCAACCAAAAGTCTAAACGGCTTAACTAAATCGCTATCATAAATAGCACGATGTTGTTCAAACCATGGTTTACTATTATTTATCCAAGCATCTTGCAAAAAATTAAGACCAGCTTGGGTAAAGCCGGTAAAATTAGCCATAGCTCAATCCTTAAATAGTGCCCTTACTTTTTCCAAATCTTCTTGTGTATCAACACCAATTGCTGGCGATTGCTTTGCAACTGCAACATGTATTTTTTCGCCGTACCAAAGCACTCTAAGTTGTTCTAACATCTCAATTTGTTCAAGTGTAGATGGCGCCCAGTTGATATACTGACGAATGAAGCCAGCACGATAAGCATAAATACCAATATGACGAAGATAAAAATCACCAATACTGGATTGTTTTAATAAATCAACCGATTTAGCAAATCGATCGCGTTCCCAAGGAATTGTAGCACGAGAAAAATAAAGTGCATAACCCTCTTTGTCGGTCACAACTTTAACCGCACCGGTATTAAATGCCTCTTCAACAGAAGCAATTGGCACCGCTAATGTTGCCATTCCAGTTTTATATTGCACCAAGTTTTCAGCCACTTGATCAATAATAACGGGTGGAATTAAAGGTTCATCCCCCTGTACATTAACAATGATTTCATCATTAGCAAACTGATAAGCATTAATGACCTCTGCTAACCTTTCAGTACCAGAATTATGCTTGTCACTAGTAAGAATGACTTCACCGCCATACTCCTTGACTACATCAAAAACTTGCTGATGATCTGTTGCAATAATCACCCGATTGGCTGACGATTTTTTTGCTTGCTCCATCACCCGAACAATCATAGGTTTACCATGAATATCCGCTAGAGGTTTAGCTGGCAAACGACTTGAAGCATACCTAGCAGGAATAATAACCGAAAAATTCATAATTAACGCCTTATATTTTATTCTTGAACAGACGATGATTGATTGAGTGGTTTTGCTTCACATTCAAGCAAAATGGGAATGTTATCTTTGATTGCATAAACCAGATTATCTGTTTGGCAAATTAACTGCTGATTGTTGGCATCATATTGTAGTTGCCCATGGCATTTAGGACAAGCAAGTGCGCTTAATAAGATTTCTTTCATGTTTTATTCTCTTTGAGATTTTGTCTTAGCTAATAACAAACAGATCTGATCAACTGCCTCTACGGGTATTACCGCATCAATGGGTAGATACCACCAATTTTTCTGGGCAAATTGCCTACATTTAACGGCGTCTTTTTCAGTCATTAAAAGTGTTTGTTCACTACTTGCGACATTGTTTAACAACGGTAAAGTAAATTTTTGATGGTCAGCAAAAGAAACGGTTTTAACCACATCAATTTGCATGTTGATCAGCATATCGAAAAAACGTTTTGGATTACTAATACCCGCAATAGCATAAATATTTTGCAATGAAGATAATGCTTTTTTTTCTTTAGTTAGTAAATTTACTGCATATAGTGGCGTTAATTGCATGGTGTAGGTTTTATTTGGATACTGCTGAGCCAAATTATTTACGCTATCACCGTTTATAATAATCAGATCAACCGATTTTAATCGTCTTTTTCGCTCTCTCATTGGTCCTGCTGGCATCCACCATCCATTACCAAATAAACGTTTTCCATCAACCACTACTACTTCAATGTCGCGCGATAATGCATAATGTTGTAAACCATCATCGGTCAAAATGACATCTAACTCATACTGCTTTAATAATGCTTGAACAGCTTCAGCTCGGTGGGGTGATACAGCAACAGGCACATTAGTACGTTGAAAAATAAGTACCGGCTCGTCACCAGCTTGTTCGGTTGTGGTTGTATTATCTAAAATAAGCGGATAGCTATCAGCCTTGCCACCATACCCTCGCGAAACAACGCCAACTTGTAATCCTTTTTGTTTTAACGATTCAATTAAACCCACAACCAGTGGTGTTTTGCCATTACCACCAACAGATAAGTTGCCAATAACAATAATAGGTACAGGGGAACGCCAAGATTTAAAAATACCTAATCGATACAAAGAGCGGCGAACAAAAGCAATCAAACCATATAATAAAGAAAATGGTATGAACAACCAAAATAATCGATTTTTACCATACCACATTTTTTCAATCATAACTTTAACATCACTTAATTACATTCAGTAAAATTGTCTTATCTTTTAATGTCGATATAACAATTATTAACATGGTTGCCTATAGCAAACGATAGCCTATTTTACTCATAAATTGGCAAACTACCAAACCAATCATGATACCATCTGGGTTTAATTTCGCCTCGCATGGTTTTTAACTTCCAAGTGTGTTTATCAAAAAATAGGCTTATTTGACCAGTTCTAGCTGTAACATAATAATCTAAGTGTAAATTTTGATACCTTGTTATTACCTTATGGGATGGTAGTTTCCAGGGATTATAACGAGATGTAGACGCTAACGATTTTACCGCTTTAACGTGATTTAAAAAAGTATAACTTGATGAAGTAGTACTACCATGATGCGGAATTTGTAAAATAGTAGAAGCTAACTGATTTCGATATTTTGTGACTAACTGATATTCCTGATTGCGCTCTAAGTCTCCTGTTAATAATACGGAAAAGTGCCCATCAGTTACTTGTATTACACAAGAGTCCTCATTTTGTGCATATTCAACCAGTTTATTAGGCCACAATATATCAAATGTTAGCTCGTTCCAATTAACACGATTACCAGCTAAACATGGATAATCATTATTTAAATCAAAAGAGGAACTCATTAACCATGCCTTAGGGTAAATTTGTTGAAGCAATTTCAAACCTCCAACATGATCATTATGTTGATGACTAATAATAACTCCTTGTACATTCAAATTATGCCATTGCAAAAAAGGTATAATAACCCTTTCCATAGCAGAACTTTTTCCCCAGTTGGCTCCTGTATCGTATAAAATAGCTGACGTTCCATCATGAATAACAATCGCCAATCCGTGACCAACATCAAGCATATCCAATCGCCAACGATAATGCTGATGTTCAAAAAGTGGCGTGACTAATAACATAAAAATGACTAATAAAGTAATTCTAAAACAACGCCACGTTCCAGTACGTATTATAATGACAACTAACCAGCCTAAAAAACTTAACCAATAAAAGTCTGAAGGTATGTTAAGCCACAATAAATTAAGCCAATTCAAACTGAAAAATAACAATTCCAACGATTTATCAGCAACCATCCACCACCATAATGCAATATAAAAACAATCCATCAAAGTAAATGCCAACGCAAATAAAACAGCAGGGAAAGTGCATAATGAAATAATAGGAATCGCAATTAAATTCGTTAAAATAGAAACCGCACTAACACCATGAAAAATAAAAAGTTCAATAGGTAGCAACAACAAGGTCAAACCCAATTGTAAATGCAATAACCTAACTATATACCAACGCTTTTTATGCTTTATTTCTTGAGGTATTGGTAACCATTCAAATAAAAAAATTAAGCTAATTACTGCGTAACAAGATAACCAAAAACTCTCAGATAAAATCATCAATGGATCAAACAACAATAACAACGCAATAATTCGATTAACTTTTTGCCATGCACTAATTTGATGTTTTTTGTAACGTAAATAGATCCAAATTGATAAAGCCAATATAGCACGTAATGTAGGCGGACTGAAACCAGTTAACCATGCGTAAAAAAGTGCGCACAACCAACCAACGATAATCGGCACAAAAAAACAGATAAAACGCTTTGGAATAAAAAACAGAACAGTCTTAACAAAAAAACAACTAAGACCAAAAACCAATAAAATATGCATACCCGATATTGCCATTAGATGGACAACACCTGTTTGCATCATCACAGTACGAAGCGAGTCATCTAATTGAGAACGATCTCCAAAAGCAAGGGCTAAGAGTATGCCTCGATAACTAAATAGATCAATGTAAGGTAGTGCCAAATCAATAATAGATTGTCTTAAATTAGACTTATCATCTAGCAGTTTGGCGTCAATTACTTTAGCTGATAATAAACTTCGGTTTGCTATCGAAAAGCGCTGACTATCAAATCCTCCTTCATTTAAATATCCATGCACAACTTTTGTTTTTAGTGTTAATTGCCAAATTTGCCCCGATTTTGGCATAGATAAATTATCCCAATAAACCGAGATCAGAATATCGTTAGAAAGCGTAACATCTGAAATAGAAAAAACAGAAAATGACATATAATAAGGTTCAATATCTGTTGTAGCTTGTCTAGTATTGATATTTTGGACCTTTGCTTTAACAACTAACGTTTTATCAATATAAGGCAAAATACTTGATAAATATTGCTTAGAATAAGCAGTAGACCACAAAATACCTAAAACAAACACAACAAAAATAGACAAATACCAGCGCAATTTAGCCGGAACAACCAATGCAAAAATAACCAAAATAATGGCAATAAAATACCACTGAAAATCAGACAATAAATGCGGCAAAAACAGTAATGGCAAACAACCTAATGAAAACATGATCGCCAATAAATCAAGAGAACAAAATTGTCGCATCTACGCTCGCCATATTTATTAATAATAAAAAGCTAGCTTATCAATTGATATTATAAAAAAATAACTGAATTTGAATCTTTCGATCTGAGTTCCATTTTAACTATTAATCTTGATAATATTTACTGAAATTACAGGTAAAGGTTCAGAGATTGTTAACGATGATAACTAACGAAACGTTGATTTGTTTTAACTAATGAATTATGGGGCATGAATAAAATGAGAGAAATTTAAGTTTTTAAAATAAAAAAGCCATTGATTTGACTCAAAGGCTTTTAGCTAAGTATAGAATTTAAAGACTATGCTTTTGCTGCATTATTTACTCTTTCACGTAGCTCTTTACCCGGTTTGAAGTGAGGAATATATTTATGTTTAACTTCAACATTACCACCGGTTCTTGGATTTCTTGCTTTACGTGGTGCACGATAGTTTAAACTAAAACTACCAAAGCCTCGAATTTCTACACGATCGTTACTTTCCATAGCTAAAGCGATCTGCTCAATGATATCTCTAACTGAATCATCAACTAGTTGCATAGGAAGATGTGTCCGCCAGTTAACAATTCGTTCTACTAAATCCGATCTGTTCATGATCACTCCTAATTTATTTATGTGGTATGTAACTTCTTCATTTTATACCATAAAAGAAAAAGAGGGCAAGCCCTCTTTACTCTTTACATCGATATTTTTTACTCAGTTTTTGATGCAGCTTTGAATGCTTCAGCCATCGCATTAGTAAATGATGCATCTTCTTGAGTTGCAGTGTTATTTACCGCAGCAAGTGCTTCTTTTTCATCAGCCTCATCTTTAGCACGTACCGATAATGAAATTGCACGAGTTTTACGATCAATATTCACAATCTTAGCTTCAACTTCATCACCCACTTTTAATACAGTTGTCGCATCTTCAATACGTTCACGAGCAATATCTTGTGCTTTTAAGTAACCTTCGATACCTTCAGCGATTTCGATAGTTGCACCTTTAGCATCAACCTCAGTTACAGCACCTTTAACGATCGTACCTTTTTTATAGTTAGATGCAAAGCTACTGAATGGATCGTCTTCTAGTTGTTTAATACCTAAAGAGATACGCTCACGTTCAGCATCAACTTGTAACACAACCGCTTCAATATCATCACCTTTCTTATAAGCTTTAACTGCTTCTTCACCAGGCATATTCCAAGAGATGTCTGAAAGATGAACTAAACCATCAATACCGCCATCTAAACCAATGAAGATACCGAAATCAGTGATTGATTTGATCTTACCGCTAACTTTATCACCTTTATTGTGTGATTCAGCAAACTGTAACCATGGATTTGGTTTACATTGTTTAAGACCAAGAGAAATGCGACGACGTTCTTCATCAATTTCAAGAACAATCACTTCAACTTCATCACCTAAGCTAACCACTTTAGATGGGTGAATATTTTTGTTTGTCCAATCCATTTCAGAAACATGAACTAAACCTTCAACACCTGTTTCAATTTCAACAAAACAACCGTAGTCAGTTAAGTTAGTTACTTTACCTGTTACTTTAGTACCTTCAGGGTAACGTTTAGCAATTGAAACCCATGGATCTTCGCCTAATTGTTTTAAGCCAAGTGATACACGTGAACGGTCTTTGTCAAATTTAAGTACTTTAACAAGTAATTCTTGACCCACTTCAACCACTTCACTTGGATGTTTAACGCGTTTCCAAGCCATATCAGTGATATGAAGTAAACCATCAACGCCACCAAGATCAACAAATGCACCGTAATCAGTAAGATTTTTGATAATACCTTTAACTTCAGAACCTTCTTGTAGATTTTCAAGAAGTTGTTCTCTTTCTGCACTATTTTCTGATTCGATAACTGCACGACGAGAAACAACAACATTATTGCGTTTTTGATCTAATTTAATAACTTTTAATTCAATTTCTCTGTTTTCGATATGAGAAGTATCGCGTAATGGACGAACATCGACAAGCGAACCAGGAAGGAACGCACGAACCCCATTAAGATCAACCGTAAAGCCACCTTTAACTTTACCATTGATAACACCTAAAACTGTTGCAGCGTCATCAACTGCTTTTTCTAAAACTAGCCACGCTTCATGACGTTTAGCTTTTTCGCGAGATAGGATTGTTTCACCAAAACCATCTTCAATTGAGTCAAGTACAACATCAACAACGTCACCGACTTGAACTTCTAATTCGCCTTGGGCATTTTTAAACTGCTCTACTGGAATTGCCGATTCAGATTTTAAACCAGCATCAACTAAAACAACATCTTTGTCGATAGCAACGACAGTACCGCGGATCATATTACCAGAACGAGTGTCTAGTTGATTTAAAGACTCTTCAAAGAGTTGAGCAAAAGATTCAGTCATATTTTTATATCTTAAATTAATATTAACGTCCACATTACATCCTGTCTTATGGGGTTATTTACGATACTCCACTCATCCTTGAAATAGAGCTTGGTTAACACACGCTGTAAACAAACTTACAACGCAATTTTTTTGTTTATATACGTAATAGATTGATTAAAAACATCTTGAATCGAAAGCGATGTAGTATCAATTATTAGTGCATCAACAGCAGGTTTTAGCGGCGCAACAACCCGATTACGATCACGCTCGTCACGCGCAGTTATCTCCTGCAAAATTTCGGCGAATTTAACATGATTTTGCCTATCTTGCAACTGTTTCATTCGCCTTTCTGCACGAGAGTGCGCACTTGCATCAAGAAAAATTTTAACTGGTGCATCACTAAACACCACACTGCCCATATCACGACCATCAGCAATCAAGCCTGGAGCTTTCCTAAAGTCACGTTGGCGCTGTAATAAAGCTGTTCTAACAGAATTAATTGCCGCCACTTTTGATGCAGCCCCACCCGTTTGTTCTGTACGAATTTCGTTAGTGACATCAACATTATCTAATAACACTTTAACATCACAACCATAAGTATCAAACGTTAGCGGCAAATTAAGGGCTAATTGGGCTAATTGACTTTCATCATCCAATGCAATGCCTTGCTTAAGTGCGCTAAGTGCTAGTACACGATAGATAGCGCCAGAATCTAAAAGATGCCATTTAAAATGATTAGCTAACGCTTGGCATAAAGTGCCTTTACCAACACCACTTGGCCCATCAACAGCAACAACGGGAACAAATTTATTCATTTTATTTTTCGCTTAATCGTTTAAATTGTTCAAAATAATCAGGAAAAGTCTTCATTGTGCATTTAGGATCTAATATTGTCACAGACGTATCAGAAAGTGCCACCAATGAAAAACACATAGCGATACGATGATCATTATAAGTTTCAATTTCGGCATAGGTTAATTTAGCTGGTGGCACAATAGTAATATAATCGCGACCTTCATCAACGGTTGCACCGACCTTTTTTAACTCCGTAGCCATTGCATGTAAGCGATCAGTTTCTTTAACTCGCCAATTATAGATATTGCGAATGGTAGTAGGAGTTTTAGCAAACAGTGCTGTTGTAGCAATGGTCATTGCCGCATCAGGGATATGGTTCATATCCATATCAATACCGTGTAATTCACCACATGAACATTCAATATAATCATCAGCCCAAGTTACTTTAGCGCCCATTTTTTCAAGAACATGGGCAAATTGTGTATCACCTTGTAAACTTTTTTTACCAATACCCGTGACTCTCACTGTGCCACCTTTAATTGCAGCCGCTGCTAAAAAATAAGAAGCAGAAGAGGCATCGCCTTCAACTAAATAATCACCAGGAGCTTGATAACACTGATTAGCTTTAATAATAAATTTTTGATAGTTATGATTTGTCACCGAAACACCAAAAATAGCCATCATTTTGATAGTAATATCAATGTAAGGTTTAGAGACTAAATCGCCAATTATGGTTATTTGAGTATCATTTTGTGCTAGTGGCGAAGCCATTAACAAGGCAGTTAAAAACTGGCTAGATACCGAACCATCAACGTCAATATTACCACCGATAAAACCACCTCGAATATGTAGCGGCGGATAACCTTCATTTTCAAGATAATCAATTTTAGCACCACCTTGGCGTAGAGCATCAACTAAATGACCAATCGGACGTTCTTTCATACGAGGTTCACCCGTTAATACAATGTTATTATGACCAAGACATAACGCTGCAGTTAAAGGGCGCATAGCCGTACCGGCATTACCTAAAAAAAGCTCTAATGTATGGTCAGATTGCAACAAACCTCCCACACCTTGAACATCACAAATGGTACGATCATGCGATAGCTGATACTTCACACCTAAGGACGCAAGTGCATCAAGCATATAACGCACATCATCACTATCCAGTAAATTAGTTAAGCGCGTATTACCTTTACTCAATGCTGATAATAATAAAGCACGATTAGAAACACTTTTTGAACCAGGCAAATTAATCGTACCACTAAATTTTTTTATTGGTTGTAATGTTAAGGATAACATAATGACTCTCTTTAATATTCTTTAAAATCTTTCTAGCGTCGTTTTTAATAAATCAATTGCTTGCTTATCTTTAGCACTATTTTTCCATAACTCATCAAATAAATGTCGATATCTTTTAATAGCATCATAAGATGACGTGATCGACGCAATACCAGTAGTTACATTAGGTAACTCACCTAATCGAAACGGACTCATTGCTAATGAAATAGGATTACTATCTTGATAAAAAATCTGAAAAGCAATTGATGGAATTGCTTCTTGTGTAATAGCAATAGTGGGGGCAAAGGATTGTTGTTCTATTAGCTCAATTAAATGATAAACTTCTTTACGTGCTAATAACATTCTTTCTGACTTCTTGCCTGGAGAAATTGTCAAATTTCCCACTAAACCAATATGCAAAAACCGCTCTACATTACGCAAGCTAATTAAATTAATCACCTTTGGTACTGATTGATAAAACTGCTTTTTACGTTCTTTTAAAATCGACAAAATAACTGAATATTTTTGGTGATCAATCAACTCGTTTGATTCATTTAGCATCATAGCTAAATGAGTCAAATAATCAGGTGAAGTTAATAAAAACGAAAAAGGGTCGAAGTGAGAATAGATATGGGTTGATTGTTCTTCTAACTGGCGCATACGCTCAAAAAAACCGTCACCACTCGAATAATACTCGGTATCAATGCCAAGTAAACTCGCAAAAGAAGTATCGAGTAACAAGGCCAATCGTTCTAAAGTTTCAATTTTAACGATTTCGCCTTTTTCTAACCGATAGACTGCTGCTCTTGAAATTTTAAGGCTATCAGCAACATCTTCAGCCTTCAGTGAAGCGGCAATCCTATACGCACGTAAACGTTGACCTATAGCACAATAATCAATCGATCCAGTAATCATAATATACTCAAACTATTGGGATTTTGGCAGTGTATCACAAGGTGATAACAATGCCAATTTTTGGCAAAATGTTTCCGGTGTAGCCTATATTTTCACAACAACTTAAATAACACCTATTTTAATAACTCATTTTGCAATGCTGATACATTTTCAAATTCAGTAAACTCAGAAATTGCCTCTGGTTGTTTAGCATTATCTTCACGCTTACCAAGAACTTGCGACGCAAATACAAAACCTTTTTTATCCATAACTGAACGGCTATAAAAATCAACTAAATCTTGTTGAGTGATTTTTTTCAATTGTTCAATTTTTTTGTGCCGTGAATCAAACATAAAACGCGAATTCCGATAGTCAGCCATATAACGACTAAACTCTTCATCCAATGTTTGCGGAGGCATTTTCAATTCATCAAGTACCGCTTTTTTATATTGCTCAATATCTTCTTTAGATAATGCTTTAAGCTTATTTGATATAACAGGATAAAATTCTTGATAACGCTTAAATAAATAAGCTGGATCGTATTGGTTACTTTGAATGATAAAACTCATTCCAACTGAATCTCCAACTGTAACAGGGCCTGCAAATACAGCGTAGCCGAGTTGCTCGTTAGTACGCAATTGATCAAAAAACCATGGTGATATGATTTTAGACAGCGTATAACTTAGCATACAACTGCTAATCCGATCATAACCGGTTGGAATATAGCTCATCATCAAAGCATTATCAGTGCTTTTCGCATGTTGAGTCATTTTGGCCTCCAATGATTTTTTAATCTGAATATTATCAACAAGAGTAAATTCAACATCACGCACTAGTGTTTTTTGGATGGAATGATAAAGATCTAAAGAATCCTCGTTAGACAAATTACCCAAGCTAAGCATATAAGGTACTGAGTGGGTTAATAAATTATCGCGATAAGTTAACACGTCATTAATAGTCATTGTTTCTGTAATTTGACGTCTTTCATCCCGTTCAAAATATGGTAAATCTGACAATTCATTAACAGGATTAACCGCCAACCAATAACTTTTAGCATGCTCAGATTTATCCAATTCTTGCAAATACCAAGATTTAGCTAACACTAAGCTTTGTTCATCAATCGTCACATTGCGATAACTATTAAGAATTGCTGTCACCATTTTAGGTAAATGCTGACTAAAGCCACTAGCTGAAATCATCAGTCCATTATCATTATTTGTTGATAACGAAATACCCGCAACCCTAGCCTGAAATCGTAATTGTTCTAAATTACGACTTGCAATGTAATCAAGTAAATTAAAAGCGACCTCTGCTTTAGCATCACTAAAAGCCTCGTTATTCCGTAACGAAACCACAATCGCCGCTTTAGGTTCAGTTTTGAAATATTGACTAACAAAATGAAGATGATTACCACGTTTACTAAACCCAGCTGGTTGAGCTTGAGCGCGGTTTTGCTTCACAATTGAAAAATCGTCAGGGATATAAGGATTTAATTCAGGTAAACTAAATGTGAAATTTTTACCTAAAGCCAACCAATTCGCTTTTTGCTCACTAGTAATATTATCGATTTTATAAGGTGCGTCTACAAAATAAGCCGTCTTATTAGTCGTTTGATTTGGTGAAATAATCCAAGCTCTAACGTTATCCGGCGTTAGGCTTTTTAAGCGAGCGGCGATCGCTGTTTTATCAAAATTATTAGCAATAAAATCAGAATTTAATATATTTTTAACGGGGTACAACAACATTTGATCAGATAGCCATTCCACATAAGACATATCACGCTCAACATCCTGATACTTAAATTCTAGTGCTAAAACTTTCTTAAGTTCTTCATAATAAGCATCAGAAATTCCTTGCTTTTGAATTAACTGCAAATAATTAAAAATAGCCCCAATAACTTTATCTTTTTGAGCGAGACCATCGTCGGTTAAGCTCACATTAATACTCAACATACCACTATTACCATAACGGATAGGGTTGATAGACGAACTAATACCTTCAATAAGACCCTGCTTTTGTAACTGATCAGACAACGTGTTGGGGCTACTATTATCAATTAAATAAGTGATATATTCATCGCTTTTATCAGCAAATTTATCTAAATTGTTTTCCATTGGAAATTGTAAAAATAGCAATTTCTTAGGTTGCGCTGGCACCATTGCAATCTGTTTGCTTAACACATTTGGAGTGATCGCTGGCTTATCAACTATTGGAGCATTAATGTTTTTATTAGGGATTTTACCAAAGGTGTTTTCAGCTAATTTTGCTAATTTATTGATTGACTGATTACTATAAATTACCCCCACCATGATATTAGACGAATAATAATTTTTATGAAAAGTCACTAAAGCATCTTGTAATTTACTACTTGGTTTATCACTTAATGTTTCTAAATTGCCACCCGAAAATTGTGCCGATGGGTGATTAGGATTAATAGTTTCGGAATTAACTTGTTCAATACGAAAACCATCGTTCGATCTAGCCATCGTCATTTCGGCATTAACAGCATTGCGTTCTTTATCGGCAAATTTAGGATCTAAATTCGGCTCGGCAATAGCATCGGCTAAATGATCCAGCGCTTTATCAAATGCACTATTTTCAACTTCAAAATAAAAAGCCGTTCTATGTGCCGCAGTGCTGGCATTATAACTTCCTGAATGACGACTTAAAAACTGAGAAAAGCTTGCTGGTTCTGGGTAATTTTTCGATCCCATTAATACCATATGTTCAGCATAGTGCGCCAGTCCTTGCTGATCTTTTGGATCTTGCAGTGACCCAACTGGTAATGCTAACGAACCGAGTGACATAACAGCATTAGGATCAGACACAAGTAACACGCGCATTTTATTTGATAGCTCAATCACTTCATATTGGCGCTTATCGCGCTCACTTTGCTGAACTTTTTCTAACAAAACGGGGCTCACAAGCTTATTTTCAATAGCAAACGATACCGGTGAAGTAGTCATAGTTAATAATCCAATAAAACTACCTATTATTAAATTAACTATTTTTTTATTTTTCAAATCCATAATATTCACTCGCTTGACTTTATCGTCAAAAAACTGCTGTTAAAGAGAAAGAAGCGGATTTATCAAAACACCTAGGCATAATAATAAATTCCGCTATTATGTGATAAATACAATTAATGTTCCCGAGTTTTTCTAAATTCAACATCAGGATATCGTTCTTCGGTCAAATTCAAATTAACCATACTTGGCGCAATATAAGAAAGATTATCTCCCCCATCCAAAGCCAAGTTCTGCTCGCATTTGCGCTTAAACTCTTCTAATTTTTTCACATCAGAACATTCAACCCAACGAGCGGTTGTCACATTAACAGACTCATAAATGGCTTCAACGTTATATTCCGATTTTAAACGCGCAACAACCACATCAAATTGCAGCACCCCAACAGCACCCACAATTAAGTCATTATTGGTTAATGGACGAAACACCTGAACGGCGCCCTCTTCAGACAATTGCACTAATCCTTTTAGTAACTGTTTTTGTTTAAGTGGATCTTTAAGACGAATTCGGCGAAATAGTTCTGGCGCAAAGTTAGGAATACCAGCAAATTTCAAATCTTCGCCTTGAGTAAACGTATCACCAATTTGAATGGTCCCGTGATTATGTAAACCAATAATATCGCCAGCATAGGCTTCCTCAACATGTTCACGATCGCCGGCCATAAATGTCAATGCATCTGAGATATTAATATCTTTAGCCAAACGAACATGACGCAATTTCATGCCTTTTTCATATTTACCCGATACAATGCGCATAAATGCCACACGGTCACGATGTTTAGGATCCATATTTGCTTGAATTTTAAAAACAAAACCACTAAATTTTTCTTCTGATGATTCAACTTCGCGTTTATCACTCTGCCGTGGCTGTGGTGTTGGTGCCCAAGCAGTTAAACCATCAAGCATATGATCAACGCCAAAATTACCCAGTGCTGTACCAAAAAAGACTGGCGTTAAATCACCCGACAAGAAAGCATCTAGATCAAATTCATTGGAAGCTCCTTGCACTAATTCAAGCTCTTCGCGCAGTTGCTGTGCTAAATCATCACCAACAGCTACATCCAAATCAGGATTAGTTAACCCTTTAATAATTCGGACCTCTTGTATGGTATGACCTTGACCTGATTGGTAAAGGTATGTTTCGTCTTTCGCTAAATGATAGACACCTTTAAATAACTTGCCACAACCAATCGGCCAAGTAATTGGTGCGCACATTATATTTAGCTCGTTTTCAACTTCATCAAGCAATTCCATCGGATCGCGAATATCACGATCTAGCTTATTCATGAACGTTAAAATTGGTGTATTACGCAAACGCGTGACTTCCATTAATTTACGGGTACGATCTTCAACCCCTTTTGCCGCATCAATCACCATCAAACAACTATCAACCGCTGTTAACGTACGGTAAGTATCTTCAGAAAAATCCTCGTGCCCTGGGGTGTCTAATAAATTAACTAAGCAATCATTATAAGGAAACTGCATCACAGATGTCGTAATAGAAATACCACGCTGCTTTTCCATTTCCATCCAGTCTGACTTAGCGTGCTGAGCATTCGCGCCACGGCCTTTAACCGTACCGGCTGTTTGGATTGCATGACCAAATAAAAGTACCTTTTCGGTAATGGTGGTTTTACCGGCATCAGGGTGAGAAATAATCGCAAAAGTACGACGCGCATTAACTTCATCTAAATAAGCTTGTTCTGTCATAAAATAAACTATTTTAACCTACAAAAAATAATCGCTCATTTTAGCAGGTATCCGCCTATTTTGCCATTGATGTTACATCATAATACTATTTACCTTATTTGATTATCTATGCATAATATTTCCACTAATCAGTAATGCATGATTTACGGCTTCTTAATAAAAAACCTACTGATCCTGCATTTTAGCGCAATAACCGGAACTAACCATAACTATGAACATTCGTGATTTAAAACTGTATTTACATTTATGCGAAACCTGCCACTTTGGCATAACCGCGAATGCCATGCATGTTAGCCCATCGACCTTATCAAGACAGATCCAACGGCTTGAAGAGCACTTTGGACACCCACTATTTATTCGCGACAATAGGCAAGTACAAATCACTCAAGTCGGCGAAAAAGTCAAACACTTTGCTCAACAGGTCATAAACCTGCACCAACAACTAAAGCACGAGTTAGATCAATCGAACCAACAACTTGTTGGCGAATTGACCCTTTTTTGCTCGGTCACTGCCGCCTATAGCCACCTACCTGAAATACTTGATCGCTTTAGGATCCACTACCCACTTGTGGAAATAAAGCTATCCACGGGAGATGCTGCAGATGCAGTTGAAAAGATACAATCAAATGCAGCCGATTTAGCCATTGCCGGAAAACCAAAACAACTCCCGAACGGCATTGAATTTTTAAAATTTGGTGAAATTGAAATGGTCTTGTTGATCCCTAAACTTAACAGCTCATTTAGCGACAAATTACATCAAAAACAACCAGACTGGCATAATATCCCCTTTATATTGCCAGAACATGGACCAAGCCGTCACCGCATTGATTTATGGTTCAAGCAAAGAAAAATCACCAACCCAAAAATCTACGCAACAGTTGCCGGACACGAAGCCATTGTATCAATGGTTGCTTTAGGCTGTGGCGTAGCCTTATTGCCCAAAGTCGTAATGGACAACAGCCCTGAACGGATAAAAGATCGTATAACCGAATGGTCAACCAACTTAATGGAACCGTTCGATGTCGGCATTTGTGTACAAAAAAAACGATTATCAGAAAAAATCATCGCCGCTTTTTGGGAAATTAGCAATCTAAATTTACCCAATAACGAATAACAAAAATATAGTGTATAATCACGCCTTAAAAGACATAAAACTATAATAATAAATGTATTACCCAACCAGTTAACTATAGCTGGACGTAATTATGATGGAATTAAAAATGAAACAGATAACAATAAAAACATTAGCCTCATTAATACTTCTTTCCGCTTTCGCTATGCCATTGGCCGCGCAAAACAATCCAACAAAAGCGCCTGAAACTGACAAAAGCACAAAAGCAAGTACTTCTAAAAAAAGTACCAATGCAAACAAAAATAAAAATGCTAGTAATAAAGCAAATACTAGTTCAAACACCAATAAAAGTGAGAACACAACCACAATTTTATCTCCAACACCAGAAACCAATACCAATGTAAACAACAATAACAACCCTCAAATTGGTAGTGCTATCACAAAACCAAAGTGGCTAGTTCGTAGTACCTTGGCTTATTATGACGGTGATGAAAATGACCTTGTCACCGCAGGGCTTGGTTTTACGCCATTATCCACAACTATTGTGACACCAGAAGTTGCCATTCCAACCAAACCACACTTTCAAGAACGACGACAAGCCAAACTCAATCGTTATATTGATACAAAAAATGGCGAAGGAACATTATTTGGCTTTAGAAAGCAAGAATTAACTCCTTTATTTGATGGTAAAGTTACAGGTACTGAAATAACTGCCGTACAACGAGAAGACGGTGTCGGCATGTTGTTGCAAATTCCGATTGATTTTAATAAAAATAACCCCTGCATTATTGTCGTTCCGGCTAGCGATTCAGACGGAATATTAAATGCTAAAGATGTACAAATTCGCGGATTATGGGGACTTCGCCACAACTGCGCAGTAGTATATAACGACAAAGGTTTAGGTAATGGCATTTATGACATTGAACACAAAGTTGGCTTTACTGTATGGGGCGATGTAAAAGACAGTAATATCTTATTTTCTACATCAATTAACAATAGAGAGAAATACATCAAAAAATATCCCCACCGTTATGCCATCAAACAACTACACTCAAAACAAAATGCCGAAGCTCGTTGGGGAGAACATGTACTAAAATCCATTGAATTTGCCTTTTATGAACTCAACAGTATGTTTTCACCCAATCAGAAAACAATATACAACAAAGATAACACTCTTGTCTTAGTGTACGGTGCAAGCGATGGTGGCGGAGCAGCACTAAAAGCAGGCGAATTAGATACCCAAAATATAATTGATGGTATTGTGGCAGTCAATCCACAAATTCAACCAAATATAGATAAATCTCAGATTACACTAAAAATAGGCAACACGCCACAACAAAAACTAGCAGCCAAATCGATTGCAAATTATAGTGCTTATGGTGCATTATATATACCTTGTGCGATTCCAGCAATAAAACCCTATAAAGATGATTCTTATGTGCCTTATGCAGATTATTTTCTTTATTCTCAAGAGCGCTGTAATGCGCTAAAAAAAGCAAAATTGCTAACCAAAGGTACTCCTGAAGAAGCGCTAGAAAAACTCCACAAAAATGGCTGGACACCAGACATGGATATTCAGCTACCATACTTCTACTATACCGAATCAATTGGCCTACCTTATCAATATATTAGTGCTTATGGCAAATACGATGTCACCGAAAACATGTGTGGTTTTTCAGTAGCAAGTACTCAGCAAAACCCAATATACTACAGTGGCAAAGTGGCGCCATTAGAAGAAGTTTCATTTGAACAAGTATGGGGAATGGCAAATGGGCATTTACCGCTGTGGAATGGGGATAATGCAACGATTTTGGATCTAGTGGAAAACGAAGATCTTAATACTCCAAGACGCGAATTTTACTCTAGTTCACAAACAAAAGACACGGTTGACTATGGCACTAAAGGTTCAATTTGCGTCTATAAAAAGTCACAAGAGCCCCGCGTTAATCAAGGCATAAAACAAGTTATGGCATCGGGTAATTTGCACGGCATAAAAACCTTTATTGTGCATGGTCGTAATAATGTTAAACAACTACCCGACTACACATCGCGCCCTTATGTCGCGTTAAATAGTTTGGTTGAAGGCCAACAATCACAACTAAGATATATCGAAGTTGAAAACGCAAGCTACTTAGATGGCGTAGCACCATTTGACAACACATTACTACCAATTGATTATTATGGTGAAGATGCTATCGAATGGTTATGGGCTAATTTAACTAACGAAGCGACCCTACCTGTAAGTCAAGTGGTACATACAAAACCCCGTGGGGGCAAAAGCGGTTATGCGCCACAAATAACCGACAAAAATTTAAAACCAATAATGCAATCCCCAAGTCGCAATGATATCATTCAAAAAAATGATGGCAAATTAATATTGCCAAATTAACGACCAATACCCCAAAACAACTTTAGCCAATGCCATCTTTTACCGCTAAACAAATTTTGGGGTATAACACAAAAAACAACGACTCAAGTTGCGCATAGTATTGCTTAATATCAACAATGGTTTCTCTTAACAAATACAATTTTGGTCGTCGATTTGCCATGCCACCAAGTACATCACCAACAAAATCAATAGAAGCATAATTTTCTAGCCACGATCCTTGCCACATTGCATTCATAAAATTCTGATAATCGGCAGGATACGCGCTAATATAAGGTTGGATATGTACTTTTGTTACTTGATTAAATTGAGCCACACTTGGAAGTAACCCATAATTAACCCAATGTTTTGACAAAAAGTGATCCCAAACAATATCTAACGCAATTGGAGCTACGCGCTGATGTGATTTTCTAAACAATAACTTAGCTTGCTTAACTTCAAATAGGCTATCGGTCAAACTATCAATTTTACGATGCAGCATAATGCCATCGGCAATATCGCAGTCATAAGTTAAATAAGGATCACCTTTAACAAAATCTGCCACGGTATTACCAATTAACGAACTGCTCGCTAATGTAGCCAAATGCAAATGTGCCAAAATATTCATAAAAATAGCAACACTTATTATTCGCGATGCTTAAATTCGCCCTCGGCAAAACCTTCGCGCCAATAGCTGGTAATATGAAAAGCATCTGGTGACAAATGGCTATATTTTTCCTTAACCGCCTGGCGAACAAGCCGCGCCAACGAACATTCCATGCCTCCCCAAAACAACAGTTTATCGTGTTCTGATAAATCCGCACTCATTACACCATCAACTAATTGATGGGGATTACTTTCATCTTGCACAAACCAGTTAACTTCAATATTTTCGCCATCAACCAATGGCACGATATCATTTTTGTCATTAACTTGAATAAAGGCAAACGCTTTTTGTTTTTTAGGAAGATGTTCAAGTGTGTAACAAATAGCTGGCACAGAAGAAATATCACCAACTAAAACTAAACAATCATCAGTAAACTGTAATTTACTTGCAGCGCCAATCAAACCAATTTGGTCACCAATTTTAGCATTTTGCGACCAAACAGAAGCCAAACCCGAGTCATGAATGGCAAAATCGACAAAAAACTGATTGGTGATACGATCAAATTCCCGCACACTATAACTACGCACAAGCTGACGTACTTTATCACCGATCACGATTTTATTATTATTATCAAGCTTAGGAAATATAATTTCGCCAGTTAAAGGATCGGGAAAAAGTAATTTTAAATAAGGACAAATCCATAGTGGATTGACATTAATAGGTTTATTGCTACTAAACTGGACACGAATAAAACTCGGTGATATTTTTTCAATACTCAATACTGTTAATAATGCATTAACAATAACTTTTTTATCTATTTTAATTTTTTGTTCTTTTTTATCCATCGTATCAGTCCTTATATTTATTGTAGTTAAGTGCATCATACAATAAAAAATGTTAGAGTAATGCTATTTTTACAATTGAAAAAACAGATAAACTTGTTTCACCTAAAATTGATGAAACAAGCTTCAAACAAGATCAAATTGACAATGAAATTTAAAAAGTTAACGATCCAAAGGTACTACGCCAATCTTGATCAAACTTAGCAATGGCTGCATCAACCGCAGGATCTGAAATAAAAAGCTCAGCAACATCAACAGGCAACGTAATTGCCTTACATCCTGCTAGCATGCAATCTAATGCTTGTCTTGGTGTTTTAAAACTAGCGGCCAACACCATAGATTGTGGACAATGCAAATCTAATAATTTTTGCAATTCGAGCACAGTATCTTTACTATTTCCACCTTGAGCATCAATACGATTGACATAAGGTGCAATATATTTAGCGCCAGCAAGCGCACCTAAAAAACCTTGCCCTGCCCCATAAACTGCTGTCCCCAACGTTGGAATACCTTGTTGAGTTAACTCTTTAATTGCAATCAATCCTTGGGCATTAACAGGAATCTTAGTCACAATTGAAGGTACCGCCTTTCTAAGTTGATAAGCTTCTTTTATCATCTCATCAGCATCACTTGAAAGCACTTGTGCAAAAAGTAGTTTATCTGGACCTAAAACCTCTTGTAATTGAACTAATAACGGAAAAATAGGCTTACCTGACTTTGCCACAATACTTGGATTAGTGGTAACCCCACTAATCGGCAACACCTTAGCTAAACGTTTAATAGCAGCAATATCGGCTGTATCTAAATACAATTCCATAGTTAACTCCTAACTCGTATGAATCATCATCAATTAACGTATAACACCATTTTCATAGCCAATATAGTAAAAAAAAATAACATAATGGCCTAGAAGACGATCTTGCCTTTTACTGGATTTTTGTACGCTAAACAAAAAAATGAGATTTAGATCACATAATCAAAAACTAAAAGTAACTTATTAAATAAAATAGCAATTTAAACTAATTTTCATTTTTTATATTCATCTAAAATCTAAAAAATTGCACATTACTTAACTTATCGTCGATACAATTTTATGACCGAATCTATCAATAACGCATTAGCCAAGCTAGTGAATCATCAACAGACTATTAACCACATCTATTTTGCCAACAACAGCGCTAATCCCCCTTTGTTGGCCTACCAAGTCAACTTTCCCAGAATTGAAATCATATTAGAAGGAAAGCAACAAATGTTATGGGCGGATAAAGATGGTAAAACCATTGAAAAAACTTTATTGACTAATGATCTGTTATATATTTCTGCTCAAAGCTGGAACAAACCCATTTGGACAACCCCTGTTACATCATTAAGTATTTTGTTTGGAAAACAACAAATTGGAATGAGCTTATTGCACTGGGATGGCACTCAATTTATCCCCCATGGACAAGTAAACAAACCTAGGCGGGGTCCAAGAGTGGGAACATTTATCATTCAAGCGCTTACAGAACTAAATTGGCAAAATCAACCACTGGAGCAAAACCAAACAGCATACTTTCTGATTCAAAGCTTGCTCAGCAATACACTAGATTTACTTAATGTTGAGATCGAAACATCATCCAAAACCACCAGCTTATTTGAAGCTATTCGCCAATACATTGATACCCACTTTCGTGAAAATATTACACGCGACTTTTTAGCTAATATGTTTTACATTTCGCCCAATTACTTATCGCATCTATTTCAACGCGAAGGCAAAATAGGGTTAAACGAATATTTAAACCATATTCGCTTAGAATATGCAAAATCATTATTGAAAGATTACGATCTGAATGTAAAAGAAGTTGCTTTAGCATCAGGTTTTAAAGATAGTAACTATTTTTGTCGAGTTTTTAGAAACAAAACGGAGCGCTCTCCAACAGAATATCGTCGCCAGTATCACAGTAAATTATTGCGAAAATAACGTGATTATTATCGGGATTAAATCGAAGCATGTTGATAGCAATAAAATTGGATAAAGTCACGATTATTGTTGATAGTTTTGAACTTATCTTTTATTAAAAAGATTGGCAAAAGTGCTATACTTTGCCCTTTTTCGACAAGATTTAATAATTGACTTAACGAGTCCACCGTAATTAATTTTTCAGGTGGATAACTGCAATCTAACGTTTTAGCTCGCAGTGGACAATGCTCATCATTATTAATCAATATTGGTATGACGACTAAAATTGAATTAAATGATAATTTTGCTCAAAACAGATACATGTTAGAAGAAAATTTCATTATTCCTGCTCAATCACAATTAAATAATTTTGATTTTAGAATTCCTAAATATCAATATTATACAGGCCAAGTAGTAATTTATAATCCTGACAAATGGGCTTACGCTATATTTACTTTTTTTAAAGACAAACCGACTAAAGCCAATCAAAATTTATATCAAGTTTTACATCTTTCATTAGATAACTAATTTTCAAAATAGACGTTGAGTAACGATAAAAGAGGGGGGATGATCTCCCCTCTTTGCTTGGGCATAATATCAGTGATCATAAAATCCTACATTATTAAAATGTCCATAATCAATCGATATCAAAAAATCAATCTAACTTAGGATGCTGATCAACCAAATCCTGTCGCTGTTTTTTTAAAGTATCGATTTGCTGTTCTATATCTTCGACTTTTTGCTCTATTGAATCAAAGTGATCAGATAAAATTTCTTTGGCTTCTGAGCGATCCGATGCTGCTGGTGTTGCACCTCGAAGTGGTTTATTCGCCGTTTCATTCATTTTTAAGCCAGTCACTAACCCAACTACTGCAACCACCATTAAGTAATAAGCAGGCATATACAAATCACCACTTGCCTCAACCAACCACGCAGCGACAGTTGGCGTTGCCCCAGCAATGAGTACAGAGATATTAAAGGAAATAGCTAAAGCACTATAACGAATACTTGTTGGGAAAATAGCTGGTAAAATAGAAGCCATCACACCCGTAAAACAATTAAGTAATACAGCTAAAATCAATAATCCGATAAAAATAAGTCCAATAACATCGCTGTTAATCATCATAAATGCAGGATAAGCAAGGACAAGTAAACCAAAACTACCAACAACAATAAAAGGTCTTCGCCCAATTTTATCACTAATCAAACCAATCATTGGTTGTACAAATAACATACCAATCATAATGGCGATAATAATTAATACACCATGATCTGCCCGATAATGTAAGTTATGCGATAAATAGCTTGGCATATAAGTAAGTAACATATAATAAGTCACATTGGTAATAATCACCAATCCGACGCAAACAAATAAACTTTTCCAATATTTGGTGAATATCTCTTTAAAGGTCATTTGGGGTGGATTAGCAATGTTTGTGCGCTCATTGTTATCCAATTTATCGGTGTGTTGCTGAAATGCGGGGGTTTCATCTAGAGCATGACGTAAATACAGGCCAATTAAACCCAATGGTAATGCAAACAAAAACGGAATTCGCCATCCCCAATCTTGGAATTTTACTTCGCCAAGAATACTTGATAACAGCACAACTAAGCCGGCGCCAACTAAAAATCCGGCAATTGAACCAAAATCTAACCAACTCCCCATAAAACCACGCTTACGGTCTGGCGAGTATTCTGCAACAAAAATCGCCGCACCTGAATATTCTCCACCAATTGAAAACCCTTGAGCCAATTTAGCGAGTAACAATAAAAGCGGTGCAAAAATACCAATAGTTGCATAAGAAGGAATCAGCCCAATACAAAACGTACTTAATGACATGATAATAATTGTGACAGAAAGAATTTTTTGACGTCCCAATTTATCACCAAGTACCCCAAACACCAAACCACCTAATGGGCGAACTAAAAATGGAACCGAAAAAGTTGCCAAAGCAGCTACTACCTGAATACTTGGCGATGCATCAGGAAAAAACACTTGCCCCAAAACATAAGCTAAAAATCCATAAACGCCAAAATCAAACCACTCCATAGCGTTTCCTAGTGCTGCTGCGATAATTGCCTTTCTTAATTTATGATCATCAATGATGGTAATATCATTAATATTTAATGGCTTCCTTTTAAATCTTATTGCTTTTTTCATAACATACCGCCTATTTAAACTCAAATAAAGAAAAGGAATAAAGAGGTAACATCAATGATATAATTGTGTGATGTAAAACTAATATCAGCGATATTACACAGAAAAATACACTAAAGGACTAATAAAAATTGATGCAAAATCAAATAAAACAAAATAAAAAGAGGACAATAAAAAGCAAAAACGGGTAAGTGATTTCGGCTAGCCATATTGCGACTTGATAGCTGTGAAACAATTCCTTTTCATGAAAATTGTTTATCAAGTATAACAAAATATCCCACTTTAGTAAAACTCAACAACTAAATAGCCAATGCTACTTTTGCTCACTGCAATTAAGAAGCGTCGATTTTTTCGAACAAAGATAAATACCAATAACAATAAACAATGTACTGATAATATGAAAATTAGCGATTTCGGTATGCAAAAATAAAATACTAAAAATGCCACCTGATAAAGGAATAATATGGGTATAGATCTGCCCACGACTTGCGCCAATTTCAGCAATGCCTCTATTCCAAAATAGATAAGACAGCCAAGAAGCAAAAATGGCAATATATAATAACCCAAGTAAAAAGCTAGCATCAGTATAATGCGCTAGGTTTTCAACAGGATAAAAATAGAAATATACTAAAGCAATAGGTAGTAACATCAAAGAACCTAGTACCGCACTAACTGTTACAAAAGCATTACCGGCAATAGATTTATCTTTTAAACGTAAGAAGGCACTATAACAAGCCCAGCTCATTGCTGATGCCATTGCCCATAAATCTCCTTGGTTAATATTACTCAATGAATTTAAATTAGTTAGATTCCCTTGCAAAATAAGGTAAATAACTCCCATCGTACTAAACAACACACCTAAGATATTATTTTTTGAAATTGAATCATTAAATAACAATTTATTCATAACCAAAACCATGCCAGGCGTTGCAGAAAGGTAAATAGACGCATTCAGTGACGAGGTATATTGCAATCCCACATACAGAGTTAAAGGGAACAAAATCTGACCAAAAATCGCCAACAAACAAATTGACCCAACTGAATTTTTAATCTTAACCCAATCATTGCGCACTTGATGGTGATACAAACACAACAATAACACCGCAGTGATAACCCAACGACCTTCTGATATCACCATGGGATCGGCTTGTGTCACCAAAACACGTCCAACAACATAGTTCCCGCCCCAAAAACAAGCAGCCAACGTAAGTAATAGATACGGCATAACAAGCCCCTGACATTAGAATGAAGATACGGTAGAATTTACCAATATTATATACCTAAAATAGAGCAAGAAAATAACCGAACCATACTCTTTACCTACCTATATCATTTTGGCACATCATTATTTTCCCATATTACAGCGATAGCATTGACTTAACCTAGTATCCTTCATCATTATCCATTAAAATAACAAAATAAAAACTGACAAGGTGCCTCTTATGCGTTGGAAAGACCAAAGAGAAAGTGACAATATTGAAGATCGCCGCTCACAATCAAGCAGTGGAATGGGGACCGCAATTCCCATTAAAGGTAAAGGCAAAATTGCTTTATTTATTGTCGTTTTAGTAGCGGGTTATTACGGTGTTGATTTGACTGGATTACTCAGTTCCGACCTAACCACCTCAGACAGCACACAGAAAACCTCCTCAGAATATACAGCAGATGACCGCGAAGCAGCCAAATTCACTTCGGTCATATTAGCTAGCACCGAAGACTACTGGAGCGAGCAATTTCAACGTTTAGGCAAAACCTATGTCCCACCTAAATTAGTGCTGTATACTCACTCAACCCAGACATCGTGTGGCACAGGCCAAGCTGTTATGGGGCCGTTTTATTGTAATATAGATAAAACAGTATATTTAGACCTCTCCTTTTATCAAGAGATGAAACAACGCCTTGGTGGCGGTGGTGATTTTGCGCAAGGATATGTCATCGCCCACGAAATTGGTCATCATGTACAGAATTTACTTGGAACATTTAACCAAGTTGCACAACTAACGCAGGGTCAATCAGACACCGTCAAAAATCAAATATCGGTAAAATTAGAATTACAAGCAGATTGCTATGCAGGTATGTGGGGCAACGCAATGCAAAAAAAGAACATTCTTGAGGTTGGCGATATAGAACAAGCATTAAAAACAGCGCAAGCCATTGGAGATGATCGACTGCAACAGCAAAGTGGCGGTTATGTTATGCCCGATAGCTTTACCCATGGATCATCAAAACAGCGTTATACATGGTTTAAACAAGGATTCGATAACGGCTCGATTAGTCAATGCAATACTTTTGCAGAATCTGAATAAACATCAAAAAGCCCCAAATTGTCTTCCACCATTTGGAAGACAATTTAGCCAATCCCCATCATTAATGCTTATCCTTAACCAAAGCACAAAACAGTAATGAAATGGCAACCATGGCAAATGCAATCCAATAAATAATTTCATGTCCATAAGATTCAGAAACAAATCCCTGAATAATTCCCGCCAAAATAGTGCTACAAATAATACCATTATTAAATAATGTTGAGGCAACGCCCATTCTTGTTGGTAATAGATCTTGAAAATAGATAATACCAATGTTTGCAACAACACCAATAAAAAGGGCATTAAAAAGTTGCAAAGCAAATAATGCAAATTCGTCAGTAAATAAAATCATACCGACATAAAACAGCAAACCACAAATGATAGCGATAAAAAACAAATTTCTCTTACCCAAAACAGGCACTAAATAGCCGGCAATAAGCATAGCTGGAATTTCAATGCCTGCCGCTAATCCCATTAATTGCCCAGGTAATGAATCTGATAAATGTAATACGGAATTCACATAAAGTGGCATATCGATGATATACATCATATTAGCAGTCCACATAAATACAGTCGAAAGCAATAAATAAACGACATTCCTATTTTTAAATAGTCGCTGGTTAGCTGATTTTATATCAATCGTATTATCAAGTTGTAAGATGGGATTTTTTTCAACCGAAGGTAAAAAAAAGGCTGCAAACAACATCGCAACGAAAAACATAGACATCGCACTTAGATACATGACGGTAAAACCATAGTGGATAGCTAAACCAAATGAAAGAGGTGGACCAATCACCCATGCTAAAGAAAGTTGTGCTCGGATTAACGAATTAAATGCTACAACATTACGCCCCGTTTTTACCGCATATTCACGGGCAAGTGCAAAAACTTGTGGCATAGCGGCAGATGATAAAGCAGCAAACAAAACACCAAGCGTAATTAAAATATAATAGTGCCTAGAAAAAGCAAATATCACACTATTAACAACCCCCATCAAACAACAAAATATAACAATATTCCGCCTATCACCTTTTTTGTCTGAATATTTAGCCAATAAAAAACTTCCAATGATACTTGCTAATGCATTCACTGAAAAAAAGAGCCCAACTAAACGGGGATCAGCCTTTACTTCAAAAGTCAAAAACCGACTTAAAGTGGGGGATTGTAAAGCACCGGCAATGCCAACAATAAAAGTAGTAAATAAAAAAGCGACGAAGATAACACCTTGACTTCGGCGAAAGGAAGAAACATTAGCCATAAAACAATCCATAGATGAGTTTTTGTTGATTATATACTTAAAGTCGGCGTAAAAGTAATAAAATTCAAAGGGGGAATAATCTGGATATAAGAGTGTTGCTTTAAAAAGCAACACATAAAAATTTAATAAAATCAATACCTTTTCTGACCAATTTTTGGCGAGAAATAAGGACTTTTTTGGGTTGGTGCATAGAATAAATTAAGTGTAGTAGTTTCGGACGTTTCCGTTTCGTGTTCAAAACAACTATCTTGACCACGTCCGAAATCTTGCCACATTAAAATAAACCACAAATTTAAACCACAACAACGCATTTGCAATAGTTTGCCCCAACTGCGCGGAGGTGCGGCTCTTTGATAACTTGGCCAACTATAGTCATATAAACACCACCGCGAACTTAGGATTAACAGCTAACAGTTAAGGAGTAGTACAAACAGCATAAAGCCCGCCGGCAGTAGCGTAAAGGACCGTACCGGTGTCCGCATTGGCAGCAAACAATCGGCCGGCAGCGGCAAAGTCAGGAGTCCAGTAAAAGTAGTTGGCAAAACCTGCATCGGCGTAACCGTACATGGCTCCCCACTCAGCAAAAAATCCGGCCCCTATTCGTCGTTGGTAATTATTACTAGGTGACGACGGTGTGGCACTTGGGCAACCGTTACAATAGGCATTAGTCAGGTCCTTGAGCTTAGCAAGACGATAACCCGAACTACTACTACACCAAGATGATTGGTTAGATGGGAGATCTCTTTTATCCCGTCTATTGACGAACCACTGCTTCAACTGAAATCCATATTTCACAACCACTCTACCACTGCTATCCCTACCCTCTAATTCAAAGGTCTGCGGTAAAGATGGCACACTTAAACTAAAACTACTTGAATTTATCTGACTATCATTTGCCCTAGGACCATTTAGCGTTACCCGAGTTACATATTGGGATTTATCACTAATCCAACTATCAGATGGTCTGTTAACTCCCGTTGGGTCTGTGAATGTATCAGAGCGTGGCCTTGTCCAATTCACTGTAGCCGTTATTCCACCGCGAGAAACAGAAGACCACCTCAACTGACTTCCATCCACACCACCTATATCTAAATCAAAATACAAACCATCTGAACCTGTAGTAGGAAAATTAAGACCATAAGATGACGGATTTGTTGACTGAACTAAAAAGCCTTTATCAGAATTCCATATATCTGCTGGAGCACCTGAATTTTGAGCAAGATTTGGCCTTGCGTAACAAATCATAGCTGCAGTTGAATTCGGATTGATATAATACTCCACCGAATTACCCCCGAAATTACTACTATTAGGAACACCATATTGTGTAATTAAACTACCACCTGTGCTACTTAATTTCACTTTATAAGGCGCTCTACAGATGTCTAATATATCGTTACGGCTTACTGTATTTCCATTCTTATCAGTAAAACTCACCGATAAGCTTCCCGTTGCCGTTACACCATCAGCTCCTACACCATCCCCATCATCATCATCCCAAAAATAATAGCGATGCACTAAATCATCTAGACTCACTGAAGTCACTGATGGTGGAATTATCATGCCTATATCACTAAGCCTACTTCCATTTATTAATTTTATTGGATTTGTGACACTTGATGTATTGGTTGACGATGTGATGATTCGACCATCAGGCAATCTAATAGCCAATAACATGTCAGTAGTGGCCAACTTAGTTCGACCTCCATCAAATGTTAAATACGGAGCAGAACCTTCAATCACTTTTGAGGTATAAGCCGACAACGCCTGAGAACCTTGCGAATAAGACAATAATAACAATGGAGCAAATACCAAGCACGACCTCAATAAGAACCTCGGCCTCAACGACAACTTTGTCGATGATGTCAAGCTCGATAATGAACTCGATGATAAAAATGAGAATTGAGTCTGATTTCGACTACGGTGAAAATGAAAAAGATTTAGGGCGTAGGTTTGGCATGCCAGATGCCAGATGCCAGATGCCATACATGATAGCGCATTTCGATTATCCTGTCAAGTAAATTTTTGTTTTATTTCGATTTTTTATAATTGACTGCTCAACTAATGAGCTTTCCCTTGCTTTAAAAGCGATGAAATTATAACCTGTTGAAAAATAATACGCTAGTTTTTTGTTAAAAAATTTAAAGTTTTGTTAAAGATTAAATCAGCTTACGTTGGTGTGCTTCGTAGAATGGTTTTGGGTAGTGTTTTTTGACTAAAAAAGCACCAAACAAAAACTTCAATAAAATCAATACCTTTTCTGACTTATTTTTAGTAAGAAATAAGAACTTTTTTTGGTTGGTGCATAGAATGAATTAGGTGTAGTAGTTTCGGACGTTTGCAGTTTAGTATTCAAAATCGCTACCGTGATCATGTCCGAAATCTTACCGCGCTAAAATAGAGCACCAATTTAAACCACAACATCGTAAAACTCCAATAAGGCGCCCCAACTACGTAGGGCGCTGTTCTTTGCTAGATTGTCCTCTCTCTTTGCACCATAACCACCCCCACGGTCCAAGGTTTAAGAACTAAGAAATAAAAGCTAAGGTACGGTGCAAACAGCGTAATAGTTGAAGGATAGGCTGCTGCTTCCAACGAAGCCGCTGACCGAGTAAACATAGAAGCTATTGCTACCTGACACGTCGCTTGTCCAGTAGTTGTAGTCGATGAAGCCCACATCAGCATAGTTATACATGACACCCCACTCCGTAAAAAAACCTGCACCTATGTGACGCTTGTAACGATCAACAGATGAACTAGGCGTGGCTCCGATAGCACCAGTACAAGGATAATTTGGATCAACATTCAAACCAGAACAAACCGCATTAGTTAAATCCTTGACCTTAGCAAGACGATACCCCAAACGACTACACCAAGACATTTGTTCAGACGGATTACCCGTGTTATTACCCCTATTGACGAACCACTTCTGTAAGACAAATCCATACCTCACCTCATTACCTCGACTATCCCTACCCACCAACTCAAAGGTCTGTGGCAAAGATGGCAACGGAGTAAGCGGACTAGGATTATCTGATTGTATTTGAGTACTATCCGCCCTAGGACCTCTTAACGTTACCCGTGTCACATACTGGGATTTATCTCTAATCCAAATGTCGTAATAGTTGGATTGGTTTGGCCTTATCCAACTCACCGTTGCTGTTATTCCACTACGAGTAATAGAAGACCACGTCAACTGACTTCCATCAACCCCAACAGGCAACTCTAAATCAAAATACAACCCATCAGCACCCGTTGTCGGAAAATTTCGGTCATAAGATGATGAACTTGTTGACTGATTTACAAAACCTTTTGTAGAACTCCATATGTTAGATGGGCCGGCGAAGTGAGAATCGTCATTAAGACCATACATAATAGCACCAGTGCCACCAAAATATAAATTCGGCCTTGCGTAACAAACACGAACAACACTGTCCGGATTGATATAATATGTCACTGTTTGACCACTAAAACTGCTTATATTCGGAACTCCGTACTGTGTTTGTAAATATCCATCTGTATTACTTAATGTTACTTTATAAGGGGCACTACATATACTTAATGAATCGCTACGACTGACAGTATTACCATCCCTATCAGTAAAATTTACTGATATATTCCCTGATGCTGTTACACCATTAGCGCCCTGACCATCTCCATCATCATCACCCCAATTACCTTGAGTGATTAAGTTACTTAAATTCACGGTATTCGCCCCAAACGGCACCAACATGTGTATATCATTAAAAGTACTTCCATTAACTAACCTTATCGGATTTGTCGGACTTGAAGTATTGGTTGATGGCCTGATAGTACTACCATCAGGCAATTCAATAGTCAATAAACTATCCGCTGAAATTACCTTAGTTCGTCCCCCATCAAGCGTTAAATATGGCGCACTACCCTCAATTACCTTTGTGGTTTGCGTCGATAACGCCTGTGATTTTTGCGAATACGACAATAACAACAACGATGCAAAGACCAATGGCGACTTAAATAATTTAGATAAGAAAGATAAGTACCTTGGATTTGGCAACAATCTAGCCAATAATCTCAGCGAGGACATCAAGCGCGATAACTTTGATGATAATAATAAGGATTGAGTCTGTTTTAGACTACGATAATATTGAAAAAGATTTAGGGCATAGGTTTGGCAGGCCAGATGCCAGATGCCAGATGCCATGCATGGTAGCGCATTTCGATTATCCTGTCAAGTAATTTTTTGTTTTATTTACATTTTTTATAATTTTCCGCTCAACTAATGAGCGTTCCCTTGCTTTGAAAGCGGTGAAATTATAACCGGTTGATTAATTATGCGCTAGT
>NZ_FMAQ01000003.1:0-161761 GCF_900094945.1 Gilliamella bombicola
TCCCTACCGACCAACTCAAATCTCTGTGGCAAAGAGGGGACATCTAGCGGACTAGGATTATTTGAGTTTATCTGAGTATTACTAGCCCTAGGACCGCTTAACTTAACTCGTGCGACAACTTTTCCTCTATCAACACCAGGAATCCATCTATCACTAGGTGTAACATTTGTCACCGTAGCCGTTATTCCACCACGAGTGACCGGAGACCACGTCAACTGACTTGCATCGACGCCACCTATGAGCAAATCAAAATACAACCCATCTGAACCTGTAGTTGGAAAGTTTCGGTCGTAAGATGCAGAATCGTTAGACTGAGTTAAAAAACCCTTATTAGGATTCCATATGCTAGATGGGCCGGCGTAATAGTTTGTGCCAAGGTTAAGATTTGGGCGTGCGTGACTCGCAAAATAACAAGCAACAGGACCAGTAACACCATACGGATTAATATAATAATCCACCGTAGCTCCACTAAAACTTGTTCTACTAGGAACACCGTACTGGGTCTGTAAATATCCCCCTGTACTACTTAATCTTACCCTATAAGGAGCCTTACATATATCCAATGCACCGTTACGACTAACTGTATTGCCATCCTTATCCGTAAACGATACCGATATTCTTCCCGATACACCATTTACAGCCGGCTCATCTCCATCATCATCTCGCCAATAATTATACCTTGTGACCAAATCACTTAAACTCACTGAATTAGTTGATGATGGGACTATCATTTCTATATGACTTAAATTACTCCCAACGTACGGCAAACTGATTGGATTTGTTGAACTTGTTGGATTGGTTGACGGCGTGATTACCCGACCATCCTGCAACCGAATTGACAACAATTTATCCGTTGATGTGGCTTTTGTTCGACCATTGTCGAATGTTAAATACGGCGCACTACCCTCGATATACCTTGATGTATACGCCGTTAATGCCACAGAACACTGTGAATACGACAACAACAATACCACGAAGAACAACGCCGATTTAAGGTATCTAAATAATCTAAGTAAACTGAGTAAGCCTGATAAGCCTGATAAGCCTAATAAGCCTAATAAGCCTAATAAGCTTGGTAAACTTGGTAAACTTGGTAAACCTGAAAATTTAAATAGAAGAGGTAAACGCCTCGACCCCGGCGATAACCCTGCCGATAACGTCTCCGATTTCGCTACGCGAAATGACCTCGCTGATGAAAATAAGAACTGAGTCTGATTTAGACTACCGTGAAAATTAAAAAGTTTTAGGGCGTAGGTTTGGCAGGCCAGATGCCAGATGCCAGATGCCATAAATGGTAACGCATTTCGATCATCCTGTCAAGTAAATTTTTGTTTTATTTCGATTTTTTATAAATGACTGCTCTAATAATGAGCACTCCCTTGCTTTGAAAGCGATTAAATTATAACCGCTTGACCAATAATGCGCTACATTTTTTGTTAAAAATCTGTAAAGTTTTGTTAAAGACTGAGTCAGCTTATGTATGTGCTTTGGGATAAGGGTGTTGGGTGGTGGTTTTTAGCTAAAAACCAATAAACAAAAACTTTAATAAAATCAATACCTTTTCTGACCGATTTTTTGGTAATTAAATGGCTGTTATTAAAGTGCTCTATTTATCACTGATTTGTTAGATGTCATCACGTTGCTAACGTTTTTAACGCATTAATTTTAATTTAAAAAATCCCATAAAAATAAATTAATTTATTTTTTTCTTTTTTAGCGTACAATCAAAATCATCCCCCTAAGCGAGGTAACGTTATGTTATATAATAACAAATCTATGTACCACGAACATCATCTTCATGAATGTTGTCATGATAATTGTCAAAATCTGGCGCATAATCATGCACATTTATCTCATGAGTTACATTGTCATCAAGATTCAACGCATTGTTCTGGTGGCGATTCCCATATGACTAACCCCAAAAATGAGTTTGACGATACTCCTGATGACCCCAACAGGCAAAGTAAGCAGACTAAACTGACATGGAAAATAGAAGGCATGGATTGTGCGCACTGTGCGCAGCAAATTGAAAATAGCTTAAAGACATTACCCGATATTTGCCAAACTAAAATTATCTTTTCTACCGAAAAATTAGTCGTTTTAGTTCCGCAAAAGAATGAACAAACGATTAAATTAATTGAAGATAAAGTTATCGAGTTAGGCTATAAACCCATTTTTGAACCTTCCCCAGAACATTCGCATCATCATGACCATTCCCATAGTTTTGATAAAAAAGCATTAATTCCTTTAGGAGTATTAGGCGCTTTAATTGTGGTGAGCTATATCCTGTTGTTATGTAATAAAACCGTTGGCGAATATGCCTTTATGGTGACAGCAATTGTTGGATTAATGCCTATTTTGAAAGAAGCGGTAATTTTAACGCGTAGTGGTACACCATTTGCGATCGAGTCGTT
The DNA here is from genome assembly GCF_900094945.1 of Gilliamella bombicola. Classification (GTDB taxonomy): domain Bacteria; phylum Pseudomonadota; class Gammaproteobacteria; order Enterobacterales; family Orbaceae; genus Gilliamella; species Gilliamella bombicola. The sequence continues at coordinate 2,415 of NZ_FMAQ01000003.1, forward strand.
AATGAGTGTGTCAGCTATTGGGGCTTTATTTATTGGAGCTGCCGAAGAAGCCACTATGGTTATATTTTTATTTATGATTGGTGAGATGTTAGAAGGTATTGCAACAAGTAAAGCCAAAAAAGGCATCTCTTCGCTTGCTCAGCTCATGCCAGAAGAGACCGTTATTATCATTGACGGTGTACGAAAAACCGTTGCCAGTCATAGCTTGAAACCCGATGATATTATTGAAATTTCATCTGGAGGCCGGTTGCCTGCTGATGTGATTTTAATGAGCGAGCAAGCCAATATTGATGAAAGCGCATTAACCGGTGAATCCATTCCAGTTAATTATCTTTCAGGCGACAAAATTATGGCCGGTTCGCTGGTGATTGATAATACAATTCAACTCAAAGTGGTATCAGAAGTCGGGCAAAATGCAGTTGATCGTATTTTACAGATGATTGAAGATGCCGAGGAGCGTAAAGCGCCTATTGAACGTTTTATTGATAAATTTAGCCGTTACTATACGCCTACAATTGCTTTTTTTGCACTATTAGTGATTGTTGTGCCGCCTTTGTTGCTCAGTGCTGATTGGTATACTTGGTTTTATCGTGGCTTGACCTTGTTATTGATTGGTTGTCCTTGTGCGCTGGTGATTTCAACACCTGCGGTGATAACATCGGCCTTATCGAATGCTGCAAAGCAAGGCGTGCTAATTAAAGGTGGTGCGGCGTTAGAGCATATTGGTTCGGTTAAACGGGTTGCGTTTGATAAGACTGGTACCTTAACTGAAGGTAAACCGCAAGTAACTGATGTGATTGCTCAAGATATTTCAAAAGAACAATTATTGGCGCTAGTTGCGGCAATTGAAAGTGGTTCGCATCATCCTATAGGTAAAGCTATTGTTGATTATGCATTGCAGAATCAATTAAATATCAATGAGGCAGGTAATCGTAAAGCAATCGCGGGAATTGGTATTCAAGGCGAGATTGATAATCAGATTTTGTATATTGTTTCGCCAAGCAAAGTTGCGACCGTTTCAACGCCTTTAAATGATGAACACGCTAAAATCATTGCAGAGCTTGAAAGTGCTGGTAAAACCGTGGTAGTTGCGGTAACAAATCAACAATTGATGGGTATTATTGCTCTGCAAGATGTGTTGCGATCAGATGCAATTACTGCAATAAATGAACTTAATCAACTTGGTATTAAATCTTTGATGTTAACTGGTGATAATGCACGAGCGGCCAAAGCTATTGCCGATCAGTTAGGTATGGATTACCGCGCTGAACTGTTGCCTGCCGATAAGTTGATTGCCATTGAAAAAATCCGCAACACAACGTCAATTGCTATGGTGGGTGACGGTATTAATGATTCGCCAGCCATGAAGGCCGCAACTGTGAGTATTGCCATGGGAAGTGGCACAGATGTTGCGCTAGAAGCTGCCGATGCCGCATTGACTAAAAATAGCTTACTCAGTTTGCCTAAATTAATTCGTTTAACTCGCTTTGCTCGTCGTAATATTAAACAAAATATTACCATTGCATTAGGCATTAAGCTGGTATTTTTGATTACCAGTTTGTTTGGTTTTACTGGACTGTGGCTGGCGGTGTTGGCTGATTCTGGCACGACGGCTATTGTGACCGCTAATGCTCTTCGGGTTTTGAAATTTAAAAATAAAAGTTAAGAATATGTTTGCTTAATCTATTCCGCTTTTTATAAGCGGAATAGTTTTGTTAAATCATTTTGGGTTTATTATTCATCAATTCTTAATGATATTTCGCCACCAATATGGGCATTAATTTTACCGTTTTGTTCTAACAATAAAGCACCTTGCTCATTAATACCTTTTGCAATGCCGCGAATGATATTATCACCAATTAATAGTTTTACTGGTCGATTGGCAAAGTTATCAAGTCTATTCCAATCATGAATAAATGGCGCTAAACCATGTTTTTCAAATTCGATTAATTTACTTTTTAAGACTTTGGCCACTTGTGCAACAAGTAAGTTACGATCAACATTACCTAAATTAGCCCATTTTTGGTTAACTATGTTAGTATCAGGATTTGTCATGGTTAGATTGACGCCAACACCAATCACTACATGGGCACAGTCGCCAGTTTTGCCAGCGAGCTCAACTAAAATACCTGCTAACTTTTGGTCATTAAGATAAAGATCATTTGGCCATTTAACTTTGATATTTTGACCTGATAATGTGCGTAAAGTGTCGGCAAGTACTATCCCTACCACCAAACTTAACCCCATTGCTGCGGCCACGCCTTGTTCTAACTTCCAATACATTGAGAAGTATAAATTGCTTCCAAAAGGGGAAAACCATTTTCGCCCTCTTCGGCCTCGTGCTTTTGATTGAAATTCGGCAACACAGCAATCACCCGATGTTAATTGACCGATTCGATCAAGTAGATATTGGTTGGTTGAATCAATAATCGGTAATATTTCACAGTGGCTGTCGGATTGGTAATGCTGATCAATCTTGTTTTTGTTGAGCAAATTAAGTGGCGATGCCAAGCAATAGCCTTTGCCTTGCACTGAAGTTAAGTCAACTCCCCACTCACGCAGTTGTTTGATGTATTTATTGATGCCTGCGCGTGTTATGCCAAATATTGTTGCTAATTCTTCACCTGAATGGTATTTGCCATCTGCGAGTATTTCTATTAATTTAAGTGGATTTTTGTGGCTGCGCATCCGTTCCTCTTTTTTTAATTAATAACACAATGAAGTATAACGAGATTATAGCAAAGCTGACAAATAAATAGGTATTATTCATTTTGTCCATAATAAAGGCAATCACCGCCGGGGCAATCAAACTGCCTAACGTATTGGTCAATAGCATGGCTTGATTCATGGCGACGATATCTTGCTTTTTAACACACGAACAAGCCCAAGCCATGGATATAGGATAAATGGTGTAAATCGTTGCGCCTAATAAGATAATCGCTAATGCATTAAACCAATTAAATATCAGCATGATACATGCAACTAACATGAACAAAGATTCAATTAGCAATACAATCTGCCGTCCAAATTTATCTGCACACCAATTGGCTGGCATTTGTGCTATGACACCGGATAAAATCAGTAGAATCATCCAATTAGCAACTTGAATATCGCTATATCCTAAGTGTGAATAATAAGCCGGTAAGAGTGAATATAACGATCCAATTAACATACCTGCAATAATGCAACCGGTTAACCCAAGCCGCGAGGGTTTATTCAATATCATTGGCATAATGTTAAAGCTGCTTTTTTTCCTTTTTGGTAGTTTATAATGTGTGCGCAAAATAAATAAAATCGCGAGCCCCATTAGTAACATAATAACCAATCCAAAATACAGTACATCTTGTGGAAAATACTGTAACAAAGCTTGCCCCAGAACCGTGCCTAAATAATAAGTGGTTAAATAAACTGCAAGCATCCTTCCACGTGTATGCACTGGACCAGTGAGTAATATGCAACTTTCAATCACCACCCACGTGACAGCGCAAGCAATGCCAATAAAAAAGCGCCACATTATCCAGCTATAAAAATTTATTGAAAAACTTAAGCCAATAGTTGCTATGGCAAAAATAATACAACTGTAGGTATAAGTATGACGAGCATTAAATCTACTAATAAACCAATTGGCAAAAATAGTGCCAATCAAGTTGCCAGTAAAATAACTTGATCCCACAAGACCAATTTGCCCCAGCGAAAACTCATTACGCACTAACCACAATGGTACTTGTGTGTTGAGTGCAGACAACGAGATAGTCACAAAAAGTAAACTTATCAATAAAATAGGAAATGAATACGAATGTTTCATAATGTTATCGCATATAATTTATGGGTTATGCTTTGGCAAACAATAATAATTTTGAGTTAATTACAAATAACTGTCTGCTTCAATTTCGCCCTTGTTGCCGATAAATCGGATTTCTGGCGATAAACTCACCAAGAATTTTTGTAATACACATTTTTTTATATAACGAGCTAATTCAACCACATCTTGTGCTGTTGCTTGATTTTTGTTGACTAATACGAGCGCTTGTTGTTGATGCACAGCAGCTCCGCCTATTTGATAGCCTTTTAGACCACACTGATCGATAAGCCAACCTGCGGCTAATTTTATTTGTCCGTTAACTTGTGGATATATTGGCATGTTTGGGTAAATTTCAAGTAATTTGTCTGCCTCAATTTTGTCGATCACAGGATTTTTAAAAAAACTTCCCCCATTGCCAAGCACTTTGGGATCGGGCAATTTACTGCGGCGAATTTCGCACACTTTATCAAAGACTATTTTGGGGGTGACACTTTTTGGATCAAAGTTTCGTAATTCACCGTAAGTTAATACTGGTTGCCACTGTTTGGCTAATTTAATACCAACATTGATAACCGCATAACCTTGCAAATATGCTTTTTTGAAGATGCTTTCACGGTATCCGTATTGACCATCGGTGACTGTGATGATGTTACCTGTGGCAAGCTCAAGCAGTTCCACATAATCAGCTACTTTTTGAAATTCAACTCCGTAAGCACCAATATTTTGAATAGGTGCCGAACCAACACACCCCGGAATTAATGCGAGGTTTTCAAGCCCTGATATATTTTGTTCTATCGTTTGCAATACAATATCGTGCCAAATTTCTCCTGCGCCAACTTTTAAATACCACGCTTGATCGGTTTCGGTTATTGTGATGCCTTTGATGCGGTTAACAATTACAATACCATCAAAATCACAGGTAAAAAGAGTGTTACTGCCTTCACCAATAATCATAATCGGTAAATGCGGCGAGTTATCTTGCCAAATTTGTTGTAATTGTTCGACTGTTGTAACAGTAATAACTTTTTGAGCAAAAACAGTTAGACCAAATGTGTTAGGAATTTTTTGTTTCATTAATAATCACTACCTTTATTTTGTGAAAGTAGACACCCAAGTGTAATTCGATTTTATCTGTTGTTGTTATGATTTGGGCTCTATTGTACTTGCTTTCTATATTATCACAGGGTTGATGTTATTTGATGATTTATTTGGTCATGAATGCATTTGAATTTTTTTATAAATTTGCTGTTGTGTGTATTTTACTAAAACAATGTTATTTTTTTATAAAAAGCATGAGCCAGATCAAATTAACAACATTATTTATACAAATATTCAACTATTCGATTAAAGCAATGCTTAAATCTTTTTTGTTTTTTGCTATTATATATGGCAACTATACGAGTAATAGTTTTATGAATTATTGTTAGCCCAAAAATAGTCGTCGGTATTTAATTAGCTGTGATTGATTATATCTATTGTGCTTGACTTAAGTGTTGTTTATCAGTTAGAGGATATTATGAAAAGAGTATTTATTATGATCCTAGATTCGTTTGGGATCGGCGGTGCTGAAGATGCAAAAAAATATGGCGATGAAGGAGCTAACACTTTAGGCCATATTGCTGAAGCTTGTGCTTTAGGTAAAGCGGAACAAGGGCGCACTGGGCCATTAAAATTGCCAAATTTAGGTAAATTAGGTTTAATCGAAGCGGCGTACGAATCAACTGGCTATTACCCAAAAGGCATGCAAACTGAAGGCGAAATTATTGGCTCTTACGGCTATGCTAGCGAAATTTCTTCCGGTAAAGATACGCCGTCAGGACATTGGGAAATCGCCGGCGTGCCCGTGCTGTTTGATTGGGGCTATTTTACCAATACCACCAACAGCTTTCCTCAAGATCTGTTAGATAAAATCGTTTCTCGCGCTAAACTCCCCGGTTACCTTGGTAATTGTCATTCATCTGGTACCGTTATTCTTGATGAATTGGGTGAAGAGCATATGGCTTCTAATAAGCCAATTTTTTATACTTCTGCCGATTCAGTATTCCAAATTGCCTGTCATGAAGAGACTTTTGGTTTAGATAGACTTTATGAAGTTTGCGAAATTGCTCGCGATGAACTAAATAAGGGTAATTACAATATTGGCCGTGTTATTGCAAGGCCATTTGTAGGTAAAAAACCGGGCGAATTTGTACGTACAGGTAACCGTCACGATCTTGCTGTTGAACCACCAGCACCAACGATGATTAAAAAGCTTGTTGACGAAAAACACGGTACGGTCGTGTCAATTGGTAAAATTGCCGATATTTATGCCCAAGTTGGGATCACAAAGAAAGTGAAAGCAACCGGTCTTGAAGCCCTGTTTGATGCATCACTTGAAGAAATCAAACAAGCTAAAGATAATACCATTGTCTTTACCAATTTTGTCGATTTTGACTCTTCTTACGGTCACCGTCGTGATGTTTCGGGTTATGCTGCTGCGTTAGAATATTTTGATCGTCGTCTTCCTGAAATGTTAGCACTCATTGAGCCCGGCGATCTGCTTATTATCAGTGCCGATCACGGCTGCGATCCAACTTGGGCTGGTACCGATCATACTCGTGAACATATTCCTGTCATTGTTTATGGCGACAGTGTGCCAGTAGGATCTTTAGGTCATCGTGAAACATTTGCCGATATTGGACAAAGTGTTGCCGATTATTTTGATTTATCGCCAATGGATTACGGTAAATCGTTTATAAAAAAGAAGTAATTTAAATTTGAGTCATACCGACTTAGTAATAAATATCAGGAGAAGTTAATGTCTACCCCGCATATTAATGCCATTGATAATGCGTTTGCAAAAACCGTTTTAATGCCTGGCGATCCACTACGAGCAAAATTTATTGCAGAAACGTTTTTAGAAAATGCCCAAGAAGTAACTAATGTAAGATCGATGTTAGGTTTTACAGGTTATTATAAAGGCCAAAAGATTTCAGTTATGGGACATGGTATGGGTATTCCATCTTGCTCTATTTATGCAACCGAACTGATTAAATTTTATGGTGTTGAAAACATTATTCGTATTGGTTCATGTGGTGCAATTAGCCCTAATGTTAATGTGGGTGATGTTATTGTTGGAATGGGCGCATGTACCGATTCAAAAGTTAACCGCTTACGTTTTAAAAATCATGATTTTGCCGCTATCGCTGATTTTGATTTGACCTGTAATGCCGTTAATGCAGCTAAAAAGTTAGGTGTAAATGTGAAAGTAGGTAATATTTTTTCTGCCGATCTTTTTTATAGCGTTGAGCCTGATATGTTTGACGTAATGGAAAAATATAATATTTTAGGTGTTGAAATGGAAGCTGCTGGGATTTATGGGGTTGCTGCCGAATATGGCGCTAAAGCACTGGCCATTTGCACGGTTTCGGATCATATTCGAAAAGGCGAAGCAATGTCGGCTGAGCAAAGACAGTTAGGCTTTAAAGAAATGATCACCGTTGCACTAGAGTCGGTATTATTAAATCAAAACTGAAACTAAAAATGGCAGAATAACTGCCATTTTTTTTAGCTAATCAATATTGATAGCGATAACAGTTTTCAAATGCATTATTCATATTTATGTGTAGTAGGTTATAAAAATCTTGTTTAATAAGGAAACAAAATGAACACCAAGTTACAACTTAAAATAATATTTTTTCTGCAATTTTTTATATGGGGAAGCTGGTTAATCACCTTAAATTATTATCTTGAGCATCAATTAAATTTTATTGGTATTGAGGTAGCTTCTGTATATGGTTCGATGGCAATTGCTTCACTAATTATGCCAAGTTTACTCGGTATTGTTGCCGATAGATGGATACCAGCCAATCGCCTTTATGTTCTTTGTCATCTAATTGGTGCTATAACACTAATTATTGCTGCATCTGTTACATCACCGTTAATGATGACAATTGTCATGTTAATTCACTGTTTAGCCTTTATGCCTACCATCGCTATTTCAAATTCAATTTCTTATTCATGTTTGAACTCTCAAGGACTTGATGTTATCACTCAGTTTCCGGGAATTAGGATATATGGTACTATCGGTTTCATCGTTGCAATGTGGATAGTTAGCTTTTTGAAATTAGAAGCTAGCAATACACAACTTTATATCGCCGCTGCGGGTTCTCTTTTACTAAGTTTGTATTCATTAACACTTCCATTTATTTCGACATCACAAAACTCAGATAAAAAAAGATCACTTATTAGCTCATTGGGGTTAGATGCGTTTGTATTATTCAAACAACCTAAAATGGTTATCTTTTTTCTATTTGCAGCTTTTTTAGGCGGTATTTTACAAATTACCAATACCTTCGGTAATTCATTTTTGCATAGTTTTGATGATATTCCAGAATTCAAAGATAGCTTAGCAATTCAATACCCTGCTGTATTACTTTCTATTTCACAAATTTCAGAAGTGATATTTATTTTATTTGTACCGTTTTTTATGAAGCGCCTTGGTATTAAATATGTTATGTTAATTAGTATATTTGCTTGGGTTGCCCGCTTTGGACTATTTGCTTACGGCGATCCTTCTCCTTTCGGTTTTGTATTATTACTTCTATCAATGATTGTTTATGGTTGTGCCTTTGACTTCTATAACATTTCAGGCTCGATGTATGTTGAAAAAACGGTCTCGCCAGATATCCGTAATAGTGCACAAGGGCTATTTATGATGATGACTAATGGAATCGGTGCTTATTTGGGAACAATGGCTAGTGGTTTTGTGGTCGATTATTATACTTCAGGAAAAACCGTAAATTGGCATGCTGTTTGGCTTGTTTTTTCAGGTTATGCTTTAGTTTTAGCTATTGTGTTTATGTTGATTTTTAAAAACGAACATTCAAACAAAGAAACAGCTCAAGCTATTAATTAATCATTTATTGTGTGGTAGGTTAAATTTAGCACTACCAATATAATGGCAACAATATAGGTTGTTGCCTTTTTAATTATCAATCAGTCAGCTTTAAAAATATGATTTACCACACAAAAAATCAATCAGTAATGCAAAATAGATGGCTGAAAGCTATCTTATCAAGGTACACTAACTGAGTTTATAATTCACAATGTTAGTATGCTATTTTGAGCTTTTTGATAAGTGTTTTTATATCATTATTACCAGAGCCCATTTAGCTTATTTAAATAGATTAAATTTTTAATGAAAAATCAAATAATACCCAAAGTCATATTACATGAGCATATTGAAGGGAGTATTACCCCAATGATGGCTCGCCAGTTAGCCCAAAAAAACAATATTCCGTTCCCTGCAACTTTATGTTATCCACCTGGCCAATATGATGCTAATGAGTATAAAAATGGTAGATATTCGTACGACGAATCTAAGTTTGAAGAGTTTATTAAAACGTATGATATCGTTTCTAGTTTTCTAAAAAATCCTGAAGATTATTACGATATTACTTATGATTTTCTTTTTAGAAATGCTAAACAAGGGTTAATTTATTGCGAGCTGTTTATCTCCCCTTTTCATATCTGTGCAACACCATCCCACGACGGGCAAGTTGTTTGGAATCAAGATAGATTTCACCAAACACTAAAGCAGATGGATAAGGCTATTATTGACGTTAGTCAGCAATATGATATTACTGTGCGATACCATGTAATTGGTGTTAGACATCTTGGTGCGAATGTGGTTTATGATACTCTGCAATTTATTCAAAATAACCCTCATCCGTTGATTACCGGTTTCAATATCGCAGGTAATGAAAAAGCAGGCCATTTTGATGATTTTAAAGCCGCCCATGAATTAGCCTCTCAACTTAATTTAAAAAAATCGTATCACGCAGGCGAAATAGACTCAGCCGAGAGTATTATTCAAGCGCTTAAACATGGTGCAAATAGAATTGGGCACGGTATTCGCGCCATTGAAGACAAAGTGCTTATTCGTGAACTGATCGATAAAAAAGTCACCCTTGAAATTGCCTTAACAAGCAATCGAATTTTAGTTAATGAGCTGCATGGCGATATTTATAAGCACCCCATTAGGCAACTTTATGACCAAGGCGTTCGCATTACGCTAAATACCGATGATGCAGGGATTTTTGGCACTGATATCGAAAAAGAGTATCACATTGCCCAATCGATTTTCTCATTTTCACGATTAGAATTGCTTGATATCACGCTCTGTGGTGTTCAGGCGGCATTTGTTGAAAACGCAGTTAAAAATCAATTAATTGGCAAAGTTCTAGCATATTTTACATCTGATGATAAGCAATTATTAGAAACATGCATCAATGACCAAAAATATCACCCAGCAATTATTGAACGTTTTTTAGAATATCAAAAATTGTTGGTAGCCATACCAGTTAACTAAATTAGTTGTCAGAATAATAGGAGATTTGCATGAAAAAAACTAAGTTATCCCTCACCTTTTTAGCCCTATTTATTTCTGGCGCGGCATGTGCTGCAACAGTTGATTTAAGGATTATTGAAACAACCGACTTGCACGGCAATATGATGAATTATGATTATTTTAAAGATCAATCCATCGATGCTTTTGGATTAGCCAAAACTGCTAATTTGATTCACCAAGCAAGACGTGAAGTAAAAAATAGTGTGCTGGTCGATAATGGCGATTTAATTCAAGGTAGTCCAATGGCTGATTATGCAGTGCATAAAGGCCTTAACGATGGCGATATTCACCCCGTTTATAAAGCGCTCAATACGCTTGATTATGTTGTTGGTAATATTGGTAATCATGAATTTAATTTTGGGTTGGAATTTTTACAAAAAAGCCTTGCTGGTGCTAAATTCTCTTATGTTAATGCAAATGTCTATGATGCTAAAACCAATAAGCCGTTCTTTAAACAATATCTTATTGTCGATACCCCCGTCGTTGATAGAAGCGGCAATAAACAAACAATTAAAATTGGCTATATTGGCTTTGTGCCACCACAAATTATGCAATGGGACAAACTTAATCTTGATGGTAAAGTTGTGGTTAAAGATATTACCGAAACAGCCAAGCACTTGGTTCCAGAAATGAAAAAGCAAGGCGCTAATATCATTATTGCCATTCCCCATTCGGGTGTTTCTTCTGAACCTTATAAAGCTTTGGCCGAAAATTCGGTTTATTATTTAAGTCAAGTTAAAGGTATTGATGCAATTATGTTTGGCCATGCCCATGGCGTGTTCCCAAGCGAGGAGTTTAAATCATTACCAAATACCGATATCAAAACAGGTAACATTAATCATGTACCAGCTGTTATGCCTGGACATTGGGGTAGCCATTTGGGCGTGGTGGATTTAGTACTTGATGGCGATAAATCTAATTGGCAAGTGACATCAGGCAAATCTGAAGCTAGACCGATTTATGATGTCAAAAATAAAAAAGCACTAGTTGAAGCAGACCCTAAAATTATCGATATTCTAGCCAAAGATCACCAAGGTACGCGTGAATTTGTTGGCAAACCAATTGGTAAGGTTTCAACTGATATTACTAGTTATTTGGCCTTGGTTGAAGATAGCTCAGCGTTACAAATTATTAGCGATGCGCAGATCGATTACGTTAAGCAATTTATTCAAGGTGACCCTGACCTTGATGGATTACCTGTTTTATCGGCCATTGCACCATTTAAAGCAGGTGGCAGGAAAAACGATCCCAGCGCTTTTGTTGATGTTAAAAAAGGTAATTTGTCATTTAGAAATGCAGCAGATATCTACCTTTATCCGAATATTTTGTCTGCCATAAAATTGACAGGTAAAGACGTTAAAGAGTGGTTGGAATGCTCAGCGGGTGTCTATAACCAAATCGATCCCCATTCATCTCAACCACAATATTTGATTAATTGGGACAAATTTAGAACTTATAATTTCGATACCATTGATGGTGTGAATTATCAAATAGATGTCACTAAACCACCGCGTTATGATGCAAATTGTCAGTTAATTAACCCTTCATCAGAAAGAATTAATAGTCTGACTTATCGACAAAAACCGATTGATCCTAACCAAACATTTTTAATTGCCACCAATAATTATCGTGCTTATAGCGGTATATTTCCGGGAACAGGTGAAAAAAACGTCAAATTTAATTCACCTGATGATTTAAGAGTGATTCTTTCAGCTTATATCACCAACACCACCCAAAAATACGGCGCTGTGGAGGTTAGCGTCGACAATAATTGGCGAATTGCCCCAATTATTAGCGATACCAATTTGGATATTCGTTTTGAATCATCACCAACTGATGAAGCTAAAGATTATATTCAAAAGCATTCAATATACCCTATTCACTTTATCGAAAAAGATGATTCAGGTTTTGGGGTTTATCGACTTGATTTACAATCATTGGTTAACACTCAGCTCCAAAATTAATTAGTATTATTATGCCCCCAAAGGATTTATAAATATGAAAATAGAAAAACTAATTGAGCTTGCTAAAACAGCACGTTCTAAAGCTTATGTACCTTATTCTAAATTTCAAGTTGGCGCAGTGCTCATTACTGAAGATGATGAAGCAATTTTAGGTTGCAATGTTGAAAATGCCTCTTACGGCTTAACTAACTGCGCAGAACGCACAGCGATTTTTAAAGCAGTATCAGAAGGTAAACGTAAGTTCAAAAAATTGGTGGTAATTGGTGATACCGATGGACCAATTTCACCTTGTGGTGCTTGTCGTCAAGTTATTAGCGAGTTTTGTGCTAAAAATATGCCGGTTATTTTGACCAATATGAACGGTAAAATTCAGGAAACCACTGTTGGAGAATTATTACCTTGGTCTTTTTCACCAAGTGATTTGGACTAATTTGTTCTTAATCATTTTCCTAACTAAGCTATTACACTTAGGGTGATTTAACAATTAAAGATTCACCCTATTATCAATATAAGAGAGTATCGTTATGAGATTTGTTGATATTATTGAAAAAAAACGCGACGGAAAAGCACTATCAACCGAGGAAATCCAATTTTTTATTACAAACTACACTGACGGCAAAATTCCCGATTATCAAGTTAGTGCTTTATTAATGGCAATTTACTATCAAGGTATGACATCAAAAGAGTGTGCAGATTTAACCAGCGCAATGATGCATTCAGGCGATACAGTAGATCTTTCTTCAATTAAAGGCATTAAAGTGGACAAGCATTCAACAGGTGGGGTGGGCGATACAACAACATTAGTGCTTGCCCCTTTAGTTGCAGCCTTAGATGTACCTGTGGCTAAAATGTCGGGACGTGGACTTGGGCACACTGGTGGTACCACCGATAAATTTGAGTCTATTCCAGGATTTAAAATTGAATTAAGTAAACAAGATTTTATTAATCAAGTTAATCATAAAGGCCTTGCCGTGATTGGCCAATCTGGCAATCTAACACCAGCAGATAAAAAGCTATACTCGTTACGGGATGTAACAGGGACAGTTAATTCTATTCCGCTTATTGCAAGCTCAATTATGAGCAAAAAATTAGCCGCTGGCGCTGATGCCATTGTTCTGGATGTCAAAACTGGCGATGGCGCACTAATGAAAGAGATGGCCGATTCCGAAAAATTAGCCCATGAAATGGTGAATATCGGTAACCAAATTGGTCGTAGAACTATGGCTATCATTTCAGATATGTCACAACCACTTGGTTTTGCAATTGGTAATGCGCTTGAAATAAAAGAAGCCATTGATACTTTACAAGGCCATGGCCCCGCTGATTTAACTGAATTAGTTTTAACATTAGGTAGCCAAATGGTTGTGCTTGCCAATAAAGCCAAAACCTTGGAAGAAGCTAGAGCAAAACTTCAAGAAGTCATTAAAAATGGCAAAGCTATCGAGAAGTTCAAAACTTTAATTGAAGCACAAGGTGGTGATAGTTCTATTGTTGATCATCCTGAAAAACTAGCTAGTGCACCTTACCAAATTGCCCTACCGGCTCTTAAATCAGGTTATGTATCAAAAATTATTGCAGATCAAATTGGTATTGCGGCAATGCAACTAGGCGCTGGACGCGCAACCAAAGAGGACATTATTGATCCAGCGGTTGGAATCGTGTTACATAAAAAAGTGGGCGATCAAGTTGCCGAAGGCGAAGCATTGTTAACCATTCATGCTAGTACAGATAAGCTTGATGCGATTAAGCAAAAATTGTATGACAATATTATTATTAGTGATTGTGCCAATGAACCACAATTGATTTATAAAGTGATTACTGAGTAATCATTGGCAATAAGGATTTAGGAGGCACCATGTATAACTCAAATTTGAATAAAAAAATATCACTGCTTGTTGTTTTGGGGCTATTTTCAGTTAACGCTATAGCGGCTGCTTCAACAATACAATCAACAACACCAAGTTGGGAGAAAAACAAGCCTTATCAATTTACGATCTTACATACTAACGACCACCATGGTCGTTTTTGGCAAAATGATATCGGTGAATATGGTCTTGCTGCACAAAAAACAGTTGTTGATGAAATAAGAAAGGAAGTAGCCACGAAAGGTGGAAAGTTGCTGCTTCTATCTGGTGGTGATATCAATACTGGTGTTCCTGAATCAGATGTACTTCAAGCTAAACCAGATTTTTTAGGTATGAATGAAGTTGGATATGATGCGATGGCGGTGGGTAATCATGAATTTGATCACCCTTTAGCCGTTATTCGTGAGCAACAAAAATGGGCTCATTTTCCATTTTTATCTGCCAATACTTACTTTAAAGGTACTGATAATCGTGTTTTTGATGCTTATAAAATGTTTGATTTAAATGGCATTAAAGTAGCGGTATTTGGATTAACCACAGATGATACAATTTTTTTAGCCTCTCCAAAAAATACTGATGGCGTTGAATTTCGAAAAACATTACCTGAAGCACAAAAAGTTATTGCCCAAATAAAAAAGACAGAAAGTCCAGATATGATTATTGCTGTTACACATATGGGACATTACGAAAATGGAGAACATGGCTCGATGGCACCGGGTGATGTTGAATTAGCCAGAGGCTTGCAAAGTGGCGAATTAGATATGATTGTCGGCGGTCATTCGCAAAATCCCGTTTGTATGGCTAGCCCGAATAAACGCATTACCGAATATGTACCTGGTACCCCATGCGCACCCGATAAACAAAATGGCACATGGATTGTACAAGCCCATGAATGGGGTAAATATGTTGGGCGTGCTGATTTTGTCTTTTTAAATGGTAAAATAACTTTACAAAATTACCAGTTAATTCCAATCAATCTAAAAAAAGAAGTAGATAATGGTGACGGGACCAAACGCCTTGAATATTACACTAAAGAGATCTTACAAGATAAAACACTACTCGAAAATTTAAAACCTTATCAAGAACAAGGTAAACAACAATTACTGGTTAAAAGTGGTGAATTAATCGGTCGCCTTGAAGGTGATCGCAGTGTTGTAAGATATCAACAAAGTAATATGGGACAATTATTACTCAGCGCTTTTATCGAAAAAACCAAGGCTGACATTGGTATTATGTCTGGTGGCATGATTCGCGATTCATTAATTGAAGGCAATATTACTTATCGCGACATCCTAAAAGTTGAGCCTTTTGGTAATAGTGTTGTTTATTTTGAATTGACTGGTAGCGAATTAATCGATTACCTAAAAATAGCACTCAATAAAAAACAAGGTTCGGGGGGATATCCACACCTGAAAAATATCACTCTAACACGATCTGGCGATAATATTAAAGATGTAAAAATTAAAAATGAACCCATTGATTTACAAAAATCATATCGTATTGCTACACTAGATTTTTTAGCTGCAGGCGGTGATGGTTATCCAATAACCAATACTTCACCAACTTATGTGGATACTGGTTATCGAGATGCTGATGTTGTAAAACAATATTTTGAGGAACATTCGCCAATTAATGCATCTGATTATGAACCAACACAATTTATACACAACTAAATTATTTAAGGATGCCTGAGCGTAAATGTTTATTAGCAATACATTGTTCGAGAATAATCGCCATATTATTCGGTAATCGTAACTAAGCTAACAGCTGTAGTGCCGTGTTCAAGGTTTATACCCTATTGTTGGCACTACAGTTTTTTTGTAGTGTTTAATATTGAATGATTTTTATTTAGTAACTTATCAAAATATCATGAAATTTATTAATAATATTCAATAGTTCGTGTAGTTATCATGTGGTCATCACACTCTTTAACTATCCAATCACCTTTTTCGTTATGTTTAGAAAATTGACACTCAAGAGTTGCTTTCTTGTTGTTATCAACATATTTTTTTAATTTGGTTAGCTGACCTTGTTTATTATACTCCATAGTATATGTTTCATTACCGATCACTCTAGAAATCAACTGATTTTTATTATTATATTGAAATGTCATATTCTTATCAAAAAATAGTATCTTATCTTCATCATCGTAGCCGACAGAAACTGAGCGAAGTTTATCTAACTCACCCATTTTTTGAACAAATTTTGTTCTATAGTCTGTTTGGAAAATATCAAATAAATCGGTTTTATTATAATTATCGGTTGCAAACGGATTCGTATAGTTTTGATTTATGCTAGGCAAAGACATGGTAAAATAATCATAAAATTTCCAGCTAGTTCGTTCTGTTTCTAAATCGTCAGAAGCGACAATACTACGCTTCAGTACATAATTATAACTTTTAGTTGTCTCAACAAAAGAAGTAACTAACCCACTATCATCAAAATTCATTTCAAAAACAGAGCTGCCGCCATTATCTAGCAAATGTTGATATTGACCCAATAACTTGTTTTTTATATTGCCTGTTGCAGACTTAATACGATTTTGGGTAAGGGCATGATCAAAAAAGTAATACATTACAACTTGGTTAGTTGAGCGAGCTAAATTTTCTGAAGGATTTGCTTTTGCAAATAATACGGGATCTGATTCTATACCCCAATCATTAATGATGCGATTATATGAAAAAAAATATTTTCTTATTTTTGCTACTTTTTCTTTATCGTAATATGCATAAGTAAAATGTTCCTGATCCCATTTGTTTTCATCTTCACTATAAAAAAATGACTGTCTTATTGAATCATCGTTATCAAAGATAAACTCACCATTGACCAATTTAGCTAACTTAATATCAGACGATATTTGATTTGGAAATTGCCCATCGATGAGTTTAGGGTAACTATAGGCAAAATGTGCATCTTTTTTATTTTCGTCTAACTCTCCAGCATAAAAATATTGTTTAAAGATATCATTATTAACCCAAGAAGGAATTTGTTCAATATTATAAGTGACTGTTGCAAATGAATTTACATTATTGCTCATACCTAAAAAAAATAGTTTATCTAAAGTCACTTGTCCAAAACAAAAACTACCTTTTTTAAATTTTGTGTCGCTGTTTAATTTAGCTAATTGATAGGTTGTGGTTTGGTTGTTAGCATCTAATGAACGGTCTAATAAACCTAAGCTTGTAAAAACTTCTAATCGCCGATTTAATTCGTTATTTATCCACACTTCCGATCGTTCGTTTGCTGGATAACTGAGATCTTTTTTAAGGTAAGGGAATGTTACTTTGCCTAGATAGAAACAAATTGGTTTGTCTTGATCTTCCAGTGTTGCTTTAATTTCTTCCGTTAATTTTACTTTACTTTTATCACATCCTGACAGCATAACCAATAATGTCAGTGGAACAACATTAAAATATTTTTTCATTGTTTTTGATAGTCCTTTTCCTATTACTTTTATTTCTGATAAATCTTTTAAGAAATAATCCATTTTTGATTGTAACATGATTTAGGTAAGGTGATAAGTTTGCTCATTTTTCTTATCTGTTCTAGATCAATATTTGGACAGATTATTATTGATGATTTTTGCTAAAGAACTAAAATTCATATTGATAATATTCAATATTAAAATAGCTATATATCGGAAGGACTTTAATAAAAAAATAGGGACAATCGTCCCTTAATTTTTAACATGTTGTTTATTTATTTTTTTTAAACGCGGCAGCAAATGCATTACCCATCGCATTATTGACACTCGACGATGTGTGCGTTTTTTGGGTATTATTGACGCTCCCTTTATTAATAGATTGACGATTGTCAACTTTCGAAATAGCAGGATCATTTAACCTCATTGATAAAGCGATACGTTTGCGTGGAATATCAACTTCAATCACTTTCACTTTAACAATATCACCAGCTTTTACCACTGTTCTTGGATCGTCAACAAACTTATCTGAGAGTGCCGAAATATGCACTAAACCATCTTGGTGCACCCCAATATCCACAAAAGCACCAAAGTTGGTTACATTGGTTACCGAACCTTCCATAATCATGCCAACTTTTAGATCTTCCATCGTTTCGATATCATCAGCAAATTGAGCGGTTTTAAATTCAGGCCTTGGATCACGTCCAGGTTTATCGAGCTCTTTAATAATATCAGTTACAGTTGGAACGCCAAAATGGTCATCAACATAATCAACTGCGTTAAGCGATTTTAAGTAATTTGTATCACCTAAAATCTCTTTTAATGATTTATGATTTTTTTCTAAAATTCGCTCTACGACAGGATAAGCCTCTGGATGAACCGCTGATGCATCAAGTGGATTTTTACCATCCATAATCCGTAAAAAACCAGCACACTGCTCAAATGCTTTAGGACCTAAGCGTGATACTTTTAATAACTGCTTACGGTCGGTAAATTGTCCATTTTCATTACGCCAATCAATGATATTTTGGGCAATCACTTTATTAAGTCCAGCAATACGTGCAAGTAGCATCATTGAGGCGGTATTCAAATTAACACCAACGGCATTTACACCATCTTCAACAACTGCATCAAGTTTTTTAGCTAACTGAGTTTGGCTTACATCATGCTGATATTGACCCACACCAATTGATTTAGGATCGATTTTAACAAGCTCTGCCAATGGGTCTTGTAAACGCCTAGCAATAGATACCGCACCTCGAATCGATACATCAAGATCAGGAAACTCTTGCGCCGCAAGTTCGGATGCTGAATACACTGACGCTCCAGCTTCGCTAACAATCACTTTTTGCGCTTTGACCTCTGGGTATTTTTTTTGAACATCAAGATAAAAACGCTCAGTTTCGCGCGAAGCCGTACCATTGCCAATAGCAACTAATTCAACTTGGTACTTGATACAAAGCGCTGCCACCATCATAGCCGCTTTATCGGCTTGCCCAGTATGTGGATAAATTGTTTCAGTCGCAACTAATTTACCAGTTGCATCAACAACCGCTATTTTGACCCCAGTACGTAATCCTGGATCCATACCCATAGTCACTTTCATACCTGCCGGAGCTGCCATTAACATATCATGCAAGTTGGCAGCAAATACATTAATCGCTTCTTCTTCGGCGCGTTCTCGTAATGTTGTCATTAATTCGGTTTCCATGTGCATTAAAATTTTAATGCGCCATGTCCAATTAATAACGGCTTTACGCCATTTATCCGCAGGCTGATCATTAAAATGGACACCTAAATATTCAGTAATAATTTGTTCACAATAGCTTTCCTTTGGTGGCTCTTCAAATTGTGGATCGGCATTTAATGAGAGCTGTAAATAGCCTTCATTTCTCCCTCGGAACATAGCTAATGCACGATGAGATGGAACTTTAGAAATAAGTTCGCTTTGCGAAAAATAATCTCGGAATTTTGCCCCCTCGTCTTCTTTGCCACTCACCACTTGTGAAACTAAATGAGCGTTATTCCAAAGATAATGACGTACTTTTGCCAGTAATGTCGCATCTTCAGCAAATTTTTCCATTAAAATATAACGCGCACCATCTAATGCTGATTTTGTATCAGTGATACCTTTATCTATATTGATATATTTTTCTGCTTCGATTTCTGGATTTAATAAAGGATTTTGCCACAAGTCATCAGCAAGCGGTTCAAGCCCAGCTTCAATCGCAATTTGACCTCGAGTACGGCGCTTAGGTTTATATGGCAAATAAAGATCTTCAAGTTCGGTTTTACTCAACGTTGATACAATACGTTCACTTAATTCTGGCGTTAATTTACCTTGATCTTCTATCGACTTTAAAATTGTTTGTTTACGATCTTCAAGCTCACGCAGATAATTCAATCGGCTATCTAAATTACGTAATTGGGTATCATCAAGCCCACCAGTAACTTCTTTTCGATATCGCGCAATAAATGGAACAGTGCTACCTTCGTCTAATAATTGAATCGCAGCTAAAACTTGTTCTGGTTTTACTATAAGTTCACCAGCTATAATATGACTAATTTGATTATTTACCATGGTATCTCTGAATATTTTGTCAATTAACGGAATTTATCTTCAACATGCAAAAAGCTAATTATATAACAAGAGAGGGCTATTTAGCACTCGATCGTGAGCTAAAATATTTATGGAAAGAAGAAAGGCCTAAAGTTACCCAGGCGGTATCAGATGCTGCAGCGCTTGGAGATCGCAGTGAAAATGCCGAATATATCTATGGTAAACGAAGACTCAGAGAAATCGATAGACGAGTTCGTTTTCTTGCCAAACGATTAGAATCATTGACTATTATCGATCCAGATCCAAGACAAGAGGGTAAAGTATTTTTTGGTGCATGGATAAAGTTAGAAGATGAAAATGGAAATCTACACGTTTATCGCATTGTGGGGGCTGATGAGTTTAATCCTAAAAAAAATTGGATATCCATCAACAGCCCTGTAGCAAGAGCATTAATAGGACATAAAGTTGATGATGAAATAACCGTTATCACCCCAAATGGAAAAACGTTTTATTATATTGTAGAGATCAGCTACACAAAGTTAGAGGTTTAACTATATAAATTATTAAGCATTAAGTATATAATCATACTAACATATTGATAATTAATTTAATTTATTATGATTTCCATTGATCAGATCTATATCTATCCAATCAAATCGATGCAAGGCATACCGCTAACAACGGCAAATACTGGCGATGGGGGCTTTGCACACGATCGTATTTTGATGCTTAGTGAACCCGATGGTTCATTCATTACTGCAAGGCAGTACCCTGAACTTTTGAAATTCAAAACATCTATAGTAAAAAATGAAGTATACGTTTCGCTATCTTCAACAAAAATGATAAAATTCAATCTTGATGAATTTTCATTAAGTAATGAGCCGACCGAAATTTGGGGAAATCATTTCACCTCGCAAATTGCTCCCATACGAGTAAATCAATTTTTCAGCAAAATTCTACACAAAGACGTGCAATTGCGATGGGTTGGCCAACAATTAACTCGTCGAACAAAACGCTACCCAGAAGTACCGGTTAGTTTTGCTGATGGTTATCCTTATTTGTTATTAAACAAGGCTTCATTTAATTATTTACAACATCAATGCCCTGAACAACTCGATATTAGGCAATTTCGAGGTAATATTATTATTCAAGGAGCACTCCCTTTTGCTGAAGATGGTTGGAAGACAATCAAAATTGGCGAGGTGATTTTTGATATCGTTAAACCTTGTACTCGCTGTGTACTAACAACAATTGATGCCAATTCAGCAAAACCATTAGCCAATAATGAACCGCTTAATACATTACGATATTTTAGAGCTGATGAACAAGGTCAAATTGATTTCGGTATGAATATGATTGCCCGAAATCATGGCACCATTTCGATTCACGATAAAATAGAGATATTGGAAAGGCAAGTAGCCAAAAACTATATAAAAACCTTTCCACCAGAAATAAAAACTGAAACACAACTTTGCACAATTACTTTTGAAGATAAAACTATTAAAGGTAATAATAAGCAAACCATTTTAGAGCAGTTAGAACAACATAAAATAGCATTACCTTATTCCTGTCGTTCAGGTATTTGTGGGCGTTGCTCAGTTGTTTTAAAAAAGGGAGAAATAAGTGCATTAACTCAGTCAGCTATAAAACGTAATAATCGAATTTTAGCCTGTAGCTGCATTCCTAAAGGAGATATTACTATCGAATCACCTAAAAAAGGATGAAACTGATATGTCCATTATTCTACTTATTTTGATTTTTACTATTAAGAAATAGCTTCTAATTCACAATGTTCTACCAATCCCATCTGCTCAGATAAAGATTGCGACATAGGCTTTAATCTGTCATTCATGACTTTAATAGCTTCAGAAAAACTGAACGTCTTGTTCATAGCAACAAAAGAAGGCTGCGCAATAATACAAAGCGAAGCATTTTCACCCGCCTCGACAATCATCAAACAAACCTTTTGTCCACCTTCTTGCAAACTCACCTCGACAACATCGGCGACTTTTGGAACGTATAACATTGGCTGTTGAGAGAAGTACCAGCTTTTAGGCATTTGAGGTTTTAAAAAATTAGCCGCAACAATAGCATTAATGGATAATTCAATTTTTTGTGCATCATTCAAATTAAGCGACTGGCAACTATCATGAAATTGATAATAAGATGTTGCATCGCTAACAGAAAATGAAAATTCACCAAAAACATCAGGAATTAGCATTTTACTTGGATAACAAGAACGGAATAACATTTCAGATGAAACTTCAAGCATTAGGCTATCGTATTCGCTGTCAAAATACCAACGCCAACAATCAGTCGGCCGAAAAGCCATTTTCATTGATGTATCATCCTCGCTAATTGAACTAAATTTAGCCAAAAAGATAACATAACTTAGATAAAAAATAAATAAAAATTTAAAATAAAAATTATTTAATTATATAATTTTTAAAAATTTTAAATAACAAATAAAAGGATCCAAAAAATCTAAGTTAGATCTAATTAAGATCCATTTCGATCCTTTTGGATCAATTTTTTATGGAAAACTCTACACATAAAAAAAAGGTGCTTTTCAGCACCCTTTCATTTAGTCATAAATTATGGTTTAGCTTGCAACATTAATACGCTTCATATCAGTCATATAACTACGTAGTTTACGACCTATTGCTTCTATTGGATGATTACGAATTTCTTCGTTTACATCGCGTAATTGAGCATTATCGACGCTACCTTCAGGAATTGCTTTACCAAGATCACCCGGTTGTAACATTGGCATAAATTTTTCTTTTAATAACGGTACAGCGGCATTAGCAAATAGATAGTTACCATACTCAGCTGTATCAGAAATTACCACATTCATTTCATATAGACGTTTACGCGCAATAGTATTAGCAATGAGTGGTAATTCATGTAACGATTCATAATAAGCTGATTCTGGTAAAATGCCTGACTCAAGCATAGTTTCGAATGCAAGTTCAACACCAGCTTTAACCATCGCAACCATAACGACACCTTGGTCAAAGTAAGCTTGTTCATCAATTTTTCCTTGATATTCAGCTGCTTTTTCAAATGCGGTTTCGCCGGTTTCTTTACGCCATTTAAGTAGGTTAACATCATCATTTGCCCAATCTTTCATCATGGTCGATGAAAATTCACCAGATATAATATCATCCATATGTTTGCGATAAAGATCAGTCATGATCACTTTCAATTCTTTTGCTAAAGCATTAGCTCTTAATTTAGCTGGATTTGATAATCGGTCCATCATTAAGGTAATTCCGCCTTGTTTTAACGCTTCAGTGATTGTTTCCCAACCAAATTGGAGTAATTTGCACGCATAAGCAGGATCAACACCATCAGCAACCAGTTTATCAAAACAAAGTAAAGATCCAGTTTGCAACATACCACAAAGAATTGTTTGTTCACCCATTAAATCTGATTTAACTTCAGCAACAAATGAAGATTGTAAAACACCTGCACGATGTCCACCTGTTGCTGCTGCCCATGCTTTAGCAATAGCTAAACCTTCACCTTTCGGATCGTTTTCTGGATGAACCGCGATCAGGGTCGGTACACCAAAGCCACGTTTATACTCTTCACGCACTTCAGTTCCTGGGCATTTAGGTGCTACCATAACAACGGTAATATCAGAACGGATCTTTTCGCCTACTTCAACAATATTAAAACCATGTGAATAGCCAAGTGCTGCGCCTTGTTTCATTAGTGGTTGGATTGCTTGCACAACAGCAGAATGTTGCTTATCTGGAGTTAAATTAATAACAAGATCAGCAGTTGGAATCAATTCTTCATAACTTCCTACTTTAAAACCATTTTCAGTTGCTTTTTTCCAAGATGCTCGTTTTTCAGCAATGGCTTCTTTACGTAAAGCATAAGATATATCTAAACCCGAGTCTCGCATATTAAGACCTTGATTAAGTCCTTGTGCACCACAACCTACTATGACAATCTTTTTACCTTTTAAAAAATCAGCTTCAGATGCAAATTCATCACGAGCCATAAAACGGCATTGACCTAGTTGTTCTAATTTTTCACGTAAATTTAGGGTATTAAAATAGTTTGACATTATTCTCTCCAAGCGTTGAGTTATTTATAATCGACATCAACCACTATATAGTAATTTTAATATTGCTAAAATTGATATATTTAAAATACAATATTGCATAAATCGCAATACTCTTGCTAAGTTAAGTACTTTCTTTTAATCTAAGCCACCCTCAATTCATCAATAAACCAATATGGATGCTCGATATCTGCAAGCAAATAAAGAAGCCAAGCTTTCGTTATTGTTAACTTTTATTTATCTTCTAGGATGGATCGTTTGTGCTTACTGCGTTAGTGATAAAATAGGATTTTTAGGATTGCCATTATGGTTTGAACTGTCATGTATCATGGTACCTTTGGGTTTTATATTACTGTGTTGGGTAATTGTAAAATTTCAATTTAAAAATATGTTATTAGAACAAACTAAGTGATTAAACAATGCATTTTGATATTATTTTACCACTTGTCATCTATCTTATTTTTGTTTTCGCGTTATCAATTTATGCTTATGTAAAACGAAAAAAAGTTAATCAATTTACTGACTATTTTATTGGTAATCGCACAATGGGTGGCTTTCTACTTGCGATGACACTTGCTGCAACATATATTAGTGCAAGTTCATTTATTGGCGGTCCTGGAGCAGCATATAAATATGGTCTTGGTTGGGTACTTTTATCAATGATTCAGGTTCCAACCGTATTACTTTCACTTGGTATTTTAGGTAAAAAATTCGCCATTTTAGCGCGAAAATATAATGCAATAACACTAAGTGATATGCTTTATGCACACTATAAAAGTAGGACCATTGTTTGGTTTGCAAGTATTGCTCTTGTCGTTGCATTTATTGGTGCTATGACAGTACAATTTGTCGGCGGGGCTCGATTACTACAATCATCAGTAGGTATTCCTTATCATACTGGGCTATTAATATTTGGTATTGGTACTGTTGTTTATACCGCATTTGGCGGTTTTAGAGCCAGCATTTTGAATGATGCATTTCAAGGTTTAGTAATGATTATTGGCGCAATATTATTACTTGGTGCGATTATCTATGCAGGCGGAGGAATTACGACAATAGTTGATCGATTAATGGAAATTGATCCTGCACTTTTAACACCACAAGGGCCCAATAATTTCATGGACTTGCCGTTTATGGCGTCATTTTGGATATTGGTTTGTTTTGGTGTGGTTGGTTTACCTCATACAGCAGTGCGTTGTATGGCCTATAAAGATAGCAAAGCCGTGCATCAAGGAATTATTATTGGTACTATTGTTGTTTCTGTGATTATGCTAACCATGCATTTATCTGGCGCTTTAGGCCGAGCTATTATTAGTGATTTAACAATTCCAGATCAAATAGTGCCGACATTGATCATAAATGTATTACCTCCTTTTGCAGCAGGTATCTTTTTGGCGGCACCTCTTGCTGCGATCATGTCCACTATTAATGCTCAGTTATTACAAGTATCATCAGTTCTTATTAAAGATCTATTTTTAAGCATCAAACCTCATGTTAATTTTAGCGATAAATTTCTCACTCATATATCAATCACTATCACTTATATTTTTGGTGGATTGCTTATTTTAGCTGCATGGACTCCTCCTGACATGATTATTTGGCTAAATTTACTTGCTTTTGGAGGGCTTGAAGCTGTTTTTCTATGGCCGTTAGTGCTTGGGTTATATTGGAAAAACGCTAACGCTACAGGGGCGCTTTGCTCAATGTTAACTGGCGCTGTGAGTTATACATTATTAGCAAGTTATGATATTAAACTATTATCTCTCCACCCAATAATACCATCTTTAACTATTGGATTTATTGTTTTTATTATAGCCAATATGTTTGGCAATAAAAGGAAAAATTATGCCTTGGATTCAACTCAAAATTAATACAACTAGTGATATTGCCGAACAAATTAGCGAGCAATTAGAAGAATCAGGCGCAGTATCTGTCACATTTCAAGATACTTATGATACTCCTGTATTTGAACCATTACCCGGTGAAACTAAACTTTGGGGTAATACCGATGTCATTGGCCTATATGATGCTCAAACAGATATCAATGAATTAAAATCTATACTAAATCTTGCTCAATATTCTTATAAGATTGAACAACTAGAAGATAAAGACTGGGAACGTGAATGGATGGATAACTTTCATCCTATGCAATTTGGTAAGCGACTTTGGATTTGTCCAAGTTGGCGTGATGTACCCGATACAAACGCAGTCAATGTTATGTTAGATCCTGGTTTAGCTTTTGGTACGGGCACTCATCCCACAACGGCATTATGCTTAACTTGGTTGGATAGCTTAGATCTGAAAGATAAATTAGTAATTGATTACGGTTGTGGGTCTGGTATTTTAGCAATTGCAGCACTTAAATTAGGTGCAAAGCGAGTAATTGGTATCGATATCGATCCTCAAGCTATTCAAGCTAGCCGTGACAATGCGCAGCGTAATGATGTCAGCGAAAGATTAGAGCTTTATTTATCAAAAGATATCCCTGATAATTTACAAGCAGATATCCTCGTTGCCAACATTTTAGCCGGTCCGTTAAAAGAGCTTGAACCACATATAAGTAAATTAATAAAACCACAAGGTAAGCTAGGCTTATCGGGTATTTTAGCAACTCAATCACCAAGTGTTTGCATGGCTTATCAACCTCATTTTACATTAGATCCTGTTATTGAACAGGAAGAGTGGTGCCGCATCACTGGTAAAAAAAATTAAAAAAATAACGTTACCCCCTTTTAAGTTAGAGAAAAAATGCGTAATATAGCCGGCCTTAATTTGCTTAGCATTGGTGAGATTAAATTAAAAAATAATTTAATTGCTGCACCAATGGCTGGAATCAGCGATAAACCATTTCGTAATTTGTGCTATCAGTTTGGTGCTGGTATGACAGTTTCAGAAATGTTTTTAGCAAATTCGGATGTTTGGCATACCGATAAATCTGCTTTGCGGATGACTGCAAGCGAGGATATTGGTGTTCGTGCAGTACAAATTGTTGGTTCTGATCCCGACGAAATGGCTAGAGCTGCAGAATTTAACGTTAAACATGGCGCTCAATTGATCGATATCAATATGGGGTGCCCAGCTAAAAAGGTCAATAAAAAATTGGCAGGATCTGCTTTAATGCAGTATCCAGAACTTATTAAAAAAATTTTGCAGAAAGTTGTCGGTGCAGTTGATGTTCCGGTAACATTAAAAACGCGGACTGGATGGAATAAAGATCATAGAAATTGCATAGAAATCGCACAAATTGCACAGGACTGTGGCATAAAGGCAATTACTATTCATGGAAGAACACGTGCTTGCTTATTCAATGGTGTGGCGGAATATGATTCTATTAAGGCAGTGAAAGAAAAAGTTACAATTCCTGTAATTGCCAATGGGGATATTTGTACACCTGAACAGGCAAAAGATGTTTTTCAATATACGCAAGCTGATGCTATAATGATCGGCCGAGCGGCACAGGGGCGACCTTGGATATTTGAAGAAATTGCATTCTATTTAGCACATGGACAGTTACAGAAAAATAAAAGTATTGATGAAGTAGAACAAGTTGTATTGTCACATCTTGATGAACTTTATCAATTTTATGGAGAATACAAAGGATTAAGGATTGCCAGAAAGCATGTAAATTGGTATACCAAGAATTATGCTGACAGCGATCAATTCAGGCGCTTATTTAGTGTACTTAGCAATACAAGTGAGCAAGTAAACACTCTAAAAGCATTTTTTAGTCAAATTAGAAACAACCCAAAGAGTTAAGAATACTATGTCAGAACAACGCGTTACAGCTGCAGCACTTAAATTTACAACTGTAAATTCTCAGGACCAAATAACACAAAAGCCATTACGAGATTCCGTAAAGCAAGCTTTAAAAAACTATTTATCTCAATTAAATGGTGAAGATCCTACAGATCTTTATGAATTAGTGTTAGCTGAAGTTGAACATCCATTCCTTGATATGGTTATGCAATATACACGTGGCAATCAAACTCGAGCAGCAAATATGCTTGGTATCAACCGCGGTACACTTCGCAAAAAATTAAAACAATACGGAATGAGTTAATCATCTATTATTTAACATATTTATAATATAAAAAGGCACCTTAATATAAGGTGCTTTTTTTCTATTTTAGAAAACAATTACAAAATTCATTCAATGATCTACTTTTATAATGTTTACTAAGCAGACAAACGTTTAATTAATGTAGGTGTTAAAGTTAATGTATGGAGTGAATCTGTAGGGTTATGAAATCGATTTAATAATGTTTCAACAGCCAATTGCCCTAATTCTTCTTTTGGTTGATGGATGGTAGTTAAAGGTGGCGTCATATATTGTGCAATTTCAATATCATCATAACCAATAATTGCAATATCTTTTCCTGCTTCAAGGCCATTTTGATAAAGTGCTTGATAAGCACCAATAGCCATAGCATCATTAGAACAAAACACAGCTTGGGGGGGAATAGATAGTTCTAATAAATTTTGCATAGCAACAATTCCTGATGCAAATTGAAAGTCACCTTGCGCTTCATACTTTCTTAAAATTTCTAAATTAGCATCTTGCATAGCCTGGCGATATCCTTGTAGGCGAGATTGAGCTTGAGTATTATTTAAAGGACCAGTGATGCAAGCTATCTGTTTGTAGTTTTGCTTAATCAGATATTGTGTAGCAATCATGGCACCAAAAAAAGAGTTATCTTGAATAATATCACACATACCATCGAATGGTTTCCAATCCATCATCACTATAGGAAGCTTGGGATATCGAGCAAATATCTGCTTTGGAATTGAATAAGTTTCAGTGCACATAGCCAGTAAACCATCAACACGCTTTTGCAGTAAATGTTCAATATTATCAAGCATGCGCTGATGATCACCTTCGGTACTACATAAAATCAAATTATAACCAAGCTCATAACAACTACGCTCAACACCTTGCACTACTTCTGAGAAAAAAGGATTATTGCTTGCTGTCACCAACATACCAATGGTATAAGTTTTATTGCTTTTTAAACTGCGAGCAATAGCTGAAGGGGTATAATTCAGCTGTTTGATGACCAACTCAACTTTTTCACGTATAGCAGGGCTAACATAACGATCATTATTGATAACATGAGAAACAGTTGAAGTTGATACATTCGCAGATTTTGCGACATCTTTTATTGTAACCAAGTTTTTATTGCTCTTTTATAAACCTTGTAATTTAATGAAATCTTCCACCTCATTACGCGTTGGCACTGATGTCTGTGCTCCCGCTTTAGTCACCGATAGTGCCGCAGCGGCATGAGCATATCTAACAGCTTGATTGAGTACTTTTCCCTCTAATAAGGCAGTTACTAACATACCATTAAAGGTATCACCGGCACCAATAGTATCAACAGCTTTAACATGAAATCCTGACACGATTTCACCCTTACCACAATAACTTACCCAAGCGCCTTTACTACCAAGTGTAATAATAACGGTGTTAATACCCTTATTATGTAAAAATGCTGATGCTTTTTGTGCATCTTGTTCTGTAACAATTTTTATACCTGTTAAATACTCAGCTTCTGTCTCATTTGGTGTAATGATATCAATGTGTTTAAGTAAATCATCTGATAAACTTTGTGCAGGTGCTGGATTTAAAATTACTTTGGTATTATTTTGTTTAGCTAATTTTGCTACATGCTCTATAGTTTGTAATGGTGTTTCAAGTTGCATTAATACCGCATTTGCTTTTATTATATCATCTTCAAATTGACCTACATATTCAGGTGTAACGGCTGAATTTGCTCCTTCATGGATAGCAATTTGATTCTCTCCTTGTTTATTGACTAGAATCAATGCAACACCGGTATTTTTGCTTTCAACTACAGCAACAGTATGGGTATCTATATGATCGCTTTCTAATTGTTGCTTAAATTTCTTACCCAAATCATCATCTCCCACTGCGGCAATAAATTGAACGTTAGCACCTAAACGCCCAGCAGCAACAGCTTGATTAGCACCTTTACCTCCATATGAAATTTTATAGTTTGAACCTTTTAATGTTTCGCCTGGTTTAGGAAATTCATTTACATTTAAGATATGATCAATATTTACGCTACCAATAACAATTAATTTATTTAAATTCATATAACTACTCCATAATCACATAGCAATAGGACGCTAGAATGCGTCCTAAAGGGGTTTATTTAGTGATAAGTTTTAATTCTACAGGGATTTTTGTATCAACTTTTTCACCTTTTATAACTTTATCTGCAATTTCAATACCTATTGAGCCTATTTTTTCTGGTTGTTGAGCTACCGTTGCTGCCATTTTTCCACGTTCAACAGATTTAATACCATCCTCAGTACCATCAAAGCCAACCACTAAAATATCATTTCGTCCAGCAGTTTGAATTGCACGTACAGCCCCTAATGCCATTTCATCATTCTCTGCAAATACCGCTTGCACTAAAGGATAAGCAGTTAATAAATTTTGCATAACATTCATACCTTTGGCACGATCAAAATCAGCTGGTTGTGCTGTTAAAATAGTAAATTGGTTATCTTTCATTGAGTTGGTAAAGCCCTCACCACGTTCACGAGAAGCGGAAGTACCAACTATACCTTGTAATTGAATCACTTTTGCACTAGCACCTAATTTTTGAAAAATAAAATCACCAGCCATTTTACCTCCTGCAACATTATCCGATGCAATATGGCTAATAACCTCTCCCTTAACGGAAGCACGATCAAGTGTTATAACAGGAATGCCCGCTTTATTTGCAGCAAGTACTGCATTACCAACAGCCTCTGAATCAGTAGGATTAATAAGAATTACTTTAGTCCCTTTGACAATAGTATCTTCAACATTTGCAAGTTCCTTAGCGGGATTATTTTGTGAATCTAATATCACTAATTCATAACCAAGCTCCTTAGCTTTATTTACTGCACCTTCTTTTAAATTAACAAAAAAAGGATTATTAAGGGTTGAAACAACTAAAGCTATGTTTTCTTTTGCTAACGCTTGAGAGGCAAAAGAAAAATTTAATGTAATGGCAACAATGGCTGTAAAAATTTTTCTGAATTTCATAACTTTCTCCTAGAATAAGACACCTCTTATAAGGCAACTATTTATTGGTCTTTTTATCGACTAAAACTGCTAATAAGATAACAACACCTTTTACAATCATTTGGTAATAAGCATCCACACCCAACATATTTAATCCATTATTTAAAAAGCCTAAAATTAAAGCACCTACCAATGTTCCTATAATCTTTCCTCGTCCCCCAGACATACTAGTACCACCAAGAACAACAGCAGCTATTGCATCCATTTCATAACCTGTACCCGCTGTAGGTTGTGCTGAAGATAATCGTGCCACTTCAATAGTACTCGCAAGAGCACAAAGTAAGCCACTAATGGCATAAACAATAATTTTTACCCGATCAACATTAATTCCTGAAAGACGAGTTGCAGCCTCATTTCCACCAAGTGCATAGATATAGCGACCCAAGCGAGTATATTTTAATAAGTACCATGCAAAGATAAAAACAAGAGTCATAATTAATATTGGCACAGGAATGCCTAGCACTCGACCAAATGCAACCCATTCAAATAATTCAGAATTATCATTACTACCGGTAGAAATAGGACTACCTTTAGTGTAAACCTGTGTTACACCCCGTAGAATAAGCATCATAACTAAGGTGGCAATAAAAGCTTGAAGTTTCCCTTTAGCTATAATAAGCCCCGAAAAAGCACCCAATAACCAACCTAAAGTTAAAGAGACAAAAATAGCAACAAAAGGGGAAATATCTGCACCAATCATAGAAGCAGTAATTGCACCTGTTAAAGCAAATATTGATCCTACACTTAGATCAATTCCAGAAGTTAAAATGACTAGAGTCATCCCAACAGCAATAACCGCATTAATTGAAGTTTGCTGTAATATATTGAAAAAATTATTTAACGTAAAAAAGTTATCACTTAAACAAGAAACAATAGCAATTAAAACCAGTAAAGTGATTAAGGACTTTTGTTCAATTAATATGTTCTTAAATGTTTTATTTTGCAACATCAGCGCTCTCCTGTGTTTTTCCAACGGCTGCTGCCATAATTTTTTCTTGTGTTGCCTCACAACTTAAAAAGTGTCCTGTCACTCTTCCCTCGTGGATAACTAAAATACGATCACTCATACCCAGTATTTCTGGCATATCTGATGAAACTAAAATGACACTTAAACCTTGCTCTTTAAATTGATTAATAAGTTGATAAATCTCTTTTTTAGCTCCAACGTCTACCCCTCGTGTCGGTTCATCTAGAATTAATATGCTTGGGCGAGTCATTAAACCTTTGGCAATAGCAACTTTTTGTTGATTACCACCAGATAAGAATCCAATTGTTTGATTAATTGACGGTGTTTTAATATTAAATAATCCTACAAAGTCTTTAACTACTTCTTGTTCTTCAGTTAAACGTAATTTCTTAAATTTGCTGGCAAAATAATTTAGAGCATTAAGTGACATATTATCTTTCACTGACATGCCTAAAATTAGTCCATCTTTTTTACGATCTTCAGAAATATAAACAATACCATTTGTTAAACCGTCACGCGGTGAACTGATTTTAACTGATTTATTATTTACAATGATTTCACCTGACTTAGCAGGGTTAGCACCATAAATCATTTTCATTAATTCCGTTCGCCCAGCCCCCATTAAACCTGAAATACCCAGTATTTCACCTTCATGAAGACTAAAACTAATATCATTCACCCCTACGCCATTTAAATTTTTAACTTCTAATGCAATGTTACCTCGAGGTACATTAACTCTTGGATATTGTTCTTGGAGCTTTCGACCAACCATCATTTCAATTAACGTATCTTCATTTAATTGATCAATCTTTTTTTCACCAATAAATTGTCCATCACGTAATACAGTCACTTCATCACAAATTTCGAAAATTTCTTTTAATCGATGCGATATATAAACCACTCCACAATTTTGTTTTTTAAGTTTCTTTATTACTTCAAAAAGAGAAACTGTTTCAGTATCTGTAAGCGCATCAGTAGGTTCATCCATAATAATTACTTTAGAATTAAAACTAAGAACTTTAGCTATTTCAACCATTTGCTGCTCACCAATAGATAAGTCACTAACTAAACGACGACTGTCATAATTTAGATGAAGTTCGGCGAGTAACTTATCGGCTTGAGCGTATGTTTTTCTCCAATCTATACAACCGAATTTATTGGTAAATTCACGCCCTAAAAATATATTTTCAGCAATACTGAGTTGTGGAATTAAATTTAATTCCTGATGAACTATACCTATCCCAGCTTCTTGTGAAGATTTAGGTCCATGAAAGTTCACTTTATTACCTAAATAAATAATATCTCCCTCATCTTTTTGGTAAATCCCAGTTAAAACGTTCATCAAAGTTGATTTACCTGCACCATTTTCACCAATCAAAGCCATAACTTGGCCTGCGCGTACAGTTAAATTAACTCCGGCAAGTGCTTTTACACCTGGAAAGGATTTGTGAATATTTATAAGCTGTAAAAGATTATCGTTCATAAATCACTCATTATTTAGCTTTATAACTGAGGTTTAAAAAATAACACCAGACTGTAAAATTACATTAGCAAATGGTGAACATTCACCAGTTCTAATAACAGCTTTACAGTGACGAGTTTGAAGTTTTAGTTTTTCATGACTGACATAAATAGTTTCTATACTGCTATTTTGGACCTGTTCAAGTTTCTTAATTTGTTCTAGTATTAGCTTATGCATTTCACAATTTCGTTTAATAATTTCTTCAGCTAATATCACTTTTTCAATCTGCATATCTTTTGACACTGTTTGGAAAACTTGAATAAATGATGGTACACCGTAAGTCACTGCTAAATCGATTCGTGGAGTATCGCTTGCAATGGGTAGGCCAGCGTCACCTATCGCAATTTGATCTGTATGCCCCATTTTGGATAGGACCTGAATAATTTCAGAATTAAACAATTGACCTTTATACATAACATAATCCTTGGATAGTTGAATAATAACCAATATCGAAACGTTTCGATACTTATCATCTACCGGATAGGTCATGGTTGCAATATATAAAAATTAAACTTGTGATCTTGATCAATGTGAAATGATTCAGCTAAGCATACACTTTTGAAAATTTATAATATGTAGAGAAATCCGAGTTGTTTTCATCTCATAGTTAAAATAACCTTATAAAAACTCATAAGACGTTTTATCTGTTGAATGCTAACTATTTGGCTGATTATATTAATTTTTTTATTTATATTTAATACAGTAGCTTATCTAATTACTGTAAACAACGCGAGTAACTCCTAAATATAATTAAAAATAGACTCATTGTTATTAAATAATAATTTTACAGAACGTAAAAACTTATCAGTATATTGATGATGAATTTTAGGTAAATATTTGCTAAAATATGGTGATTTTTAAATTATTATCTGGAGAATTTTATGGCAGGTCATAGTAAATGGGCCAATACCAAACACCGCAAAGCAGCACAAGATGCAAAACGCGGAAAAATCTTTACCAAAATTATTCGTGAGTTGGTAACTGCAGCAAAACTTGGTGGTGGCGATCCAGCGTCAAATCCACGACTACGTGCTGCAATGGATAAAGCATTATCGAATAATATGACTCGTGATACCATGAATCGAGCCGTTGCACGTGGTGTTGGCGGCGAAGATGATAGCAATATGGAAACAATTATTTATGAAGGCTATGGTCCCGCAGGTACAGCTGTCATGGTTGAATGTTTAAGTGATAACCGAAACCGTACGGTATCAGAAGTGAGACACGCCTTTACCAAATCAGGTGGTAACTTAGGTACTGATGGTTCAGTTTCATATTTATTCACTAAAAAAGGGGTGATTTCATACCCTGTTGGCACAGATGAAGATAATGTCATGGATGCAGCACTTGAAGCAGGTGCCGATGATGTTGTGACTTATGATGATGGTGCTATTGATGTATTTACTACGCCTGAAACTTTTGGTGAAGTTAAAGATGCACTTGATGCAGCAGGTTTA
The DNA here is from genome assembly GCF_900094945.1 of Gilliamella bombicola. Classification (GTDB taxonomy): domain Bacteria; phylum Pseudomonadota; class Gammaproteobacteria; order Enterobacterales; family Orbaceae; genus Gilliamella; species Gilliamella bombicola. The sequence goes on from NZ_FMAQ01000003.1 coordinate 37,538, forward strand.
GTTGCCGAAGCGGCTGAAGTATCTATGATTCCATCAACAAAAGTGGATCTTGATATTGAATCTGCACCAAAACTATTACGTTTAATTGATATGCTTGAAGATTGTGATGATGTTCAAGAAGTTTATCATAATGGTGAAGTTTCAGACGAGGTGGCAGCAACACTCTAATGGCCATTATTCTTGGCATCGATCCTGGCTCTCGTTTGACGGGTTACGGCGTAATCCAACAAACGGGACGTCAACTCACTTACCTTGGCAGTGGATGCATTCGTACTGCTATTGATGATTTACCGACCCGATTAAAACGCGTATATGCAGGTGTCAGTGAAATTATTTTACAATTTCAACCTGATATGTTTGCAATCGAGCAAGTTTTTATGGCACGTAATGCCGACTCTGCATTAAAGTTAGGTCAGGCAAGAGGCGCAGCCATCGTCGCAGCAGTAAATAATAATCTACCTGTGTTTGAATATGCCGCTCGTTTAGTTAAGCAATCTGTCGTGGGAACTGGTGCAGCCGATAAAACACAGGTGCAACATATGGTAAAATTGTTATTAAAATTACCCGCTAGTCCTCAAGCTGATGCTGCTGACGCATTAGCCATAGCAATTACCCACGCTCACACTAGCCAACAGCTAATAAAGTCTCGTAAGTAAAGACTAAATATTATTTTTTAACAAACATATATAAATAAAAATGCGCCATAAAATTGGCGCATTTTTGTTTTTTTTATATCTTCATTTTCAGCACAAGCCATACAATCTAACTCATGCATATAAAACTAACTATTCAGACTTCATTTTCGAACGGTTAGTTAGTAATACGACTTTATTTCTATGTTTAGTAAATAGCTTTGTTACAAACAAAAAGAACAGTGGAACATAAAATATGGTTAAAAATGTTGCGGCTAACATACCACCAATTACACCTGTACCTACTGCATTTTGACCTGCAGACCCAGCACCACTACTAGAAGCTAGTGGGTATACACCAAGAATAAAGGCAAATGATGTCATTAATATTGGACGTAAACGCAAACGACAAGCTTCAAGCGTTGCATCAATTAATGATTTTCCTTCTTTTTCAATAGCATCTTTAGCAAATTCTACAATCAAAATAGCATTCTTAGCTGATAACCCCATTGTCGTTAATAAGCCAACGATAAAATAAATATCATTATCAAGTCCTTTTAACATAGTCGCATAAACTGTGCCTAAGATACCAAGTGGGATAATAAATAAAATCGAAATAGGAACTGTCCAACTTTCGTATAATGCCGCTAATGATAAAAACACAACGATAATAGAAATAAAGTAAAGCGTTGTAGTTTGTGAGCCTGTTTGGCGTTCTTGATAAGAAATAGAAGTCCAATCAAAGGTAAAACCCTTAGGCAAATGTTTTGATAGATCTTCCATTACAGCCATTGCTTGTCCAGAACTCATTCCTGGAGCTGGAGAACCACTTATTTCCATTGCTGATACACCGTCATAACGAACAAGTGATGGGGAACCATAAGTTTTTGTCGTTGTAGCAAATGCATCATATGGCACCATTTCACCATTTCGATTTTTAACATGCCAATAACCAAAATCGTCAGGTAACATACGATATGGAGCATCAGATTGTAGGTACACTTTTTTAACTCGATTATTATAAACAAAGTCATCAATATAAGCAGAACCTAACGCTGTCGACAATACCGTATTGACTGAATTGACCGAAACGCCCAATGCTTGTGCAGCTTCAAAATCAACATTAATTTTGTACTGTGGAATATCAAGCATACTCCCAGGTCTCACTTGTTGTAGTCCTGGATGAGCAGAAGCTTGCCCCAACATTTGGAAAAATGCACCGACCAACGCATCATGCCCATAACCAGCAGTATCTTTCAGTACATATGAAAAACCATTGGCCATACCTAATGCAGGTACGGCAGGTAAATTGGCAACAATCACCCGTCCTTCAGTTGTACTAGAAGTAAGTTCTCCGCCACTTTTAACCAAAGCATCAATTTTTTGATCAGTTCGTTTACGTTGTTCCCAATTTTTTAATCGAACAAAACCCATCCCCATATTTTGCCCACGTCCCACCGGGCTAAAACCTGCAACAGTAAAAATTTCATCAACAGAATCTGCCTTTTTTTGGGTATAAAAATCAGATGCCTTATTTAATACTGACATCGTTTGTTCTAATGTCGAACCTGGAGGTAATTCAACTATAACAAAAAGAACCCCCTGATCTTCGTCTGGTAAAAAACCTGTAGGTAAACGGTTAAATCCAAATAATAATCCAACAAATATCAAAGCATAGCAACCAAAAGCAATTATTGGATTACGAATAACCTTAATAACTCCTTTTTCATAAGAGCGTAAACTTTTGTCATAAAAATTATTAAACCATTTAAAGAAAAACTGAGTTCCTTTTGAGCACCAAGTAAACGGTGGTATTGATTCTAATTTTTCTCCCAATGAAGTTTTTCTAATTTTACTTTTAGATGGTGCTTTCAAAATCTGCACACAAAGTGCCGGTGTCAATATAATAGCCATCAATACTGATAATCCCATCGCTGTTACGATGGTAATCGAGAACTGACGATATATTCCACCTGCTGCCCCACCATAAAATGCCATCGGCACAAATACAGCAGATAATACAACCGCAATACCTATTAATGCTGAAGTGATTTGCTCCATCGACTTAACAGTTGCATCATAAGGTGATAACCCTTCATCATGCATAATCCGCTCAACGTTTTCGATAACAACAATGGCATCATCCACCAACAATCCAATAGCGAGTACCATCGCAAACATAGATAAGGTATTAATAGTAAATCCACAAATATAAAGAATCGCAAATGTACCTAACAATACTACAGGTACAGTAATAGTCGGAATAAGTGTAGAACGTAGGTTTTGTAAAAACACATACATTACAATAACAACCAAAACAATTGCTTCAATTAACGTGTGAATTACATTACTAATTGATAATTTAACAAATGGAGTTGTATCATATGGAAAAGCATATTTGATATCTTCAGGGAAGATTTTAGATAACTCTTCTAATTTTTTATCAACCTTATCAGATGTATCTAATTGGTTAGCACCTGTTGCCAAATATATCCCAAGACCAGCTGATGCATTACCGTTATAACGAGAAATAAAGTTGTAATCAGATGCACCAATTTCAACTGTAGCTATATCTTTTAATAAGATATTAGAACCATTAGTATTAACTCGAACAAGAATATTTTGGAATTGTTCAGGCGTTTTTAAACGCGATTGCGCGGTAATTGTTGCATTAAGTTCTTGCCCTTCGGTTGATGGTAAGGCGCCTAATTGTCCTGCCGTTACTTGCGCATTTTGCGCTTGGATAGCAGTTATAATTTCCTCAATGGATAAATTGTAATAAGTCAATTTATTTGGATCAAGCCAGATACGCATAGCATATTCAGAACCAAATAATTGTGTATCACCAACACCTTGCACTCTTCTAATTTGATCTTGCACAGTAGAATAAACAAAGTCAGCAATATCTGACTGTGTTTTTTCTGGGTTCGTGGAGTAAAAACCAACAACTTTTAAAAAGTTAGTATTGTTTTTAGCTACCGATACTCCATTTTTTTGCACACTTTCAGGCAGACGGGATTTAATACTTTCAACTTTATTTAACACTTGCACCTGAGCAAAATCGGGATTAGTCCCAGGCGCAAAGGTTAACGTTGTTTGAACAACACCTTGTGCACTACTGGTTGATTTCATATAAATGAGATTATCTAACCCAGTTAAATTCTGCTCAATCAACTGAGTAACAGTGTTTTCGATAGTCTGCGCATCAGCACCAGGATAGGTTGCACTCACTGTCACGGCTGGTGGTGCAATATCAGGATACTGTTCAACGGCTAACAGCTTTATACATAAAGCACCGCCTAGCATCATCATGATAGCAATCACCCATGCAAAAACAGGTCTATCAATAAAAAACTTAGCCATAATTCAATCTACCCCTGTTTTATTTCATGCTTTTTTGGATGATACTATCTAACTGTCCTTGAGTAAGCGTTGTCGGATCGCCAACCATTTCACCTTTCATGGTTTTCCCCATTTCAACACCCGTCAAATTAAGTAAGCCTGTCACGATGACTTGTTCACCAACATCAATACCTTTTGTCACAACCCAATAACCACCTATACCAGTATAAACTTGAATATCTTGTCGATATTCAATTGTATTGTCGGATTTCAAAATTTTTGCAGTGTACTGACCTTGTTTATTACTGGTAATACCTTGTTGTGGAACAAGTATAGCATTTTTAATATAACCTAATGTCACTTGCGGTTTAACAAACATACCTGGTAAAATTTTGTTTTCATTGTTGGCAAATTGAGAGCGTAATGTCACTGTACCTGTAGTTTCGTTTACAGTCATATCTGAAAATTTAATATTACCTGATAGAGCATATTTTGAACCATCGTTAAAAAATAATTCTACATTATTTCCTTTTGCTGGCTCATAAATAACATTTTCATCTTGAAGATACTTATTATAACGAGTAGCCGCTTCTGTCATATCGACATAAATCGGATCTAGCTGTTGAACTAATGCAAGCGGTGTTGACTGACCAGCTGCGACTAATGCACCTTCAGTTACGCTTGATTTACCTATATATCCATCAATTGGTGAATACACTTTCGTATACTCTAAATTAACTTTAGCTGTATGCTCAGCAGCTTGTGCAACTAATACAGCGGCTTCTGCCTGTTTAGCATCGGCTGCTGCTTTATCGTAATCTTGTTGACTGATTGATTTGGTATTTAGTAACCCAGCATAACGTTTTAGTGTAAGCTGTGCAATATTCGCATTTGCTTTGGCACTAGCAACACTAGCAACAGCACTATCATAATTAGCTTGATAAATAGCTGGATCGATTTGATAAAGTGACTGTCCTGCCTTAACATTTGAACTTTCGTCAAACTCACGCTTTAAAACAATACCGCCGACTTGAGGTCTAATTTCAGCAATTTGAGATGCAACAACCCTACCCGGCAAACTAATTTTTAGAGTATAGTTTAACGGTTCAACCTTAAACACAGTTACTTTCGGTAATTGATTATTACCGTTTTGTGATTTACCATTATCACAACTTGTTAATAAAAGCAGACCGACGCACGCCACTGGCAAGGCTAATAATAGCTTGTTAAATCTCATATAAAAATGACCTCAGTAAACTTAATAATTATTTTATTTTTTAATAATAATTCTTATTCAAAAGTGATCGGTAATTTTACAAAAAATATGTATAGATTGTAAGTAGCTTTATCTCTTAATAGCACAGAGTTCTAAAAAATAACTAAGTGAGTCATCATATTAAAAAAATATATTGATAATTATGATTATTGCTATAAATAAAGTAATATAGACTAACTAATTTTTTGTGCTATAAAGTATCTTAAAGAAAATGTTATACTACGAATATCAGATACGGTTGCTTTAATGAAAATTGCTAAGATTAAAGTAAAAATTTACATTGCAGTGCTCCGTAATCATTTTTTTTTAAAATATGATTAAATAATTTGAGTCTATATTTAATTTAATACAGAGATGGTTATTATGGATAATTTACGTATTGTTCTAATTGTTGTTGCATCCTTGGTCATTATTGCATTGCTTATCCACGGATTTTGGATCAATAGAAAAGAACGTTCTTCGCTTTTTAGTTCAAATAAAAAAGGAGAATTTGGACAAAAAACTCAAAAACATCAAAACTTATCTATGACTGAAATTGAAGATGATGATGTCATTTTACTCAAACCTAAAACAACAAAAAATAATGAGACTGTTGAAAGTAATGTAGTTATAGATGAAGCGATAGAAAAACAAGATAATAAACCTGAACAAAAAGATTTATTTGTTGATAACGACGATCAACAAGAGTCTCATGCAGACAAAGTGCAAGAACCTGTTATTAACATTAATCGTGATCTTTTTGAAGACGAAAAGGAACTTGAGCCAGCGCAAATTACAAAAGAAAAACAAGTTAATACTAATGACAATAAACAAAAAACATTAAACATTAACGAAGAACAATCCAAAACCGAAATTATCGTGTTAAATGTCACTGGTCTTAACGGAAAATTACTACAAGGTGATGTATTACTCGCTAGTATTATGCAATCAGGTTTTCAGTTTGGCGATATGCGAATTTTCCACCGCCATGTAGATCCTGCTGGTAATGGTCCAATATTATTTAGTTTAGCCAATATGGTCACACCAGGCTATTTGGATCCTGAAACAATGCATGAGTTTACCACCCCTGGAGTATCTATTTTCATGGTTGCACCGACAGAAGGCAACAACCAACAAAACTTTAAATTAATGTTACAGACAGCGCAACGCATAGCAGATGATGTAAACGGTGTGGTATTAGATGATGAACATCACATGCTAACGCCACAAAAGATTGACAGCTATAAAGATCGAATAAAAAAGGCCTGTAACGAAATTTAGCCACAATATTTTCAGCAAATCTTTAACAAAACGTCACCAATCTAGGTTGGTGACTACAAATAAATATTAAACGTATTTATTTAAATGACTTAATTTGGCTATGCATTATTCACAGTTAAATTAATGCAATTGTAATGATTTCCCCAAACCCTACGTTTTAATTTAAGAGCCTATTATTATGTCACTATCTAATAAAGCCGAAAACTCAACAAATTTATCTGAATCGATTAAAGATATAGCAAAACAATTGATTTCACTACGGAACCTAATTAGGCATCATGAATACTGCTATTATGTACTCGATACGCCAGAAATTCCCGATGCTGAATATGATAAATTAATAAAACAACTTCAAACATTAGAGCAACAATACCCAGATCTTATTACACCTGACTCCCCCACCCAGCGAGTTGGTGGAGTCCCATTAGCACAATTTGCATCAATCAAACATAAAATACCTATGTTATCACTTGATAATGTTTTTGATGAAGCTAGTTTTATTGCATTTAACAAACGAATTAAAGATCGTCTTCATTTAAGTGATACTGAGAAAGTTGAATATTGTTGTGAGCTCAAACTTGATGGACTTGCTGTTAGCCTACTTTACGAAAATGGACACTTTATACAGGCTGCAACCCGAGGTGATGGAACAACAGGAGAAGATATAACAGCAAATGTAAGAACCATCAAAACAATTCCGCTCACTCTAAGGGGAGACAACATTCCAACTCGGCTAGAAGTCCGCGGTGAAGTATTTATAACGCATAAAGGCTTCGAAAAACTTAATGCCGACGCCCAAAAGCATAACGAAAAAATCTTTGCCAACCCACGTAATGCAGCGGCTGGATCATTAAGACAGTTAGATCCAAAAATTACAGCTAAACGACCATTAACATTCTTTTGCTATGGTGTTGGTATTGTCGAAGGCGCTACATTGGCTAATACCCATTACGACCGTTTAATGCAATTCAAAGCTTGGGGCTTACCTGTTAGCGATAAAGTGCAAAAACAGCTAGGTGCACAAGCTGCTTTAGCCTACTTTAATAAAATTGGCGAACAACGCATGTCGCTAGGTTTTGATATTGATGGCGTGGTCATCAAAGTTAATAGCATTGAACAACAAAACGAACTTGGTTTTGTTGCTCGTGCACCAAGATGGGCTACTGCATTTAAGTTCCCTGCTCAAGAACAAATTACACAATTAAACAAAGTAGACTTTCAAGTCGGACGAACAGGTGCAATTACACCAGTTGCAAGACTTGAACCAGTTTCAGTCGCTGGTGTTATTGTGAGTAACGCAACACTACATAATATTGATGAAATCGCTCGTTTAGGTGTTCGCGAAGGCGACTATGTAACAATACGCCGAGCTGGTGATGTAATTCCTAAAATTGTAGCCGTTATATTAGATAAGAGACCTAAAGACACAAAAGAGATTATATTCCCAACTTACTGCCCTATTTGTGGATCACTAATAGTTAGAGACGAAGGCCAAGCCATATCACGTTGTGCCGGAGGTCTAATTTGCCCAGCGCAACGTAAAGAAGCTTTAAAACATTTTGTGTCACGAAAAGCAATGAATGTAGAAGGAATGGGTGACAAGGTCATTGAGCAACTCGTTGATAAAGACTATGTCAAAACGCCTGCTGATTTGTATAAACTAAATCTACCAATGCTATGTAGTTTAGATAAAATCGGTGAAAAATCTGCCAATAATTTATTAAATGCATTAGAGCAATCTAAAAATACCACATTAAGCCGATTTATATTTGCACTCGGTATACCAAATGTAGGCGAAGTGACTGCCGAAAACCTAGTTAACCAACTTGGCAATTTATCGGCAATTGAAAACACATCACTTGAACAGCTACAAATGGTAAACGATATTGGCGTTGTCATTGCAGAAAGCATTATAGACTTTTTTCAAGAACCGCATAATCGCAATGTCATTGAACAATTAACCAGTAATGAAATTGGTATTCACTGGCAAGATGTTAATCCGCAAATGCAACCACTTAATACTGACTCGCCGTTTTTTGGTAAAACTATAGTATTAACTGGAACATTATCAGTTTTAACTCGAGACGAAGCCAAAAAGAAATTAAAACAATTTGGTGCCAAAGTAACGGGCAGTGTATCGAAAAATACCGATCTAGTCATTGCTGGAGAGGCCGCCGGTTCGAAACTAAATAAAGCCCAAGAACTGGGCATCAAAGTTATTGATGAACAAGAAATGCTAAATTTACTTGCTCAGTAAAAATAAACCCCACTGGTACTCGTTAATCGATTGATTAAAAAAAGTATCAAAAAACAAGGAGGAAGTTATGCCTTTACTAGATAGTTTTAAAGTTGATCACACCAAGATGAAAGCCCCTTTTGTACGAATTGCAAAAACAATGGCAACCCCAAAAGGTGATAATATTACTGTATTTGATCTACGATTTACTATTCCAAACAAAGATAATCTACCTGAAAAAGGGATTCATACATTAGAACATTTATTTGCAGGCTTTATGCGCGACCATCTTAACAGTGATAAAGTTGAAATAATAGATATTTCACCGATGGGATGTCGTACAGGCTTTTATATGAGCTTAATTGGCAAGCCAGACGAAACATTAATAGTTGATGCATGGTTAAAATCAATGCATGATGTATTAAATGTTAAATCGCAAAATCAGATCCCAGAATTAAATGAATATCAATGTGGCACTTATAAAATGCATTCATTAGATGAAGCCAAAACCATCGCCGAAAAAATTATAAAATGTGGTATTTGCATATGCCATAACGATGAAATCGCGTTAACGGATGAACAGCTTGCTAAACTTAATCACTAGGAGATATCTATGCCAAACGTTGTCATCGATTTTTTAGAAGGTCGCACTATAGAACAAAAAAGAGAAATGGCAAAACGTGTAACAAATGCCATTGTCGAAACGCTTAACTGCAAACCCGAAGCAGTTCAAATCATCATGCATGAAATATCAAAAGATCAGATTGCTAATGGTGGCGTGCTACGCTGTGATAAGGACTGATTTTAACATGACCCAATTAATGGCAAAATAAGTTAAAAACATTTTTTAGATATTAAGACGCTTAAAAATCTCAAAATATAAAATATATTTTGAGATTTTAGGTTATTATTTACTTAAATTATCAATGATTGCAATGACTGTGATGCAAATGAAGTAAATGCCCCATTTTATTGGCTTTGGTTTCTAAGTAGTGTTCATTATCTGGATTTTCGCCAACTTCCAATGGTTCTCGTTGCGTAATTTTAATGCCAGACTGCTCAAGCACTCTTATTTTTTCTGGGTTATTGGTTAATAAACGAATTTGTGATACTCCTAGTAAAGTCAGTATGTCTGCACATAAAGTAAAATCGCGCTCATCCGCCGCAAAACCTAATTGTTCATTAGCTTCAACCGTATCTAAACCTTGATCTTGCAATGCATAAGCTCTAATTTTATTCAATAAACCAATATTACGCCCTTCTTGACGATGATAAATTAAAATTCCCTTACCTTCTTTTGCTATTTGTTTTAAGGCCGCTTCTAACTGAAAGCCACAATCACAGCGTAAACTAAAAAGCGCATCACCGGTTAAACATTCAGAATGAATTCTTGTAAGAATGGGTATATCGCCAGAAATATCGCCAAAAATCAATGCTACATGATCCTTTTTTGTTGCAATTTCTTCAAATCCTACAATAGTGAAACATCCCCATGGGGTTGGTAGTTTCGCTTGTGCAACACGTTTTAATTGCATTATTGTCTCCGTTTTAAATAAAACATAGCTAAGATTTTATAAAAATAAATCTATCTTATATGCTAAAATATTAAGCAATTTGTACTTAATTGAGTTTATAAATGGGGTTAGTAATAAAAAAAACAATAGCCATATTGGCTATTTTCTTAGTTGTGCCTTTAGTTATTATAGCTATAAATTGGCATTGGCAACCAGCATCATTAAATGATACATCTAAATATTTATTCGTAGTAACTGAAACAGCAAGTTTTCCTTGGGCAATAATTACATCAACAATTTTATTCTTAGTATTTTGTCTATTATTACCCAGTAAAACGAAAAAAAGAATTATATTATTATGGTTACTTCTTGTTAGCGCAATATTAAGTGGGCAGACAATTAAAAGTTTTTTAAAATCGCAGACTGCCGAATCAAGACCTTATGTACTTTGGATGGCAAAAGAATTTAATATTAGTAACCAACAATTTTATTCGAAATCAGAATCAGAAAGAAAGGAACTTATTGAGCAGTTATTTAAAAATTCATCCACAATTCCAAGTTGGTTATCTAACCACTGGCAAAATGAAACTGGATTTGCTTTTCCTTCTGGACATACTTTATTTGCTGTGACTTGGGCATTTTTGGCTTTAACATTACTTAAATTTAAACAGCATTATGTGATAGTATCAATTACCATTATTTGGTCGATATTAATTGAAATTAGCCGGCTATACCTAGGAATGCACAGCCCGATTGATCTAATAACAAGCATATTAATTGCTTGGATAATTTCATTAATCAGCTATTTTTATGCTAGAAAATGGCATATAGTAGACAAATAATTTTTGAATATCATTGATAACTGCTTAACTAAAAAGAAAGGTCAACATTATGAAATTTGTTATATCAATTTTATTGATAATTATCATCTTTGCTATCTCGATAGCAATAGGTTCAGCTAATGATCAAATAGTAACTTTTAATTATTTAATAGCTAAAACTGAAATCCGCTTATCGGTATTGTTAGCCATTTTATTTGGTTCCGGTTTTATTGTTGGTTGGGTATTAACAGGCGTATTCTTTTTAAAATCTAAATTCCAACATTCATCAACAAAACGTAAACTAAATAAATTACAAAAAAAATATGATGAAGGCGTAACTAATCATCAACAAACAAACTTAACTAAAACCAATTAAGAATTAGATTACTATGTTTGAACTGTTATTTCTGCTACTTCCCATTGCCGCCGCATACGGCTGGTATATGGGCGACAGAAATGCAAAACAAAAACATCTAAACGAATCTAACCGACTATCTCGTGAATATGTAGATGGTTTAAATTTTCTATTGTCTAACCAAAAAGACAAAGCTGTCGATCTTTTCTTAGACCTGTTAAAAGAAGATGATGGCACACTTGAAGCACATTTAACATTAGGAAACCTATTTCGCTCTCGGGGGGAACTTGATAGAGCGATACACATTCACCAAGCACTTTTAGAAAGCTCGTCTTTAACATTTGAACAACGATTATTAGCTATTCAACAACTGGGGCGTGATTATATGGTTGCAGGTCTTTACGATCGTGCCGAAGAGATGTTTTTGCAACTCATTGATGAAGAAGACTTTCAACAACAAGCATTACAGCAACTTATCATCATATACCAATCAACCAGTGAATGGATAAATGCCATCAATATGGCAACTAGACTAGTCAAACTTGGCAATGAAAAATACAAAACCGATATCGCACAATTTTATTGTGAACTAGCATCACAAGCTATTGCTAATGATGATCTTGATAAGGCAAATAGCTTATTACAAAAATCAGCAATGGCTGATGCTAAATGTGCTCGCACTTCGCTCATGTTGGGTCGAGTTCTTATGGTACAAGATAAAACAGAGCAAGCTATCCAATCTTTTCAACAAATATTGCAACAAGACAAAGCTTTTGTTGGCGAAGCACTACCTTTATTAAAAGAGTGTTATTTAAAACTAAATAACCAACATTCATTTCAGCAATTTTTACAATTATGTGTCGATCAAGATACCGGTAATGTTGCCGAGTTGATGCTTGCTGATCTTATTGAAAAACAAAAAGGTTTAGATTCTGCACAATACTTCATGTATCGTGAATTACTTAAACATCCTAACTTAAAAGGATTTTATCGACTAATGAACTATCATGTTGCTGATGCAGAACAAGGTAAAGCCAAAGAAAGCCTTTTACTTTTAAGAAACATGGTTGGCGAACAGATAAAAACTGTGCCCAATTACCGATGTCAAAAATGTGGATTCACAGTTAACTCAATCTACTGGTTATGCCCTGCTTGCCGTTCGTGGTCGACAATAAAACCTGTTCGTGATTTTGAACAACATTCAGATAAATAAAAAAGAGATTTTTATGTTTTTAATTGACTCTCACTGTCATTTAGATAGTTTAGACCTTAGTACTAAATCTATCAAAGATGTATTACAAGAAGCTACCAACAACGACGTTAAACATTGCCTAAGCGTGGCAACAACACTGTCGGGCTATGAATCTATGAAACATAAGCTTACACCTTATCAAAACCAATGCTCTTTTTCGTGTGGAATTCACCCACTTAATCTTGATGACGAAATATACGATGCCGAGCGTTTTCAAAAGTTAGCCCAAGAAGATAACGTCGTAGCACTAGGTGAAACAGGTCTTGACTATTATTACCAACAAGACAATTTAGAGCAACAACAAGAGAATTTTAAAGAGCATATTCGATTAGGTCGAAAACTAAGTAAGCCCGTCATTGTCCATACACGTAATGCCAAAGAAGATACCTTAACAATCTTAAAAAATGAGCATGTTCATTCTGGCGTGTTGCACTGCTTCACAGAAGATATCGAAACAGCAAAACAACTATTAGATATCGGTTTTTATATCTCATTTTCAGGGATTATCACCTTTAAAAATGCCGAAGCTCTACGCGAAGTTGCCAAATATGTACCGCTTGATCGTATCTTGATCGAAACCGACTCACCTTATCTTGCCCCCGTTCCATACCGAGGCAAAGAAAACCAACCCGCTTATGTTCGTGAAGTTGCGCAATATTTATCTGCTTTAAAAGGTGTCTCTTTAGAAGAGATAGCGCAAAAGACCACATCTAACTTTTGTCAATTATTCAATCTTCAAGGAAAATTAAATGAATTATAAATTAGCCATTGATTGGGATGATTTTTTAACAAACTATTGGCAAAAAAAACCGGTAATCCTACGCAAAGCATTTGCGCATTTTATTGATCCTATTACACCAGACGAACTCGCTGGCCTAGCGATGGAAGAAGAAATCGATAGCCGTATTGTTTCTAATAAAGATGGGGTTTGGGATGCTAGATTTGGACCATTTACTCAATATGATAACTTAGGCGAAGATCATTGGAGTTTGCTAGTACAAGCTGTTGATCACTGGCACGAGCAAGCAGCCACCCTACTTGAGCCTTTTAAATGCATGCCACAATGGCAATTTGATGATCTAATGATTTCTTACGCAACACAAGGTGCTGGCGTTGGACCCCATATCGATAATTATGATGTATTTATTATTCAAGGAATGGGTAGCAGGCGTTGGCAAGTTGGCGATCGCAACCAACATTATAAACAATTTAATGCACATAAAGCATTATTACATGTTGAACAATATCAACCCATCATTGATGAAGAAATCACCGCTGGCGACATCTTATACATTCCACTAGGTTGTCCGCATAATGGCACATCCATTGGTGAATCACTAAGTTATTCTGTTGGTTTTATGACACGAACCTCACAAGAGCTATTAAGTAGCTTTGCCGATTATGTCATTGATAATCTGCCAAATGGTATTTATTATCAAGATCCAGATTTAAAACGACCTAAAGATCCATACCAAGTTCAGCCTTATGAACTAACAAAACTACAAGATCAAATCATCGATTTAATCAAAAAACCAGAGTTATTTAACGATTGGTTCGGTAAACACATTACACTACCAATGCACGATTTAAATATTGTACCAGTTGAACCACCATACGATTATAACGAATTTGAATCGCTACTAAAAAATGGAGCAGAACTAAACCGAGTACCAAGTATTCGAATCCTTAAGGTGGGCGATTGTGGCTACATCCATGGCGAACAAATTAATCTACCAATGCCCGTCATTGATCTTCTTTGTAAAACTGAAACACTCTATTACGAGCAGTTACAAGATAAAGACACACTTCAAGTCATGCTTGATCTTGTTAATAAAGGCTATTGGTACTTTGCCGAAGAATAACATCACATCTCTGCCGATAATAAAATCGGCAGATAAAACGACTATTTAGTGCTTTAAGCTTGGCTTTTTTTAACTTTTAAGGATATACTTGCCCCGCTTTAATTTACCCGCCGTTTAATCGAAAATTAAACATCATAAAATGGAAATTTTAAGTAACTATCTAATTTTAAAAACTAGAGGTATACATGAAAACCGAAGCAAACGCAGTCCTGCAAGCAGAAAGTGAAAGCAAATGCACAACTCCATATCAAAAAAGAACCCTATTTGCATCTACTGTTGGTTACGCACTAGATGGCATGGATATGATGATTTTAGGTGTTTGTTTTAGTCTAATTTCAGTCAGCTTCAACTTAACAAAAACAGATTTAGGCACTTTAACCTCAGTAACTTTACTTGGCGCCGTATTAGGTGGCATTTTATTTGGTGTACTTGCCGATAAATATGGTCGAGTAAGGGTCTTTTCATGGACTATTTTGATATTCTCTCTTTTTACTGGATTATGTGCAATTTCACCTAATTACGAGTGCTTTTTAATATTTCGCTTTTTAAGTGGACTTGGCCTAGGTGGTGAATTTGGGATTGGCATGACTTTAGTTTCTGAAAGTTGGCCTAAAAATAAACGCTCAAGAGCAACATCTATCGTTGCATTAGGCTTTCAAGTCGGTATCATTTTAGCCGCATTAACCGTCAATTTTATTGGTGAAATTCATGGTTGGCGCTGGGCTTTTGCCATGGGTGTGCTACCTGCGCTATTTGTCGCTTGGACACGTAAAGGTCTAAAAGAACCAGAAATCTGGCAAAATCTAAAAGACCAAAACAAAAACAAAATAGCCGTTGGCAAATTATTTAAAAACCCAAGAACCATAGCAACCACAATAGGATTAACCATCGCTTGTGCAGTACAAAACTTCGGTTTTTATGGACTTATGGTTTGGATGCCAAATATGATTGCAACTGAGCTCAAATTGCCATTTAAAAATACTATGTTTTGGACTATTTCAACCACTATAGGTATGTCATTAGGAATTCTAATTTTTGGTTGGTTATGTGATAAGTTTGGTCGTCGCCCTTCTTATATCTTCTTTTTATTCATATCCGCCGTTTCAATTTGGTTCTATTTTCATCAAACCGACATGTTTATATTAATTATCTTTGGATCAGTAATTGGCTTCTTTGTCAATGGCATGATGGGTGGATATGGCGCGCTACTTGCTGAACATTACCCAACAGATGCCCGTTCAAGTGCTGAAAATATTATTTTCAATGTCGGTCGAGGCATTGCCGGTGTATCACAAGTACTAATTGCTTATTTAGCCACCGTTTACTCAATTAGCTACGCATTAGCTTTACTGTCTGCCGCTTATTTATTATCGGCTGCTGCATTTGTCTTTTTAATACCTGAAACAAAAGGCAAAGAACTCGAATAAAATGACACACAAACAGGGCAATTGCCCTGTTTTTTTTATGCGAGTCACTTTAATTACCTCAAACACTCTTAAATTGTTTAATTTGTTTTAATGACAAATTAAATACGCCATATTATATTGTCGATATTCAAATCATTTTAAACAAAAGCATTATTGGTCAAGATATAGTGACGAACTAATAAAACTAACTATCAACAAAAATTAAGGTGTGTATTTATGTTGTGGAAACTATCTAACCGAGCTATAGCATTAAAAAGCTCCGCTATTCGTGAGATTTTAAAAATTACCGAACAACCTGATGTAATTTCATTTGCTGGAGGCCTACCTTCGCCAAATACCTTTCCGATCCAAGAAATAAAAAATGCCTTTAACCACATTATTACTGCGGATGAAATGAGTGGCTCTTTGCAATATGGTCCAACCGAAGGTTATGCCCCCTTACGCATCTGGTTAGCTGAATATTTATCTCGTCGCGATCACACCAACATTAAACCCAATCAAGTTTTAATTGTAACAGGTTCTCAACAAGCTTTAGATCTTATTGGTAAAGCATTGATAGACAAAGGAAGTAAAGTCCTAGTTGAAACCCCAACCTATTTAGGTGGATTACAATCTTTTACTCAATATGAACCCGAGTATATTTCTCTAGAAAGCGATGAAAAAGGCATTATTCCAGAAAAACTTAACGACAAAACTGCGTCCGATGCCAATTTTATGTATATTATCCCTAACTTTCAAAACCCTACAGGACGTCGTTTATCATTAGAGCGACGACAACAATTAGCAGAAAAGGCAATTCGTAACAACCTCACATTGGTCGAAGATGATCCTTATGGGGAGTTAGATTATCAAGGTCACCGCTTACCAAGCTTATATAAACTAGCACCAGAAAACACCATCTATTTGGGATCTTTCTCAAAAATTTTAGCGCCTGGACTACGCCTTGGATATATCGTAGCCAATGAAAAATTAATCAACAAATTAGTACAACTAAAACAAGCAGCAGATCTACATACACCAAGCCTAACTCAACGTATTGCTTACCATGTGATAAAAGATGGTTTTCTTGATAACCATATCCCTACTATCCGTAAATTATATGGTCACCGTTGCCAAGCAATGCTAAAGGCATTACAAAAATACATGCCTACCACAGTTACTTGGAACAAACCTGAAGGTGGCATGTTTATTTGGATTGAATTACCCAAAAATATTAATGCAACTGAACTACTCAGCGAAGCCATTCAACATAAAGTCGCTTTTGTACCCGGTGAAACTTTTTTTGCCAATGCTATTCGAACTAATTGTATGCGACTTGCTTTTGTCACAGTACCAGAGGAAAAAATAGAACAAGGCATCAAAATCCTAGCAAATTTAATAACCAACTGGTCAGACATACTAGAAGAAAGCCCAACCATAATGTAACTCATGCCAATAAAAAAAGGCTCAAATAGAGCCCTTTTACTACCAAATAAATTAAACATTCTTGTCATTAATCAACCATTATTGGTTAGCACCACAATCACTTGGTTTTACATCTAACGTCAAGACTTTTTCGCTATTAATATAGTAACTATGACTAGCGCCTTCAGGGAATACTAACCGTTGTGTATTCATATTGGCATTATTACTACAATAAAGCCCAAGCAAATTAGTGCGTACACTTTTTTGATTGCTTTCGGTTTGTAACGCATCTTTAGTTATATCTTTTACTGTATATTTATAATCAATAACATTATTACCTTTTGACACATCAACTAAAGTCGTGTTTTGATCGACAACTACAGGTAGTTTTGTTTTAATTGCTTTAACCACCAAATCTTGAGCTACACTATAATTGCCATCTTTTAGCTTATTCATAATTTCTTCGCTTTCCGATTTTGTTTGCTCATACAAATCTTTGGCTTTATCACTAACGGCAGCGCTTGTTTGCTTAGCTTGATCGCTAAGATCCGAAGCCATTTGTTTGGCTTTTTCGCTAACATCTGATCCCTTTTGATTGGCCTTATCGCTAATTTCTGAACCTGTTTGTTGCGCTTTTTGTTTCATATCATTAGCTGTTGATTTTGAATTATCACAATTAACTAAAAAAAGTCCCAATACAGCTAAAGAGATCACTTTAAAAAGTTTCATTTTATTATCCTTTTTGTTTTCTATTTTATATGTGACTACAATGAATCAAGTTATCATAGTCCGTTTATTTAAAATAAATTAATCAAATCTAGCACTGTCAGCAAAATGACTTAGACAAGCCATTTTGCGCTAACAGATATTAATTAGTTAATATGCATACCACCTGTAACACCATAGGTTTCGCCAGTTGTATAGCTTGATTCTTCTGACGCTAAGTGCACATAAACACCAGCAAGCTCAACCGGTTGTCCAGCTCTTTGTAGTGGAGTTTGTTTACCAAATTCAGGGATAACATCACTTGGCTGACCTCCACAGATTTGTAGTGGTGTCCAAACTGGACCTGGTGCCACACTATTTACACGAATGCCCTTTGGCGCTAATTGCTTAGCTAAGCCACGAGTAAACGCGATAATAGCTGTTTTAGTTGCAGCATAATCTAATAAATTACCACTAGGTTGATAAGCCTGAACAGAGGATGTTGTAATGATGGTTGAACCCGGTTTTAAATACCCTAAAGCCGCTTTAGTGACCCAGAAAAGTGAAAACACATTCACTTCAAAAGTTTTTTTAATTTGCTCGGTGGTAAGCTCCATAATATCTTCAACTGCAGTTTGCTTACCTGCAACCAATGTCAAATTATCTAATCCGCCTAATTTATGGTGTGCTTCATCAACTAATTTTTTACAAAAAGCCTCATCACTTAAATCACCGGGAATTAAAACGGCTTTACGCCCCGCGGCTTCAATAATTTTAGCAACCTCTTCAGCATCTTTTTGCTCAAAAGGAAGATAATTGATTGCCACATCGGCACCTTCTTTAGCATAAGCAATCGCCGCTGCACGCCCAATCCCAGAATCACCGCCAGTAACTAGCATTTTACGCCCTTCTAAGCGGCCGTGACCTTGATAACTCTTTTCACCACAATCAGGAATTGGATTCATTTCACACTGTAAAGCAGGTGCAACTTGTTTTTGTTTTGGAAACTTGTCATGATGATATTTTGTAAGTGGGTTATAGATTTGTTTACGCATAATTTGCTCCTAATTTAATCTATATTTTCATGCTACTTCCATATGATTTAAATAAAATCGATTAATACTCACAAATTCCTATGTGTACTTATATCAATATTAAAAATAATTAATAAATTTAATAAATTATATGACTTAAGGTTGGGACTCTTGTTTTTAGAACTGAACTCAGTTACTTAGTAACATCCTCCAAATTTTTAAATAAATTAAAAATCAAGACTAAAATTCATTAAGGGAGACTTTGATTGGGCTTGGTGAGATCAGTGAAATTAGTCGTATCAAAGCCATGTATATTACATAATTTTTTACCTGATTTAGTGTAGCAAATTAAAATTAACTAAGCTAGTGATCGTAAATGTCAAAAATGGCTAATTACTATTGCAATCTGTTGATTTTAATTCAATTATTATAATTTCTTGATTATTAATATCGTAGTGATAGTTAACACCATCAGGAAAATCTTTTTTTAGCTCTTTCATTTCATCACTATTATTGCAATACGCTTTGAGTAGTTTTTTACGAATAGTATCAATAGTACTTGGCAATAATAGCGCTTGTTCAGGTGTGTTTTTAACACTATAGGTATAATTAATCGTATCATGATCTCTTGATATATCCACTAATGTAGTAAGCTCATCAATATCAATTGGTAACGTTTTTTTTATTGGTTCAATCACTGAATTCTGAGCATCATTAAGATCGCTATTTTGCGAGTCCGTAGTAGACACATTTTGCGAAGGATTCTTAACATTATCGCAACTTACTAAAAATAGATTAAAAAAAACAAAAACACTTAGTTGCAATATTTTCATACTGATATCTCTTTTTAACGTTTTAGATATTTAATATTTCTGAATATTACTTATGCTTACTATTTATATACTAAATCAGTAAAAACACCAAAACAACCCTCAAAACTTGAACTTTTATACTAAAACAAATGTTTTCTTTAAATTTTTCTATATGTTATTTATACCGTATAATAAAAACGACAAAAAACTGTTGCACTTTTTTTTAAAACGAGTATTTTGTTAACAATAATTTTTAAAAATAACAGAAAATTTAACCATATAATAACATTATGAAGTTTTCACTCAAAATCGTCCTCATCAACATTATTGTCAGCGTGGTCATTATTCCAACGCGGGGGCGTTTTTGAATTAAAAATATGTTCATACATAACTCAAAAACCCCCGCTCCCAAAAAGCGGGGGTTTTTTTATGAACAATTAATGGGCAAAAAGGAACAAGTGAGGTATCAATGTTAGGAACACAGTGGATAGTAAAAACCTTAAAGGAAAAAGGCATTACCACCGTTTTTGGATATCCCGGCGGACAAATTATGCCTCTATACGATGCGCTTTATGATAGCGGCATCGAGCATGTACTATGCCGACATGAACAAGGTGCGGCTATGGCGGCAATTGGCTATGCCCGCTCAACCGGAAAAACCGGCGTTTGTATTGCAACATCTGGCCCTGGTGCAACTAACATCATTACAGGTCTTGCCGATGCCTTAATTGATTCAGTACCAATTGTTGCTATAACAGGCCAAGTACCCACTAAACTTATTGGCACTGACGCCTTTCAAGAAGTGGACGTATTAGGATTATCACTAGCCTGCACCAAACACAGCTACTTAATTGACGATGCCAAAGACTTACCCAACACCTTAGAGCAGGCATTTAACTTAGCCAGTGCTGGCAGGCCGGGACCAATATTGATTGATGTACCCAAAGATATACAGCTTGCGAATTTAGACTACCAACATTATTTATCGCCATCCTTATCAAAAATAACTCAAGATAACACCCAATTATATCCAATCCTGCCTGATGATATAAACCAAGCCAAACAAATGATCACCCAAGCCCAAAAACCAATACTTTACATTGGTGGTGGTGTTGGGCTTTCTGGTGCAATAGCTGAACTGAGAGACTTCATGGCATTAACACACATCCCAAGTGTATCAACACTAAAAGGGCTTGGTGTGGCTGACCTTAATAACCCCTACTATTTAGGATTAATTGGTATGCATGGTGCCAAAGCGGCTAATTTAGCGGTACAAGAATGCGATTTATTAATCGCCCTAGGGGTACGCTTTGATGACAGAGTAACAGGCAACCTTAACGAATTTGCACGACATGCAAAAGTATTACACATTGATATCGACCAAGCCGAAATCAACAAATTACGCCAAACCCATTTAGGATTGCAAGGAGACATAAAGCAAGTCTTACCGCTTCTAAACCAAACCGTATCAATAAAAGCATGGCACCAAAGAATTAATGAATTAAAAGCATTGCATCCAACCCGTTACGATCACCCGGGCGAGGCTATCTATGCGCCAGCATTATTAAAAAAACTATCGGAACGTAAATCGACCGACACCATTATCACAACTGATGTTGGACAGCACCAAATGTGGACAGCCCAGCATATGCGCTTTACTCACCCACAAAACTTCATTACATCGAGTGGGCTTGGTACTATGGGATTTGGTTTACCTGCCGCTGTTGGTGCGCAAATGGCAAGACCAAATGACTGCGTTATTTGCATATCGGGCGATGGTTCTTTTATGATGAACGTTCAAGAATTAACCACCATCAAACGCAAACAACTCCCAATAAAAATAGTATTAATTGATAACCAACGACTAGGCATGGTTCGCCAATGGCAAGAGCTATTTTTTAACGAAAGATACAGCGAAACAAATCTATCTGATAACCCTGATTTTTTAATGTTAGCCAAAGCGTTTGACATACCGGGGCAAAGCATCAGCAAAAAGTCACAAATTGACACGGCGCTTGATAACCTATTTAACTCAACGGGCCCTTACCTGTTACATGTCTGCATAGATGAATTAGAAAACGTATGGCCACTAGTACCGCCCGGCGCTGCCAATGAAAACATGTTAGATAAAAGTGGTAAGGAGTAAATAATGAATGAACAAACGCAATATCAATTGACTATAAAAGCGCATGATAATTTAGGAACGCTAGAACGAATATTACGCGTAATCCGTCATCGTGGTGGGAATATCAAATCAATGCAAATGCAAACAATCGAAAACAACACATTGATAATGACACTAAAATTAACCACCGAAAGAACGCTTTCGACATTACAAAATCAAGTCGCAAAATTAGAAGATGTCATTGCGATTGAATAATAAAAAATTAAAAACAACTTATTATTTAATAACAAGTTAAAAAATACTTAAAGCAAAATAGATGCTTATCAAATAAAAATTAAGAGGAAAACAAAATGGGTTCTACAGCAAAATCGGATTATATTTGGTTTAATGGCGAAATGGTTCCATGGGCAGATGCCAAAGTACACGTCATGTCACACGCCTTACATTATGGCACATCGGTATTTGAAGGTGTCCGTTGTTATGACACACACAAAGGGCCGGCTATTTTTCGCCACAAAGAACATGCTCAACGATTATTAAACTCAGCCAAGATTTATCGTTTTCCTGTACCTTATTCGCTTGAAGAGATCATGGAAGCGACTCGCCAAACTATCAAAAAAAATAATTTAAAAAGTGCTTATATCCGTCCATTAGTTTTTGTTGGTGATGTTGGCATGGGAGTAAATCCTCCTGCTGGTTATCAAACCGATGTCATGATTGCCGCATTCCCATGGGGTGCTTATCTAGGCGAAGAGGCCTTAGACCAAGGTATTGATGCAATGGTCTCATCATGGCACCGTGTTGCATCCAACACCATTCCTGCAGCGGCTAAAGCAGGTGGTAACTATTTATCATCATTATTAATTGGTTCTGAAGCACGAGCCAATGGTTTCCAAGAAGGTATTGCGTTAGATGTACATGGTCACCTATCTGAAGGTGCTGGCGAAAACCTATTTATCATTAAAGACGGTATCTTATACACGCCAGTTCTTTCATCTTCTGCGCTACCTGGCATCACACGTGATGCAGTATTAACGCTAGCGCGCGACATTGGCATTGAAGTACGCGAACAAACACTATCTCGTGAATCACTTTATTTAGCTGACGAAGTCTTTATGACAGGCACTGCGGCCGAAATCACGCCAGTACGTAGTGTTGACCGTATTCAAATTGGCATTGGTCGCTGTGGTCCAATCACCAAACAAATCCAACAAACATTCTTTGGCTTATTTAATGGCAAAACCGAAGATAAATATGGTTGGTTAGATCCAGTTAAATAAAAAAATCACTCCCACTAACTAGCTTAGTGGGGATTTGTTTTAAACATCAAATTAACTATACCGATTTATTTTCGAGACAAAACTAAATCGTTTACATAATAAAAACTTGGGAGCAAGAAATGCCTAAATATCGTTCAGCAACGTCAGTCGAAGGTCGAAATATGGCTGGAGCTCGTGCATTATGGCGTGCAACTGGCGTCAAAAATGAAGACTTTGGTAAACCCATCATTGCGGTGGTCAACTCATTTACCCAATTCGTACCTGGGCATGTCCATCTAAAAGACATTGGTCAACTTGTCGCCAAACAAATTGAAGCATCAGGTGGTATTGCCAAAGAATTTAACACCATCGCCGTTGATGACGGCATCGCCATGGGGCATGGTGGTATGCTGTACTCATTACCATCGCGTGAACTTATTGCTGATTCTGTTGAATATATGGTTAATGCGCATTGTGCTGACGCCATGATCTGCATCTCAAACTGCGACAAAATCACCCCCGGCATGTTAATGGCCTCGCTTCGTTTAAATATCCCAACCATATTTGTATCTGGTGGCCCAATGGAAGCAGGCAAAACCAAACTTTCCGATCAAATTATTAAATTAGATCTGGTCGATGCCATGATCCAAAGTGCTAACCCCAATGTTAGTGACGAAGATAGCAAAGCAATTGAAGAATCAGCTTGCCCAACTTGTGGATCTTGCTCAGGCATGTTTACCGCCAATTCCATGAACTGCTTAACGGAGGCATTAGGGCTTTCACTACCGGGCAATGGCTCATTAGTTGCTACCCACAAACAACGTGAACAACTCTTTTTACAAGCGGCAAAACGTATTGTTGAAATTACCAAACGCTATTACGAGCATGATGACGAATCTTACCTACCGCGCGCTATCGCAACCAAAGCCGCTTATGAAAACGCCATGTCATTAGATATCGCCATGGGGGGATCGACCAACACTGTTTTACATCTGCTAGCAACAGCCCAAGAAGGCGAAATCGACTTCACCATGTCAGATATCGACAGACTATCACGCAAAGTTCCACACCTATGCAAAGTGGCACCAAGTACAGCCCAATACCATATGGAAGATGTACACCGCGCAGGTGGGGTTGTCTCAATCATGTCTGAATTAGACAAAGCTGGCCTACTCAACCGTAACGTTCACAACGTACTAGGCTTATCGTTGCAAGAAACTTTTGCCCAATACGATATCACCCAAACCAGCAACGAAGCGGTCAAAAAAATGTATCGCAGTGGACCTGCTGGCATTCGCACAACCAAGGCGTTCTCGCAAGATTGCTATTGGGATTCACTTGACGATGACCGTGTAAATGGTTGTATTCGCGATAAAGCTCACGCCTATAGTCAAGACGGCGGGCTTGCAACGCTCTATGGCAATATTGCACAAGATGGCGCAATAGTTAAAACCGCAGGCGTTGCTGCTGAAAATTTAATTTTCCAAGGACCTGCCAAAGTATTTGAAAGCCAAGAAGATGCTGTTGATGCCATCTTAGGAGGCAAAGTGGTAGCTGGCGATGTAGTTGTCATTATTTACGAAGGTCCAAAAGGCGGCCCCGGTATGCAAGAAATGCTCTACCCAACAAGCTACCTAAAATCAATGGGGCTTGGCAAAGCCTGCGCACTGATTACCGATGGCAGATTTTCGGGTGGCTCTTCAGGCTTATCTATTGGCCATATCTCACCAGAAGCTGCAAATGGTGGTGTAATTGGTCTTGTACGTGATGGAGATATTATTGATATTGACATTCCAAATCGCAAATTATCATTAAAAGTCCCAGAAGACGAACTTGAACGCCGCCGAGTAGCCGAACTTGCCCGTGGCGACAAAGCTTTTACCCCTCATAATCGCGATCGCTATGTCTCTTATGCACTAAAAGCTTACGCAAGTTTAGCAACAAGTGCAGATAAAGGTGCCGTTCGTGATAAAAGCAAACTAGGTGGTTAACGTGAAACAACAAAATAACAAGCTTACTGGTGCTGATTACTTAAAAGCAACACTCTGTAGCGCCGTATACGACGTGGCCGAAGTCACCCCGCTTGAAAAGATGGAAAAAATCTCAACACGATTAAACAACCAAATTTTTGTCAAGCGCGAAGACCGTCAACTCGTCCACAGTTTCAAAATCCGTGGTGCACAAGCCATGATAGCCAGCTTAAGTGAAGAAGAACGCAAATGTGGCGTTATTGCCGCATCGGCTGGCAACCATGCGCAAGGAGTGGCTTTTTCGGCTACAAAATTAGGAATCAGTTCTTTAATCGTCATGCCACTAACAACTGCCGATATCAAAGTTGAAGCAGTCAAAAGCTTTGGTGGCGAAGTACTCCTTTATGGCGCCAATTTTGACGAAGCCAAAGCCAAAGCCATGGAACTTGCAAAAGAGCAAAAACGCATCTTTATTCCACCGTTTGATCACCCACTGGTAATTGCTGGGCAAGGTAGTATTGCCATGGAATTATTACAACAAAATGCCAAACTTGATCGTATTTTTGTACCCGTGGGCGGGGGTGGCCTTGCTGCGGGTGTTGCAGTATTAATTAAACAAATCATGCCATCAATTAAAGTTATTGCAGTCGAACCTAAAGACTCCGCTTGCTTAAAAGCCGCATTAGATGCAGGTCATCCTGTTGATTTAGAGCGTGTCGGACTCTTTGCCGAAGGCGTGGCTGTCAAAAGAATTGGTGATGAAACATTCAGACTTTGCCAACAATATATTGATGATATTATTACCGTCGATAGCGACGAAATTTGCGCCGCAGTAAAAGACCTGTTTGACGACGTCCGTGCAATCGCCGAACCATCTGGCGCTGTTGCACTAGCAGGGCTAAAAAAATACGTAGAACAGTACAACATCAGTGGCGAAAACCTTGCTCACATATTATCGGGAGCGAACTTAAATTTCCACAACTTACGCTATGTATCAGAACGTTGCGAACTTGGCGAAAAACGCGAAGCACTCTTAGCCGTCACAATCCCAGAAAAGAAAGGTAGCTTCTTAAAATTCTGCCAACTTCTTGGTGGGCGCTCAGTGACTGAATTTAATTACCGCTATCATGACGAAAAGTCTGCTTACATCTTTGTCGGTATCAAAATAGCACAAAGCAACGAAAAAGATGACATCATGCAAGAGCTTACTGCTGCAGGTTACCCAGTTGTCGATCTAACCGAAGACGAAATGGCAAAACTGCATGTACGCTACATGATTGGCGGCAAACCATGCAAACCACTACAAGAGCAAGTGTACAGCTTTGAATTCCCAGAATCACAAGGCGCTTTGCTTAAATTTTTACAAACATTAGGCACTAATTGGAATATTTCAATGTTCCATTATCGTAGCCATGGCACCGATTATGGTCGAGTGCTTGCCGCGTTTGAAATTAGTGAAAATAGTAATAGTGAATTTGATGAACATTTGACCGAACTGGGTTATGGTTTTCATAATGAAACACAAAATCCATCGCTTCAATTGTTTTTGACAAATCAAGGGAAGTGATATTGTGTTTTTGTAAGGCAGTTTTTGTTAAAAAAACAGCCAGAAAAAACTTTAATAAAATCAATACCTTTTCTGACCGATTTTGGCAGAAAATCAGGCCTTTTTTGTTTTGGTGAATAGAATAAATGGAGTGCGGTGGTTTCGGACGTTTTGACCTTGGGTGGACAAAATAGCTATCGTGACCACGTCCGAGTCAGGGAATTAAAGCGAATTCCCTGACAACCCACGCTTTGGCTGCAGAATGTGGCCTGCGGCACTACTCGTATCATCCTGATACTCGCCTCTACGAGGCCATCTTCGCTGTGCTCAGATGTTCAAATTTGTTCCAGACAAATTTGTCCGACGCCGGCGCTCGGTCTTAACGCACCGTTTGTGATGCGTTCCCGACGCAAACATCCCTGTTTGGCGTGCTGACCTCACTCTGTTGTCGGCACATTCTAACGCCGGAATAGGACAAATAACATAATCATCGTTTTTGGGATGGGTTATTGTGTTTTTATAAGGCGGTTTTTGTTAAAAAACAGATAGAAAAAACTTCAATAAAATCAATACCTTTACTGACCAATTTTTGGGCGGAAAATCAGGCCTTTTTTGCTTTGGTGAATAGAATAAATTAAGTGCGGTGGTTTCGGACGTTTTGACCTTTGTTGATTAAGTGTTTGGAATGATTTAAGACATAAGTTTGCTTGTGCTAATGTGCTTAAAATTATAGCACATTACGTTTCGCCTGCCGATTACGATTATGTTTTATTTATCTTTTTTATGATTGCTTACTCATACAACAAATGAAAACTTACTATAAAAGCACCAAGACTATAGCCTATTGAATAATTAGGCGCTAGTTTTTTTGTTTCATTATATTATTTAGGTTTATTTTAAGGTATCTAAAAATAGTATAAATGCTCGTTTTTGTTCGATTGATAATTGTCGCCAGTGTTGCAATAAGCGGACATCAAGATCATTATGTTGTTTGTCGGTATATTTCGTTTCATAACTTTGTTGCTGTTCACCTATTTTATTATTTAATACCGAACCATTAAGATAGGTATCAAAATCAATAAAAAACCAACTTATTGGTGTTTTTAGGTGTTCTGCAATTTTAACAAAATGATCGAAGTTGATTTTATTTTCACCTCTTTCATAACGCGCTAATTGTTGTGGAGATAAGTTAATTTTTTCGGAAAGTTGAGCAACGGTCAAATCCATTTCTTTACGACGCAGTTGTATTCGTTTACCGACTATTTTATCTGTATTTGACGCTGCAAGTTTTACCATGCTGGAAATATCTAATATAAAAAATCATGATTATCATTGTCTGAGATTAAAATAATAATTAAATACCTTTTTAGGATTAAAAAAACAAATAAATTCCATTAATGGATTTTTTGATGTTTTAATCGTCAGATAGTCAGCTAAATATCAATTAAACAGATTCATCAAGTTATATTTTGTATTTTCCTTTAGTGAAATAACGTTATCTTTAGCAACAATCAAATGATCTAATACGATAACATCAATAAACGCTAATGCATTTTTAATTTTAGCGGTTACTGAGATATCCAATAAACTAGGCTCTTTATCGCCACTTGGATGATTATGAACCAAAATGATGGCCATTGCTTGGTGATATAATACCTGCTTTATAATTTCTCGAGGGTAAACGCTTGACTCATTAATAGTGCCACGAAATAGCTCCTCTAATGCAATAATTCTATTTTGACTATCTAAATACAAAACACAAAAAGCCTCGTAATCGTATAATCCTAAATGAAATATAAAATAATCCTTAACATGATCTATTGTGGATATCTTTTTCCCTACTTGTATATATTTTTTCATGACTTTTTTTGCTTGATTAATTATAGCTAAGTCTTTTTGATTGATTATCATCATAAATATCTACTTTGTTATTATTATTGTTTATCTTAATATAAAATAACGACAGATTTTGTCATATTTAATAAATGTGTAGGGAAATAAAAATGTACGAAAAATCATGGGATTTATTTGATCTTGCTTTCGAATTGCAAAATAGTGCTGAAGGATTATCGTTAGATGAGATCCAACGGCGTTATAACGTTTCACTACGAACAGCACAACGTATGTGTGCTGGATTGCGTGATTATTTTCCAAATATGGAAGAGTATTCAACAAATGGGCGCTGCAAGCGATGGCGGATTTCATCTCAACAGATGAATGCGCTTTTTACTTTTTCCCCGCAAGAGCTTTCAGCCTTGCAGGCTAGTGTGAATTTTTTAGAACAACATAATTTACACGAGCAAGCTAAATCACTGGTTAGTTTAGAAACGAAAATTAAGAATTTATTACAATCTCAAAAACGTAAAAGAAACCTTGAAGATGAAACAGAAGCGTTATTGAAAATTGAAGGATTAGCCTTTCGTCCTGGTCCTCAGTTTCATTTAGATGCAGAAATACTCAATGCATTACGAAACGCTTTGCTTAATAAAAAACAAATAAAAATAAAGTACTACAACAAAAATAGTGGAAAATATAGCCATAACACTTTAGAGCCTTACGGAATTTTATATAGTGAACGAAATCATTACCTTTTAGCAAGACACAGCGATAACTATTATGGACAACAGATCCATCATTTTATTTTGCATAATATAGAACAGATTAATATTTTAGAACTTAGTTATAAGCTCCCCGATTCATTTAATTTAACTGATTACTGTCAAGATATGTTCGGTGTCTTTAAAGAGAAGCCTTTTGATGTGGAGTGGCGTTTTAGTCCTGAAGTGGCAAAAGAAGTTAAACATTATGTCTTCCACCCAACTCAAACTATGATCGAAAATAAAGATAAATCAATAACCATTAAATTTAAAGCTGGCGGCGCCCTTGAAATGTCTTGGTATTTATATATGTGGGGCGATATGGTGGAAGTCATTAAACCCGTTGATTTTTGGGATTGGTTTGATGAAGAGTAGCGAAAATAAACTAAACAAATACATCACGTAATAGTAAAAATTATTCTTTTCTATGTCAGATCTTGACACATATCATTATTAATATAATCAAACTAGTTATTAACAATAAATTCCATTAATAGATTTTAAATTTAATTTAAATCCAATTATGGACTTTAAAAAATAACTAGTCTACAATTAAATTTTTAACATTCATAAAAAGGAAAAAACGATGAAGAAATTACTATATATCTCAATATTAGGTTTTTTTTTAACAGGTTGTGGGGATGGTATGCCACCTAGCTGTGATAGCAAAGATGCAAAAAAACTATTGAATGAAATAATAACAAAACAAGGTGGTGGTCAATTTTCTTTTATTAACATTAGCGATCAATTAACGCTTAACGAAGATAAAGAACAAAAGAGATACTTATGCCAAGCAAACGTTTCTTTTGGTGGTAATGGATCATTTCCTGTTAAATATTCTGTATTTTTAGACAAAAAAAATAAAAACTATTTTTTTGTTAAAATTGTTAACTAACTAATTAAAAAGGAAATATAGCATGTCATTACTAGATAAAATAAAAGAACAACAAAATAAAAGCATTTCTTCACACATTAAATATATTAAAGGTGAATATGGGCTTGCAAAAACATTTTGGCTGTTTTGGTTCCTTCCTATCGTTGTAATTACAATCGTTGATAAGTTTATACGTTCAAGTTCAGGACTATTTAGTAGCAATATTATGATTATCATTTGGTCAATAACCACGTTATTTGCTGTCTATAATACAACCAATGAAAATAATAAAAATATATGGAAAATCATATCATTAATATTTATAAGTTTAACAGTCATCACTCGAATATTTACAATTTTTATTAGATGATTATTAATAAGATCCTAAGTAGGATCTTATTAATTGACTAAATATCAAGCTGAAAGGAATAATATGAAAAATAACGTACGTCATTTATTAGTTTTTTGTTGGCTAATTTTTACCACTCTTACCGTTTGTGCCGATAACACCCCCTATTCATCGGCCAAAACACCTTTATACAAAAACCTGTATTACAATATGCCTAAAAATGAAGTAATGCAGCAATATAACACTGAACAAGATCCAGACAATCAAAATCAGCTGATAAGTTACAACCAAAGCTTTCTCGGTTTTCAATGGACAATGATACTTATTTTTAACCAAAATAATCTTTTAGAATCTGTTTACCTTGAAACAGATTCTGATGCCAACGGTAATAAACTATGGACATTACTGGCTGCGATAGGCAAAAACTTTTCTATTGTTTATGGTACACATGATTCCAACAGTATTGACTTTGTATCTATCATAAAAGAAAAAGGTCAAAATGCCACTCAGAAAGCTTTTGAGGATTTTTGGCTAGATGCTATTTCTCATTCTACATCGTTAAATATTATTGCTATCGACAATGATTCTGTGCAAGGTGTTCTTGGAAAAGTCAATAATTATATGTCATTACTTCACCGAATGCCTGATACAGCAAGACAAGCCGAACTCGTTGTTGTGTCAGATGAAGATGATAATATCTGTTTAGGTGTAAATTTTACATTACCTAAAAAACAACTTATAAACGTTCAAAATCAATCAAATGAAGATTTTTAATATCCTTTTCTAATCCACACATATTTATAGAAATATTAAAAATAACTTTTATAAGCTAAAAAATAAAAATATATTTAATGATATAAGGTGTATTTAAAATGAGAAAAGTCTTCGCAACAATATTTACATTGTTAATATTAATCTTGCCAATTTCAAGTTTTGCAATCACACAACAAAACACATCTAAACCTAACTACTTATTATGGTTTATTTCAATTGTTGTCCTACTTATAATTGCTGCCTATGGTATTTATAAAAGCAACAAACGCGAAATTACAGTTTTTGCTAACTATACCGATGTTGGATTTGTGATAGCATCAGTACTAGTACCCGTCATTTTTTTAGCCACTATGCATTGGTTGAATGTACCACCAGACATAACGCTATACGTTTGTATTGCAGCATTTGCCATATTCTTAGTTGCTATCGCCAAAGCAACGTTTTTATATAATAACAATATTCAAGATTTTATATTGGCTTTCTATACAAAGATGTTTATTCCTTTTATCGCAATAACTTGTATTATTATCGCTTTAATAATTTCTATAACTTTAAAAAGAGAAAAATATGAAAGAAGAACCAGACATTCGCAAAGAGTAACTGACACAGCATTAGCGGGATTTACATCAGCTTTTTTAATCGTAAGCTTAGTATTACATAACGATAAATTTGTATCTATTTCAGATTATTTATCGGGAAAAAAATAAGAATAAAGCACTAACCTCTAATCCTTTAGGTTAACATTAACACTTCTAAGATAAACAATTTTAATAGGCCATTGTACTTAACAAAATAGTTTTGCTAAGTAGGCTAAATAAAGAATATATATATATTATTTTTATGAAAAGTTTAATCTATGGGATTTGCTTCTTTATTAATGACAATACAGTAATTAATCACATAATCTGTTTGGTTACTTAAGCTATCTGGTTTTATCTAATATTTGCAATATTATTAACTCATCTAATTAATATTCTAATTCACGAATAAATGTACTCCTTTTTACTCCATCATCAGTCATACAATAACCACTTGTCCAATCACCATATTCATTATGTTTTAAATAAACACATTTAAAATCACTAGGTGTGAAGTTCTCTACTTTTCTATCTGATTGCCAGATATTCATGTCTGTTTTTGGAAAACTATTTATTTTAGATTTATCATCTGTAATAACAGAAGTCTTTGTAGTGCTTTCTAATACTTCCCCATATTGATTATAAGAAATATCACCTTGGTATGAAATAGATACTAGTTGTTCATTATTTTCATCTAAAATGGCAGTAATATAATTATTACTATCTAACTCAATCGACGCATCTATGCCTGAGTAGTGAATTGTTTTTTTACGATAGTCGATATTCACATTTTGTGACTTATCATTAATCAATACTTTTTCAATTAAACCATCTGAATTTGATTCAATCATTGTATAAACTATTGTATTAGTATCTAATAAACTCATTATGATTTTTTGTTTTGTAATTGGTTGTTTATTAGGTATTAACATCGGATATAAAATCCAATTATACGTATTTGTAATTAATGTGTTTCGTTTAACCTTAATTTCAGCATGAGGACTGAAAGAAATAGATACTAATAAACTAAATATTAATTTTTTCATCATCATTTATTTTTCCGCGTTACAAATTTTTCTAATTCATTATCGTCGTAAAAACATTTCATAATAGTCGACTTTAACGACTTAAAATAATTTATTGTAGTTCGTTTTACTATCAATCCTCAATTTTCATTTGTATCTGTTAAACGCTATCATTTTTCATATTTTTAATATTAACTAAAAACCTCTTATTATTATTCCCATATGGGAGCGCTCGTTTCTTTGCATTATATATAATGATACAATCATAAATAATAGTAAAATATATCTAATATAATAATTTTTTTTCAAAAAAAATTTATTACAATTACAAATGCATTTAATAATAAAACTTGATACTTTTTGAAATAACCTGTAACAACAAAAACATAACCATATGAATTTTAAATGTAAAAAGAAATACCACCATGACTAATAAAGACAATTTTACCAACCACACCCCAATGATGCAGCAGTATTTAAAACTTAAAGCTGAAAATCCTGATATTTTGCTTTTTTATCGCATGGGTGATTTTTATGAGATGTTTTATGATGATGCCAAGCGTGCCTCGCAGCTTTTAGATATTTCGCTCACAAAGCGTGGCTCGTCAAATGGTGAACCGATTCCTATGGCGGGTGTACCGTACCATGCGGTTGAAAGTTATTTAGCCAAGTTAATATCGCTAGGTGAGTCGGTGGCTATTTGTGAACAAATTGGCGATCCGGCAACGAGCAAAGGACCTGTTGAGCGCAAAGTTGTGCGTATTGTCACGCCGGGCACGGTCAGTGATGAATCATTGTTAGAAGATCGCAAAGATAATTTACTTGCTTCAATCTGGCAACATAAAAATCATTATGGTTACGCCACGCTTGATATTAGTTCTGGTCGCTTTTATGTGTTTGAATGTGATAGTTTCGAAGCAATGCAAGCTGAATTACAACGCACCAATCCTGTTGAATTGCTATATCCAGAAGAATTTCAATCCATGCCATTAATTGAACATCGCCATGGTCTGCGCCGTCGTCCACAATGGGACTTTGATCTTGAAACGGCAAAACAACAGCTTAATTTGCAATTTGGCACTAACGATTTAGTTGGATTTGGTGTAGAAGCGTGCAATTATGCTCTTTGTGCGGCCGGTTGCTTATTGCAATATGTTAAAGATACCCAGCGCACCGCACTACCCCATATACGTTCAATAATCAAACAATCAGCATATGACTTTGTGGTATTAGATGCCGCAACACGCCATAACTTAGAAATAACCGAAAACTTATCGGGCGGTACATCTAATACTGTTGCTGACGTGCTAGATAAAACGCAAACCGCTATGGGCAGTCGAATGCTTAAGCGCTGGCTGCATTCTCCCATTCGCGATATTAAGATTTTGCAAAACCGCCAAGATGCCATTGCCGAATTACAACATCATATTGATGACGCATTACCGTTATTAAAACAAATGGGCGATCTTGAACGTGTTTTAGCAAGATTGGCACTACACACGGCTCGCCCACGGGATTTTGCGCGTTTGCGTGATGCTTATAACTTGTTGCCACAGTTACATCTTTTATTAGGACAATTTAATTCACCTTATTTACAGGCTTTACGTGCCAACATTAATCAATTTGATCATATTGCAACATTATTAAATAACGCAATTGTTGAAGTGCCACCGGCGATTATTCGTGATGGTGGCGTGATTGCAACAGGTTATCATAGCGAATTAGACGAACTGCGTAATCTGGCCGATGGCGCAACCAATTACCTTGAACAACTTGAAATAAGAGAGCGAGAAACACTCGGCATTGATACATTAAAAGTCGGATTTAATGCCGTTCACGGCTATTACATCCAAATTAGTCGTGGACAAAGCCACCTTGCACCGATTCATTATACAAGACGTCAAACACTGAAAAATGTAGAGCGTTATATTATTCCAGAACTGAAAGAGTACGAAGATAAAGTACTTACTTCAAAAGGTCGAGCATTAACGCTTGAAAAACACCTTTACGAACAACTGTTTGATCTATTAATGCCCGACTTAGCTGATATGCAAACCAGCGCAGAAGCGATTGCGGAACTTGACGTTTTAACTAATCTTGCCGAGCGAGCATTAACACTCAATTATCAACGTCCAACATTGTCAACACAAGCAGGTATTGAGATCCAAGACGGACGTCATGTTGTCATTGAACAAGTGCTACAAACGCCGTTTATTCGCAATTCGCTGCACCTTTCACCAACAAGACGAATGCTGATTATTACAGGTCCTAATATGGGCGGAAAGAGTACCTACATGCGCCAAGCCGCATTGATTGTATTGCTTGCTTACATTGGTAGCTTTGTCCCTGCATCAAAAGCAGTAATTGGACCTGTTGATCGCATTTTTACGCGCATTGGTGCTTCTGATGATTTGGCGTCTGGTCGTTCCACTTTTATGGTCGAAATGACCGAAACGGCCAACATTATGCACAATGCAACAAAACAGAGCCTAGTATTAATGGATGAAATTGGTCGAGGAACCTCAACTTACGATGGGCTTTCGCTTGCTTGGGCCTGTGCCGAAAATCTTGCCAATGAAATCCAATCAATGACACTATTTGCCACCCACTACTTTGAACTAACGCAACTCCCCGAGCATATGCAAGGCGTTTATAACGTCCATTTTGATGCCATTGAACATGACAACACGGTCGCTTTTATCCACGAAGTTTCTGAAGGTGCCGCTAGCAAAAGTTTCGGAATTGCCGTGGCAGGGCTTGCTGGCGTGCCTAAAACGATTTTGAAACGAGCTAAACAAAAATTAAAAGAGTTAGAAGTTATCTCAAAACAATCGGCTAACAGCAGCATCGATAAATCACAACTCTCTTTTATAAACGAACCAGAACCTTCAGAAGTTGAAGAAGCGTTAAAACAGATCGACCCTGACGCGTTAACACCAAAACAAGCCTTAGAAATTTTATATCAATTAAAAAAGTTGGTGTGATTTAAATAGCCACTAATTGTTCTATTGCGATATTATTCTAAAAAAACCGCTAGATGTGATTTCTAGCGGTTGGTTTTAATTATTAATAGCATCTAGAATTTAAAAAATTAAGCCCAATTTTTCTTCTTAGATGTTTTACCTATGCCCGGATTAAGACTGTTTGTAGGATCAAGCTCTTGATAGAATTTTTTCAAATCCTCATTGGCATGATACAAATGCCCCACATTGTGCTCGGCTGGATATTGCGCACCACGCTGATCAAGCAATGCTAAAATCTCCTCCTTAACTTTATCGCAATCTACCCCTTTTTTAGCAATATAATCTTGATGAAACACATAACAGAAAAAATGCCCATAATACATTTTGTAAATAAAGTTTTGATCGATGTTTTCTGGCAGTGTTTCAAACCAATCGGTATCATTACGCCTTAGTGCAATATCTAATGCAACAATGTTTTCTACTGTTTTGCTATGTACATTTCGGTAAGACGTTGCGGCACCAGCGGCTGCAAAACGGTGTAACATAGCCGCTTCGGCCTCTTTTTCATTACACAAAAAATAATTACCATTTTTATTTTGAAAATAGTCTTTCAAAAAAGCTTCAGCTTCAGCAATCCCGTCATCTGCCATCTTTAAAATAAGATGATGTTCATAACGATCACGATAATCACGCAACGACTTTGGTAAATGATTAGGTAAAAATTTGCAAGCAAATATAGAAAACCGATCCGAAAAGTTTTTAGGGAAGAATGGAATTTTCGCCGTAACACGATCAACCCAATTTTTAAAAACAAACATGCGCGGCATCATATCGGTACCTAACTTCTTAATAGCTAAAAAGGTCGGTTTTCCATAAACCGCAGCAATATCAAACGCCACACGATGTATATATTCACCCGACACAGGCAACGTTTTAAACTGCCCTAAAATATGGCGACGAATACCATTTAGTTCATTAATATCATTGGTACCGATATAAAATACTGCCGATTTTTGCTCAAGTGGAAAAGTATCAAGACGCACCGCAAAAACCATCAAGCGCCCTGCACTACCTGATGCTTCATAATGACGAGCGGGATCAGCATTAAATCGTGCAGGCGTATCAGCATCAATTTCACGAACATGATCACAATAATGATGATCATGCCCTAAACCAGCATCACGTTTAATATCCTTATCGGTATAGGTATGATTTTGTAGGTTCTGTAAAATCGTTTCTGGATCATCCCCCAGTTCAATCCCTAAATGATTCACTAAGCGCAACTGCCCTTGCTGGTCTAATTGCGCAAACACTGCCATTTGTGTATACGCAGGCCCACGCTGAATAAGTGCGCCACCAGAATTATTACAGACCCCTCCCATCACAGAAGCGCCAATGCAAGATGAACCAATGACCGAATGAGGTCCACGATGATATTTTTTTAACTCTTTTTCTAACCTAAATAATGTACTACCCGGCAAACAAACAACCTGCTCACCATTTTCAATCACCTTAATACCATCTAATCGACGAGTACTGACAATCACAATGGGACGATCATAATCATTACCATCTGGGGTAGATCCCCCTGTTAAGCCCGTATTGGCTGATTGTGTGATAACAATCACGTCCGCTTCAACACACGCTTTTAATACCTGCCACTGCTCGACTAACGTCCCGGGTAAGACAACGGCCAATGCATCACCCTCACCAAAACGAATACCTTGACGATAAGGTAACGTACGGTTAGGGTTCGTTAAAGTATATTTATGTCCAACAATACCTTGTAGCTGCTCAATGAGTTGAGCTGTTTGATTACTTTTCATATCGGTATTTCCTATGCATATTGAAGATTGGGTTGTGTTAATAATGGTTATTAAATAACCACCCATCTTAACCAAAAGCAATACAATAAGCTATCGGTATTTTATTAGAATAAACTAAACGTATTTAAGCTACTTTTTACAACAAAATCTGCCCAACTTGAATAACAAAAAAGTGGACTAATTTATTGTGCTTGCTCTCCCTTTTGGGCATTTTTTAACAAAATTTGTTGGCGCTCATGTTGATCAAAAAAAGTCCACGCGACAAATCTGCTAATTTTTTGCCCTTGTGCCATGGGAATAATATGGCTTTGAACGACATTGGCTTGTTTCAACTTTTTGTTGATTAACGATAAAGTCTCTTTTTTCGACACTAATGACGTAAACCACAGGCATTGGGTTTTATATTCAATACTTTCGCGAATCATATTAGCAATAAAAGCGGCCTCGCCCCCTTTGCACCATAACTCAGCATGTTGCCCACCAAAGTTAAGTATGGTTTTTGGGTTTGAATGCGTTAATTTACCTAACTTCTTCAGTTTGGTTTGTGCACTTGCCTGCGCATCTTGTTCCGAAGCATGGAAAGGTGGATTACATAGCGTTAACGCATAAAATTCGTTAGGCTTAATAATATGCTTAAAAATGGCTTGACTATCTTTTTGTAATCGACACTGCACGGTGTTTTTTAGTAACGCATTGGCTTGTATTATTAACGAGGTAACCTTGATAGCCGCTGGATTGATATCGCTTCCCACAAACGACCAACCATATTCAGCACAACCAATAATGGGGTAAATCACATTGGCACCAACGCCAATATCTAAAACGCGAATTTGCTTACCTGTCGGAATGCTATTTTGATTATCTTGTGCCAATAAATCGGCTAAATAGTGAATATAATCCGCTCGACCGGGAATGGGCGGACATAAGTAACCATCTGGAATATCCCAATAATTCATTTGGTAATCATTAAATAACAACGCTTTATTTAACATTTTAACCGCCAGCGGATCGGCAAAATCGATCGATACATTGCCATATGGATTCGGCTTTACATATTGAGACAATTCTGGAAGTCTATTGATGAGTTTTGCAAAATCATAACCGTTTCGATGTTTGTTTCGGCAATGTAATTGGGGCTTTTTTAATGAGGTTTGCACGGTTGTCCTATTTTATTCAAAATCAAATAATCGCTATTATAACGGCTTAACTGCAATATACGAAAACTGAACCTATAAGTTGATCAGAATTGTCATGGTGGGGGTAAAATAAAGTTTTTTTATTTTGGTGGATATGATTATGGATTAGGTGCAGGGGGTTCGGACGTTTTGACTTTTGATGAATAAAATAGCTACAGCGACCACGTCCGAGTCAGGGAAATAAAGTGAATTCCCTTTGCAATCCTGCGCTTGGCTGCAGAATTTGGCCTTCGGCTGCCTGATGCCGGAATAGGACAAACAACATAACCATCGTTTTTGAGAAGGGTTATTGTGTTTTTATAAGGCGGTTTTTGTTAAAAAACAACCGAAAAACTTTAATAAAATCAGTACCTTTTCTGACCGTTTTTTTTGGTAATTAAATGGCTGTTATTAAAGTGCTTTATTCGTGGTTTTGTTGATTTGTTGTATGCTGACGCTTTGCTTAGGTTGTGTAAGTGATTGATTTAGCTTAAAAACAGCAAAATAAAAACTTCAATAAAATCAATACCTTTCCTGACCGATTTTTACTATGTTATTTTTATAGATTACCGTGTGTTTTTTTTAACTTTGTTTTTAGGGCCAAGTCAGTTGGTGTTTTTTGATATAACTAAAATCAAAAACCATTCGCACTCCAGTCGGGAAGTTGCAACCTAAGATGCGTATGTCGCTGATTTAGCCGTATCCCCTTACTTTATTACTTTTATCAGCAAGCTTGCGTGACAATTTCAGGTAAAAAGCTTGGATGATGAATAAGTGCTGTGCCAGTAGTGCTCATTTTACTGGTAGGCATATTATGCCTAGCATTTAATAGATGCCATCAGTTGAATTAACACCACTGTATTAAAGTACACAACAAACACTTATCCTTACCACCAACTGCTTGGTTATTCTTATTTATTTCCCCCTGCCCCCACGCCAGCCACGCTTTTAGTGTGGGTGGTGGGGGCGCCGATTGTGGCTTCGCCGCCACAGTGCAACTCTAAGGGAAAATGCCCCAACTTACGCGGGGGCTTTATTCTTTGTTAGATTATCCTCTATCTGCACCATAACCGCCCCCGCGGCCTAAGGATTAAGGACTAAGATATAAAAGCTAAGGTGCGATGCAAACAGTGTAAATGCTGAGGCTGCTGAGATTGTAGCGGTCGACATTGCCGTAGAACGAGTTGACAGTGAAGGCATGGCTACCTGATACGTCGCTTGTCCAGTAGGTGCCGCCGAATAAGCCCGTATCATAGTAGCTGGACATGCGGCCCCACTCCGCGAAAAAACCAGCACCTATGTGACGCATGTAACGATTAACAGATGAACTAGGCGTGCCGCTATCTATACCATTTACACAAGGGAATGAAGAAGATATACCACACTTCGCGTTAGTTAAATCACTTACCCGTGCCAAACGATAACCCAAACTTCTACACCAAGATATTTGGTTAGACTGTGTATCCCGTTTATCACCCCGATTGACAAACCACTGCTTTAACACAAATCCATACCTCATCTCATTACCTGCACTATCCCTACCCACCAATTCAAAGGTCTGTGGCAAAGACAACGGAGTAAGCGGACTAGGATTATTTGAATTTATCTGAGTATCATCAGCCCTAGGACCGCTTAATGTTACCTTACCCCAACTATCGACTGTAGCTGTTATTCCACCACGAGAAACAGAAGACCACGTAAACCGACGTCCATCTACTCCTTCTGGCATCTCTAACTCAAAATACAACCCATCAGCACCCGTTGTAGGAAAATTTCGGTCGTAAGAGGATGAATCATTAGACTGAGTTAAAAAACCCTTATGAAAATCCCATATGTTAGCTGGGCCGGCGGAATCTCCTGAGCCATAAGAAGTAATCGGCCTTGCGTGACTCACAAAGTAACAAACACCAGAACTACTGTCATACGGATTGATATAATATGTCACCGTCTGACCGCTAAAATCAGTCCTATTAGGAACCCCGTACCGTGTTTGTAAATATCCCCCTGTACTTCTTAAGGTTACCCTATAAGGAGCCTTACATTTATCTAATGCATCACTACGACTTACTGTATTACCATTATTATCCGTAAATGATACCGATATATTCCCCGATGCGGTAACGCCATTTGTACCCTGACCATCCCCATCATCATCACGCCAATAATTATACCTAGTGATTAAATCACTTATACTCACTGAACTAACCGATGATGGGACTATCATATCTATATCATCCAAAGTACTTCCTGCATAAGGTAATCTTATTGGATTTGATACACTTGATGTATTAGTAGACGGCGTGATGACTTGGCCATCCTGCAACTTAATAGACAACAAACTATCCGTTGATGTGGCCCTTGTTTGGCCACCATCAAACGTTAAATACGGGGCACTACCCACGATATATTTTGATGTATAAGCCGTTAATGCCACAGAACACTCTGCATATGACAACAATAACAACGCGAAGAACAACGACAATCTAGGTAATCTAAATAATCTTAGTAAGCTTGGTAATTTAGATAACCTAAATAAACTAGGTAACTTAAGTAAGATAAAGAAATTAGAAAAGTTAAGTAAGCTAAGTAAAAAACTTAACCCCGACGATCTCGCCAAGCGCGATGAGCTCGATAACCTCGGTGATGAAAATAAGAACTGTGTCTGATTTCGACTACGGTGAAATTGAAAAAGATTTAGGGCGTAGGTTTGGCAGGCCATGTGCCATGTGCCATGTGCCATAAATGGTAACGCATTTCGATCATCCTGTCAAGTAAATTTTTGTTTTATTTACACTTTTTATAACTAACTGCTCAACTAACGAGCTTTCCCTTGCTTTGAAAGCTCCTAAATTATAGTCGCTTGATTAATAATGCGCTAGTTTTTCCGTTAAAAATTTGTAAAGTTTTGTTAAAGATTGAGTCAACCTACGTTGGCGGGCTTTTGGGGAAATAATTTTGGGGGGGATTTTATATTATTAATATTCCGTGACAATATTATTCCCAATCCTTACTAAGAATCTTAGAATTCGATAAACTTCAAACACTTTGTTATAATTTGCGTCACTTTAAAATCAAAATACCAACCTTAATGAAAACCCTCTATTCCTTTATCATTTTAACACTAGTACCTTTTGACCTTTTTGCTGTCGATTTTAGCGGTGATGATTTATCAATTTGTTGGGGGATCCCTTTTGTGGGGATTTTGCTTTCTATTGCGTTATTGCCATTATTTTTGCCGCGATTATGGCACCATCATTATGGCAAAATAACAATGTGTTGGACGATGCTTTTTTTGCTGTTTGCCTTATGCTTTTTTGGTTTGCAAACAACAATTCATCTTACCGTTCATGCAATAATAGCGGAATACATCCCTTTTATTTTATTACTGCTAGCACTGTTTACTGTTTCGGGGGGGATTTTAATTAAAAGCGATGTGCTTAGTACGCCTAAACTCAACGTTGGTTTGTTGGCAATAGGAACTTTGTTAGCGTCAATCATGGGTACAACTGGCGCTGCTATGTTAATGATTCGACCGATAATTAGAGCTAATCGTGATCGAAATTACGCTGTACATACGATTGTCTTTTTTATCTTTTTAGTGGCGAATATTGGTGGTGGACTAACACCACTAGGTGATCCACCTTTATTTATTGGTTTTTTAAAAGGTGTTAATTTTGGGTGGACGGTTAAGCATATGCTATTGCCAGTTTTGCTTAGTTCAATTTTGTTATTAGCAATTTATTATAAGATTGATTGCCACTACTTTCGCATCCAATATGACAATTCACTTGCGCTAACTTCGACTCCCAAAGCTAGCACTATTAAGGTTTATGGTGTAAAAAACTTTCTTTTATTGCTGGTAATTATCACTTGTGTACTGATGTCAGGCATTTGGCGCTCATCGGTTGACATTGAGATTTTGGGTTCGCATATAACTTTACCCAATTTAATTCGTGATATTATGTTTATTATAATTACTCTCATTTCAATATTAATTACGCCCAAACAAGTACGCGCAGGTAACGAATTTAATTGGGAACCTATTATCGAAGTAGCCAAGCTGTTTATGGGAATTTTTATCACCATTGTGCCCGTGCTAGCCATTTTGCGTGCTGGTAACGATGGCGCTTTAGCACCTTTGCTATCACTAGTTACCACAGATCAAGGCGATCCCATTAATAGCATGTATTTTTGGTTATCTGGATTGTTGTCAGGTTTTTTAGATAATGCGCCAACTTATTTGGTGTTTTTCAATCTAGCTTCGGGCGATACCAATACTTTGATGACCGCATTAGAAAAGACCTTGCTTGCTATCTCAATGGGTTCGGTTTTTATGGGTGCACTTAGCTATATCGGCAATGCTCCTAATTTTATGGTCAAAAGTATTGCTACTCAAAACAAAATCAATATGCCAAGCTTTTTTGGCTATATGAAATGGTCAATATGTATTTTAATTCCGGTATTTATTATTGATGATTTGGTATTTTTTGTGTTTTTTTAATTTATTTGGTTATAAATATTATATATTATTGATTTTATGAGTTTTACACTTTGTGTATAAATCTTGGTATAATGCAACGTTTCTACCGTAATTTTGAGAGTTATATATGTTAAATCAGTTAAAAGCAATTATTCAGTATCTTCTTCCTAAACAGCTATTAACCGTTATTTTTGGTTGGCTAGCAAAAAAACAGTTGGGAAAAGTGACTACATGGATGATTATGGGCTTTTGTAAACTGTATAAAGTGGATTTGAGTGAAGCAAAAATTAACGATGTTAAAGCGTTTAAAACCTTTAATGATTTTTTTTCTCGTGAATTAAACGAGGATGCACGGCCTGTAGATGCTGGCGATAGTGTAGTTGTGATGCCAGCTGATGGGGTGATTAGTCAGTTTGGTACTATTCAAGATACTCAGTTATTACAGGCTAAAGGGCATTTTTATTCTTTAGAATCACTACTTGCTTGTCATCCTGATATGATCAAGTTTTTTAAAAATGGTTTATATGCCACAACTTACTTATCACCTAAAAATTATCACCGTTTTCATATGCCTTGCGATGGTATTTTGCGTGAGATGATTTATGTTCCAGGTTCGCTATTTTCAGTCAATAAAGCAACAACTGAAAGCATTCCGAATATTTTTGCGCGTAATGAGCGTGTGATTTGCTTATTTGAAACAGAATTGGGGCCAATGGCACAAATTTTAGTTGGTGCAACCATTGTTGGTAGCATTGAAGTACCATGGGAAGGCATTATCACTCCTCCACGTGAAGGTATCATGAAACGCTGGACTTATGACAATGAGATAAAATTAACTAAAGGGCAAGATATGGGGTGCTTTAAATTAGGTTCGACCGTAATTACTTTATTTGCGTCAAATGCAATTGAGTTTGATAGTCACCTTAAAGTGGGTAATATTGCTCGCATGGGTCAAAAATTAGCCGATAGGATATAGCTTTATGTGGATGCGTGGTGTTTTTTGCTTTGTTGCTGTGTTGTTTTCTTCAATGACTTTCGCCGAAGAATCTACACCAATCATTAATAATGAAGATGATCTGTCTCAAATCGTTCATCAGTTGAGCGATAAGAATGATGAACTCCGGCAAAATATGGA
This sequence comes from Gilliamella bombicola, assembly GCF_900094945.1. Taxonomy (GTDB): domain Bacteria; phylum Pseudomonadota; class Gammaproteobacteria; order Enterobacterales; family Orbaceae; genus Gilliamella; species Gilliamella bombicola. Next base: position 82,146 of record NZ_FMAQ01000003.1, read on the forward strand.
GTTACAAAAGAATCATTTAACCAGTATTGTTAATGAGCAAAACAATATCACCACACAGATTTCACACGTGCAAAATACGCTGGCAACACTTGATGAGCAAGGTGAGTGGTTAAGTTTTTCAACCGCTCTGGGCGAGACTCTGCGCCAACAGTTATTGCGCTTACCCGAAAAGCCTAAATCACAAGCCCTTGATGCCGAAATTGCTGAAGAAAAAGCCCAACAACTTAATTATAATAATATTTTAATTTCTTTAGATGATTACCCTATTTTAACCAGTCCACTTAATACTCTTAAAGAAGCTACACAATATCGTCGTTTGCTTCGTGAGCAGACTGAGTTACTTAAGACTCTTATATCCGGTAGTGATACCACTATTTTAGAACTTACTAAATTAAAAATTGCCAATAAGCAGTTAACAAATGCCATTGATGAAGTGAATGACGCCGCACATAGGTATTTCTTTTGGGTAGCAGATGTGAATCCTATCTCATTGAGTTATCCACTCGATTTAGCTAAAGATGTTATTTATGTAATTTTTTCAATCGATACCCTTTCGCAACTTTATAATGCGAGTATTGAAGTACTTAGCGCGCCCAAACCGCTATTTTTAATCATTTTGTCGTTACTATTTGTGTTTACGCATTTTAAAATGCGCACCAAATATAATACCTTTTTAACTAAATCCGCTAACCGCGTGGGTAAAGTTACGCAAGATAGTTATTCTTTAACCCTAAAAGTAGTGATCTGTTCATTAATTATGGCGTTACCGGTGCCAATTTTGTGGGCAGTGTTTGGTTATGCGTTGCAAATTAATTGGGATTATCCTGTTGCCTATGCATTAGGTTATGGTGTAAATGCGGCGGCGCCTATTTTGTGGGTGTTTATTATTTCAGCGCATTTTGCATCATCTAATGGGCTGTTTATTAGTCATTTTGGTTGGTCTGAACGTAGCGTGCGCTCAGCAATGAAATATTATCAGCTTTCGATTTGGCTTGTGATTCCATTAGTGATGATAGTGATGAGCTTTGACGAGTATAATAATCGCCAATTTGCCGCCACAATTGGTCGTACAGCGTTTATTTTTCTCTGTTTTGCTTTAGTATTTATGACTAACGCCATTCATCGCGCTGGAGTGCCTCTTTATATTGATAAAAAAGGTTCGGGCGATAATTTATTAAGTCATATTTTATGGTTTATCTTATTAAGTGCACCATGGCTCGCCATTATTGCTGCTTGTTTGGGCTATTTATCAACGGCACAAGTGTTATTAGGTCGCCTTGAAGCATCGGTTATTATCTGGTTTGCGCTGTTAGTTATTTATTTTATGATTCGGCGTTGGATGTGGATCCAAAAGCGCCGTATTGAATTTGAACGCACCAAGCAACGCCGTTTAGAACGTATGCAGCGGGCAAAATCACAGGAAGAAGATATTAATTCGCTTAACGACAGTGTCGATGAACCAGTTATCGATTTAGATGCCATTAGTGCCCAATCCTTACATCTTGTCAGATCGATTATTATGATGATTGCACTCATTAGTATGATTTTACTATGGTCTGAGCTACATTCAGCTTTTGCTTTCATGAATAACATTAAGTTGTGGGGAACCAGCGCTATTGTTAATGGCACCGAAATAGAACAATACATTACTCTTGGTGCAGTATGTATTGCCATTTTAGTGATGACAATTACCGTGCAACTCGTCAAAAATTTACCTGCTTTGTTGGAGTTAGGCATTTTACAGCATTTAGATTTGACCCCAGGAACAGGTTATGCGATTTCGACGGTTTCAAAATATATTATTTTGATGATAGGTTGTATGATTGCGTTTTCGTTTATTGGTATTGACTGGTCAAAAATTCAATGGTTAATTGCCGCACTGGGTGTAGGGTTAGGTTTCGGTTTGCAAGAAATTTTTGCTAATTTTATTTCAGGTTTAATTATTTTATTTGAAAAACCGGTGCGAATTGGCGATACCGTGACAATTCGTGATTTGACAGGCAATATCACCAAGATTAATACTCGAGCAATTACTATTGTTGATTGGGATCGTAAAGAAATCGTGATGCCAAATAAGGCTTTTATTACTGAACAATTAGTAAACTGGTCTTTGTCGGATTCAATAACACGTATTGTGTTAACTATACCCGCAACAATTGATGCCGATAGCGAATTGGTAATTAAGCTTTTACTACAGGCTTCGGATGAATGTGAATATGTACTTAAAGATCCTGAGCCTCAAGTGTATTTAGTTGATATTCAAGAAGGGATTCAGTTGTTTGAATTACGTGTTTTTGCTGCTGAGATGGGACACAGAATGCAACTGCGTAGTACAATTCATCAATTGATACTTGATGCTTATCGTTGTCATAATTTAACACTACCATTCCCGCCATTACAAACTAATTTAGAGGCTTTAGGTCGCAAAAGTGGGCGCCGTAGTTATACCGTTGGTACCCTTTAACCAAATAGTGTTTCTAACCATGGCACGCCAAAAGCACCGGGTGCAAGCAGTGCAAACGCCCAAATAGGTGCAGAAGCAATATTGGCTACATTAAATTTGATGGCGGGCATGTGCATTGTACCTGCTATCAATGGCACTATTGCGCGTAATGGTCCAAAAAATCGCCCAATAAACACCCCTAATGTTCCATAATTATCAAAGAATCGCTCGGCTCGATAAACCAACTTAGGGTGTTTATTTAGCGGCCATGAAGCAATTACTTGTTGATGATAGTGTTTACCTAACCAATAAGATAGCAAATCCCCAAAAACAGCCCCAATAGACGCAGAAATAAATACTGGTACAAACGATATTGTACCACTGCCAACTAGAGCTCCTACCCCTAACAAAATAGCCGTTGCAGGAACAAAAAGCGATATGACAGCCAAAGATTCACCAAACGATAATAGAAATATAATCGGCAGAGTCCAAACTTGATGATGCTCTATAAATTGCATAATTGTCAATGTGATTTCATGTAACGACATAAGTTTAGTTTGTAAATTATTAATTGATTATAGTTAGCTATTTTACCATAATGCTAGATACTTAGGGCTAAGCACACACCACTTATTGATAGAATCTTACAAAGCGTTAACGTTTTTTAGGTTTATCAATGTTTGAATTTGTGCTTATAGTAAACATAATCCAATTAATAAGAGACAAATCATGGCGATCGGTATTGAATCCATTCTTGTACGCAAATTTAAAGGCAGTGAATTGCAAAATGCTCAAGTGGATGTACTAGCTATTGAAAAACCCGTTGCGTTAATTTATAACGGAATTTCGCATGTTGTGATGATGGCTACCCCAAAAGATTTGCACTATTTTGCAATTGGATTTTCGTTAACTGAAAATATTATTCAATCGGTGAATGATATTTATGGCATTGATGTTATTGATACTCCCAAAGGCATAGAAGTCCAGATTGAACTTTCGTCGCGACGCTTTAGTGAACTGAAAGAAAAACGTCGTAATTTAACAGGACGCACAGGTTGTGGTCTCTGTGGTACTGAACAGATAGATCAAGTTTGCCAAGCCATTCCCACTTTGCCACGAATAAATCAAATTAAGTTAGCGGATTTTAGTGACAGCTTAAATGCCTTATCGCAAGTTCAACAAGTGGGTCAACAAACGGGTTGCACTCATGCAGCTGTGTGGCTAGATTTGAAAGGACAGTTTATGGCGGGATTTGAAGATATCGGCCGGCATGTCGCATTAGATAAACTGCTTGGTTTTAGAGCTATGCAATTGCCAAATAATCCTCAATATCAACATGGTGTGGTATTAGTATCAAGCCGCGCTAGCTACGAAATGGTGCAAAAAACGGCCAAATGTGGGGTGGAGTTTTTGTTAGCGGTTTCGGCAGCAACCTCAATGGCCGTTGATTTGGCTAAACAGTGCCATTTAACTTTATTGGGATTTTTTAGAGGCAATAAAGGGGTAATCTATTCAGGCGATGATCGCTTAGCTTAATGGCAATTTTAGGATTAACCCATATTAATTGGCCAAATTAATTTTCAACTTAATAAATTGAATAATAAAAATAAAAAACTCGTTATTTAATTCATTTTAAGATATCGCAATTCGTATCTTTCTTTATTAAGAGAAAATCTTCATAATATACATCACATAGCAGAAATTACTTTTTTTAATTATTTTATAAGTTTATTGTCTAACTGAACTAATTAATCGGTTAAAACTGTTTATTTATTCATCCTGTTTTACTTTGTAACATTTAATTTTTTGAAAGGATACTATCATGCATCAAACTTCCGATATTCAACAAGCCGTTAACTATATTCAAAAACACACGGACAAAAAACCAACTATTGGGATTATTCTAGGTTCAGGCTTAGGGCCTTTTGCCGATACACTTGAAGATGCGGTTCATATCCCTTATGACACAATTCCACATTTTGCCAAATCAGCAGCTGTAGGCCATGCCAATGAATTAGTTATTGGCAAATGTGGTGATAAAACCGTCGTGGCAATGAAAGGACGCTTTCACTATTATGAAGGATTTTCATTAGATCAAGTTACTTTTCCTGTTCGTGTGATGAAAATGCTTGGCGTTGAAAAATTAATCATTACCAATGCATGTGGTGCAGTCAATACCAGTTTTAAACCGGGTGATTTAATGCTCATTACTGATCACATCAATCTTACTGCAAATAACCCGCTCATTGGACCAAATAATCCTGATTTAGGTGTGCGTTTTTTAGATGTGAGTGAACTTTATAACAAGCAATTGCGTTCAACCGTAATGGATGTAGCTAAAGAACTTAATATTAACTTACAACAAGGTGTTTATGCTTGGTGGACAGGTCCAACTTATGAAACACCTGCTGAAATTAGAATGATTCGCGTGTTAGGTGCCGATGCAGTGGGTATGTCAACCGTACCGGAAGCAATTATAGCGCACCATTCAGGCATTAAAACTATTGGTATTTCGTGCTTAACCAATATGGCTTGTGGCATTTTAGATCAACCATTAGGGCACGAAGAAGTCATTGAAACAGCTGAACGCGTTAAAACAACCTTTTTACAACTCATAACAAAAACGATTGAACGCTTTTAAGTGATACTTTTATATTTGATTTTCTATAAAAAGTTCACTTTATTTTAGGAATAAACAATGAACATAAAAAATAGATTAAAAATAATGATGTTTTTCCAATATTTTATTTGGGGAAGTTGGCTAACTACTTTTGGTGCTTATCTATTTAATACATTACACTTTTCAGGTATTGAAGTATCGATGATTTTTAGTACTAAAGGTTTAGCCGCATTAATTACACCATTTATTATTGGCATCATTGCCGATAAATTTTTACAAGCTAAATACCTTTATCTATTTTGCCATTCTGTTTGTGCTATTGCGCTTTTTTATGCCGCATCGGTCACTGATCCAGCCATTTTATTTTGGGTGATGTTAGGTAATGCGTTAGCATTTATGCCAACTATTTCCTTATCTAACTCAATTAGTTATCACTGTTTAGATAAGGCAAACTTAGATACTGTCGCTGTTTTTCCTAAAATACGAGTATTTGGTACAGTAGGCTTTATCATCGCTATGTGGACTGTTAGTTTATGCAAATTCGAGTTGAGCAATGCTCAGCTTTATGTTGCCTGCGCTGCTTCGGTTTTACTTGTGATTTATAGTGCAACATTACCCAATATTGCTGTATCTAAAAGTCAAAAACAGACTTGGATTTCTTATTTAGGGCTAGATGCTTTTGTGTTATTCAAAAAACCGGTCATGGCGGTATTTTTTCTTTTTGCTATGTTACTTGGTGCAATATTACAAATTACCAATACTTTCGGTAGCACTTTCTTACATGATTTTGCTAAAATTCCAGAGTTTAAAGATAGTTTGATTGTGCAATACCCTGCTATCTTATTATCTGTTTCGCAAATGGCTGAAGTCGCTTTTATCTTGACTATCCCATTTTTTCTCAAAAAATTTGGCATCAAAAAAGTCATAATGATAAGCTTAATTGCTTGGACACTTAGATTTGGTTTGTTTGCATTTGGCGATCCAACACCTTTTGGATTTGTGCTATTAATGCTTTCAATGATTGTCTATGGGTGCGCATTTGACTTCTTTAATATTTCAGGATCTATTTTTATTGAAAAAGAGGTCAACGCTGATATTCGTGCTAGTGCTCAAGGGCTGTTTATGACAATGTCCAATGGTATTGGCGCTTATTTTGGTTCGATTTTAAGTGGTGTTGTGGTTAATATGTGTACACACGAGGGGACTAAAGATTGGCAAACAATTTGGTTAATTTTTGCATCTTATGCGCTCGTAATTGGTGTTGTTTTTTATTATTCATTTAATTATGAACATACTAAAAACCAATCTGATATCTAACCATTTATCTATTCAGATTAATGAATTTTAAAATATTATTTATCATGTTATTTTAATTCATTTTTTAATTTAATTTATTAAAAATCCGCTGGGGGGATTGAAAAACAATCGCCCCTGAGGGTTTTTATTGTTTTTTGTTTTTTATTTTTTACAATATTTTTTAGTTTGATGAGATTTAAATATGCAATATAAATTTTTGGGTGGTTTTCTGGTTTTTTTAGGAGCATGTAGTTTTGGCGTGCTCTCCTCTATTGTGAAAACTGCGTATAAAGCCGGCTATTCCTTAGGTGAAGTGACGGGTATCCAATGTTTTTTGGGAATGTTAATGCTGTGGAGTATTCACTTTATCGTTAAAACAATACACAAACCCAAACATTCAACACTAACTAATACATCATCAGCAACAACGAGCGCAAAAAAAATGCAATCAACAAAAAAATGGAAAGTTTGTGCCGTTGGTCTTTTTCCTGGCTTGGTAGGCATCTGTTATTACCAATGTGTACAACTAGTGCCAGCGTCAATTGCCATTATTTTATTAATGCAATATTTGTGGATTAGCGTCATTATTGATTTTGTTATTTTTAAAAACAAACCTAGCATAATTCAGCTAGTAGCCGTTATTGTAATTATTTTGGGTAGTAGCTTAGCCGCAGGTGTATTTAATCAAGATATTAACTTAAATTTGACAGGTTGTTTTTTTGGTTTTTTAGCAGCGCTGATGTATTCGCTGTTTATCAGCACTAGCAGCAATATTGGTAATGAGCTACCTAAACTCGAAAAAAGTGCGTTGATGATTACTGGCGCATGTATTATTACGTTTTTAATTTTTCCACCTTTGTTTTTCTTCAAACTTGATATTAGCGATAAGCTATACCAATTAGGATTTTTATTAGCGTTACTTGGAACTGTACTGCCTCCTTTTTTATTTTCAGTGGGGATCCCTAGAATCGGAATTTCATTAAGTGCTATATTATCAGCAGCAGAACTACCTGTCGCAGTGACTTGTTCATATTTTTATTTGCAAGAATCGGTCCATTTTAATCAATGGATTGGGGTCGGTATTATTCTATTGGCAATTGCTTTGCCGAACTTAATGCATATCAAAAAATACGACTGATTTTAGGTTATTGGGCAGGGCAAAAATCCTGCCTGTTAATTTGCTAATATGAGCAAATTACAAAATAATAAAATAAAAATACCGAAAGGTATTGAAAATCGAGTCAATCATCACTATATCTATAACCTGATTATCAAGCTTACTAATATTGCTCGTTTAATCAAAATAAGGAATTTGATTAGCCATCTTGCGTTTAATAGCTTTAATAGTCAAATAGGTTAAAATTTATTATGGTAGATTTTTCACCGCTATGGCGTATTTGTTGGTAACATTTTAAAAATATATCTTAAACCAAAAGGTTAAATCTAGCAAAATTATTGAACTCTCCAAAATAAAATTTGTCTTATAAGGGAGTGGCTTTTGTTAAATGGTATTCATTGACTGCTTTAAATATCCAGCCATTCGTTTATTGAGATATTTTATTCTAGTATAAGTGTTTTGTCGTATTGATCACACTTCGTAATTAGCCTTTAAATAAGGCTTACAAGTAAATAAGACTATTTGTTTCAGTCTAACCGTTTTCCCGATAGTAGCAGTTTCTAATGGTGTTTTATTTGTTAAGCTTTTGTGCTTTTAAATTTAAATTCATTAATTTAAATATCTAATAGTAAAGATCATTAAATATTTGAAATTTTGTTTATTTTTATATTTAAGCATTATGTTAACCTGAAATATTTTACATAAAAAGTAACAATCGATTTTCGTTATTGAATGATCTTGTTACCTTTTTATCCTAATTAAAAAGGAAGTTACAGAATGAAGACATATAAAAAACCTTTATTTACCTTAGTACATAGTAATGATTCAATACCTGAGCATAGAACACTAGCTTATTTAGATCCAACATTAAATTATTATACTGATCATATTGATGAGATTATTGCTTTGCGTGTTAAGGAACTTAAATTACATCATTCTGAATATAGAGAGTATCACGATGGCAATAGGGTCAATAAAGGTGAGTTTTCTTTTGTTTTTCACGAAATATTTGAATCAGAACATCATAAAAAACAAATTGGCATGCTCAAAGATGACCTCGCCATTGCTAAAGAGTCAAATAAAATAAAGGAATTACTAAATACTCGGATAAAAGAAATCGCTAATGTTTATCCTGAATTACAATTTAATTTTAATGATATGCAATTTTTACCGACTAAAGTAAAAGAGTACCTTTTTGCTCCACCTTTAATCTTAACTGAAGATAATGCCATTATGCTTTGGGATGATTAAATTGAACAACAACAAAAATTTATATCTCAAAAGTAATGACAAACATCACAGTATTAATTGAATTTGGAATCTATACTTGGATGCTAGATATCAATAGAGCTTAAGGAGATATTATAGTTATCAACAATAGTTGGCCTTTCATAATGACCCTCCAAGGGGGCAATGGTAGTATTTTTGCATGAAAAGCACATTACCTACCAATGTTGCCAACTCGGTTGCCCTCTCATGCTGGGGCAACCTGTCTTTGTCTATTTAATTTAAATATATATGATCTTTCTGAGGTTTAAGGATTAAACACTAAAATTTAAGGATAGACACACATTCCGTACGCAGTTTCGTTAGTTTTTCTAGTTTTAACCTGACCTCCAACCGCGGTGACAACAAGCTGGCTACCTGCAACTACATCGCTTGTCCAGTACGCATTATCTGAGGGTAGACCAACTAAATCCATGTATTCCATCGCGTAACCCCACTCGCTAAGCAGCCCCCCACCAATTCGACGATGGTAATGGTTTCCAACCGATGATGGTTTAGCGCTTTGACAACTGCTGTGCAGGCCAGTACAATTTGCGTTGGTGACATCTTTAACCTGTATAAGCCTATAACCTAATTTCTTACACCAGTTTTCATGTGAAGAGAGTAAAAAAAATCTGTCTCCACGATTGATAAACCACTTTTGTAATACAAATCCATATTTGATCACTGATTTACCACTGCGATCGTAACCAACTAATTCGAATGTCTGAGGTAAGTTTGGTTTGCTAATTGAGTTTCGATTTCCATTCGCCGTTGGACCGGTTAGTGTAATTCGCACACTGCTGCCTGTCGCATTGGACTTCATGTTGACAGTTATACCTGCATTATTGACAGTTGGCCAAGTTAGTGGACCACTACCCTCTATATATAAATCAAAGAATAAACCATTACTACCAGTAGTAGGGAATTCACCAGATGAGGTAAAGCCTTTACTTGGATTCCACATACCTTCTGGACCAGCGAATTGATTTACGTCTAACCTTAGATCCCCCGCCTTAATATAACAGACTTTAGGCGTTAAGATTGGAGTAATAAAGTAACTGACAGAACCCGCGCCGAAAGTGCTGCTATTAGGTACACCGTACTGTGTCATTAACATACCATTGGTATTGCTTAACACCACTTTATAAGGTGCTCCGCAAATATCTAAGACATGATTGCGACTAACTCTTTGGTTATGCCTATCTGTGAAGCTAATACTTAAGCTACCTGTAGCGGTTAAACCATTTTCTCCCTGTCCATCACCATCATCATCACTCCAGAAGTTATAGGAGCCATTAATTAGTTCCTTTAATTCTATTGAGTCTGTTGATGTTGGTATAAACATGCCAACATTAGCCAAGGTCTCGCCTTCATTAGGTAAGGCTATGGGATCGGTCGCGGTTGAAGTATTTGTTGCTGGCGTGATAGTGGTGCCATCTGATAAAGTGATACTTAATAGCTCTTCCGTCGTGGTAGCCTTAGTTTTACCTCCATCAAATGTTAAATACGGTGCTGAACCTTGAATTATATTTGTTGTAGTAGCCGATAACGCTTGTGTATTTAATGGATACGACAATAACAATGGCATGGTCAAGATAAATAAGTAAGATTTTGAGCATTTATATAATTGTAATCGCGGCTTTAGTTCAAAACATAGCCACTTGTTAACATTTATTAAAAAGTATTTACGACAATTTTGTGTATGTTTATTAAATAAGTGGGTGGTATAAATAATGCCTGATAGGTATTTAGAAACATTTAAAACATAATGTTGCCAAATTTGATAAAAAAAGTTGTACTGCATAATATCCTATATTTCAAGTTTTTTCCTGATAAATCGTTTTTATATTCGTTTTTTAACCAATTAAGATTTAATTATACGAATCCACGGCAGTATAACGTTAAAAAAAAATTTATCTACCTTTTTATATAAAAATTTTTTAAATAAAATTTAAAATAAAATAACAAACATTTTTAAACAGTTTATATAGGAATTACTCGCGTTGTTTGTAGTAATTTGAGAAACTACTGTAATAAATATACATAAAAACCGAACTAAAGAGTATTTATTCAGATAACAGACGTGAATATCAAGACACAGGCAAATATCTATTTGTTAAAGCAGATAACAACCAATCGGGTAAACTAGAAATTCACTAGACCACATAGCCCACATACTAATGGGAAAACCGAAAAAGTGTGATACTCACTTTAATAGAAATGTGGCATAATCAGCAAATATTAGAAGATATCAAAAGATAGAAAACCAAAGCTTAAGCGATTTTCGGTAAAACATCTTATGATGTTTTTAGAAGGGTATTTTGATTATCAAGTGTTAATAACCCGGCATTTTTCCGCATATAAACGTTTAAAATAAAAAATAATCAGTCATCCTCACCAAAATATTAAATAGCACACACATGTATCGTTTTGTAATTTCGTTAATATTGTTCTGGTAATACCGTTGTCTTAAATAATAACATTATACTTTGGAAAAACTAAAAAAAGCTGTTTTTAGCAATAATGAATCAAAACGATAATTTACAGGATTAAAATCCTGTAAATTATTTTATTTAAATGGCTTATTATTTGTAACTGATTAATTAATTATGTTTTTACTTGATAATTAACTATTAAAAGCGCTTTCGCCATGGCTATTGATGTCAAGCCCCTCCCTTTCGTGCTCTTCTGACACCCTTAAGCCAACACAAATATCTGCAATTTTATAAGCAATATAAGCCACCACAGCAGTCCAAATTACACAGGTAATAACACTCATCAATTGGATCCCTACTTGACTTACCATTGTGGTACCTTCTGTATAGCCAACTCCCCCAAGAGATTCTGATGCAAAAATACCTGTCAATATACAACCAACAATACCACATACGCCATGCACACCAAATACGTCACACGTATCATCAACTTTTAGCATTCTTTTGAGTGTTGATACTCCCCACACCCCTGCAAATCCACAAATAAAACCAATTAACATCGCACCGCCAACACCAACAAGGCCGGCAGCAGGTGTTACGCCAACTAATCCCGCTATCACACCTGATGCAGAACCAAGGCATGATGGCTTACCTCGTAAAAACCATTCGGCTAATGTCCATGCTAAAACCGCAGCTGCAGTTGCAGCAACTGTGTTAATAAAGGCTAAACCTGCGATTTCATCAGCATGTGTTGATGAGCCTGCGTTAAAACCAAACCAACCAATATAAAGAATCGCAGCACCAAGATAGACATAAGGCAAGTTAAATGGTTTTAGTGGTTCACGATTATAACCAAGACGATTTTTAATTAAATAAGCACCAACAATTCCAGCAATCGCTGCGTTAATATGTACTACAGTACCACCGGCAAAATCGAGCGCACCTTCATCACCTAAAATTCCGCCCCCCCATACCATATGAGCCATAGGAATATATGAAAATGTAAACCATAACACCATAAAAATTAATACGGCTGAAAAGCGAATTCTTTCTGCGAAAGCACCTGGAATTAAACAGCAGGTAATACAAGCAAATGATCCTTGAAATGCGACCCAGATGAGTTCATAAATCGATCCTGACACATCCGTAATACCAATGCCTGTTAATAAAAGATTGTTAAAGTTACCATAAAACCAATTTCCTTCACCAAAGGAGAGTGAATAACCATAAGTAATCCATAACACGGCAATAAGTGAAAAAGTTACAAGGATTTGAGATAACATTGATAACACGTTTTTGGAACGTAATAAACCGCCATAAAACAAAGCAATACCAGGCACAGACATAAAAAGTACTAAAGCCGTACAGATCATCATAAATCCATTATCAGCTTTATCAACTATGCCGGCTTCATCAGCAAAAGCAGTACTTGAAAATAAAAAAGCTAAAGAGAAAATAAATTTTTTCAACATAATTATATCCTTAACAATAAATTACAGTGCCGATTCATCGGTTTCGCCTGTACGTATACGTACCACATGATCAAGTGAGGTAACAAAAATTTTGCCATCACCAATTTTGCCCGTATGTGCTGCTTTAGACACAGTACTAATGACTTCGTCAAGTTGATCGTCGCTAATAGCTAAGTCAATTTTAACTTTAGGTAGAAAATTGACATTATATTCGGCGCCACGATATAGCTCAGCATGACCTTTTTGTCGTCCAAATCCTTTGACTTCGGTAACGGTTAATCCTGTAATGCCTATATTGGATAAGGCTTCTCGAACTTCTTCTAATTTGAAAGGTTTTATTACTACAGTAACTAATTTCATCAATTGCTCCTAATAAATATGAGATACAATACGATTCTTGCAAAGATCATGCCAAAAATAGATAACTTCACATAATTTAAGCGGAATTGATAAGAGAAATGAAAGTGAGCAGTTATAAAAATTCAAACTTAGTGATTGAATTTAATTGATTAAAGAGATAAACAATAAAAGTCTGCTTTGATATATTGCCATTTAGCTATGCACTAATATGGTGCCAATGTGTATTATTAGTGCTAAGCAATTATACTCAATTAGGAGTCATGCAAATTAGAATGTCACCATTAGTTTACGATATTCATCATAAGCAAAGTGGTCAGTCATACCGCTAATATAATCTTGCAGTAAGCGACATCGGTAATAAAATTCCATGCAAGCAAAGTTTGCTTCATATGACTTGAGTTTGCTAATTGCTTGCTCATAAGCAGCGCAATGTTTTGAAGATAATTTGTGATATAAGCGCGTTTCAATAGGATAATGCTTGTGGTGTTTGTCCTCAACCAATTTTAAAAAATCATCGGTAGGCATATCAAGCAGTGGACTATAAATATCAAGCAATCCGCTAATAATTCGGTACCCTTGAAGTTCGATATTTTCGACCGATTCATGATTAAACACATATTTAAAACCAACTGTTTTAAAAATATTAAGTAATTTATATTCTGCACCATTATCTTCAAGTAAAGCATGATTAAACGAGCCACAATAAATGGCTTCAATATTTTCAATAACGCGCTCGGCTGCATGTGGTACCAGTCTACCTATGGTGTTGACTCGCAGATACATAAAAAACTGATCGATACCAATTGCATCAAATTCATTCTGTGTTAGGTTTTCATAAGGGCGTTTAACCACTGTATCAAACAAATCACCTTTTTTAATTGGACCCCATGCTTCTGCCAGACAAGTATAAAGCTGTTTTACTGTTAGGATTTTCTTTTCAACAGCATCTTCAAGATCGGCAATACAATATGAGATATCATCGGCCGCTTCCATAATGTAAGTTAATGGATAACGATGAAATGGTTTTATATCAAGCTGTTTGTAAAGTTCCTCAATAAACGGTTCTTCTGATAAATAATAGCCTGGTTTTTTCATTAAGTAAGAAAATTCAGCGGGCACCTGATTTGACCAATAAGCTGGTTTAGAATATTTAAGAATCGAGGCAATTTGTGAATAAGTTAAATTGAGACGTAATATGGAGTGAACTAAACGAATTGCTTGCGCGTTACCTTCAAAATTTGATAGATCTTGGCGAATTTTGGTTTTAATTTCTTTTATTTTGTCATCATCGTTATCATGGATTTCTAGCGCTGGATAATCTGTTGATTTACCAAGACCTAAGCGCTGTGTAAACCATTTATTGATAGCGGCCTCACCAAAGTGACCAAATGGAGGATTACCAATATCGTGCATTAAACAGGCCATTTCAACTAGACTTTCGATCGCCATTATGCAGTTATCAAGTCCATATTTTTTTAATTTTCCTACTTTGCCAAGGCGATTGATAATTTCTTTGACAATGTAACGACCAACTTGTTGCACTTCCATAGAGTGAGTAAGCCGCGTTCTAACCACTGAATTCCGTTCTAATGGAAAGACTTGCGTTTTTTGTTGTAGGCGACGAATAGCTGCTGAATTAATGATGCGACCACGATCACTTTCAAAACAACGTACTATCGAGTATTCATCAGATAGTGATTCACGCTGTTTGCTAGCATAACGTTGATAATTGATTTTTTGATTAAAGTTGATCATGGTCTATCTCTAATTTCATCGTCTTAATCAGTTTAGATTGCTAAATCGTTATAATTTTTGCTTTGCCCATTCAATACTTTTTTGATAATCATTAGGCAATAGTGGCATTAGATTTTCTAACGCTTTTAATAATTGACTAGACTGGCTATGAGTTAAGTTTAAATGCCCTACTTTACGCCCTGCTCTGACTTCTTTTTCGTACCAATGCATATGTACCAAGTCGATAGATAGCCAATTAAGATTTAATTCTGTACCAATTAAGTTAACCATAATTGATGGTGCAAAAACATTTGGCTTAGGGAGTGGTAAATCTAATATGGCACGAAGATGCAATTCAAATTGGCTTATCGAAGCACCATTTTGTGTCCAATGACCACTATTATGTACCCGTGGAGCAAGTTCATTAATTAGTAATTTACCATCAACAATGAAGCATTCCATTGCCATTACGCCAATATAATTCAATTTATGCATAATGGCAGATAGCATTTTTTCGGCTTGTGTTTGCAATAAAGGGACTTGGTTTGGTAGCACAACGCTCATTTTTAAAATACCATCTTGGTGTAAATTATTGGTAAGCGGGTAAAATACCGTTTCACCTTTTGCATTACGCGCCCCCACTAATGACATCTCTTTTTCAAATGGAATAGCCTGCTCAACAATCGCGTTTTGATAAATATCATCTGGGACGGTGATTGGATGACTAACAGCTATACGCCATTGTCCTCGTCCGTCATAACCACCTGTTCGACGTTTAACAATTAATAGATCCCCCAGATCAGTAAATAAAGTTGGCCAATCTTGAGAATGATTAAGCGTAAACCATTTAGCTGTGGGTAATCCAAGTTCATCAAACAGCTGTTTTTGAGTTAAACGGTCAGCAATAAGCGGAAAAACATCTCGATTAATAAAATGAGGATGCTTAGCTAAAATTTGCGTAAAAGGGGTATCTGACCATCGTTCAATTTCGGCTGTGATCACTGACTGTTGATATGGAATAGTAGCAGGATCTGCATCTAATCCAACAGGATAAACTTTAATACCTAACGGTTCTCCTGCTTGTTTAAGCATTCGCCCTAGTTGACCATTACCTAATACACAAACAGATTGAGTTTTCATATTATGCATCCACTCTTGGATCTGGGTGATTTAACACTTCATCAGTTTGAGTTAATCGCCATGTTGATAAGCGTTGATAAATATCTTGATCGTGTAAAGCAAGAATTTGCGCAGCAAGTAATGCTGCATTAGCCGCACCAGATTTACCTATAGCTAAAGTGCCAACAGGAATGCCCTGAGGCATTTGAACAATAGAATAAAGACTATCAACACCATTTAATGCGGCACTTTGTACCGGGACACCTAATACAGGAACAAGCGTTTTAGCGGCTAACATACCGGGTAAATGAGCTGCACCGCCAGCGCCAGCGATGATCACATCATAGCCTTTTTGTTTAGCATCTTCAGCAAAACGAAATAACTTATCGGGTGTACGGTGTGCTGAAACGATTTCAACATGGTAAGGAATAGTCAACGCATCAAGGATATCGGCGGCATGCAGCATAGTGCTCCAATCACTTTTGGAGCCCATGACAATGGCAATTTTAGGTTGAGTGTGCATAACAAACGTTTGAATAATTAAAATAAGATGTACGCAAAGTATACACTAAATTTTAGTTGATGGGGATAGTCATGGGAGATATCAATTAACAATACAGATTCCTGATATTCGTTAGAAGGAAAACATAATCAAAATAATGCCGCCGAATAGTAAAGAGTATCGGCGGTAATTGAAGCATCAGCTTTTTACTGCTGCCACGATTTTAATTTCGATCAGATATTCTTTTTTCATTAATCCAGCTTGCACAGTACAACGAACAGGCGCACTACCCTTGGCTACCCATTCGTCCCATGCTTTATTTATTGCAGCAAAGTCACTTTTATTCACTAAAAATAATGTCGCATCCAATATATGTAATTTATCGCTGTTAGCTCGAGCTAATAGTTTATCAATTTCTGCTAATGCACTTTGGGTTTGTATATAAGCGTCATTTTCAAGTTCTGTAGGAACACTTGTGTAATAAATCACATTATTATGAATCACAGCTTCAGACCAGCGATCATCGGGATCAATTCGAGTTATTGTCATCATATTTTCCTTGTTAGATGAGTCATTAAGACACTTTAATAAAATCCGCACGCAATTTTTTTATTTCATCACGCAGTACGCCGGCTTTTTCAAATTCAAGATTTTGAGCCGCTTCATACATCATTGCTTCAAGTTCTTTCACTTTTGCCTGTACATCTTTAACAGAAACATACTGATACGATTTACCTGGTTCAAACGCTTGAACTTTGGCTGTTGATTTCTTGGTACTTAAACCTGCCTCTAATACATCTTTAATTTCTTTGCGTACTGATTTAGGCGTGATGCCATGTGCTACATTAAAGTCTTCTTGTTTTTGACGACGGCGAGCAGTCTCATCAATCGTTTTTTGCATAGCCGGCGTAATTTTATCTGCATATAATATAGCTTTACCATGCTCGTTTCGAGCGGCACGCCCAACGGTTTGAATTAGCGAGCTTTCTGAACGTAAAAACCCTTCACGGTCAGCGTCTAATATTGCGATTAGCGATACTTCCGGTATATCTAACCCTTCTCGAAGTAAGTTAATCCCAACTAACACATCGACTTTACCTAAACGCAAATCTCGGATAATTTCCATTCTTTCAACCGTATTAATATCTGAATGCAAATATTTGACATTGATATTATGTTCCGACAAATAATCGGTTAAATTTTCTGCCATACGTTTAGTTAGTGTGGTTACCAAAACACGTTCTTCGTTGTTAATTCGAATTTTGATTTCGGATAATAGATCATCCACCTGAGTTGTAACAGGGCGAACTTCGATAATAGGATCTAATAGTCCGGTAGGTCTAACCACTTGTTCAATAATTTCGTTACCTGATTTCTCAATTTCGTATTTGGCTGGTGTTGCTGATACATAAATGGTTTGTGGCATAATATTTTCGAATTCTGCAAACTTTAAAGGCCTGTTATCTAGTGCTGATGGTAAACGAAAGCCGTATTCAACCAAATTAAGTTTTCGCGAACGATCGCCATTATACATTGCGCCTATCTGTGGAATAGCAACATGCGATTCATCAATAAATAATAATCCGTCTGGAGGCAAGTAATCAAATAACGTTGCTGGCGGATCGCCCGGATTACGTTGGGCTAAAAAGCGTGAGTAATTTTCGATGCCAGAGCAATAACCCAGTTCGGTCATCATTTCAATATCAAAGAGTGTTCGCTGAGTTAAACGTTGTTCTTCCAGTAGACGATTGTTATCTAACAATACTTTTTGACGTTCTTTAAGCTCTTGTTTAATTTGCGCAATGGCATTTTCCATAATATTTCTTGGCGTTACATAGTGTGTTTTTGGATAGATAGTGATCCGTGATACTTCATTGATACTATTACCTGTCAGAGGATCAAACATAACAATACGATCGACTTCGTCATCAAATAGCTCTACGCGCACAGCAAGTTCATCTGAGTCCGCAGGAAAAATATCGATGACATCCCCTCGAACGCGAAACGTACCACGGCTAAAACCTATTTCGTTACGAGTGTATTGTAATTCGGCCAAACGAGTTAAAATTGAGCGCTGATCGGTTATGGTGCCCTTTGTTAAGTGTAATATCATTGACATATAAGTTTCTGGCGCACCTAAACCATAAATTGCCGATACCGATGCTACGATCACAACATCGCGTCGTTCGAGGAGCGATTTCGTCGCTGAAAGACGCATCTGTTCTATATGCTCATTAATTGAGGCATCTTTTTCAATAAATGTATCAGTTGAAGGCACGTAGGATTCAGGTTGATAGTAATCGTAATAAGATACGAAATACTCAACCGCATTTTCAGGAAAAAAGGCCTTCATTTCGCCATACAACTGAGCTGCCAATGTTTTATTGGGCGCTAAAATGATTGTTGGGCGGTTATGCGTAGCAATGACATTGGCCATAGTAAACGTCTTACCTGAACCCGTTACGCCCAACAATGTTTGATGTGCTATCCCATCTACAATATTTTGATTAATTTTTCTTATTGCTTCAGGCTGATCACCGGCAGGCTTAAATTCGGAACATAATTTAAATTTTTTCATTACATCACAACCAATATTTTACCTATTAATAAAAATTATCCCCAAAAGGACTTGACCTTTTAAAATCTTCTATTTTTCATTCAATTGACTTTTTTATAAATAAAAAAGACAACAAATTCATGACTTGATTTACGATAACATATTGATAAAAAACAAAAAACAATTTAATGATTAACTTACAATCAAATCAAGAAAAATCCTGTTCTTGACTGAGGTTAGCGCTTTTTTTAATAAACTACTCACAGAGTTATCCACAGGTAACGGGGATAACTTCATAAGTATAGCCTCTATAGGCTTTTTTCAATTATCAAGACAATTTTTGTCCAAAAAAAACTTTTATTTTGGATGGTTTTTCCTATTTTTAAACTTCTTTTAATAGATTTAATTAATCTACTTGTTTAGCTGTTCAAATTGATATTGATAGCTATCATCAAAGTCACGAACAAAAGTTAATCGATGAGTGATGCATTTAGGCGCATCTTCTGCGTGATGAGACACAAAGAGTAACTGAGTATGTCCCTCACTAATTAAACGATCTATCCAGCGTTTGACTAATTCTCGATTAAGATGGTCTAGCCCTTGCAATGGTTCATCTAAAATAAGCAGTGTCGGATGTTTGACTAAAGCTCTAGCTATCAAAACTAATCGTTGTTGCCCCCAAGAGAGTGATTGAAAAGGTTTGCCCGCTTGCGCTTGTAAACCTAACAACTTTAACCATTCATCAGCTAATTTAGCTTGTCTATCACTGGTAGTTTGATAGATACCAATCGAATCAAAATAGCCAGACAATAACACTGTTTTAACGCTAGAACTAACGCGGTAATCCAAATGTAAACTACTACTGACATAACCAATATGGCGTTTAATATCCCAAATCGTTTCACCTGAGCCACGTTTACGACCAAATAAAGTAAGGTCATTGCTATACCCTTGCGGGTGATCACCAGTAATTAAACTTAATAATGTTGATTTCCCTGCACCATTAGGACCAACAATGTGCCAATTTTGTTTGGCCTTTACTTGCCATGTTAATCCATTAATTATTGCTTTATCATCATAATAAACATAGCCATTATTTAATGTGACTCGATCTAATTGATCTGCTAATCGTGTTGGTGATTCATCAGCTTCTGGTAATGGCATATTGGGTATATTTTCCAAATCTGCTAATTGCTTAACTGTTGCATCGTTTAATATTGTACTCTTCGTATCAATTTTCAATAGTTGGCAATCAGCTAATATACCAACATTTTCGATAAAATCAGGAATTTCATTAAATCGATTTAAAACAAGGACAATAGTGATACCCTGCTTAGCAAGGTCCGCAAGTATTTGTGCTAAATTTGCACGAGATGCCACGTCTAAACCATCAAAAGGCTCATCTAATATCAGAAAATCAGGCTGCTGCATCAAAACTCGGCAGATTAAGGCTTTGCGAGTTTCACCGGTTGATAAATATTTAAAGCGTTTGGTTAATAGGTGTTTAATTCCCAATTGTGTTGCTAATTGTTGACAAAGCACTTGATTAAAATTATTTTCTTGAATAATTTGCTCAGTGGTTAATCCAGTATCATTTTCACTTTCGCTTAGCATATCTGTATTATTACGCTTCCATTCATCATCAATCAGTTTTTGTAGTTGTTCAAACGATATATGAGCTATAGATTTAAATTGATTGATAACGTTACCTGATAATAATGTTTGCTCACCTGCCAACGCTTTAACTAGTATAGATTTACCACTACCATTACGCCCCACAAAAGCGACATGCCCCCCTTGCTTGATTGCCAACGATTCAATGATAAAAACTTGGTAATCACTAATTTTAAACTGTGCGTTTTCTATTTGTAGCATGATAACCTCATATTGCTAAACTAATGTTGCAACAATAATATGTTGTGGATTAATACATAACTTAGTTTGTTTACCTACAGTTAGAGCAGCTTGCTCAACTTCTTTAGCTAATTTGCTAGCGTAAAGCACAATGCCAGAAGATAATGAAAAAGCAATTTCACTCCATTTTTCATCTGTTGTGATCTTTTCAACTGTAACCGACAAGAGATTCTCATTCGCATTCTCTTTTGTATTTACCCATTCAATCAACGGGGCTTTAATTAACAACAAGACTGTTTTATCAGTACTCAACTTTAACCGTCCAATACTTGGCTGAGTAATGTACGCTGTTAACTCAGTTTGGTTATCACTGAGCAGTACAGTAATAAAACCAGCAACATCACTTGTGTGAATCTGCTTAACTGTGCCATATAATTGATTTCGGGCACTAGTCTGCAATGACAATCTTGCAGTGGCTTTTAAAATATCATCTAATGGGACTTTGTCATCACTCAGTATGTTAAATGCATTTTGTTGCAACTGAGTTAATAGATCATAAAGTTGAATGAATCTAACAGCATAAGGACTGAGCTTTGTGCCCCCACCATTTTTGCCACCAATTGCGGTAATTAAAAAAGGATTAGGTGCTAATTTGTTAATTTCATTGATAGCATCCCACGCTGTTTTATAACTAACGCCAATTTGCTTGGCAGCCTGACTTAATGATCCAGTTTGTTCAATTGCTTTTAACAATGCAATACGCCGTGGATCAGTAAATAACTGTTGCTGAATATTCAATGTCAATAAAATTTCAGGAGAAAACATAATTTAACACCATGAAGAACCAACTAATCAATTTGGAGGAGATAAGAGCGTTTATTGTAGACGCTTTTTTATATTCATTCAAAACAAGTTAAAAACATCATTGATTGTTTGATGACATTTATTTAATTGTACTTTATGAATAAATTTTGCTAATATCGATATGTTTTTTTTTATATAGCGATTAAGTGGTTAATGGAAATGTTCCATTACAACCGAGTATTTTAACAATATTGATAACCCAAATTAACCTACTTTTATTGTGAGGAAAAAATGAAAAAATTGATTGGAATTCTTGGGGCTATAGTACTGATGGCGATGACCTTTTCTGCATCAGCTGCTGAAAAAATAACTGTATTTGCCGCTGCCTCATTGACAAATGCAATGCAAGATGTCGCTACCGCTTATAAAGCTGAACATAAAGACGTGGATATTGTGTTTTCTTTTGCTTCATCATCAGTATTAGCAAAACAAATTGAACAAGGTGCACCTGCCGATATTTTCATGTCAGCTGATCAAAAATGGATGACTTACCTTATTGAGCATAATATAGCGAAAAATAAACAAGACCTATTAAAAAATGCATTAGTGCTTATTGCCCCAAAAAGTTCACCATTAGATAACGTTTTAATCAATAACAATACCAATTGGCAAGCGATTTTACCTAAAGACGAAAGAATTGCCATTGGTGATCCAGATCACGTTCCCGCGGGGCTTTATGCAAAAGAATCACTCACTAATTTAGGCGTATTTGACAAATTATCACCACAATTTGCCCCTGCGAGCAATGTGAGGGACGCTCTGATGTTAGTTGAGCGTAACGAAGCCGCCCTTGGCATTGTCTACAGCACCGATGCCAAAGTAAGCGATAAAGTGAAAATTGTAGGGGCTTTCCCTGCAGATACATTTAGGTCTATTGAATACCCAATCACGTTATTAAACTTAAAAGCAAGTGACTTTTATCAATATTTAAACTCACCACAAGCTAAAGCCATTTTTGAAAAATATGGATTTATAACAAAGTAACTTAACAAGTGAGTGATTTGATACAAATATGTTATTAACCGAATTTGAATGGCAAACTTTACTACTTAGTTTAAAAATAGCCACTGCAGCCATTGGCTTTAGTTTACCAATAGGTATTTTAACCGCTTGGATATTGGCTCGCTGTCAATTTTGGGGTAAACCGCTATTTGATAGCATTGTGCATCTTCCTCTTGTTTTGCCACCGGTAGTATTAGGTTATGTATTGTTAATAACCATGGGTCGACGAGGTGTGATTGGTGAGTGGTTAACTCAAAATTTAAATATCAGTTTTAGTTTTAATTGGCAAGGTGCAGCTTTAGCTTCAGCAGTGGTTGCATTTCCACTCATGGTACGTTCTATTCGCTTAGCCATTGAATCGATTGATATACGACTTGAACATGTGGCTCGCACTCTTGGTGCCCATAAATGGCGAGTATTTCTAACTATCACTTTACCTTTAGCCTTTCCGGGTATTTTAATGGGAATCGTGCTAAGCTTTGCTCGTTGTTTAGGAGAATTCGGTGCAACAATTACATTTGTATCAAATATTCAAGGTGAAACTCGGACCTTACCACTCGCAATGTACACGATGCTACAAATCCCCGATGGTGAACACAGTGCCTTACGACTGTGTATCATTTCAATTGTACTGTCGATCATTTCACTTTTTTTATCAGAATTGTTAAATCGATGGCATAAGAGGAAGCTAGCAGGATAATCACTATGTTAAAAATACAGGTTAGCAAACAATTGGCTTCATTTTCTTTCCAATTCAATCATGATATAGATTGCCAAGGCATTACTGCTATTTTAGGCGTTTCAGGATCGGGGAAATCAACGCTAATCAACCTTATTAATGGATTAATTAAACCCGACCAAGGTTATATCAAACTCAATAACACATCACTAGTTGATTGTGATAAGAACCTTTTTATCGATCCTGAAAAACGTCAGATTGGTACCGTTTTTCAAGATGCATTACTTTTCCCTCATTATAAAGTGATTAAAAATCTAACTTATGGTGCTAACAACTTCAATTCTTCAAAATTTGACGAAATCGTGAATGTACTTAATATCCACTCATTATTAAATCGCTATCCAGCGATGCTATCTGGCGGTGAAAAACAGCGGGTGGCAATCGGTCGAGCACTATTAGCCAATCCTCTATTGCTACTGATGGACGAACCGCTTTCCGCCCTTGATATGCCCAGAAAAAAAGAGTTATTAACTTATATTGATAAGTTAGCTAATGATTTAAATATACCTATTATTTATGTAACACATAATATTAATGAAGTTAAAAAGATAGCCAATAATGTAGCTATTTTAGATCAAGGCAAGCTGATTGAGTTTGGTAAAGTCGAGCATGTTTTACAAAGTGATTATTTAAAAGAATGGTTATAAAGAGCTAAAGTATTACTATTTTGTTCTTGTTTGATATATGTCACACCATCATGCCATGCCCCCAGCACAATACGAGTTGCACGGTTGCCTTCAATTTGAAAATAGTGTGTTGCAGGTTTGTGGGTATGACCATGCACCATAATATCTGCATTATGTTCTATCATCACTTCCACTACCGCTTGTTGATTTACATCCATAATAAATTCAGATTTAGTCTGATTATGCAGACTACTTTTTTGCCGCAACTTAGCTGCAATTTTAAGCCGAACAAAGCGCGGAAGTAATAAAAACAGTTTTTGTAACCATCTATTATGCATAGCTTTTCGAAATTTTTGATATTGAAGATCGTCAATACATAATAAATCGCCATGTAAAAAAACAATATTTTTTTCTTGATTGGGCAAACAGTTAATTTCTGGCAATAAAATCATATCGCACTGCTGAGCATATCTTTTACCTAACAGAAAATCACGATTACCATGCACAAAATATTTTTTGATATGACGTTTTGATAAGGCTTGTAATGCCAGTGCAGTTTGTTGTTGTATATTGGTTTTAACATCATCACCAACCCAATAGTCAAACAAATCACCTAAAATGTAAAGTTCACAATTATCAGGGAGAGTATGTAAAAAAGACAAAAAGCCTGCGGTTATACCCATATAACCATCAGGCTCATTATCGGCTAGATGAATATCAGCGATAAAATAACGAACAGGATTATTCAACCGTAACACTCGTAATAATGATATCTTCTACAGGAACATCTGAATGCATACCGCTACGCCCTGTTTTAACGACTTTGATTTTATCAACAACGTCTAGCCCTTCGACGACTTGTGCAAAAACACAATAGCCATAACCATTAACATCAGCAGAGCGGAAGTTAAGATAATCATTATCAACCACATTGATAAAAAATTGTGCTGTTGCAGAGTGTGGATCTGATGTGCGAGCCATCGCTAAAGTGCCACGATCATTTTTTAGTCCGTTATCCGCTTCATTTTTTATTGGTGATTTTGTTTTTTTCTGTTTCATACCGGGTTCAAACCCGCCACCTTGAATCATGAAATTATTAATAACACGATGGAAGATTGTGTTGTTGTAAAAACCGTCTTTGCAATATTCAACAAAATTTTTAACGGTTTCTGGCGCCTTATCGTCAAAAGTTTTGATTTTAATATCACCTAAATTAGTGTGAAATATAATCATAACAGATTCCTTTTTTTATTTAATATACATATTTCGAGCAAAAGTAAGCTTTAATCAATTTGACTTACTTACTAAATTTTTCACATGCTTCAAGGGTGTTACTCATTAACATAGCAACAGTCATTGGACCAACACCACCAGGTACAGGCGTTATCCAACCAGCCCGTTTAACGGCAGCCTCAAAATCCACATCGCCAGCTAATTTACCATCTGGCAGACGATTGATACCAACATCAATAACAATTGCGCCTGGTTTTATCCACTCACCCTTAACATAATTAGGAATGCCAACTCCTGCAACAACAATATCCGCATTACTCACATGTTTAGCTAAATCAACAGTACGGCTATGAGTAATGGTTGTTGTACAACCTAATAACAATAATTCTAATGCCATTGGACGACCTACAATGCTTGAAGCCCCTACCACTGTTGCATTTAAGCCTGATAGATTTATACCCGTGGATTGCAGCATTTTGACCACTCCATAAGGAGTACATGGTCGTAAAATCGGATCGCGTTGTAATAAGTGACCAATATTGTAAGGGTGAAAACCATCAACATCTTTACTTGGATTGATACGTTCAAGAACCTTGGTTTTGTCAATATTATCAGGTAAAGGAAGTTGCACTAAAATACCATGCACATCTGATCGTTGATTAAGTTCATCAATTAATGCCAATAACTCATCAGTGGTCGACGTTGGGAAGTCATACGCAAATGAAATAAAACCAACATCATCACAAGCTTTTTGCTTATTTTTGACATAGATTTTTGATGCAGGATCTGAACCCACTTGAATTACTGCAAGCCCAGGAACAGATAAACCTTTTTCAATACGTGTGTTAACTTTATTAGCAATATCAGTTCGTATTTGTTGTGCTAATACTTTTCCATCAATGATATGTGCAGTCATAGGCTTCCGTTTAGCTATCATAGTAAGGGCATCATTTTCGCAAAAGTTTTTATTAATGTCTATTTACTTATGAATAGATTGATTAAGTTGAGTTAATATTTCTTTGTATTGCGCATCAATATCGGTAATCACAGAACAAATATGAGCATCAAAAGCTTTTAGTTTAGGTTTTTGAGCTTTCCACTCATTTTTTGAGATTTGTTTGATCGCCCCTAAATTTTTAAAAAAATCGAAATGCAAAATACTTCCTCCCACAACATTATAAAAAATGCGCTGACCGATATCTTCACCATCTTTTTTTAGATTATTGAAATTTTGGTAAGAAAATCGTGTATTGCCATTTTCTGTAAAAATCGAAGCATGTAGCAACTTAACTAAACGTTTATATAATTTGTTTAATTCACTTTTTAGCTCGGTATCGTCGCTCAATTGATTTTTTATTGCCTGTTCAAAGGTCATTTTCACATCTAATAAAAGATTTAACGATTGTTGTTCTAATTGCGGTAACTGTTGGCGTAAATCTTGTTGAAATTTTGCCAGTTTTTTTTGTAATGGCGGATTAAGTGTTACTGATTGCTTATTTAAAATCACATTACCATTTGGTGTAATAGTTAAATCATTTTTTTTATTAAAAATATGCACACTTTCTTTGCTAATCGTAATATCATAACTGGGTTTAACTCCACACTCTTTTTTCACAGCAAATACGGTGATAGGTAATAATAAAACAATCAATAACAATTTTTTCAACATATTCATATCCAGCAAGTTAATTCATGCAGATTATAACGTCTATCAGGAAATAAATATAATAAACTTGAATATATGCTGTAGTTGAGAAACACACAAATCAAAGTCAACATATGTTATCTAGTTGATATTTTACAAAAAAAACAGCAATTGAAAGGTATAAATCCCTCAAAAAAATAGAACTAAAAAACTTCAATAAAATCAATACCTTTTCTGAACGATTTTTATAGGGACAAAACCGTCTTTTCCGCAATTTTAAACATAAAACCCTGATTGACTTTTCAAGCCTATTATCAATAGATATAATCTATTTAATTAACTATATTTAACCACTTTTTTTAAATTAAAAGTAACGTATAGTAATAATATATGTAAAACAACTTATTCGAGGTGACAAATGTATACTGTAATTTTTGGACGTCAAGGTTGTCCTTATTGTGTTCGAGCTAAAGAATTAGCTGAAAAACTTTCTCAAGAGCGTGATGATTTTTCTTATCGCTATGTCGATATTAATGTAGAAGGCATTACCAAAGAAGATCTTTCTAAAAGTGTAGGTAAACCTGTTGAAACTGTGCCGCAAATTTTTATTGATGAAAAACCAATCGGTGGCTGCACTGATTTTGAGGCCTATGCGAAAGAGCATTTAGGGCTTTATAAATAAAGCGCCCCCTCCTAATTTTAAGCAAAAAAAAAGCCACATATAAGTGGCTTTTTTTTTTATATTATTGCCGTTATCGTCCTGGCAACTTTTTCCAAGTCACTTCGTTACGTAAATAAGTTGGCTCGACATCTTCAACATTCAAAAGCTCATTCTTTTGCCATTGATTCTTAGCAAGAACAACAAGATCTTGTGCATGAGGTAACAAGATATCGCTTTGTTTTATATCGTTAATCATATCAGGATAAGTTTGCCACCCCGTACCAGCACAATAATCATTTTGACTAATATGCTTCACTTTTTCGATTACTTTTTCAGGCTTAATAACACACTCAGCAATAACTGCTTGCCATTGCTCGTTAACGTAATGGTATTGACCTAAATAGACTTCGTTCATTCTAGCATCAATTGCGGCAATAACGTTTGTTGCTTGCGTTGTTCGATAAACACCTTGAGCCAAAGTCATCAGTGTTGATACACCTATCATGGGTTTATCAATCCCTAACGCTAAACCTTGAGCCACGCCAATACCAATTCTAACGCCAGTAAAACTACCTGGGCCTTGGCCAAAAGCGATTGCATCAACTTGCGTAAGTGAACAGTCTGATTGTTTAAGAAGTCTATCAACCATCGGTAATATTTGTTTAGTATGATCACGAGCAGATAAAATAAAATCGTGAGTGATTTCGTTACGGTAAAGTAAAGCAACCGAACAAGCTTCTGTTGAGGTATCAATGGCTAAAATAGTACTCATGTTTTTTCCAAAATATTTTATCTATTATCATTTAGCTTTTAGTTATTAAAAAGTTTATAACTTTATTTATATCCCGTGTTCTTGGTGAGGGTGGTAAGCTATTAATAAATGTTGCACCATAAGGTCGCATTACTAAACGATTATCACAGATAATAATCGCTCCACGATCATTGTGATGGCGAATTAGTCGCCCTACACCTTGTTTTAAGGTGATCACCGCTTCGGGTAATTGTACATCATTAAATGCGTCCCCACCCTGCATTTGACAATCCTCCATACGGGCTTTAATTAACGGATCATCAGGCGAAGTAAACGGTAATTTATCTATAATAACACATGATAAGGTATCGCCTCTAACATCGATCCCTTCCCAAAAGCTGCTCGTAGCAATAAGTAGCGCATTGCCTGTATGAATAAACTGTTCAAGCAATTTAACTTTACTGGTTTCACCTTGTACTAATACTGGTAATTTGGTTAATTCTCGAAACTGTTTAGCTAGTGCATTCATCATTGCATATGAAGTACACAAAAAGAAACAACGGCCATTATTAGCTTCAATAACAGGCAACAAAATATTGGCTAATTTTTCGGCATTGCCTTGCTCATTTGGCGATGGAATATAACGAGGAACACACAAAATCGTCTGGTTAATATAATCAAATGGGCTTTCTAATATTAGTGAATCGGCATTTGTCAGCCCTAAGCGTTTAGTAAAATAATCTAATTGATTATCAACCGATAACGTTGCTGATGTAAAAATCCAACTGCCTTTTCGCTGGGTTAATAGTTCAGTAAATTTATCGGCAACAGACAATGGCGTTAGCGCAAAAACAAAATAGTTATGGCTACTTTCATACCAATAACTAAAACCAGTTACATTTGTCTCCTGAAAGCGTTTTAATAGCGTATTATATTGATTAATTCGTTCAAAACAGTTATCTAACGTTGTCGAACGTCCAACCGTCAATAACAAAACTTCGTGACAAAAATCTAATGCATCGACAAGATAAGAAATCTCTTTTTTAACTGCTTCTTGGTTAAATAAAAAACGTAAGTTACCTTTTGGTGGTTGTTGGTTAATAGCAATTCGTAAGTCTTGCGTACATTTTTGTAGTTTATCCGCACATTGCTGTAGCTGAGACATATCTTTAACTTCGGTACGATAAACTAGGTTAATTTCTTTAGCAAGATCAAAAAGTTGCCGACTAGTTAGCTGCTCACCAAAATAGTGACAAGCAAGATCTGGTAGTTGATGAGCCTCGTCGAAAATCATGACATCTGCTTTAGGAATCAGTTCTCCAAAGCCCGTATCTTTTACTACAACATCAGCTAAAAATAAGTGGTGATTAACCACAACAACATCCGCATTTAAGGCTCGTTTACGCGCTTTGATAACATAACAATCACTATAGTGCTCACAGTCACTGCCTAAACAATTATCATTTGTGCTTGTTAATATTGGCCAAATTAGGTTTTCTTCGGTGACAGTAGTGCATTTACTGATGTCTCCATCTTTAGTTTTAATTGACCAATTTTTTACACGAACTAAATCAACACGTAAATCTTTATCAAGATCTCCTGCTGCTGCATATTGATGATACAGGCGTTCTAAACAAAGATAATTAGCTCGACCTTTAAGCAAGGCTATTTTCCCTGTGTAATTTAATGCTTTTTTGATTATTGGTAAGTCTTTACTGAATAACTGTTCTTGTAAATTTTTAGAGCCAGTTGAAAGTATTACTTTTTTATCGCTACGTAATGCAGGAACTAAATAAGCAAAGGTCTTGCCAGTCCCTGTTCCCGCCTCAACCACAAGAGAACGCTGTTTTTTTATTGATTCAGAGACTTTACTTGCCATGTTTCTTTGTGGCTCTCTTGCCACAAATCCATCAATAGCTTGAGCAAGCAAACCATTCTCAGCAAAATCATCAATCACTTAAAATACACCTAATAAAAAAGATAAGGTCAATACAACAATAAAATGAAGAAAATACATTCTAGGGAAAATACAACATTATGAAAACATCACAGCTTATTTCCAATAATGAGATGAATTTATTGTCACAGAATGAAACAATTAATAATATAAAAACTGCTGTACTATACCAGTAACCGAGCGAAAAAGATATATGGCATCCTTAAGTCACCAAAGCCATCTTTAATTGTGAACGTTACTCATCAAAATAAATAACGCCCTAGATTTCAAAAAATAAAGAACCAATAACAAATTTTATTTTGTCAATTTGGTTTTCAAATAAATAAAATAATGCTTAAGTCCTGATAAATATTTTTTTTGCTTAAACATTAATCGAGAATAAGCTCGTATTGAGGAGGTTTTTTTACAACTATATAAAGGCAGCTCGTCATTTTTCCATGGTGATTGTTGTAAATAAAAATCAAATAATGTTGAACGATAAGGCTGGTGCCAAGGTTTGTTTTTAGTAATATAATGAATCAATACAGTATCATCTGGGACATTTGAATCTTCATTGCCATTTATTGATAACGCCAATAAATTATTATATTTCTTTGCTAATAGAATCCTTTTTTCACCTATTGCGATATTTAATACATCTTGATCTGGATATTGATATTTTTCACCACTATTCAATAATGTTAGTGTTTTAGAAGTGATATCCTCCTGACACCAAAGTGGTATGTTAATTAACATTACACCAGAATTAAAATAAGTGCCAAACTTTACGTTATATTTAGTACATTGAGACTCTTGCATATAAGAAACATCAGCAACAGCTGCGATAACCGCTGAATCTAAATTAATATCAGACATAAATGCTAAGTTTTGGAGACAAAGTGTATCACTATCAATATAAAGCAACCTTTCAGCAACATCTCTTAAAATTATTGGAGCAATTAATCGAACACAAGCCGAAATAGGAAACTGTTCAGTATTTTTTTGGTCTATTTTGAACTGCTCATTAATGACATATTCGGTTATAGCGATATTATCAAATTTAATGGCGACAAATTTTTTTCTATTTACTTCTGAAATATTATGCGTAAAAAGATGAAAATGAATTTGCCGATTTTTGTTATTTGCAATAACAGAAATAATGTCCACTCCTGCCGATAGTGCATAATTATTGTCAAAACATAATAAAATATGTAATACAGGGGTATTATTTAAAAAATCACATAATAATAATTCATTTCGTTTATTAATAAATTTATCAACATTAATCACACAGCTAATCCTTAATGCTTTTTGAAAGTTTTATGCTTTAAATACAGTAAAAAATACTTACAAGCAGAAAAATATTTATGTTGGCTTACAAGAAGCTTAGCGTATCGTCTTGTCGTTGATGGTGCATTCTCATTAGCGAGTAATAATTTATCCTTAGCCCAAGGAGAAGAGGCAATATAACTTTGATAGAGTGGCGTTAAATATAGTCGATACCAAGGTTTATTTCCGGTGACATAATGAATAATCACATTATCCTTATCAATAAAACTGTCCTCTTCACCACCTACTGTAAGTGATGTTAACCTATTGAAATATTGAGGTAAAAATACAGTTTTACCCTGCATTAAAATATTTAACACATCTTGATCAGCAAATTTGTATACTTTGCCACTATTAATCATTGAAAATGCTTTTTCAGTAAGGTTATTTTGCACCCACATATCCGTATTAATATAAATCATTCCTGCATTAAAATATTCGCCATATGGAATATCGCAAGCTGCACATTGTTTTTCTTGCGTTTTATCCACATCAGGAACGACAGCAGAATATTTATCAGTTAAATCAGTGTTGATTAATTCATTAAGATTACGGGTGCATAAGACATCACAATCCAGATATAAAACCCTCGAAGTAATTTTATTTAAAATTTGTGGAACAACAAACCGCAAACACGTTGACGCTGAAACATGTAAAACTAAAGTATCAGGGTTAATGGAAAAATCATCACTAATTTCATAACAAATTATAGTCACATTTTCTTTACTTAATTGATTAAATCTTATGATTTTTTCATTCGATACGTTATTAGCAAATAAGTGAAACACCAAATTTTTATCTGGATTATTCAAAACAACAGAAGACATAGCAATACCAGCAGGCATTGCATAATTATCATCGAAGCAAAATGCGATATGTGTGGTCTGTGAAGATTCTATGGTATTATTGAATAATGTTGTAATTTTACTAATAAAAAGGTTTTCTTTCATCTTATGCTGTCTTAAAACCAAGATTAAAAATTTACAATATTGTAACATACGTTAAATTAAACAATGAAGTAATAATAAATTTTATATTGACATATAATGTCAGTAATGACTAAATAACAACGTTAAGTTTTTAAAGAGTATTGGAAATGGATAAGAGTATTAATATTGCATATTGTACAGACTCGAATTATCTTGAACATGTAGGTGTTTCAATTACCTCTATCATGCTTAATAATATGCATAATAATATTCATTTTCATGTTTTTTTATATGATGTAACTACAGAAGAAAAAGAAAAATTACAACATATTAGTTCATCAATCACGCTCTATTCAATTCCTGTCGATGAATTAAACAAGTATTCAGATACACACAATAACAAAATAAAACATATTAATCGCTCAATGTACCTTCGATTGTCAGTTCCTAGACTATTGCATGGCATTGTTGATAAATTTATTTATTTAGATGCAGATGTACTGTGCTTTACTGACATATCGCCGATTTTAAACACAAATATAGATTCAGTTATTTGTGCTGTAACACCTGACTCGTTAGATAAACAAAATATGTTAAAAAATAAAGAAAGACTCAAGTTAACGTCTGAAAATTATTTTAACTCTGGTTTTTTATATATTAATGTTAATAACTGGATGCAATTTGATACAGAAACTAAAACAAATAACATCTTATTATCGTTAGAACAAAAAGATTTAATCTACCCAGACCAAGATGCACTAAATATAGTTTTACAGCATCAAGTCTTATTTATCGATCCTAATTGGAATTATTTATTTACTTGGATGGATGATAAACAAAAAGAAACATTTTTTTATGATAAAAAATCTTTACCCTATATCATCCATTTTACGGGTGCCAGAAAAATGTGGTATCAAGAACATATAGGACTTGCGCAAAATATCTATTGTTTTTATAAACATTTTACTCCTTGGACCAATAGTCCACTTAAAAGTTATAAACCCAAAATGCGCGTTAATGATTATCGTATTTATGCCAAAAACAGCATCAAAGAGAAAAAATTCATCACTGGCCTAAAATATTATTTACTTTATTTAGGCTATAAATTAAAAAATTAGATCTAACTCGCTTAGATATATTTATTAATTGACTCTATTAAAGTATCTGGGTCAATCTTTTCCACACTATTAACATAAAAAACAATTTGTTTTCCATTTATATCGTTGGGTGACCAAATATGACTATTTACTTGCAAATTAAGATTCGGACTGTATTTTTTTATATACTTTTTATCTAAAAATAAATCTTGTTGTAAGTATTTATAATTACTCAATTCTCGACTATAAACAGATTTCAAACTATTTGATTCAGGGGGTGGTGGTTCCATATAAATTGAAATACATTTAGTTGAGAAAGCTGAAGCAATATGTACTATTGATGTATCAACACTAATAACCAAATCTGCTTTTTTTATTAAGGGAATGACATCAGAAATTGCAGGAGATTGAAATTTAATACAGTCTGGTATAAATAATTTATCAAATTTTTCACCTTGACCAATTAATATTATTTTATATTTCTGATGACAATTTTTTAACAGATCACACAACATTTTAATCTGGTGCTCAGATAAGCAACGATATTTTGAACTACCATAGGGATTTATTACCACAAATTTATTCTGAGGTTTAATATTATTAGTAATAAATATGTCTACATTTTTTTCTTTAACAGAATCAATAAAAATTTCGTAATTAAAAGAACCGTATTTGATACTAAGGTATGTTAAATAATATTTAAGTTGATTTGTAACATGATCTGCCGGCTGATAATAAGGTAAAGAAATATTGAATGATTTTATATTGCTTTTATTGTAACTAAGCAAATGTGTACTTTTAACAAAACAACAAAAAAACAAATGTTTTAAATCTAACCGTCTATGAAATCTTGCATCAATTGCCAAGTCAAATTTATGTTTTCTGACAGTTTTTAGCGAGTTAACTAACTCACCAAAATTTTTATCATTATACAAAAAACGCCCAGTTATATATGGATTGTTATCTAAAATTTCTAAGCTACTTTTTCGAGAAGAAATATAAACTTCATATCCATTATCAGCCAAATACCGGATAAATGGCGTTGTAACGATCATATCACCAATACAATCATTTCTAATAACAAGTACTTTCTTTATCGTATTGGCATTAAATAAAGTTTTTTTTCTTTTTTAAAAAAAGAGTAAAAATAAACAAAAATTTCATATATAAAATATATTTAATTTTTTAGTAATAAAATTACGTTGCCAATTTAACTGTCGCAATTTTTGCTTTAAATCCATCAAAATTATTCCTATTCTTTTGATAAACTTTTATAATTTTTCTATTTCTAATTTTAATTGTTCGAGCACAATACCAATATCAAGATTGGCTATCGGATCACCAAGTCCAGTACCTAAATGATCATTTGTAAACATTTGTATTGCATTGGCATAATTTGGTCCCCACACATAATTATTAATAAACTTATTATCAATAATCCGATTATTATAAACACAAAGCATTTTTTTATTATAAATAGAAGCAATATGCACAATTGAAGTGTCAACAGAAATCACCAAATTTGAAAACTTCACTAAAGCAACACTTTCAAAAAAAGTAGGTAATGGATTGATAATAATATTTTTTTTAGCTTTAATATGAGATATTTTATTAGGTTCGCCCACGACAATTGTTATACAATTATCATATTGTGATAAAAAGGATAAAGTTGTATCAATTTGAGAATTAGAAAAGCTTCTAGCCTCATTTGAACCATAAGGATTAAAAATAATGATATTTTTATTCGAAGCAAGCAACGAACTTATAAAATCTTTAGCCGAAAGCTCGGCTTCGGTTGGAATATTAACAAAGTACCTTATAGGCGTGGGCTGAATACGCATAAATTCAAGTATTTTCTGACTTCTCTTTGAAATATGAGATTTGTATTCGTGATAATAAATTGATGTATCATACAATTTATATTTATCTTGATTAAAACCAATTGTATGTAACGGATTGATAGCTTGAATTATTTGAGCTCGCCTTACACTATTTTGGCCTTTATCAACCAGATCAATTGCGACATCAATCCTTATACTCTGTAATTGTTCTTTTATCTGTTTTATGTTTTTATTCCTATCGTAGAATAAAACCCCATCTACAGAAATAAATTTATCAAAAAGAAAGGCTATCCTTTTTTCTACTACGACATAAACCTGAAAGCCATTTTCTCGAAGAGTATTAATTAAGTAGGAAGTTACTATTGCATCGCCAATTCCTTGATCATTCATAAGAATTGCTACAGAACGATACTTTTCTAGAAAAAATTCAGACCTTACCTTTTTTTTTCGATTTAATAAAGCTAATTTAATAGCCAATTTAAACGGTTTTATCTTTAAATTTCTCTGCCTATTCAAGTATTTAATACATTCTAGTACTTTATTAATCATATGTCTTTTAATATCCTATCATGCAAAATATATTTATATCTAAATTTTAAAAACTCTTCATCATATTAATTTGTAAAATTTCCTTGATATAACTTTGCATATAATCCATTCATTGATAACAATTCTTGATGATTACCTTGCTCAATAATCTTGCCACTATCAATGACAAGTATTTTATCCGCATTTTCAATTGTTGATAACCGATGAGCAATAACTATTGATGTCCGTCCTGTTTGTAGAACATCTAAAGCTTTTTGGATTGCTTGTTCTGATTCAGTATCTAAGGCTGAAGTGGCTTCATCAAGTACTAGTATCGGCGTATCTCGTAATAAAGCTCTTGCTATTGCAATACGTTGTCGTTGACCGCCAGATAATAACACACCACTTTCACCCACTATTGTATCAAATCCATTTTCAAGCTCTATAATAAAATCATATGCATACGCTTTTTTAGCGGCTTCTTCTATTTCATCTCGAGAATATTCACCTACTTTCCCGTAAGCGATATTATTTGCAACAGTATCATTAAACAAATGTACATTTTGTGAAACTAACCCAATTTGATTACGCAAACTATATAAAGTTAAATCTTGAATATTATTATTATCAATTAAAATTTCACCTTCACTTATATCATAAAAACGCGTAAGCAAACTCGCGATAGTTGTTTTTCCTGATCCCGAACGCCCAACTAACGCTACTGTTTTACATGGCTCTACCAAAAAGCTAATATCTTTCAATGCCGGCTCTTGTCTATTTTCATAAGTAAAACTGACATGTCTAAATTCAATATTGCCTTTAACTCGCTCAATATTGATTTTTCCATTATCTTTTTCTATTGGCTGCTCAAAAATAGCAAACAAAGTTTGACAAGCCGCCATCCCTTTTTGAAATTCGGCATTAACACTAGTTAAACTTTTTATTGGTTGCATTAATGCAACTAAAGAAGAAAAAACGACCGTAAACTGCCCGGGACTAATACTCAAATCAGGGTTACTCGCCATTAACAAAACAAAAGCAATAGCGAACGAAATGATAAGTTGAACAATAGGCGTTGATAATGCAGAAATAGACACTAATCTCATACCATCGCGACGAAATTTGTTATTCACTTTATCAAAGTTTTTTGACTCTTCATCTTGGGCGCCAAAAAGAATAATTTCTCGATGGCCTTTTAGCATTTGTTCAACAGACATGGTGACATTACCCATTGAATTTTGCATATTTTTGGCTAATCTTCTAAATTTTATAGAAATAAAAGAGATTAATCCAATAACAATTGGCGTAATAATAATCAACGATAAAGACAACTGCCAGCTATTGCTGAACATTGTATAAAATAACCCACAAATAAAAGCTGATTCACGCACTATCGTTATCAAAGCATCAGATGATGATGAAGCGACTTGATCGGTATCATAGGTAATGCGAGACAATAATCTTCCTGTAGAGTTTTGGTCATAGTAACTTACCGGAGCATCGACAAAATGACTAAAAAGGCGCTGACGAATATTAAGTACGATTTTTGTAGAAACCAAAGATAAAAAGAAAGAATATCCATAATTTGCGATACCCCGGAGTAATACTAGTCCGAAAATATAAAAAGGCGCCATCATCAAAAAATGCTGATCATTTTCAACAAAACCTTTATCAAGTAAAGGCTGTAACAACGCAATAAGCGAAGTATCAGCAAATGCACTAAAAACAAGCAATATGACTGAAAAAAACAGAATCAATTTGTGTTTAGCAATATAAGGCCATAACTTAGAAAAAGTCTTCCATGTAGATGAGTCTCGATCAATATCGTGATTAATTGATTGATTATTATTTTTTTTCATAATATTTATTTGGTTAAGAATTAAATTGCATTTGATACATCTTGGCATAAATACCATTTTGAAGTAATAATGAGCTATGAGAGCCATCTTCAATTATCAAGCCATCATCAATAACTAATATTCGATCAGCTTTTTCAATTGTTGACAACCTATGAGCGATAACAATAGAAGTTCGATTTTTTTGTAAATGCTCTATAGCTTGTTGGACAAACCGTTCAGATTCATTATCCAACGCAGAGGTAGCTTCATCAAGAATTAAAATGGGGTTATCACGTAAAAGAACTCTTGCAATAGCAATTCTTTGTCGTTGTCCACCTGATAATAAAACACCATTATCACCAATTTCTGTATCCAAGCCATTTTCTAATTTTTCGATAAACTCCATTGCATTAGCTTGTTTAGCTGCATTAATAATATCTTCTCGAGTGTACTGATTTTTAGCACCATAAATTATGTTATCCGCTATAGTTCCATTAAATAAATGGACTTTTTGTGAAACATAACCAATTTGCTTCCGCAATGAGGCAAGCGTATAATCTTTGATATCAATACCATCTAACAGTATTTTTCCTTTTTGTACATCATAAAACCTAGGTATCAGGCTTGCTATTGTTGATTTTCCTGCACCAGAACGCCCCACTAAAGCTACTGTTTCGCCTTTTTTAATTTTAAAGCTAATATTATTTAAAGATGGTGTTGTTCTTGTTGGATAAGTATAAGTGACCTGACAAAACTCAATTTCACCTTTTGCTCTATTCAACTCAATTATTCCGTTGTCTTCTTCAAGTGGTAAATTTAAAAGCCCAAATAATGATTCACAAGCTACAGAACCTTTTTGTAATTCAAGATGAACACTAGTTAACTCTCTTAAAGGACGCATTACTGCAACCATAGCAGAAAAAACCACAGTAAAAGAACCCGGTGTGATCTCCAATGCTTGGCTTGCAACAAGAAATAAAATTAATCCTAAAGCCAATGTAGCAACCAATTGAATTATAGGTGTTGATAACCCCGAAACAAGTACGATTTTTAAGATACTTTTCCTAAAAAGTTTATTGATTGAATAAAAATTATTTTTTTCATATTTTTGAGCATTAAAAATTAAAATTTCTTTATGCCCCTTCAACATTTCATCTGCTGCAGTTGTAATATTACCTATTCCTTTTTGCATAGAAACAAGTGTATTCCGAAACTTCTTTGCAATAAATTGAGCTATAAAAATAACTAACGGTACAACAATAATTAACACTAAAGCCAACTTCCAATTACCATAAAACATAACAACACATAAACCGATAGCATAAGCGATTTCTCTTACCAAAATAATCAGTGCATCTGATGATGCTTTTGATAATAGTTGTGTATTGTATGTTATTACCGTAACAAGTTCTCCAATGGGATTTTTATCGAGAAAACTAATAGGACTTTTGACTAAGTGATTGAAAATCATCTGTCTAAATTTAGTGACCACTTTACCTGATAACCAAGAAAGACAATAAGTAGAACAATAGTTTGATAGCCCGCGTAACGCAATTAACCCAATGATGCCAATTGAAAAAAGAATTAATAACTCATAATTTTTATCCATTAACCCATTATCTAGTAGGGGTTTTGTTAGTGAGATGAGAGTTGCATCAGTTGCAGCATTTAACAAAAGCGCGATAATTGCAACAATTAACGCTTTTTTATGTGGATAAATAAAAGGCCACAATTGTTTAATGGTATTCAATGAGCTATATTTATTAGACATAATAAAGTAACAAAATTAATCTGAAAGGGGATTATACTATACATAATCTATTAACTTAAAATTTTATTACAATTCTTTTTCAACTAGAAAAAATTTGTTTTATCTATATAATACAAACAAGGTCAAAACAAAGTTTTATTCTTTACTGTATAAAACACAAATAAATAATGAATAATTAATTTTATTAAAGGATGCTGCAATAGGAAGTAAGCAATGTATTTCAATGCAAATAATATTATAAAAAAAAGAATAAGATTTGGACTCAGTCATGACGCGAATCAATTAAATATTGCATATGGCATTGATAAAAATTTTTTTTTAGGTTGCGCTGTTTCTATTACTTCTATTTTATTAGCTAATCCTAATTTGGATTTTAGTTTCCATATATTTACAAATTACATTAACGATGATCTTGAACTAAAATTAGAGCAACTCGCCGATAAATATAATACAAATATAACAATTTATTTAGTGGATGATAATAGTTTATCACACTTGCCAACTACTAAAAATTGGACAATTGCAACCTACTTTAGATTTATAGTAGCTGATTATTTCTATGAAAAAATGGATAAAATTCTTTATCTGGATGCCGATATTACCTGTAAAGGCTCATTGCAAGAATTAGTTACATTAAAGTTTGATGATAATATTGCCTATGTAGTGACAGAAAAAGATCCAATATGGTGGAATAAATGTGCAACCCGACTCAACGAACATAAATTATCATCAGGCTACTTCAATGCAGGTTTTTTACTAATTGATCTAAAAAAATGGAAAGAATTTAGTGTAAATAGCAAAGCATTGGAGTTACTTTCCGATTCAAATCTATCAGAAAACTTTACACATTTAGATCAAGATGTATTAAATATTATATTACTCGAAAAGGTTAAGTACCTTGATAGAAAATATAACCAACAAGTCAGTATTAATTACGAATTAAAATATAAATCAAGCGTTAATGGCTACTCGCCTATTTTAGATGAAACAATACTAATTCATTACATTGGACCAACCAAACCGTGGCACAAATGGGCTAGAGATTATAAATGCTCGCAATATTTTCTTGATGCAAAATCAGCATCTCCATGGAAATCAACATCTTTGCTATCAGCCATTACAGCAACACAATGGAGGTATTGTGCAAAACATAGATTACACCAGAAAAAATTATTATCTGGTTTAATTTGCTATCTTAAATATTGTTTAAGAAAAATAAAAAATCCTCGTTATTAGTTCCATAATTTTATATAAAATTACACTGCTTATTTTACTACTTTATGTTAAATGAAAGTGTTCTTGCTTAATACCTTGTGAAACTTTTCCGTATTGTTTGATAGAAATTCGCTATTGCTAAACCGTTAAACCTCTAGGGCTAGTTTTATTTGATGCAATTCGCCTATCTACTTATCTAAGGTTGACTCCCCCCTAGGGGGAGGTGACTAGGATCATTTTTGGGGGATAGTTCCAATAAAATAAAAAAGAGCTAAATATGAAAATAAGTTAGTTATTATAAATAAACCTTATATATACATGCATATATAATGAGGTTTTTATTATAATAATGTCACATTAAACAATAGTAACTTTAACTTCGAGTTTTTACTTTTTAAATTTCTCAATTAATTTTCTTATCTTGCTCTTTATACCTTTTTTAAATTTAGCATTATGGATAACTTCTATTTTTTCTTCTTTACGTGACAATGGAAAACGGTTACTTTCTTTCCTTATAGACCAATATAAGCCTTTTAACGGATGATTACAGCTCTTCTTCCAAGGTTTCTTAGAGTCTGAATAATGAATAATTCCACAATGATGTATTGCATTTAACTCATCCTGTTTGTTATATTTTCTATCAAGCTCGTTAAAAGTAAATATACGCGAATTTACATTCCATCTTAGTGGTATAATTTTACTATTATCTTTAAACGTTAAATTTAGTATATCTTGATCTTGTAACACAATACGTTCATTATATATATAGTAGTTTTCCATATAATTTTTAAAAACATCAGAATAAGTTTCATTAATTTTTTTTATATTAAACACCGCAATGCCAGCATTAAAATAATTATGAGTATCACCTAATAAAAGTCGGCGAGATTGCAACAACCCACCTTCATCCAAACATGCTCCTATAGTATAATCCTCAATATCTTCCTGCCATAACTCTGCAATATTACCGTAAACAACAGTATC
Organism: Gilliamella bombicola; assembly: GCF_900094945.1. GTDB lineage: Bacteria > Pseudomonadota > Gammaproteobacteria > Enterobacterales > Orbaceae > Gilliamella > Gilliamella bombicola. The sequence goes on from NZ_FMAQ01000003.1 coordinate 123,913, forward strand.
AGAATCAATATAAATTACTTTATCAATATGCTTCAAAAGATTATGAATAACTAAACGATAATATGTATTAACTGAAATATAATTTCTATTTAAAGGTAGGGATGAAAAAAGACTTGTATCAATATCATAAAATGAAAATTTTACATTATCCCCCCTGTCACTACTAATTAATAATCTATTCTCATTGGATAGTTTGTCATCACACAATATATGAAAGTGGATCGATTGATTTGGATTAGTATTATTTAATAATGATGTTATTGTTACATCTGCATGAGGGGAATAATTGTCATCAAAGGAAAGACATATATGTATTGTCTCTTTTAGTATTAAATCAGTTGAACAGGCTGGTAACTTTATTTCTGATACAGGTAATACCTCAGCTAAAGCAAGAATTCCTTTAGTAGATATTCTAATATTTTTATATTTTCTTTTAGCATACGTAACATAAGCGTTGGTCAATCGTTCCGCTAAAAATCCTAATACACGTTTTTGATAAGTGTTATAACTGGATATATCAATCTTCTGCTCAGCTTTTTTTAAAATATCAAATATAAAACTACAATATTCTTTAAAATATTCTTTCTTCATGATTGAAATATTAAAGAAGAAAGTTTGTTTAGAATAGATAGTCTCCAAGAAAGGTAAATAAAAATCTGGATGATCTTTTTTTATTATTTCTATGACTATGTCTAGATCTTTTTGATAATGATCCATGCAATAAAAATCATAACCAGACATTATATGATCGGGCAACCCAGCAGGATGAACATTCCATACTGGACTAGTAATTATTTCATAATTTTTACATTCATTTTCAATATTAGCTTCAGATAAATCATTATTGATTATTTTATCATTAAAATCATGAAAAATTTCATAACCATCAGATCTAGTAAAAGATAAATATCGTCTATAATGCATCAGTCCATAATAATCTGCATCTAAATTTTTCCACATCCAATAAAGTGCTGTTAACTCGCACCAACTTTTATTTTTATCTGAAATATTGTCTCCAGTATCATCACCTATACAAAAAGGTAAATTTACTGAACTAACCGCCCTGCCTACATGAATTGGCATAATATAAGCATTTTTAAAATAAAGTCCATCTTTGTGATGACATACAGCAATTTTTATATTCATTTAAAAGTTCTCTTAATATAAGTGAAATCTTATTTGATCGAATTGATGAAATTTAAAGCATTTTCTATAACATTATGCATATCATAATATTTATATTCAGCTAATCTGCCACCAAAATGAATTAATTTTTCTTGATCGGCAAGCTCTTTATATTTCTTAAATAATGTCGCATTTTTATCGTCGTTGATTGGATAGTATGCTTCATCGCCAATCTTCCAATCGCGAGGATATTCTTTAGTTATAATTGTGTGATCAGTTTCAACATAATCAAAATGTTTATGTTCGATAATGCGAGTATAAGGAATTTCGTATTCAGTATAATTAATTACAGCATTTCCTTGATAATTTGATTCGTTAATTGTTTCGTTTTCAAAATGTAACGATCGATATTCTAGAGCGCCGTATTGATAATCATAGAATTTATCGATCGAACCCGTGTAAATAATCTTATTCGCTAACTCAAGATTCTTTTCCTTATTCTCAAAAAAGTCAGTATTTAATTCTACATCAATACCTTCAAGCATTTTTTCAATGATTTGAGTATATCCTCCAATTGGAATTCCTTGATATTTATCATTGAAGTAATTATTATCAAAAGTAAATCGAACTGGTAATCTATTAATTATAAATGGAGGAAGTTCAGTGGCTTTTCTTCCCCATTGTTTTTCGGTATATCCTTTGATTAATATCTCATAAATATCTTTTCCAATTAGCGATATGGCTTGTTCTTCAAGATTTTTTGGGTTTTCAATATGATATAACTTTTTTTGCTCTTCAATTTTTGCCTTAGCCTCTTTAGGTGTTTTCACGCCCCATAATTGATAAAAAGTATTCATATTGAATGGCAAATTAAATAGTTTATTCTTATAATTTGCTATGGGTGAATTAGTAAAACGATTAAATTCTGCAAAACGATTAATGTAATCCCATACAGCTTTATTATTAGTATGGAAAATATGAGCTCCATATTTATGGACTTGAATGCCTTCATTATCTTCGGTATATATATTTCCAGCTAAGTGGTCTCTTTTTTCTATTAGAAGTATTTTATACCCTCTTTTTTTTAATTCATAAGCACATATAGAGCCAAATAGACCACTGCCAACAATTAGATAATCATATTTCATTTAGATTCCTTAAATATTTAATTGTATAATATAGTATATTTTTATTAAAAATATGCAAATATTTAGCAATGAAATTATTAGATCTTAACACATCTCAAACCGTGAGCACATAAATGAATAAAAATAACCCATTAATATCAATCATTATTCCTGTTTATAATTCCAGTGAGTTTATATTAAATACCCTACATTCATTAAAAGCTCAATCTTATAACCATTATGAAATTATTTTGATAAATGATGGTTCAACTGATAATTCATTGGAGATTTTAGAAGAATATAAAAGAAAAAATAACCATGTCATTTTATACAATCAAAAAAATAAGGGCGTATCTGCTGCTAGAAATAAAGGTATTGAGCTATCAAGTGGAGAGTTTGTATCATTTCTTGATAGTGATGATATGTATTCTTCTTATTTTTTAGAGAAAATGTTATCCAAACAAATTCAAAAAAATGCCGATGTAGTTTATTGTGGATATAACAGAGTTAGTACTTCAGGTAAGCTTACGGTTATGCCTTGTTTATTTAAGGAAGGAAATATTTTGGATTTATATTTTCAACAAAATGGATATTTCCATTTTTCAGGTATGTTAATTCGTAAAAGTATTTTATTAGAAAAACATATATATTTTGAAGTTGCCCGTACTATCTCTGAAGACCTATTATTTACGGTTCAACTCCTTAATAACTGTAGTTTCTACTGCGTAAAAGAACATTTGTTTAATTACATTCAAAGATCTGATTCCGTAATGTCTTCTGAATGGTCTAAAAATAAATGGCTTTCTGATATTAAAGGACGTGAACAAATTTTGCTTTATCTAAGCAATAATTATGATAAAAATGACAAAAAAGAAATAATTCAGTTAGCTTCAGAATTCATTTTTCAACGTGAAATTTCTTATATGATTGACTGTATAAAAAAATGGAAATATAAAGCAATTAACGATTACTTAGTTGAATCCAATTTCATAAAAAAAGAACAACTTTTCCAAAAAGGAAAGCTCAATAAAAAAGATAAAAAAAAATTTTTGATTATAAAACGCAAAAACTATGTAATTTGGTTTTGTTACACACTTTACTATCGTTTTTTTAGATTCAATTGGTAAGAAATTTTCTTAGCTTTCCAACTGTACTAAAAATAGAAATCCATTGTTATTAATTCCATTTTATTTTCTTTGCAGGAATAAACAACAAAAACTTCTATTTTAAATAAAATCAATTAAGCTAGTTAAACATTTTCAATTTAAAATGTCATATCTTCCAATATTGAATCCACAATATTTTCTGCAGCATTATCAATTGACAATAACTGCTCAACAACAATATCTTGATTCTTTCGATTTGGATCTGGCTCGCCATTTTTAAATCGATATGCTAACGCTTTTGCCTGTTCAAATGTAGACACTCTATTTGTTCCATTTGCAATTAGCTCACCATTCACCGTAAATGCAGAATGATCTTCACGTTCAATAAAAATTAATGGCTTTTTCATCAATTGATATTCTAATAGCCAACTTATACCATCCATGATTAAAATATCTGAAGCTTGAAATAGTGGACCATAAGGACCTTCCCTGTAAAAATAGGTATTATCTAGCTTATTCCATTCTACAAAAAACTCTTGCACGCTACGTTTAAGAGTTTCGTCTGTTATTGCCTCCAAAACAGTCACTAATGCTGGATGAGGACTAAATACGAACTCGATTGAATCATCTTCTTTTGCCCAATTTAACATATCATTATATATATCTAAAAAAACACCAAAATTGCTCCAATTTTTATCTATACTATGATGAGAAGCCCACAAGATTCTAAATTTTTTATCATTAGAATTTGAAACAATCGGCCATTTGGGTTTGGCGTTTTTTAACGCTTTTACTTTAGGATGACCTGTTACAAAGACATTAATTCCATTAAGTTTATCATGTTGTTCTTGCTCTATTTTGGTTTGCTGATTTGCGACAAAAAGCTTCCAACAAGAACTATGGTAATGACTAGATAAATGATTGAATCCTAACTGAACAAAATTCATAATTTCATACGGAACCAAGCATAGTTTTGCAAATCTTAAATTATCTGTGCTAAAAGCTGGAGGAACATCATAATCCCATTGTGATTGCCTAAAAATCACATTAGGAGCCAATGTTTTAATAATATTTAAATCCTCATATGAATTATTATTATTGAATCTCAAATGAGGCACATTTAATTGTGATAAAATATTATGTACATATTCTTCATCTTTAAATATTTTGCTACCTGGATATCTCCTATTTATTGATGCAACAATAACATTGAATTGATTATGACAAAGCATCTCTTGATAAATAGAAAAAACACTATCCCATGACTCAATATTATGCACTAAAAACAAACAAGTAATCTTTTGTTTTTTATTAATTGTTCTATTGGTTGAAATAAGATTAATTGTTTGGCTTAAATTACGAATATCGATATTTAGATTAGTATTTTTTTCAGTTAGTCTATATATTAGCTCTAATTTTTCTTCTAAAAAAACCATTCGCTGCAAGAGTTCCTCGTACTCTTTATCTTGTCCAAAATTATGAAAATATTTCGTGTGAGAAGATATTTGGTGATTTAACCCATCTAACTTACAATTTATATCTAAAACTTCATGTTTAACTTTTTTATTATCGGCATAAATTTTAGAAAAAAACCAACTTCTAAATCCCATAACTATTCCTTAATAAATAATAAGATATTATTCTTTTGTATATTTTATTCTCATTTTCATAAATGGTTTTTCAATCAAATTAAAAGTAAAAAGTGAAACTAAAATTGTTAAAATACATATAATTATAGATTGAGATAAAGATGTAAAAACATCTTGAGGTACTTGCCACCCAATTAATTTATTTAACATAATTCCAATAGGCAGGTGCAATAAATACATCGAAAAGCTACACATACCTAAATAAGATAAAATAGTATTTAACTTATTTATCTTAGGTAATCGAATATAAATATAGCATAAAGTAATTATTCCCCAAAGAACCGCTTCAATAGTAAAAGATAGAGATGTATATATCACATTAAGCTTTTTAAATTTAAAAAGATAAGTGAATATAAGTATAGTAGTAGATAAAAAACATAACTGATATTTCCATTTTTCTAGAAAACGAAAAATACCTTTTTGATAATAATATCCTAATATCATGCCAATAATAAATTGGTCTAATCGACCAATAATACTATGATAGACGTTGTAATATATGTCTCCGCCTTTTAATATAGCAATATTAAATCTTGTAGCTATCATCAAAATCACTAATGCCACTAAATATTTAATTCCATAACGATTTAAAAATAATGAGAGAAAAGGGAAAAAAAGATAAAATTGAAATTCCACAGCTATAGTCCAAATTGGACCACTTGGGTAAAAATCATGTCCCCAACCTGTCAATGAATTTCCCGTGTTGAGCTGTAAAGTAATTATTCTTAATATATCCATAGGAGTTGATGTTTGCCTACTACAACAAATTATAATAAACACCAAAAAGATCATTAAAGGAAAAATTCTTAAAACACGATTATAAATAAACCCCCAATATTTTAAATTTTCCTGTCCACCATTACTTATTTGACAAAATAAAAAACCGGTTAAGACAAGAAAAAAAGATACACCCGTTGAGCCATTTTGTAACCATAACGGTATAATCGACTCCAATTGTAAATGACCATTCCAATTAACATTTCCACGGAAATGATGAAAAATCAGCAAAATTGCAGCAAAAAAACGTAAATGATCTAACCGATCTATATATTTAGTATTAAGTGAATACATAACATCCCTTTTATTGAAACCTATCTTAGACATCCATTTATAATTAAAGACATTTTATTTTGAATAAAACTGTTATTCTTGTTTCACAACTCATTCCTATATCTATATAATAATGGTAACAATTTAATAACCACAATTTTTTTAAGATCTTTAAAAATAAAAAAAGGATTATTTCTTGAATAAATTTCGCTATTTTTTCGTATCTCTTTTGACCAATGTAGTAGGAACAAATATCGATGAGGCATTTCTAATCTATTATAATTCCATTTATAGCTTTTATATTGAAGATAGCAAATTAGATATTTAAGTTTTTCATATAACATTTTATTTTTGCAAAATGCCATTATTTCATTAAATTCATCACAAATACAAAACACCTTATCTTTACTCTTTATTGACGACTGATCATGTATTCGATAATAAATTAATGGAGCGTCAATAAGCATCATTCGTGTTGCGCAGGCATAGACTTTAAAACTAAATGCTGTATCTTGATATGATGCGCCGGGTGTTTCTAAAAATTTCAGATTATTTTTCTGAATAAATGTTCGCTTATAAATATTAGCCCATACCGACGGCCACTGTAAAAATGGCGATAAATCATTTTGTGGATTAATTAAGACATTAGTTTCCATTTGATATGAATCTATTTTTTTAATTGAACTATCTTTTTGTGTAAATGTAAAAAAGTGGCATCTTGCAATATCTAAATCATTTTCAATTGCTATTTTATATAATATTTCAAACATTTCGGATTTAGCAAAATCATCAGACTCAACTATACCTATATATTCACCAGTACATAGTTGAAAACCTATATTCATTGAATGACCATAGCCACTATTAGGTTTGTCTATGACTCGAATTCTTGAATCTTTATCAGCATACTCTTGTAAAATAGTAAGAGAATTATCAGTAGAACCATCATTTACACAAATGATTTCTATATTTGTTAATGTCTGATTTATAATACTGTCCAAACACTGCCGTAAATACTTTTCTACGTTATAGACTGGCACGACAATTGATACTTTAGGCAACATAAATTATCCTTGAATTCCTATATTATTTAAATACCATAAAATTGTTTTTCTCAAACCACTTTCAAATCTTTCCTGTGGCTTCCAGCCTAATTGAGTTTGTATTTTAGATGAATCGATAGCATATCGAAAGTCGTGACCAGGTCGATCGGTCATAAATTGAATTAAATTTTGATATTGTTTAATTCCATGCGGGTGTTTTGGAATAAGTTTATCTAATATTGAACAAATAATTTGCACTACATCTAAATTAGTATATTCATTATTAGCTCCAATATTATAAATTTCTCCAATTTTACCATTTACTAAAATAGTATATAAAGCTTTAGCATTATCCTCGACATATATCCAATCACGAATCTGCAAGCCACTGCCATAAATAGAAATTGGTTTACCAGCTAATCCCTTTGAGATTACTGACGGAATTAATTTTTCAGCATGCTGAAAAGGTCCATAATTGTTAGTACTATGGGTTATAATTGTTGGTAGATTATAAGTGCGATGCCACGCCGCAACTAAATGGTCACTTGATGCCTTAGACGCCGAATATGGGCTACTTGGTGAATAAGGAGTCGCTTCTGTGAAGCGCTGTTTTGTACATCCTAAATCACCATAAACTTCATCAGTTGAAACATGAATAAACCGAAAATTATGTTTACGTTCCTCTGATAAATTGCACCAATAATATCGAGAGACTTCTAAAAGTGTAAAAGTACCAATAATATTATTTTCGATAAAAACAGCTGGATTCATTATTGAAGTATCCACATGACTTTCAGCGGCCAAATGAATCACAGCATCGGGTTGATATTGTTGAAAAACGCGTTCCAATTCTTGTTGATTACAAATATCAATTTGTTCAAAAACATACCGTTCACTGTTAGAAACCATCGCAAGCGATTGCAAATTTGCTGCATAAGTTAATTTATCTACATTAATAACATGATGTTGAGTGTATTCAATAATATACCGAATAACAGCAGAACCAACAAATCCAGCACCACCTGTGATTAAAATTTTTTTAGCGTGACTAAACAAACCTACCGCCCTATCCCATATTCCCGCAACTTATTCGCAATCGCCGTATGCGATACACCAAGTCTTTTAGCAAGCTTTCTTGAGCTTGGATATTGGTCATATAATTTTGATAAAATCTCTTTCTCAAATTGTTTGGTCATTTGATCTAAAGTTTTATTTTCAATATTATCGACCCAAGACAATTGCGATGAGGTTGAGGTTGGTAACATGATATCTTTAACGGTTAACTTAGGCTCTTTCAATTGTGCCAATGCAGAATAAAGGATATTTTTAAGTTGCCGTACATTACCCGGCCATGAATAGCCAGTTAAATAACCAATGGCATTATCATCAACTGTTGGTGGGGTGATGTTTTGTTTATTGGCAAATTCATTGACAAAAATATGAGTAAGTAGTGCAATATCATCTTTGCGCTCTTGTAAAGAAGGCAAATTAAGCGGCAACACATTCAGTCTATAATAAAGATCTTTTCTAAATTTGCCTTGCTCAACTAAATCGGCCAAATCAACCTTTGTTGCGCAAATAATTCTAACATCGACATAAACCTCATTATCATCACCAACACGACGAAAATAGCCATCATTGATAAAACGCAATAACTTAGTTTGCATTTGAAAAGACATCTCATCAATGCCATCGAGCAACACTGAACCACCATTGGCTTGCTCAAAAAAGCCTTTTTTGCTCTCAATTGCTCCAGGGTACGCTCCTGCTGCATGACCATATAACTCACTTTCAACTACTTCGTCGGGCATGGCTGCACAGTTTAAGGCTAAAAACGTCTGATCACCACGCGGGCTATATTGATGACAAGCATTAGCTAATAAATCTTTACCGGTACCTGTTTCACCTGAAATCAATAACGGCTCGCGTTGCATAGAAAACACTTTAGCTTGCGCAATTAGTTTCTGCATAACCCCACTTTGGGTAGCAAAAATATCAAAAGCATGACAACTCACCACATTGATTTTAGACAAGCGTTTTTTCAGATAATCAATGGATTGTAAAATAAATATTGTTTTGGATGATGCCATCACCTTCTGCAACAAAAAATGCTGCGAATCTAAAACAATAATCGTATCATCTTGTTTATCGATACTGACTGTATTATCAAAATTGAAAACAGCTCGATAATCAAAATATTGATTTAACACCAACGACTGATGACCCAAAAGCTTCTTAGCTGAATCGTTATATGCAATCAGGTGTTGATTATGGTCAATTTCAATGATGGCTATTTGCATAGTCTGCCCACTTCTCATTCAGTCTTTGTAAATTAACACAACGGCTTTGCCACTCAGGGCTTTTCGTTAATTCGGCATAGGTGATTTTAGTATTGGTTAATAGACATTTTACTTTCTCTGATGTTAGCGGATTAACCTTATTTAGCGCGGTTAATTGCTCTAAAATAGCCATAGTCCCCGTCCTATTATTACAAGCTAAAAGTAGATCACAGCCAGCTGCTAAAGCTGCTTGAGCACGTTCAGCGTGATTGCCCATGACCGAAGCGCCTTCCATCGATAAATCATCAGAAAAAACCACACCATTAAAATGCAACTGATTACGGAGTACGGTCTTCAGCCAAAACGGCGAACCGCTTGCGGGTTTATCATTAAAAGCGGGGTAAATTACATGAGCTGGCATAATCGCATCGAGTTTATGATTAGCAATAAGCCTAGTAAAAATCTGCATATCGTGCTCAATCAACGATTTTTCACGATGATCAACAGGGGTTTCTTTATGCGAATCGGCAATCACATGGCCATGCCCAGGAAAATGCTTTCCTGTTGTCTTCATCCCTGCTGCATGCATACCATCAATCATGGCAGAAGCGACCTGATAAGCAATATTGATATCCTGATGAAACGAACGTGTACCAATAGCAAGGCAATCATGACCTAAATCTAAAACTGGAGCATAACTCAGATCGATATCAAACGCGATCAGCTCCATAGCAAGAACCCAACCAGCATCAAACGCCAACGATTTTGCTTGCTCAAGATCATTAAGCGCCGCAAACGATTGTGCAGGAGGAATCGCCGTAAACCCATCTCTAAAGCGCTGAACACGCCCACCTTCATGATCAACCGAGATTAATAAACGCTGTGAAGAAGCAGCACGAATCTCGTTTATCAATGCCAACAATTGGGCTTGATCTTGATAATTACGGCTAAACAAAATCACCCCAGCCACCAACGGATTTTGCAATAGCTTCTTATCGTCTTGGGTTAGTGTTAGACCTTCAACATCAATCAGCAATGGTCCCATTATCGATTATCCCCATCAACTTGATTTGGTTGCGCATTGCTATCAGACGGCTTCGGCAAATCTTTAGCGGCCACTCTAGTTAAAATCTCGCCACTTTGTGTTGAAAGCAACTCCATAGCAAGATCTGCGTCACTACTTTCGCTTGGCACTCTATAAACTGTTGTAAAAAGGACATAATTTGCATTGATTGATTTAGCCAAACCAATCATCTTACTGCGTGACACCAGTTTATCATCTGCCAAAATTCCCAGCGTTTGTTTGGCTTGGCTTACAGCTTGTTGATCTACCACTGTGAAGGTATTTTGTTGACGCATTAATTGATACAGCGCCTCGTTGATCTTATTACTTGCAAGATAATCGCCACTACGATTTTGAATATCGCTAATTAAAATGAGTCTATTATCAGAATTTAAAGACGAAGAACTCACTAATTTACGAATAAATGGCGACAATATCGACTGCCAATCCGTTTGTCGAACAATTTGTGGTGGAGTTTCAATCACACCAGTATTATCAGGCTGATTAACCTCAACCGGAGGTTTCGCCTCTTTTTTTTGAGAAAAGCCAATAAGATGACAACCGGCCAACAAAAAAGCCAATAAACCAACAACAAAAATACGTTTGATCTGTTTCATACAATGATTAACCTATTAATCGACCTAAATGTTTACCGCCTAACAAATGCATATGCAGGTGGAAAACCTCTTGCCCAGCATCTTTATTACAATTCATAATTAAACGATAACCGCTTTCATCAATACCCTCTTGCTTGGCAATTTTAGCCGCAACCACCATCATATGCCCAAGAACGACTTCGTCTTCATCTTGAATATCATTAACGGTTGGAATCAGTTTATTTGGAATAATCAACACATGAGTCGGTGCTTGGGGAGAGATATCACGAAATGCCGTTACTTTATCATCCTGAAAAACGATATCCGCTGGAATTTCTTGTCGAATGATTTTACTAAAAATAGTTTCCTGAGCCATCAAACCTCTCCTTTTAATATAGTTATACAGACATCAACCAATGCCAATTTATATATGCCCAAGCATATCATATTTTATCAACAAAAATGTATAGAAATCGTTACATTTTACAACGCATTTTTATAACCATCAAAAACAGTCAGTAAAGGTATTGATTTTATTAAAGTTTTTATTTTGATTTTTGACACCTCCCCTGTAAAGAAACTTTATAAAAAATGCACATAAAAACAGACGCTTCCCTAACAAAATACAACACCAATCTACAAAAAATATCTTGATATATTCATTTGTCAAACAGAATAACTTGATATATAATGCCCCGTCGATTTCAACCGCCTATTTTCATGTTCCTTGCTTTCAATGGGTTGCGGTTGCCCCGACAGAAAGCTGATTAATCCGTAGGGAGCGATAATGCGTCATTACGAAATAGTATTTATGGTTCACCCAGATCAAAGTGAACAAGTACCTGGTATGATTGAACGTTATACTGGTACGTTAACCACTGATGGTGGCAAAATCCATCGATTAGAAGATTGGGGTCGTCGCCAATTAGCCTATCCTATCGAAAAACTGCACAAAGCACATTATGTACTAATGAATGTTGAAGCAACTCAAGAAGCGGTTAACGAACTTGAAGACAACTTCCGTTTTAACGATGCAGTAATTCGCAGTTTAATTATGCGTACTAAACATGCTGTAACTGAAACTTCACCTATGTTAAAAGCTAAAGATGAGCGTCGTAGCTCGGAAGAAGATTTTAACGAAACAAACATGGACGATGATTCCGAAGAATAATCGTTTAGTGTTATCGGGTATTGTTATTAAAACACCGATAAGGAAAGTCAGTCCAAGTGGGATATCACACTGCCAATTTTATTTAGAACATGTTTCTGAGCAAGTTGAAGCAGAACTCACAAGGCAAGCATGGTGCATCATGCCCGTCATAGCCAGTGGACATCATGAGTTAAGTTACATAAGAAAAGGCAGCAAAGTTTCAGTTAGTGGATTTATAAGCACCCACACTAAACGCAATAAAACAAGCCAACTTGTTTTACATGCTGACCAAGTTAAACTATTAGGAGAATAGCCAAATGGCACGTTATTTCCGTCGTCGCAAATTCTGCCGTTTTACTGCAGAAGGCGTTAAAGAAATTGATTATAAAGATGTTTCTTTATTAAAAAGCTATATCACAGAAAGTGGTAAAATCGTACCAAGCCGTATCACTGGTACTAGCGCAAAATATCAACGTCAATTAGCTCGCGCAATCAAACGCGCTCGTTACTTGGCATTATTACCATATACTGATAATCATCAGTAATTAGCAACAGAGGGAACATATAATGCAAATTATTCTACTCGATAAAGTTGCTAATTTAGGCAGCTTAGGTGATCAAGTTAATGTTAAAGCAGGTTACGCACGTAACTTTTTAATTCCACAAGGTAAAGCTGTATCAGCAACTAAAAAGAATATCGAATTCTTTGAAGCTCGTCGTGCTGAATTAGAAGCTAAGCTTGCAGAAACATTGAAAGCAGCTGAAGAGCGTGTTGCTCAAATCAATGCACTTGGTAAAGTAACTATTACTTCTAAAGCCGGTGATGAAGGCAAATTATTTGGTTCAATCGGTACTCGTGATATCGCTGATGCTGTTAAAGCTCGTGGTATTCAAGTATCAAAAAGCGAAGTTCGCTTACCAAATGGTGTACTGCGTACTACTGGTGAACATGAAGTGTTCTTCCAAGTACACAGCGAAGCATTTGCTAAACTTATTGTTGATATTATTCCTGAATAATTATCCAACAATAAATACCAAAAAACCCGTTCAAGTAACGGGTTTTTATTATTTATTTTACAATGATTGATTTACCTCTGCCTCGAATATCTGATACCGCTTCAGGTTTATTATCCGTAATTTTTATGGCTTGAATATCACCGCTAAAATCTTGCTGCTTAAACTGATAACCCATTTGTTTGAGTTGATCTTTTAAATCTTCTGGTACTTTATTTTGAAAACGCTCAATAAAGATAAGATTAGTTGGTAATAATTGATGGTGATAACGCGGAGCATCTATTGCTGCTTTTAATGACATATGGTTATCAAAGACATTCGTCACCACTTGAAAAATTGAAGTAAAAATCCTTGAACCGCCCGGTGTACCAATAACCATTGCGACATCATTATTTTTAATAAATATACTTGGCGTCATAGAAGATAAAGGGCGTTTATTTGGCTCAATTGCATTAGCATCTTTGCTCACAACACCAAACTGATTAGCGACACCTGGTTTACTACTAAAATCATCCATTTCATTATTGAGTATAATACCTGTGCCTTCTATTACAACCGCTGATCCAAACCAGCCATTAAGCGTATAAGTATTCGATGCCGCATTACCCCATTTATCCACAATAGAAAAATGCGTTGTCTGTAATTTTTCGCGATTAGTATCTAAACCAGGTTTAACTTGTTCAGTAATAGAAATAGCTTTTGGATTAACTTGTTTCGCTCTCTGCGCTAAATAATTAGTATCAATCAATTCAGTGACAGGTACAGAGATAAAATCAGGATCTCCCATATATTCGGCTCGATCGGCAAAAACACGTTTTTCTATTTCTGCTAATAAGTGAATATATTGTGGTGAATTCACTTTTACATCTTTGAAATCATTCGCGAGATCTTGTTTCATTAATAAAAGTTGAATTAAACCAACGCCACCTGAACTTGGCGGAGGAGCGGTAACAATTTGCATATCTTGCCAGTTAGCAACTAACGGAGCTCGCCATTTAGCCTGATAATTTGCCAAATCGTTTTCAGTAATTAAACCGTCATTTTTTTCCATCTGTTGTGCGATTAATTTAGCCGTTTCGCCTTTATAAAATCCGTCACTACCTTGGTTTGCAATACGCTCTAATACTTTACCAAGTTCGGGCTGTTTAAACACCTTTTCAGCTTGCATAGCACCAAAGTATTGCTTAAAGTGACCATTAGCAGGTGCAAGCTCGGCTGCTTCTTGATAACGTTTAACTAACTGTTTATCTACGGTAAACCCTTCATTAGCAAATCGAATAGCTGGTGCCATTACCTCTTTCCAAGATAATTTACCAAAACGTTGATGCACCGCCCACATACCGGCAACGGTTCCCGGTACTCCCGATGCTTTGTAAGAATATAAACTTAAATTAGGGATCACATTTTTATGATCATCAAGATACATATCTTTATCAGCTTTGCTTGGTGCAACTTCACGATAATCAATAAAATAAGGCTTACCGTCCATCCAAAGGGTCATAAAACCACCCCCACCAATGTTACCCGCTTCAGGATAAGTAACAGCAAGAGCAAATGCGGTAGCCACCGCAGCATCAGCTGCATTCCCACCTTTTTTTAAAATTTCTTGTGCAGCAATGGCACCATAATGATCGGGCGAAGCAACTGCGCCAGCTTCTAATTTTTGTGTTACGTTTTCAACAGCAAGTACTTGTTGGCTTATCAGTAAAAATACAATAAAGTAGCAATACTTTATCAACTTACGTTTAAGATAAAACATTTTGCACCTCCTAATTAAAGTATTATTTATCGTACCCACTTAACGGCAAAATACATGAATCACATTAATAAATCATGTAACAATAGGTTAAAGGGAATCATCAATATAGCATAGAAAATAAAAATGTTGAGCAAATATTGATCAGTTAGCTTTACTTAATAGAGGCTGATAATTTAATATGCAATGCAATTGATGATAATAAAACTCATCTACCATAGAGCAGCCAATCTATCTTATTTGTTGAACATAGGTAAGAAATAATTAAACTTTGCTGGAAAATGTTATTAAAAGGTGTCAAGGATGATGTATTTTCTTAACATAATTAGCCTTAAAAAACATAATCCGTTTAAATAAAGCTGATTTTTGTAAAAAAGTTTCAGGAAACACTACGTTTAAGTATAAAAAGGTAGTAAATTTAGTCGAAATGATTGCTTGATCCTTATAGAAAATAGGCGCAATTGATCTTTATGATTATAAATGAAAAAGAGCGTACCCCATTTAATTAAAGGTATACGCTCTTATCTAAAACATAAAAAACTAAGCTGTTTGAATTTGACTTTCTGATTTACCTTGCTCATCTTTATACAATTTATTGTCATATAATTTGACAAAAGGAATATAAATTAGCAAAGCTAAAATAGCTGAAAATATGGCAACAATAGCCGCTTTAAAATCACCGCCAGTGCTAATAAATGCCCCTAATCCCATTGGCGATGGCCATGGAATTAATGCGATGATAGGGTGAATAAAACCGGTATTAATAGCCAAATAACCTAATGTTCCACAAGCCATAGGCGCTAAGAAAAAAGGCAGTGCTAAATAAGGATTATATACAATCGGCATACCAAAAATAACCGGTTCGTTAATATTAAATATTGCTGGCACTACAGATGCTCGCCCTAAGATTTTTAGTTGGCTAGACTTAGCAAAAAATGCAATAAAGAATGTCATTAATAAGGTAGAATGAACTGCACCCCAAAAGTTGGATTGTTTAAATCTACTTTTGGGAACAAAATTATGGCAAAAAAATATACATTCGATTTTAAAAAACAAGTCATTGAACATTATTTTAAGAGTAATGATGGTTATGGTTTAACCGCTTGGCACTTTCAAGTGCCTGTCGGTACAGTGGAGTCGTGGGTAAAGTTATATAAAAGAAAAGGCATTGATGGACTAAAACCCATCACAAAACCAAGGTGTTTTTCTCCGGAGTTTAAATACAAAGTGGTCAGGTATTTTATAGACAATCATCTTTCTCAAAATCAAGCTGCTTTGGCGTTTGATATACACTTTGGATGTGTAGGCCACTGGTTTAAAATATACCAAAAATATGGCAAAGCAGGTTTTTCAATGACACTGAATCCACCACAGGGAAAAGCGGATAAAAAAATGGCTCAAAAAGTTAAAAAAAATAGTGAAAAAACAAAAGAAGAATTGCTCGAAATGGTCAGTGACCTTGAAGTGGAGGTGGCTTATCTAAAAAAGTTGGATGCCTTACTTCGACAAAAGAGATTGGAAAAAAAGAAAAGTATCAAATAGTTGATGAATTAAGGAAAAAATATCCCTTAAATAAATTGCTTAGCGCATCAGGTTTGTCGCGAAGTACTTTTTACTATCACGATTCGACTAAATCTAAAATTGATAAAAATAGTGAATTAAAAGCGCTTATTATCAAGATTTATGAAGATAACTTTAGTCGCTATGGTTATCGACGAATTACGGCTGAATTACAAAATAAGAATGTCATTGTGAATCATAAAAAGGTGCTACGTTTAATGAAAGAAATGGGATTAAAATCCTTGATAAGAGGAAAAAAATATCGTTCTTATAAAGGTCGTCTTGGTGCTGTGCCCAATCTATTAAACCGTGATTTTAAGGCGACTAAACCTGGTCAGAAATGGGTAACAGATGCAACTGAGTTTAAAGTGGGAAGTAAAAAACTGTATTTATCACCTATATTAGATTTATACAATCGGGAAATTGTGGCTTATAACTTCAGTGAACGCCCTTGTTATGAATTGGTTGGTGATATGTTGGATAAAGCCATTAATAAACTCAAAAAAGACGATTTTCCTATTTTACATTCCGACCAAGGTTGGCATTATCATATGTGTTATTATCAGCAAAAGCTAAAGGAGAGAAATATCGTACAAAGTATGTCTCGAAAAGGAAATTGCTTAGATAATGCTGTTATTGAGAACTTCTTTGGATTGTTAAAATCCGAGGTCTATTATTTAAATAAGTATGATACTATTGAGCAGTTAAAAGCGGATATTGAGGAATATATCCATTATTATAATCATAGAAGAATTAAATTAAGCTTGGACAAAAAGAGTCCTGTTCAATATCGGGAGTATTATTTTCCAGCAGCTTAGTTTTTTTGTACAACTTTTGGGGTGCAGTTCAAATTCCCCTAAAAATAGTTATGCTTTATAAGACTTCGCCATTAGACTCAATCACTCTTTTAAACCATGCGAATGAGGCTTTGCGGCTACGTTTTAGTGAACCGTTACCTTTGTTATCTTTATCAACATAGATAAATCCATAACGTTTTTCCATTTCACCTGTCCCTGCTGAAACAAGATCAATACATCCCCAAGGAGTATATCCCATCAAATCAACACCATCTTCTTCAACAGCAAGTTTCATTTGTTTAATATGTTCACGCAGATAATCAATACGGTAAGCATCGTGCACGCTACCATCAGCTTCGACTTTATCGTAGGCGCCAAAACCATTTTCAACTATGAAAAGCGGTAAACGATACATATCAGTTAACCAATTAAGTGTATAACGAAGTCCCTCAGGATCGATTTGCCAACCCCAATCTGATTTTTTAACATATTGATTGCCGATCAGATCGGTTTTTTCGTTATATTCATAGCTTTCATTATCTTCTTTTTTCCTAATTGCATTAGACATGTAATAGCTAAAGCCAATGTAATCAACTGTTCCATTTTTCAAGAACTCAAGATCTTGATTGGTGATATAAAGTTTAAAATCTTTACGTTGCCAATAATTTTTAATATGGTTTGGATACTCTCCATGGACATGAACATCACCAAAAAAATATTTACGCTCCATCGCCTTTTGTGCCATTAGAATATCACCTGGTTTACAAGTCTCTGGATAGATAGGGATCATCGCCAACATACAGCCTATTTTAAAATCAGGATTAATAGCATGACCAATTTGTACCGCTTTAGCACTAGCAACTAATTCATAATGTGCAGCTTGATACATAATCTGCTCGCGATCGTCGCTTTGTTTATAGAAAATACCTGAGTTAGTAAACGGTGCAAAATCTTCATTAAAGTTAGCTTGATTATTGATTTCGTTAAAAGTCATCCAATATTTGACTTTATTCTTATAACGTTCAAAACATACCTCGGCAAAACGGACAAAAAAATTAATTAATTTACGGTTACGGAATCCTCCATACTCAGTAACAAGGTAATAAGGTAATTCAAAATGAGAAAGTGTAACAACTGGCTCAATATTGTATTTTAAGCATTCATCAAAAAGATCATCATAAAATTTTAACCCATCTTCATTTGGTGCAAGTTCATCACCTTTTGGAAAGATACGAGTCCAAGCAATAGAAGTACGAAAACATTTAAAACCCATTTCAGCAAATAACTTAATATCACCTTTATAATGATGATAAAAATCAATAGCTTCATGATTAGGATAATATTCACCTTCAATAACACCTTCAGTAATTTTACGATAACTTTTTGGTGAACCAACAGTCATCACATCAGCGACACTTATTCCTTTTCCACCAACTTGCCAAGCACCTTCTAATTGATGAGCAGCAACAGCACCACCCCACAAAAAATCTTTTGGTAAACCTCTATTTTTCATAATTAAGCACCTGTATTTATTGATAATTCAAATTTAGTATAAAAGGGAAAAAATAGAATTACTAACCAACTTTTTCCTTATTGATCAGGAAAAATATAAGTATATCTGTAGAGGACAGGTGATTAGTGAAATGTGCAGCTTTTTGTGATATTTACCGAAATGTGATAAATATCACAAAAATGAATAATAAACTTTAAATATTTGAAGTTAACTTTTAAATAAATTCTTCAAACCCATCAGTATATTTTGATGGCACAAACTCGATAATCTCATATTGAGCAATATGATGAATATAAAACGGATCTTTTTGTAATATTGCTAGCGCTTGCTCTTTATTCTCAGCACGACAAATAATCACACCACCTGTACGAGGGACTTTTGGACCTGATGCAATAAAATGTCCCGATCGGTAATAGTCCTCAAGATAATCAATATGCTGTGACAAATATTTTTCTACTTCAGTAATGGGCTTCACATAAGTAAGTGTACAAATATACATATATATATCTCCTAAATAAATATACAAAAAATAAATTTTTCAAAATATTAAGCTGTGTTGCTCAACTTAAACCATTTAAATATCTATTTAGCTACCCATTTACCATCCTCACCTTTGTGATAAACCTTTTCGACAGCAGCCCAAGCTACTTTAAAAGCAATCGTTTCTGGTGCACTGTTATCACGCCGTTTATGCGGATCTTGATATTCCTTAATTGCACTATTAAATGCTTCTTTAAAAATATCTTGCGCATGTTCAGGCAAGACATGGCGTACTGAATCAGGTAAATCTTCACGTGTTTTATATGGCATATCACATTCCCTCATAAATTAATCTTAGATGACTGAAAATTTAAAATGGTAATGGTAAAAATAGCACTCCAACGAATGTAGTCCGATTTATAAAATAATACAAGCTAATTTCATTTAAGAACCCGCTGATGTGATCTAACGAGTCGGAATTGCTCGCATTGTTGATAGTAATTTCAGCAATGACAGTAATGCATATACCTAACGCCATATTCCAGATAAGAGATATGGCGTCTATATCATAAAAAAATCACCGTTATCGATTGGCTAAATATGTATGGTCAGTCTTCCGATCATTTATAATCAGCTAGCAAAGAACAAAGCCAGATTGAAGATAAATTAAGACAGCAAGCTAAATTTTTGTAAAAAATATTCAGGATTCTATACCGTTTCGTGATTAATTAACACTTCGCAGTATCTATTCAGGCAAATATATTTAAATACCACATTCTTATATTTATGAAATAAATATTTAGAGTTCTTTGTTATCTCGTATTTTTATCAACTCATCAACACATTGTTTTGCTGCTTTTTTGTATTCTTGTGTCTCTGCCTCAGAAAGTTTTTTATCTATTCTTGCTTCAAATAATTCAAAATTACCTAAAAAATCCCATTCAGGTATGGATATTTGTATTTCACCATTAACAAATACCGAAAATAAGGTAATCTTATGCGCTCCAACAGATTCTCGATAGACAATATTGTTGATGCTTTTTACATCTAAATCTAATTTTCCACCTACTGACAAATCGTTAGGAATCTCCGTAATTTTGGTTTCATGCAAAGATAAATCACCTGCTACAGATAGGTTATCGGGTAATTTAGTTACAGGTGATTTATATAAATAAAGCCCGCTATTTAATGATAGATTATTGGGTAGCTCGGTTATTTGGGTTTCATATAAATACAAATCACCTGCTACAGATAAATTAGCAGGCAACGCGGCAATTTGAGTACTTCTTAAATAAATATAACCACCCACCGTTAAATTATCAGATAACTTAGTTAATTTTCCTTTGTATAAGGTTAAATTCCCTTTCAATGATAAATTATCAGGTAATTGAGTAATGTTGCTATCATCCAAATATAAATTGCCATCTAAAGCAAAATTATTGGGTAATTCAATGGTACTTGAACTAGTCAATTTCAAAGTTCCACCAATAAATAAATTATCAGGTAATTTATTTACTTTACCAAAACTCAAATTTAAATCACCACCAACTGATAAATGTTCTGGCAATTCAGTTATACGACGAGATAAAACCAAATTTTTTTTAACTGAAAGGCCTTCTGGTAATTTATTTACGCTTGAACCCAATAAATATAGTTCGCCATTCAAAAATAAATCATTTGGGATTTCTTCTATGCCAGACGATACATCCAAATGACCACCAACCATTAAATTATTAGGTAATTTTTCTAGATTGTTGGCAAATAAATGAAGATTTCCACCTACATAAAAATTGTCAGGTAAATAATTAAGCGGATTCTCAGATAAATCCAAATCTCCTTTCACAGACAAGTTATCGGGTATTTCATACAGATTATTACGTCTTAAATCTAAATCTCCGCCAACAAATAGATTGTCAGGCAATTCATTTACTTTACCAAAACTCAAATCTAAATTACCACCAACAGATAAATTAGTTGCCGACACTATATCACTTTTAAGGTTATTGCATAAATTCAAATCGCCGCTTACAGATAAGTTATTTGGTAGAAATTTGATAAAACATGGGTTGATATCTAATTTACCACTAATAAATAAATTATCGGGTAATGAAAAAATATATTCATTGTCCAAATTTAAAGAATCGTAAACAAATATAGAATTACCCTTAATTGAGTAATCAATTTTTTTATAATCTAAATAATCAAAAAACGCTCCATGTTTTTCATACAGAAGTTCAATAGGATTGGTTCTCGTTTCATTTTCAACATTTGCAATAACCAAACAGGAAAACAAACTTAACATCAATCCAGTAACAAAAGTTTTTATATTAATTTTATTTAATATTTTCATATTGCAAATCCTTTTATATGGATCGATTAGTATTTCTGCGCTTAGCTAATTCATCAATACAGTCTTGTGCGACTTGTTTGTATTGTTTTGCTACTACCTCAGAAAATTTTTTATCTATTTTTGATTCAAATGATTTAAGGTTGCCTAAAAATTTCCAGCTAGGTACCGATATCTGTATTTCTCCATTATTAAATACAGAAAACAGCTTAA
Source organism: Gilliamella bombicola (assembly GCF_900094945.1). GTDB lineage: Bacteria > Pseudomonadota > Gammaproteobacteria > Enterobacterales > Orbaceae > Gilliamella > Gilliamella bombicola. The sequence continues at coordinate 145,781 of NZ_FMAQ01000003.1, forward strand.
TGTCATCTTCACCAACATGTTCACGATAAACAATATTAGTTATCTTTTGAACATCCAAATCCAAACCTTTACCCACTGATAAATTCTCGGGTAATGTGGTTATATTGGTGTTATTTAATTTCAAATTTCTACCTACTGATAAATTGTCAGGCAGTTTGGTGATAGGCGTATCAGATAAATCCATATCCCCCTTAAGTAATAAATTACTTGGTAGTTCAGTTATTGGTGTATTGTTGAAGTACAAATCATCATAGACATAGAAGTTATCTGGCAATTTAGTAATGCGGGTATTGCTAGCATTTAACCTGTTTACATATATTCCATCAGGTAATTCACTTATCACCGTGTCACTAATATCTAAAAGACCTTTTACATATAATTTATTAGGAAGTCTAGTTAACATGGTCTCACTTATATCCATACTTCCTTTTATAAATAGCCTATTAGGAATTTTGGTTATTGGAGTGCCCCGAAAATCTATCCATACATCGCTGTCGCTATAATGAATATAAATAAATCGATCTGTGTCTAACAATGGATATTTATGTAATTTATTAAAAAATTCTTGATCTTCTTGTCTACTTTCAGCTGGTGTAGAAGATAGCGTAATCGCCTCTTTTATCGTGTTTTTTGCTTTTGGATTTTCAACGTCACTAGTAGTTATTTGGTTGTTATTTACTACGTTGTTTTTCCTCATCTCGATTAATTCGTCAGTACACTCTTTTGCGGCTTGTTTGTATTGCTGAGCGGTTACACCTTGGTAGTTTACATCTATTTTTCTTTCAAATGATTTAAGGTTCCCTAAAAATTCCCAGCTAGGTACCGATATTTGTATTTCTCCATTAACAAATACAGAAAATAATGTAATTTGATCTTCGCCAATATATTCACGATAAGCAATATTACGAATTCTTCTTACATCTAAAATGAGCGATTTCCCTACCTTTAAATTATCTGGTAATTGAGTTATTGGTGTGCCTCTTAAGTCTAAATGCTGACCAACAGAAAGGTTATTAGGTAATTGAGATATAAAGCTGTCTCTCAAAAATAGATAATTCACATATAAATCATCAGGTAATTGAGTTATAAAGCTATCCCCTAAATTTAAATAGTTAACAAATAAACGATTAGGTAACTCCGTTAAAATGCCGCAAGAAAGAATTTCAAACTCACCATCAACCGATAAATTATAGGGAAGTTGAGGTAGTTGGGTTACTTTAATCCCATCACAGTTTAAGTTACCTTTTATGGATAAATTATCAGGTAATTGAATAGAGCTATCCTTAATTTTAAACCAGCCATCAATAATAATATTATTATTCTTAAATGAATATTCGATCTTTTCATAATCTAAGAATTTAAAAAAATCTTTGTATTGCTCTTGAACAATTAATAAATTGGCTTGATTTTTTCTCATCTCAATCAAGTCATTGACACATTCTTTGGCTGCCTGTTTATATTTTTCTATTTCTGACTGATATTCATCTTCAGTGGTTTGTGAGTATTCTTCATCAATTTTTGCGTCAAATGAGTTAAGATCACCTAAAAATCGCCATGCTGGTACTGATATTTTTATTTCATTGTCAATAAATACAGCAAATAATGTAATATCATCAATACCCACTTCTTGACGATAAGCTATATTATTAATCTGCTCTACAGGTAAACTAATTGAACCTGCATGTAAATCTTCAGGTAATTGGTTTATTTTGGTTTTATATAAAATTAAATCACCCTCAACAGATAAATTATTGGGTAATTGCCTTATATAGTTATTATTTAAATATAAATCACCTTCTATCGATAAATTATCTGGTAAGATAAATTTGGCTTCATCATCATCTATGTATAAATTATCACTAATATAAATGTGATTATCTTTAATTGAATAGTCAGTTTCTTGTTGCTTTAGATAATTGAAAAATAATTTATATCTTAAATTAACTTGTTGACTGTTTTTTTTGTCTATCAAACTATCAATATCTGTTATTAAGCTATTGACCTTTTCATTTTCAGAATTTTTTACAAATAAGCAAAGAAAAATTGTTAATAGTATGCCTATACTGATAATTAACAAATTCTTTACATTTAAAATATTCATATACTAAATCCTATATCCCAATAATTTACTTCCTAAAAAGTATTAAGAAGTTATTTTTATAATTATTTTTGCCAAAATTATATAACATTACATAAAAACGAAGAAGTTTGCGGTAAAGATGGCAGGCTAAGTGAACTTAGGGTTCAATGTCTTTATTTGCGTACTACTTGCTCTAGGCCCCCGCTAACGTTACCCGTGTCATACCTTCATTATCAGGTGACGGCGTCATGATAGCAGTTATTCCACCATGAGATACAGGAGCCCAAACCAATTGACTTCCATTCACGCCTCCTATATCTAAATCAAAATACAATCCATCAGCACCCGTCGTTGGAAAGTTAAAACCATAAGAGGATGGATCTGTAGATTGAACTAACAACCCTTTATTAGGATTCCAAATGTTAGTAACTCCGGCGTAAGAGCCTGTATCAAGAGCCGTGTTCCCTACCTTTAAATAACAAACTTTAGGTTGTGCCTTTGGATTGATGTAATAGGTTACCGAATCGCTTGTAAAAACACGACTATTTAGCATACCGTACTGTATCGCTAAACGACTAATGCCACTATTTAACAATATTTTATAAGGAGCTTTACAGATATCTAAAACATCACTACGACTTACTGCATTACCATCTTTGTCGGTAAACATAACCAATAAATTCCCTTTTGCTGTGATGCTAGTTGCAAATTTATCATTCCCCCAATAATGATAAATGTTCACTAAGTCACTTAAACTAACTGAACTCACTAACGGTGGCAGCATCATATCTATATCACTAAGACTTTGCTCCACCACTGGTAATACGATGGGATTGATAACCGTTGATGTGTTAGTTGATGGCGTGATTTTGATACCGTTCGATAACTGAATACTTAATAAGTCATCAATTGCCGTCACCTTGGTTATTCTACTATCAGACGTCAAATAGGGAAAAGAACCGTGAATAACAGGTGGTGTCTGCACCGAAAATGCCTGCGAACTGTGCAAATACAGCAATAGTAGTTGAGCAAAAACCAATAGCGAATTGCTTCTTGGCGAAAATCTTACCGATAATCTCGGTGATTTCGATGATAAAAATGAGAATTGAATCTGTTTTGACTACGCTGTAAATGGAGTAGATTTAAGGCATAGGCTTGGCAAGTCAGATACCAACTACGATAACACATAATGATTAACCAATCAGGTAATTTTTGTTTTATTTCGATTGTTTATGATTCTTTGCTCATCAAATGATGATACTTTTTACTAAAAAGCATCGAAATTATAGCAGTTGAACGCTAAAGCACCCGTTTTTTTATTAATTTATTAAGTGATTTGTTTTGGGGAGTATTGTCTGGTTAAAAACACCTAAAAAATTAACTAAAACCAATTGCCTTTCCGACAGTTTTTGTGCATGTTTATATGAAATATAACAATTACCGTTCATGCTAGTCAAAATGACGCTGTTTAGTCAAGTTTAGCTTTGTTGTTTGTTTACATCAACAACAAAGCGTCCTTTTACTTTTCCTGCAATCATTTGATCTGCCACTTTAGCACACTCGTTTAATGTGATTGTTCTGCCGACATAAGATAAGATGTCTTCATCTAGATGCTGCGCTAATAAATTCCATGCTGTTACGCGTTTATCATAACTTGCCATAACACTATCCACCCCAGCCAAAGTTATGCCACGTAAAATAAATGGCGCAACAGTTGCGGGAAAGTCCATGCCTTGGGCAAGCCCAAGGCATACAACAATGCCGCCATATTGGGTCTGTGCACAAGCATTTGCTAAAGTGTGCGAACCAACTGCATCAACAACAGCTGACCACATTTCTTTTTGTAATGGTTTACCCGTTTCTTTTAAGGTTTGGCTATCAATAACATTAACCGCCCCCAGTTTTTGTAAATAATGTGCTTCATCCATTTTACTGGTCGATGCCGTAACTTGATAACCTAATTTAGTTAGTAAAGTGATGGCAATCGAGCCCACTCCACCACTTGCTCCCGTTACCAATACCATGCCATCTTGTGGTTTTACACCAAAATCAACAATACGCAGGATGCATAAAGCTGCAGTATAACCGGCTGTGCCAATGATCATTGATTGATAAGCGGTGAGATTGTCAGGTAGCGGAATCAGCCAGTCAGATTGTAAATAAGCATATTGAGCCAAACAGCCCCAATGAGTTTCGCCACACCCCCACCCATTTAAAATCACCCTATCGCCTTTTTGATAACGGCCACTAGCACATTCAATGACCGTACCAACACCATCAATCCCTGGCACCATTGGCCATTGCCTTACAACTGGACTTTTGTTGGTGATAGCTAATGCATCTTTATAGTTAATACTTGAATACGCAACTTGGATCAATGTATCACCTTGCTGTGTCAATAATTGTTGTTTATTAACATTTTTTAGTGAACAGGTAACCCCCATCGCTTCTTCTTTTTCTAGAATAATGGCATTGAATGACATAATGTTTCCTTATAGCTTAAGGTACTCAAGTAAAGTGAGCAATTGCCTTAAATACAAGTTTCCAATAATAAGTAGTCATTCAAGAAAAAGCAACGTGATATGTTACATATGACAACGATCAAACTGGTAGTGCTTTCGAAAAGTAGGATTAACCCTAATGCTAGCAAGCTTTAGAGGTGAAAACACTACGATAAAGACTTCGATAGCCTATGGTCTATAGCAAAGAAAGCCAGATTGAAGATAAATTAAGACAGCAAGCTAAATTTTTGTAAAAAATATTCAGGATTCTATACCGTTTCGTGGTTAATTAATACTTCACCGTATCTCGTATCTATTTGTTAAAACATGTAATAACCATCGTATCAATCAATGCCAGAATTATTATAAAAATTGAGCATAAACATAGCAATTCATCGTTTGAACTTTATATTTTATTAGAAATAATCATTAAAAGATAATAAAGTATTAACGCAATGAATTTATAATGCAAAATTAAGGAAATAAACAATGAAAAAAAATTTTTTAACCGTATTGATTGCTGGATTTTTGATGATTGGCTGTGATGACAAACCAACCGAAAACAAAACGCAACAACCCACAGCAACTTCAGAGGCTAAACCTTCTGATTCTAAAAAGACTGAAGATGTTTCACGGCAATTTGCACTGAAAGCACGTAAAGGTAATATATGGCTAGAGGTTTTTAATGCTAATGTCTCCCAAGCTGCAGATGAATTAAGAGGGAATGGGCGTGGCAAGATGACTTCTTCTCTTTATCATCTTGATAGCAGAGTTAAGGATTTTTTAAGAGGTATCAGTGATAAAAACGGTATAATTGATGTCAATCGTGTGAAAAAAAATCCAACGAAACTTTTTATCGGCTCTCACCCAGAACCAAAAGAGCTTGATGAATATAAACAATTGATTACTGAGTTATTAGCATTTAAACCAGAGTTACCCGAACTTGATGCCGCAGGCAAAGCATTAAGTGATAAATACGTTGAAATAGGATTAGCTTATGACCAGATAGCTAAATATTATTTAAATAATGAGTACAAATTGGATGACTTTGCCAAATTACCTGAACTGTTAAATAATTTGAACACGCTTTATAACCAATATATTGAAGCAAAAAGTGTGGCTTTAGCGGCTTATGGTAAATTATACCAAGAAATCCATGCATTTCAAAAATCAGAAATAAAAAACAAAGGGTTAACACTTAACTACAATTGCATGGAAATCATGGATTTATCTGAAGATGTTATCGATTTAATCAATGAAAGTTTTAACGAAGACAACCAGTTTAAAAATCTCGATAAATCAGCCCTTGAACAAAAAATTCAACAAATAGAATCCATAGCCAATGAATTAATGACGAATAAAGGCAAAAATAAATTGATTAAACAACAAGGTTTAAACGATATGTATTATGACCGTTTTGTTGATCGTTTACCTGGATTGATTAATCAAATGAAAGTAGTTTTAAAAAATTTACAGACCAATACTGTAGAAAGAGAAGTTGATTCTTTGAATGGGGAACTTAAAAGTGTAATTGACGGCTATAATCAAGTAATCAATTAAAAATAGATAAACATCGTTTCATTGCTAACATTTTAGTCATTATCAATGACAATAAATAGTGGTATAAATAACAACGGTGTAAATATTACACCGTTTGCAATGCATGAATTTTAGTTAAATAACCATCTGCATATCATTATGTAGTTGGTTATGTAGATGAATGCAAATAGAACTCAATACTTAATATGCGTTGATATTCATTTTTCTATTTTGTGCTGCCGATGAAACTGCGCCAATAAAAACCACATCACTTGACGAATTTAATGCAGTTTCAACCGAATCTTGAATCACGCCGATAGCAATTCCAATGCAAATCACTTTAGCTGAAATTTCGTTAGGAATACCAAACATACTACACGCGACAGGAATAAGCAGTAAAGATCCCCCCGCAATTCCCGATGCCCCACAAGCACATACTGAAGTTACAACACAAAGTAATACTGCAGAATAGATATCAACATGTATACCAGCACTAGCCGGCATTGAATTCACCGTGGCTAAAGTTAAAACCGTTATAGTAACAGCAGCGCCCGACATATTAATTGCAGCGCCTAATGGCACAGCAACGGTATAGGTATCTTCATCCATGTTATATTTCTTACAGATTCCCATATTGACAGGAATATTTGCAGCTGAGCTACGTGTAAAAAAAGCAGGAATCGCACTTTCTTTTAAAGCAGTGAATACTAGTGGATATGGATTCTTTCGCATAACTAGATAAGCTAGTAATGGATTGATAACCAATGCAACAATCGCCATGCAAGAAACTAATACAATTAATAAATGAGCATATTTTTTCAGCTCATCAAAACCTGTTTCGGCTAATGTTGAAGCGACAAGTCCAAATACACCCAAAGGCGCAAATCGGATAATAATTCTGACAATAAATGAGATAGCATAAGACAGATCATTCATCATTGTTTTAGTGCTTTCACTAGCGTGCCTTAGTGCCAGACCAATACCAACACCCCAAACAATAAGACCAATATAATTCGCATTTATTAGTGCATTGACAGGATTGTCAATCATCTTTCCAAGTAAGGTTTTTAATACTGCGGTAATATCACTTGGTGGAGTAAGTTCAAGATTATTTAGCGTATCACCAAATGAAATTTGTGACGGAAACGAAAAACTGACAATGGTTGCCAATAATGCAGCTAACATCATACCAACAAAATAAAGAGAAATTAACGGCCGCATATTGGCTTGTTTACCATGTTGGTGATTAGATATCGAGGAAACTACTAAGATAAGCACAAGAACAGGGGCAACTGATTCTAAGGCATTAATAAATAATCCACCCAATAATGACATATTCAGCGCCGTATCTTTAGATACAGCAGCAAGAGTAATGCCCAAAATTAAACCCAACAAAATCTGGGGTATCAATCCTAATTTAAAATAAAAACGAATCAAAGGATTAGATGATTGTGTCATACTACTTTCCTGTTTATTAAAGACAAATTTAGAACCTTAACATATTTGAATAGTAAATTTATACAAAAAATCATAATAATAAGCTTTTTTTATATATTACTTAGTATGATGATTAAATTTAATTATTCGTTTTTACATTCAAAATATTGTCATCAGTCTTAATTGACTTTAAAAAACAATATCAGCTAAATCTTACCATTTAGCATGCAATTTAAGTAGATCTCCCAAATTTCTGTCACTTTTAAATAAAGTATATATTTTAATAACACAGATAAAATTTGAACAATGCAAACGAGGGAATTTCACCCTCGTTTTATTTTGCCCTACAAGCGCTAACTAATTTCAGCTATTGCATCCCCAGCATTAATATAATCGCCTTCTTGGATAGTTCTTTTTAACGTGCCACCTCGGTGTGCAATGACTTGAACTTCCATTTTCATGGCTTCCATAATCGCAATAACATCCCCTTCATTTACGCTTTGATGGTCATTAACTACCCATTTAAAAAGATTACCAGAAACAGGCGATAGGACAATCAAATCAGATAATGTTTCTTTCACGCAGGAAGATGCATCTAAACTATCATCTTTTTTCAAGGAAAATCCAGCCAAGAGCTGTGCAGGTAAACCCAGCTTACAACGCTTACCGTCAATTTCGATAAAAGTGTGTGTTAACGTCACTTCTTTTTGTGGTATTTGCCTTTTGGCTGGCTCTATTGTTGCAGTAAATTCTGTTTCAATCCAACGGGTATGCACGTTAAAATCATCACAAAAATCAGGATGTTCAATAACCGCGCGATCAAATGGTAAAACACTTGCAACTCCCTCAATGGCAAATTCAGCCAACGCACGGCGAGCCCTTGCTATGGCGTGCTCACGATTATTGCCAACAACAATCAATTTTGCCATCAGCGAATCAAACGTTGCAGGGATGGTTGAGCCCGTTACCACCCCACTGTCTAGACGTACGCCTGGGCCTGATGGCGCATCAAAACGTGTAATGGTACCAGCTGCAGGTAAAAAACCGTTAGCGGCATCTTCGGCATTGATACGAAACTCAATAGCATGTGATCGAGGGGTCGGTGTTTTATCAATACTAAGAGGTAAACCTTGAGCAATACGCAGTTGTTCAGCAACAAGATCGATGCCGGTTGTTTCTTCTGTTACTGGGTGTTCAACTTGTAATCGCGTATTGACTTCTAGAAAAGACAACTTACCATCTTGGCTAAGTAAAAACTCAACCGTCCCCACACCAACATAGTTCGCTTTTGCACAAATCGCAATTGATGCTTGCATAATTTGCTGGTTTAACTGTTCGCTGATAAAAGGAGCTGGAGATTCTTCAATTAATTTTTGATTACGACGTTGTAATGAACAGTCACGCGTACCGACCACAACAATATGACCTAATTTATCAGCAATCACTTGCGCTTCGACATGCCGAGGATTATGCAAAAATTGTTCTAAAAAACACTCGCCACGCCCAAAAGCCGCTGTAGCTTCGCGCACTGCTGAATGATAAAGTTCTTCAACTTCATCCATTTGCCAAGCAACTTTTAAACCACGTCCACCACCACCAAATGCGGCTTTAATGGCAATGGGCAAGCCATAGGTTTGAGCAAATTCTAACGCCTCTTTGGCGTCTTTTACAGGATCTTTGGTACCAACCACTAAAGGCGCACCCACTTGTAATGCAAGCTGTCTGGCTTTAACTTTGTCGCCTAATATTTCGATCGTTTCAGGGTTGGGTCCAACCCAAATTAAGCCTGCATCTTGTACAGCTTTTGCAAATTCAACGCGTTCAGATAAAAAACCATAGCCAGGATGCACCATAGTTGCTCCTGATTTTTTAGCTATTGCAATAATTTTATCAATATCTAAATAGGTTTCACATGGTATATTACCGGCTAGCCCATAAGCTTCATCAGCCATTTGTACATGAAGTGCATCAATATCAGCATCAGCATAAATTGCAATAGATAAAAAACCCATATCACGGCAAGCACGTATAATACGTACGGCAATTTCTCCACGGTTAGCAATCAAGACCTTATGCGTTATGTTTTGATTATTGTCAGACATGATCAACATCACTCCCTTCAAATTCTTTAAACATCCCTATAGGATTAAATTTTATTTTGGCATTGACTGGAATTTGACCGGCCAAATCTAAATGATACTTACACACAGCACCAATAACAGGATAGCCACCAGTTAAAGGATGATCATTTAAAAATAACACTGGTTGTCCATTAGCGGGAATTTGGATAGCCCCAATGCAAGTCCCTTCACTCGGTAATTCCTGTTGTTTCTCACGGCTTAATGACCGTTCACCAGACAAGCGCAAGCCAATACGATTGGAAGCCGGCGTCACCTGCCATAGCTGTGAAATAAGAAGTTCAACAGCTTGCTGAGTAAACCAATCGGTGCGCGGTCCAAGCACGATATCTAATACCACAACATCACCACCAGTAGGGTAATTAATAACGGGTATTTCAGTCAATGAAACAGGGTTTAACACTTTTGCTTGCTTAACTGCCAGTGTTTGACCCACTTTTAGTGGCAATGGACCAACTTGTGCAAGGGTATCAAAAGAACAACTAGTCAAAATAGGCGCCACTTGAAAACCACCGCGCACTGCAAAATAACTACGAACGCCACATTTTACATTACCTAAACGGATAATATCACCTGATTCTAATTGAATCGGCTGATACATCGGTGCGGTATAGGTTTCGTTTTTAGCGGTGGTTATTGTGATCTCACATAAAGCCCCCGTCACTGCAACCAACATGGAGCTGTTTATTTGAGCACTAAAACCACCTTGTGTAATCTCTAACGCAGGTTCATTAATGGGGTTTCCTACCACACGGTTAGCACTATGTAATGCGCTTTTATCCATAGCACCTGATTCAGAAATACCTAATGTAGCTTGCCCTACTCGACCATTGTCTTGGAACAGCGTTTGCAGCCCTGTTGCTAATACTGTTATATCTTGTTGTTGGCAAGCAAAATCATCCGGTTTTTTCGATTTGGGTAAATAATAAGTAGTCTGCGATTGGCTCGCATCCACAAAATGAACCCGAGTACCGGGTTTGAACAGCGCTGGCTCATCACGATAAATGTTCCAAACAGCCGTATCAGTGATACCAATCAGCTGCCAACCACCAGGGCTAGCCTGTGGGTAAACACTACTAAACTCACCAGCTAAAGCAACCGATCCAGCAGGAATACGAACGCGGGGCGATTGTCGGCGTGGCACATTAAGCTGAGCTGTTTTAGATACCATATAAGCAAAGCCCGGAGCAAAACCACAAAACGCCACTTGATACTCGTTATTGGTGTGCCTTGCAATCACCTCGGCAACGGTTATACCAAGGTAGTCTGCCACTTGGGATAAATCTTCGCCATTATAACGCACCGGTATTGTCACCAACTCACCAGACTGCATCACGCTTGCCGAAATATCTAGTTGAGCAATATGCTTAGCAAGCGTATTGGCATTAGTCGTAATGGGGTTGTAACGGATCAATACGGTTCGCGCTGCGGGGATTATCTCTTCGATATGCCAATCAGCAAAAACACCTTGAAGCACATCAGTGAGAGCCATGGTTTGCTCAAGGCTATTTAATTCTACAATAAGCGCATCGACATTAACGGGTAAAAATCGCATTAAACACCTCGATATATGGTCAATATCCAATTACTAAAAACACTTATTTTATATTGTTTTGTTATATTAGCGACCAAATTTATAGCCACTTAACAACGTATTGTCTAATCATATTTCAATTTTTGTTGTTAATTGAATTTATTTTTACAAATATTTAACTAACCTAGCGATTATTAGCCTTAGCAAACGGAGCTATATTGATGCCATTTTGCTGTAATTTTTCTCGGACTTTTTGCGCCATAGCCAAAGCGCCGGCACTATCACCATGAACACAAATCGAACCGGCATCAATACGCACAAACTGCCCCTCGATAGCAGTTACACCACCCTCATTAACCAATTGCAACATACGGTCAGCAACAAACTCGGGATCGTGCAACACAGCCCCCGCTTCTTTACGAGACACTAACGTACCATCGGCATGATATGCCCTATCAGCAAAAGCCTCGGCAACCACACGCAAGCCGTTTTCTTTGGCCCACTCAATGAGTTTTGAGCCCGCAAGCGCAACTAAAATCAGTGTTGAATCAACCGAACAAAGTGCATCAATCACTGCCATTGCCTGACGCTTATCATGCGCAATTGTGTTATATAATGCGCCATGAGGCTTAACATAACTCACCTTAGCACCAATTGAAGCGGCTAACCCTTTTAGTGCACCAATTTGATAAATCACATCTGCGGTTAATTCATCGGCGGCTATATCCATATTACGACGGCCAAAACCAACTAAATCAGGATAACCGACATGAGCACCGATTTCGACATGATTAGCTTTGGCCGCTTTTAATGTCTTTAAAATACCCGCTGGCGATCCGGCATGAAATCCGCAAGCAATATTGGCACTGCTAACAACTTTTAGCATTGCCTCATCATTTCCCATCTGCCATTGACCAAAGCTCTCGCCAAGGTCACTGTTTAAATCAATACATTTAGTGATTGTCATATTGTCCTCTATTTTAAATAGTTAAAAATAGTAGCGACCGACATTATGCCCATATACCAAGTAATTGCACACACAACTACACCTGACAGCAATAACCATCTTGGATAATGATATCCAGACATAAGATCAGCTCTTCGCCAACCAATATACACAAAAATAGTCAAACCAAGCGGTAACACTAAACCATTAAAGCCACCGGCAAAAACGAGTAATGATGCTGGTGCTGTTCCCATAGCTAAATAGACCACAAGCGAAACAACAATAAAAATAATAGTGGCAAATTGGCGTTGTTTGTCTGTAATTGTTCGTTTAAAAGGTGTAATAAAAGTCATCGAAGTATAAGCCGCTCCAATAACACTGGTAATGGCTGCCGCCCATAAAATTAAACCAAAAAGACGTAATCCAAACTCGCCTAAAGCAGCCTGAAAAGCTTGCGATGCGGGGTTAGCGGCATAACTTGAAATATCAATTGTCACACCACTTGCCACTACACCTAAAATGGCTAAAAACAAAATATAGCGCATCAAGCCCACAACAATAATCCCTTTGGTTGCCGCACCTGAAACATAATCAATATGCTCAACACCAACCATGCCTTTATCAAGTAAACGGTGAGCACCAGCATAAGAAATATACCCCCCAACCGTTCCCCCAACAATAGTAGTAATCGAGGCAAAATTAACATCACTAGGTAAAACTGTCTCTTTTAACGCTTGACCAACTGGCGGATGTGATGCAAACACCACAAATAATGTCAAAATAATCATTAATAAACCAAAACCAATCATCAATCGATCAATAAAATTACTCGCTTTACGTGACGAAAAGATATAAACCGCTAAAAGCGCACTAATTGCCCCACCCCATTTAGGATCAAGCCCAACCAATGCATTTAAACCTAACCCAGCACCAGCAATATTACCAATATTAAATACTAATCCACCAAAGATAATCAGCACCGCTAGCAAATAACCGCTAAATGGAATCGTTGCATTAGCAATATCTGACGAATTCATTTTGGTTAATGCCACTACTCGCCAAATATTTTGCTGAACAACAAAATCGATAATAATAGATGCTAAAATACCAAAACCAAAAGCAGTGCCAAGCGTAACGGTAAACGTGGCCGTTTGAGTAATAAACCCTGGGCCAATGGCTGATGTCGCCATTAAAAAAATGGCACTGATTAATGAAGCACGCCGATCTTTAACAAAAGCAACGGTACTACTGTTATGATTTTGCATATGCATGTCTCCTCTTAATTTGTTCCTACAATTATTAATACAACTGCCCTATTAGCGACTTTCAACTATGTTAGTTTTAATGACGCTTGCTTAAAAATAATGCAAGCATCATGCCATAGTACATGTTGTTCATTAACAAAAGGCGCTATCATCACTGTTTTTAAGCAAAAATACTAATTAAAAATAGTTATAATTGCCTAACATTGAGGCATAAAAATGAATAAACAACGCTTAACAGACTAGTTTGCACCAAAAGTGAGCATAAAAAAACGTAACTTACGTTTAAACGTTATGATAGAAGACTAACACTTTAACGCATCGACAATCAACTTAAAGACATTCGAATGCCCTTTGCGGCTTGGGTAGTAAAGATAAAAAGAATCATATGTAATGGCAAACTCGGCTAATAACTCAACCAATTGGCCCGAAGCCAATTCCTGCTCAATACCAGAACGAGCAAGCCAAGTAATACCCAAACCATCTAAGGCTGCTTGCTTACGCAAATGATTGTTAATTATAAATTGCGAATGTGGATGGTATTTAACTATTTTTCCTGCTTCCAAAAATTCCCATGGTAATTCTGTACCATGCTCCGAAGATATCCGCATACCAATTAAACGATGCTTGTCCAAATCTTTAATACATGTTGGTGCAGCCTTCGCTTGTAAATAATTGGGGGTAGCTACTAAAGCCATTTTTAAAGGAGGCGATATCTTAACGGCGATCATCTCTTTAGCAATATCACTCCCTAAACGGCATCCCATATCAAACCCCTGCTTAACAATATCCGCCCAACTATTATCAGCTTGAATTTCAACTTTAATTTGTGGATAACGAGGCAAAAAATCGCGTAATTTAGGGTATATAATCTGCTCAACAGCAATACTTGGAGCATTAATTCGGATCGTTCCTGAAGGTGTATTAATAAAATGGTTTAACGCATCAACCTCTTGATGGATCGAATCAAATAACGGTGAAATTTTCCGGAATAACTGTTCCCCCGCCTCGGTGAGTGACACATTACGCGTGGTACGATTAAATAGGCGCAGTTTTAATCGAGTTTCTAAATTTCGCATACTATGACTTAGCGCTGATGAAGTAATCCCCAATAATTGCCCTGCTTTAACAAAGCTAGAAGTCTGTGCCACAATAATAAAGTAATTTAACTCATTTAGGTTATACACAATCAGCCCCTATTAGTGAATTTAATTCACTACACTATAAAACACCTCCCCATTTATCTCAATAAAAGCCCTCGCTAAACTATCAACAAATCATAGCCAAAGATTAAGCAACAGGCAAAATAGGAGAGGAGCATGACAAAAGAAGTGATTGTATTAAGTGGATCCGGTGCTATAGGTATTGCGATTGTCAGACGCATAGCGATAGGCAAACAACTCCTATTAGCCGACCTAAACCCAGAACACGCCGAAAAGCAAGCCCAACAACTGCACAATGCCGGATTTAATGTACACACCACCGCTTGCGATGTATCAAACCCACAATCGGTCAACAAATTAGTCGAAACAGCCACAAAACTAGGCAAAATAATGGGCTTAGTCAACACTGCTGGGGTATCGCCATCGCAAGCATCTGCCGCACAAATCTTCAACGTTGACTTATACGGCAACGCCCTATTATTGGACGCTTTTAGTCCTGTCATGGCAAAAGGCAGTTCAGCGTTAGTCATTGGATCACAATCTTCACACCGCCTAGCACCTCTAACACAAGAACAAACTAAAGCCCTAGCCTTAACCCCGACCGAAGCCTTGCTTGATTTACCATTTATAAAAAACGTCAACGACACCTTAAAAGCCTATCAACTAGCCAAACGCGGCAACGCCATAAAAGTACAAGTGGAAGCGGTCAAATGGGGATATCGTGGCGCCAGAATAAACTGCATTAGCGCAGGCATAATCCACACCCCTTTAGCAAACGACGAACTTAATGGCGACCGAAAAGATTTTTATCGCAATATGCTAAAACAACTCCCAGTAGGTCGGGGCGGCACACCTGACGAAATTGCCAATCTTGCCGAGTTCATCATGTCAGACAAAGGCGCCTACATAACGGGCAGTGACATATTAATCGATGGTGGCGCCACGGCAAAATATTGGTGGGATAATAACAATTAATTTTAAATGAAATGATATTATCTGAAGGAATAAATCATGTATGAATAAGGTGTTTTTTGTTAAAAAACAGCCAGAAAAACTTTAATAAAATCAATACCTTTTCTGACCGATTTTTGGCGGAAAATCAGGCCTTTTTTGTTTTGGTGAATAGAATAAATTGAGTGCGCAGGTTTCGGACGTTTTGACCTATAGTGAACAAAATAGCTATTGTGACCACGTCCGAGCTAAGGGAATTAAAGCGAATTCCCTTAGCAATCCCGCGCTTGGCTGCAGAATGTGGCCTGCGGCTACCCGACGCCGTCGCTCGGTCTTGACGCACCGTTTGTGATGCGTTCCAGACGCAGCACAAACTCGCCAAACGTCCTGTTTGGCGTGCTAACCTCGCTCTGTTGTCGGCACATTCTGA
>NZ_FMAQ01000003.1:162591-271185 GCF_900094945.1 Gilliamella bombicola
AGTTTTTTAATATGCTTGATTATCGGCTTTAGGTTAAATCCTAATAATTGACTCATTACATAAAATGACTGGTTATAAGCCTTTAAAAAAAGACCTTCTTTCAAAAAATGTATTGGATTTTCACTTAATGTTAATTTTTGTTCTATTTCCATTACATGACCCTCTTTATTTAATTTTACCCTTGTGCCACCGCCATCGACACTTTCAGCGTCGCCGGCGGCGGGGGCGGCGCGATTGTGGCTTCGCCGCAACAGCGCAACCCTAAGGGAAAATGCCCCAACTTACGCAGGGGCGTTATTCTTTGTTAGATTGTCCTCTCAGGCACCATAACCGCCCCCGCGGCCCAAGGATTAAGGACTAAACGCTAAAAACTAAGGTGCGGGGCAAACAACATAGTAGCCAGGGGAAGCAAGGCCATCGTCGACAAAGCCGTTGAACGAGGCGACAGCGTACCCACGGCTACCTGTTGCGCCACTCGCCCAGTAGTAGTAGTAGCTGAGGACGAAGCCCGCACCATCGTAGCGGGACATGTGGCCCCACTCCGTGAAAAATCCTGAACCTATATTACGCTGGTAATAATTACCAGATGAATGAGGCAAGGCGCCAGAAATAGGACTACTACCAGTTCTGACTGAATTGGTTAAATCGCTGACCCTAGGCACCCGATAACCTAAACGACTACACCAAGTGGATTGGTTGGACCAAGTATCCCGTTTATTACCCCGATGGACGAACCATTGCTTTAACACAAATCCATACCGAACCTCATTACCACTACTATCTCTACCCACCAACTCAAACTTCTGTGGCAAAGAGGGTACAATTAGAGAACTAGGACTATCTGAATTTATCTGAGCACTACTCGCCCTAGGACCATGCAATGTTACCTTACCATAACTATTGACTGTAGCTGTTATATCACCATTCGTGACAACAGACCATGTCAACTGACTTGCATTAACTCCTGTAGGCATCTCTAAGTTAAAATACAACCCATCAGCACCCGTTGTAGGAAAATTTTGGTCGTAAGAAGATGGATTTGTAGACTGAGTTAAAAAACCCTTTGTAGGAGACCATATGCTAGCTGGGCCTGCGTAACTGAAATCGTCACGGACATTATACATCCCAGGGACAGAAACACTATTACCAGTACCACCAAAGACCAAAAGCGGCCTTGCGTACTGCACAAAGTAACAACCACCAGAAGAATCCGGCTTGATGTAATACGTCGCAGCACCTTC
This sequence comes from Gilliamella bombicola, assembly GCF_900094945.1. Lineage (GTDB taxonomy): Bacteria > Pseudomonadota > Gammaproteobacteria > Enterobacterales > Orbaceae > Gilliamella > Gilliamella bombicola. The sequence continues at coordinate 163,833 of NZ_FMAQ01000003.1, forward strand.
ACTAAAAGTAGTACTATTCGGCAAACCATATCGTGTAGTTATACTTCCCCCTGCACTACTTAAAGTTACCTTATACGGGGCACTACATTTACTTAATGTCTCACCACGACTACTAACAGTTCTGCCATCTTTATCCTTTATTGATAACGATATAATACCTGATGCTGTTACTCCTCCATTAACCCCCCGGCCATCTCCATCATCATCTCCCCACTTCCCTTCGCTCATTAGACGACTTAAAGTGGTATATCTTGCCTCCAACGGTATCACCATATGAATATCATTAAATGTATAATTACCACTAGGTAACATTATCGGATTGGTAGCACTCGATGTGTTAGTTGATGGCCTGATAACTCTACCATTCGGCAACTCTATTGCAAAAAAGCTGTCTGTATCCGTTACCTTTGTTCGACCTCCATCAAATGTTAAATATGGCGCACTTCCCTCTATTACCCTTGATGTCTGGGCCGTTAATGCCACAGAACCCTGTGAATACGACAACAAGAGCAACAGTGCGAAGAACAATGCCGATTTAGATAACAATGAAGGTCTAAACCATAATAGCGGCTTGAATACTAATGACGGCCCTAATAACCACTTGGATATCGACGATAATTTTGCCGAACATGTGGCCGATGACCTGACTAAAGAGGTTTCCGAGGATGTTGCCGAAGTACCCGCCGAAAACATCGCCAGTAAAGACCTCGATGACGGCGCCGATTTCGCTACGCGAAATGACCTCGCTGATGAAAATAAGAACTGTGTCTGATTTCGACTACGGTGAAAATAAAAAAGTTTTAAGGCGTAGGTTTGGCAGGCCAGATGCCAGATGCCAGATGCCATAAATGGTAACGCATTTCGATTATCCTGTCAAGTAAATTTTTGTTTTATTTCGATTTTTTATAACTGACTGCTCTAATAATGAGCACTCCCTTGCTTTGTAAGCGATTAAATTATAACCGCTTGACCAATAATGCGCTACCTTTTTTGTTAAAAATTTGTAAAGTTTTGTTAAAGGATGAGTTAGCCTACGTTGGCGGGCTACTGGGGACGACTTTTGCTGGTGGTTTTTGGCTAAAAACCAATAAATAAAAACTTTAATAAAATCAATACCTTTTCTGACCGATTTTTGATTAAATTTGAGGAGTTTGTTTGGTGGGGAGGTTGTCGATTTGTTGTTAAATTGATGTTATTATATTGCTGTTTATTAATACAATAATAGGAATTATGTTGATAACATGGATATGCCGAGGTAGTCGGTTTACGTCAATGGATGGAAATCCGAAAAGCTGTGCTAGGATTATATTGCTACTCTTTATTTTCATTCTTGCTTTTGTTCCATTAACCTATTGCTTTGCACAAGAAAGATCCTACCGAAATAAAGACGATCATCTCCTTTTTACGCCTAAAGTGGAGGATATCTATTTGTTTAATTTAGCGAATGTCGGAAGAAATGGTAACGATGATTCTAACGATTTTATTTATGATCTGTATCAAGAGAAGATCATTAAAATAGATGATTCTGATATTGATAACTTCAATACTGATAAGATTGGTAGATATCAAGACCTTTATGTGGGAATGAAGTTGTTAAGCTATAATTCAAGCAATTATGTCTACACTGTTGCACTTTCGAATGTGGCTTATACTTCATTAAGCCAAGCTAAATCAAATCTCATTTTGTCGTCTTCTTATACTAGGCAGCATAATTCACTTGATGATCGGGAAATGGCTGACTTGCGTCAAAACGATATTATGACCGATGTCATTCGTCGATCTTTAGGTAAATCCTCTAAGAAGGATCCTTATTATTCTGTGTTTAAGCCGATGAAACATGATGTGTATTTAATTGATTTAGCTAAATTTAATACCTTTAATTATAAATACAGTAATGAGTTTAATCAGGATGATATCTATCAACAAAACCTGACTAATATAGATGGCGTAAGTACAGACGATTTTAATAAAGACGCGAAGAATAAGAGTAAGAAGATCTATGTTGGTATGAAGATGGATTTTTACAGTTTAAGAAACGATTATTATCAGTTTGCTGTTTCAAACTCAGGTTATACGTCGTTAAAAGAGGCTAAAATTAAGCTTCCGTCTTTTGATTATAATCTTTTTGATTTGACGATAAGTGGCAAGGCGGTAAGGTATATGATTAATCATGGTATCATTGTCGATAAAGTTCGCGAATCAGAATACCTAAGTAAAGAAGAAAATGATAATAAGAAGTAGTTACAAGATAATGCTAACCTTGTGGCAATATTGATAAAAATCAGGTGGTTGTTGATACCTGATTTTTGTTTGTATGCTAATTATGGTGATTAATCGTCACTATATCCTAAGCTGCGCAATGCTCGCTCATCATCAGCCCAACCTGCTTTGACTTTGACCCAAAGCTCTAGATGGACTTTGTTGTCAAAAAATGACTGCATATCTTTGCGGGCTTCGATGCCTATTTTTTTGATTTTTTCGCCTTTATTGCCGATGACCATTTTCTTTTGTCCATCGCGTTCAACTAAGATTAATCCGTTAATGCGATACATTCCATTGCGTTCGTCTACTTTAAATTGTTCAATTTCAACAGTCACGGAATAAGGTAATTCATCACCTAAAAAACGCATAAGTTTTTCGCGGATGATTTCCGACGCCATAAAGCGTTGCGAGCGATCAGTAATGTAATCTTCAGGAAAATGGTGTTCGCCCTCGGGTAAGTGTTTTTTGACGATATCTTTGATAATATCAATACCCTCTCCTTTTTCAGCACTAATTGGCACAACATCAAGAAAGTTAACTTTTTGGCTAATAGTTTGAATATGCGGTAATAATTGTGTTTTGTCGGTGACGTTGTCAATCTTATTAATCACTAGCAGAACTGGACTTTTGCAGTCTTTGAGTTTGTTAGCGACCATTTCGTCATCGTCAGTCCAATGGGTGCCTTCCACCACAAAAATCACTAGCTCCACATCGCCAATTGAGCTGCTTGCTGCTCGATTCATTAAACGGTTAATGGCTCTTTTTTCTTCAATATGAAGTCCAGGCGTATCGATATAGATAATTTGGTCGTTATCTTGGGTGTCAATACCGACAATACGGTGCCTTGTGGTTTGTGCTTTACGTGATGTGATCGAGACTTTTTGCCCAAGTAATTGGTTTAATAGGGTTGATTTACCTACATTTGGTCGCCCAACAATGGCGACAAATCCACAATGTTGTGTTGTTTCTGTCATTTTATACCTAATTGGTTGAGAGCTTCTTGTGCAGCTGCTTGTTCTGCTTTTCGGCGACTTAAACCACGACCTAAATACTCGTGGTTATCGTTGTCGATTTTGCATTGAATTAAGAATTCTTGCTCGTGGTTATCGCCCGTTACTTCAAGAATTAAATAACATGGGCGGGGACGATGAGTTCCTTGTAAATGCTCTTGTAATCTTGTTTTAGCATCTTTTTGTTTAATGCCGGGTTGAATTTGGTTTAAGCGACTTTGATACCACGCTAAGATTAGCGGGCGAATTGTGTCGATGTTGCTATCTAAGTAAATGGCACCGATAATGGCTTCAACGGCATCTGAAATAATCGATTCACGGCGAAACCCACCGCTTTTTAGCTCGCCTTGTCCTAAAATAAGGTGATCACCCAATTTAAAATCTTTACCGATTTCGGCAAGTGTTTGCCCGCAAACTAACGTTGCTCGCATTTGGCTTAAGTCACCTTCGTCTTGTTTGACAAAACGGTGATAGAGTTCGTCAGCAATGACAACACTTAAAATAGAGTCCCCTAAAAACTCTAAACGTTCGTTATGCAGTTTATTAGCACTTCGATGAGTAAGTGCTAATTCAAGTAGGGAGATATCTTGAAACTGATAGCCGATTGATTGTTGAATTTGACTAAATTTTTTCATAATTATAGTTATTAATGTATACCACCAATACGACTAAAGCGAATTCCAGTAGGCCATTGGTCGGGCTGTTTTTCAAAGCTCATCCAAATAGCAGTTGCTTTACCAACAAAGTTACCTTCAGGTACAAAACCAAAGTATCGACTGTCGCCACTGTTATCGCGGTTGTCGCCCATCATAAAGTAATGACCTTGTGGCACAACCCAAGTGGCTATAGGTTGACCATTTTGGCGGTAATAGTAATTTGGATCTTCTTGGGAGCCTTGAGTGATTAGAATATTATGTGGCGTGTTGCCTAGAGTTTCTTGTTGAATATTTATATTCAATGTCACGATAGATTCAGAATCGACAATACCTTTGTCGGTATATTGATCTAAAGTATAGAAGCGAGGAGCTGATTTAAACTGTTCATGAACTTCTTTCCAATTGCTTGGTTTGGGTTCACTATAATGTAAATCAAGTGGCTGTGCTTGTTGCCCTACACAATTGGTATCGGTAATTGGGCACGCAGGATAAATGACGATTCTCTTTTCTTTAACAAGATAGACGATTTTGTCACCCGGTAGACCAACTACACGTTTGATAAGATCCATTTTTGGGATACTTGGGTGTTTAAATACCGCTACATCACCGCGTTTAGGCTGTCCTGTTGGAATGATGACGGTGTTAGTAATAGGATCACGCAAGCCATAAGCGTATTTTTCAACAGCAATAAAATCGCCAACGAGCAACGTTTGCATCATTGATCCTGATGGGATTTGAAACGGCTCATATAAAAATGAGCGGATAAAAAATACCACAAATAAAACAGGGAAAAATGATGCGAAGTTTTCAACCCAACCTTTGGGTTTTCCAACTTCGGCAAGTATCTTTCCATCTATTTCGCCATTGCTTTGGGTGCGAATTTCTTCAACTTTTCGCTGCCTTGCGGGTTTCCATTTAAATTTTTCTAAAAACCAAAATATCCCGGTAATAAAAGTTGCTACTGTTAATGTGATGGCAAATGTTCCAGCCATTTTTTTTCCTCTTTAAATGAATCTTCTTACCAATTCGTTTTAGTTAGTTAATCTTTTCCTACATGCAAAATCGCTAAAAACGCTTCTTGTGGTAATTCAACATTACCCACTTGTTTCATGCGTTTTTTACCTTCTTTTTGCTTCTGTAAAAGTTTCTTTTTACGACTTACGTCACCACCATAACATTTGGCTAATACGTTTTTACGTAACTGTTTGACTGTTGATCGTGCAATGACATGATTGCCGATAGCTGCCTGAATAGCGATATCAAATAGTTGACGAGGAATAAGATCTTTCATCTTTTCGACTAATTCTCGTCCTCGATAGGGTGCATTATCTTTATGGGTGATTAGGGCTAATGCATCCACTCGCTCACCGTTAATTAATACATCCAATCTTACCATATCGGCCGCTTGGAATCGTTTAAAACTATAATCTAATGAGGCATACCCACGCGAAGTCGATTTGAGTTTATCAAAAAAGTCTAATACAACTTCAGTCATTGGAATTTCGTACGTTAAAGCAACTTGATTACCATGATAAACCATGTTGGTTTGCACGCCGCGTTTTTCAACGCATAGTGTGATGACGTTACCTAAATAAGTTTGCGGAACTAATATGTTACATTCGGCAATCGGTTCGCGTAATTCCTGAATGTTATTCACTGCAGGTAATTTTGCTGGGCTATCAACATAAATTGTTTCGTTCGATGTGGTTAGCACTTCATAAACAACTGTTGGCGCAGTAGTAATAAGATCAAGATTGTATTCACGCTCTAAACGTTCTTGGATAATCTCCATATGCAGTAAGCCAAGAAAACCACAGCGGAATCCAAAACCTAAAGCGCCAGAATTTTCCGGTTCGTAAAATAGCGATGCATCGTTTAGGCTTAATTTACCAAGCGCATCACGAAAAGCTTCATAATCATCGGAACTGGTTGGGAATAACCCAGCATAAACCTGCGGTTTAACCTTTTTAAAACCCGGTAATGGAGTTTGTGCAGGTGCTTTTGCTAAAGTTAAGGTATCACCTACTGGGGCGCCTAATATATCTTTGATAGCACAAACCACCCAGCCCACTTCGCCGCAATGCAAGCATTGTTTGTCAACTTGTTTAGGGGTGAATATGCCAAGTCGATCAACGTTATAAGTCATGCCTGTGCTCATAACTTTGATCTTATCACCTTTGTTTAATTCGCCATTTTTTATGCGAATTAATGAAACTACACCCAAGTAATTATCAAACCACGAATCAATAATCAGTGCTTGTAATGGTGCTGTTGAGTCCCCTTCTGGTGGCGGAATGTCGCTAACTAATTGTTCAAGTACATCAATAACACCAACACCAGTTTTAGCCGAACAGCGAACAGCATTGCTTGCATCAATGCCAACAATGTCTTCGATTTCAGCCGCTACGCGCTCTGGTTCAGCCGCCGGTAAGTCAATTTTGTTAAGAACAGGAACAACTTCAAGATCCATATCTAACGCGGTATAGCAGTTTGCTAGCGTTTGCGCTTCAACACCTTGCCCCGCATCCACAACTAATAATGCGCCTTCACAAGCAGCAAGCGAGCGCGATACTTCGTACGAAAAATCAACATGGCCTGGCGTGTCGATAAAATTGAGCTGATAGGTTTCGCCATTTTTAGCATGATAATCAAGCGTGACACTTTGTGCTTTAATGGTGATCCCTCGCTCACGCTCAAGATCCATTGAGTCGAGCACTTGGGCTTCCATTTCGCGATCTGACAGTCCACCACAAATCTGAATTATGCGGTCTGAAAGCGTTGATTTACCATGGTCAATATGGGCAATAATTGAAAAATTGCGGATATTTTTATTCATATTAATAAATTATAATTAGTATTTCGGTTATTAACGGTTAACTATCTAATCAACTACCTAAAACGCCTTTTGGTTATTACCAGCATTGCAAATAATTATATAGTCAGAAAGAGGAACATTTTACACATTTATCGCAACTAAGCATAGCGATATCGAGAAGTTTGCGCTTATTTCTGGATGATATTTTGTGCAATACGTTCAACCGTGGTACGCGGTAAATTACCAATGACGATAATATTTTTGTGACCTAAGTTAGTTGAATAAATAGTTTGTCCGCCTTGTTGAATGATTTGGTTTGATTGCTTCGCTTGTTCTGACGAGATGTTGACTGTAAACGAAAATACACCATCTGAATACAACTTGGTGGCAATATCAGAGCTATAAAAATTCAAATTATAGGCAGCTATTTCTTTAAAGCCTTGTGGTAACCAAGCTAGTCGCCATTGGTCGAGCAAATTATTTTGTTTTTCGATCGATAGTAAAATGGGGTAAGTTCGGCCGTTTATATAACTAATAATCTGTTTTTTATCAAATTTGTCATCAAGCTGAATGACTTTTAGTTGGCTAATGATATCGTTATTTTGATCTAATAGATCAACCCTAATTGGTAAATAAGTTTCATCATCAATCCAAATCACATAGCTATAACGATCTTTTTCTTTCGCAACAATTTTGACCAGTTGTGCACTGCGATTCGCGGTTCTTGCTTTTCCTAATATAATAAAGTCGTAAATATCTTTTAGATCATTAAAATTATTATAAATAACATCAGGGAAAACCTCGATAATACGGGAACTTGTAATCGAAAACGATGGGCTGTCTGGTTGAAAATAACTAGTTATGCCTTTATGCAGGATGATCTCTTTATCTGGACCTTCAAGATAACGTAGACATGCGTTAACAGCCTCTTTACTTGTTGCCCCTAAATGACTATATTCAAATGTGGTTGCATACTGATCTTTATCTTGGGATAAGAAGTGAATGCGGTAATCTTGCGTTTGCGCTGCATGATTCATTTTGTTTAATAGCGCTAAGGCATCGTTTGTGTCATCTGCATAAATCGACGCTGAAAAAAATGCAAAAAACAGAGCAAAAATAATGTTTTCACTCTGTTTTACACAATGTAGCAAGAAATTATAATGGGGTAATTTCATTTTGAATTAATGAGCGTTTAGTCTTTTTTGTAATTCATAATCTTGTACAAGCAATCTGATTTTGTCGTATTGTCGCTTTTCAAGTAGTTGTTGATCATTTTGTTGATGAATCCCACCTACAGGCGCAACATTAACCCCCACTGGAATGGTGTTTAATGTAGGGCTTCCATTGGTATTATCAGTTTGGCTTTGTTGATATTGTACACCAGCAATAATACCAAGCGTTACACACGCAGCAAGTCCAACTTGGCTTGCTTTAGCAAAAAAGTCTTTAACGTGAATCCAAATTAGATTTTCAGCTTTTGGTAATGTGGTTATGTTGGTATTAGGCTGATCAGGAAGTTGATTGTATAAATCTTCGCTTGCAATAGCTTGAGCGATTTGATTAGAAATATCTAACGTCAATACACTACTATGCAACTCACCTCGCATTGTGTCTCTTACAATATGGTAGCGGTGCCAGCATGATTGCAAACTTTCATTTTGTGATACTTCATCAATAATATGATCGTTTGCGAACTCACCATCCATAAGTAATGAAAGTTGCTCTTTCTGTTCTGTTTGCGTAGTAAATTGCATAGTAAATACCTTAAATGTATGACTACTCTTTATTAGTTTATAGCCATTAACTGAGTAATGGTTTTATTTTTTCATCTATTGCATCACGTGCTCTAAAGATCCGCGATCGCACTGTTCCAACAGGTGTATTCATAATTTCAGCGATTTCTTCGTAACTTAAACCGTCAATTTCACGCAAAGTAATTGCTGTTTTTAAGTCATCAGGTAGCGCTTCAATCGCTGCAAATACGGTTTTTTTTACTTCTTCTGAAAGGGCTAGATTTTCGGGGTTATCAAAATCCCTTAATGAATCCGCACCTTCGTAACTTTCAGCTTCGCTAGCATCAATATCTGATGACGGCGGCCTTCGCCCTTGAGAAATTAAAAAATTTTTTGCCGTATTAACCGCAATTCGATACAACCATGTGTAAAAAACACTTTCACCTTTAAAAAGACTTAACGACCGGTACGCCTTAATAAAAGTCTCTTGTACAACATCGGGAACTTCAGACGCTAATACATAACGAGAAACCAAATGAGCTAATTTATTTTGATAACGAACCACAAGTAAATTAAATGCGTTTTTATCGCCGTTAAGAACGCGATCAACTAATACTTGGTCTGTTACTTGCTCCCCCATTAAAGGCCATTCCTTATTATGTTAATAACTGTCTATCGGCCCATATTTGTGCACACTAACAGTTAGATGCTTAAATTGAAAAAAAGTTCCCATTATTTTAATAGAAATTTAATTATTTTACTTATTAATTGTAAATTTTTATTCTTTTTATACTAAAACGGATCGTTTTCTGAAACTTTTAGACATAACCCTGTCTAAATAAGATCATTTTTAGATCGTTTAATTGAGTGGGATTATATCTCGTTCACCACAGTCATTATAAGTGATTTGATAAAATTGAGGTAGATTAAAATTAACTGAGCTACTAGTCGTAAAAGTAAAACGATCGTCTGATAGGGCATAAAATTCGTTAATATCTTTAACCATGTTATCTTTTGATCCGTTACAATTACGGTAAATTTCCACTTGGTTGTGTTCGTTTAGGATATAAAGATCAAAACCTGTATCGGTATCTTCAAAAAAGAATTGAATGATCCCGCTATAAGCAACGCTGTCTATTTCTATCGGTAGCTCATTGGTTTCGTCTAAAATGTTCAGTGGTCTGCCTTGTACTTTGTTATTGGATACCGCACCATAAAAATCGATCGCATTTTCAAATTGATGACTGGAAACACCTAACCGTTCAAAAAATAGGTACCAAGAAGATCCGCCTATTCTTAATGGTTTGACTTGCGTTGAGTTATTTTGAGTCGTAGTTAAACGTAGATCAATACATTCATCCATGAGCTTTTTCATTTGCTGTTTGATTTCACCGCTTAAATATTCACTATAACAAAAAATTTCGATCGAATTGGGCAAGTCTGCATCTTTGTGCATGCGATTTAATAATGCCTTAATGGCTTCAAGCATGGATAATTCACCACTAAAATGGAGTACGCGAATTTCATTCCACGAATTGCGATAAAGAAGATCAATTGATCCCACCAAACTTAGCTCGTCTTTGCCGTAATTAAGTACGCTATTAGTTACCCCATCGTCTGAGTCAATATTAACTGTAGGATCATCTTCTATATTTAAAATAATAGCTAAGTGACGGATTTCACAAGGACCATATAACTGCTCTTCAGTTGCTGCAGGCACGTCAATAGGAAAGTATTTTTTTAGATCCGCGATTAATTTATTAATTTTTGAGTCATTTCGATTTTGACCATCACGATAATAAAAGTGAGTTGAATCCGCAATTAACCCGTTGAAATAACACCACCCCACCAATTTTACTAGGTATTTGCTGTATTCCAAATATTGATGACCAATGATTGATTGCATCATGGGTTTTTGATTATAAACATACCATCCCGCTCGATTGATGCGATCTTCAGCCACATGAATAAACGTTAATGCGTCTTCTTGCAAATTATCTGATATATTAAGCTTTAAAGTGGTGATCTTACCCGGCAATACTTCAAAAGCGGCATAGAGCTTGCGCGTTAAGATCGCCAGATCTTGAGGACTAATCAATGAGTCTAAATTATTACGACGACCAAAATTGAGTAAATTTCGATAGCCTGTCATCATGGTGTGTAACAAGATTTCATGTATTTCTCGTACTTGTCCTATTTTCCAAGTTTGACAGGCATCTAATTTTGTAATTTGTTGCTCATTCCATCCCCAATCATTTACTAAATTAGTCAAAATAGTACGACGCCATGACGGTGACTGCATTGGAATGGATAGTTTTTCATTTACTTTTAAGTAAAAACAGTTGCGAATTAATTCAAGGCGCTGGAAATCGTTAATTTCAATAAGATAGTTACTAATTCTGTCTAATAACATGTAGTATGAATCAAGATACATTCCTTTATGTATTTTACCATTTTGAATGAGTTCTCTCATTTGATAAGCAACGGGCTTATTTTGTGGGTAAATCCATGAATACGCTTCTAATAATAGGGTTTTAAGTACCGCTTTAAAGGGTGAATCAATACTTTTATAAAGTTGCCATAAACTTGCGCCAAAATACTCTTCAGCCGATAAGCCGGTTAGCGGGCCAAAATCAATCCATTGTTCTCGTTCAATTAACTTAAGATCAACCATTGCGTTAACGCACTCTTCATAAGTTGGATAAGTGACGTTATTTACAGTGAAATTGTAAGGTACCGCAAACCACAATAAAAATTTACCCGCTAATAAATTGGCTGAACGATAAAACTCCTCAAGTAACAATATATGCTGTGCAGATCCGCAATTTTCGCCCATTAGACATTCATGATGCTTATTGATAAAACGATCAGCATCAACCACAAATAACGTTAATTTGACTTGCAAATTGGCTGCCCATTTTTCGATTAAACGACATTTTTTCTGTAAGGCTTCTTTTTGTTGCTCTGTTAAGCTGTTTTCAATACATATCCAAATATCAAGATCTGATTGAATTGATTGCCCAATAGAACAGGTGCTACCCATTGAATATAAAGCAGATATTGTTGGGAGAGTAGAAGTGAGTGTTTTATTTTTGGTTGCAATAAAATTGAATTTACTTTTAAGTAGTTTATTCACATCATCGGATAATTGGTAACAAGCAATGCCTGAAGGTATGTTACCCTCCATATATCCTGGTAACTCAGGAGTATGATAATGGAAAAGAGCAGGAAGTAACAAAAATACCTGTTGAAACTCATCAGGCATGCCACATAGAGCTCGCTCTCGTTTTAAATCAGCAAGATCTTCAAGTTCTTTTTTTATGTTATTGATATAATATTGCATGGCTTCAATTAGGTAAAACACGCGTATTAAATTAACGCATTTAGTAAATCTAGCATGTTATTGATGCAAGGTAAATAGGGCTAAAATTTAAACACTGAGTAAAGTTAATTATTATGATCACAATTGAAAATATAGCTAAACAGATTAAAAAACAAGAAAAAACTAAATTTGATGATAACAAAGCTGCGGTGTTATTACCTATCGTGGATATTGATCATCAATTGCATATCTTATTTCAAGTTAGATCGAAAAAACTAAGATGGCAACCGGGGGATATTTGCTTTCCTGGTGGGCGTGTTGAATTGACTGATATCAATCCCGAATACACAGCCAAACGTGAAACAGTTGAGGAATTAGGTATAACCTTTGATCAAATAAAAATTTTAGGACAATTACCCAAATTTATTGCCACATTAGGCATAATTATTTATCCATTTGTAGGCACAATAAACTCAATAGATAATTTACAACTAAACCATGACGAGGTTGAACAGATTTTTACCGTCCCTGTTGAGTGGTTTATTCATCATCCACCAGAGCATGCAACAATGTTGGTAGGGCATAAACCTGCTGATGATTTTCCTTTTGATATCATTGCTAATCGTTCACCACATTGGCAAAAAAGATCTGAGCATACCGTCTATTTTTATCAGTATCATAATTGGGTTATTTGGGGATTAACCGCACAAATCCTTAAGCGTTTCATCGAAACCATTTGTAAATAATGCTATCAACAAAATATGAAACAATTACAAATAGACTAGTCAGCACAAAATTAACATCTTTTTAAATAATTTATTTTAAGCAATTTGTGCTAGGCCTTGACTATTTTGTTAAAAGAGCTTGAGGATTATTGCTGAACGTCTTATAAAGGTAGTTAGTTGTTTTACTTTTATTCCTACCAAAACAACGATATGTCTTAACGCTTTTAACAAGTAGACAAGGACAAAACATTCAGGAGCTCCACAAGTTCGAAAACTATCGAAGCAATACCATTATAAATCTATTAATTAAATAAGCGTTAAACAGTGATTTTCTATTTTAATAATTCAAAATGAAGGATTCAATCATGAAACGTTTTACCAAAACCTCTATTGCTTTAGCGGTATTATTATCTTTGCCTGTTGCCAATCTTTACGCAGCTCAACCACTAACTGCAAAAGAAAGTCGCCACTTAGTCCCATTAAAAGAAATCTCAGTGACAGGAAGTTATTTACAAGCTAATAATGCTGCTAATGATATTTCGCGCGCTGCCGATGAAGCAGGTGCTAAATATTACTATATTACAGCAATGGAAAGCCCTGCTAATGGAACTTCGTCAGATCGCGCTATTGTTTATGCCAACATTTATAGCTCTAATGCACCAATCACCGTGGAACAAAATGTAACTACTTATAATGGTGTTGTTTCCTATGGCCGTTCAAAAGCGCTTTACTATTTACCATTTGAAGTTGTTAAATTGAAAGGCAATTACAATAACACCTCTGCAATTACTGAAGCTGCAAGTAAATTAGCCGCTGAAAAAAATGCCTATGCATTTTATATCGATTCTATTTCATCGGCTGATAGTCAAAATCAAGCACAAGATATTGACGTTGCCTTATACAAAAAAGATGCACCTGTAAGGGATTATATCGTCACAACCGCAATACAAGGTCAAGATGCCTACGAAATCAGTAGCGATGCATTTAAACGTATGACACCATACAATACTATTAGCTTCCATGGAAGCTTTAACAATACGTCCGAAATCAGCGAAGCCGCACAAAAACATGCTATTGCTAATGGTGCACATTTTTATTATGTGAAAGAAGTGTCAGCAAACTCAGCAGGCACTGCACAAACTATTTTTGTCAATCTATATAAATAAAGCATCAATAGACTCGTCTTTATAAAAAATCATCCCACGCGACAATCCGTTTGCCCGCGTGGGCTTTAGTTTAAAAATCAGTCAGAAAAGGTATTGATTTTATTAATTTTTTTATTTTAAATTAAAATAAAACAGTTATAATCAATTAAGCAAGCAAAAAGCATTCCTCAAATTCTATTCAACAGTAACAAATCAGTATTTTAGTTTAATTAGAAATTGTATTTAGACAGACAGCAACCGTTAAGAAGGCTATCTATGAGTGTAGATATGGCTGGGGTACCAGGATTCGAACCTGGGCATGGCGGGATCAAAACCCGCTGCCTTACCGCTTGGCTATACCCCAATGAAGGAGATGTGATATCTGGTACGGGTAGTGAGATTTGAACTCGCACACCTTTCGGAACTAGAATCTGAATCTAGCGCGTCTACCAATTCCGCCATACCCGTTAAGAATAATCGAAAAAGTAAATTGTAATCACAAAGATAGACTAAATAATCAGATATCAAAAATTTGAGCAGTTGGAATGGCTGGGGTACCAGGATTCGAACCTGGGCGTGGCGGGATCAAAACCCGCTGCCTTACCGCTTGGCTATACCCCAATAAAGGATAGTCATTAAGATTAAATGGTGCGGGTGGAGAGACTTGAACTCACACACCTTGCGGCGCCAGAACCTAAATCTGGTGCGTCTACCAATTTCGCCACACCCGCACTGGATACTTCCGGTAAAAGTACTACCTAATCTTAATGGTGGCTACGACGGGATTCGAACCTGTGACCCCATCATTATGAGTGATGTGCTCTAACCAACTGAGCTACGTAGCCATTCATTCGCAACGTCATAACCAACACTGCGAGGCGCATTATGCTTGTGTTACGTCAAATCGTCAACTATTTTTTTTAGATATTTTGAAAAAAAACGACAACTGATTAAGATGCAATCAAATCCAGTTTAATAACGCTTCAATTCTCCTTTTTTGTAGCTCAATATGAATTTGTTTTCCAGTATAACCTTCAGCAAGAATGTGTTGCACGTTGACATGGCTAGCAATGTTATAAGCTTCTTTTAGGTAATTTGCCTGTGAAAATGAGGTTGTTTTAGCAAACGCTTGGCTTGCAATAATTAGTTGGTCAAGATGTAACGGATTACGCCAAACATCTATATTATTGAGTAAAGAAACAATTTGCTCCGCAGTCAGCGTTTGCACACATTCAAGATCGTGACGATATTGCTGAACCATAACGGCAATTTTAGTGTAGTTGTTAGGTGCTTTGATTTTTTTACATAAGGCTTCAACCACTGACTTGTTAGGTAGCTGCGCACACAATACCGCAAAACGGATAGTCAAATCGTCGGTTAATAAAGCGGATTGTTTTAATGCATCAATAATATTGTTTGATAAGTCTAATGAAGGAAAGAGTAATGTAAATGCTCCGCATTGTTCCAACACTTGAAAGTAAACTTGAGGGTTTGCTGCTGATAACGCCTTTTCGGTTTCCTTCCATATGCGTTCGGCTGTTAAGTAACTTATTTCGCCAGCAAATACCATTTGTTTCATTAAATCTAGGGTTTGTGGTGCTATTGTAAAACCAAGTTGATAAAAACGAGCAGCAAAGCGTGCCACGCGTAAAATGCGTAGCGGATCTTCACGAAAAGCAGGCGAGACATGGCGCAAAATCTTTTTTTTGATATCATCAACACCATGGTAAGGATCGATGATATTGCCGTTTTCATCCATGGCAATGGCGTTAATCGTTAGGTCTCGACGAATCAGATCCTGTTCTAATGTGATTTCTTCACTAAAATCGCAAATAAACCCAGTATAACCTTTACCTGATTTGCGCTCAGTACGAGCCAATGCGTATTCTTCTTTTGTAGTAGGATGTAAAAATACGGGGAAGTCTTTACCAACTTGTTGATACCCTAAAGTCAAAAGTTCGTCTGGCCTAGCACCAACAACAACCCAATCATGGTCGGCAACCGGCAGATGCAACAATCGATCACGTACACTTCCGCCTACCAGATAGATTTTACTCATCTATCGCATCCAACGATCTTTTTTGCGACGTCTAGGTATTATACTTGGCAATACTAACCCTAAAATAAGTCCACCACCAGCAACAAGTCCACCATAGGTAAACCAAGTGGTAATAAGATCACGACGTTTATCATCCACTTGATTTAACATCGATTCAATCTGTGAGCCCTGCTCTTTGACTTGCTGTTCTAAGGCTGTATTCTTATTTTGTAGTGTTTCTATTGATTTTTCAGCCAATTGTAGCTTTTCGATATAGTCGCTCACCAATTTTTGTTGATTTGTTTCGGCATTATCAACTTTGTCTTGATATTCTGCAAGTTTTGCTTCTAGTGATGGAAAACGCTCTTTATAGCTCGGTTGCTCACTTAGTTTAGCTGTTTCAATCCAAGCTGTATTACCACTATTAAGTTGAATGCGGGTGTACTTACCATCTGCGCTTTTTTCAAGTTCAATAACTTTTTCTCCAGCTTTAACAGCATTAGAATACGCATATTGCGAACCCGGGCCACGACGTAAATAAATATCGACATTATCAGTCACATATTTGTCTATAGCATAAGTATCAAAAGCCATGGACAAAAACGAAAGTAGCGCAATAATATTTTGTTTTTTCATTATATTTCCAACAATCACCCATAAATAGGCACATGATATCATAAATAAACAGCAATTCGCATAGTCATTTTATAATAAATCGTTTTAAACCCTAAAGCGAAATCGGCTACAATATTCGTAGTATATTGAGGTCTTATTTCACACTATCCTTACGATGAATGTTTTATATTTGTTTTTATCTAAACAAACCAAGCAGACTTTTGCTGACTATGCATTTTACAAATAAAAAGCACAAGGACTAAACAAAAAGATCCATAATCCCATTGAAGTAAAGCGTGAAACGATATTGGATTTTTGCTATATTATTGATGAATAACAGAGTTATCTATTAAATAATTGACCAGCCCAATATAATTTTGAACGACATTAATATGGATTAGTGAATGTTCTCCATGGACGGGATTTATAAGCTCTGTTTTATGATGTAGTGGGAACCTGTGGTTATCATGGCATAATATCAACCGATATATGTTTAATATCGGTTACCATTAATACGCCCTTTGTCGCTTCTTGAAGTTTTAATTGCGATGGTTTTTCATCACATTACTGTGAGACTATAAAACCTACTGACAATGGGTCGAAAAATGTAATCATCAGGGATACTTAAGCAATATTAAAAATAGTGATAATTTTGACTCTAAAAACATGACGCATATCATTCGTTTATTACAAGTAGCACTATTTCAATTTTGCCAAAAGGTCCTGACTCAACTAAAGCAATACAGATTTTAGTTAATACGCGTGATTACTTATACGATTAATATTACCAAGGTATAGAAATGAAACACTTTATTACATATTGTTATTTAATTTTATCTATTTTCCTTTGCAGTTGCCATTCAACAACAAAACAATTTAAAGCTTTGAATGAAGAACCCATGATAGCTCCATACTCTCGTTATATAAAAAAGCAAGTGCTTAAAACAGAAGCTAATGGTGAATTAGAAAGTATTGAAACTTATCAATATACAAAATCAGGAAATATATTATCAAGCCATGCCAAATATGCTAATTCAAATAATCTTGAAACTGGTTTTGAATTCGATTATAAACATAAAAAATTTAATCATTATAATCATTTATATCGAATTAATATCACTGGTGGGGACTTCATATTAGATAATAATAATTATGATTTTATTAAATTATCGGGAGTCAACGATGGTACTATTTTCGAGAATGACTTTAAATACAATCAAATAAATACTTTTAAAGATGGCAAAATTATTCTTTCTGTTACAGAAGTTGGTAAACTAAAAACTGAAACTAAAATGCATTGGCAAGATTTTCAACTCATAAAGTTGGAAAGACAAATTTTAAAAAATGACAAATTAAAAATTTATACCCAGTTTAATTATTCATATAACTTAAAAAAACAAATAATAAAATTAGAAATGTATTCAATTTTGCCAGATAAAAAAATTGTTAGTTCGGAAACGACTTTTGGTGAGTACAACAATTATGGTGATTGGACTAAAGCCATCACATTTAGAAAAAATCAAGGTTCACAAGGAACTGGAACTGTAATAACAACAAGAGAAATCGAATATTGGTAATTGTAAAAAAACAATTCAACATTCCATAATTTATTAAAAGTGTAAATGCTTATACAATTACTTAGAAAATTCAAGGAATAAAAACAGGCAATCTATTATTGATTGCTCATTTTTAGTTATTTAATCGTGTTTTTTATACGACATTTCACCATCAAATAGCTTATCAAGATCTTCAATAAATGCTTGTTCAGGTAGATGGTAGAAAATGCCATGTTCGGGCATACCTCGCAAAAAGAGATAATAGACACCTCCAAAATGCGTTTGGTATTGATAATTTAATAAACGACTTTTTAAAAAACGATGTAATGCTAAACAATAAAGTTGATATTGCAAGTCATAGCGGTGCTCGCACATTACTTTTTCTAGTGCTTTTGGGGTATAAGAGTCAACACTCTCACCTAGCCAATTTGATTTATAATCAACTATATAATATTTACCTTCAAATTCAAAGACTAAATCAATAAATCCTTTTAACATGCCTTGTACGGAGTCAAAATCTAACTCAGGGCATAATTTTGATAAAGAATCATATTGTTTACATAAGCTATCCAATTGCTGACTAGTAACAGTTTTTCGTATCGGGAGGTAAAATTGTAATTCGTTAATGCACTTCCCTTTTAGCACTTGTGATAATATTAAATTCGGCTCATGCAATTGAGTCGAAAGTATTTGTTGCATCCAATTTTTTATTACACCACTCCATACTAAATCTAAATTGAGTTTTTTTATCATTTTCTCAGAGAGTTCATCAAAGTTATCTGACATGATATTTTCCATCATGCTATGCATCAATGTACCGACATATGCACCTTTAGGAAAATGATGAATATCGTATGGTAAATCTTTTGGTTCAACGTTGTCAGATTCGAGTGTAGATTCATCCCAATCGTTAATAATATCGGAATTATAAGCCAATACAATATGATTATTTTTTTGCAATTCTGTATAACTTGTGACTCGCCAACTGTTTGATATCTTACGTGTAAATGCGTTAGCCGATAATAATTGATTTGGTAAAATTGAGGGAAAATATTGTTTGTTCTCTATCGGCAATTGGACATCAACTAGATGAGCCATATTGGCAATTGTTCTTAAATCGCCTTTTAATAAATGATTAATAGCCGATCTGTTTTTTTTCAAAGAGGCAAGCCCAATACTACAATGATAAACCGAACGCGTCATTGCAACATATAATAGCCGCAAATCTTCAGCAAGGCGTTCATCTTCTATTTGTTGCTTAATTTCGTTAGTTAATAACCATGCATAAGTTGGTTGATAGTCATTGTCTTTATCGTGATAAAATTGGCTGTCAGACACACGATACATCGAAATAAACGGCAACCAAACAATTGGGAATTCCAACCCTTTGGATTTATGAATGGTAATTATTTTGACAAGATTTTCGTCACTTTCAAGCCGTTGCTGATGATTTTCCAGATTCGGATCTGGACTAACTATTTGTTTCGTCAACCAACGAATTAAGGCATGGGGACTATCTAACTCATAAGAAGCATCTTGGAGTAATTCACCTAAATGCATTAAGTTAGTTAATGTTCTCTCACCGTCTTGGCGAGCTAAGATATTTTCAGCTAAATGACGTTTTTTCATCATTCTGCGTAACATCACTAATACACCATAGTATTGCCAAATTGCTTGATATTGTTTGAATTCTTCGACTAAGTTCTCCCATTTATCTTGATCATCGCTGATTTGCTCAAGCTCAGTCATCGTTTGCCCCAAGAGCGAGGTCATTAATGCTAATCTTAGTTTTGTTTCATTTTCAGGCATCAAGACTGCTTGTAATAGGTTCAATACCTCTTTTGCTTCAATTGAAGAAAAGACACTACTATGGTTTGATAAATAAACACTTTTAACGCCACAATTGGCCAATTTTTGCTGAATAATGCTAGCTTCTCGCCCTGTGCGTACTAGGATCGCAATATCAGCAGTAGTTACAGGACGTTGTTCTTTTTCGTTATCAATTAATAGTGAGGAGTTAGATAATAAAGTCACAATTTGGTTAGCACAACAGCTAGCTATGAGTTCTTGATAACTATCATTTGTTACAATATCATCAGGCAATAAATAAGCAGCTAATGCAGCAACTTCTTGGTTATTAATTTGTAAAGATTTTTGCTGATTTCGTTTTGCCGCATCCATAGGTAAGAAAGGAATATCTTTAAATATAAATGGATTATCATTATTAGCAAATAATTGGTTAACAGCTTTAACCATCGAAGCAGATGAACGATGGTTTACATCCATAGTAAAATAATTTTCTCCCGTTGATTGCTTGGCTTTTAAATAAGTGAATATATCAGCGCCTCGAAAGCTATAAATTGCTTGTTTTGGATCACCAATAAACAGCAAACCTTGTTCAGAGTGTGGGTTGCCATAAATACGGTTAAAAATTTGATACTGTGCAGGATCGGTATCTTGAAATTCATCAATCAAGGCTACACGGTATTTTGAAGCTATACTTTTCGCTAATCGTTCGCCTGATTTTGCTTGTAATGCTCGGTTAAGTTGCCAAATAAGATCATCAAAGCTCATTTTTCCTTGTTTGATTTTTTCATTATAGATCCCTTTTTGAATCACGCTAACAATATCTATTAAGATTTGGCTGCGTAAATTCAATGGCTGTTGATATAGGTTGTCAATTTGTTCAAAAACAAAATGACATGGAGCAACCTTTCCTTCTTTCGTTTTTTCAATTAAAACTGATTGCTTAAATTTTTCAAGCTCGCTTGGTAATTCAAACGTTAGCGTTGGATTACTAGCCCATTTAGATACTTTATTTATCCAATTGGGCAAATATCGACTGCTATAAGATTGTTTACTGACTCCTGATTGGATGATGATATCAACTAATTCATCAGTCGATGCTAACCAAGACTGTTTAATATCTTCAATCTTTTGATAATTTTGTTGGTAAAATTCCTCAATTGTTACACTGATATCTGAGTTTACCTTGGTATTATCGTTAAGACTTAGACCTAAATATGGGTTAATATCTTTCAATAATGAGGTTGGATCTTGCCATGTATTAAGTACTAAATGAGCAAGTGGTTTATCAAGTGGCGTAAAATAGTGCCGCCAAAAATCTTGTACCACTCGCAATTTTAGTTGATTCTCATCAGAAATAAGCGTTTGTTCAAATAAAACGCCAGATTCGAAAGCATGACTAGTGAGTATTCGCTGACAAAAACTATGTATAGTATAAATTGCTGCATCATCCATTGATTGTTGAGCTACAGTAAGTTGTTGTACAGCCAACTTGCGATCAACAATTAAATCAATTAATTGTTGATAAATAGGATCTTGATGTTGTCCTTTTAGCAACCCAATTCGCAATTCTTGAATATTTTGTCTTATCCGCGAGCGTAATTCTTGAGTTGCCGCTTTAGTAAAGGTAACGACTAGAATTTCATTTACTTCTAAAGGTATTGGATGACTATTTTGGCCAATACCAAGCAATAACCTTAAGTAAATGAAGGCAAGCGAATAAGTTTTACCTGTTCCAGCTGACGCTTCAATCAAAGTTCGACCAGTTAAAGGTAAATCAAAAAGATTAAGTTTTTTTACTCTGCTTGATGAAACCATTCAAATTTCCCTGCAGAGTTGGGCGATAAACTAATACAAGCAATTGCAGCAGTAGGAAACATAGGAGGAGAAACATGCGGACACAGTTCATTAACTAAATAGCCTACTAAGGGCAAATGTGATACCACAATCACATTTTCAACATCATCATTTAATAACACCGTTAATATATCGGCAACATGAGATGGGCTACCGCCAGGCACTAAAAACGAATGAGTTTCAATACTTGCAACACTAACATGTGATGATAATTCGGTTAATGTTTGTTGAGCTCGTAGGTAAGGACTCACTAAACCACAATCAAATTGGTAGTTTTGCTGTTTAAGCCATATTCCCGCTTGATTTGACTGCTCAATACCATAATTCGTTAACGTGCGGCTTGAATCCGATGAAGCTGAAAATCCGGCTTCACCGTGTCTCATAATGCAAACTTTCATAAATGTTTAATTAGCGTAATTTTAATTGGAAAATCATGCATTCAGCACCGCAACAAAAAGTGAAGTTAGCAGTTAATTTAAAACCATTGTTCACCTTTTCAATCCGGCTTGTGATTTCACATGGTTCAGTTGCAACATCTTCGGCTGCCTGAGTCAATAAAACTAATTTTGCCTGAGCTTCCGATTCTGTTACAAAAATGTGTTCATACTCTGCGCTACAATCTTCGTTGTCAATGATTGTGCCAACATCCACACAACAACACGCTGCAGTTTCGTTTGCTTTACATTTGTTTAAAGAATCTGTCATGCTATACCTCAATTTACCTGTTAATATTGCTAACAGTATACTCTTAATCATAACTTAGGGCAAAATGCTAACGCTTTTTTATTGCAGTTAAAGTGATGCAATTAAAATCCTTTATTTTTGAATAACTACAAGTTAAATAAAACCAATATTTGATTAGCATTGATTATATGACGCTAGTGCAAGGAACTGTAATAATACGTATGAAATGAATAAAAAAACCTTTGCCACTTGGGCAAAGGTTAGTCAAACTAAAATTTAGGTGCTGAAGGGCGACCGCGTTTTTTAGCGCCCCCTTTATCTGATGCATCAAATTTGTTGCTTTTACGCCCTCGCTTAGCATCAGAGGCCGCTCCGCTAACAAGACTCATTTTCATTGGCTGATTAAGCACTCTTACTTTTTCAAAGTGTTTTAATATGTCTTTTGGCATCCCTTTTGGCAATTCAACAGTAGAGTAAGTCTCATAAAGCTTAATATTACCAATATAACGACTACTAATATCTGCTTCATTTGCAATAGCGCCAACGATATGACGAACTTCTACACCATTTTCTTTACCAATTTCGATACGATACATATCCATGTCGCCTACATCACGACGTTCACGACGTTTTGGCGTTTCACGGTTATCCCCGCGTAAACGACGTTCTCCTCCACGACCATCAAAATCACGGGTATCTCGTGATGGTTTAAATACCGGATCAGGTGGAAGAATGAGTGGACGTTCGCCTTGAGCTAATTTTAATAATGCTGTTGCTAATGTTTCCAGATCAGTACCACTATCAGCCTGTATTTGTGATAATAAGGTTTGATATTGTTCTAAATCACTACTTTCTAATTGTTTCTGAACTTGCTGAGTAAACTTAGCTAAACGGCGTTTTTCAAGTAATTCTTTTGATGGTAATCCAACTTCTGGAATTGGTTTTTTAATGGTTTGCTCAATATTTTTAAGCAAACGACGTTCACGACTATCAACAAATAAAATAGCACGACCAGCACGTCCTGCTCGCCCTGTACGCCCAATACGGTGAACATAAGATTCAGAATCCAATGTAATGTCATAGTTAATCACTAAGCTAATACGTTCAACATCTAAACCACGAGCCGCAACATCTGTTGCAATTAAAATATCTAAACGACCATTACGTAAACGATCTAATGTCTGTTCACGCAATTGTTGTGTCATATCGCCATTTAATGCAGCACAACTATAACCATGTTTTTCAAGTACTTCTGCCACATCTAAAGTAGCCGATTTTGTTCTAACAAAAATAATGGCAGCATCAAAATCTTCTGCTTCTAAAAAGCGAACAATTGCTTCGTTTTTACGCATACCGCGAACAAGCCAATAACTTTGGTCAATATCAGGCGCCGTTTGATTAGTACCTTTAATTTGAACTTCTTTCGGATTGTGCATAAATCGTTTAGTAATACGACGAATCGGTGCTGGCATCGTTGCCGAAAATAACGCTGTTTGGTGATTTTCAGGAATGGTTGCCATGATGCTTTCAACATCATCAATAAAGCCCATTCTTAACATTTCGTCAGCTTCATCAAGCACTAAACCTTTCAAATTGGAAAGATCCAATGTTTTACGATTTAAGTGATCAAGCAAACGCCCTGGTGTACCAACAACAATTTGTGGTCCTTGTTTTAAAGCACGTAATTGCACGTCATAACGCTGACCGCCATATAAAGCTAGTACTTTTATCCCTTTCATATATTTTGAATATTCAGAACAAGCATCTGCAACTTGCATAGCCAATTCACGCGTTGGTGCTAGAACTAAAAGTTGTGGCGCTTTTAAGTTTGCATCAATATTCATTAAAAAAGGGATTGAAAAAGCAGCAGTTTTACCGCTACCCGTTTGTGCCATTCCCAATACATCGTTACCCTTTAATAATAAAGGAATACACTCTGATTGGATTGGTGATGGCTTGCTAAAACCAAGATCATTTAATGCGTTAAGAATATCCTCGGATAAACCAAGATCAATAAAAGAAACTTCTGTTGTCATGTAAACTCGCTTATAAATTTTGAATATATAAACTTGCTTATTTAGTTAACAAAAAGATTGATGATTATTAACTAACACCAATTTTAATATATCTTGTTTTTGCTAAACCAAATAAAGAAAGCAAATATAAATTTATGCCAGCTCACTAAATTGAAAATTTACAACTCACCCCAATAACTAACTGCCAATATTATCCCAACAATTATCCGATATAAAACAACATAAATTTTAAGATAATTGATATAACTAAGATAAAGCTAACTACATTATCAAATATTGAGAATATATTATTGGCAAATCAGAACTACGCTATAACAATATTTTCACTTTTAAAACTGGCATGACCCTTGTTACTTTTCTTTTTCTTCAAGTAACTTTATTTCATAGAGTGCCTGTTGATGTTCAACATAGTTATAAATATTATTAGCTAAAGCATATTTAAATAACATTTTGGCACGCTCATTGTCACCTTTACTTTGATAATACTTACCTAAGTAAAAGTAGGCTTCACAAAGGCGCTCGGCTAACTGCCGATTATTTTCAACACCCTGTTGAAGGTTCTGCATTAATCTAGACTCGTTTATTTTACCTAGATAAAATGCAATAATATTACCACTATAAACCGTTTTATCATTAATCAAATCATAACGTTTTTGTAGCTCATTTTGGGCAGCTTTATTATCATTTTCTTTTTCAATCAGATAAAGCCATAAAATTCTGATGGGTTCGTTCACATCATATTGATAAAACTGTAGTGCATCACGCTCTGCAGCTTGATAATGCCCTGTGCGATATAATGTAATTGCACGATTTAAGTAAGCATAAGCATAAGTAGGATCAAGCTCTAAGGTCGTATTAAACGATGTTAAAGCTTCATCAAAATTACCTTCTCTGAGAGCATAAGTTCCCAAAAAATTATAAACATCTGGAATTTCTGGATTAAAATTTAACAAATAAGAAAAATCACTTTGTGCAAAGGCTTTAAAACCTAATGAATCGTAAACAATACCACGCTCAAAGATAAGTTGCATTCGCGTTACAGTATCAAGATCTTTTCGTGATAA
The DNA here is from genome assembly GCF_900094945.1 of Gilliamella bombicola. Taxonomy (GTDB): domain Bacteria; phylum Pseudomonadota; class Gammaproteobacteria; order Enterobacterales; family Orbaceae; genus Gilliamella; species Gilliamella bombicola. The sequence goes on from NZ_FMAQ01000003.1 coordinate 189,157, forward strand.
CTGTTGGCTGATCTGAGCAATTTTTAATTCGTCATCATATGAAACTTGCTCAGGAACAGCCAGCAAAGGCTGGGAGTTAGAACAACCCGACAAAAGAATAACGGCTAGCAAAGAGCAGTATACAGTTCTCAGGTTGAATAATCCCACTTTTATCCCCCTAGTGAATAATACTTTTATTCTGCTGTTGGAGCGACATCTACTGTCTGCTCAACAGCATCTTTCATACTCAAACGGATTCTGCCTTGGCGATCAATTTCAAGTACTTTAACACTCACTTCTTGACCTACTTTTAAATAATCAGCCACTTTTTCTACTCGATGATCAGCAATTTGAGAAACATGGACAAGTCCTTCTTTCCCGCCAATAACAGATACAAAGGCACCAAAATCAACGATTCGAGTTACTTTTCCTGTATAAATTTTACCAATTTCGACATCAGCAACTAAGTTAGTAATACGCGCCATAGCATCTTTCGCTTTATTACCATCTGAAGCAGCAATCTTAACTGTACCATCATCAGTAATTTCAATGGTTGTTCCGGTTTCTTCGGTTAAGGCTCGAATTGTTGCGCCACCTTTACCGATAATATCGCGGATTTTGTCAGGATTTACGTTCATTGTATAAATACGTGGTGCAAATTCTGATATTTCTTGACGAGGTTTATTAATTGCTTGTTCCATTACACCTAAAATGTGTAAACGTGCACCTTTCGCTTGGTTAAGTGCCACTTGCATAATTTCTTTAGTGATACCTTCAATTTTGATATCCATTTGTAATGCGCTAACACCTTCGCGCGTACCCGCTACTTTAAAGTCCATATCACCAAGGTGGTCTTCATCACCAAGAATATCTGACAATACTACAAACTGGTCGCCTTCTTTTACCAACCCCATTGCAATACCAGCAACGGATGACTTAATTGGTACTCCAGCATCCATTAGTGCCAGCGAAGCACCACAGACAGAAGCCATTGAAGATGAGCCATTTGACTCAGTAATTTCTGATACTACTCGGACAGTGTATGGAAATTCTTCACGACTTGGCATTACTGCCGCAACACCACGTTTAGCCAAACGACCGTGACCAATTTCACGACGTTTTGGTGACCCAACCATGCCTGTTTCACCAACAGAATAGGGTGGAAAGTTGTAATGAAGTAAGAAACGTTCAGTATATTCACCCGTTAATTCATCAATAATCTGAGCATCACGCTCTGTCCCTAAAGTTGCAGTAACTAATGCTTGGGTTTCTCCACGAGTAAACAAAGCACTACCATGTGTTCGTGGTAAAACACCTGTACGGATATCAAGCGCACGAATCATATCCTTTTCGCGACCATCAATACGTGGCTCACCAGCAATGACACGCTTACGGACAATTTGGCTCTCTAAATCGACGATGATATTGATAACTTCGTTTTCATCTAATTCTTCATTCTGTTCTTTTAGTGCTGCTAATACTTCTTCTTTGATTAAATCAATTTGAGCATAGCGCGCTTGTTTTTCAGTGATACGATAAGCCTCTCCTAGGCGCTCTTTAGCGAGTTCAACAATAGTATTATATAGCGCTTCATTTTTAGCTGGCGCTACCCAATCCCATTTTTCACAATTGGCTTTTTCTACAAATTCATTGATATTATCAATAACAACTTGTTGTTGTTCATGACCAAATACCACTGCGGCTAACATTTGATCTTCAGTCAGTAGATCAGCTTCAGATTCAACCATCAATACTGCACTTTTAGTTCCTGCAACAACTAAATCTAAACGACTTGTTGCAAGCTCTTTTACTGATGGATTTAAGACAAATTCATCATTAATAAAGCCGACACGTGCAGCGCCAATAGGGCCGTGGAATGGTACACCAGATAAGCAAAGCGCAGCAGAAGCACCGATCATAGCAACTAAGTCGGGGCTCACATCAGGATTTACTGAAACAACAGTTGCAATAATTTGGATTTCATTAACAAATCCTTCTGGGAATAATGGACGAAGTGGGCGGTCAATTAAACGTGCAATTAGGGTTTCGCCTTCACTTGGACGGCCTTCGCGTTTAAAAAATCCTCCAGGAATACGCCCTGCAGCATAAGTACGTTCTTGGTAATTAACTGTTAACGGAAAAAAATCTTGACCTTCTTTTACTTTTTTATTAGCAACAACTGTAACAAATACAGCAGTATCATCCATATTAACCATAACAGCTGCAGTTGCTTGACGAGCCATAATACCGGTCTCTAAAGTCACAGTATGACGACCATATTGAAATTTTTGATATGTCGGATTAAACAAAATAATGTCCTCTTGTTATTTGTTATGTTGAAGTTTGATATTTCGACAGGACGCAGTTCTACACTACGCTTATTGATACTCTCTTCAACAATGTGGGGATATATTCAACAAAAAGATTATTTCACTGTCACGACTAATGACAAATCTATAAACTATAGAGCTCTCATTAGTCGCGCGAAACATGAGATACAATCTTTACTTTGTTGACTTACATAAAATATTAATTTTTTTGAGCTCTGTATTATATCAGAGTGCAAATTTTTCACAACGAAAAAGAGGCCTAAGCCTCTTTTCAAGTAGATGATAATTAGCGACGCAAACCTAGTTTTTTAATCAGTTGGTTATAACGTTCGATATCTTTACGACGTAAGTAATCTAATAATTTACGACGGCTAGACACCATGCGTAACAAACCACGGCGACTATGGTGATCTTTTTTATGCTCAGAAAAATGACCTTGTAAATCATTAATACGCGCAGTTAAAAGAGCAACTTGAACTTCAGTTGAACCGGTATCGTTAGTACCACGACCATATTCAGCAACGATTTTCGCTTTAGTTTCTACAGTTAGAGACATAATAAACCTCTTAAAATTAACATTAAATATGGAATGACCGATCTCTAATTCAGACATCCCTCAGTATTCATACTATAAAATATGAATTGTCCAATTATACTAAAATTTATTAAAATAGCAATTTGATTTGTTTAGTTAACGGCAAGTTCTACTTGAGTTCAAAACCATATTCTTCTTGAATAAGTTTTTTTAGTTCTTCAATATAATTTTGAGCTGATAGACTTAATTGAGCTTTTTGGGATGTGATCCAACCGATTAGAATTTTTTCTTCTACATCTAAGGGGATTGATAAAATATCAGAACCATTTAAATCGGTACTTAAAACCCCTGTGCTAATCGTATAACCATTAAGTCCATGCAATAGATTAAATAACGTTGCCCTATCACTAACATGAATACTTTTTTTATGATAAACCGTACTTAAAATCTCTTCGGAAAAATAAAATGAGTTATATTCACCCTGCTCGAAAGAAAGATAAGGATAATCATCTAAATCATCTAACGTTAATGACTTCATTTCCGCTAATGGATGATGAGTACTAATAAATACATGAGGATGCGCTTCAAAAAGTGGATTAAAGGTCAATCGATGTTCTTTCAGTAATCGCAAAATTACCTTTTGGTTAAAATCAGTCAAATATAAGATGCCAACTTCACTGCGTAAATTAGCAACATCGGTAATAATATCGTATGTTCTTGTTTCTCTGAGTGTAAACTCGTATTCATCTGTATGATTTTTTTTAATTAGATTAACAAAGGCATTGACCGCAAAAGCATAATGTTGGGTAGATATACTACATAGCTGCTTAGATGGTGCTTTTTTTGAATAGTGCTGTTGCAATAACTCAGCCTGATCTAAAACTTGTTTAGCATAACCTAAAAACTCAACACCATCGGTCGAAAGTGAAACGCCTTTGGAGGTACGTACAAAAATCTCAATACCAAATTCAGCTTCTAAATCCTTTACCGCCGTAGATAAACTCGGTTGTGTAATATACAAATTTTTAGCTGCCTCATTAATTGAGCCTGAACGTGCAATTTCTAAAATATATCGTAGTTGTTGGAGTTTCATAATATCAGTTAATGTCTTAACACAAACTATCTTGCTTAACACAAATATATACTAAATCATATTTAAGTGAAGTAAATAATTGTTATCGTTTTTATACTCAAACACATGCTTTCCTGAAAGTTTTTAACAACGATTTTGTTGCGCTATAAAATAGTGATGAAAAACAAATATTAATGATTAAAATGGTGAGCAATTAAAAGAAGTTTTCGTAAATTAATTTTATACTCATAAGCGTTGAAACAGTAATTAGCATTGGTCTGATTAATTTGCGACCTTTAGCAATGACCATCTTAGCGCCAAGTCTTGCACCTATAAATTGACCAACTAGCATGACAAGTCCAATTGACCATATCACTTCGCCACCAATAATAAAAAACAGTAAACCGGCTAAATTTGAAGTGAAGTTTAACACTTTGGTATGTGCTGTGGCTTTAGTTAAATTAAAGCCAGCTAGTGTGATATAGGCTAACGCATAAAATGAACCCGCGCCAGGCCCAAAAAATCCATCATAAAAACCAATTGCCAAAGCTGGTATTAGTGCAAATTGGATAAATGAAAAGCGACTTTTACGATCGTTTTCACCAATGGTTGGAGAAAGCAAAAAATAAAGTCCCACGCCAATGGTTAGAATAGGTAGTAATAGCTTTAAAAAATCAGCTTGGACATGCATAACCGACAACGTTCCAACTGCCGATCCGATAAAAGCAAACATGATTGCCCATTTTTGCTGTTTTAAATCCACCATATGCTGACGAATAAAATATAAACTAGCTGAAAATGAACCACCACAGCTTTGTAATTTATTGGTTGCCAAGGCACTGGCTGGCGGCAGTCCAACAGCAAGTAAAGCCGGAACGGTTAATAAACCACCGCCACCAGCAATTGAATCAATAAAACCTGCTAAAGTAGCAATAATAAACAGTAAGATAAGTAATTCATAACTCATAGCGTATTGACATCATTACATTGAGCGCGATAGCGAAGATAATGATCCATGAGCACTATAGCAACCATCGCTTCAGCGATGGGCACGGCGCGTATTCCTACACATGGATCATGTCGACCATGAGTTGATACTTCAACGGTTTCACCATGAATATCGATTGATTGCCCTGCAATTTCAATACTTGGGGTTGGCTTTAAAGCGATACTGGCTAATATCGTTTGTCCTGAGCTAATCCCCCCTAAAATACCACCAGCATGGTTAGATAAAAAACCTTGCTTAGTTATTTCATCTCGATTTTCACTACCTCGTTTATTAACAACTGCATAACCATCACCAATTTCAACACCTTTCACCGCATTAATACTCATTAACGCATGTGCAAGTTCAGCATCTAATTTGTCAAATACAGGTTCACCAAGTCCTACTGGAACATTTTCGGCAACAATGCAAACTTTAGCGCCAATTGAGTCACCCTCTTTTTTCAGTGTTCTGAGCAACTGATCAAGCGCCTCTAATTTACTTTCATCAGCACAAAAAAATGGATTTTGTTCAACTTGTTGCCAGTCTTTTAATTCACATTTTACATCGCCCATCTGAGCCAAATAACCACGAATGGTTATGCCAAGTTTTTCTTGCAGATATTTTTTGGCAATCGCGCCAGCAGCAACGCGCATGGCAGTTTCACGAGCAGAAGAACGACCTCCACCACGATAATCACGTATGCCATATTTATTTTGATAAGTATAATCTGCATGGCTTGGTCTAAAGATATCTTTAATTTTGCTATAATCTTGAGAACGTTGGTCAGTGTTTTCAATAAGTAATCCAATACTTGTACCTGTTGTTACACCCTCAAATACGCCAGATAAAATTTTAACTTGGTCGGCTTCTCGGCGCTGAGTAGTATAGCGAGATGAACCCGGTCGACGGCGGTCAAGATCATGTTGCATATCTGATTCAGTTAATGCAAGTCCAGGAGGAACGCCATCGACAACACATCCTAATGCTATGCCGTGTGACTCACCAAATGTGGTCACTTTAAATAATTTTCCGATTGAGTTTCCAGCCATAATAAATTTATTCCAATTATTGAAAGCAGCTTATTTAAAACAGTCATGATATTGAACTAACTCTTCACGAGTGATCGCAAACACGCCCAGACCACCATGCTTAAATTCGATCCAATTAAATGGGACATCTGGATATTGTTGCTGTAAGCTAATCCAGCTATTGCCGACTTCACAGACTAATACACCCTCTGGAGTTAAATAATCTATCGCATCTCGTAAAATTGTTTTTACCAAATCTAAACCATCAAAGCCCGCCTCTAACGCTAATTTCGGTTCATATAAAAACTCATCTGGCAAATCACTCATATCTTCACTATCAACGTAAGGCGGATTTGTGACAATTAGATCATATTGTTTTACAGGCACATCATTAAATAGATCTGACAAAATAGGGGTAACTTGAAAATCCATTTCGTGCATTTCAATATTTGTTTGCGCAATATCTAATGCTTCTAATGAAATATCGGTGATATCAACCTGAGCATCAGCAAACTCATAAGCACAAGCAATACCAATACAACCACTGCCTGTGCACAAATCTAAAATATTTTTAGGCTCAGTAAATATTATCTGTTCAAAATGATTATTGATGAGTTCACCAATAGGAGAACGAGGAATTAATACACGTTCATCGACATAAAAAGAATGGCCACAAAACCAAGCTTGATTAGTTAAATAAGGGGTTGGTACACGATCTTTAATTCGTTTTTGAATAACATCAAAAAGTTGATTTTTTTCATCATTAGTCAGATTTGCCGAATAAAATTCCGTAGGAATAAACAAAGATAGACCTAATGTTGCTAAAATGAGTTGTTTAGATTCATCAATAGGATTATCTGTACCATGTCCTAAAAAAACATCTGATAGATTAAGTTGCGATGCTGTCCAACGTATAAAGTCCTGAACTGTGCGTAAGTTTTCCATAATGACTCCAAATGCTTTAGGAGAGGAAGGTGTTATTTGTCATTTTAGGCAACTGCCTTCAATAGGTTTTGCTAGAGTAATCTTGACAGTATGCTTCTAACAGCAACGTTGAACCTAATGTTCTACCCTTTAATGACTAACTATTTATGGCGGTGAGGAAGGGATTCGAACCCTTGATACGTTGCCGTATACACACTTTCCAGGCGTGCTCCTTCAACCACTCGGACACCTCACCTAATTATTAGCACCTGCCTTTTCAAGCAGGCTGCATACTATAATGATCACAAGATAATTAATCAAGCTTTTTTAATTCATACAAACGATGATACCAAATGTTACCAAAACAGCTAATACCCCGGCAGTTGTAATCAATGCATATTTTAAATTTGAACACATTTCATTATCTCCAATTATTTTTTATTAATTAGCTTTTTCGATTGGCAAATCGAGCGAAATAACTCCATTAATAGAGTTACTACCTCTAATTTTTGGATATTTAGGCGCAAAATCAAGAAGTATCTCTATAGACTCATCCAAATAAGCATCGGGTTGCTTATAATCTTTAGGTAAATCATCTAATTTAGTGATCGACGGTAAACCTGCTTTATTTAAACGCTCATTCATTCTTTTTAAACTACGTTCATCATTAGTTTTTTGTTCTGCTTCTCTTTTTTGCTTATTCAATGAAACAACATATTGATGATCTTTTTTGTCATTAAAAGTTTTAATATCTTCATCAATATAAATAAATTCAGTATTTTTTGAAATTCTAGCCAAATGTTGTGATTCCAAATCAGGTAGCAATGGCTTAATATTGAAAAGAGTCAAATAATCAGCCGAAGCAATTTTATCCCAAGGCAAGGCATTGTCTAAGAATCGTTCACCTGTTTCATCGACATATTTAACATTATTCATTTCAATGTCTGGTTCAACACCTTTTAATTGAGTACTACCACCATTGATACGATAAAACTTCTGAATAGTGTACTGAGCGCCACCAAATTCAGGCCAATTTGGATGCAATCTTGCATCAACCGGATAAGAAATGTTACGAGATGTTTGTACAGTTCCTTTCCCATAAGTCGTTTCACCAACAATTAATGCACGCCCATAGTCTTGCATGGCAGCAGAAAATATTTCTGATGCTGATGCGCTATAACGATTAACCATTACAACAAGCGGACCTGTGTACTCTATACCTTTATTCTTGTCATCATAAGTGATGACTTTTTGTAAATTATCACGCACCTGAACAACCGGTCCACTATCAATAAATAAACCAGTTAAAGAAATAACTTCGGCTAATGAACCACCACCATTATCTCGTAAATCAATAACCAGCCCTTGCAAATTTTCTTTATTTGCTTTCGATAAGAGTGAATCAACTTTTTCGGTTAATCCCATATAGAAACTCGGTATTTCAATAACGCCTACTTTACCGCGTTCATTATCAATAATTTTTAATTTTGCTTCACGATCTTCAAAATGAATTTTATCACGAGTAAGTTCGATAACTTTTGCTTTACTGTTATTACCCGCTGGTAAAATTTCTAATTTCACGACAGTGCCTTTCGGCCCACGAATTTTATCGACAATGTCATCTAGACGCCAACCAATAACGTCTTCAATTGCAGAATTGCTTTGACCTACCCCAATAATTTTATCCCCTACGGAAAGTTGCTTACTTTTTTCTGCAGGCCCACCGGTTACAAAAGACATAATCACTGTATAATCATCTTGCTGACTTAATGTTGCACCAATACCTTCAAAGGATAAACTCATTTCAGAATCAAAATCTCGTTTTTTACGTGGCGCTAAGTAGCTGGTGTGGGGGTCAATCTCTCTTGCAAATGCATTCATAAATACTTGAAAGGCATCTTCGTTATTTGATTGCATTACTGTTTTTAAAACACGATTATAACGTTTAGTTAATATTTCACGGATCTCTTTTTCATTTTTTCCAGATAAAGATAAATTCAACTCGTCATATTTAACTCGTTTATCCCAATAGACATTTAGTTCAGTTTCAGAAGTAGGCCACGCAATTTCTTCACGATTAAAATCAACTTCATCGTTAGTAGAAAAATCCATTGGTTTTTGTAAAACTTCAAGGGCGTATTGATAACGGTTATAACGTTTTTGCAAAAAGAGATTATAGATGTCATAAGCCGTTTTTAGATTACCATCAATTAATTCCTGACCTAAAGATTCTTGTCTATTTCGAAAGCTATCAACATCACTTTGAATAAATAAAGATTTATTGCTATCTAATAATTTGAAATAGCGATCAAAAATCTTCGAAGAAAAAGCACCATCTAAAGCAAAATTACGATAATGTGACTGAGTAAAAAAATTTGTCACACGCCTAGCAACAACTTGGTGGATCTCATCTTGCTTTAAAAGAGGTATCTGTTCTTTATCTTGTGTTTTTGCCTGAGCGTTTTGATAAAAAATACACAAAACAAGGCTAAATGTAATAATACCTTTCAGTAATTTATTCATTCAAATTCTCTATTTATTGATAATATATTCAGGTTTAACCGTTAATTCCATACCTGCACCAATTTTTACTTTAATATGATCTTTTTCAATATTGATAATTTGTACTTTTATAGGTTTATTACCTACTAAAACTTTAACAAAATCACCGTTATTTAAAGGTTTAACTTTTTTCGAAGGCTGTTGAGTAGTTTTACGTTTTTCTTTTGCTTGTTCTTTAAAACGTTCTTTAGCCTTTTCTTTGCTCTCCTTTAATTGCTGTTGAGCATGATCCATTTGTTCTTGGTTAATAACTTCATTAGGGTTGCCATCTAAATCAATACGATTAGCACCCTCTTTTATACTATGTAAGTAACGCCAACTCATTGTGTAAGAACGTAATGCAATACGAAGTTTAGTTTTACTTAATATTTGACAACCGTCTAGACGCGAAATAATATCTTGAAAGATCCCAATCTTTAATGGTTTTGCTTCACCCTCAAGGGTAAAACAATTCGGGAATTGTTGAGCTAAATAAGCAATAATCTCTTTACTATTTGTTAATTGAAACTGATTTTCCATTGGTTATCCCATAGCAACTAAATTTTACTAGCGTTAAAGTATATCGCAGCTTATATAATAACACTAACTATCTTTTTTTCGTTCATTAATAATTGTTATAACATCCTAAATACTATTATAAAAACACTCTATATTAGAATATACAATCAAATATTGAACTTACTGCTCTTACTATTAGAAAAGCATAGCATAGATACTTATGGTTATAAACTAAGAGGAATTAAAAAATAGAAATAAAACCTGGTGACTATTATGAAATATAAATGCTGTATCAAAAAAAGAAAGACATAACAATTAGCCAAATTATCTTTTTAATCGCATCTTAGTTACTGCATATTGAACGTTATCAAACATATGATATTATCAACTCACATTTTTGATAACCTAATAGGCAACTATACCATGAAAAATATAAAAAAATTTCTTGTAATTCTAAGCTCTATACTCGCCCTATCGGCATGTGCACAAAAAAATTTTATTGAACAAGGCTCTCCTCTTAATAACGAAAAAGTAAGCAAAATTGTTGAAGGTTCATCCACTGAATCTCAAATCTTATCTATATTTGGAGAACCTACAACTAAAAAAATCCTTAATAATAACGAAACACAGTGGACATACCAATACACTAAAAAAAGCTCAACCAGTCATATGTTAATTGGTGAAACACAATACAATATCCTTGAAGGAAAGCTAGATATTATTATTTCTAAAGGCGTTGTAACTTGGTTTAATTATGACGAAAATCAAAAACAAAAAAAATGGTAATCAAATTAAAGTAATATTATTTTATAGCACATCATCAAGATGTGCTTTTCATTTTATGTCTAATCTTTATTATCTAATTCTATTTACCTTAAAAACGTTTAAACATCATTCATCTATTCTCTAATGCTCATACAGTTCTGGACAAAATTGTGCTTTAAGTTATACTTGTCAACGAAATTAACCAGACAATCGCTGCTTTGTTATTCTTTATTAGAGGAGATAAACGAAGGGGAGGAAAGTCCGGGCTCCATAGGGCAGAGTGCCAGGTAACGCCTGGGGGATGTTTTGCGAGAGCAAACATTCACGACTAGTGCAACAGAGAGTATACCGCCAATGGCTTATTATATAAGATCAGGTAAGGGTGAAAGGGTGCGGTAAGAGCGCACCGCACAACTGGTAACAGTTGTGGCACGGTAAACTCCACTCGGAGCAAGGTCAAATAGGGATTCATTGACGTGGCCCGCGTTGAATCCGGGTAGACTGCTTGAGCTAATACGTGAGTATTAGCCTAGAGGAATGATTGTCCACGACAGAACCCGGCTTATCGGTTAATTTCACTTTCTACTTATTATTCTTTTTATTATTTTTTGATATAGCTTTAGATTGCTTTTTATTACTTAATGAGCGTTTAACAGCAAGATAAATTGAAAATATCAATCCTAATACTAATAAAAAAACTGGTATTAGCATCAGAATAGACATGATCTGTTTTTCGTATTCTTTAAAAATTGGCGATAATCCAAATAAATAACCTAATGTCACAATCAAAAAGATCCATAATGTCGCGCTGATTAGATTATAGATATGGAATTTTCGACTATGTAGTCCCGATAACCCTGCCATCATTGGTAATAATGTACGTACAAAAGCAATAAATCGCCCAATAAATAACGCTTGTAATCCATACTTATGGAATAATAGTTCTGATTTATGATGGTACTTTTCCGGTATGTGTGCCATCCAACCTTGTACAAGCTTAGTATTACCAAGCCACAAACCTTGTGCATAACCTAACCAAGTTCCTAAAGCTGCACCAGCAATCAAAATAAGATTAATTAAACCAAAATGAAATACATTTTGACTAATTAATACACCTGTTAAGAATAATAGGCTGTCTCCAGGTAAAAAAGCTGCGGGTAAGACGCCATTTTCTAAAAGGATAATAACAAACAACATGCCATATAGAGTCCATAGTACATTAGGATTTGAGAGCGTTGCAATATCCAAATTAATAAATGCATGATAAAGTGTAATGATTGTTTCCATCTATTTTGAAATCCTATTGATGTATCGTTATTAGTGGTTAATAGTACCGCCAACGGTCAAATTATTCACTTTCAAAGTAGGTTGCCCAACGCCAACAGGAACACTTTGACCTGCTTTACCGCAAACGCCAACACCTGAATCTAGTTCTAGATCATTGCCCACCATAGATACTTGTTGCATGGTTTCAATACCTGAACCAATTAGTGTTGCACCTTTTACCGGCGTTGTTATTTTACCCTTTTCAATCAAATAAGCCTCTGAGGCTGAAAAAACAAACTTACCGGAAGTGATATCAACTTGCCCACCAGCAAAATTAGGTGCATAAAGCCCATAATCAACGCTACTAATGATATCGTCAAAGGAAGAATTTCCCGCCAGCATATAGGTGTTTGTCATTCTTGGCATAGGTAGGCAAGCATACCCTTCACGACGCCCATTGCCCGTTGAATGCGTATTCATCAATTTTGCGTTGAGTTTATCAAACATATATCCTTTTAGGATACCATTTTCTATAAGGACTGTCTTTTGGCTTGGTGTACCTTCGTCATCTATAGAGAGTGATCCTCGGCGATTTTCGATGGTACCATCATCGACAATGGTACAAAATTCTGAGGTAACCTTTTCACCAATTTTTTTGGAAAAAACTGAACTATTTTTACGGTTAAAATCACCTTCTAATCCATGCCCTACAGCTTCATGTAACAATACACCAGGCCAACCAGCACCTAAAATAACAGGCATCGTTCCAGCAGGTGCGGCTTTTGCTGAAAGGGACACAAGCGCTTGGCGTACGGCTTCTCGCGTGTAACTATCAGCATAACTGTCTGATGTTTTAGGATTGATTGTCAGGAAATATTCATACCCAAATCTCCCACCACCGCCACTACTGCCACGTTCACGCTTGCCTTCTTTTTCAACTAAGACAGAAACAGATAAACGAACTAAAGGGCGAATATCGGCACATAATGTACCGTCTGTTGCCGCGATTAAAATATCTTCATAACTTCCAGTTAAACTAGCAGATACTTCAATAACTCTAGGATCAATTGAGCGAGCTAATTGATCAACATGTTGCAATAGCGAAATTTTTTGCTCTTGAGAAAACGAATTAATCGGATTGATTGATGGATATATTGACACTGTTTGAGTAGTTCTAAATGGAGTCACCGCGATGGATGTTTGTAGTGTAGTGATTGAACTTGCCGCTAATACACTTTGTTCTAAACGAGCTAATGAAAGCTGATCAGTATAAGCAAATCCCGTTTTTTCACCAACAATAGCTCTAACTCCAACACCTTGATCTCGATGGAATGAAGCATTTTTTATAATGCCGTCTTCAATTAACCAGCTTTCATAATAGCCAGATAAAAAATACAAATCACCAAAATCAATTTGCCTTGAACTTAGCATATCAAGTAAATACAAAAGATCTTGTTGGCTTAGATTATTTGGATTGAGCAATCGTTCACTCACTTGAGTTAGTGTCATAAATTCCTTAAATTTTAATTGTGGATACAAGTTTTTTTGATGATCATTTATAAATATTTGATCATAATATTTTTTTTGCTTTCAATATTTTATAATCAAACATGTAATTATTACATTAATACCACATCGTATTGTTCTTGAATATAAAGTGGTTCAATCTTTACTTCAACACGCTTACCCACAAACACCTCGACTTCAGCTAAAGCGTGAGACTCATCATTAGTTAGAGCATTAGCCACAGAAGCCGATGCATAAACCAAAAAATACTCTGAGTGGTGTGCTTTATAAACACGAACTATTTCGCGTAAAATTTCGTTGCAAACTGTTTCTACTGATTTGACCATACCACGGCCTTTACATGCGGGACATTCCTCGCACAAAATATGCCCGATACTTTCGCGTGTTCGTTTGCGTGTCATTTCTACTAAGCCTAAGGTAGAAAATAGATTAACGGTAGTTCTAGCTCTATCTTTAGATAAAAAATCTTGGAGCGATTGTAATACTCGCTCACGATGCAAATCCTCTTGCATATCAATAAAATCAATAATAATAATGCCGCCCAAATTACGCAATCGCAATTGTCGAGCAATTGCTATTGTGGCCTCAATATTGGTATTAAAAATAGTTTCCTCTAAATTACGATGACCAACAAATGCACCAGTGTTAATATCAATTGTTGTCATAGCTTCGGTTTGATCAATAATCAAATATCCGCCAGATTTCAATTTGACTTTACGATCTAATGCTCTTTGAATCTCGTTTTCGGTATCATAAAGATCGAATATCGGAATATTACCCCGATAATGTGATAATTTACTCGTCACTTCGGGCATAAATTCTTGCGTAAACTCAACCAATAAATCATAAGTTAATTTTGAGTCTACCAAAATTCGTTCAATTGGATCGCCCACAAAATCACGTAATACACGCTGTGACAATGCCAATTCACCATACACTAGATTTTTACTTACCGGACGAGCCATACGCTGTTGAATTTTAGTCCAAAGTCGTTTTAAAAAATTGGCATCTTGCTCTAACTCATGAGCGTTCGCACCTTCGGCTGCCGTTCTAACAATAAAACCGCCTTCGTCTGTCACATATTGCTGAACAATATTTTTTAATCTTTCCCGTTCTTGTTCACTTTCTATGCGTTGCGAAGTTGCCACATGTGCAGAATTTGGTCCAGGCATTAATACTAAATAACGCGATGGCAAAGTAATGTCGGTTGTCAGTCTAGCTCCTTTGGTTCCGAGTGGATCTTTCACCACTTGCACCATTAAGTCCTGTCCTTGACGAACAAGTTCAGAGATATCTTTTACTTGAAATTGTTCTTGTTCAGTATCAGATACACACTCAGTATGAGGCATAATGTCTGATGCATGCAGAAAAGCCGCTTTCTCAAGCCCAATGTCTACAAAGGCAGCCTGCATACCAGGTAAAATACGGATCACTTTGCCTTTGTAGATATTTCCAACAATACCTCTTCTAGATTCACGATCAACATGGATTTCTTGTAATACGCCATCTTCAATATAAGCAACTCTCGTTTCAGATGGCGTTACATTCATTAATAATTCAACAGACATAAAATTCCCTTTTAATTGATGGCAAAGCTTCGTCTTATTAACCGCAAAAATAGATAGATAACAACCCATAATAAGCCATCAATACAGCTTGATAGTAAAATCAATGGCGATATTGTTATAGTATGATAAATACTAACTTGAAATAAAAACACGAGTAAATTGTAGCACACCGAAATGCCAAAAATAATAAACGACTGTTGCCATAAAGCTAAATTACGTATCAATTGGAATTTAAAAACAAGTAAATAAGCAATACATGAATAAATAAAAGCATGTATCCCCAAGATTGAACCGGAACACAGATCTATTACAACTCCAAATATAAAAGCAGTACCAATTCCAATTCGGTGAGGAAGAGCAATTAACCAATAAGCAAAAATAAGAATCAGCAGATGCGGTTTAAACATGCTATATGACGGTGACCATGGAATAATTTGCAAACATAAGCCAATTAATAGCGTTATCCAAATAATCAATATTCGATTACGACCCCTCATGTTTTACCCCTTGATTTCCCCATAATAACAATAAATAGCGTAAGCGTTTTAAATCTGCTGTTGGTGTAGCCGAGATAATTGGAGTTGAATCAGTAATATCAAGCTTTACTGAACTTACTATTGCTACCGGATAACCTTCTGGGAAACGACCATCAAGTCCTGAAGTGACTAAAACATCCCCTACTTTTATATCAACATTATTAGGCAAAAATTCTAATGTTAAATCATTACTACATCCGTTACCCACAGCAATCATACCAATATCGTTTCTTAGTACTTGTACTGGTATTGCATGCTGATAATCACATACTAAAATAGCGCGACTAGTTGATTGAGCAGTTTCATAAATTTGTCCGACTATTCCTTTTTCATCAACTACTGGCTGGCCTACATAAACACCATCTTGTTTACCTTTATTTATAACAAATTGATAAACATAAGGATCTGTATCTGCAAGTAATACTTGTGCAGCCATTTTATGCTCATCAGGTCTTAATGGAGAACCAAGTAATTCACGAAGCCTTGTATTTTCATGTTTTAAATGTTCAAGCAACAATAAATCATTTTTTTGTTGCAACAATTCTGCATGCAATTTTTCTTTTTCACTGATCAAGATTTCTCGTGTTTTTGCCATCTCGTAAAGAGAATCAAATGATGACTTTGGAGCATTCGACACATGATAAAGAGGCGAAATGATAGTATCTAAATAATAGCGAATTTCTTTAAATGGGCGATAATTGACATCTAATACAATTAGTACCAAAGCTAATGCTAAAAAAGTAAATAATTGTACACTGAGGGGAGAACGTTTAGAAAAGAGTAATTTCATTGTCCAGTACTTACCTGTTTTATGCTCAAGATCTAATTATTTTAAGATACGACTCCGCCGACAATGTCGGCGGATAAAAATATGAGATGTTTACTTACTAATCGTTTCATTAACATGAAATTCAGCAACGATTAAGATAGCAATTACTCTTCACTAAATAGATCGCCACCATGCATGTCAACCATATCTAACGCTTTTCCACCGCCTCGTGCAACACATGTTAATGGATCTTCAGCTACTACAACATGAATACCAGTTTCAGCCGATAATAATTTATCAATATTACGTAATAAAGCTCCACCGCCAGTTAAAACCATACCGTGCTCTGAAATATCAGAAGCAAGTTCTGGAGGACATTGCTCTAACGCAACTTTAACTGCACTGACTATACCACTTAAAGGTTCTTGTAGCGCTTCTAAAATTTCATTAGAATTTAGAGTAAAACTACGAGGCACACCTTCAGCAAGGTTGCGTCCACGAACTTCGATTTCAAGAACTTCATCACCAGGATACGCACTACCAATAAAATGTTTAATTTTTTCGGCTGTTGCTTCACCAATTAATGCGCCATAATTACGACGAACATAGTTAATAATCGCTTCATCAAATCGGTCACCACCAATACGGGCAGATGCAGAATAAACAACACCATTTAATGAAATAACAGCCACTTCCGTAGTTCCACCACCTATATCAACAACCATTGAGCCTGTTGGTGCAGAGACAGGTAAATCAGCACCTATAGCAGCGGCCATTGGCTCTTCAATTAAATATACTTCACGAGCACCTGCTCCTAATGCTGATTCACGAATAGCACGGCGTTCAACTTGTGTAGCACCGACAGGAACACAAACAAGTACACGCGGGCTTGGCCTTAAAAAGCTATGACTATGAACTTGACGAATAAAATACTGTAACATCTTTTCTGTGACAGAAAAGTCGGCAATAACACCATCCTTCATTGGTCTAATAGCTGCAATATTACCTGGCGTTCTCCCTAACATCAGTTTCGCAGCATGTCCGACAGCAGCAACACTTTTCGGTGTGCCTGTGCGATGATCTTGACGAATCGCTACAACTGAAGGTTCGTTTAATACAATACCTTGTCCTTTTACATAAATAAGTGTGTTTGCTGTACCTAAATCGATCGATAAATCATTTGAAAACAAGCCACGAACTTTTTTGAACATAATAAAAACTCTTCCTAGAATTAATCTTGCTTAAGTATATTTTAGTTTTTAAAAACAAACCATGGAATCAAAAAATATATATTTTAACTTTAGTAGTTAAGCTAAATAAAATATTATTTACCCCTTTTAAACCATAGCCAACCCCAATAGTAATTTACGCTTACTATTGTATCGCAATTATAAAATAATACCTAGAAAATAGTATAACAAGTGTTTGTAAAGGAGATATATAATGACAAATTCTGTTTTACAGTGTATTCTTCCGCGTAAATATTGAGTTACTACCTTATTATCAACTACAAGATAGCTTTTGTCGATGATAAGGATGCATTAAAATCATTGTTACTTATATCAAATAAACACGGTGTAATTCATGGATATACGCAAAATTAAAAAATTAATTGAATTAGTTGAAGAGTCAGGTATTTCTGAACTTGAAATTTCTGAAGGCGAAGAATCAGTTAGAATTAGTCGCTCAGTTCCTACTACAAACTATTCCGCGCCAGTACAAAACATTCAAATTCCTCAACCGGCACCTGTCGTTGTGGCTCCAACAGTTCAAACAGAAGTTGTAACAGATACTGTTGCAAATGATGGTGCAACAATAAAATCTCCAATGGTTGGAACTTTTTATCGCACACCAAGCCCAGAATCAAAAGCTTTTGTTGAAGTTGGTCAAACCGTAAATGTTGGTGATGTACTTTGCATCGTTGAAGCGATGAAAATGATGAACCAAATTGAGTCAGAAAAGGCTGGTACAATAAAAGCTATCTTGGTTGAAAATGGTCAACCAGTTGAATTTGATCAGCCTCTATTCATTATTGAATAACCTGAATTTATTATTGACTATACGATTAAGAGATAGAATATGCTTGATAAAATTCTTATTGCGAATCGTGGAGAAATAGCTCTACGTATATTACGAGCATGTAAAGAACTTGGGATTAAAACTGTTGCAGTTCATTCTACGGCAGATAAAGATTTAAAACATGTATTGCTAGCAGATGAAACTGTTTGTATTGGCTCAGCAGCTTCAGCAAAAAGTTACCTTAATGTACCTGCATTAATTTCAGCTGCTGAAGTAACTGGTGCTGCTGCTATTCACCCGGGATATGGATTCTTATCTGAAAATGCAGATTTTGCTGAACAAGTTGAGCGTTCAGGCTTTATTTTTATTGGTCCAAAACCTGACACTATTCGTCTAATGGGTGATAAAGTATCAGCAATTCATGCCATGAAAAAAGCTGGTGTGCCTTGTGTACCGGGTTCAGATGGGCCACTTGGTAGTGATATTGAAACTAATAAACAAATTGCTAAACAAATTGGCTATCCTGTAATTATTAAAGCTTCTGGTGGCGGAGGTGGTCGCGGTATGCGTATTGTTCGGGAAGAAAAGGATCTTGAACAATCCATCAAAATGACCAAATTAGAAGCCAAAACTGCTTTCAATAATGATATGGTTTACATGGAAAAATTTCTAGAAAATCCACGTCATATCGAAATTCAAGTGCTTTCTGATGGTCAGGGACATGCTGTTTATTTAGGTGAACGAGATTGCTCAATGCAAAGACGCCATCAAAAAGTTGTAGAAGAAGCACCAGCACTTGGCATCACACCTAAAATGCGTAAATTTATTGGTGAGCGTTGTGTTAATGCATGTATTGAGATTGGCTATCGTGGTGCAGGTACATTTGAATTCTTATTTGAAAATGGTGAGTTTTATTTTATTGAAATGAACACCCGTATTCAAGTAGAGCATCCGGTTACCGAAATGATAACCGGTGTTGATTTAATAAGAGAACAAATTTTGATCGCCGCTGGCAAACCACTTTCAATTAAACAAAGCGATATTGAAATCAAAGGCCACGCGATTGAATGCCGAATTAATGCTGAAGATCCCAAGACCTTTATGCCATCACCAGGAAAAATTACCCGTTTTCATGCGCCAGGTGGCTTTGGTATTCGTTGGGAGTCACATATTTATGCAGGTTATACTGTCCCGCCTTACTATGACTCAATGATTGGAAAATTAATTGCTTATGGTGAAACACGCGAAGTTGCCATTGCACGGATGAAAAATGCCTTAGCAGAACTAGTAATTGATGGAATAAAAACTAACATTGATCTTCATATTGAAATCATGAATGATGAAGGCTTCCAAAAAGGTGGTACCAACATTCATTATTTAGAAAAGAAATTAGGCATTTATGAGTAACAAAATAATCCCTATCTATTAGGGATTATTGCTATATTTAAGTATCAATAAGGTATGGGTAGATATAAATGAAAAATTGGCAAAAAAGCGCTGAAGAGATTTTAACCATGGGACCTGTTGTTCCCGTTATTGTAATTGAACGTATTGAAGATGCTGTACCGCTAGCCAAAGCGCTCATTGCTGGTGGAGTAAAAGTACTGGAAGTGACGTTACGAACAGCTTGCGCAATTGATGCTATAAAGAAAATCATCAAAGAAGTTCCTGAAGCTGTGGTTGGTGCAGGAACAGTGACAACTGTTGAACAATTAAAACAAGTCACTGAAGCTGGCGTTGAATTTGTCATCACTCCTGGTATTACTGACGCTATTTTAAAAGCTGCAGTTGATGGTCCTATTCCTGTTATCCCGGGTATTGCAACTATTTCTGAACTATTAACAGCACAAGAATATGGTCTAACGGCACTAAAATTCTTCCCCGCTGAAATCAATGGTGGCGTTGCAGCATTAAAAGCTTTTGCTGGCCCTTGTGGATATATGAAGTTCTGTCCAACTGGGGGAGTAAACCCTAAAAACTATCGCGATTACCTTGCACTGGATAATGTACTTTGCGTCGGTGGTACTTGGTTTATTCCAACCGATGCAATTGCAAAAGGGGATTTTGCTAAAATTACGGAAATGGCAAAAGAAGCCGTTGCTGGTGCTCAATAACTATTATTATTCCGCCGATATAATATCGGCGGTAAAACTACTAGTCGTCTATCCTTATTAACTTCTCAATCCTCGTCCACTTTCAATAAGTCGCCATGCAACTACATATAGTCCGGTAACAAACAAAATCAGCATTGAAAATGTGATCCATAACGGCACGTCTGTCACACCCAAAAATCCATAACGAAAACCGTTAATCATATAAACGATTGGATTAATTTTTGAAATCCACTGCCAAAAGTCTGGCAGCATAGTAATGGAATAAAAAACACCACCAAGATAAGTTAATGGTGTTAATACAAATGTTGGAATAATGCTTATATCATCAAATGACTTGGCAAATACCGCATTTAATAAGCCAGCTAATGAAAACAGAATTGAAGTAAATAGCAATGTACAAACAACAAATAACCAAGAATGAACTTCATAACGAACAAAAAATAGTGACACAATAGTCACTAAAATACCAGTTAAAATACCACGCATCACGCCACCACCAACATATCCCAAAATAAGAATATGCGTTGGTACAGGTGCGACCAATAACTCTTCAATGTTACGTTGAAATTTAGCGCTAAAAAAGGACGAACAAACATTGGTATAAGAATTGGTAATAACTGACATCATAATTAATCCCGGCACAATAAATGCCATATAGCTAAATCCACCCATTTCACCAACACGAGAGCCAATTAAATTACCAAAGATAATAAAATAAAGAGACATGGTAATAACGGGCGGAATTAACGTTTGAACCCAAATTCTTAAAAATCTTGTCACTTCTTTACGCCAAATACTTTTTAAGGCAATCCAATATAAATTATTCATCAAATATCACCTTTTTGTTGGGTATCATTGTGCAATAGATCAACAAATAACTCTTCTAACCGATTTGCTTTATTTCGTACGCTGATCACTTTAATATTTTGTTTATTTAATTGCTCAAATAATTGGTTTAATCCATGTTGCTTATCTACTTGCACTTCTAACACGCCGGGCTCCACATCAGAATAATTGTAGCCTTGTAATTTAATTGGCTCAGATAAGGGGACATAATCAATAACAATTGTTTCAGATTGGCTTTTCGCCAATAGATCACGCATTGAGGAGTTCGCAATCAATTGACCTCTCTGAATAATACCGATATTTCGACATAGCATTTCCGCTTCTTCTAAATAATGGGTGGTTAGAATAATTGTGATACCTTGCCGATTGATTTCACGTAAAAAATCCCACATAGAACGGCGTAATTCAATATCAACACCTGCGGTTGGTTCATCAAGAATCAATAATTTAGGCTCATGCACAAGCGCTCTGGCTATCATTAATCGCCTTTTCATGCCACCGGACAACATGCTAGCTCGACTGTGGCGTTTGTCCCATAAATCTAAAATTCGCAAATACTTTTCAGCACGCTCTAATGCAAGTTTTCGGGGCAATCCATAATAACCACCTTGATTAGTAACTATTTGTAGCACTTCTTCAAATTGATTAAAATTAAATTCTTGCGGGACAAGCCCTAATTGTCTTTTAGCATTGACAACATCTGTATCTAAATCATAACCAAAAATTTTAACTTGTCCCGCTGTTTTGGTGACTAATGAGCTAATAATGCCTATGGTTGTTGACTTCCCTGCACCATTAGGTCCCAACAAGGCATAAAAATCACCAGCTTGTACAGTTAAATCGATACCTTTTAATGCTTCTATACCATTTTTATAAATTTTTTTGAGTGATATTAGCTCAAGTGCAGGAATTGATGGCATAAATATATCCTAAGTGAATCAATTGCTATTTAAATAATATGATATCATGTTAAATCAATTGACAATAAAATCAATCAATGTACAGGTCTTTTTAGTTTTATTTATATCAATGCGAATAAATTATCATTGTAAGATCATAGCGCATATTATTATTGGTTAGGCACAAACAGTGTAGTTTTAATTTTCGAGCTGTGTGCCTTTATCGTTGAAGGAATAAGTAGCATGTTTAAGATTGGGTTAGTTTCAGTATCAGATAGAGCTTCAAGTGGCGTTTACCAAGATGAAGGCATTCCATCATTAGTTTCATGGTTACAAACCGCATTGAAAACGCCTTTTATAACCGAAAATCGTATTATTCCTGATGAGCAAGCTGTCATTGAACAAACATTATGTGAGTTAGTTGATAATCTACATTGCCACTTAATTTTAACCACCGGAGGCACTGGTCCTGCAATTAGAGACGTAACACCTGATGCAACAGTTGCGATCTCCGATCGGGTGATGCCGGGATATGGAGAACAGATGCGTCAAATCAGTTTGCATTTTGTACCAACCGCAATTTTATCAAGGCAAGTTGCTGTTATTCGCAAAAAGTGTTTAATCATAAACCTACCTGGCCGACCAAAATCAATAAAAGAAACCCTTGAGGGAGTTAAAGATAACCAAGGTAATGCCATTGTTAGTGGCATTTTTGCTAGTATCCCCTATTGTATACAACTATTAGAAGGTCCTTACATTGAAACCCATGAACAAGTCATAAAGTCTTTTCGCCCTAAAGATGCAATTAAATCAAAACTTTAGTTTTATGCAAATTTAATGCATAATTATATACAATAATTGCTACTGATGCATTTAAAATAATTGAAGTTATTTTTGTTTAAATAACAAGAAAACTTTATTATACGTGTTGTAACTTCATGTATTAGAAAAAACAGTAACAAAGCAAAAGTCAAGGAACATTATGAAACAAGCTAATCTCACTAAAACATTTAAAGAGATGCTTCTTCAAGAGAAGTTTAGTTCGCAAGTAGAAATCGTACAAGCGCTACAAGAACAAGGTTTTGATAATATCAATCAATCAAAAGTTTCGCGCATGCTAACCAAATTTGGCGCAGTGAGAACTCGCAATGCAAAATCCGAAATGGTCTATTGTTTACCTGCTGAAATCAGCGTACCAACTACAAGTAGCCCATTGAAAAATTTAGTGATTGATATTGATTTCAATAGTTCAATGGTGGTGATACGCACCAGCCCAGGTGCAGCCCAACTCATTGCTCGGTTACTCGACTCAATTGGTAAATCAGAAGGTATTTTAGGTTCCATTGCGGGTGACGACACAATTTTTAGTACACCAACTAAAGAGTGTACAGTAAAAAAATTATATCAAACCATTATCGAATTGTTTGAACGAGAATTATAGTGGTTGCAATTTCTCCGCATTATAGCTAATAATTTTTGACATTTAACCTATTGACACAATTAATAAAATCGTTAATCTTATATAACGCTGACTTCGTTACAGAAGTTGCAAAACGAAGAGGCGCATTACTCAGGTAAATCATTTTAGGGACTGGAACCATTAATAAATGATTGAGGGGATGTAATGCCGAGGTTTGATTGCCTATCCAGAAGCAATCAAATCGACTGCAAGGGCTGAATCCCTTGGGTTGTCACCTTAACAGGTGGAGCACTTCATGGTTTGTACTTTTTTAATTGTAAATAGAACACACCCGCTCTAACTCTGTTAAAAATAAAAATTTTTAATATGAGGAATCCATGGAAACATCATTCGTAATTGCTAAATTTGGTGGTACTAGTGTCGCCGATTACTCTTCAATGGTAAACAGTGCCAATATTGTAATAACTAACCCTAACGTAAAAGTTGTGGTACTATCGGCCTCTGCTGGCGTGACAAATTTATTAGTCGCCTTAGCAGAAGGTCGTGATGCCGAAGTTCGATCTCAACATATTGCCAAAATTCAATCGATCCAATACAACATCTTAGAACAATTACCTGAAAATCCCGAACTACGAACTGAAATTGACAAAATCATTGCTAATATAGCCTCTTTGTCTGAAGCCGCAAGTTTAGCTACATCACCAGCATTAACAGACGAGCTCGTTAGTCACGGTGAAATTATGTCTTCAAAACTGTTTGTCGAAATATTGAAAGAAAAACAAAAAAATGCCATATGGTTTGACGTCCGTAAAGTTATGCGCACCGATGATAAATTTGGTAAAGCCACTCCTAAAATTGAAGATATTAAACAGCTTTGCTGTGCACATTTAAAATCACTAAACAGTCATAGCATCGTTGTAACACAAGGATTTATCGGTAGTGAAAGTTCTGGAAAAACTACTACATTAGGCCGTGGAGGAAGCGATTATACAGCAGCTTTATTAGGTGAAGCATTGAATGCAACTCAAATTGATATTTGGACTGATGTTGCAGGAATTTATACTAACGATCCTCGTATTACGCCAGAGGCTAAACGCATTGATGAAATATCTTTTGCTGAAGCAACCGAAATGGCTACGTTTGGAGCGAAAGTACTGCACCCAGCTACACTTGTACCA
Source organism: Gilliamella bombicola (assembly GCF_900094945.1). GTDB lineage: Bacteria > Pseudomonadota > Gammaproteobacteria > Enterobacterales > Orbaceae > Gilliamella > Gilliamella bombicola. Next base: position 213,980 of record NZ_FMAQ01000003.1, read on the forward strand.
GCAGTACGTAGCAATATCCCTGTTTTTGTTGGTTCCAGTAAGGCACCACAGAAAGGAGGAACTATTGTTTACAACACTAATAGCATTACATCTAAATTACCAGTATTTAGAGCATTAGCATTACGTCGCAAGCAAACATTATTAACACTTACAAGTTTAAATATGCTACATGCACAAGGTTTTCTAGCTAATGTGTTTACGATATTAGCCAAACATAATATTTCGGTTGATTTAGTCACAACATCAGAAGTAAGTATCGCATTAACTATCGATACCACAGGCACTAACACCAACGGTAACAGTTTATTAACGAAAGCCTTATTTGATGAGCTATCAACAGTGTGTCATGTCACAGTTGAAGAAGATTTAGCACTAATTGCTATTATTGGAAATAACCTAACTTCAACACAAGGTATAGCGAAAGAGGTGTTTGGTGTATTAGATGATTTTATTATTAGACTTTGCTGTTATGGGGCAAGTACTCACAATCTTTGCCTATTAGCAAAAAGCAATGACGCAGAATCAATTATTAAAATTCTACATAACGCGATTTTTGAACAATAATTTTACAGGGGAGATTTAATCTCCCTTATACTTAATTCTAATAATTAACTTATCTTTACTCTAATATATGTTAAAAGCACGAAAACATAGCAAAACATTATTAAATTTCATTATGAAGAATAAAATTTAATAAAATCAATAAATTAAAAATATTTTGTTCATATGGTGAGTTTTTAGATTACATCTCTATTTTCTTTAGCAACATTAGTTATTAATATATTTTGAATATCATTTATTACTCTTAATTAATCGATTAAAACTATTACATTAAACATTAACTTCTGTTAGATTTTTTAATTAATTGAAGTAAACTAAAACTAATTTCAATAATAAGAGGAAATTACTATGGGTATTCTAAGTTGGATAATTCTTGGTTTAATTGCCGGTTGGATTGCTAAGTTTTTTATGCCACTAGGAAGTGTAGGTGTAATTAAAACTATTTTATTAGGCATTGCAGGGGCCTTAGTTGGTGGCTATATTAGCACCTTCTTCGGTTGGGGCAGTGTGACAGGCTTTAATTTCCCTAGTTTGTTAATTTCAGTACTTGGTTCGATTATACTCATTTATATCTATCGCCTCATAAAAAAATAATTTATTTTCTGGTAAATTGGCGGTTTTCCCGCCAATTTACCTAACTCTTAAGTTTTATATGTTTAGATATAGCATCCTTTTAGTTCAAATTTCGTAATAAGTAATTTCGTCATATCCAGAATTTTGTTATATTATTTGCTTAAACCCATCAATTTCAACTTGTAGATTATAATGTTAAAAATATTCAACACATTAACCAGAGAAAAGGAAATCTTTCAATCTATTATCCCAAATAAAGTTGGACTATATGTTTGTGGTGTGACAATTTACGATCTTTGCCATATTGGTCACGGGCGTACTTTTGTTGCATTCGATGTTGTTACACGTTATTTACGTTTTTTAGGTTATGATTTAACTTATGTGCGTAACATTACTGATGTGGATGACAAAATCATCAAACGTGCACTCGAAAACGGCGAAAGTTGCGATCAACTTACCGATAGAATGCTACAAGAAATGTATGCAGATTTTGATGCTCTGAATATAAAACGTCCTGATATAGAGCCACGTGCTACTCATCATATGCCACAAATCATCCAATTAGTTGAAAAATTAATCGCTAAAAATCATGCTTATATTGCCGATAACGGCGATGTGATGTTTTCAGTAGACAGTGATCCTAATTATGGTATTTTATCGCGACAAAATTTAGAACAGCTGCAAGCTGGCGCTCGTGTTGATGTGGTTGATGTTAAACGTAATCCAATGGATTTTGTGTTATGGAAAATGTCAAAACCGAATGAACCAAGTTGGGATTCGCCATGGGGTAAAGGTCGCCCAGGTTGGCACATTGAATGTTCGGCGATGAATAGTTATCAGTTAGGTAATCACTTTGATATTCACGGTGGTGGCTCAGATTTAATGTTCCCACATCATGAAAACGAAATTGCCCAATCAACCTGTGCGCATGATGGTCAATACGTCAATTATTGGATGCATTCCGGCATGGTTATGATAGACCAAGAAAAAATGTCAAAATCACTCAATAATTTTTTCACAATTCGCGATGTATTAAAACATTATGATGCCGAAACAGTGCGTTACTTTTTACTATCAGGTCATTATCGGAGCCAACTCAATTATAGTGAAGAAAATTTAAAGCAAGCTAGAATGGCACTAGAAAGACTCTATACAGCACTACGAGACACTGATCCCGCTCATCCACACATGACACCTGACAGCGATTATTATCGCCAATTTTGTGATGCAATGGATGATGACTTTAATACACCGGAAGCTTATTCAACTCTTTTTGATTTGGCTCGTGAAATAAATAAAGCCAAAGCAGACAATAATATGTCACTTGCTAATGAATTAGCTGCTGAATTACGCTATTTATCGGCAGTACTTGGACTATTAGAGCAAGATCCTGTAAAATTTTTACAAGGCGATAAGCAAGATGATGTTGACATTGCATTAGTTGAGGCATTAATTAAACAACGAAACGAAGCAAGAGTAAGCAAAAATTGGGCACTGGCCGACGAAGCTCGCGACAAATTAAATGCAATGAATATTGTGCTTGAAGATGGCGCAAATGGTACAACATGGCGGAAAAAAAGTTAATATTATCAAAATAAAAAGTTTGATGAATAAATAGCGCATTAAACATTGTCGATTGAAAAATAACACCCACAACCCCGTGGGTGTTATTATTTGTGATTATCGTAACGTTTTATCAATCGAAGTTAAAATACCTCGCAAAATATTCAGCTCCTGTTGTTCAATACGTGCACGTGTAAATAATCGACGTAAACGCCCCATAATTTGCCCTGGATGGTTGGCCTTAATAAAGCCTGTGTGTAATAAAGTCTGTTCTAAATGCTGGTAAAAACGCTCTATATCGGCATCAATAGGAAATACAGTTTCTGACATATTCCCATTTTTTAGCTCTGATATGTTATTTTCAAGGTTTAACATTGACATACGAATTTCATAACACAAAACTTGCACCGACATGGCAAGATTTAAAGAACTATAATCAGGATTAGCAGGAATGCCAACATGATAATGGCACTTTTGCAATTCTTCATTCGTTAAACCGACACGTTCACGCCCAAACACCAAAGCGACTTGGGCATAGCTCTTAGTTGCTTCTTGAATAATCTTATCTCCACATGTTTTTGGAGTTAAGTGTGGCCATTGCAAACTACGGGAGCGGGCACTAGTGCCAATCACTAAAGTACAATCGGCAATGGCTTGTTCAAGCGACGAAAAAATTTGTGCATTTTTAATAATATCACTCGCACCTGCCGCTAACGAAATCGATTGAGAATCAGGCTTGATGACTGGATTAACTAAACAAAGATTCGTTAATCCCATGGTTTTCATTGCTCTTGCAGCAGATCCCATATTACCTGTATGAGATGTTTCAACCAAAACAATCTTTACATTATCTAAATAACTCACATTATCCTCATTCATTGAAAATATCTTATAACGCAGAATAAACTAAATACTCATTGACACAGTATATAGTAAAATCAGTTTCAGCCCCACTGTTATGCAATAGCTAATTAATAGAATCTATTTTTAAATTAAATTCACAAAAATGTAATTAATAACGAATATCTTATTGACGAGAATAAAATAATTTGCCAATGTAGTGATAGCAACCTTTAAAAAGGTTAGAGTTATTGATAAAAAAAGCGGAGGTCAACTATGGCGTTAAGTATTACCAGTAAACAAATGGAGATTACCCCTGCAATTCGTAGTTATCTACAAGATAAGTTTTCGAAGTTAGATAAATGGAGAGCACATCTAATCAATCCTCATTTTATTTTATCCAAAGAACCTGACGGATTTATTATTGATGCAACAATTGCCACTAAAGGAACGCCATTAGTTGCATCTGCCAAACATATTGATATGTATGCTGCAATTAATGATCTTATTGATAAACTTGAAAAACAACTTAATAAGTTGCAACATAAAGGCGAAGCTCGCCGTGCCGCTAACAGCATAAAAGATGCAGTATTAGAAGAAGAAATTTAATTAATTTATTTTTTCAATTTAATAAAAAGGCACTTTAATGGTGCCTTTATTTTTTTGCTTGTTATAATACAAACTATCTTTTTTTTAATATCTAATGAAAATGAGCGCAAACCCTTTATTACCTTTACGAGATAAGATTAATGAACTAGATAAAACGTTGTTAGAACTTATTGCTGAACGTCGCAAACTCTCAACGCAAGTAATTCATACTAAAATTGAAGTAAACATTCCAGTACGTGATATTGAGCGTGAACGTTTACTTATAAAAGCCTTAATCAATCAAGGCAAAAAATATCATCTTGATGATCTTTTCATTAAACGCTTATATCAATTAATTATCGAAGATTCTGTACTATTACAACAAAAAATCTTACAAGAAAAACTTAATCACGGCACTATTGTCACTGCCAAAGTTGCTTTTTTAGGACCAAAAGGATCTTATTCTCATTCTGCAGCACGCCATTATGCAAGCGCTCATTTAGATGAAATGATTGAATTCAGCTGTTCAACCTTTAAAGACATTTTTGAACAAGTCGAAAATGGTGCTGTAGATTATGGAATTTTACCAATAGAAAATTCTAGCTCGGGCTCAATTAATGAAGTTTATGATTTACTGCAAAAAACCAACTTACACATTATTGGTGAGCTTTCTTTACCTATTGATCATTGTATTCTTGCCGGGCTAAATTCAAAAATTGAACAAATTGATACCATTTATAGCCATCCACAACCATTCCAACAATGCAGTAACTTTTTAGAAAGCTATCCGCATTGGAAGATTGTATACTGCGACAGTACATCGTCAGCAATGGAAACTGTTGCAAAATTGAATCAACCTAATGTTGCAGCAATGGGTAATAAAGATGGCGGTGAATTATATGGACTGCAAGTCCTTGAACACAACTTTGCTAATCAAAAAGAAAACATTACGCGTTTTATTGTGCTGGCTCGTCAGCCTATTGAGGTTTCAGATCAAATTCCAGCTAAAACCACAATTTTAATGAAGACAGGTCAACAAGCAGGTGCTTTAGTTGATGCCCTATTAGTATTACGTAATCATAATATCGTCATGACTAAACTTGAGTCGCGTCCAATTCATGGTACACCATGGGAAGAAATGTTTTATATTGATTTGCAAGGCAATATTCATTCTTATGAAATGCAAACAGCACTCAAAGAACTAGCATCAATGACGTTATATACCAAGGTGCTCGGATGCTATCCAAGTGATTCCATTGTTGCTGTAATGTAAATAACTATGACTATGCAACAGTTTTCGCAAGCTGTACTTAATTGGTATGAACAGTACGGTAGAAAATCGCTACCTTGGCAAATTGAAAAAAGCGCTTATCATGTTTGGTTATCAGAAGTGATGTTGCAACAAACTCAAGTTGCAACGGTAATCCCTTACTTTAACCGTTTTATTGAACAATTTCCCAAGGTAACTGACCTAGCAACATCACCAATTGATGATGTGTTGCATCTTTGGACAGGGCTTGGCTATTATGCAAGAGCGCGCAATTTACATAAAGCAGCACAAATGATTGCCGAACAGTTTAATGGCGTGTTCCCTACACAATTTGACGACGTCATCGCCCTACCCGGTGTTGGGCGTTCAACTGCAGGAGCAATTTTATCACTTTCACAAAATCAGCATTATCCAATTTTAGATGGCAATGTAAAACGTGTTTTAACCCGATATTTTGCAGTTAAAGGCTGGCCGGGTATTAAAACTGTCGAAAATAAGCTTTGGCAATTGAGTGAGCAAGTTACCCCTCAAAAAGAGGTTGCAAAATTTAATCAAGCTATGATGGATATTGGGGCAATGGTTTGTACTCGCACTAAACCTAAGTGCACTTTATGTCCTTTACATAATCATTGCCTTGCCTATAAAAATGAAACTTGGCAACAATATCCAGCCCCAAAACCTAAAAAGACTATTCCTGAAAAAACAGCCTATTTTTTAATGCTTGAATATCATCAAGCTATTTGGCTAGAAAAAAGACCACCATCGGGTATTTGGGGAGGACTATATTGTTTACCTCAGTTTTCAAGTAAGCAAGCATTAACTGACTGGTTAAAAGAACAAGGCATTGAAACAACAAAACCAAAGCAACTTATTGCTTTTCGCCACACCTTTAGCCATTTTCACTTAGATATTATTCCTATCCATTGTGTTATCACTAATTATACAAAATGTTGGGATGAATCTTGTGGCTATTGGTATAATCTTAACTCTGACAATGCCAAAATAGGGTTAGCAACACCTGTTTATAACTTATTAAAACAAACGACTTATTAACGCCTCTTTATCAGAATCTACATTATTTTTAGTATATAATTACTCATTATTTTTTACTCTATTAAGTTATGCAAAACAAACAACATCAAAGCTTATCTGGCTACTTAGTCTTTTTAATGGCTTTTGCTATTGGTATTACTATAGCTAGCAATTATTATGCTCAGCCGCTATTACATTCAATTACAAATAATCTGCATATAAAAGTAGAAAATGCAGGATCAATCATTATGGTTGCCCAATTTAGTTATGCTGTGGGCTTACTTTTTATCACACCACTTGGTGATAAACTAGAGCGTAAAAGATTGATTATTATTTTAATGATATTATCCACTTGTGGACTTATGGTAAGCGCTTTATCTCAAAATATATGGATGCTTATAATAGGCACAGCTATGACAGGGTTATTTTCAACGGTAGCACAAGTCTTAATTCCTTTTGCAGCTACATTATCAAGACCAGAACATCGTGGTAAAATTGTAGGCACATTAATGAGTGGTATGTTACTAGGTATTTTATTAGGTCGAACTTTTGCGGGTGCCATTTCAACCATTGCCGATTGGCATGATGTGTATTGGATTGCAACAGGTATTATGGCCATTGTGACGCTATTACTCTGGGCTTCGCTACCCAGTTACCGTTGCGATATTAACATTAATTATTTTAAGCTGTTATGGTCGATTGCTTTATTATATAAACAAGAGCCAACACTTAGAATTCGTTCACTATTAGCCATTATATCGTTTGCACTATTTTCACTATTATGGACACCTCTTGCTTTCTTACTAACTAATGCACCATACCACTATTCTGATTTTATTATTGGCTTATTTGGACTTGCTGGTGCGGCTGGTGCAATGGGATCACCAATAGTGGGAAAATTATCAGACAAAGGCAAAGGTTTTATTGCAACCACTATTGGATTATGTTTATTGCTGTTAGCTTGGTTACCCCTATCGTTAGCGCAATTTTCAATTTTCGCCTTAATTTTCGGCGTAATTTTGTTAGATTTAGCCGTACAAGTTACCCATGTGTCGAATATGAATGCTATTTATCAAATCAGACCCGAAGCACGCAGCCGAATGAATACAGGTTATATGGTATGCTATTTTATTGGCGGAATGCTAGGATCTGTGGGTTCGACCTATTTATTTAGTCATTACGGATGGATAGCGATAATCATAGCAAGCACGTCTTTAGCAATATTAGGCATCATATGCTGGCTTTTTTATACTAAAACGCATTGCTACCTGAAACTTTTTGACAAAAATCACATTAACTAAATGTTGACCTAAATCAAATATGCATAGCGTATTTGATCAATTGTTTTTTTAATAGTGAACTGTGATTAATAGCATTCATGCCAATGGTTCTTAATGTCTTTTTCAGCACATTATCTCCATTAAACATATCTTGAATTGTTCTCATGGCTGTGAGCATCACTAACGTATCTTTACGACGGTTAAACTCAAATGACTTTAAATTATTTACAAGTCCAATATCTTTTTGTGTGTCAATTAATTGTTTAATTGTCGAAACTAATAAAGCGGAGTCTTGAAACCCTAAATTCACGCCTTGTCCAGCTAAAGGATGAATAGTGTGTGCAGCATCACCAATCAGAACTAAGCGATGTTTAATAAATTGTTTTGCAAAACGCGCTTTTAATGGAAATACCATGCGCGGATTAATTAATTGGCATTTGCCTACTTTATCGCCCGTTAACGCTAATAATTGATTTGAAAATTCAGATTCACAAAGCGAGGTTAAATTTGCCGCATTATCAGGTTTAGTCGACCAAACTAAGCAACTTTTATTGGCATCCCAAAGCGGAAGAAAAGCGATAATCCCATTAGGATAAAACACTTGTCTAGCACAAGATTGATGTGGATACTCAGTTTCAACAGTTGTAATAACAGCATGATGAAGATAATCTCGTTCAAAAACAGGAATATTTTTGCATCTACGTACCCAAGAATGAGCACCATCAGCACCAATCATTAATTTAGATTGTAAAACAGTTTTATCTGCAAGTGTCAAAAAGGCAAAATCGTCATTAAATGTACAATCAATTGCTTCAAAATTATAAAAATGAATATTGGAACACTTTTTAGCATATTGGTAAAGATAATGAGAAATAACATTATTTTCGATTATATATCCAAGATTTGAATAACCATAATCTTTAGCATGAGCAGACAAATGAGCTTGACCATATTTTTCCCATACACCTATTTCGTTAAACTCTTGTACACGTCGACTAGCGCACAGATCATCCCATATACCGATTTGCGAAAAATACCGTTGACTTGCGCCATTAATAGCTGAAGCTCTAATACCTATTTCACCATGTGGCAATGATCCATGCTGATGGATTTTAGCATCTATAATTGCTATGTTTAGTGCATATTGACTAAGTGCGCAGGCTGTCGCTAACCCCACTAACCCTCCACCTACAATTGCCACATCAAATTGAATATTCATACCAATAATTACATCTATTTATTATCTAACTTATCATCATTTTTTGATTCCACTTCGTCATCATTCATCGCTTTTTTAAAGCCTTTCAATGCTGAACCAAGATCTGAACCTAAATTACGTAATTTTTTGGTACCAAATAATAAAATAACTACAGCAAGAAACACTAAAAGATGTGGAATACTAAAAGACATAATAAACTCCTCTCAATAAATACAAGTCTCTATTTAGGATAGGCCTTAAAACAGATTTTATAGCATATTATTATACTATTTTTATGATGGGATTTCATGAATAGTTCAAGAACAAAAAAAAGACCTGTATAAAACTATACAGGCCAACATGAAATATAAGGAATATAAGGAAAGAAAACAATGAAAAATCCTTACCCTTCTTATTATCCGTTTTTTTTCTCATTAGTCAACGTTTTTATTTTTTTATTTATTTAGCCACAGCATAACAAAAAAACATACAAATCAAACAAAAACAAATAAATAAATGAAAAATACAACATTTGATCAATATCAACATTAACTTGAAAAAATAAATATAAACATTAAAATAAACAAATTAAAATGAAAAAGCACGCAACAAAAACAGAAAAAAATCAAATTATGTTTTTTTAAACAATTCACAGAAACAAAAAAATAAAAAGGATTTCATTAATTTTCTATATTATGGATGTGTACAAAATTATTTAAAAATACACTATAATCAATCAACTTGTGCAAGAAATAATGAGTCAAAGATGAATGCAATTAAAAATAATAATGTTAAAACTTTCAAAGATAGATTACATAGCTCAATGCAAGGTTTATCTGTTTCTGCTTTCGCTAAAAAATGTGATATGTCAGAAACAGTAATCCGAGATTATTTATCGGGAAAAACATACCCATCACTGACGCGCTTAGAAGTTATTGCTGAAAAATGTAATGTTTCTTTTAATTGGCTTGCTACGGGACATAGACTAGAATTTGTAGACTCCAAAAATGATGAAGATGTTTACAATGAAAATATTTATCGTATTCCTGTTTATAAAAAACAGCTACCAACAAAAGAAGAGGCACAAAAAGAACGTTTTGTTAGAGAAACCCCTCCGGTAATGAATTATCCTATTATTGAAGGTTGGGTTAAACACCGTGGTTTAGATGCTAAAAAATTAATTATATATTGGGCCAAAGGTGATTTAATGTCACCAGAAATAAAAAATAATAACGGTCTAATCCTTAACACTGAAGTGAGTGATATCGTTGATGGAGCAATCTATTTAATTGAATATGAAGATATTACTTTCTTAAGAAAAGTACGTTTAACTCTCGATGGGTGGCTGTTAATTTGTAACAATAGCCAACACCCTACAATTGAAGTACCAAAAGCAGACTTTCATAAATATCATATTGTTGGACGTGTTGTACTTATCATTAAAGATATTTATTAATGTCTTTAATCGCTATATATTAACTTTCGAGATATAATAAAAAACGAGGGAATATTAAACATTTTATTCCCTACTAATTTCTTTGATGTTTATAACTTAAATAATAACAGCTAGATAGTTAATTTATGTTTGTTAAATTTCATGGAGCATATTAGTGCAAAATTAATTTATAGTTATTTGCATTACCCCCTTTTTTCTATATTATTTATAATATTATCAATAAATAATCTTATTATTAATTAGGCCTAACATGTATCGATTTTTTGAAAAATTGGTGTCATCTTATCCGACAGATGAACCTCGTCCTATGGCTAAAAATTTTTTTAGTTTCATATGGCAATCAACTGAAGGAACTCGTTTATTTTTACTACTATTAATTATTTTTAGCGCGTTAGGTGGAGCTTTTGAAGCCTTTTTATACGCAGCCCTCGGTAAAGTTATTGATTGGCTTGCGATTGTTGAACCTAGCAAATTTTGGCAACAAGAAAAAACAACATTAATACTATTAACCTTAATCATCCTATCCAGTACAATTATTATTGGACTACAAACTATTATTAAACATCAGTGCCTAGCAGGAAATTTTCCAATGCGAATGCGCTGGAATCTACATAGGTTAGTACTTAACCAAAGTATGCGCTTTTTTCAAGATGAATTTGCTGGAAGAATATCAGCAAAAGTCATGCAAACAGCACTAGCGGTTCGCGATACGTGTTTCTTAGTAGCGGATATTTTCATCTATGTCCTAATCTCGTTTATTACTATGGCAACAATCATCGGCCAATTAGATATTTGGTTATTAATGCCATTTATGTGTTGGTGTCTGATTTATGGCATTACTATGTATTATTTTATTCCCCGATTAAGTAAAGTCGCTAGTATGCAGGCTAATGCTCGCTCTACGATGACAGGACGAGTGACTGATGCCTATACCAACATTATGACCGTAAAACTATTTTCTCATGCAGGCAATGAGGCAAAATATGCGCAAGAATCAATGGATGAGTTTTTAGTTACTGTAAACAAACAGATGCGCCTAGTCAGTAGTTTTGAAATTGTTAATCATTTATTGTCTATTTTGTTAGTACTAAGCACAACAGGCGTTGCATTGTGGTTATGGATAAATCAGTTCATTGGTGTTGGTGCAATTGCGACAACAACGGCTGTTGCACTTCGTTTAAATGGTTTTTCACACTGGATCATGTGGGAAATGGCTGCCCTATTTGAAAATATTGGGGTTGTTAAAGATGGTATTAATACTTTTTCAGCAACTAAAACAGTTGTTGATCAACCCAATGCAACATCACTTAATGTTACTCAAGGAAAAATTGAATTTAAACACATTTATTTTTCCTATGATAAAAAACAGAGTCATTCAGTCATTGAAAATTTAGATTTAACAATTAAATCTGGTGAAAAAATAGGATTAGTTGGTCGTTCAGGAGCAGGTAAATCAACACTTATCAATTTATTACTTCGCTTTTACGATTTACAAAGTGGCAAAATTGTTATTGATGGACAAGATATTACGACTGTTAGCCAAGAAAGCCTACGAGCTCAAATTGGTATGGTGACACAAGATACCTCATTATTGCATCGAACAGTGCGAGAAAACTTACTCTATGGTAACAATTACGCAACCGACGAGCAAATGATTGAAGCCGCCCAAAAAGCACATGCTGATAACTTTATTCAAACACTAATTGATGCAAAAGGTAGAACTGGGTATGACGCATTTGTTGGTGAGCGAGGCATAAAATTATCTGGCGGGCAAAGACAACGTATTGCAATTGCTCGCGTTATCCTAAAAAATGCTCCTATTTTATTATTAGATGAAGCAACAAGTGCGCTGGATTCTGAAATTGAACAAGCAATCCAAGAAAGCTTATACTCTTTAATGGAAGGTAAAACCGTCATTGCCATTGCTCACCGGCTATCAACCATTGCAGCAATGGATAGATTAGTCGTACTAGATCAAGGAAAAATCATTGAGCAAGGAACACACCAAGAGTTACTTATGAAAAATGGATTATATGCACAACTTTGGAAACATCAAAGCGGCGGATTCTTAGCAGCTAATATCTAATTTTATGCTTTACTAGTAAATAATTTTTAGGACACATATTCATTTTAGATAAAACTTATGTGTCCTTCTTACGGAATTATTAGTTAATAAAATTTTTATAAAACTCCGATTCAAAACGCATAATGGCACTGTTTTGGGGTTCGCTTTGACTATCGGCGTGATAACCTGATAGTAACTGCACGAAAGCCACATATTTACCATCAGATTTTTGGATAAATCCAGCTAAATTATAGCATCCTTGAATATAACCAGTTTTAGCTCGTATTGTCTCTTTAAAAGGCGCTTGATTAAAACTCTTACGATTTTGCAACGTACCATCAACCCCGGCAATTGGTAACATTTCAATAATCCTTAATTGCGTATTATGGGCAGCAATGTATTGCAAAATTTCCATTAATTTATCAGCACTTACCAAGTTTAATCTAGATAACCCAGAACCATCAACAATAACTAAGTTCTCAAGATTAATACCTGCTTTTTTGAGTAAAATTTGCTTAACAGCATCACCACCATTACGCCATGTACCTTGAACGTTATAATAATGAGCACCTAACGTTCTAAAAATGGCATCTGCATATAAATTATTTGATTTTTTAAGCATTACCGTTAACAGCTCAGAAAGCAGTTCTGATTGGCTAGATGCTAATAAAGTCAACTGAGTATTAGCTCTTTGATTATGTTCTAAAAGTGAACCTGTATACGTTATTTTTTGCTGTTTAAGCTCATTTTTTAAAATAGTAGAAAAATACTCCACCCCATTAATTACCGCAAATTTTAACGCTGTTTTATCTGAGCTTGCAGCAATGCATCCCGACAGATGGTAACGATTTTTATCTGAATAGGTAACATCTAACTCACAATACTTATCATTAATATCTTTACTATTTTTAGCTATGGTTTTCACATTTCCCGTCACCTGGACAGGAATGTTAGACGACGTAGATATCGTAGCTTGACCCCCGATTTTACCTGGTATCACTGATGCATAGAAACAATTATCATCAATAATCGCTGCCGATGGCGGAGCACTGTAACAAGCTGTTAAATTATTCCACGACCACCCCTCAGCTTTATCATGACTGGTAAATATTGAAGTATCTAAAATCACATTTCCTGCAATTTTTTCAATACCTTTTTTACGCAGTTCAATAATCATATTTTTTAATTTTTCTCGGGTAAATGTTGGATCTCCGCTTAATTGAATAATAAGATCACCATTTAACTGTTTATTACTTATTGAACCATTGGTTTGCATACGAGTTATAAATCGGAAATCACGCCCTAATTCAAGCTCTGCGGCTAAGGCTGTTATCACCTTTTGAGTACTTGCAGGCTGTTTGAACTGATCACTTTTATATTTTGCTAAAGTCTTAGGTTTACTTTCTACAGATTGAACCAAAATAGATAAATCGCTTCCCTTAGGCAAAGAAGATATATAGGGCTCTACCGAGAGTGCATACAAGAATCCTGTAAAAAAAGGAAGAAGAAATAAAATAATTATTTTAAATTTTGTCATGAATTTTAGCTCAAAATTGTATTAACTAAAAACAGTTAAATGTAAGTTGCAAATATAACTTTTTTTGATTTAGCTAGCAATATATACTCAACCGCTTTTATAATTATTATTTATTGAATAATTCAATATAACCAAAACACAAAATTCACTCCATATAGCTATTAATATTAGGTAATATAATTATGATTCAAGATTCATTAGGCTTTCCAATAGAAACTATATTAGTATTTAGTGGGCTAGCCTTGGCCGCAATTATTATTGATTTATATGCTCACCATAACGATAAACAAATTAGTTTAAGCAATGCCATTGTTTGGTCACTATTTTGGATAATCATTGCATTGGTGTTTGCACTATATTTGTACCTTCATCATGGCAGTGCTATAGCCAGCTTATTTATTACAGGTTATGTCCTTGAAAAAGCATTATCAGTTGATAATTTGTTTGTGATTATGGCTATTTTTTCGTGGTTTGCAGTACCAAATAACTATCGTCATCGCTTACTTTATTGGGGAGTTATTGGTGCTATTATATTTCGCGCCATATTTGTCGTAATTGGTACAGGTTTGTTATATTTGGGTCCTTGGATGGAATTTGTATTTTCAATCTTAGTTGCTTGCACAGGAATTATGATGTTGAAAAATCAAGACAATGACCAAGATATCAAAGATTACTCAAATCACTTTGCGTTTCGTATAGCCAAACGTATTTTTCCATCTTATCCCAAAATTGTCGGCCACCACTTTTTATTATCTCAAAAACAACTTGATACAGAGCTTACAAAACCTGAAAACAAAAATTTATTTGATACAATACCTAAAAGTAATTTTTATGCTACACCATTGTTTTTATGTATTATTGTAATCGAACTAAGTGATGTTATGTTTGCCTTTGATTCAGTTCCTGCAGTAATCGCTGTCAGCCAAGAACCATTAATCGTCTATAGTGCTATGATCTTTGCTATTTTAGGTCTTAGAACTATGTACTTTATTTTACAAGCCATGAAACAGTATTTAGTTCACCTTGGTAAAGCGGTTATCTGCTTACTCTTTTTTATTGCCGGAAAATTAGCTTTAAATGCAAGCAACCATTTATTTGGATATGGTATTGATATCTATCCAAGCACAAGTCTTTATATCGTTTTAGGCATACTAGCTTTGGGTATTATTGCCAGTATTATATGGCCAGAAAAGAATAAAGCTCAATAATAGCAATAACAATATTGGCAGGGTCCCTGCCATTTTAAGTTTAGATTTATTATCGTTTTAACGAGCGAATAAAATAGCTCACACCTAAAATAACAAACCAAATAGGTGTTGCCAGTAATGCTTGGCGGGTATCTGCCTCGAAAGTAAGTAACACAATCACGAAAGCAAAAAACACTAAACAGACAACACACATCAAAATACCACCAGGCATTTTAAATTGGGATTGTTCATGCAAGTTTACTTTTTTACAACGATAAGCAATATAAGAAATAAGAATCATCGACCAAATAAACATAAATAAAATAGCCGAAATTGTAGTTACTATAGTAAAAGCTTCCATAACATTAGGCACTAAGTAAATCAAAACTACACCACCAAATAAACAAGCACACGAAAATACTAAACCATTAGCCGGCACTGAACGACTTGATAATTTTCCAAAAGGCTCTGGCGCATCTTGTTTTTTAGCAAGTCCAAATAGCATTCTGCTTGTTGAGTAAATACCGCTATTAGCGGAAGATGCAGCTGATGTAAGTACTACGAAATTAATAATACTTGCAGCCGCTGGTAAACCAATTAAAGTAAATAATTCAACGAACGGGCTTTTATTTGGGGAAATTAACGTCCAAGGTGTGACACTCATAATAATGATTAAAGCAAAAACATAGAAAAAGATAATACGTGCTGGCACAGAGTTAATAGCACGAGGCAAATTTTTGTTCGGATCGACTGTTTCCGCTGCAGTTGTGCCAACTAATTCAATTCCCACAAAAGCAAAAATAGCAATTTGAAATCCAGCAAAAAAGCCCATAGTACCATGAGGAAAAAATCCTCCGTACTCCCATAGATTCGAAAATGCTGCTGTAGTATCTGTTTGTTCGGAATGGAAAGCGGTTATAATAAGTATTAGCCCAATACCAATCAGTGCTAAAATTGCAACAATCTTAATCATTGAAAACCAAAACTCTGTCTCACCAAACATTTTTACGGTTAATAAATTTAAAGTTAATAGCAAGACAACAGTCAATAACATTGGTATCCAAGATTGCAATTCAGGAAACCAATGTTGCGCATATCCAGCAATTGCAATAACATCCGCAATTCCTGTAACCACCCAGCAAAACCAATAAGTCCAACCAGTAAAAAATCCAGCCCAAGGACCTAAAAGGTCATTGGCAAAATCACTAAAAGACTTGTACTTCAAATTAGAAAGAAGGATTTCACCCATCGCACGCATAACAAAAAAAAGGATAAAACCAATAATCATATACACAAAAATAATAGAAGGTCCAGCAAGGCTAATTGTCTTTCCTGAGCCCATAAATAAGCCAGTACCAATTGCACCACTAATTGCAATTAATTGAATATGACGGTTAGAAAGGTTACGTTTTAGATCATGCTTTGAGGATGTAATGCTCATCGCTATTATTTCCTTTTTTTTTCACAATTTCTCGATTTTCTAAGAGTATAGGACTATAAAGTCTATAAAATAAAATCGCAAGCTGAATCTTTATGAAAACTTTTTATAGATTCGTAATAATTATCTGTAGTTTCTTATAATAGAATCTTGTAGCATAGCATTCTATGTTTGAGAACTTATTATAATTAATGACTAAGATGAAAGAAAACAACCATTACTATCGTTTTTATGCTTTATGCTTTTTTATTATGTTATCACTATTGAGCGGTTGTCAAAGCAATAAAAATGAAGGAAAGGAATATAGAGATGGAAAATTACCATTACCTCTCAATATCAGCCATCCACAACTGTCCGCCCCTATTAACATTTCTGACTATATTATCCAAGTTTCAAAAATTAAAGAAATATCACCATCTTTATATCAAAAAAATGAGCATATATATAAAGCTATCGATGCTTGGATTAACCGCTCATTAAGCACCAGTGAATTTAAAAAAGTCGGATTAAATAGCTATGAAATGGCTGGGCAAGACGGCTATGGTAACGTACATTTAACGGGTTATTACACTCCTGTGATTAAAGCAAGACATACCCCTACTGCAGAATTCAAATACCCAATTTATAAAATGCCCCCCAAAACAATAAAAGGAAGATTGCCAAGCCGTGAACAAATTTATAATGGAGCATTGTCAGGGAAAGGGCTTGAAATCGCTTATAGTAACTCTTTAATGGATAACTTCATCATGGAAGTGCAAGGCAGTGCCTATATTGATTTCGAAGATGGTTCCCCTTTAGTCTTCTTCTGCTATGGTGGTAAAAATGGTCATGGCTATTCAAGCATTGGAAGATTACTAGTAGAACAAGGTGAAATCGAAAAAGAAAAAATGTCGATACAAGCTATCAAAGATTGGGCTAAAAATAAAAGTGAAAAAAAACTGAAAGAACTATTAATTCAAAACCGCTCATTTATTTTTTTTAAACCACAACACAATGCTGAAGTAAAAGGGGCTGCTGCAGTACCTTTAGTTGCTAATGCATCTATCGCCTCTGATAAATCACTAATACCAATTGGTTCGGTGGTATTAGTTGATGTACCCCTCCTTGATAACGATGGCCAATATCGCGGTAGAAGAGAGACTCGTTTAATGGTTGCACTTGATGTAGGTGGCGCAATTAAAGGACACCATTTTGACCTTTATTTAGGTATTGGGGATAAAGCGGGTAAATTAGCTGGGTATTATAACCACTATGGCCGTGCATGGGTGATCAAACCTTAAACGACTAGCATCGACGCCATTAGAAGAACCTGTTAAAATAACACAATACGAGTTGAATTAAGGATCACCCATGAGATTATGCGACCGAGATATTGAAGCGTACTTACAAAATGGTAAATTAAAAATAACTCCACAACCGGCAGCTAGCTGTATTAATGGTGCAACCGTTGATGTTAGATTAGGTAACCAATTTCGAACTTTTCGAGAACATACTACACCTTATATAGATTTAAGTGGACCTAAAGAAGAAGTATCTGCAGTACTAGAACGTGTGATGAGTGAAGAAATGGTATTACCCGAAGGTGATGCCTTTTACTTACATCCAGGTGAATTAGCATTAGCGGTAACATTAGAATCAGTCACTATTCCTGACGATTTGGTTGGTTGGTTAGATGGACGTTCATCGCTTGCTAGGTTAGGACTTATGGTTCACGTTACAGCCCATCGAATCGACCCTGGTTGGCAAGGACAAATTGTATTAGAATTTTACAATTCAGGAAAAATTCCATTAGCACTTAGACCAGGAATGACCATCGGCGCACTCAGTTTTGAAACACTAACAGGACCAGCTTCAAGACCATATAACCGAAGACAAGATGCTAAATATAAAGACCAACATGGTGCTGTCGCCAGTCGTATTGATAAAGACTAAACGGTTTATAACCTTAAAAAAGGAATATTAATATGATCAAAAAAATATTGGTTACTTTACTTATTTTAATTTTAGTTATCACAATTAGTATTGTTTCTCTTATTGTTTTTGTCGATCCTAACAATTTTCGTGGATTTATTTCTAATACGGTAAAAGATAAAACAGGTTATGAATTATCTATCGATGGTAATTTGCGCTGGCACATATGGCCACAAGTAAGTATTTTAACTGACTCAGTAAAACTATCCGATAATGGCTCCCAAAAACCCATTTTAACTGCAGATAATATGAGATTAGATGTTGAATTACTGCCTCTTTTTTCAAAAAAATTATCAGTTAAAAATGTATTTATAAAATCAGCAATCATCAACATTACCGATGAAAGTAAAGGTAATATTGCAAAAAACAAAGTTGAAAAACCCTCGAATACTATCACTAATGGGCCTACTGATTTAAAAGATCAAAAAAGTTCATCTAATTGGGAATTTAACCTAAATAAATTTGAAATTGCTGATAGCACTGTAGTATTGCAACATAATGATGATCTTATTAACTTTAGAAATATTAATTTAGTAATAGAACAAAACAAAGATAAAAACATCTCCATCAATCTAAAAGGAAATATAGATAAAAATCAGCAAGATATATATTATATAGCTAACGCTTCTGTTGATTTAAATCAATTTCCAGAACAAACTACAATCGACTTAAAAAAGTTAGATTTTACCTATAAAGGCATTACTAATTCAGCAAAAGAGTTAAAAGGTAGTATTAATGGTGTATTTAACTACCAACAGACTCCAATGTTATTAAACAGCCAAAATTTATCTTTTTCAATTAATGAAAATCATGTTACTGGTACTATCAATGCCGATTTATCTAATAAACCGTATATCGATTTGCAGTTAAATTCGGATAAAATCGATCTCTCTTCGATTTTGGAAATAGATGAAAAATCGAATGAAAAGATAGCTAACCAACAAACATCACCCGTGGTATCAAATATCACAAAAACCACTAATGAATTAAGCTTTCTAAATACTTTTAATGCTAAAGCTAAGTTAAATATCAAACAGTTCAATGCCAACAAAATAATATTAAACAAAATTGACGTTGATATTACAAATAATGACGGTATTGCAATATTTAAAAATATTAGTTTAGATTTTGCTAACGGTCATATAGATGCAACTGGTGTAGCAAATGGTAAACAAAAAAATACGCTAATCAAGCTTAATTCTAAGATAACAAATATTAATTTAAACACATTTTTTAATCAAATAAATACCGAAAATGATCTAGATGGTTTATTTAACGCTACTGGAGATTTAGAAAGTAACAGTTTATCGGGTTCCAAACTGTTAGCCAACTTACAAGGAAATCTAGATATTGTTGTGACCAATGCAAAACTCAAAAATATGAATATTCAAAGTATTATCCAAAATGCAGCAGCACAATATTCAAAAGATGTCATAACACCTGAAAATCAAGAAAAATATACGCAATTTCATAAAATTTCTACCAATGCCTATTTGAAACAAGGTAACTTGGAATTTTCTACACTAAGTGCGAGTTCTGAAACACTTGATGTCATTAATGGCTCAGGAAGGGTTGGAATATTAAATCGAGATTTGGATATTAATTTGAATTTAAAAATGTTTGGCGGTTGGAACGGCAAAAGCGAAACAATTGGAAAACTGCAAAAGTTGACAATACCATTACGTATTTATGGGCAATTTGCTAATCTTCGTTACCAAATAGATATGGGTAAATTAATCACAGATATACTAAGCGATAAATTACAAGAGCGATTAGACAAACTTCGTGATAAATTAGAAAATCGTGATGCTAAAGATCACTCAAAATCTAAATCCAAAGCCATTGATATATTAGATGGATTGCTCAAAAAGTAATAATAAAAAACTCAAATTGCTTACTAATCAAAAGCTCGCTTTTAGCGAGTTTTTGATTCAACTCAACTATTAAATAAAAAAACAATCAAAAGCATTTTGTCCGTAAAATTACAAATCCATTAATTTTAAATTTATTTGTGAACTAGTAACTCTGTTTTTATAGCCTTAATAAGTTTTTTTAACATAAAATCTAGCAAACAAGCTCAACACTATGTTAGTAAATTGCTTTTAGGTATTTTTAATACACAAAAACTAAACTGTTCCCAAAAAGCTCAAAAGCTCTAACCCCTGCCGAATCAAACTCAATAATTACCTATAGCTAATAAAAAACGGTTTTATTCCCAACCAAAATCAGTCAGAAAAGGTATTGATTTTATTTAATTTTTTATTTATAGAAAAATTATTTATTATGCAACATTGAATAGGTACAATACAGATACACACATATCCTTGTGATCTGCTCATCTTCCATCCTTATATGGGTTTGATGCTAGATAGCTCCCGTTTGTCATTTGCTAATAACTAAGTAGATATCGATAGTATTGGATTTTCGTTAGTTGACTTGTAGTAACCCTACTCAAAATATAAAAAAACAATAATAAAGCTATTTTTATTTCTTTTTTAGGTTATCTTGTCCCAAAATTGTAAAATCCAAATAAAAAAATAAACCCCGAATTATCTCGGGGTTTATAGCAATTTAAGATGAGAAAAACTCACCTTTATATACCTAATATCTAAGCTATTTATAAAATAAACTTACTTAAATCTTCATCTGCAACAAGTTTATCTAAATGATCGCCAACATATTTAGCATCAATTGTGACAGTTTGTCCATCAAGTTCACTAGCCTCAAATGAAACTTCTTCCATCAAACGCTCTAATACAGTATGCAATCTACGAGCACCAATATTTTCATTTTGCTCATTCACTTGCCATGCTGATTCTGCAATCTTACGAATACCATCAGGAGTAAAATCTATATTAACGCCTTCCGTTGCCATTAGCGCTTTATACTGCACAGTAAGTGAAGCGTTCGGTTCAGTTAAAATACGTTCAAAATCTTCGCTAGTCAGTGCCTGTAATTCCACTCTAATTGGCAATCTACCTTGCAATTCAGGAATTAAATCAGATGGATTGGCAGTTTGAAAAGCACCTGATGCAATAAACAAGATGTGATCTGTTTTAACAGCCCCGTGTTTAGTCGACACAGTACAACCTTCAACCAATGGTAAAAGATCTCGTTGTACACCCTCACGTGAAACATCTGGACCTGAAGAGTTACCTCGTTTACAGACTTTATCTATCTCATCAATAAAAACAATTCCGTTTTGCTCAACCGCTTCAATCGCTTCATGCTTAAGTTCATCAGGATTAACCAATTTAGCAGCCTCTTCTTCGATAAGCTGTTTAAACGCATCTTTAATCTTCATTTTACGTGGTTTAGTTTTTTGTCCACCTAAATTTTGAAACATTGATTGTAATTGGTTTGTCATCTCTTCCATACCTGGAGGAGCCATAATTTCAACACCGATATTCACACCAGCTAACTCAATTTCTATCTCTTTATCGTCAAGAGAACCTTCACGTAATTTTTTACGAAAAGCTTGCCTTGCTGTTGAATTATGATTATCTTCAACTTGTCCCCAACCATCTTTAGCTGGTGGCACAAGCACATCTAAAATACGATCTTCAGCAAGTTCTTCCGCTCGATTACGATTTCGCTCCATTGCTTCCTGACGGATCATTTTTACCGCTGAGTCGGTTAAGTCACGAATAATTGAATCTACTTCTTTTCCCACATAACCAACTTCAGTAAATTTAGTCGCTTCTACTTTAATAAATGGCGCACGAGCCAATTTTGCTAAGCGTCTTGCTATTTCAGTTTTACCCACACCAGTTGGACCAATCATCAGTATATTTTTAGGCGTAACTTCATGACGCAATGTTTCATCTAGCTGCATCCGACGCCAGCGATTACGCAATGCTATAGCTACAGAACGTTTAGCTTTATCTTGTCCTATGATGTGTTGGTTTAATTCGCTTACAATCTCACGAGGAGTCATTTCAGACATAGTTAAATTTCTCTTAAATCAGATTAATAATTAAGTTCTTCGATTGTTTGGAAATTATTAGTATAAACACAAATATCACCAGCAATCGATAATGATTTTTGCACAATATCATGTGCAGAAAGTGAGGTATTATCTAATAAAGCCCGAGCCGCTGCTTGCGCATAAGGACCACCAGAACCAATAGCAATTAAATCATCTTCTGGTTGAATAACATCACCAGTCCCTGTAATAATCAGTGATGCACTTTCGTCAGCAACAGCAAGTAACGCTTCTAGTTTACGTAGCATTCTATCAGTTCGCCAATCTTTAGCTAGTTCAACAGCAGCTTTGGTTAAATGTCCTTGGTGCATTTCTAATTTTCGCTCAAATAGCTCAAATAGAGTAAAAGCATCAGCAGTACCACCGGCAAAACCTGCAATCACTTTGTTATTATATAAACGACGAACTTTACGAGCATTACCTTTCATAATAATACGTTCGCCTAACGTGACTTGGCCATCACCACCGATAACGACTTGCCCCTCACGACGGACACTGACAATTGTTGTCATGTTCTGCTCCTTCTTTTACTTAAAAACTTGATTCAGAATGAATAGAGGATATATTGGGATGATTAATGTAATTTCAACATTTACATTTACAGATATAGGTAATTTATTGTAAAAATTTTTTAGAAAACATCGTATTTACGTATAAAAATCATTTCGGTTGAAAGTCAATTGTCATCGTTTTTACTTGATTGTAAAACGAACTTGCAGGCTTTGGAATTACTGCTTGCTTAGTCGCTGCAAGTGCCTCTCGACATAATGCGTCATCACCACCTTTTGCACTAACGCTAAGTAATAAGCCATCCGGCGCTATTTGAATTTCTAATATACAATTTCGACCACTATATAACTTATTAGGATTAATAAATTTATTGCTGATAGCATTTTGAACTAAAGATTTATATTTATCGAGTTCTCCATCTGAAACACCTTTACGGCTGGCTGCACCACCTGATGGACTGGGTGTGCCTGATGTTAGCCCACCTAACAAATTATCAAGCTCTTTATCTTTTTTTGCTTGTGCTGCTTTTTTTGCTTTTTCGGCTGCAGCTTTTTCAGCTGCAGCTTTATCCGCCGCAGCCTTTTCTGCAGCGGCTTTTTCAGCGGCTTGCTTTTTTGCTTGTTCTTCCTTTTGCTTAGCTAGTTCTGCTTGTTTACGTTCATTTTCAGCTCGTTGCTTTTCAAGAAGTTCTTGTTCAGCTTTTGCTTTAGCTTCATGTTCGGCTTTTTGTTTCGCTAATTCTTCTTGTTTTCGCTGATTTTCTTCACGCTGTTTTTCTAATAATTCTCGTTCTGCTTTTAATTTAGCTTCTTGCTCTGCTTTTTGTTTTGCTAACTCAACTTGCTGTTGCTCTAAACGCTGTTTTTCCGCTTGCCTTTGCTGTTCTTCTAACTGCTCTTTCGCTTTGCGATCAGCTTCTTCTTTTTGTCTTGCAACCCTTGCAGCCTCCGCAGCTTCTGCTTCTTTCTTTTGTAGTTCTTCTACTCTTAGGCGCTCTCTTTCTAACTCTTTAAGCCTCTGTTGCTGAGCTAGCTGTTGCTCTTGTAACTCACGAGCCTGATTATCTATTTGTTGCTGTCTTTGTTGTTCAGCTTGTTTTTGACTAACTTGCGTTTTTAGTTGTCTTTGATACTGTTCGGTCATCACGGAAGGATCAACCATAATAGCGTCTATAGAATTCCCATTAACGCTACCATAGTTAGCATCATTATCATGCAGAGCCCGATACCCCAAAATGATGATTAAAATCACATGTAATATAATGGATATTATAATTGCTATACTTAATTTTGAATTTGGCTTATAAGACATTGCTGACATCTTGCTATATTATTTTATTTAAATTGGTTGAGTCATTAATCCTACAGACTTAACGCCCGCAGATTGTAGTAAATTCAAGGCTTTTATAATTTCTTCATAGGGCACATTTTTAGCCCCACCGACTAAAAAAACAGCTTTGTCATTAAATGACATTTGTTGCTTCACTTCTGCGACAATCTGCTCTTGTGGTAAGTTAGATTGACGATCCTGATCAATAATTAGTGCATATATCCCCACACCAGATACTTCAATAATAATTGGTTTATTTTCTGAAGACGAAACCGTTTTTGACTCCGACGCCTCTGGCAGGTCAACTTCAACACTTTGGCTAATAATTGGCGCTGTTGCCATAAAAATAAGCACTAATACTAATAGTACATCCAGTAGAGGGACTATATTGATTTCAGATTTAGTTGAATAACGTGAACGCCTATTTCTGCTCATAATTACTTCCTAACAGCAACAGCTTGACGTTGTAGAATTGCAGAAAATTCATCAATAAAGTTAAGGTAACTTTGTTCTATTCGGCTTACCCCCAATGACAAGCGATTATATGCAAGTACCGCAGGAATAGCAGCAAATAAACCAATTGCAGTTGCGATTAACGCCTCAGCAATCCCTGGTGCGACCATTTGTAACGTTGCTTGTTTAACAGCACCTAACGAAATAAATGCATGCATAATTCCCCAAACAGTACCGAACAAACCGATATATGGACTTATAGAACCTACCGTCCCTAAAAAAGGAATATGTAATTCTAGAATATCTAGCTCACGATTCATTGCTAAGCGCATAGAGCGCGATGCACCATCTAAAGCCGATTCAGCCATATTTGGGTTAATTTGATATAGCCGTGAAAACTCTTTAAAACCTGAATAAAAAATATGCTCTGTACCGCCAATTTCTTCTTTATGAAATTTTGCTTTATCAAACAAAACATTTAAATCGTCGGCAGCCCAAAAACTATTATCAAATTGCTCAATCTGTTTTTTAGCTTTACCTAAAATCATAGTTCGTTGAAATATAATAGCCCACGACATAACGGAAAAAGCAAGTAGCAACAACATAACGCTTTGTACTAACAAGCCAGCCTGCAAAAACAGAGCAATAATATTCAGATTTTCCACTTATATAAACTCCAAAACTAATAACTTGGGAAGCCCGCATGGCTTCATTTTAATAATATCAACACAAGCGATAAGAACACTTGCTGTACTAATAATTTGTTTATTTTGATTAAAAATAGTTTGCTTAAAAATAATAGACGCTTTACGAACTTGTTCAACCTCAGAACTGATAGTTAGCATATCATCTAAACGAGCTGGAAATTGGTAGCTAATATCCATCTTTTTTACAACAAAAGCAATACCTTCTTGTAATAATGTTTGTTGGCTAATACCAAGCTGCCTTAAAATTTCTGTCCTTGCTCGTTCATAAAAAGCAAGATACCTAGCATGGTAAACAACACCACCAGCATCCGTATCTTCATAATAAACTCTTGCATTCCAATTGAATTGTCTCATACCCGAATTATACTAATTAAATTTAGTGCTATTATATCTGAATATAAAATTCACTGCACTATGATATAAAAAACACAAATGAAAAAAATTATCATTTACATTTTATTCTTTACAACTCTATTTAACAATTAAAAAGGTGACGATTTGCCACCTTTTTATTATTTTTTAATTAGTATTATTTGTTATTAGATTCTTTTTCGCTACTATCGCGTTCAATCCATAAGCCAACTACAGCGGATAACATACATGCAGCCATAAGTCCTATAAACCATAAAACGTAATACATAAGTTTTCCTTAATAAAGTGAGTGTTTATTATTTTCGATATGATTTTTATCCAATCGCCCAAACATTTTGATATATGACCAAATAGTATACAAAAGAACTATAGGCAAAAAGATAAGAACAACAACAAACATAATATTAAGTGTTAATTGACTTGATGATGCATCCCATATTGTCAAACTTGCATTTGGCATAATGCTTGAAGGCATAATGAATGGGAAAGTTGCAATACCGTAGGTAAATAAAACACATGCAATTGTTAATACTGATGAAACAAACACTAATGCATTTTTATTTAAACTAGAAAAAAGAATAGTCAATAGCGGTAACAAAACACCTAAAGCAGGTACTATCCATAAAATAGGACAATTCATATAGTTAGTTAACCATGACGTATTAGTAGATACGGTTTTGCTTAGCGGATGAGATGACGCATTATAATCAATCACGCTAGTTACTTCATAGCCATGAATACCAAATACCACCCAAACACCTGCTAACACAAATGCAATTAACATGACTAAACTGGCAATTTGTGTAGCCTTTCTAGCTCTTAAATAAAGTTCACCTGATGTTTTCAGCTGTAACCATGCTCCACCATGAGCTACAAATAACATTAAGCTAACAACACCAGTCAACAATGCAAAAGGATTAAGCAAACCAAAGAAGTTACCATCATAAAACACACGATAAGAGTTATCAAATCTAAAAGGAACACCTTCTAATAAGTTACCAAAAGCGACCCCAAAAACCAATGCAGGCACAAAACTACCAGCAAAAATGCCAGCATCCCATAAATTACGCCATTTTGAATTTTCTAATTTACTACGATAATCAAAACCAATTGGTCTAAAAAACAGTGCACAAAGCACTAAAATCATAGCAATATAAAAGCCTGAAAATGACGCCGCATATGCCATAGGCCACGCAGCAAAGACTCCTGCACCAGCAGTGATCAACCAAACTTGGTTACCATCCCAATGAGGAGCAATTGCATTAATCATAATTCGACGTTCTGTATCTGTTTTACCGATAAAAGGTAATAAAATACCCACGCCCATATCAAAACCATCGGTGACAACGAAACCGATTAAAACAACACTAATTAGTACCCACCAGATGACGCGTACAATTTCATAATCAATCATTGTGTATACTCCCTATGCCCTATTCTGTTACCGGTTGTGTTTTTTCATAATGATAGTTGCCCGTACCTAAAGAACTAGGTCCTAAACGAGCAAACTTAAACATTAAGAATAATTCAGCAACTAAGAACAATGTATAAAGGCCACAAATAAGTACCATAGTGAATAGCACTTCACCTGCAGTTAATGATGAATTTGCTACTCCTGTCGGTAAAATATCCTGAATTGCCCAAGGTTGACGCCCATACTCGGCAACAAACCAACCAGATTCACATGCAAGCCAAGGGAATGGTAAAAACAAAACCAACAAACGATGTAACCAACGTTTCTCACCAATTTTATTTTTATAAGTAGTCCATAAAGCAAAACCTGTGCCCAAAATCATTAACACACCAAGGCCTACCATCACTCTGAAAGCCCAAAATAGTGGCCATACTGTAGGAATTGAGTCTTCAGTAGCAGCTTTAATATGCTCTTCTGTCGCTTGAGGAATCGTTAAATTATCACGATCGGTAAAACGTTTAACCAGATAACCATAACCTAAATCAGATTTATTATCCTCAAATGCTTTAAGGACGTCAGGATCTTGATTACCTTGTTGAATTTTTTCTAAATTTGTATAAGCCAAAATACCTTTACGAATTCTCGTTTCATTATTCGCTAATATATCTCTTAATCCAGTTACTTGCGTGTCCAATGAACGAGTGGTCATTATGCCCATTGCATAAGGAATTTCTATTGCAAATAAATTTTCTTTATTTTTTTGTGATGGAAAGGCAATAACATTGAATGACGCTGGTGCCGGTTGAGTTTCCCATTCAGCTTCAATGGCAGCAAGTTTGGCTGGTTGGACAGTTGTCATTTCATGCCCAGCTTCATCCCCCATTAGAGCAACAGCAATCGACATAATAAATCCAAATGTCGCGGCCACAGCAAAAGAGCGTTTTGCAAAGGCAACATCACGTTTCTTCAGCAAATAGTAAGAACTAATACTTAAAATAAAAATAGCACCTGTCAAATAACCTGCAGCAACGGTATGAACAAATTTATATTGAGCAACAGTGTTAGTAATCAGCTCAAAAAAGCTCGCCATTTCCATACGTGAATTAACTGGGTTAAATTCAGATCCCACAGGGAATTGCATCCAACCATTAGCAACTAAGATCCAAAGTGCCGAAAGGTTAGAACCAAATGCAACACACCAAGTCACAATTAAATGCTTACCACGGCTTAATCTATCCCAACCAAAAAAGAATAAACCTACCATGGTTGATTCTAAGAAGAATGCCATTAAACCTTCGATGGCTAACGGCGCACCAAAAATATCACCCACATAATGTGAATAATAAGACCAGTTAGTACCAAATTGAAATTCCATGGTTAAGCCAGTTGCGACACCTACTGCAAAGTTAATACCGAACAGTTTGCCCCAAAACTTTGTCATATCTTTCCAGACTTGCTTACCACTAACAACGTATACCGTTTCCATAATTGCTAGCATAAACGCTAAACCCAACGTTAATGGAACAAAAATAAAATGGTACATTGCAGTAAGTGCAAACTGGAGGCGTGAAAGTTCTACTATATCTAACATAAGCGCTCCCTAATCCTTAAATACTCACAAATTTTTATGTTATTGACGGCTATTATACACCGATAATGACAGAATAAAATTGATATATATCAAAAAAACTATATCTTAATTTGTTTTTTTACAGCATCCCCAATATCCGTAAGACTTTTTACAACCGTAATGCCCGCAGATTGCAATGCTTTAGATTTTTCTACTGCTGTACCTTTATTACCTGAAATAATCGCACCTGCATGCCCCATACGTTTTCCTGATGGTGCAGAAACACCAGCAATATATGCAATTACAGGTTTAGTTACGTGTTTTTTAATATATTCTGCAGCTTCTTCTTCAGCACTACCACCAATCTCGCCAATCATCACAATAACTTCGGTTTTAGGATCTTGCTCAAGTAAGGCTAAAATAGAGATAAAATCGCTACCTGGAATAGGATCACCGCCGATGCCAACACACACTGATTGTCCTAAGCCAATATCCGTTGTTTGTTTAACTGCTTCATAAGTTAGTGTTCCAGATCGAGAAACGATTCCCACCTTACCTGATCGATGAATATGACCCGGCATAATACCTATTTTACATTCATCTGGGACAATAATACCCGGACAGTTTGGTCCAATCATTACGACATCATTTAGCCTTAATTTTTCTTTAACAACTAACATATCTAAAGTTGGAATACCCTCAGTAATACAGACAATTAATTTAATACCTGCATCAATCGCTTCCAAAATAGAATCTTTACCAAATGCTGCTGGTACATAAATAACACTTGCTGTTGCACCGGTTGCTTCAACCGCTTCTTTAACAGTATTAAAAACAGGTAAACCTAAATGGACTGTTCCCCCTTTACCAGGTGTCACACCGCCAACTAATTTAGTACCATAAGCTAGCGCTTGTTGTGAGTGTAAAGTACCTTGACCACCCGTAAATCCTTGGCAAATGACTTTGGTTTCTTTATTGATTAAAATTGACATAATAACCCTTCTCCACACGCCTCTTCATTAGACAACAGCAACAATTTTTTGAGCCGCATCGATTAAACTTTCTGCAGTAATAACATTTAATTTGCTTTTAGCCAAAATTTCTTGCGCAAGCTTAGCATTATTACCTTCAAGACGAACAACAACAGGAACATTAAGACCTATTTCTTTAATTGCACTAATAACCCCGTCAGCAATTAAATCACAACGAACAATACCACCAAAAATATTAACCAAAATTGCTTTCACATTTGTGTCAGATAATATCAACTTAAATGCTTCAGCGACGCGCTCTTTCGTTGTGCCACCACCTACATCCAAAAAGTTTGCAGGTTCACCTCCATGTAATTTAATAATGTCCATAGTTGCCATTGCAAGACCTGCACCATTAACCATACAGCCAATATTGCCATCCAATGATACATAGCTAATACCTTGTTTTGCAGCTATTGATTCACGTTCATCTTCTTGAGTTGTATCTCTTAAAATGGTTAAGTTTGGGTGCCTAAATAGCGCGTTATCATCTAAAACAACTTTTGCATCTAAACAAATGAGTTCATCTGAATCGGTAATAACTAATGGATTAACCTCGGCTAATGAAACATCGTTTTCTAAAAATAGTTTTGCGAAATTAACAAATAGCTTTGTAAACTGATTCACTAATTTGCCTGTTAATCCTAACTTAAATGCAAGCTCACGACCTTGGAAAGCACAAGGTCCTGTTAAAGGATCGAGTGAAGTTTTGTGGATTAAGTGTGGTGATTTTTCGGCAACACTTTCTATATCAACGCCGCCTTCAGTTGAAGCCATGATCACAACACGTTTAGAACTACGATCAACCACCGCCCCTAAATAAAGTTCCTTATGAATATTAGACGCTTTTTCAATTAGAATTTTATTAACTAACTGACCTTTATCAGTTGTTTGATAAGTAACAAGATACTGCCCCAACCATTTTTCAGCAAATTGCTTTATTTCATTATAGCTTTGCGTGCAAATAACGCCGCCGGCTTTACCTCGTCCTCCTGCATGAACCTGACATTTAGCAACCCAAAGGCCTGAATCTGCCTGTGAAGATAATTCAGATAACGTATCTTGTACTTCATTAATTGAATTACAAACATACCCCTCAGGTACGGGCAAATTATATTGTTTAAAAAGATATTTAGATTGATATTCATGCAAGTTCATAAAGAAATTCCACAGCCTAAATTAATATAAAAACAGGTGATAATTCTAATGCAAGATAAATAAATTGTATAGCAAATAATAACTTATGTTTGGGGTTAGTTAGGATGATTGCTGATAGTAAGTGACAATGATATACTTCTAGAATATTTTAATATCGAAAATAATAAAGGTACAAATATGAAACAAGTTGGTATTTTTTTTGGTAGTGACACTGGCAACACAGAAAATGTAGCTAAGCAAATCCAACTCATTTTAGGTAGTGACAACGCCGAGCTTTTTGACATTGCAAAAGCCACTAAAGAAAACATCGAACAATACAATTATCTATTTTTTGGCATTCCAACTTGGTACTACGGAGAATCACAAGCAGACTGGGATGACTTTTTTCCTAATTTAGAAAAAATTGATTTTAACGGTAAAACTGTGGCTATTTTTGGTTGTGGTGATCAAGAAGACTATGCCGAATATTTTTGTGATGCCATGGGAACACTTCGCGATATTATCGAGCCTAAAGGTGCAAAAATTGTTGGACACTGGTCAACCGAAGGTTATAGCTTTGAAGCGTCAAAAAGTTTAGTTGATGACACACATTTCATTGGTTTAGCAATTGATGAAGATCGTCAACCTGAATTAACTGAAGAACGTATTAATAATTGGGTCAATCAAGTCAAAACTGAAATGAAAATTTAATCTATTAAAACGATTTCTTTTATTTACCATATATAGTTCCTATAATGGGAAAATATTAATAACTTAATGGGAAGTAATATGACAAATCATGATAATGATAATAATGCAGCGCTAAAAAGCGCTGGTTTAAAGGTTACGTTACCACGATTGAAAATTTTAGAATTATTACGAGATCCTTCATGCCAACATATCACAGTAGAAGACCTTTATA
Organism: Gilliamella bombicola; assembly: GCF_900094945.1. Taxonomy (GTDB): domain Bacteria; phylum Pseudomonadota; class Gammaproteobacteria; order Enterobacterales; family Orbaceae; genus Gilliamella; species Gilliamella bombicola. The sequence continues at coordinate 245,969 of NZ_FMAQ01000003.1, forward strand.
AAAAACTACTGGATATGGGAGAAGAAATCGGACTTGCAACCGTTTATCGTGTTTTGAATCAATTTGACGATGCAGGAATTGTTACTCGCCACAACTTTGAGGGTGGGAAAGCTGTTTTTGAACTCGCAACTCAGCAACACCACAATCACCTAATTTGCTTAGATTGTGGTGAAGTATTCGAGTTTCGTGATGATATCATTAACGCCAGACAAAAAGAAATTGCTGAACAATATGGCATGACATTAACTTTTCATAGTTTATATCTTTATGGACATTGCCAAGCAGGTAATTGTAAAAAACATCCTGAGCTTCATCACAAAAAATAAGCCTATTCCAATAGGCTTTTTACTCATTTAGAATATATCCACTCATCTTTTTGCTAGGTTAATAATTTAATGAAACAACTTTTAAACTTTATTCCGCTTGTATTCTTTTTTGTTTTTCTAACCATGTATGATGTCTTTGTTGGCGTTCAAGCACTAATGATCGCAGCAACAGTATGCTTTCTTCTCATTCTTATTCTATATAGAAAAGTAGATAAAGTAGAGTTGATTTCTTATATAATGGTGATGATCTTTAGTGGATTTACACTTTATTTGCGTGATCCGAATATAATCAAATGGAAAGTCACTATTATTAATTTTTTATTTGCTACAGCCTTATTAGTTAGCCAATTTATTTTTAAAAAAAATCTACTTCAAAAAATGCTAGGCAAAGAAATACAACTCGATACTGCTATTTGGAATAAACTAAATTTATTATGGATCTTCTTTTTTATATTGTGTGGCGCTATTAGTTTAGCTGCAACCTACTACACAACTGATGATTTCTTTTGGATATTTAAAGTATTTATTTTACCTGGTGCATCGTTACTATTATCGTTAATATCAGGTATCTATATCTATAAAAACATGAATAAAGATATAGATGATAAACAATAAGTTAGAACAAACGGAGTATTTTAGCATGACACAAAATACAACCCCCAAAGGTCAATTAGTACTTAGAACGCTTGCAATGCCGGCTGATACCAATCCTCACGGACATATTTTTGGTGGGTGGATCATGTCGCAAATGGATCTTGCAGGCGGTATTTTATCAAAAGAGATCGCGAGAAATCGAGTTGTAACAGTAAATGCTAGCAGCATTACATTCTACAAACCCGCAATGGTCGGGGATGTTGTTTGTTGCTATGCGCATTGCATCAAAACAGGAAAAACATCTATCACTATTGGCATTGAAGTGTGGATTAAAAAAGTCATTGATACATCTGATACGACACAGCGCTTTTGTATAACAGATGCCGTATTCACTTATGTTTCAGTTGATAAACATAATAACCCCAAACCATTACCTGAAGCATTTCAGAATTATGATTGCACTCAAGACCCAATAACTAAATTAAATCTAACTAATGGCTAATTAAGTATGCAATTTACCTCATTTCATGCATTAATCAGCACTTTGATCTTTCTTACTTACTGGTTGATCATTGTTGCAACAACATTACGGATTGTCTTTAAACGAAGACCAACCACTTATGTTATTGCATGGATGTTAGTCATTTATATCTTACCACTTATCGGAGTATTCCTTTATTTTGCCTTGGGCGAAGCGCACTTAGGTCAACAACGAGTTAAACGGGCACAAAAAATGCGCCCGACTATTTCAAAATTTATTAACCGTCTAAGTGAATTTTCTGATATTTTCACCAGTAACGTTAGCCTAGTTAGCAAGCCGATTTTTCAACTTTGCAAACACCAAACAGGCCTTGATGGAATTAACGGCAATCACATTGAACTACTAAGCGAAACTAACGAAATTTTTGACCGCTTAATTGAAGATATCAATAAAGCAACGTCTAATATTGAAATGGTATTTTATATCTGGAATGAAGGTGGTCGGGCTGACGAAGTCGAGCAGGCACTCATTCAAGCAACACAGCGAGGAGTAACTTGTCGATTAATGGTTGACTCTGCCGGTAGCCGACATTTTATTAAAACGAATGCAAGTAAAAGAATGCGTGATGCTGGTATAATTATTGTCGAAGCGTTACAAGTAAACTTACTTCGATTCATGTTTAGGCGATTGGACTTACGACAACACCGAAAAGTTGCCATTATCGACAACTACATCTCTTATACAGGCAGCATGAATATTGTTGATCCTCGTTTTTTCAAACAAAATAAACATGTCGGTGAATGGGTTGATATCATGGTCAGAATGAATGGACCGGTAACAACGCTTATGAGCGCCATATATGCTAGTGATTGGGAACTAGAAACAGGCAAACATTTAACACTACCAAAAATTACTGATTTTGCCGAACCACCAGAAGATAAAAAACACATAATGCAACTAATAGCATCTGGACCGGGTTATATGGAAAACATGATCCACCAAGTGTTATTAACGGCAATTTATTCAGCACAAGAACAAATTATTTTTACGACACCTTATTTAGTACCAAGTGATGATATTCTACATGCTGTCTGCACCGCAGCTCAAAGGGGGGTAGAAGTCATCATTATCGTTCCAAAAAATAATGACTCACTAATGGTTAAATGGGCAAGTCGAGCATTTTTTTCCGAATTATTAAACGGTGGCGTAAAACTTTATCAATTCAATGATAACTTATTACACACCAAAAGCGTCCTAATCGATAACCAGTTAAGTCTTGTTGGTACTGTTAATTTAGATATGCGCAGCTTATGGCTTAATTTTGAAATTACAACTGTGATTGATGACGTAGAATTTGCTAAATCGCTATCAGTGCTCTTACAAAAATATTTATCTAATTCAGATAGCATAAAAACTGACGAATGGAATCAACGTCCAATATGGCAACGCATAGTTGAACGACTGTTTTACTTTTTTGCACCTTTACTATAATTATTGAACAAGTTTTAAGTTCACTATGATTACAAACGAATATATTACGGCTTGCTAATAACCATTTTGAGAAACATCGGGTAAAAACTGATTATCAGCTAAACGATAAACCTCGCTCTCGATAGAACCATCAGTATTAAGCGTAATTTCTCGCCAACCAGGCGCATCTTCAGTTGATACTTGAAAATCATAACATTCAGGCTTAAACTGAAAACATGTTGAAGGGGTTGAAAATGCATGACAATGATGCCAAACATAATCTTGTTTTTGATGAATGTGTCCCCAACCTATCCCTTTTACATTAGAATGTTTTTGAATAATTTGCTCTAATTGATCACTATTTTTTAAAATATGGTGATCTAACCAATGACATCCAGAATTAATTGGATGGTGGTGTAAAAAAACTAATGTATTTCGATCAGAATGATCGGTTAAAGCATTATGTAAAAATTCAAGTTCAGATTCAGGTAAAAAACCATATGCTTGACCAATAACTTGGCTATTTAATAAAACAATCAGCCAGTTATCTCCTAACTGCACTATTTTATTATCGGCCAGTTGATAATCTGCAAACACATCTTGCATCCCCTCATAATTATCATGGTTGCCAGCCAACCACACACAAGGTGTATTAAACTTGTTGATTTGCTCAGCAAAACGAGCATAAGCCTTTTTAGAACTATCTTGCACAAAGTCACCCGTTGCCACAATCAAATCAAACGTCTTATTACTACTTCCAATTTCATTTATAACAGCTTGAAAACTTGCATTGGAATTAATACCAAGCAATGAACCATCGTCCTCAGAAAAAAGATGAGTATCAGTTATATGCAATATTTTACCGTAATTTTTGTTACGAATTGGAAGTTTTAACAATGACCTCAAAATTCACCCCAATTATTTATCAATCTATAATCATGGTTAATAATGTCAGCAATAAAATAGACATTGTGACAGGGAATACAATTTTTATTTTAAATCTTAGCGTTATACAAAAGTGTAAATTAGATCACACTTTTATGAAAGAAATAATTAAATATGAACACTAAAAAAGTTATTCCCACTCTTTTTTTAATAACTGGTGATTAAGTTCTAACCATTGCAGTGCAATAATTGATGCAGCATTGTTAATTAATCCGTCTTTGACCCATTGATAAGCTTGATTACGACTGACAACATGAACTTTAATATCTTCGTTTTCTTCAGCAAGCCCATGAATACCTTTGGCGGTTGATGAATCGACTTCGCCCACCAAAATATGCAATTGTTCAGTTAAACCACCAGGTGATGCTAAATAACTGATGATAGGTTTACATCGACCAATAACAACTCCAGCCTCTTCCATTGCCTCACGTTTTGCCACTTCTTCAAATGATTCATTTTCATGATCCATCATGCCTGCAATGAGTTCTAACATCCACGGACTCTCTTGGGTTTCAATAGCAGCAATCCGGATTTGTTCAATTAGCACAACTTCATCACGTTTTGCATCATATGCTAAAAGCACTACCGCATGCCCTCGTTCCAAAATTTCACGACTAACAACCTCGCTCATTGAACCATCAAATTTGCGATATTGAAAACGATATTCAAATAAAGAAAAAAAACCTTTATACAAAATTCGTTTAGTTAGATTAAACACATCATTTTTGTCAAAATGTACCGGATTATGTTTTATTTTCATATAAGATCCCAATGTTAAACTTAATTTGAATAAAAAGTGCGAATGGCATACAAACTATGCTTACTATATACTAATAATCTGTTAAAATTACGCCATTAAAAATACTACTATATTTTAATGATTTTTAAAGAGAAGATTAATGAAAAAAACTTTAACCTTTTTAATTGGCTTAGCATTAAGCCAATCTGTATTTGCTGAAAATTTGATTCAAGTCTATGAACAAGCAAAAGAAACCAATCCAGATCTACGCAGTTCATTAGCTGAGAAAAATAAAGCATACGCGGCAATTTCAGGTTCTCGAGCAAGTTTGCTACCGCAAGTTGGTTTAAGTGCTTCTTATGGTGTAACTCATGGCCGACGTGATACAAGTGGAGTAAAATCTAAAAGCGGAAACTTATATCAAGTAGCCGTATCGCAAAGCATTTTTAATTTTTCAAATTGGAAGGCCTTAGATATTACTAAAAAACAAGCAAGTATTGCCGATATTGCTTATCAATACCAAGGTCAAACATTAATCTTAAATACTTCTGTCGCTTATTTTAATGTGCTAAAAGCGCTAGATGCATTGAGTTTTATTGATGCACAGAAAAACGCGATTGGCCGTCAGTTAGAGCAGACTCGTCAACAACACCAAGTCGGTTTAGTCGCCATTACTGACGTACAAAATGCACAAGCAAATTATGACCTAACTGTTGCCCAACAAGTTAACGCATTAAATGAACTAAACAACGCAATCGAGGATTTACGCCAAGTAAGCGGTCGTTTTTATTCTAATTTAGCCAGTGTTAACACCAATACCTTTAAAACAGAGTCCCCAGAACAAATCAGCACATTATTAAGACAATCTGAATCATCTAATCTAAATTTATTAACAATGAAATTGAACCAAGACATTGCACGTGAACAGATCAAACTCTCACAAGCAGGTCATTTACCTACAGCCAATTTAGATGCATCAACTAATTTAAATAAAACTGATAGATATGGTAATAACGTAGCGGCTGGTGCTCATAGTGGTAAATCGTATTCAGGAAATAACTATGTTGGTGTCAGTGTAAACCTACCAATCTTTTCTGGTGGTGCAACGGTATCGAAAGTTGAACAAGCACAACAAAATTACGTAAGTTTCAGTGAAAAACTAGAAAGTACTAATCGTGGCGTGATTAACCAAGTACGTTCATCCTACAACAATATTTCATCATCGATTAGCGCAATCAAAGCTTATCAACAAGCAGTTGTTTCAGCACAAAGCTCATTAGAAGCAACTAATTCTGGTTATCAAGTTGGAACAAGAACAATCGTTGACGTATTAAATGCAACAACTCAGCTTTACAGTTCTAAACGAAATTTATCAGATGCAAAATATAATTATCTAACTAGCTTACTCCAATTAAAATATGCAGTAGGAACCTTAACTGCCAACGATTTAGTTTATTTAAACAATATGTTAGGAAAAGAAGTGAGCACTTTAGTAACGATAAAATAACTATTGGTTCTTTTATGACAACTGTTAAAAAAGGCGAGCAAATCGCCTTTTTTATTATGTATAAAAAACACACCTATTACGATATTGCATTCAACACAAATTCAATAAATGCTTTTAATTTTGGTGGTTGCTGACGATCAGCAGTATAAAGCATATTAAGCGGCTTGGCAGGTGGTAAAAATTTTTGTAATATGGGAAATAATTTTTTCTGCTTAATTGGCTCTTGTAACATAGATTCTGGCAACATTGTGATACCTAATCCTTCAATCGCAGCTATCACTAACGCTGAAGTCTGATTACTTTGAAATGTCCCTGATATAGGAATATTAACTATTTCACCATTAATCATAAACGGCCAAACATGATCTTTTTTATTCTGATTCACATATTGGTAAATCAAGCATTGATGCTTTTTCAAATCATCAGGTATTAATGGAACACCATATTGCGCTAAATAATCTGGTGAGGCAGCAAAAATAAGTTGATGAGGATTAAGTTTACGAGCAATAAGCCCTGAATCACTCAAATCACCAATCCGAAAAGCAATATCAAAACCGTCCTTAATTAAATCGACATAACGATCACTTAACTGTATATCGACACTAATTTGGGGATAACACTTCATAAAACTACTAATTAATGGCACTAAAGTAAAATTACCAAAAGTAAATGGTGCACTAATTCTAAGCGTACCACTAGGTTTATCTAAAAACTGTTGCGCAAGCATAGAAGTGGCTTCAACTTCACCTAAAATACTCACACAGCGCTCATAATACTGCTTACCAAATTCGGTAAGATTTTGTGAACGTGTTGTTCGATTAAGTAACTTTAACCCTAATTGAGTTTCTAAAAAAAGAATATATTTCGCAACCATTTGCGGAGAGGTATTTAATGAGATAGATGCCGATGCAAATGAACCTGTCTTCACAGTCAATACAAAAGCCTTCATACTTCTAAAAAGATCCATATTACCAATCTCCAGTTGTTAATAAAACAATTTTAAAGCCATTTACTATCTTTTATTTTATAAATATTATAACGCAAATCAAGTAAACAAATAAAAACAGAGTAAATATATGAAAAAAATCGGCATTATAGGGGCAGGATTTGTAAGTCAAGCCTACACAACATTATTTATGCGCGCAGGTTATCAAGTTATGTTAAGTAATTCTAGAGATAAAAAGACGTTATTTAGCGTAGCCACACGCTTAAACTGCCAAATTGGGAGCCAAGAAGAAGCCATTAAATTTGGTGATATAATTCTCGTTGCTATTCCTTTTATCAATTATACACAATTACCAGCAGAGCTACTCAGCGGAAAAATAGTACTTGATGCCACTAACTATTATCCTGCCCGCGATGGTCATTTAGGACAATTAGATAATCATGAAACAACAACCAGCGAGTTAGTCGCTAAACATCTTGATAAATCTAGAGTAGTTAAAGTTTTTAATGCAATTCTCGCAAAAGATGTTATTAAAGATGCAAAGCCTAATGATAAATCAGATAGAAGAGCAATTCCTATAGCTGGAGATGACTTAGCTGCCAAACAAATTGTTTTCACTCTTCTAGAAAGTATTGGCTATGATTATGTTGATGTAGGCGCTTTATCAAACAGTTGGCGGTTTGAACGTGCAAAGCCTGCATATTGCATACCTTTAAGCCGTCAACGATTGAATGATGCTTTAGCTCAAGCCTCTAAAGAAGTTGAAGTACCACATAATTCATGGCAAACAAATAACCAATAAAAAAATATAAAAGACCAAAATGAGTCCACCTTCCAGTAGAATAAAGTTATATTTATCATATATTTAATAATTTGAATAGTTTTAATTAAATACAGATATTTGAAATATTAGAGGAAATAAAAATGACCAATACACATAAAAAATATACCGTCATAACCGGCGCAAGTTCAGGCATAGGTTATGCAACAGCTATTGCTTTTGCAAAACGAAATAAAAACCTTATTGTTATTGCAAGAAGACAAGAAAATTTGGCACTTTTACAACAAGAAATTGCAAAAATTTCCCCAGAATTAGAAGTAATTATAAAACTTTGTGATTTATCACAACCAACCAACGCTTATTCCCTTTTTAATGATTTAGACAACTATTTTATTGAAACATGGATTAATAATGCCGGTTTTGGTCATTACGGCAGTGTTAGCGATCAAGATTTAGGAAAAATCGAATCAATGCTTCATTTAAATATTGAAGTCCTAACAATTTTTTCAACACTGTATGTACGTAAATATCAAAATGAATCTGGGACACAACTAATAAACATCTCCTCCCGTGGTGGATATACACTCGTTCCTAATGCGGTAACCTATTGCGCAACAAAATTCTATGTCAATGCCTTTACCGAAGGGCTAGCACAGGAATTAAAGCAAGCTAACGCCCAATTAACCGCAAAGGTGTTAGCTCCGGCTGCGACAAAAACAGAATTTGGTGAAAAAGCCAATAATGTCAGTAACTACAATTATGATGCAAGTTTTACCAAGTACCATACAGCAAAGCAAATGGCCGATTTTTTACTGGCTTTATACGATAGCAACAAAGTTATTGGTGAGATTAATACAAAAGATTTCTCTTTTTCACTAAAAGACAGCATATTTCCTTATTCAGGAAATCCGTCAGAAAATCAAAAATAATGCAATAACGAATTTACATGCAATGTTAAATCAAACAGCAAAATATGATTTTTAACAAAATTAAACTTTGGCAGTCGTTATTTTGATTGCCAAACTTCAGAATAAAAAGAAAAACATAGCATATTGATTTAAAGTGAAGTTTTATTTACTTCGATCAAAAAATGGCGTTTAAATGAAATTGGGCGCCAGATATGAAATAGGTTTCTAAGTGTAAACGGAAAGGTTTTTATAGGTTTTTTAAAAAGCTTAAGTAACCAACCATCAGTACCCTCAAACGACATAAATTCAAAACTTACCATATGGTCAGATAAAATTTTAATATTACCAAGACCACAAGCACTAAGCCAAGCATATGCGCCACCGCCAATTCTGGCACGATCAACGATATTGTAGTTTTTTGAATCAAGTAGATAGATGAATAAAACCTCTTCCCAAGGACCGCCATCTTGTGTCACAAAAATTAAAACATAACAGTCATCATAGCTAAAAGCCATTTCTAAAAAGCGGCCTTCTAGTTTTTCAGCATAGCAAACACCATCAACTTCAACAAGCGAAATAATTTTACCTCTTTTACCTTTAGGTAGCGGTTTTAATGTAATATTAGATATCGGTTTGATCATGTTTATCCTAAAAAATGCTTACTAAAATATTAATAAAAGCCTATCAATAATAAACTTAATAAAGCCATCAATTGATAAGCAAAATAATAAAATACCCATATTAAAAATAGATTATAAAACTAATTAATGGCTAGAACACAAATCCTCCAGTTGTGTTAGCTGGGATTTCTATTAATTACCCGATAAATCAAAAATTATTGCTTAATAATGAAATTAACTTAGTTTTAACGTAAAAGAAAAGTATAACAAATAGTTGTTGTATCGTCTTCAACCTGAACAGATATAAAAATAAAATGTCTTGATTTAAATACTGGTCTCTATTTTTGGACACGCATTGCGCCCTATCAAAGTGCAATGGGATTTTTTAGAGTAGAAAAGCAAACTCAAAAATAGTTGCATGATAGTTGGTTAGCTAAACATTTATAATAAAAAAAACAGTCCCCAAAAAACTAACGCTACAATTATTTATCAAATCAGAAAATTTTATAATAAAACGCATAATTTCCTGAAACATCTTAACAAGCACATTAACTTGTTAAGATGCATTTTTTACATGATGAGAATAAAAATTACGAAATGCGCATTCCCGGTTTAGCACCACTATCTGGCGATAACAAGTACACGCCGTCACCATCATCTTTACCACTGGCACAAAGCACCATACCTTCTGAAACACCAAATCGCATTTTACGAGGCGCTAAGTTGGCAATCATAATGGTTAAACGCCCAATTAGTACTTCTGGATCAGGATAAAACTGCTTGATGCCTGAAAACACATTACGGGTTTCATCACCAATATCAAGCGTCAACTGGAGTAATTTATCGGATCCTTCAACAAAACAAGCATGTTTAATTAAAGCAACACGCATATCAACTTTGGCAAAATCGTCAAAATTAATTGTATCGGCAATAGGTTCAGCAACATTTGTTTTAGCTGGTGTTGCTAGGGCAGCTTGCTCTTTTGTTTCTTCAATCATGGCTGTAATTTTATCCATATCAATACGATTAAATAGGGCTTTAAACTGATTTATCTTATGGCCAGTTAACGCATTAGCAATAGTATTCCATTCTAATTTGCTATTTAAAAATGCTTCTGTTCGCTCAGCTAATGAAGGCACTATTGGTTTTAAATAGGTCATTAAAATACGGAATAGGTGAATACCCATTGAGCAAATATCTTGCAATGTTTGATCTTGCCCTTCTTGTTTAGCAACCACCCATGGCGCTTTTTCATCAATATAACGATTAGCTTCGTCAGCAAGTGCCATAATTTCACGAATCGCCTTACCTGATTCACGTTGCTCAAAATAATCAGCAATGATTTGAGATTTTTCAACAAAATACGCATAAAGTGCAGGTTCAGCTACATTATCCGATAATTTGCCGTCAAAGCGTTTATAAATAAATCCAGCCGAACGTGAAGCAATATTAACAACTTTATTAACTAAATCGCTATTTACACGTTGAACAAAGTCTTCTAAATTTAAATCAATATCATCAATATGTGGTGACAGCTTAGCGGCATAATAATAGCGTAAGCAATCAGGATCTAAGTGTTTTAGATAGGTACTTGCTTGAATAAAAGTACCTCGCGACTTAGACATTTTTGCGCCGTCAACAGTCACATAGCCATGCACAAAAATATTCGATGGTTTGCGATGTTCGCTACCCTCTAGCATTGCCGGCCAAAATAAACTATGAAAGTAAACAATATCTTTACCAATAAAGTGATAAAGCTCAGTGCTTGAATCTTTATTCCAAAACTCATCAAAAATTGGTTTATTTTGTGTATTGCAGTAGTTTAAAAAAGAGCCCATATAACCAATTGGTGCATCTAACCAGACATAAAAATATTTACCTGGCGCATTAGGGATTTCAAAACCAAAATAAGGAGCATCACGGCTAATATCCCACGGCTGTAAGCCTGATTCGAACCACTCTTGCATTTTATTAGCGACTTGGTCTTGTAGTGTCCCTGAGCGAATCCACTCTTGTAACATAGTTGAAAAAGCCGGCAGATCGAAAAAGAAATGTTCTGACTCTTTTAAAATTGGTGTTGCCCCTGAAACCACAGATTTAGGATTAATTAAATCAATCGGATTGTAAGTTGCACTACACACTTCACAGTTATCGCCATATTGATCTGGGGCTTTACAACGTGGACAAGTACCTTTTACAAAGCGATCTGGTAAAAACATCTGTTTTTCAGGATCAAATAGCTGTGAAATGACTTTGGTTTTAATATAACCATTGGCTTTTAAACGCTTATAAATTTGCGCTGATATTTCACGATTTTCTGAGCTATGAGTTGAATGGTAATTATCATAACTAATATTAAATCCCGCAAAATCACGCTGATGCTCAGTTTTCACTTCACTAATCATCTGTTCAGGCGTAATGCCAAGTTGTTGCGCTTTAAGCATAATTGGCGTGCCATGTGCATCGTCGGCACAAATAAAATAGATCTCATTACCACGCATACGTTGATAACGCACCCATACATCAGCTTGAATATGTTCAAGCATATGACCTAAGTGAATTGCACCATTGGCATAAGGCAGTGCGCAAGTCACCAATATTTTGCGTTGAGTTGTCATGTTGATTTATTACCTTTTATTACATAATGGCAGAAATAGTACATCAATCGTGGGATTATCGCTAGATTTATGCCATAATTTGATAAAATTTCTACACTCTATTCACTTTGCAAATGGCAAATAATCCTTTTTAAAGAATGTAAATTATTATAATTTTTCCACCCTCTTTAAGAGGGAGTATTAAAAATGAACCCAGTATAAATATCAATGCATAAAGAGATAACAGCAATGAACATTGAAGTAAAAAAGATTCTTGAGAGTTTTACTCATTCAACCTTACAAAAAAATTTACTTGAACTTAACGCAGTAACAAAATGCGAAATAGTTAATCAGCATTTATACATTAATTTAACCATGCCCTTTGCTTGGCAAAACACTTTTGATGAGTTAAAAAAAATAGCCACCCCAAAATTACTTAAGCTTAATGGCATTAATGACGTTGACTGGCACATTAACTATAAAATAGCCACATTAAAACGTGCCAATGACCAACATGCCATTAACAATGTAAAAAATATTATCGCCATAAGTTCAGGCAAAGGTGGCGTGGGCAAATCATCAACAGCTGTTAATCTTGCACTAGCCTTACAAAAACAAGGCGCCAAAGTAGGCATTTTAGATGCGGATATTTATGGGCCTTCAATTCCCACCATGTTAGGCACAGAAAAACAGCAACCGTTAACACCTGACAATAAACACATGACCCCAATTATGGCACACGGATTAGCCAGTAACTCTATTGGTTATTTAGTTGATCCAGATAGCGCCATGGTATGGCGTGGACCAATGGCAAGCAAGGCATTACTACAAATATTACAAGATACATTATGGCCTGAACTTGATTATTTGGTTATTGATATGCCTCCAGGAACTGGGGATATCCAATTAACCCTAGCGCAAAGTATTCCAGTAACGGCCGCAATTATTGTCAGTACACCACAAGACATTGCATTGATTGATGCCAAAAAAGGCATGACCATGTTTAATAAAGTCAACATCCCAACGCTAGGCATTATTGAAAACATGAGTTACCACATTTGCGAAAATTGTGGTCATCACGAAGCTATTTTTGGCGAAGGTGGAGCACAGCGTCTAGCTGAGCAATATCAAACAAAATTGCTTGGACAAATACCACTTCATAAAATATTACGCCAAGATCTCGATACAGGGCAACCTACTGTTATTAGCCACCCTGATAGCGAATTTACCCAACTCTATTGCCAAATTGCTGGGCGCATTGCCAGTGAGCTATATTGGCAAGGCGAAACAATTTTACCGGATATTTCTTTTAAGGCGCTATAACAAAAAATCAGCTTGGCTGTCGAAAACAACAGCCAATGCTATTGATATTTTATAGTTAATTTGGCATAACATCGCCACGATCAGCCACGCAATAACTGCCCCATTATCACCCTTATTTTAAATGGCGGAACTCGGCTTTTGCCTTCGTTAGTTGTTGATTAAAATCGGCATTCGTATGTAATTGAGCAACTACCGCAGCTGCCATCACCTTAGCAGCATCAACATCACTTTGCCAATGATAGCCACAAATAACGCGGCTTTCGCCAATCTCATAACCTCGTTTTAAAATTTCATTTTGACGCGCTGGATTTATCTCTGCTAACACAAGTGAAATAGCAAACCCCATTGTTGTATGACCAGAGGGATAGGATCCATTGGTCGATAGCGTTTTTTCATCATCTGGGCGACAAGTTGGTTCATGGAAAAATGAAAATGGTCGAATACGATTATAATGATTTTTAGCTGAGCGCGTTGCCAAATCCCCTGCATCTTCTTTCATTGTAGTAACTAATTTATAAATTTCTGGCGTTTTCTTATCAGAAATTTCAAACCCAAAAGATGGTGAAAATTGCTTAGTTATATTATCTTTACTTGAATCAGCATCTAAGTAAGCCTGTTTTCCACGTTCTGTATTACGAACAGACTTACCCCAATCGTACATTGCTTTATCGCGTAAAAAATCAATGCTATCAAAAGTAGGAGGCGGTGGCAAAAGCAGTAAGCTATTAGGTGCTTGTTCTTCTTTAAGGAAAAAATCATTAGGATCTGTTGTTACATCTTTTCCCCCAGAAGCAAAAACATTTGAACATATTAAAGAAGCAACAAATAACGAACAAAAAATTTTTTTTGCATATACTTCTCCTTATACAAATAAGGGATAACTATCAAAACATGTTATCGAAACAAAAAACGCTTAAATAACATCTAACTAATTAATAATTTTGTATGAAACAACAACACGGTCAGCAAGATATCAATAGCTGTTCAACAATAAAATACAGCAACATATTAATAAAGATTGAGTATTTTTAATGTGATAGTCATCACAATTATATTTACAGTGGAATATTTGAAAGGCTAATTTAAATCATTACCGTGACGAATATGCTCAATATTTATCACGGTTTTAGAATGAATTTAAGCAAAAATCTTATCGCGGAACATAAAAAATACCGCACCTAAAAGACACAAACCAGCCCAAATATAGTCTGTCTTAAACGGCTCTTTTAAAATATAAATTGAAAAAGGGATAAAAACAGACAAACTAATTACTTCCTGAATAATCTTTAATTGACCTGCGCTGGCAACTTGAAAACCAATGCGATTAGCAGGCACTTGCAATAAATACTCAAATAACGCAATCCCCCAGCTAGCAAACACCGCCACTAGCCAAACTTGGTTATGTAAAAACCGCAAATGCCCATACCACGCAAAAGTCATAAAAACATTACTAAAAGTCAGTAAACAAACAGTAATAAGTAATTGATTCATAGTGTTGATATAAGAGTAAAGAAAGGGACTGGCATTATATACCATTGTCTAATAAATATACAAAATAGAAATAATTTAATTACATAAAAAAAACAACATTATTAACAATAGTTGAAATTGGCTAATTCATCACTAAAAGCATAATAGCGCTATTGCTCAGTAGCCTGTTTAGGTCTATATTAAATCAACGCCAATAGGTGCAAAATCTTTAATGCATTGAACGTCGTTATCCTATCAACACTGAAATTTATTACAACACAATTATTATCCCCAAAGGAAACAGTTATGCAAAAAAGAGTCAATGAAGTTACTATGCGTGGAGCCCCTATTACTTTGTTAGGTCCCAAAATCAACGTTGGTGACATAGCACCCGATTTTATCGTGCAAGATTTAGCAATGAAACCCATTAAATTATCCGATTTTAAAGGTAAAATCAGGATTATTAATTCGGTACCATCCATTGATACTTCCGTATGTAGTGCCCAAGTTCACCGTTTCAATGTAGAAGCAGCAAAACTAAAAGATACCGTGATATTTTCAGTTAGTGTTGATTTACCTTTTGCATTAAATCGCTATTGTGCGGCTGAAGGCATTGATGCTGTCAAAGTCACTTCTGACCATAAAGATCTGGATTTTGGCTTAAAATATGGCACTGTTATTGAAGAGCTACGCTTACTTTCCCGCGCCGTATTTGTCATTGATAAAAATGACAAAATTGCTTATGTCGAATATGTTAAAGAAACATCTTCGGAGCCCGATTATGACAAAGCCCTAGCGGCGGCTAAAGCGTTAGCATAAATCAAAGCAATAATACATCGCCACCCTCTACCAACAGTGGTGGCGATGATTTACTTTAAGATTTATTTATAGCAGCTATTTAATAGACAAAATTATTCAGTTATAATCCAATAAAAACATACCTCCTCCATAATCTTAATCATGAATAATAGTATTAACCGATCTCGTATTTGGTCATCAATTCTTTGCCTTGCATTTGCGGCATTTATTTTTAATACAACGGAATTTGTACCTGTTGGACTATTACCTAATATTGCTGAAAGTTTTTCAATGGATGTTGCTCATGCTGGATTATTACTCACCATTTATGCATGGTCTGTTTCGTTATTATCATTGCCACTCACAGTATTAACATCAAAAATGGAGCGAAGAAAATTACTAATTTTTCTATTTTGCCTATTTATTGGTAGCCATATTTTAGCCGGATTTGCGTGGAATTTTTACAGTCTGATGGCAGCAAGGATTGGCATTGCTTGTGCACATGCGGTATTTTGGGCAATTACAACACCTCTTGCAGTTCGATTAGCGCCTAATGGTAAAAAAGCTAAAGCAATGGGCTTTATTGTTATTGGCGTATCGATGGCAACCATCCTAGGGATCCCAATTGGTACCATCATAGGGCAACTCGTTGGTTGGCGCGTGACTTTTTTATGTATTGCTAGTATCGCTTTTTGCGTGATGATATTACTGCTCCGTTTATTACCTACTGTACCAAGCATGGATATTATCTCTATCAAAGATATTCCAACGGTATTAAAACGGCCAATACTGCTTAACATTTATCTATTAATAGCCATTATTATTGCTGGCCACTTTACTGCTTATACTTATATCACGCCATTTATGAAAGATGTTGGCGGATTTAGTCAAAATGTTATCGTCGCTTTATTGTTAGTAGTCGGTTTTTCAGGCATGATTGGCAGTGTTATTTTTGCAAGATATGCCGAAAAAAATCCAACCGCCATATTAGTGATGCCTATGTTGTCATTGATCATTTGTTTATTATCGCTTTATGTCTGTTCATTCACGCTTTATACCGCAATCATTCAATGTTTGATTTGGGGGCTTTCGATTACCATTATTGGCATGGTCATGCAAAGCAAAGTGATTGATGCAGCGCCCGATGCAACCGATATTGCAACATCGGTCTATTCAGGTATTTACAATATTGGAATAGGAGGAGGCGCTTTTATAGGCAGTAAAGTATTAATTTTACTATCAAAGGAAGATATTGGTTTTGTTGGCGCAATTTTTGTCATCATTGCCTTATTATTTTTCTGCCTTTGTTCTAGAAAGTTGTGGAATAATAAAACCATTTTATAAAAATCTTAACGCTCAGAAACAGCATTATTTATTATATACCCCAATAAATAATGCTGAAAATAACACCCTTACATTATGATTTACTTAAAGACTCTAACTGTTCCCAGCGTTCAAAAGCAGATTCTAATTCAGCTTCTTTATCGGTCAAAGATTGTAAGATTGGTCCCGTAACTTCGTGGGGTTGATTAAAAAAGTCACTTTGACCAATCTGTGCTTGTAAATCAGCAATAGCTAATTCTAATTGCTCTATTTTGCTTGGTAATTGTGTTAACTCTCGTTGCTCATTATAACTCAGCTTAACTTTCTTTTTAGTGGCTTGATCATTGCTTTTGTTATTCGCCGTGCTTAATGCTTTTTTAGGCTGTTTAACATCATTAACTGCCGCTACCTTAACCGGTTGCGCCTGTTGCTGTTGTTGTAGAGCATCAGCATAACCACCCGCATAAACGCCAATATGCCCTTTTTCTTCAAAAAACCAACATTGGGTAACGACGTTATCAACAAACTGCCGATCATGGCTAACTAGCAAAACTGTTCCCTGATAATCATTAACCAACTCTTCTAGCAACTCCAGCGTTTCAATATCAAGATCATTGGTCGGTTCATCAAGTATTAATAAATTACTAGGTTTTAAAAATAGTTTAGCCAGCAATAAACGATTACGCTCCCCACCTGATAATGCACGAACAGGTGTTCGGGCGCGTTTTGGAGGGAATAAAAAATCTTGCAGATAACCAAGAACATGACGCGATCGTCCATTAACCATCACCTCTTGTTTACCTTCAGCTAAATTATCCATCACGGTTTTTTCAGGATCAAGCTCTAATCGATATTGATCAAAATAAGCGACTTCAAGCTTTGTACCACAATGTACGCTACCTGATGTTGGCGCTAAATTACCTAACATTAGTTTTAACAACGTCGTTTTGCCAATACCATTAGGACCAATTAGAGCTATTTTATCGCCACGTAATACTTGCACAGTAAAATCATTAACTAGCAACTTATCTTCAATCTGATAGGTCACATTTTCAAGCTCAAAAACAATTTTTCCTGAACGTAACGCCTCCTCAATTTGCATTTTGGCACTGCCCATCACTTGGCGACGCTCGCTATACTCTTGGCGCATTGCTTTTAATGCACGTACTCGCCCTTCATTACGTGTACGGCGAGCTTTAATACCTTGGCGAATCCAAACCTCTTCTTGAGCTAATTTTTTATCAAATTCCGCATTTTGCAACTCTTCAACGCGCAAGGCTTCTTCTTTACCAAGTAAATAGTTATCGTAGTTACCGCTCCAAGAGGCAATTTTACCCCGATCTAAATCAATAATACGCGTTGCCATTTGACGAATAAATGAACGGTCATGAGAAATAAACACAATACTGCCATTAAAGCTTTTCAAAAACTCTTCCAACCATTTTATGGTTTGAATATCTAAATGGTTTGTTGGTTCATCAAGCAATAAAACCGATGGTTGACAAACTAATGCTTTGGCTAATGCAGCTTTACGAAGCCAGCCACCTGATAGCGAAGATAACAATGCATCACCATCAAGTGATAACGACGAAATAACATTACGAATACGACTATCTAATTGCCAACCATTTTGATGATCTAACTGCTCTTGCATTTTCGCTAATTTAGCCAAGTTACTTTCGCAAGGATCGTGTTCAACACGATGAGCTAAATCATAGTAATCTCGTAATAACTGGGCTTGTTCGTGTAATCCTTCTGCTACAAAATCAAACACATTGCCTTGCACATCACGAGGAGGATCTTGCTGCAAGCGTGAAACAATCACATTATTTTCATAAATAATTTGCCCTTCATCTAATGGCACTTCTTTATTTAACACTTTAAGTAACGTTGATTTGCCCGCGCCATTACGTCCAACAAGACAAACACGCTCATTTGGTTCAATAGACATATCAATATGATCAAGTAGCGGTGCATCACTAAATGAAAGATAAGCATTGGTAAGATTAATTAATGACATATTATTGGTTTTTATTTGGGTATTAAATAATAAGTCGCTATTCTATCATAAAGTTGCTCAAGGCAACTAAACCAAATACCAAAGATACGTTAATAGGCCTCACAAATATTAGAAATCACTGTTCTGTTCTATCAAAAAAAACAAATACTGTTTATATTAATGTAAAAATATTATTTAGATTTTGATGTGGAGATAACTATGAGTCACATGTGGACATTTCAGCGCGTAGGTGGATTAGATCAAGTGGTATTTAAAAATGCCAATGATATTATTAATCTACCTGATTTAGACCCTAAATTATGGGTAGCTTTAAGTTGCCCAACCACAGGGCTAGATTTTGATGAGCGAACCTTAGAGCTACTCGACTCAGACAAAGATGGACGAATTCGCATACCTGACATTCTCGATGCCATTAGCTGGACACAAGACAAAATCACCTCATTTGACAGCATTTTAAACTCAAGTGAAACACTGTCACTATCACAAATAAACACCTCGACTCCACAGGGAAAAAAGCTATCTATCACCGCTCACAGCATCTTAGCTAGCTTAAATAAAAACAACGTAAATTACTTAACGCAAGATGACGTTCAACAATCAATCAAAATCAACGCTAGTAAACTTTACAACGGTGACTTAATCTTCCCTGTATCAAGCGAATTATCGCCCGACATGCAAACATTCATCCAAACCGCCATCAACACCACCGGCGCACAAAAAGACATGAGCGGACAAGATGGCATTGACCTAAATATAGCCACCACCTTTGTCGACAACCTAAAAACATGGCTACAATGGCAAACTCAAATAAGTAAGACCCCAACTCCATTTGGTGAAAATAGTGCCGAGACTTGGAAGTTAATCCAACAACTCAAACCCAAAATTGACGATTATTTTTTACGCGTTGAACTGGCACAATACGCTCCACAAGCGCAAACAGCCCTCAATGTTGACGAAAAGTACATCGTCCCGACCCAAAATGGACTACTTTCTGATGACGCCTTAGCACAATTACCGCTATCAAAAATCGACACAACCAACGCACTTGACTTAGTCAATGGGCTTAATCCACTATGGAAAGCCAAAGTTAACCGACTCAAAACGCTCATCGCCCCAGCATTAGCCAATCCTGACTTACTAACCGAGCAAGAATGGCAAAACATCCAACACAGCTTAAAAACTTACACCACATTAATAAGCACTAAACCCGAAATAACAAAAATAAAAGTTGAAATCGCGCCATCTGCCAGCATAGAAGATATCCCAAGCAACACTATCGCCCACTTAGCCAACAGTGAACTGCTGAACGAATTTACACAAATGGTTGAACAAGACAATAAAACCCCGATATCCTCATCCGACGTCCTCGTATTAGAAAAGCTAGTCTTATTCCACAAACACCTTTACCGCTTACTGGTCAACTTTGTGTCTTTTGCTGACTTCTTTTCGTTAAAAACCCGAGCGGCCTTTCAGCTTGGAAAACTCTACATTGATGGACGCTGTGCAACTCTTTGCGTTGCAGTTGATAATATTGCCAAACACGCCACCATGGCAAACTACTCTGAACTCTGCTTACTCTATTGTGAATGTACTAGACACGGGCAAAAGCAACTCATTGCCGCCGCTATGACAGCGGGGAAAGGCGATTTACTGATTGAAGGTCGCAATGGCGTATTTATTGATAACGACGGCAACGACTGGGATGCCAATGTCGTCAAAATCATTACCAAACCTATCAGCATACAACAAGCAATCTGGGCACCTTATCAACGAATGGGGCGCGTAATTACCGAACAGATAAACAAATGGGCAAGCAGCAAAGATGCCGATGTTGCAAAATCAAGTGAACAAGCATTGCAAAACCCAGCCAATAAATTTGATATTGGCAAAAGCGTAGGTATTTTTGCCGCAATTGGCCTAGCCATTGGCGCAATCGGCACGGCATTAGCCACACTATTCCAAGCTATTTTTGCGCTAGCTTGGTGGCAATTGCCTTTGGTTTTTATTGGATTATTCCTAATTATTTCTGGCCCTTCTGTTATTTTGGCATGGTTAAAATTGCGTCGAAGAACCCTTGGCCCACTGCTAGAAGCATCAGGTTGGGCAATTAACGGACAAGTTAAAATAAACTTAATGCTAGGTAGCTTACTCACCAGTAAAGCAGAACTTCCAGCCAATGCAAAACGCAACTTACGAGATCCAATGAAACAACGCCACCACAAATTGGCTATCATTTTTTGGTTAGCTATTTTACTTGGTATTGGAACGACAGGAGGTTGGTTATGGCATGAAGGTTACCTTGACCACTATATCAAGCAGCACAAACAAGAACAAACCCAAAATAAAACTGACACAAATGCCAATATTGGCAAATAAAAGCAACAAACCATTTCGCCGACACTTGTCGGCGAAATGAAACGACCATTAATGCTGATAAACCGGCAAACGACGGCAAATTGCAAGCACCTTTTCTTTCACAGCTTGAATAGTTTGCTCGTCATCGATATTATCTAAAACATCACAAATCCAATTAGCCAAATCTCGCGATTCGGCTTCTTTAAAGCCTCGGCGAGTAATAGCCGGCGTACCAATCCGCACGCCTGATGTCACAAACGGGCTTTGTGGATCTTTCGGTACACTATTTTTATTAACCGTAATATTGGCACTACCCAAAGCCGCATCGGCTTCTTTACCTGTGATATTTTTATCGACTAAATCAATTAAAAACAGATGATTGTGTGTTTCACCAGAAACCACTTTATAACCACGCTGCATAATCACTTCAACCATCGTTTTGGCATTTTTCACCACTTGCTGTTGATATTCTTTATAAGCGGGTTCCATTGCCTCTTTTAATGCCACCGCTTTAGCGGCAATCACATGCATTAAAGGCCCACCTTGCGCCCCAGGAAAGACAGCCGAATTTAACTTTTTATATAATTCTTCACTGCCACCTTTAGCTAAAATCAAGCCCCCACGTGGGCCACCAAGGGTTTTATGGGTGGTTGTAGTCACAACGTGAGCATAAGGAACAGGATTTGGATAAACACCTGCGGCCACCAAACCAGCCACATGTGCCATATCCACAAATAAATAAGCACCCACACTATCGGCAATCTCGCGCATACGCTTCCAATCCACCACACCAGAATAAGCCGAAAAACCACCAATAATCATTTTCGGTTTAGACTCTTGGGCTGTTTTAGCTAACTTGTCATAATCAATACGTCCTGAATCATCAACGCCATAATCCACAATATGATAAAGCTTGCCAGAAAAGCTAACTGGCGAACCATGCGTCAAATGCCCACCTTCAGACAAATTCATGCCCAAAACAGTATCGCCTGTATTTAAAAGCGCCATATAAACCGCAAAATTCGCCTGCGAACCTGAATGAGGTTGTACATTGGCATAATCAGCACCAAATAAAGTTTTAGCGCGATCAATTGCCAACTGCTCGACCACATCAACATACTCACAACCACCATAATAACGCTTACCGGGATAACCCTCGGCATATTTGTTGGTTAATTGCGAACCTTGCGCTTGCATTACGCGTGGGCTGGTATAGTTTTCTGATGCGATCAATTCAAGGTGATCTTCTTGACGCTGTTCTTCACCTTTTATCGCATCCCACAGTTCTTTATCGTACTCGGCAATAGCCATCTTGTTACTAAACATGTTGGATCCTTATCATCAATTATGTAGTTTGTCTGGTTTTGCTTTATCGTTAGCAAAAATGGGTATTACTCTCATATGGTTACTTAACAACCAAACGATTTCAATCTTTTTTTGAGGTTATAAAAAATATTTATATTGAAGGATGGGATGTTGTGTTTTTATAAGGCAGTTTTTATTAAAAAAACAGCCAGAAAAAACTTTAATAAAATCAATAACTTTTCTGACCGATTTTTAGCGGAAAATCAGGACTTTTTGTTTTGGCGAATAGAATAAATTGAGTGCAGTGGTTTAGGACGTTTTGAGCTTGGGTGAACAAAATAGTTATCGTGACTACGTCCGAGTTGAGTTAGGGAATTTAAAGCGAATTCCCTAACAACCCGCGCTTTGGCTGCAGAATGTGGCCTGCGGCACTACTCGTATCATCCTGATACTCGCCTCTACGAGGCCATCTTCGCTGAGCTCAGATGTTCAAATTTGTTCCAGACAAATTTGTCCGACGCCGGCGCTCGGTCTTAACGCACCGTTTGTGATGCGTTCCAGACGCAGCACAAACTCGCCAAACATCCCTGTTTGGCGTGCTAACCTCGCACTGTTGTCGGCACATTCTGACGCCGGAATAGGACAAACGACATAACCATCGTTTTTGGAAGATATTATGTTTTTATAGTTATAAAATTGATTTTATTTAAATTAAATACCTTTCTGGCGTTTTTTTTTATTGCACTTGGCTAACAAATTTCATACTATTATCAAAAAATTAAGGAGATGATATGAAAAGAATATTGATAATAAGTTTAGTTAGTCTTGCTTTATTCGGCTGTGGAGAAAATAAAATTACAAAAGAGTATCTTTTAGGTAATTGGCATTGTGTCGGTAATGAGTATGAAAAGGAAAACAGTGACGCTAATGAAGATTTTGATGATTCAGTGTCGTCGTCAGAAAAAACAATGACATTTAAAATGTTAGATAATGAACTTTATCAAATAAATGAGGATGGAACAAAAATCTTGATTGACCCAAATAAAATGGACACTAATAAAAGTGAAGTTACAGAAAACGCCAAGATTAACACAAAAACAACAACAAAAATTGTTAATAGCGACACCTTTAATTTCACAATTTTGGCTGAAATAAATAAAATTAATAGTAACAATAATAATAATATTATTGATCTTAGAACCAAAACAGAAGTGATTTGTACCCGAATAAAATAAGCATTCTCATCACTAATAAAATAAAGCCCGAAAGGGCTTATTTAAATTTAGTTAATTTATTATTAACCACCAAAGCAATTCAATCCCCCCTTAGAGAGTTTTTATTAAAAATCTAGTAACTCAGGCTTGATTTGTAGTGCTTGGGCAATTTTAATCCGAGTTGCTTTTCTTAACTTTTGGCTTTTTCCTATTGAGAATAAGCTGATTTGCTAATACCTATTTTATTCGCAACGTCAACTTGGGATAATTTTAAATACTCACGCCATGCTTGTGCTAGGGAATAATTATTATCAAAAACCATATCAACAACTTCGTTTGGTACACCTGTTAGCAAGCTCATCTATTTCTTTCTTTTCTAGCCAATATTTATGTATTACGTCTGGAGAAAATTATGCCAATAACACAAGATTTACAAGCCATTGAGGGTAAACAGCTTATACAACTAATAGAAGTGAATGGCACAAAATTGGGGCTTGATGAAGTGCTGAGATTTCATGCTTATAATATTTCGCCTGACGGGTGGACGTCATTTACCGCTGAGAATTTACCATCAATAAAATAACAAGGTAAAAAATATTTACCGTATCAATATGAGTTAAAAGACATTGAATTAAGTAGCACTGCCCCACAACCAACACCAAGGCTATCAGTTGGCAATATAGACGGTAGAGTAACGTTTGTACTTGGTGTAATAAACAACAATTTCATCTTTGAAAACCATTTTTTAATATTTTGATTTTAAATTATCATTAAAAAAGGTTTGGAGCGGTTAATTTGCTGTTATTGGGTCACTATTCGTGGTTTTGTTGATTTGTTAGTTGCCGGCGCCTTGCTTGGATTGTGTAAGTGATTGATTTAGCTTAAAAACAGCAAAATAAAAACTTCAATAAAATCAATACCTTTTCTGACCGATTTTTACTATGTTATTTTTATAGATTGCCGTATGGTTATTTTTTAACTTTGTTTTGAGGGCCAAGTCAGTTGATGTTTTTTGATATAAGCAAAATCAAAAACCTTTCGCACTCCAGTTGGGAAGTTGCAACCTAAGATGCGTATATCGCTGATTTAACAATATCCCCTTACTTTCGTCCTTTTTATCAGCAAGCTTGCTGACAATTTTAGATTGAAAGTCTTGGGTGATGAATAAGTGCTATGTTAGTAGTGCTCATTTTATTGTTAGGCATACTATGCCTAGCATTGAATAGATGCCATCAGTTGAATTAACACCACTATGTTAAAGTACACAGCAAACACTTATCATTACCACCAACTGCTTGGTTATTCTTATTTATTTTACCCTTGTGCCACCGCCATCGACGCTTTCAGCGTCGCCGGCGGCGGGGGCGGCGCGATTGTGGCTTCGCCGCAACAGCGCAACCCTAAGGGAAATGCCCCAACTTACGCGGGGGCGTTATTCTTTGTTAGATTGTCCTCTCAGGCACCATAACCGCCCCCGCGGCCCAAGGATTAAGGA
>NZ_FMAQ01000012.1 GCF_900094945.1 Gilliamella bombicola
ATCTGAGCCATGATCAAACTCTTCAATTTAAAGTTTGATGCTCAATAACTGTCTCTGACATATTCAAATGAATCTTCAGTGTCACTTATCAAGACTTGATTTTTTTAAGTCCGTAGACTTTTAATTCTTCGTCTCGCAAGTGCCCACACAGATTGTCTGTTTCTTCTTTTTAAAGAGCTGACAGCTTCTATTTTTAATCAACTTTTCGCTGATTTAGTTTGCTGTCTCAAGGGCTGCGTATACTACGCTACACCTTTTTATTCGTCAAGAACTTTTTTAAAAATTTTTGACCTTATTCACTAACCTTACTCACCGCCTGCTTGGCGCTGACTGCGTGTCAGTGGATGCGCATTATAGGCTCTTCTCTTTTTTTAGCAAGCAAAAAAGATCAAACAGCTACTCACTTGAACAAACTTTAAACTTACAAAACATTAATATTTTGATATTTATTAAGATTATAGTCTGATAATTTTTTAATCAATTTTTCCACAGACTGATCATAGTATGTACTCACCACAATGTTTTCAGTCATAAATGGAGGTAGTTGTTTTAGATCGTATTTATCATTTAACAAATTATAAACCCTTGCTGCAATCGCATGACCGGAATCTATAAAGGTAGCTTGAGGAAAAATCATCTGTAATTCTTTTTTAATAAAAGGGTAATGTGTACAACCTAGCACTATTGTATCGGGGATGATCGGTAATCTAAGCCAAGGTTGCATTAATTCTTTTAGCTGTTGGATATCTACAGTAATGCCTTGTAATTTATTTTCTGCTATAAGTGCTAATTCCGATAGACCTAACAACTTAACAATGCAGTTTTCTGCGAATTGCTGGATTAAGTCCGTTACATAAGTTCTTTCTATTGTCGCTTTAGTTGCTAATAGCCCAATACATTTATTTTTAGTAAGCAAGCTAGCTGGTTTAATCGCTGGTACAACACCAATAATAGGAAAAGAAAATTTAGAACGCAAACTTGGCAAACAGATAGTACTAGCTGTATTACAGGCAATAACAGCTAAATCAATTGAGTAAAATTGAGTAACAGCATCAATAACCGAATCTACTCTATTAATTAAAAATTCTGGAGATTTATCCCCATAAGGAAACATCTCATTATCGAATGCATAAATATAGTGTGCATTAGGCATTTTATTATAGATTTCATGATAAACAGATAAACCACCGATACCTGAATCAAATACTAACACTGAAGGAGATTGTTTTATGGTATTCATTTTTAGCTATAGATTATTAAATAATAAATTAGAAACGCTCAATATCGTAAATTGATTAAAAATTAAAGCAAGTAATTTTACCTAAGCCAATATTGCATTTCGTTTGATAAATATGGACTAGACGTCTAGATGGTAAAACTGCTAAAATGGATAAATATATTAAAGACTAATATTATATTTCAAGCATCATACAAGAATTAAATTAAGAAGGTATTACATGTCAGAATTTCTATTTACTTCAGAATCTGTTTCTGAAGGTCATCCAGATAAAATCGCCGATCAAATATCTGATGCTGTGCTTGATGCTATTTTAAAACAAGATCCAAAAGCACGAGTCGCATGTGAAACGTATGTAAAAACAGGTATGGCTTTAGTGGGTGGTGAAATCACAACTTCAGCTTGGGTAGATATTGAGGAATTAACCAGAAAAACCATTAATGATATCGGTTATACCAGTTCAGAAATGGGATTTGATGCAAATTCATGTGCGGTGCTTAATGCTATTGGCAAGCAATCTCCTGACATTAATCAAGGCGTCGATCGAAAAGATCCACTAGAACAAGGTGCAGGCGATCAAGGTATAATGTTTGGTTATGCGACCAATGAAATGCCAAACTTTATGCCTGCAGCCATAAGTTATGCGCACGATTTAATGCGTCGCCAAGCAGAAGTCAGAAAAAATGGTACACTTCCTTGGTTAAGACCCGATGCAAAAAGCCAAGTCACATTAATTTACCAAGACGGTCAAATAAAAGGGGTTGATACTATCGTTTTATCTACTCAGCATTCAGAAGCCATTGACCAAAAAGCATTACATGAAGCTGTTATGGAAGAAATCATTAAACCTACATTACCAACCGAATGGTTAACGTCAAGGACTAAATACTTTATTAATCCAACTGGACGCTTTGTTATTGGTGGTCCTATGGGAGATTGTGGGTTAACTGGCCGCAAAATTATTGTAGATACTTATGGCGGAGCCGCGCGTCATGGAGGTGGAGCTTTTTCAGGAAAAGATCCATCAAAAGTTGACCGTTCAGCAGCTTATGCTGCACGCTATGTAGCAAAAAATATTGTTGCAGCTGGACTTGCTGACAGATGTGAATTACAGATATCTTATGCAATTGGTATTGCCAATCCTACATCAATTTATGTTAATACTTTTGGTACTGAAAAAATCGATCACCATAAAATTGTTACACTTATCAAAGAATTTTTTGATTTAAGACCTTATGGATTGATTCAGATGCTTGACCTTATTCAGCCAATTTACCAACAAACTGCAAGTTACGGTCATTTTGGGCGAGATATCTTTCCTTGGGAAAAAACCGATAAAGCAGCACTACTTCGCGATGCAGCTGGACTATAAACGCATACCAATTTATTTACATAATCAGGTAATGGCTTGTTTAAGAACTCACTTAATACAAGCCAATCAACTTCTACATACTCAATATACAGAACCTAAAATCATCTATAAACCGAAAGGGAGCATTGCGGGCAGTGCATTTTTAGTACGTTGGGAAATTCAACTTAATTCAATTATGTTACTAGAAAATGGTATGCATTTTATTGAGGAAGTGGTACCTCATGAATTAGCCCATCTAATTGTTTTTAAAGAATTTGGAAAAGTAAAGCCACATGGTAAACAATGGCAATATATTATGTCAGAAATATTAGGCAAAATCCCAACGACCACTCATCGTTTTACAGTACACCGCAATACTTATTTATACTACTGCAAGTGTCAACAACATCACCTAACATCCATAAGACATAATAAAATTCAAAATAATAAAACTAGTTATTTATGCCGTAAATGCGATACTATACTCAAACTTAAAAACACTACTTGATATTAAGATATACATGTGTAAATTAGATTATCATTTTTACAAAAGTTCCTTATCGATTATTATTCTTGGTATTACTCTTTATATTATAGGTAATTTTTTTATACCTTTATATAATGGACTTACTGTCACACTTATTGAACATGTTCAATCACTCTTTTTATTATTTATGTGCGGCTATACTTACTGTTATGCAAAAAAAATGGCTGAACATTCAAATCTATATAAATTTTGGATTTGGACAATATTTTGGTGGTTGATGCTTTTTGGTCGGGGGATTAGTTGGGGGCGAGACTTTTTTCCTGAAGTACCGCGTTTTTATTATAAAATTATTGCTAGTTTTTTAATAGTAATTCCAATACTCAGTATGTTTTTACCTACAATCCGTCAAGAAATTGTTCGTCGCTACAAATTTGAAAAAATTCCAGTGTGGCATATATTTTTGGCTTTTTTATTCTTAGGTATAGCTGATATTGCAGAACACCACCGTATTGGCCATCAATTCTTAGTTATAACAAGGGAACGAAAAGATTTAATAGAAGAATTAATGGAGATCCCCTGCCTTCTTTGTTTAGCTTTAACGACCTTCTATATGCAAAAAAATGAACAAAAGAAGGAGAATTTATAATGTTAAGCTATCGTCATAGTTATCATGCAGGTAATCATGCGGATGTATTAAAACATATTGTTTTAACATTCTGTATTGAATCATTAAAAGAAAAAGAAAAACCTTTTTTATATTTAGATACACATTCAGGCGCAGGTCGATACCTATTAAAAAGTGAACATGCTGCAAAAACAGGTGAATATTTATCAGGAATTAATTTGATTTGGCAACAATCTAATATCCCTGCATTGTTAAATACCTATATATCGATACTAAAAAGATATAATCCTTTTGAAGAATTAAAATATTATCCTGGCTCACCATTAATTGCCAAGCAATTATTACGTGAGCAAGACAAGCTCAATCTTACTGAATTACATCCAACTGATTATCCTTTATTAAGGCAAGAGTTTAGTAAAGATAAACGAACAAAAATTTTACGTGAAGATGGCTTTTCTCAATTAAAATCGAAGTTACCACCAGATTCACGCCGAGGCATAATATTGATCGATCCTTCCTATGAAATAAAGGACGATTATCAAACAATTCCTACAGCACTGTTTGAAGCCTATAAGCGTTTTGCAACTGGTGTCTATTTAATTTGGTATCCTGTTGTGTCTCGCAGCCAAACACAAAAAATGATTGATGGCATTGTGAATTTAGGTATTAAACGAATTTCACAGTTTGAGCTAGCAATAAAACCAGATAACAATCAAAAAGGCATGACCGCATCAGGAATGATAGTAATTAATCCACCATGGAAATTACATGAACAAATGCATGCAGTTATGCCATGGCTAAAAACAACGTTAGATACAGAAAAAACCGGAAATTACATAATTAAAGAACTCGTTTCTGAATAGTTTTTTATTAGTTGTCTATTGTCACAAAGATTCTAAAAAAATCTATGTCTAAGTAAAAAGTCATGAGAAAAAGTGACAAGAAAATAGATAGATCCACAGGGTAATAGTCAATAATAACGACAAAAATACAGCAGCTGAACCATAATCCTTCGCTCGGCCAGATAGCTCATGTCTTTCATGGCCGATACGATCAACAACACACTCGATTGCACTATTAATTAACTCGGTAATCATCACAACACCGATCGAACCAAGTAACAAAATACGTTCATAAATAGAAAAATCAACCAGCATTACAATAGCATAAGCCACTCCTAATACAATTAACTCTTGACGAAATGCAGCTTCATGTTTGATTGCTGATTTTAAGCCTTTTAAAGAGTATTTTGTCGCATTAAAGATACGAAGTAATCCTGTCGATTTTTTCATTATAATGTTCCAGATTTAAAATTACCTTACATAACCATAGTTCATCAAACGTTGAAATCTTCTTTCTAGTAATACAGATAAATCCATACTTTCAAGTTCATCAAGATCACTAAGTAGCTGAGTTTTGAGTGAAACAGATATAGCAGTATAATCTCGGTGAGCCCCACCAAGTGGTTCTGGTACGATTGAATCAATCAAATTTAACTTTAATAAATTATCTGCTGTCATATTCATGGCTTCAGCAGCAATAGGGGCTTTGTCGGCACTTTTCCACAAGATAGAAGCACAACCTTCCGGTGAGATAACAGAATAAGTACTATATTGAAGCATATTTACTTTATCTGCTACGCCAATCGCTAGTGCTCCCCCAGATCCACCTTCGCCAATGACTGTACAAATGGTGGGCACTTTAAGGCGTGACATTTCTCTTAAATTACGTGCAATAGCCTCTGCTTGACCCCGTTCTTCAGCACCGATACCTGGGTAAGCTCCGGGAGTATCAATAAAAGTAATGATAGGCAATTTAAAACGTTCGGCTAATTGCATTAATCGTAAAGCTTTACGATAACCCTCTGGAGCCGGCATACCAAAGTTTCGATAAATTTTCTGTTTTGTTTCACGTCCTTTTTGATGTCCAATAACTACCACAGCTCGTCCATCAATACGAGCTATTCCACCAACAATTGCTTTATCATCGGCATAAGCCCGATCTCCAGCTAATTCATCAAAATCAGTGAAAATTTCTTTTATATAATCCAATGTATAAGGACGATTTGGATGTCTAGCTAATTGCGCAATTTCCCAAGGAGTTAAATTAGCAAATATTTTTTTTGTTAATTCACGACTTTTTTTATGTAATTGCTTAATCTCTTTATCTAAATTAATATCTAATTCAACTTGTTGTGAATCAATATTCTTTAAGGAATTAATTTTTGCTTCTAATTCCGCTATCGGCTTTTCAAATTCCAAAAAATTGTTCATAACGCTTGTAATTGCCTCTTAATTTATTTGGTATTTTAAAAAAATACACTCTTTAATATAGTATACTGACTAATTTTTAAGATAAAATTAAATCAATTCTACTATGTAATACTCATTGAAGTCACCTATATTTATATCATTAGACCTCAACAATTCCAATATCGTGCCACTTGCATTTACTGGAAGTAGCTTTATTTATTCAAACTCAAATTCAATACGATCAATACCAAGTAGTGTTTTTAATTCAATAATTAAAGCATCTTCTGGAATAACTCTCCATGTCGTGCCAAATTGAATCCTAACAACTGAATCATCTCGATGATAATATAAGTTAACAGGTACACTACCATGCCGATAAGGTTCAAACAGTTGTTGTAAACGTTGTAATATTGATTGATTTGTTTCACTTTCAGTTAAAGTAATCGACAATCCTTTCACATATTTAGCTCGAGCATCTTTTAGATCAACAATATCACGCACAGATATTTTAAAACCACCGTTAAAATCGTCATGACTCACTTGACCTGTAACAATCAATATTTTATCTTTTACAAGTAAATGTCCAAAATTTTCTAAAGACTCCGCAAAAAGCATACCATCAATTCGACCTGAACGATCGTCCAAAGTAAACAAACCAATTTTTTTACCTTTTTTAGTAATGCGAACCCGAGAATCAGCAACAATACCTGCAAAAGTGACCATCTTCCCCCAACCTGTTGGAGAGGCCTCACTAATTCGTAGTCCACCTGTATAACGATTTAATTCTTTTAAATATTGAGTTACTGGATGTCCTGTTAAATAAAGTCCTAAGGCCTCACGTTCCCCATCAAGCAAAACTTGATCAGGTAATTCAGGAACTGCAGCATAAGCATGCTCAACTTGTTCAGGCTCTTCCGCCAAAACACCAAACATATCTTCTTGACCAATATCTTGCGCTTTAGCATATTGATCTGCCGCTTGCATTGCATCATTAATGCTATGCAATATAGCCGCACGATGAGGACCTAATTTATCAAAAGCTCCTGCCATAGTGAGTTTTTCAAGTACTCGGCGATTGATCTTCTTCATATCTGTTCGAGCACAAAGTTCGAAAATATTTTTGAAATATCCCCCACTGTTACGTGCTTCAACAATTGCCTCTATAGGACCCTCGCCAACACCTTTTATAGCCCCAATACCATAAACAATCTCACCTTTATCATTTACATGAAAGTGATATAGGCCGCTATTAATATCTGGAGGATTGACTTTTAACCCCATCCGCAAACATTCATCAACCAAACCAACAATTTTATCGGTATTATCCATATCGGCGGTCATAACCGCAGCCATAAATTCGGCAGGATAGTGAGTTTTTAACCATAAAGTTTGATAAGAAACAAGCGCATAAGCTGCCGAGTGAGATTTATTAAAACCATATCCGGCAAATTTTTCAACCAAATCAAATATTCGCATCGACAGCTCACCATCAATACCTTGTTTTTCAGCACCATCTTTAAAAACAGAACGTTGCTTTGCCATCTCTTCAGGTTTTTTCTTACCCATAGCTCGGCGCAATAAATCAGCACCTCCCAATGTATAACCAGAAAGAGTCTGTGCGATTTGCATCACTTGTTCTTGATATAAAATAATACCATACGTTGGTTCTAAAATAGGTTTTAATGAGTCATGTTGGTACTTAATATCAGGGTAAGAAACCTCTTCTCGTCCATGTTTTCGGTCAATAAAATTGTCGACCATACCTGATTGTAGGGGACCTGGACGAAATAATGCAACTAAAGCGATCATGTCCTCAAAACAGTCGGGCTTTAGACGTCTTATTAAATCTTTCATACCACGGGATTCAAGTTGGAACACCGCTGTAGTTTCAGCTTTTAATAATAATTCAAAAGATTTTTCATCATCTAAAGGAATTCGGGTAATATCGACTTTTTCGCTACCCTCTCGCAGCTGACGGTCATTAATCATTTTGATTGCCCAATCAATAATGGTTAATGTCCGTAATCCCAAAAAGTCAAACTTTACAAGACCTGCATATTCCACATCATTTTTATCAAACTGAGTAACCGGATGATGTCCTTCTGGATCACAATAAATTGGAGAAAAATCAGTTATCTTAGTAGGTGAAATTACAACACCACCGGCATGCTTACCAGCATTTCGGGTTACCCCCTCTAATTGACGTGCAATGTCAATTAATGATTTGACTTCTTCATTATTATCATATAACTCTTGTAACTGAGGCTCAATTTCAAAAGCTTTGGCTAGTGTCATACCTGGATCTAAAGGTATTAATTTTGAAATACGATCGACAAACCCATAAGGATGCCCAAGCACTCTTCCAACATCTCGAATGACCGCTTTAGCTGCCATAGTACCAAAGGTAATAATCTGGGAAACAGCATCGCGACCATACATATCAGCCACATGATCAATAACCAGATCGCGTTTTTCCATACAGAAATCAACATCAAAGTCGGGCATTGAAACACGTTCTGGATTTAAAAAACGTTCAAAAAGTAAATCAAACGCAAGTGGATCTAAATCGGTAATTTTTAAAGCATATGCAACTAGCGAACCAGCACCAGAGCCTCGTCCTGGACCAACTGGAATATCATTATCTTTCGACCATTGTATAAACTCCATAACAATCAAAAAGTAACCAGGAAAGCCCATTTGGTTAATTACAGTTAATTCGGTTTCTAGACGCTCATCATATTCAGGGCGTCTTTGCTTTCTAACTTCTGGATCAGGAAATAAAAACGCTAGTCTTTCTTCTAATCCTTCGCGTGATTTATGCACTAAAAAGTCTTCAGTTGACATATCGCCGGTTGGAAATTTAGGTAAAAAATATTCACCCAATCGAATGGAAACATTACAGCGTTTTGCTATTTCAACACTATTTTCAAGCGCTTCAGGAATATCAGAAAATAGTTCGCACATTTCCTGTTCTGTTCGTAGATATTGCTCTGCCGAATAGTTTTTAGGTCTGGAAGGATCTTCTAGCGTATTACCATCATGAATAGCAACACGAATCTCGTGAGCATCAAAATCAGAGGATTTCAAAAATCGAACATCGTTAGTTGCAACAACGGGTAACAAATATTGCTCAGCTAAATTTACAGCACGATGAATAAATAGTTCTTCATTAGCTCGGTTAGTTCGTACCAACTCAAAATAAAAGTATTCATTAAAATTTTCGAGATAATAATTAATCGCATTATCAATGATAACTTGATTATTACGAATAATACCTATACCAACATCACTTTCTCGTCCAGCTAATACAATTAATCCAGCACGATGCCTAGTTAACCATTCCTGATCAACAATCGGTCTATCACCAAGATAACCACGTTGATAAGCTTGGGAAATCAATAAAGTAAGGTTATGATATCCTTCATTATTAGCAGCTAATAAAGTTAAATAATAAATATCATCAGGCATGTTTGAACTTTTTATAGCAAGATCTGCTCCAATAATCGGTTTAATACCTTTTGACATTGCCGAACCGTAAAATTTAACCAATCCACAAAGGTTAGTAAAATCTGTGATCGCAAAAGCAGGCATCTGTAACTTGCTCACTTCATTTACTAATGTGCCAACTTTTGCAATTCCATCAACCATCGAGAAATCACTATGTAAATGAAGATGAATAAATTTAGGTTCCACCATAATTACCAGATATGATTATGCTTAAAAAATTACATAGATTATAACACAAGCAGTAGGAATATTCTTACTCTCTTTAATTACAAGCTCTACTTGAATAAAAAAAGATAAGGATAGTTTCAATTATAATTTTTATAAATGAAAATTCCTATGTTAAAGGCATTCCGCCGATAAAATATTATCGGCGGATAGAGAAAACTAGATTTTTTTAAACAACACAGAACCATTAGTTCCACCGAAACCAAATGAGTTGCAAAGTGCATATTCTAAGTTTTTAACTTGACGAGCAGTATGCGGTATATAATCAAGATCACACCCCTCATCAGGATTATCTAAATTAATTGTTGGTGGCACAGATTGATCACGCAATGCAAGTACAGTGAAAATTGATTCAACAGCACCAGCGGCACCCAATAAATGCCCAATCATAGATTTAGTTGAACTCACCATCACTTTATTAGCATTTTCTTTAAAAATGCTTTTTACCGCTTGGGTTTCTGCTTTATCACCAGCTGGTGTTGATGTGCCATGAGCATTGATATAACCTACTTGCTCAGGCATAATTCCTGCATCGCGAATTGCACATTTCATTGCTAATGCGGCACCACTACCGTTTTCTGGGGGTGAAGTCATATGATAAGCATCGCCACTCATACCAAACCCGACAAGCTCAGCGTAAATTTTAGCACCACGCTTCTTAGCATGTTCATATTCTTCTAAGAACATGATTCCAGCACCATCACCCAACACAAAACCATCACGATCTTTATCCCAAGGACGACTTGCTGCTTTAGGATTACTGTTGTTGGTTGACAAGGCTCGAGCGGCACCAAAGCCACCAATTCCAAGTGGAGTACTGGCTTTTTCGCCACCTCCAGCTAACATTGCATCCGCATCACCATAAGCAATCATACGTGCAGCATGACCAATGTTGTGCACACCAGAAGAACATGCTGTTGCGATAGTAATACTAGGACCTTTTAATCCATAAATAATGGATAAATGACCTGCAATCATATTAACTATTGTTGATGGAACAAAAAACGGACTAATTTTGCGTGGTCCACCATTGACTAATGCACTGTGGTTTTCTTCAATTAGCCCGAGTCCACCGATACCTGAACCGATCGCACAACCAATTCGTTCTGCGTTTTCTTCCGTGATCTCAATGCCAGCATCTTGCATTGCTTGCATACCTGCAGCAATACCGTATTGGATAAAATAATCCATTTTACGTGCATCTTTACGTGAAATATTATAATCTTCGCCATTAAAGTTTTTAACCATTGCGGCGAAGCGCGTTGCGAAAGGGGCAGTATCAAAGTGTTCTATGAGCTCAACACCACTTCGACCTGCTAAAAGTGCTTGCCAAGTGGACTCAACTGTATTACCTACTGGAGATATCATGCCCATTCCGGTGACAACAACTCTGCGTTTAGACACATTGTCCTCCAGAAAAGGATTGAAATGAAATTTGAATCATTGAAAATTTTATTTTAAATTTTCTACCAATTTATACCAAATCTTCTCTAATTTAATAATTAAAGTTACTGATACAAACTAGGCGATCATTTGACCGCCTATGGTGAAAACTCTGCTAACCTTATTGATTCGCAGTAATATAATCAATTGCTGATTGAACAGTTGTGATTTTTTCAGCTTCTTCATCAGGAATTTCAGTATCAAATTCTTCTTCTAAAGCCATAACTAATTCAACTGTATCAAGAGAGTCAGCGCCAAGATCTTCAATGAAAGAAGATTCGTTTTTAACTTCTTCCTCTTTTACACCAAGTTGCTCAACAATAATTTTCTTAACTCGCTCTTCAATAGTGCTCATACTCTTTTTTTTCCTATAAAAATCGCCGAAAGTGGCGGTGAATGTAAGTTTATAAAATGTTGAAAAAGATGCCAATCATTTTCCAACCCAACTGCTTATTTTTTGTTCAAAATGTCAAAATATTGCTTTATTTTACACTATTCTACTCAATTACACCATATACATGCCGCCATTGACATGTAAAGTTTCACCAGTAATGTAAGATGCTTCATCTGAAGCCAAAAATGCCACAGCATTGGCAATTTCTGCAGGATCACCTAAACGACCCGCTGGAACTTGAGATAATGTCAGTGCTTTTTGTTCATCAGTTAGCGCATCCGTCATATCCGTTGCAATAAAACCAGGTGCAACCACATTAACAGTAATTCCTCGCGATGCAACTTCGCGAGCTAATGATTTACTAAAACCAATTAATCCTGCTTTAGCTGCTGCATAGTTAGCTTGACCTGCATTTCCCATTGTCCCTACTACAGAACCAATAGTCACAATTCTGCCATAACGTTTTTTCATCATTGTGCGCATTAATGCTTTAGATAAACGGAACACAGACGTTAAATTGGTATCTAAAATATCTTGCCATTCGTCTTCTTTCATTCTCATTAACAAATTATCACGAGTAATACCTGCATTATTAACAAGAATATCAATATCACCAAATTCCGTTTTAATTGTATTAATCACAGATTCGATTGATTCTTCATTGGTCACATTTAAGGATAAACCTTTACCATTTGAGCCTAAATAGTGGCTAATAGCCTCAGCACCTTTTTCTGTTGTTGCGGTACCAATAACAGTTGCACCACAAGAAACAAGTTTTTCAGCAATAGCCTTGCCTATACCACGACTTGCACCTGTAACTAAGGCAATTTTTCCTGATAGATTCATAACTACCTCTTTATTTTTACTTTGTATTTTCTAATGCTGTTTCTAATGATGCTTTATCATTAACCGCAATACCGGAAAGTGTATCAACAATACGTTTAGTTAATCCTGTTAATACTTTACCTGGCCCCATTTCAACTAAAAGTTTTACATCTTGTTTTGCCATATTTTCTACAGTTTCAGTCCAACGTACTGGGCTATAAAGTTGAGCAATTAATGCCGCTTTAATTTTTTCTGCAGATGTTTCAACTTTTACATCGACATTATTGATAACCGCAAACTTTGGTGCACTAAATTCAATATTATTTAATGCAACGGCTAACTTATCTGCAGCAGGTTTCATTAATGCACAATGAGAAGGTACACTAACCGCAAGAGGTAATGCTCGCTTGGCACCAGCTTCTTTACATAATATACCTGCACGTTCAACTGCCTCTTTATTACCAGCAATAACGACTTGTCCAGGTGAATTAAAATTCACTGGTGCAACAACTTGACCTTGAGCAGCTTGATCACATGCATTACGAATTGAATCATTATCAAGTCCAATGATTGCATACATAGCTCCTGTACCGCTTGGTACAGCTTCTTGCATTAATTTACCACGTAATTCAACCAATTTAATGGCATCTTTAAAATCAATCACACCAGCACAAACTAACGCAGAATACTCACCTAAACTATGACCCGCCATAAAATCAGGTTGTGCACCATTAACACTTTGCCATACTTTAAATATTGCAACAGATGAAGCAAGCAATGCAGGTTGGGTTTGCCAAGTTTTATTTAATTCCTCTGTAGGACCTTGTTGTACTAAATCCCACAAATTGTAACCGAGTACTTCAGAGGCTTCATCAAATGTTGATTTCACAATTGGAAAGTCATCAGCAAGATCTTTTAACATACCGACTGCTTGTGAGCCTTGTCCTGGAAATACCATTGCAAATTTGGTCATTATAAAATCCTTGATCATAAAAAATACATCATAAATTAAAATCTAACTAGCGCAGATCCCCAAACAAACCCACCACCAAAGGCCTCTAATAAAATTAGATGACCTCGTTGAATTCGCCCATCTCGCACACCAGTATCTAAAGCACAAGGCACAGAAGCAGCAGAAGTATTACCCTGCTTATCCAATGTGACAATGACTTTACTCATATCCATATCTAGGCGTTTTGCAGTTGCTGAAATAATTCTTAAATTAGCTTGATGTGGTACTAACCAATCTAAATCAGCTTTGTTAAATGCATTCTCAGTTAAAAGTTCATCAACCAAATTTGAAAGCTCTTTAACCGCCACTTTAAACACTTCATTGCCATGCATGGTCATGTAAACTGGATCATTTATATCACGGCGATCAACATATGGATATTTTAATAAGTCACCATATCGACCATCAGCATGAAGATGTGAAGCAATAATACCCGGTTCTTCTGATGCACCAACAACAACCGCTCCTGCACCATCACCAAAAATGATAACAGTCCCTCGGTCATTTGGATCTACACCGCGAGTTAGCATATCAGAACCAACAACCAAAGCATATTTAATAGCACCGCTTTTAACATATTTATCGGCAATATCTAACGCATAAACAAATCCCGAGCAAGCTGCAGACACATCAAATGCAATCACATCCCCTATTGCTAATTTAGCTTGTAATTCAGTTGCTGAGCTTGGAAAAGCATTGACTGAAGTCGCTGTCGCAACAATAATCATACCAATATCATTTTTATCAATATTAGCCATCTCAATAGCATTAATTGCTGCTTGATAAGCCATGCTCGTTACAGTTTCATCAGGAGCGGCAATGCGTCTTTCTTTAATGCCAGTACGGGTTGTGATCCATTCATCGCTGGTATCAACCATCTTTTCTAGATCAGCATTGGTTCTTATCTGTTTTGGAAGGTAACTCCCTGTTCCTAATATCTTTGTATACATCTAATTATTCGCTCTTGGGTAGTGCGGAAGAAAGACTCGTTGCAATCTTCTCAGGTATATTGGTTTGTATCGCAAAAATAGCTTGTTCAATTGCAGCAAAAAATGATTTTTGGTTGGCACTACCGTGACTTTTAATCACAATACTTTTAAGTCCAAGCAAACAAGCACCATTATATCGTCCGGGATCTAAATAACCAAAATTTTTTGACACCTTTCTTTGTAACCATTTACTTAATAGCTTCATTAATAATGAATTGTGATCAAAAGACGACTTAAATAACGACATGAAAATTTTAACTAATCCTTCTACTGTTTTTAAAGTCACATTGCCAACAAAGCCATCACAAACTAACACATCGGTCTTACCAGTCAGAAGCTCATTACCTTCTAAATAACCAATGTAATTAATTTGATCATTCGATTTTAAAATAGAAGCAGCTGCACGTATTTTATCCAATCCTTTAATGTCTTCTTCTCCAATATTAAGCAATGCAACTCGAGGATGTTCAATTTTAAGCAGCGTTTTAGCTAAAATTTGCCCCATTATGGCAAATTGCACAAGCATATCACTATCACATTCAGCATTCGCCCCTAAATCCAACACAACTGTATTTTGATTATTTAGAGCAGGAATTATAGCAACTAAAGCAGGACGATCAATACCTGTTAAAGAGTGTAAAAGTAATTTAGAAAGTCCCATCAGTGCGCCGGTATTACCGGCACTCACGCAAGCTTGGACATTGTTATTTTTAACCAGTTCAAGAGCTATTCTCATTGATGATCCTTGACTATGACGAATCGCATAAGAAGGCTTCATATCATTAGTAATAACGGCCGTTGACTCAGTCAAAATTAAACGCCTATCTTGTTGATATTGAGAAATAAGCTTTTTATTTTCTTTTGACAAAAAAAGACTAATTTCTGTTGGATCACCCACCAGAAAAATAGAAAGGTTTGGATAACAATTTAGAGCTTGTATTGCAGCAGGAACAACAACACGAGGACCTAAGTCCCCGCTCATAGCATCTAACGCAATGGTTAGACTATCCAAAATGTCACCTAATAATTTCTAATTTCAGAGTAATTATTTAGAAATTACTTTACGACCACGATAATAACCATCTGCGGTTACATGATGACGTAAATGTGTTTTACCTGATTCATCAACTGAGATATTAGCAACTGTTAATGCATCATGAGAACGACGCATACCACGTTTTGCACGAGTTTTACGATTCTGTTGAACAGCCATGGATTTACCCCTTATTCTTTAAACTAACTAAAATTGCAAATGGATTCGGTTTTTCATTCTCACTTGGAATGTCACCAAATACCATATCAGCCTCTGACACTTCGCAGTGTTTACTATCATGTACCGGCGCAATTGGTAACGAGAGAATGATTTCGTCCTCAAGTAACGCTAATATATCTACTTCGCCAAACTCGTTCATAAGAACGGGCTCATAATGTTCCGGTAGTGCCTCTGCTTGAGCATCGCTCTTAACAGGACTAAATTTATTCATCACATGAACTTCTGTGATAAAAGGTTTAAAACAACGTTGGCAAATCAGTTCTAACGTTATTTTTGCATCAATTGTAATAACACAAAGCCGCTGCTCATCAAACTTAAAAGATAAGCTGCACTCAATATCACTTTGTGGACTTTCAACCCTAGCTACACTTTTAGCTGGATAATATCCAATATAATCAAGCCTTTTTTGTGCTGCTTTAATTGGGTCAATTGTTAATGGCAATTTATTTTGCATAAAATATGCATGCTACCTTAAAGTTACTCTTATGTTCCTTCTTAAAAAGAACACAATACATAAGGCGCGCATATTACCTTTAAATAAGGTTTTCGTCAATGCTAGATTATAATATAATTTGATTTAAATATTGAACATTACTTTAATATTTTTTAATTTATGTAACTTTATTATTGTTATAACAGTTTCATCATAATCATACATTTTATATGATTGGATTTTTCTTGATTAGGCGAGTCCATAATTGTTCTGAAGGCAATTTGCATACGTAAATAGTTAAATTCAACATCTAAAATCACACTGCCTAGAAAGAAAAAAACCTTCAGGAATTTCACGAACAGCACTAATAACAGTCGTATTTATTTTAAGGAGTTCATATTTTTGAGTAATTCTAGTTATAAAAACCCAACAACTATAAAGTAAATACCCTTGCCTTCGGCATTTGGCTTTAATTCAATACATTCAAATTAGTTTGTCTAAGTCTATCTACCATTATATTATCTTCAACCATATGACTTCATCATAAAATAAGCTAAAGTTAGCTTTCCACTTAAAAGCACGCCTAGCCTAAGATTGACTGGGAAAATCTATTTATCCTTCAATTAAAAGCTCTAAAAACCGACAAAAACTTAAATAAAATCAATATCTTTTCTGACTACTTTTTAGTCGTTAATATTTAACTAGATGTTGTGATAGGATTAATTGTATTACCAACTACCGGATGCCCCCCCACCTCCACTGCGACCTCCTCCGCCACCGCTAAAGCCACCAGATCCACCACCGAAGCCACCACCTGATCCACCAAAACCGCCACCACCACGGCGGTTACTGCCGCCACCGCGACCACCTCTAGCAGTTAAAATGCCGCTTATCATGGTGCTGACAACGAAAGCTAAAAATAACAGAGGTAATGCGATATGTACTGGGTAACCTTGCCATAAAGTAAATCCACCAATAGACAGTCCGTTGAGTAAACCTGTTCCTAAACTTCGTTTGGCACTAACTTTGGTGATAAATAGACTGGTTAGTAAAAAACAGATAAAAAATGATACTAGTCCATAGTTAATTAGTTTGGAACCAAAGTCCCCCGCCAATAAAGTATTGAGATTTTGGTCCTGAGTATCATCGTCTTTTGGGTTAGAATCATCAATTTTTTGTTTCAGTACCAACAATGCATTGTCAATACCTTGATAATAGTTATTTTTCTGAAACTGTGGAGCTAATTGTTCGCGAATAATATGGCTAGCAACTAAATCGGTAATGGTTCCTTCAAGTCCATAACCAACTTCAATGCGCATACGTTTGTCATCTTTTACTATCAGTAATAAGATGCCATTATCTTGCCCTTTTTCACCGATTTTCCATTGAATAAAGACTCTATCTGCGTATTGTTCTATGGTTTCATTATCAAGCTTAGCGATCATTAAAACCGCTATTTGTTTCCCGTCTGTCTGTGATTTTTCATAATCACTCAAATTTGCTTCAAGTGTGCTTAATTGTGACGATGTTAATGTATTAGTCGTGTCAATCACTCGATGTTTGAATGCGGGAATATCAGTTAGCCCATAACTGAGCCAACTAATTATGA
This sequence comes from Gilliamella bombicola, assembly GCF_900094945.1. GTDB lineage: Bacteria > Pseudomonadota > Gammaproteobacteria > Enterobacterales > Orbaceae > Gilliamella > Gilliamella bombicola. Next base: position 17,663 of record NZ_FMAQ01000012.1, read on the forward strand.
ACAATATGCTACATAGAAAATATTTTTTCACGATAATAATTATCCAAAATTCACTGCGGGAGGATTAGACATTTGCTTTTCATCATCTACCGTAAATTGCTGTTTTGGTTGTTTTCCTAAGCTATCAGCAATCCATTTAGTCGGTAACTTACGGATATAGATATTAAATGTTTGTACCGCTTCGATATATCGCCCGCGCGCAACAGTAATGCGATTTTCAGTACCTTCAAGCTGACTCATTAAATCTTGATAAAGGGTGTTGGCTTTCAGTTCTGGATAGTTTTCACTTACTGCGATTAAGCGACTTAATGCTGAACTCAATTCTGATTGTGCTTGTTGGAATTTTGAGAATGTAGCTGGGTTAGTTAGCTGATCAGCATTAATCTGAATCGATCCGACTTTTGCTCTAGCTTCAGTTACTTGGATTAAAACTTCTTTTTCGTGTGTGGTGTAACCTTTTACGGTATTAACTAAATTAGGGACTAAATCAGCTCTACGCTTGTATTGATTGAGTACTTCAGACCATGCGGCCACTACCTTTTCGTCCTTTGTTTGGATGCCATTGTAACTTGTAAAATAGATAAACGCCCCAATAACAACTAACACTACAATGATTAATAACGATTTGATTTTCATCCGTACGCCTGAAATTGTTGTTTATTTTACGAACAGTTTAAGAAAAGGGGAATGTTCCTGTCAAGAAATATAAAAACCTTTACACACTTGTGCTTGGCTATATTTTATTAGCTAGAAATCAGTCAGAAAAGGCATTGATTTTATTGGAGTTTTTACTTTAGCATTTTAAAATAAAATCAACTATTTATATAATAAATCCGACATTTACTGCTAGATTTTAGGCACCTTTGTTATTGTCATATCGGCGTCCAAATCAATTTATTATTGCTCACAAAACTTAGTTGGACTGACTGAATAAATGATAAATAGCTAAATTAGCTTTTTTGCATTTATGTCAAACTTGATATCTGAATTTATTATAATATAACGTCAAAACATTCTAATTGTGCCGACTCTAAATAAATATCACTGTTATTTGGTCGGTTATTCGTATTACGGTGGGTATGCTTAAAGTGTTCAGAATTAACCCAAGCTTCAAAATCAGCTTTAGATTGCCACTCAGTAAATGAAGAAAATAGTGTATAATTTTCTTCTGTTTTTCCTTGTAAAAAGTAAAAACGGTTAAACCCTTTCATTTCTTTCAGATGGCTATCACGATTTCGCCATATTTCAATAAATGTATCTTCGCTACCCCGTTTAATTTTAAAACGGTTCATTACAATGTACATACCAATCTCCTTTTATAGTTTTATAACATGACATAAAAAAATAGCACGCATGGCGTGCTATTTGTAAATTAAACCGAATGAGACTATTGATTCTCTTCAGCAGAGTTTAACAATTCAGCTAAATTAGCGGTTGCTTCTTCTGCTGAAATTGTTGTTTGAATCTCATCAGTTGATGGCATTGCGCGTTTACGTAAACGTTCTTTATGGTAAGCATACCCCGTACCTGCTGGAATTAATCGACCAACAATTACGTTTTCTTTTAAGCCACGTAATTCGTCATTTTTACCCGCCACCGCAGCTTCGGTTAAAACGCGAGTCGTTTCTTGGAACGAAGCGGCAGAAATAAATGATTCAGTTGTTAGTGATGCTTTAGTAATACCAAGTAAATCGTGTAAGTAAACAATTGGTTCTTTATTTTGCGCTTCAAGTTCACGGTTGATAATCTTCAAGCGTGAAACTTCAAGTTGTTCACCTTCAAGTAAACGAGAGCCACCTGGATGAATAACCGTTGCTTTACGTAACATTTGGCGTACGATAACTTCAATGTGTTTATCATTAATTTTTACACCTTGTAGACGATAAACTTCTTGAACTTCGTTAACAATATAACGTGTTACCGCATTAACGCCACGTAGACGTAAAATATCATGCGCAGATTCAGGACCATCAGAAATCACATCACCACGGCCAACTTGTTCGCCTTCAAATACGTTAAGTTGACGCCATTTTGGAATCATCTCTTCATATGGTTCACTACCATCTAATGGCGTGATAATTAAGCGACGTTTACCTTTTGTTTCTTTACCGAATGAAATGATACCATCAATTTCAGCCAAGATAGCTGGTTCTTTTGGTTTACGTGCTTCAAATAAGTCAGCAACACGCGGTAAACCACCGGTGATATCTTTAGTACCTACAGATGCTTGTGGAATACGAGCAAGTGTATCACCAATATTGATTTCAGCACCATCTTCCAACTGTACTAATGCTTTACCAGGTAAAAAGTATTGCGCAAGCATTTCTGTACCAGCAAGATAGATATCATCACCTTTAGCATCAACAATTTTGATGGCTGGACGTAAATCTTTACCAACACCAGTACGTTCTGCTACATCTAGTATAGCAATAGATGATAAACCTGTTAATTCATCGGTTTGACGCGTAATTGTTTGACCATCAACCATATCCACAAAACGGACAAAACCTCTAGTTTCAGAGATAACTGGCATAGTATGTGGATCCCAGTTAGCCACTGTTTCACCCGCATCAACCGCAACACCATTACCTTTACTTAAAATCGAACCATAAGGCACTTTATAGGTTTCTTTCATTCGACCTAAGTCATCAATAATGGTTAATTCAGCATTACGCGAAGTAATTACTAGTTTCTTATCTGGGTTAGTTACAAATTTAGCATTAGTTAATTTAATACTACCTTTGTTTTTAACTTGAACACTTGATTCTGCAGCTGCTCGCGATGCCGCACCACCAATATGGAACGTACGCATGGTTAACTGTGTACCTGGCTCACCGATTGATTGCGCCGCAATAACACCGATTGCTTCACCTTTATTGACCAAGTGACCACGTGCTAAGTCACGACCATAACATTTTGCACACACACCAAAATCAGTATCACACGAAACAACTGAGCGCACTTTAACGCTATCAACAGATTCAGCTTCAAGTAAGTCACATTTACTTTCATCAAGTAATGTGTTACGTGGGATTAAGATATCCGCACTACCTGGTTTTAATACATCTTCAGCCGTAACTCGACCTAATACTCGTTCACGAAGTGGCTCTTTAACATCACCGCCTTCAATAACAGGTGTCATTACCACGCCTTCTAAGGTGCCACAGTCATCTTCAATGACCACTAAATCTTGTGCCACATCAACTAAACGTCGCGTTAAGTAACCTGAGTTCGCGGTTTTTAATGCGGTATCAGCAAGACCTTTACGCGCACCATGCGTAGAGATAAAGTACTGAAGTACGTTTAACCCTTCACGGAAGTTTGCAGTGATAGGCGTTTCGATAATCGAACCATCTGGTTTTGCCATCAAACCACGCATACCAGCAAGCTGACGAATCTGTGCTGCAGAACCACGCGCACCAGAGTCGGCCATCATGTAAATACTATTGAAAGAAGATTGAACCTCTTCTTCACCTTCACGGTTAATTACTTTTTCAGTTGATAAGTTATCCATCATCGCTTTAGCAACGCGTTCATTCGCAGCAGCCCAAATATCGATAACTTTGTTATAACGTTCACCTGCAGTTACTAAACCAGATTGGAATTGCTCTTGAATTTCAGCAACTTCGATTTCAGCTTCGTTGATGATTTGTGATTTCTTCGCTGGAATTTCCATATCATCAATACCAACTGATACACCTGAACGCGCCGCATAAGCAAATCCAGTGTACATGATTTGGTCAGCTAAAATAACTGTATCTTTCATGCCTAACTGGCGATAGCAGATATTTAAAATTTTAGAGATCGCTTTTTTACCCAAAGGCTGATTGATAACAGAGAAGCTCATCCCTTTTGGCATAATTAACCATAAAATTGCACGACCAACTGTTGTATCAACCACCGAGGTAGTATCTTCCCACTCACCTACACTATTACGTTGGCTTTCAGTAATACGGACTTTAACCTTAGCATGTAATTCAACTAGACCTAAACGATATAGCTTTTCAGCTTCTTTAGGACCGGTTAATATCATGCCTTCACCTTTGGCATTGACTTTATCACGAGTCATATAGTAAAGACCTAAAACCACGTCCTGTGAAGGAACGATTATAGGCTCACCACTTGCCGGTGAAAGAATATTGTTAGTTGACATCATTAACGCACGTGCTTCTAATTGTGCTTCTAACGTTAATGGAACGTGAACCGCCATTTGGTCACCATCGAAGTCAGCATTAAATGCCGCACAAACTAATGGATGTAATTGAATTGCTTTACCTTCAATTAGAATCGGCTCAAATGCTTGAATACCTAATCTATGTAATGTTGGTGCACGGTTTAGTAATACTGGATGTTCACGAATAACTTCATCTAAGATATCCCATACAATTGCATCTTCACGCTCAACCATTTTCTTCGCTGCTTTAATGGTTGTTGCATAACCGCGACGTTCTAATTTACCGTAAATAAATGGTTTGAATAATTCAAGGGCCATCTTCTTCGGTAAACCACACTGATGCAAATGTAAGTATGGACCTACAGTAATTACAGAACGACCAGAATAGTCAACACGTTTACCTAATAAGTTTTGACGGAAACGACCTTGCTTACCTTTAATCATATCAGCAAGTGACTTCAATGGACGTTTGTTTGAACCTGTAATTGCACGACCACGACGACCATTATCTAATAATGCATCGACCGATTCTTGTAACATACGTTTTTCATTACGTACAATGATATCCGGCGCAGCCAAGTCCAATAAACGTTTTAAACGGTTATTACGGTTAATAACTCGACGATAAAGATCATTGAGATCTGATGTTGCAAAACGTCCGCCATCAAGTGGCACTAATGGGCGTAAATCTGGTGGCAACACAGGTAATACGTTTAGAATCATCCATTCAGGTTTGTTTTCTGATTGAATAAATGCTTCAATAATCTTTATTCGTTTGGTCAGTTTTTTACGCTTAGTTTCAGAATTAGTGGTTGATAGTTCATCACGTAGTGCTTCACATTCCGCTTGCACATCAATATTACGTAATAACTCTTGGATAGCTTCTGCCCCCATGCGAGCATCAAATTCGTCACCAAACTCTTCTAACGCATCTAAATATTGTTCTTCAGTTAAAATCTGACCACGCTCAAGATTAGTCATACCACCATCAAGAACCATAAATGATTCAAAATAAAGCACTCGTTCAATATCACGAAGTGGCATATCAAGTAATAAACCGATACGAGATGGTAATGATTTTAAAAACCAGATATGGGCAGTTGGTGATGCAAGTTCAATGTGCCCCATACGTTCACGACGTACTTTAGCTTGAGTTACTTCAACTCCACATTTTTCACAAATCACACCTCGGTGTTTTAAACGTTTATATTTTCCACATAAACATTCATAATCTTTTACTGGTCCAAAAATACGCGCACAAAACAATCCGTCACGCTCAGGTTTGAACGTACGATAATTGATTGTTTCAGGTTTTTTAACTTCACCAAAAGACCATGAACGAATCATATCAGGAGAAGCAAGCCCTATCTTGATAGCATCAAAATCTTCTGTTTTTGTTTGTGCTTTTAGAAACTTTAGTAAGTCTTTCACAATTGACTCCTATGGAGTTAAACCAATTAGATAACTTATTATTGCTAATAAGTTATCCCTATAAATAGAAATCATTTAAGTTAGCAAAAATTACTCTTCATCTAACTCAATATTAATGCCTAGCGAACGGATCTCTTTTAATAGTACATTAAATGATTCTGGGATCGCAGGCTCCATACGATGATCACCATCTACAATATTTTTATACATCTTAGTACGGCCGTTTACGTCATCTGATTTAACGGTTAACATTTCTTGTAAAGTATAAGCTGCACCATATGCTTCAAGTGCCCATACTTCCATCTCACCAAAACGTTGACCACCAAATTGAGCTTTACCACCCAATGGTTGTTGAGTAACCAGACTGTATGAACCAGTAGAGCGGGCATGCATTTTGTCATCAACTAAGTGATTCAATTTAAGCATGTACATATAACCTACAGTAACTGGACGTTCAAATTGTTCACCTGTACGACCGTCATACAACGTAATTTGACCAGAAGTCGGCAAATCACCCAGCTCTAGTAAGGCTTTAATTTCTTGCTCTTTGGCACCATCAAACACAGGTGTTGCTAGTGGCATACCATTACGCAAGTTTTGTGCTAAATTCATGACTTCTTGATCAGTAAATTCTGCTACATTAACTTTTTGTGCAGCCCCTAAGCCAAGATCATACGCTTTTTGAATAAACTCACGTAATTTAGCTAACTCTTGCTGTTCTTTTAACATAGCATCAATCTTCTGACCAATACCTTTAGCAGCCATACCCAAGTGAGTTTCTAGGATCTGTCCAATATTCATACGAGATGGAACACCTAGTGGATTTAATACGATATCGACCGGACGACCTTTATCATCATATGGCATATCTTCAATTGGGTTAATTTTAGAGATAACCCCTTTGTTACCATGACGACCAGCCATCTTATCACCAGGCTGAATTTGACGTTTAACCGCTAAGTAAACTTTCACTATTTTGAGCACACCTGGTTGTAAATCATCACCTTGTGTGATCTTCATGCGTTTAGCTTCAAGTTTTTTATTAAACTCAGCTTTGATCTCTTCGTGCTGTTCAGCAAGTTGTTCTAATTGAGCTTGTTTATCTTCATTTGCAATACCGATTGTTAACCATTTTTCACGTGGTAAAGCATCTAATTTATCAGCGCTGATTCCACCTGAAATTAGTACATCACGAATACGAGCAAATAATGCAGCCTCTAAGATTTTAAGTTCTTCAGTTAAATCTTTTCTTGCCTGTTTAAGTTGCATCTCTTCGATTTCAAGCGCACGTTTATCTTTTTGTACACCATCACGAGTAAACACTTGAACATCAATAACTGTACCTGAAACACCATTAGGCACGCGCAATGAAGTATCTTTAACATCAGAGGCTTTTTCACCAAAAATTGCACGCAGTAATTTTTCTTCTGGCGTTAATTGTGTTTCACCTTTAGGTGTCACTTTACCGACCAAAATATCGCCACCTTGGACTTCAGCACCGATATAAACGATACCTGATTCATCAAGTTTAGATAGTGCAGCTTCACCCACATTTGGAATATCAGCGGTAATCTCTTCTGCGCCTAACTTTGTATCACGAGAAATACAAGATAATTCTTGAATATGAATTGATGTAAAACGGTCATCTTGTACCACTTTTTCAGAAACTAAAATAGAATCCTCAAAGTTATAACCATTCCATGGCATGAAAGCCACTCGCATGTTTTGACCTAATGCTAACTCACCTAAGTCTGTTGATGGACCATCGGCAAGCACATCGCCACGTTCAACTTTTTCGCCTAATTCTACACATGGAATTTGATTGATACATGTGTTTTGGTTAGAACGGGTATATTTAGTTAAGTTATAAATATCAATACCTGTTTCACCGGCATATATTTCATCAGCGTTAACATTAACCACTATACGTGATGCATCAACATATTGAACTGTACCACCACGGCGAGCAACGGCTGTTACACCTGAGTCAACCGCAACAGCACGCTCCATCCCGGTTCCAACAAACGGTTTTTCCGCTTTCAACGTTGGTACTGCCTGACGTTGCATGTTCGCACCCATTAAGGCACGGTTCGCATCATCATGTTCAAGGAATGGAATTAATGATGCACCAACTGATACGATTTGTTGGGTTGATACGTCCATATAATGAACTTGCTCTGGGCTATATAAGCCTGACTCACCGTTTAAGCGACAAGTCACTAAGTCTTCTTTAAAACGACCATCTTCATCAAGGTTTGAGTTTGCCTGAGCAATCACAAATTCACTTTCATCAATTGCTGATAAATAATTAATTTCGTCAGTTACAATACCATCAATTACTCGACGATATGGTGTTTCCAAAAATCCATACTCATTGGTACGAGCATAAACCGCTAATGAGTTAATTAAACCAATGTTTGGACCTTCAGGCGTTTCAATTGGACATACACGACCGTAATGCGTTGGATGTACGTCACGTACTTCAAACCCCGCTCGTTCACGCGTTAAACCACCTGGACCTAATGCTGAAATACGACGTTTATGCGTAATTTCAGATAATGGATTGTTTTGGTCCATAAATTGAGATAGCTGGCTTGAGCCAAAAAATTCACGAATCGCTGCTGAAATTGGTTTAGCATTAATCATATCTTGTGGCATTAGTGAATCAAGATCACCTAAAGATAAGCGCTCTTTCACTGCTCGCTCAACACGAACTAAACCAATACGGAATTGGTTTTCTGCCATTTCGCCAACACTACGAATACGGCGATTACCTAAATGATCGATATCATCGACTTCACCGTGACCGTTACGAATAGCGATCAATTTCTTCATTACATCAACGATATCATCTTTCGTTAAAACGCTTTCGCCTTCAATATCATCACGCCCTAAAGAACGGTTAAATTTCATACGACCAACAGCCGATAAATCGTAACGTTCGTCAGAGAAGAATAAATTATCAAATAACCCTTCAGCTGCTTCTTTCGTTGGTGGCTCGCCCGGACGCATCATACGATAAATTTCAACTAATGCACCTAATCGGTCACGAGTCGAATCAACATTTAATGTTTCAGAAATAAATGCACCATGATCTAAATCATTAGTGAATAAGGTTTCTATTTTTTTATATCCAGCATTGGTTAATTGAAGTAATAGCTCTAATGAGATCGGTGTATTAGCAAAAGCAATTACTTCACCAGTGTCTTCATTAACATAATTTTTAGCAAGAACTTTATTAACAATATATTCGACTGGAACATCAATTTTACTAACTTTATCTTTTTCTAATTCACGAATGTGACGAGCAGTAATACGACGGCCTTTTTCAGCATAAATTTTACCTTTTGATTCAATATCAAATAGCGCTGTATCACCACGTAAACGCTCTGGAACAAGATCCATTTTTAATTTAGACTTGCCAACTTCAAAAATAGTTTTCTCAAAGAAGATATCTAAAATTTCTTCTGTTTCATAACCTAACGCACGCAAAATGATTGTTGCAGGAAGTTTACGACGACGGTCAATACGAGCAAAAAGATTATCTTTTGGATCAAATTCAAAATCAAGCCAAGAGCCACGATAAGGAATAATCCGAGCATTATATAAAACTTTACCAGAAGAGTGTGTTTTACCTTTATCGCTATCAAAGAACACACCAGGACTACGATGTAATTGTGAAACAATAACACGCTCTGTACCATTGATCACAAATGTACCATTATCCGTCATTAAAGGAATCTCGCCCATATAGACATCTTGCTCTTTAATATCTTTAACTGTTCCTTCTGGCGCATCTTTATCATAAATAACTAAACGTAATTTTACGCGCAACGGTGCTGAGTAAGTGATCCCTCTAATTTGACATTCTTTAACATCAAACACAGGTTCGCCCATCTTAAAGCTCACATATTGTAACTCAGCGTTACCACTATAACTTTTTATCGGAAATATTGAACGGAATGCAGCTTCTAAGCCATATTGTCCTTCTGGATCTTGCTCAATAAATTTCTGGAACGAATCAAGTTGAATAGAAAGAAGATACGGTATATCCAAGACTTGTGGACGCTTACCAAAATTCTTACGAATTCGTTTTTTCTCGGTATAAGAGTAAACCATTAGTTCCTCAACTTGCTTATCTGCTATTTTAGCATGATTAAATATTCATCAGGAATACTACCACTAAATTGATAACACCTGACACCTCATCGAAAATATCTATAAATATCAATTGATTAGGCTTAATAAATATACTATTTCTTTATTACTTTTATTGATAATCTTCAAATAAAATTCTTTAACTTGTTATAGCGCAAAAAGGCTGGAGGTATAAAACCCCCAGCCATTTGCCTCGTTGTCGATAAACTTATTTAAGTTCAACAACTGCACCTGATTCTTCAAGCGCTTTTTTAAGTTCTTCAGCATCAGCTTTGCTAACGCCTTCTTTAACTGTTGCTGGAGCTGATTCAACAAGATCTTTAGCTTCTTTTAAGCCTAAACCTGTTGCACCACGAACTGCTTTGATAACAGCTACTTTATTAGCACCAACATCTTTTAAGATTACATCAAATTCAGTTTTTTCTTCTGCTGCTTCTGCTGGACCTGCTGCTGCAACTGCAACCGCTGCCGCTGCAGAAACACCGAATTTTTCTTCCATCATTGATACAAGTTCAACAACGTCCATAACAGACATTTCAGCAACTGCATCTAAAATTTGTTCTTTAGTGATAGACATAATATAGTTTCCCAAATTTACATTTTTTTAATTGATAAAATTCACAATCAAACTGCCAATTAAGCAGCTTCTTTTTGATCGCGAACCGCTGCAAGAGTACGAACCAATTTGCCAGCTGCGGCTTCTTTCATGGTTGACATCAAGCGAGCTAATGCTTCTTCATAAGTAGGTAATGTTGCTAAGCGATCAATGTTCGCTGCAGTAATTAACTCACCTTCAAAGGCTGCGGCTTTAATCTCAAATTTATCATTTTCTTTCGCAAACGCCTTAAAAAGACGTGCTGCAGCACCTGGGTGCTCATTTGAAAATGCAATTAGAGTTGGACCTACAAACGTATCTTTTAAACACTCGTATTGAGTACCCTCAACAACACGGCGTAATAGCGTATTACGAACAACACGCATATAAACACCCGCTTCACGAGCAGATTTACGTAATGCAGTCATTTTTTCTACAGTTACGCCACGAGAATCAGCAACAACTGCAGATAGCGCACCTTTGGCGATTTCATTAACTTCAGCAACAATTTCTTGTTTATTTTGAAGATTTAGTGCCATTGGTATTGCTCCTGGATTACACTAGGCAAAAGCCTAGACTAATTTTCACTAGCTACAAATGTAGCTAGCACAATCACGATGAGCAGAATCCTTCTATTATATCTTATCAGGTTCTGTCACCGTCTACGTAGGAAAATTAAGCAGTCAAATTTCAACTACACCTACGGTCTTGGACGGGGTCTGGTTAAGGCCAGACACCAACCGATTTTTTTGTTTAACTATAAAATAATTAAACAGTTGCATTTAATGTTGCTTGATCAATTGCAACACCAGCGCCCATTGTAGTTGAAAGACTTACTTTCTTAACAAAGACACCTTTAGAAGATGCTGGTTTTGCACGTTTTAGGGCAACAAGTAATGCTTCTAAATTTTCTTTAAGCTTATCTGCATCAAAATCAGCTTTACCGATAGTAGTATGGATAATACCATTTTTATCATTACGGTAACGAACTTGACCAGCTTTAGCATTTTTTACAGCTTCAGCAACGTTAGGGGTAACAGTTCCAACTTTAGGGTTTGGCATTAAACCACGTGGTCCTAAAATTTGACCTAATTGACCAACAACACGCATAGCGTCAGGTGATGCAATAACAACATCAAAATCCATTTCACCTTTTTTGATTTGATCAGCAAGATCGTCCATACCCACTAATTCAGCGCCAGCTTCTTTAGCGGCTTCTGCATTTGCTCCTTGAGTAAATACGGCAACACGTACGCTACGTCCAGTACCGTGTGGAAGCACGATTGCGCCCCGAACATTTTGGTCTGATTTACGTGAATCAATACCTAAATTAACGGCAACATCAACACTTTCGGTAAATTTAGCGGTTGCAAGTTCTTTTAATAAAGCGATAGCTTCATTAATTTCGTATTGCTTAGTTGCATTTACTTTTTCGCGGATAAGTTTAGCTTTCTTAGATAATTTAGCCATGAATTAACCCTCCACTTCCAAGCCCATTGAACGCGCTGTTCCTTCAATAGAACGCATCATCGTTTCAATGGTAGCACCGTTCATATCTGCAGCTTTTAATTCAGCGATTTCGCGAATTTGAGCGCTTGTTACTTTACCTACTTTCTTTTTGTTAGGTTCACCAGAACCAGACTTAATTTTAGCAGCTTTCTTTAATAATACTGCTGCTGGAGGTGTTTTAGTAACAAATGTAAATGAACGATCAGAATAAACGGTAATTACAACAGGAATCGGTAAACCTTTTTCCATGCTTTCTGTTTTTGCATTAAACGCTTTACAGAATTCCATAATATTAACACCATGTTGACCAAGTGCTGGACCAACTGGCGGACTAGGATTTGCTGCACCAGCTGCTACTTGCAACTTGATGTAGGCTTGTACTTTTTTTGCCATTTTTAGTTTCCTTTGCTCGGGTGCAAACGCCTCTATTAATAATAATTATTAATAAATAGACAGCTCCCCTAAGTTAAATGAGGGCAAAATTATCCTATAACTAAAATAAAAATGCAAGACTTAATTTAATATAGGATAAATCAAAAGCAGGGCAATAGCCCTGTTTTAGTTTCAACAAACACAAAAATTACAGAACATTTATTGCGTTAAGTTCTTTAAATGCTAGCTCTAAACGCGCAATTAAAGAATCTTGTCCTTTACGTAACCATACGCGCGGATCATAGTATTTTTTGTTTGGTGCATCAATACCTTCTGGGTTACCTAATTGCCCTTGTAAATAAGCTTCATTTGCTTTGTAATAATCTAAAATACCAGACCAGTTTGCCCATTGTGTATCGGTATCAATATTCATTTTGATAACACCATAGCTTACTGCTTCAGCAATTTCTTCAGGTGTAGAACCTGAACCACCATGGAAAACAAAATTCAATGATTTTGCAGGTAAACTAAACTTCTCAGATACATATTTTTGTGAGTTATCTAAGATTTTAGGCGTTAATTTAACATTACCTGGCTTATAAACACCATGAACATTACCAAATGATGCTGCAATAGTAAAACGAGGACTAATAGCACTTAAACGCTCATAAGCGTATGCCACATCTTCTGGTTGAGTATAAAGTGCCGAGCTATCCATATGGCTGTTATCAACACCATCTTCCTCACCACCAGTACACCCCAACTCTAATTCCAAAGTCATTTTCATTGCAGACATACGAGCAAGATACTGACAACAAATGTCAATATTATCCTTTAATGTTTCTTCTGAAAGATCAATCATATGAGAAGAAAACAAAGGTTTACCTGTTTTAGCAAAATGAGTTTCACCGGCCTCAAGTAAACCATCAATCCATGGGAGTAATTTTTTAGCACAGTGATCGGTATGAACAATAACTGGAACACCGTATTTTTCAGCCATAAGATGAACATGTTTTGCACCAGAAATTGCCCCTAGAATAGCACACTCTTGACCATCTAATTTTAAGCCCTTACCGGCAATAAATTGAGCTCCACCGTTAGAGAATTGGACAATAACAGGAGAACCTACTTTTGCCGCTGTTTCAATAACAGCATTGATTGTATTAGTATCGACACAATTAACTGCGGGTAATGCAAAATTATTTTCGCGAGCGATTTGAAATACTTTTTGAACATCATCACCAGTTACTACACCAGGTTTAACGACATCAGAAATCTTTGTAGTCATTTTGTTACCTATAAATTTATCTATATAAAAATAAAGGATGAGTCTTTTCCCCATCCTTCCTATTGAACCAATATTACGCTTTTGCTCTAGCCTCTAACATGGCTACAGCAGGCAGTTTTTTACCTTCAACAAATTCAAGGAAGGCACCACCACCGGTTGAAATATAAGAAATTTTATCTTCAATACCAAATAAATCAATTGCTGCTAAAGTATCACCACCACCCGCGATTGAAAATCCTTGGCTATCAGCAATTGCTTTAGCGACAATTTCAGTTCCACGACGGAAATTAGCAAATTCAAAAACACCGACAGGACCATTCCACAAAATGGTTTTAGCATTTTTAATGATATCAGCCAATACCTCTGCTGATTTATCACCTAAATCAAGAATTTGTTCATTTTCTTTAACATCTTGAACTGACTTTTCAGTTGCAGTAGCTGTTTCGCTAAATTCAGTTGCAACACGCACATCAGTTGGGACAGGGATTTCACAGTTCGCCATTAATTTTTTAGCTTCAGGAATAAGATCTGCTTCGTAAAGTGATTTGCCTACATTATAACCTTCAGCAGCAATAAAGGTATTAGCAATACCACCACCGACAATAATTTGATCAGCAATTTTCGATAAAGAATCAAGTACGGTTAATTTTGTTGATACTTTAGAGCCAGCAACAATAGCCACCATTGGTCTTGCTGGATTATCTAGCGCTTTACCTAAAGCATCAAGTTCAGCTGCTAATAATGGACCTGCACAAGCAACTGGCGCAAATTTACCTGCACCGTGAGTTGAAGCTTGAGCACGGTGAGCCGTACCAAACGCATCCATCACATAAATATCACAAAGCGCGGCATATTTTTTAGATAAAGTTTCATCATCTTTACCTTCACCAACATTAAAACGGACGTTCTCAAGAACAACCAATTCGCCTTCTTTTACATCCACGCCATTAAGGTAATCTTTCACTAAACGGACAGGGAATGACACATGTTCTTTTAAATAATCAACAACAGGTTGTAGTGAAAACTCTGGATTATATTCACCTTCGGTTGGACGACCAATATGAGAGGTAACCATTACTTTAGCGCCTTTTTTAATGGCTTCCTCAATAGTAGGTAATGATGCTTTAATACGCGCATCCGAAGTAACCTTACCGTTTTTTACCGGTACATTAAGATCTGAGCGAATAAACAAACGTTTTCCTTTTAGATCAAGATCTTGCATTCTAATAATAGACATGATACTTCCTCTTGTAAAATATAAATAAAATAAAACTTTTACTATTCTAACATAAAATTTCTTTTTAGGTTATAGACATTATTGGTCGAATAGTAAACATTTATCGTAAACTAAAAATAATCAATTATAATTTTTTATACAACAGCATTGACAATAGAAAGAAAATCAGGCATATTCTGCGACCTTATTAATATCTAATTTTTATCTAAACTTGGGAGTTGACTTTGGCTAATATCAAATCAGCTAAGAAACGTGCGGTTCAATCCGAAAAACGCCGTAAACATAATGCTAGCAACCGTTCAATGATGCGTACTTATATTAAAAAAGTTTACGCAGCTGTTGCAGCTGGTGATAAACAAACAGCTGAAGTAGCATTCAAAGACATGCAAGCAGTTGTTGACCGTCAAGCGGCTCGTGGCTTAATTCACAAAAATAAAGCTGCACGCCATAAAGCAAATTTAATTAAGCAAATTAAAGCATTGGGTTAATAGCTTTATTTGTGAAATGTTAACTATCATAGTTAAAGAAAAATGACAAAAAGTGGTGTAAACCACTTTTTTTATTTGTATACTAATTATTTATGTAATGTTAATAAAATAGAAGAGAGTCTATTGTGGTTCAGCGTGATTATGTTAGAAAAAAGAGCCAGTCAAAAAAAAATAAGTCACGAAATAAGCCTAATTTAATGATATTTTTGGCTATTATTGTCATTATTCTATTTTCTGCTATTCTCTATTTTGTTGTGAATAATACACCTAAAAAAACCGTTGAAGCACCAAAAGCAAAAACTCAACCTCCAACGATAACTCTACCAGAGCAACCTCAAGAGCGTTGGACATATCTTAAAGAGTTAGAAACTCCTAATGCAAACTACTCTTCAACATCAAATTCAGTTGCGAGTGAAAGGCAGCAAATCTTAGATAGTTTTATTAATAATACTCAGACTACCGCATCTTCCTCGAAAGAAAACTCAGTAACACAAAATCAAACAACAAATATAACATCATCGCCAGCACAAACTGTTACCAATAAATGGTTACTACAATGCGGTGCATTTAAAGATAAATCTAATGCTGATACACTAAGGGCTAAGCTTGCAATGACTGGTATTAGTGCCAATATTTCTCCGGGCCAGTTGTATCGAGTCACGGTAGGACCATATACCAACAAAAAAGAAGCAGATAAGGCATTAAACTCATTAAATAGTAATGGGATTAATAATTGTGTCATTTCTAACTAGAAAAAAATGATGAAATCACTTAAGCAAATACAGCTCTTTATGAAAATGTTATGGAATCGTATTAACCATGATCGTCTAACGACCTCATCTGCTGAGCTTGCTTATACTACAATACTTGCACTAGTACCTCTTATTACTGTTATTTTTTCCTTATTGTCAGCTTTCCCGATTTTTAATGAGGCTAGTCTTTCATTAAAACAATTGATTTATAACAATCTTGTTCCCACAGCTAGTGATTCTATTCAAAATTACCTAGAACAATTTATCGCCAATACTAAAAAAATGACTTTTTTAGGAGTAATTGGCTTAATTGTTACATCACTATTGCTAATTAACTCGATTAATACAACACTTAACCATATTTGGAAGACCAAACGAAAACGTTCCTTCATGTATAACCTAACCATATACTGGACAATTTTAACCTTAGGCCCTATCTTAGTTGGAGCAAGTATAGCGGTGAGTTCTTACATATTCTCACTAAATTGGTTTTCGACAGCTACAACAGACACTGTTTTACTTAGTACCCTCCCCTTTATTATTTCTGTATTCGGATTTTGGTTACTTTATAGCATTATTCCGACCGAGTCTGTACCTTTTAAAGAATCCATGATAGGGGCATTTGTAGCTGCAATATTATTTGAATTAGGCAAACGAGCGTTTGCGCTTTATGTTACTTCATTTCCAACATACCAACTCATTTACGGAGTAGTATCATCTATTCCCATCATGTTAGTTTGGATCTACTGTTCGTGGTGTATTATACTGTTTGGCGCTGAGTTTGCTGCAACTTTAACTGACTATAACCAACGAAAAAAACACATTACTAAGAATCAACCTTTACCAGAGTAATTAATTTATGATCGCCTTAATCCAACGAGTAAACCAAGCTAGTGTTACAGTAAACAATAACATTATTGGAAAGATTAATCAGGGGTTACTAATTTTACTCGGTGTTGAACAAAGTGATGACGAACAAAAAGCAATTCGTTTATGTGAAAAAGTATTAGGCTATCGGATTTTTAGTGATAGTGAAGGAAAAATGAATTTAAACGTTAAGCAAGCTAATGGTGAAGTGTTAGTAGTTTCTCAATTCACTCTAGCGGCAGACACTAAAAAAGGAATGCGACCGAGTTTTACAAAAGGAGCCAAACCAGATGAAGCTGATAGGCTTTATCAATTTTTTGTCGAACAATGCAAACAACAGATAACGACACAAACAGGTCAATTTGCTGCTAATATGCAAGTATCATTAATTAATGATGGCCCTGTTACATTTTGGCTACAAGTTTAATCACATAACTAAAGCCATATTTAGTGAATATGCAATAACTTATCGAAATATTTAAAACCTCATAATTGATTATCTTTCAACATTTCTTATATCTATTAATCATCAATTGTTAAATTTCGAGTAGTTAAATCAAATGGTGTTAACTGATAAACATAATAATTAAGCCAATTACTAAATAATAAATAAGCATGGCTACGCCATGTAGCTTTTGGTGTTAAATGAGGATTATTATTAGGGAAATAATTAAACGGCATATCAGGATGAATACCTGCATTTAAGTCTCGATAGTATTCATTTGCCAGTGTTGTAGAGTCATATTCAGGATGACCGGTCACAAATACCATCCGCTTATCTGTGGTTGCCATCAAATAAGGACCAGTAATATCCGATTCAGCTAAAATAATTAAATCAGTATATTTTTTTATTTTATCTATAGGGAAATCAGCATATCGCGAATGAGGAGCTAGAAAAGTATCGTCAAAACCGCGTGTTAAAATAGCATTAGGTTGATTATTTTGATGTTGATAAACACCAGATAGTTTTTGGGTACGGGTAAATTTTGGTAAATCATATAATACATTCAAAGCAGCCTGAACCCCCCAACAAACAAACATGGTTGAAGTAACATGCTCTTTCGCCCATGTTATAATTTCGGTTAATTTAGGCCAATACACAACATCAGAAAAAGCAACCTTACCTAGCGGTGCTCCCGTTATAATTAGTCCATCAAAATTCTGTTCACGAATATCATCAAAATCACAATAAAAACTATTTAAATGCTCGACAGGTGTATTTTTTGATTCGCGTTGATCAATACGCAATAACTGAATATTAACTTGTAAAGATGAGTTAGAAAGTAATCTTAAAAACTGGTTTTCAGTCTCGATTTTTTTAGGCATTAAGTTTAAAAAAAGAAGCTTAAGAGGACGAATTTCTTGAGTATTAGCGCGTGATGAAGTCATAACAAATACATTTTCATTACGTAATACATCAACAGCCGGTAATGAATCAGGAATACAAATAGGCATAACAAAAGCTCCTAAAAACGATAAGTTATTTTAAACCTCTAAAATAGACGTCTAGAAATCCATATAGCTAAATATAGTGCGTTTTAGATTATTTGTCGAGATTTTTATTGACAATATTAGAGATGAAATTTAAAACTAAATCATAATAGTAGATACATATATTATTGATGATTATAGGTGATAAAAGAGATCTTTCTTAAAAAGACCTTGTATCAGTACGCCAAGTATCAGCAGTCAGTGCTTCACCAAAATAGCTATTTATCAATTTTTGGGTAATATCATTTAAAGGTGAAGCTAATACTTCAGCAGTATTACCATACTCAACAAGATCTCCATTGTGCATAACTAAAATTTCGTCGCTAATATGTTTCATCATACCAATATCTTGTGTTACATAAATATAAGAAATATTTTGTTCAACTTGTAATGACAGCATCAAATTAACAATCTGTGAGCGCATCGAAATATCTAATGCAGCTAAAGCCTCATCAAGAATAATTACTTTGGGCTTTAAAATTAAAGCTCTTGCTAATGCCACACGTTGCTTTTGTCCTGCCGCCATCACTGAAGGATAATAAGAGGCGTGTTCGGGCAATAATCCAACTTGTTTTAATACACTACTAATTAGTTTTTCACGCTCATGGGCATCATAATGAGTATTACGTTTAAGTGGGATTTCTAACAATTGTCCAATACGCAATCTAGGATCGAATGAACTTTCAACATGCTGAAAAATCATTCTAATCAGTTGGCAACGATGACTATAATCGCCGTATTGAACTTTATTACCATCAATCCAGATATCACCGCTATCTGGTTTTATCATGCCTACTAACATTTTTGCCAATGTCGATTTTCCTGAGCCATTTTGTCCAATAATTGCCAGGGTTTTACCTTCATTAAGAGAAAACGATAATGTTTTCACCGCATCAATACGTAAATGCCCAAAAAAACCTTTATGGATTTTAAATTGCTTAGATAAGTTACGTACTTTTAATATTGGATTCATCGAGTATTCCTATTATTTACAGTTACTCATCAGTATTTAACGGAAAATGGCAGGCGAAAAAATGGTCTTTTATCGGTATTAATTCTGGTGCCAAAATACATTTTTTTTGGGCATAGGGACATCTTGGTCCTAATCGACATCCAATCGGTAAATGTTCAAGTGACGGAATAACACCAGGTAAGGTATTTAACGGACTTTTATGTGGCATCGCTTTGCCAAAATCAGGGATCGCATAAATTAAAGCCTGAGTATAAGGATGATAAGGAGATCTAATTAAATCTTCACTATCAGCAACTTCAACTGTTTGCCCACAATACAGCACATTAATACGATCTGTCCATCGAGTTACCATCTGCAAGTCATGATTAATAAGCAAAATAGTGGTACCCATATTTTGATTCATACTAGCCAGCAACCTAAAAATTTGTGCTTCAGTCGTTGCTTCCATCGCATTTGTTGGCTCATCTGCAATCAGTAACTTGGGTTGATTAGCCAATGCAATTGCAATCATCACTTTTTGACACTCGCCTTCGGTCAATTCGAATGGATAAGATTTTAATATCTCTTTATGATGTTTAATACCAACTCGGTGCAACAGTTCAATAGCACGGTTTTTACGCCAAAATAGCCGCTGCCACCAATGCCCTTTAAAGGTTCGTTTTGGTATAGCCTCAATCAATTGTTGACCAATTTTCATTGAAGGATCTAAACAAGATTGCGGTTCTTGGAATATCATCGAAATATTATCACTAATTACTTTTCGACGTTGTTTAGGAGTTAACTTTAGTAAATCAATATTATCAAAATAAAATCGATCAGCAGAAATTTTCCAATTATGATTAGTTACCCCTAAAATAGCTTTAGCGATAAGACTTTTCCCTGAGCCTGACTCACCAACTAAGCCTCGAATTTCGCCTTCAGACAACTTCAAATTAACGCGATCAATTGCGCGCAAAAGGCCATCGGGAGTAATAAACTCAATGGTTAAATTTCGAATGTCTAATAATGCCATAATTAAGTTCCTGCTCGCCGACCATATAATCCAAAGTTAAATAAATAAACAAAAATTATTGTAGCAGACACCGCAATTCCAGGAGATAGAAAGGCTAAATAATTAGAGGCAATAATATCTTTCATTTGAAACATCATCATGCCTAAATCAGGTCGGGAAACATCATTAGCAAAACCTAAAAAAGTTATAGTGGTAAGAGATAAAATGATTGAACCAAATAACGAAACAATCTCGGTCAAATAGATAGGTAAAATATTAGGTAAAATAAAACGATTTAAAATTGAAAATGAAGATAAGCCATCCAATCTATAAGCTGTAATATATGTCTTATTCCATTCATTAATAACGCGTTGATGAATATTGTAAATAAAGCGTGGAGTATAAGATAATCCAACCACCAATAACATATTAGTAATATCATCTTCTAACAATAAGCTAATCACAATCACACCAAGTAATGGGGGGACTACCATACAAAATTTAAAAATGAATAAAACAAAAGGACGTATCAACGATATAAAAAACATTAAATAATTAATTAATCCGCCAATGACAACTACATAAAATACCACTTTTAATGTCATTGAAATAGTTGAGCGATATCCAATTAGCAAATAATCAAAAATATCTTGTCCTTTCGCGTTCGTACCTAATATATGATTGATATCACCATTAATCCACCAAGCGGGAGGTAATAATGCAGGATAGGTAGGATTTAAATGGGCATGAAAAAACCATTTAGTTGATAATGCGACAAAAGTAATCGCCAATATGCCATAAAAACCAACAATTAAATAGAGATTACCATGTAGCCGACTAAAACATGACTTAATGTTTTTCATTAAACTAGCTAGCCTAAACATAATATTCCTTATGGCGCAAAGGATAAATTGCAATCGCCGAAATTTCGCCTAATAACGTTAATAAACTAATAACCGTCCCACAAGCTAAAATAGCAATAGAAATAATAAAATAATTATGATGATGATAAGCAATCATTACCCACTGCCCAAGTCCTGCTCGATTAAATAAAATTTCAATAACCATCGTTGAAAATAACAGCGTTGTTGTATTATAAGTCAACTGTGGAATAGTGGCTGGGATTGAATTGGGTAACAAATGTCGACGTAAAATTTTAAACGGTGAACGCTCACGAATAATCGCCATTTTTATAAAATTTTGTCTTGATGTGTTTTTTACATTTTGACCTATTAATTGAATGGTCATAATGCTTGGCTGAATAGCTAAAAGAATGATTGGTAAAATTAAATAATGAAATTGCTCAAACAACTCTTGCCATTTAGATGCTTTTGTTGAAGCCAAGATCTCCAGTAAAGAAGTCCCAGTAACTGATGGTGATATATCAAAATTCATCGATATAGTCCAAGTCGGCGACAGACAATACATAACAACAATAACTAACATAACGATAGGACAAGAATATAATAATAAAGACCCTAAGCGAATCATATTATTCAACCAGTTAATATTACTCAGTCCAAGAAAAATTCCTAAAGGTAATCCAACAAGTAGAGCTACGAATAAAGCAAGGATACAAAGTTCAAATGTAGCCAATAATGTCTGAAAAAAAAGTACTGTTTCCCCTGTTAACAACCTAAATTCACCTTGCAGCAACTGCTTAAAAAAAGCACTATAGGCATCAATAAAATTTAGATTATGAAAGTTAGACATTGAATAAGGAGTAAAATAAACTAAACAGAAGCTAATCTGAGCCAGTACGCAGATAATAAATAAAAACGTTACTATTCTCTTAAAAATATAGATAATCATTATTTATCTTTATCACTATTATAAATAAACAAAACACGGTGACAAACGCTCACCGTGTTTTAATTTATCTATTGATTAATCCGGCATCACCGGTTTACTTGCTGCGGCATACGCATGATCTTGTGCACTTAAACCACCAGCATTACCTTTACCTTCAAAGTGATAATCTGACTCTTCACGTAATTTTATTCCAACATCAGAAGTTTCATACTCTGGTGCTGGCGCTTTAGCCATTGCTGAAGAAGAATAACCTGTTAATTGTAAATCATGAGTTATCTGATCAGTTCCATCACTAATTTTTTCGCTATCTCCAAAATTTTCTTGAACATTTGTAGATAAAGAAATTTTTGACTGTTCATCAATTGTGACAGTATCAACACTATGACTATTTACATCTTCGTCATTTTTAACAATAACAGGAATTAAAAGCGAAGGAATAACAGGCACAACACTATTTGGTTCATCATTTACTATTTGGCTGTAATCGACAACAACTCGACCCAATGCTAATTCTAATGATGCAGCAGCAAATGATAACGGCATTGGAGACTGCTTTAATTCCACATTACGAACACGACGTTTATTACGTTGACCATTCATTCGCAAATGCCTAGATGTGCGACGCTGACGCTTTGATTGATTTTCTGATGTAATATGGTCTTCAGTTTCTTTAGTAACAATAACCGGCAACAACAAAGAAGGAATGATTACTCTTTCTTGCTGAGATTGTACAGTTATATCAGTATTTTTTACACGAACACTTTTAGCTAATACACGTTGTTGACGTCTTGGTTTTGCTTCGCGCTGTTTTGGTAGCACTGCTTCGTCAGCGACTTTATCTACCTTAATATTATTTGTTGAATTTGACAAATTCGCATTTGATTTAGCTCTACGATTATTATTTCTACTCGGCTCTTTCGTCTCATCAAGAGTACCTGCTGTAACAACATTAGCATTGCTAGCCGCACTACTATTTCGGTTATTACGTTGACGTCGATTATTTGAACGCTGATTATCTCGTCTTTTGGCTGTCTTTGGTTTAACTTCTGGCTCTGGCTCTGCTTTTTCTGTAACAAACAACTTACGTAGTTTACCAAATAGCCCACTAAATAAACCTTCTGATTTTTTAGTTTTTGGCGCTAATTTTTCTTTTGGAGCGACAGAAGCTTCAACTTTAGGGCCGGATAATACGGCTTGTTCAACAATTACTTCAACAGCTTGTTGTTCATCTTCCTCTTCTTCAAGTTCACGAATTAGTTTTGGAAGATTATAACTCAGTACGTCCGTTTCTTCGCCTCTACGCTTACGGATAACCTTATACAACGGTGTTTCCATCTCTTCGTCGCCAGCAATCACAATTTTGACATCTGGATGCATGCTTTCAATGTTATTAATAGCACGACGTTTTTCGTTAAGTAAATAGCTCGCTATAGGTACTGGTACGATGACATCGATTTGTACAGTATTATCTTTCATCGCTTCTTCTTGAATTAACCGAAGGATAGACAAAGATAATGAATTGTTATCACGAACCGTACCTGTGCCTTGACAACGAGGGCAAATATGATGTGTTGCTTCACGTAAAGAAGGACTTAAACGTTGACGAGACATTTCAAGTAAACCAAAACGCGAAATGCGAGTGGTTTGAATACGTGCTCGATCAGTTTTCATCGCCTCTTTTAAGCGATTTTCGACTTCACGTTGATTACGAATTGGCGTCATATCAATAAAATCAATAACAATCAAACCACCTAAGTCACGCAAACGTAACTGACGCGCAATTTCTTCTGCTGCTTCAAGATTAGTATTAAAAGCGGTTTCTTCAATATCGCTACCACGAATCGACTTAGCCGAGTTAATATCAATCGCCGTAAGTGCTTCGGTGGTATCAATAACAATCGAACCACCAGAAGGTAAACGCACTTCACGCTGAAATGCCGACTCAATCTGCCCTTCAATTTGGAAATGGTTAAATAAAGGCACATCACCATCATAAAATTTAAGGCGATTAACATATTCAACGCGACCTAAATCAGCTAACCGTTTTTTTGCTATCTCAAGCACTTTCGAGTTATCAATTAAAATATCACCAACATCATCACGTAAATAATCACGAAATGCGCGAGTAATAATATCGCTTTCTTTATGAATTAAACTTGGGGCAGGGTGCTTTTTAGCCTCATTTTGAATGGCAGTCCAATAGTTAACTAATGCATCTAAATCTTGTTGCAACTCTTCTTGGCTTTTACCAACCCCTGCTGTTCGAGCTATAACACCCATACCTTTGGGTTTTTCGATAGCATCAATAATACGTTTAAGATCCGCTCTTTCTTCGCCTTCTATACGACGCGAAACACCACCAGCACGTGGATCATTAGGCATTAACACTAAATAACTACCAGCTAAACTAATATAAGTGGTTAAAGCCGCACCTTTTTTACCTCGAATCTCTTTTTCAATTTGGACAAGAACTTCTTGACCTTCTTGTAGATGCTTAATACTACGACGACCAGAAATATTAGATGGGAAATAACTTTCTGCAATCTCCTTTAAAGGTAAAAACCCATCACGTTCCCCACCGTAAGAAACAAAAGCCGCCTCTAAACTTGGATTGATTTTAGTGATTTTACCTTTATAAATATTCGCTTTTTTTTGCTCATGCCCAAGGCTTTCAATATCTAAATCATACAAGCGTTGGCCATCAACAAGCGCAACACGCAGCTCTTCTTGCTGGGTTGCGTTGATTAGCATTCTTTTCATTATTCTACACTCTTCATTAATCTTAATTAACTTGTAGGTAGAATCTTATTATTGATAAGTGATTATTTTAACAATGATGAATAATGGTACTTAACTAAATATTTTATATACGGTATTCATTATTTTATTTATGTTATTTTTGTTATTATTTTATGTGAAACCGATACTACTTAATCAACATCAATATAATACGCTAGGCAAAATATTAAATTAAAAGACACTAAATACTTTGCAAAAAAACTAATTGTATAATTTATTGACATTGTTATTATCGTTAATTTGCAAACCGCTATATTTTACTGGTTTGGCAAATAAACTAAATCTTTATGCAACTGTTTAAAATAAACGTATTATCTAATTATAATGATTCTACTTACACTATTTTATTTTGACAAACTGTAATGTCTAACGCCATTGCTGCATTACAAGGATAAAATTATCCCTCTCTATTATTAACGTTTAGGCAAAGGATAGCAAGAAAATTAAACTCGCTATTTTATAAACAATATAATTATCCATTTTTCTTATTTCTAATTAACCTTTACCAAATTATAAATAACTTATCTTAAGTCGCTTAAAATCTTATATTAAAACGGCGACTAATCTGAATCATTTTTACAAAACTTTCTCTTAATAATTACCAAATTAAAAAAAACATTGATACGATTATGTATAGCCGAATTTAACCAGTATAATTATGATTAAATAACGTAATAATCTAAATATGAGATATATTTGTTTATGGACTCTACTGATAAAACTGCTTTACTTAATTTTACAACTCGCTGGATTGAGCAATTCAAATACGCCCCACAAAGTGAAGATCTCCATGCAATACCTTCACCTTGTATTTTAAAAACTGAAAAATTAACAGTATATTGGCAACCTTTCTTATTGGAACCGCCTCGAAACTTAACCATTATTGAACAAGTTATTGGCATTAAATTACACCCAAGTACGCATATTTTTTACGGGACACAATACGCGGGCAATATGACAGCTAAGTTTAATGACACTAATTTAGTTTTGATCCAAGCTTGGAATGATGATGATTTTTCAAACTTAGAACAAAATTTAATTGCTCATTTATCTCAACAAAAAAGATTAAAACGCATACCGACTATTTTTATTGCCTCAACAGATGACAGCACTAAAATTATTTCAATAAACAACTTAACCGGCGAAGTAGTAAAAGAAGATTTAATTACAGGTGAATTAACAACCTTAACTAATGATTTGATTTCATTTTTTAACCAAATTACTATTTTTCGCTAAATATAGAAAAGCAAAAACTAAAGAAATTTTTACAAAAACACACTTATAGAATACCACTATCGAAATTGTAACTTACAAAATAATGTGTATATAATGCGTTAACAGTCATTAGATCTGATAGGTGAATTATGTTTGAATATTTAACAGCAGCTCCAGCCGATCCTATTTTAGGGCTAGCCGATCTTTACAACAAAGACGAACGCACTAATAAAATCAATCTAAGTGTTGGTGTCTACAAAGATGAAACCACCAAAACACCTATTCTAGAAAGTGTAAAAAAAGCAGAACACTTCTTATTAACTAATGAAACCTCAAAAAGCTACTTAGCAATTGACGGTGACAATACCTTTAATACAGCAACCCAACGACTACTTTTTGGTCATGAAAATGAACGAGCCAAAACCGCCCAAGCACCGGGGGGAACTGGCGCCTTACGAATTATGGCCGATTTTTTAGCTCGCAGAACAAAAGTAAAACGCGTTTGGATCAGCAATCCATCTTGGCCAAATCATCGTAGTGTATTTCAAATGGCAGGGCTTGAAGTTCGTGAATACCAGTATTACGATCCTCAGACTCACAGCCTTAATTTTGATGCAATGATGAATAACTTAAGCCTTGTTGCCTCAGGGGAAGCAGTGTTATTCCATGGTTGCTGTCACAACCCAACGGGTATTGATCCAACCCCAGAACAATGGCAAGCTATCTCGGACTTAGCCTTAAAAAATGGTTGGTTACCACTATTTGACTTAGCTTACCAAGGCTTTGGACAGGGTTTAGAAGAAGACGTCTATGGGCTACGGTTATTTGCGAACAACCATCCTGAGCTTCTTATTGCTAGCTCATATTCTAAAAATTTTGGCTTATATAATGAACGAGCTGGAGCATTTACCTTAATTGCTGCCAATGCTGAAATTGCCGATCGCGCTTTTAGTCAGGTAAAAACCATCATTCGAGCGAATTATTCTAACCCACCAGCCCATGGTGCTAAAATAGTCTCGTATATTTTAAACAATGATGAATTAAAAGAAGAATGGATTGATGAATTAACCAATATGCGCCAACGCATCCACCGCATGCGCCAACTATTTGTGAAAACCTTACAAGATAAAGGTGCTAATCAAGATTTTAGTTTTATTGTCAAACAAAATGGCATGTTCTCGTTTAGCGGTTTAAGTGAAGAGCAAGTCCTAAAATTACGTAGCGATTACGGCATCTATATTGTTAATTCCGGACGTATCAATGTCGCAGGTATGACGTTAGATAACATGTCTAGACTTTGCGAATCAATTGTTCAAGTCCTATAAAAATTGTTGTTTAAGTCACAAGAAAAACACTCAAATAACCAAAACAAAATTTTTGTTTTGGTTATTTTCTCTTGGTTTGTTATAACTTGTTTATTTTATTTTTAATTATTATTAAGACGATAGCTAACCATATGAAGCAAACTAAAAAATAAAAAACAAATAAAATCAATAGCTTTCCTGAACGTTTTTTTTCAAAAGATTAACTTGTTTAGTGTTCCCTTCCTCACGACTTAAAAAGTATCCTGATTACGACTTAAGCACAAAAATTACCCTTTTTCATTAAGCCTTTATTCCAATTGGTTATATCCATAGACAAACAGATTATTAGACGATCTCCCAATAATTACTAATAATTATTTAATAGAATAATTACCATGATTGAGGATAGTTGGGTGGCGTCACATATTTTAGATTTTTTAATTTTAGGCAATAACTTTGGTACGAGCGAAATGAGGGCGATCTGGTCAGAACAAAATCGCCTGCAAAAACAAGTAGAGGTCGAAGTTGCTTTAGCTCAAGCAGAAGGTGAGCTAGGTGTAATTCCCGCTGAAGCTGCCAATGCAATCATAGCCAAAGCCGATGCAACTAAACTATCAATTGAACACATTGCCGAAGAAGCGGCAAAGGCCAAACACTCGTTAATGTCGACCATTAACGCACTACAAAAACAAGTAGGTGATGCCGGTCAATATATTCATTACGGGGCAACCACACAAGATATTGTCGATACTGCAACTGTTTTACAATTAAAACAATCATTTGTTGTCATTGAACGCGATAGCAAACAGGTGGCACTCGAACTAAAACGTTTAGCCAAACAGTATCAATATTTACCCATGGTTGGGCGTACGCATGGCATGCAAGCGCTTCCCACAACCTTTGGCTTTAAACTTGCAGTATGGTTAGATGAATTTATTCGGCACTTACAACGTTTAAGTGAAATCAAACAACGGGTATTAGTCGGTAATATTAGTGGCGCAATTTGTACGTATGCATCAATGGGCAAGCTAGGACCACAAGTTGAATCGCGAGCGTTAACGTTACTCGGACTAAATACCCCTAATATCGGTTGGCAAGCGGCGCGTGATCGTTTTTCTGAATATGCATCAGTCATCGGGCTAATCAGTGGCACATTAGGCAAAATAGGCAATGAATTTTACAACTTGATGCGTACTGAAATTAACGAAGTTGAAGAACCCTTCTCAGCAGGAAAAATTGGTTCAACCACCATGCCACATAAACGCAACCCAGCAGCATTAGAAGGTTTAGCCAGTTTGACGGCTCCACTTTTAAAAAGCGTCGCATTAATTCACGAATCAATGAAAGTTGAACATGAACGCGATGCCATGAGTTGGCGTGCAGAATGGATCGCACTACCTGAAATTAACCTTTACATTTCAGCGCAACTACAAACAGCGTTAGCTGTACTTAAAGGTCTAAAAGTCAATTCTGATCGGATGTTAGCTAACTTATCACTACAAAATGGCTTGCTGTTATCAGAAAAAGTCATGTTCGAAATTGGTAAGCGATTAGGAAAACAAACTGCTCATCAACTGGTTTATCAAAGCGCCATGAAAGCGTTTGAACAAAATCGACCATTTAAAGATATATTATTAGAAGATCCAAGTTTAAACAAAGAATTTACCGAATCCGAGCTTGATACTTGGTTAGATCCAATTAACTATCTTGGCTCTGCTCCTGAAAAAGTAGCACAAGTCATTCAATACGCTGAACAGTGTGGAGTATTAGCATGAGTTTTCGCTTAATGACTGATAAAGATATTCCAGCTTATCAAGCCCTACTGCATAGTGCTTATCAAGCCACAACTCAATTAGGCATTCATTTTGCCGCAGCAACAATCAAGCAATCGCAGATTGCTGAGCATATTGAGTCTAATGCCGTGTATTTATTTGAAAAAGATGGTGAACTACTATCAACTTTAAGCATTCGCTTTCCATGGGGCAATAACCCAGGACCTTATGGGTTACCCCATTTAGGTTGGTTTGCAACCGATCCACGTTATAAAGGTCAAGGCTATGGTAATGCATTATGGGATTTTGTTGAACAGCAAATTTTAATTAACCAACTAAAGTTACCTGCCGTCACGTTAGGCACCGCCGCAAATCATCCATGGCTTGCCCAGACGTATATAAATAAAGGCTATAAAAAAATAGGGCAAGCGGATTTAACTCCAGATCATACTACGCTCTATTTTGAAAAAATTTTAAATCATAAAAGCTATACCGAATGGAAAAAAAGGAGTAATAAACAATGAAAAAAATAAGTACACTACTGTCCGCTCTTTTATTAACTAGCCTAACCTTAATGGGTTGTGATAATCAATCTAGCCATCAAGTCACAGAGCAAAATATTATTAAAGTAGGTTCTACAGGACAAAGCTACCCAAACGGTTATAAACAAGATGGCAAATTAGTCGGATTTGATGTTGAAGTTACCGAGGCGATTGCCAAAGAATTAGGCTATAAAGTCGAATGGAACATTGCCGAATTTGGTGGCTTAATGGGACAATTTGATTCTGGGCGGTTAGATACTATAGCCAATGCGGTTGCAGTTACACCTGCTCGTCAAGCCAAATATGATTTTTCCAACACCTATAGCTTTTATGGTAGTCAAATTGTGACTCACAAAGATAACAATAATATTAATCAATTATCTGATTTTAAAGGCAAAACTATTGCTGGTGTGCTAGGCTCAAATCATATAAACAATCTAAAAAAAGCCTTTCCTAACAATGAAATCACCATCAAGACCTATGAAACACGAGATGGTGCAATGTATGACACAGAGTATCAACGAGTTGATGGCTATGTTAATTCAAAACCGATATTACTGGCTGAAATTAAGCGTAAAAATCTACCGTTCAAATTAGTGGGTGAACCCATTACTATTGAGCAAGTCGCATTTCCATTTAGTAAAGATGAAAAAGGTCAAGCACTGCGTGAAAAATTCAATCAAGCCATCGAAAAGTTACGCACTAATGGCACATTGAAAAATCTGGCAATTAAATATTTTGGCGAAGATATTACCTTATGAATTTTAATGTAAACTATTTTTTAAGTGTGTTTCCGCAGATATTGCCTTATCTGCCGGTTACCCTTTTTATTACCATCGTATCGATTATGTTTGCCATTATATTAGGGTTAGCTATTGCATTACTGCGTAGCAATAAAATAATCATTATCGATACTATTTTTGCACTGTTTATATCTCTGTTTAGAGGAATACCCTCCGTTGTTTTACTGTTTATTATTTATTACGGATTACCGCAGATTTTTCCTGTTTTAAAACATATGGGGGCAACAACGGCAGCCATTATCTGCTTTAGTTTAAAATATTCCTCCTATTTAGCCGAAATTTTCCGAGCAAGTTTAGAATCGGTTGATCACGGGCAGAAAGAAGCAGGGCTAACAGTAGGTTTAAGTAAAATACAAGTTTACCGCGGTATTATACTGCCCCAAGCCATGGTCAATGCCTTACCGAACACCGGTAATATGTTCATCTCATTACTTAAAGATTCGTCTGTTGCCTTTTTTGTTGGCGTACAAGAACTATTAGCAGCAGGAAAAATGTTAACGGCTAACTCATTCCTCTACTTTGAAACCTATTTAGCTGTAGGCATTGTTTACTGGTTAACTGTTGTTATCTATTCTTGGATACAAAAACAGTTAGAGCAGAAACTCACGGCCCCCTATCATCGTTAAGGAGACGGGTTATGATTACGGTATCACATTTATCTAAACGCTTTGCTAATAATGAAGTTTTGAAAGAGATCAACCTAAACATTGAACAAGGCGAAGTGGTTGCAATTATTGGACCGTCAGGATCAGGCAAATCGACCTTATTACGTTGCTTAAATTTATTAGAAAAACCAAACACCGGCACCATTCAAATTGGCACAGCAATGCTAGATGCTAAACATTATAGTAATAAAGAAGAAACCCATTTACGCAAGCAATCTGCAATGGTCTTTCAACACTATAATTTATTTAAAAATAAAACCGCATTAGAAAATATCACCTATCCATTAATTGTTGGACAAAAGATAGATAAAAAAGAGGCCAAACAACTTGGTCTATCATTATTAGAACGCGTTGGTATGTTACCTTACGCCACACAATATCCCATAACCTTATCTGGTGGTCAGCAACAGCGTGTTGCAATCGCAAGAGCACTTGCAGTCAGACCAAAAGTATTATTATTTGATGAGCCAACATCCGCACTTGATCCCGAGCGTGTACACGAAGTACTACAAGTAATGCTACAGCTAGCTAAAGAACATATCACAATGATTATCGTAACCCACGAAATGGAGTTTGCTAAGTATGTTGCAGACCGAGTTATTTTTATGGCAGATGGCGTAATTGTTGAACAAGGACCAGCAAAATCAATAATTGATAATCCACAAAATGAAATAACACAACGCTTTTTGCGCCAATTGACCGATGAAATCGATTTTGAAATTTAACGATTAAAAACTGATTTAACCACAAAATGAGTTTTTAATCGTTAAAGCTTTAAAAGATATGACAATAAAAATGTATGCAGATCTAAACCGACCGCAAGCGCACGAATATCTTTCAATAAATTATCTGTGGTCTTTTGGTCACCTACGGCTTTGACCAACTTCAATGATAATTCTCGCTGACTGTATGGATTTTTTGGCGAACCTTTTGGAAGGTCAATTCTTTGGTTCAACTTTTCACCTGTACTATTAACAATCTCAACAACAACATAACGTTGATTATACGCCTGTGGATGGGGGGTAAGTTGTATTTGATAGCTTCGTTTCATCTTCTGCATCAAATTTTTTATGCCATTTGCAATAGGTTTTGCTGAAAACTGTTCAAAACTAAGTGGCAACCCTAAAAGAGTTAATGCTAAAACATACTCAGCCGAAAAACGCCCTTGTTCAGCAAGCAAAGGCATTTGATAAATTAACGCTGCATCACTTTGTGGTGGAGAAAAAAAGATAGTGATACTCTCAATCTTATCAACACTAAAGTTAGCATTCCGATAAAGCAATTGCCCCGCATCAGCAATATAAGCAGCAGCTGAACAATAAGAATAATTTTTAAACCATAATCCGGGATGCACAATCTTCCAAGTTTTACCCCAATGACTTAAATCAAAACGTGTATTACCTTGTCCATAAATAGCCAAAAAACCTAATTTATCATCTAAAAAATCCTGATCGGCATGTATACCCGCTCTTAACCACTCAACCGCTTGTATGGCATGCTGGGCTGCTAGCCCAGCATGCAAAAACTTAATCGGCGTGCCCATTAACAAACGCATTCCCGATGCTTGAGTCGCAGCTAACGTTAATGCTTGTGATAAAAAAGGTTCATCATAGAGATAACAAATAGCCGCTGTTGCCGCAATCCCACCCAAAGTAATAGTTGCATGCCAACCTTTTTCATAATGCTGTGGATTAATGCTTTGTCCCAATAAGGCCATCACTTCGATACCAATAACATAAGCGGTTAAAAAACGCCGGCCATCAATTGTTTGCTCAGCATTATCTAATCGAACACTGGCAATAAGTGCAGATAAAATAACGGCAGAGGGGTGACCGCGAACATCTGAATGTACATCATCATAATCTAAACAATGGGCTTGAAAACCATTAAGTAGCGCGGCTTGCCTTGCGCTAGCTAACTTTTTTTGACCAATTAGCCAAGCTCTGGCATTACCGCCTTCATCTGCTATCCATGCTAGCAATTTATGAACATCATCTTCATGGCAAGCTTGTAAAGTGCAAGCAAAATAATCAGTTATCCCATTAATAGCACAATCAATAACTTGAGGGTCACTGATTATTGGCGTATTTCTGATTAAAAAACTTAACTGTTGACCTAAATTCATGCAAAACTCTCAAACTCAGCAAAGTCGATAAGTGATTAGTGAAACTGGTTTACTTTGGAATAGCTAAAATAACGTATAATTAGCCACAGGTTAAAGATTAAGTAGTTATATTCTAATAACCTAAAATCATAACGTATACGCCATTGATATAATCATTTTTAGCCATTATTTTATATGTTAAAATACTTCCTACAAAAAATAATCAAATCAAAAATTTAACATCTTATTATGTCAACTTGTTATATCGCCTTAGGCAGTAATCTTGAAGATCCATTGTCACAAGCCAATCGTGCAATTGCGGCATTAAAGCAGCTATCTAACACAACAGTTACGGCTATTTCTCCTTTTTACCGAAGCAAACCTCTTGGTCCACAAAACCAAAATGATTATCTTAATGCCGTCATAGAACTAACGACAAATTTATCTCCAATTGAACTACTTGACGAACTACAATCCATAGAAAAAGCGCAAGGTCGTGTACGTAAAGACAATCGATGGGGTGCTCGAACCTTAGATCTTGATATTTTATTGTATGACAACTTAGTACTAGAAAGTGAAAGGCTCACCGTTCCACACTACCACATGAAAAACAGAGAATTTGTGCTCTACCCACTGTATGACATCAGTCCTGAACTTGTTTTACCAGATAACGATAAGCTGTACGACTTAGTAACTAAATGCCCTAAAAATGGATTAAAAAAGTGGGAATAGCTACTTATCTTAATTAATAACATACAGTTGCACTATTTCGCTTATTTTTTGTACATAAAAAATAATAAAAAAAATTTGCCAATAGCTAATTTATTGATATAGTTTACCGCTTGCAAATAATCTGTACTTAAGGGGATTGCTGTGAAAAAGGAAAAAAAGTTAAATACATCTTCTCTTAGCCTGCTTTCAATTGCGGGGCTTGAGCCTTATAAAGAAAAACAAGGCGAGGAGTACATGAACCCTAAACAATTAAAACATTTTGAATTGATATTAAAAGCATGGCTTACTCAATTACAAGATGAAATGGGGAAAACAGTTTCTCACATGCAAGATGAAGCTGCGAATTTTCCTGATCCAGCCGATCGAGCAACACAAGAAGAGGAATTTAGTTTAGAATTACGTGCTCGAGATAGAGAACGAAAACTGATCAAAAAAATCGAAAAAACATTAAAGAAAATTGAATCAGACGACTTTGGTTATTGTGAATCTTGTGGCGTTGAAATTGGCATTCGTCGCTTAGAAGCAAGACCAACAGCAGATTTATGTATCGATTGTAAAACACTTGCGGAACTTCGCGAAAAACAGATGGGCATGTAACACCAGCTCCATCCATCATTCTCAACTAGACCTATGCATTATATCGGTCGTTTTGCCCCTTCACCATCAGGACCATTACATTTTGGTTCGTTGGTAACGGCGCTGGGGAGTTATCTCCAAGCTAAATCTTGCCTCGGTAAATGGCTAGTTCGTATTGAAGATATCGACCCACCACGAGAAGTTAAAGGGGCATCATCACTGATATTAAAAACTCTTGAAGCACTAAATTTATATTGGGATGATGAAGTGTTATACCAATCAGCGTGCAGCAAACGTTATCAAGCCATTTTACAAACGCTCATTGATAATCAACAAGCCTATTATTGTGATTGTACTAGACAGCGAATTCAAAATCTGAGCAATGGTATTTATGATAATTTTTGTCGTGAAAGGCATTTATCTATCAATAATAAACAAGTTGCCATTCGTTTAAAACAAAATCATCCTGTTTTTGAATTTACTGATCAAATTCTTGGCTTACAAACCGTCGAAAAAGCTAACGCACAAGAAGATTTTATTATTCATCGTAAAGATGGCTTATTTGCCTATAATTTAGTGGTAGTATTAGATGATCATCAGCAAGGTATTACTGAAATTGTGCGTGGAGCAGATTTATTACCGGTTACCGCTAAACAAATCTCACTGTATCAACTGTTCGGCTTTCCTGTGCCAAGCTACTGCCATTTACCGCTAGTACTCGATAACAACGGCAATAAGCTATCAAAACAAAACCATGCCAACCCGATTGATTTAAACAATCTTAAAGCATTAACTGTTCAAGCTCTGCAATTTTTAGGGCAATGTGTACCACAAGATTGGCAAGATGCCACACAACAGCAACTTTTAGATTGGGCAATACAGCATTGGCAACTGATGAATGTACCAAAACAAAATACCCAATTATCCACCAATATAGGATAAATTAGGCGTAATACCAACATTATGAGCATGTAACAGATGTTTTTCTGGTTTGATCATTAGCGAAGAAAAGATTCTTGCAATTAATTGTTGCTGTTGCGCTGGACTTTGGAGCAAATCACGCAAATCAACGGCGGCATCACCAAACAAACAATAATGCAACTTACCTATTGATGATACGCGCAATCGATTACAACTTTTACAGAAATCTTTTGAATACGGCATAATCAGCCCAATTTTGCCTTGATAGTCGTCATGAACATAAACTTTAGCTGGACCTGATAGCGGATTTTTAGATTGCAATTGCCAACCCTGTGCAATTAGCTGTGTTTCAATCAAACTACCGGACTGGTGATAGCGATTAAATACCTCAAGGCTTTCGCCTGTTTCCATCAGCTCAATAAAACGTAATTCGACTGGATGACATTTAATCCATGACAAATAATCATCTAAATTATCATTCATATTTTTCATCAAAACGGTATTAATTTTGACTTTTTTTATACCTACTTCTAATGATCTATCCACACATTGCATTAGTTCTTTAAGCTTATCTTGACCGGTAATTAATTTAAATAAATGCGGAGACAGACTATCAATACTAATATTGATCGCATTCAAACCTGCTTGATGCCAATTATGAATATTTTTTAATAAACGAGAACCATTGGTTGTAATGGCGAGTTCTTTCACACTTGGGTAAGCAGAGATCATCGACAAAATATCCATAAAATCACGACGCAAAGTGGGCTCGCCACCTGTTAACCGAATTTTACGCACACCAAGTTCAGTAAATGTTGCAACAACATTATTAATCTCACTGAGCGACAAAAATTTATGAGCCTTGTTAGGTCGATAACCATTGGGTAAACAGTACTGACACTGAAAATTACACAGCTCGGTAATCGACAAACGCAGATATTGAAATCGACGCTGATAATTATCAACTAATTGCATATATTTAAACACCTTATCCAAATCGGGAAGCATAGCCATTTCTGTGCTATACCGCGGCTAATCCACCATATGAATTGAAATATCACTTAGGCAAAAGAGCTTCAGAGTTTGATTCAGTCTAACATAGACTTTATTTTTTGACTATGAACAAATCGACCTTTGCAAGCGACCTTGTTATCCGGCAATGAAGACTTACTTATAGACAAGGTATTCATAAGAAAAATATTTATACATACCTAATATCTTATTTATTATGAATAAATAAATTTACATTATGCTAATTTATGCTATTTTATAAATTTGATTTAATTCATTGACTATATTATAGATTATAATCAGCAACCGGTAATAAACCAAGGAATAGAGTTTAAGTTGTCGCATAGTAGATGTTTTCAATAACAGCGTGTTTATAGAAAACAGATTAACTATCAATAAATCGTGCAATTAAATCATTCATTTCCAAATGAGCATCGTTTATCTAACAACTTAATCAAAAATAAAATTGAAAAGGAAAATTACTTACCATAATGAATAAAAAAATAATCAAGCTCGTCCAATACCTAACAAACTTAAGCTTATTATTATCTTCAACATTCGCGTTAGCTGATAATGCTAGCCAATATATTACTTATAACAACCTACTATTTGATCGTGATGGCACAGTAATTATTGATAACAGCCAAAAAATTAACTCAATAACATACAAAGATCATTATTGGATTGTGCAGTTAACCAATAGTAGCGATAGCCTCCTCTACAGCAATATAAGAAAGATAGATAATTTTAAATTTGCTTTTGAAAAAAAAGGCGACATATTGAAGTTTAAAAACATTGACACCTTAACTTATCTAGGCGAAGAACGAATAGCCTATTATTATCAAGACACAAAATTATCGGTTGTCATTGATACCGATGGTAATCTAATTACACCCAAAGGGCGTTATTATCTCGAAATCGGCCCCTTCATTAACGGTTATGCCGAAGTAACTACCCCAGAATATGATGAAGGCTATTTAAATCTACAAGGTAAATTTTTTAAAAAACTCCCTAAAACAACACTGACACAAAAAACGCAATCCCAAACCAAACCACAATGCAAAATAATCACATCCGATACAATAATGCAGCTATGTAAAAAAAATAACAGCCAATATCTAGTTAATAGCAAAACAGGCAAAGAAACCGATGTTGGTTCCAAAGCGTGGACGACTAATTTTGATTGCATCCCCAAAAACCTTTCAGCAGGTTATTTTTGGCTAGGCAATTATCAAGATGGTTATCATGTTTATCAAATTTATGATTATGATGGGAAAATGCATTATCAAAATCAGTACTATGCCGTATCGCCTTTATATGGTACAGCAAGTTGGGTACAAGATAGTGATAATTCTAAAAAACGTTTGATTGATATTACGGGCAAAACAATTGGTGAATATAATAATTATACCCTTCTTCAAGTTGGCACAGAAAAACTCTACTATGCCCAAAAAACCACTCCAAAAAATAAAGATAAAAATAGTGATAATGATAATGATAATGATAAACAAATATTATTATCGATCTTTGATGTAAATGGCAACATCTTACTTTACGAAGACATCGTTGGTTCAGAACAAAACAGTCACTGTCATCGCGATGTAAAAGTATTAAAAAATGCAGAAAACAAAATAGTCTGGCCAACAAATCTTGAGCGAGAATGTCTTTTAGATCGTTATATTCAATCAGCAAAAACCGATAACGACAACAGTTATCGACATAAAAAGCAAGAAAGTAAAGCGATTGAAATACCAAAAGATAAAGTTCCCGAAATCAGCCGCTATTTTACACAAATTCAATCCAACAAAAATACCAATCCATTTACATTCGAAAAAGGTGATATTTATCTTACAGGTCCCAACACAACTAAAATTGAAGGTATCGCAGAACTAAGTATACCGGAAGGATATATATATAGTGAAAAATACAACCCATCTAACACAGAACATTGTGACAGGTTTGTCGCGCCAGCTTATGACAATCAAAACCGATTATGTATAAATGTTTATAAACTCGGATTTATTGACTTACTTGAAGTCAAAAAGTTATTTGATAACAAAACCAACATCGAAAATTTAAAAACAAAAATTTCTTCAAGAATAGAAGATTATAAAGAATACAAAGACTATCAAAAATTTGAATGGTTAATCGACCCTGAATTTGATTTTGAAAACCAAAGTTTAAAATTCGGCTATCGATATCACATAGCAGAAAGCGATCAAAACAGAACCAGTCAAATTATCGAATATATAAAATTTGCCAAAGACCACATCATTGTGTTTAAAAACGATTATTACGACGATTATAACGATTTTAAGCCAATGGAATTTGATTGGCTTAATCGCATTAAGGTTTTTGAAAAGGCCGATATCAGCTCGACTTATCCTTGCAGCAAATTATCAATAAAAGACTCGGCATTATCTGCCAATAAATTTATTTATTTAGATAAAGAATTTTGCTTTCCACTACCGATAACCACACTCTTTGAAAAATATCCGACGCAAACTGAATTAAATAGTTACCATGAGTTATTTTCCTTCAGGGAAAACCGATACCCAATAAAAGAGGGAAAAACCTTATGGAATTAATAAAATATCTTCTCAGCACAATAGCTGTAACAATAATCGGACTCACTCTAAATGCGTGTGATGCTCCGCCACAACAAAGCCAATCCGAATTCGAAAAACTGCCCGAGGTTTTTAATTTAACTGAACAACAATGGCAAAACGAAATCCAACAACGATTTGACACCATAAACGGTAATGGCGAACCCATAAAATGCATATCAATAGTAATGACTGCGCCTTATTATATATTTGACAGACGATACAACTCTGACACATTAATCCTATTACAAACGTTAACAGAAGCAGACTTGTTAACAGAACAAATTGAAATTAGCGGAATGGATAAAAATAGCATCGTTTATATCTATAACCTTACCGAAGAAGGCAAAAAATACTATAGAAAATGGCCTAACTTGAGTTCGTCAGGATTTTGTTTTGGCAAAGTGATTGTCAAGTCGGTAACCAAAATAACGCCGTATAGCAATTATATTGAAATTGAATATCAATATGTTATTGATAAATTACCGCCAAAATTAATGCCCAAAAATGAATTAAAAACCGATACCGTAAGGTTTTATTATGATGAACAAACAAAAAAGCTCTATAGCCGTGGTATTGGCTTAATTGTTAAAAACTATTGGGATTAATGATCATGAATCTAAAATATCCACTGATAACTACTTTCAGCTTACTACTATTTGGTTGCAATAATGTAGATTATAAGCAATCGCTACAAGAAACTTTAAGTAGAGAAGATAATCGTGCATTATGTTATTTCCTGCCAAATAACCAAAACATCTTTCCTAACGATGTGTTTTTCGATAAACAAACTGAAATACTCGACCTATTTGTCGATCTCAAATTCTTAAAAACCAAAAACATCACAGCCCAATATTATGATGCCAATACAGATATAACCACCCTGCCTAGATCCCCCACCAAAATTGAAGGATTAAGATATCAATTAACTGAAGAAGGGAAAAAATACTTTATCGGCAGTAAAGGGGCATTCTGCTTTGGTAATATAATCCTAGATAAAATCGAGAAAACTCAAAGCGTCAAAATAGAATATACCAACTACCAAGTCGACTCAGGAAAATGGGTCTATTATTACTATCATTATACGAATATTCCCGCTTGGGCACAGGATAAGCGACTGGAACAATACTATAAAAGAATTTCACTCAACAACGAAATCCTCTTTGATGCAAGAGCAACGTATTTTGACTCAAAAGACACCTACGACACAGGAATTGAACAAACAGATCTCATCACCTTAAAGCATTAACAAAATACAAAAAAATAGCACGGACAAAAAGTAGAAAAGCATACCGTGCTATCACTCACGTTAGCGTATTTATTATTATCGTATTCCGTTTTCATATTAAAAAACATCTTTGCTAGGCAACTATTCTTTGTTTACTTCGTCTTAATTAAGTCAGCACACCATTCACCGCTCAACGATAAGCAAGTAAAACACGCCCCCCCTAAGGATAGACACATAGCCCATGATAATTGCCAGTAGCCGGATTACCTTTGTAAACTCGTCCATTATATGAATAGACATAAAATACACTCGAACTAGTAACATCACTTGTCCAATAAGCAAAATTAGAAAAACCCGCACCAGAATAATTTGACATACGCCCCCACTCGCTGAACAAACCAGCATTAATTCGACGCTGGTAATAGCTACCACTTGATGGCGGTGTAGCGCCAACTGAGCCTTGACAATAGCTATTATTGCCACAAACGGCATTGGTGACATCGTTTACTTTTATCATTCGGTAACCTAAACTAGCACACCAAGCGGTTATGTTAGCCGCTTTCGCGGTTCTCAAACCGCGGTTAACAAACCACTTCTGTAAAACAAATCCATATTTTACAACGGTTCTACCACGGCTATCTTTACCTTCTAATTCGAATATTTGGGGTAAAACAGGTATGCCGGCTTGAAGTCGGCCAGGTAAATCATTACTCTGTTCATCGTTAGTGGCTGCAGGACCGGTTAACATGACACGCACACTAGTACCGCTCGCATTAGGCGTCATATTGGCGGTTATACCGCCCTGAGTGACAGGAGCCCAAGTCAGCAGCCCACTTCCTCCTATGTCTAAATCAAAGTATAAACCATTAGCCCCCACAGTTGGGAAATTAAGATTATAAGAATCGGAAGAGGTAGATTGGCTGATAAATCCTTTCCTTGTATCCCACATATCAGCAGGACCAGCAAACCTACCAACACCTTCTTGCAACCCGGGCTTGGCATAACAGACTTTAGCGGATAATGTTGGATTGATGTAATAAGTTACTGTATCGGCAGTAAATATGCTACGGTTAGGCACACCATACCGAGTACTTAAACTACCATTAGTGTTACGTAATACTAATTTATAAGGTGCATTACAAATATCTAAGGTATCATTACGAGCAACGGTTTGATTATTTTTATCCCGAATCTCAACAGTTAAACGACCTGTTGCGGTAACACCTCTAGCTCCTTGCCCATCGCCATCATCATCCCCCCAATAGTTATACCTTGCATTAACAAGCGAGCTTAGCGGTATAGAGTTTCTTGTTACTGGCATCAACATACCCACATCAGTAAAAGTTTCGTTTACATTAGGCAATACTATTGGGTTTATGATCGTCGAAAAGTTGGTTGAAGGAGTGATTGTTGTACCGTCAGATAAAGTAATACCTAACAAACTATCAGTCGTAGTGGCTTTGGTTCGTCCACCATCAAACGTAAAATATGGCGCCGAGCCATTAATAGCATTGGTAGTATTGGTAGTATTGACGGATAATGCCTGCAAACTGACGGAATATGGTAGCAAAATCAACGACGTTAAAGATATTTTATGTGACAATAAAAAAGTCAACGATGAACACAACCGCGAATGACGCGTTAATCGCAATTGTGGTTTTAAACCAAAACATGACCACTTATTAAAAATTATAACTAAAGTGTGACGACAATTTTTTGTGTGTACATTACAGAGGTTTAGGATAGAAATAATGTCAACTTTCAAAAGTTGACCAGACAAATATTGAAAAAGATAAAAAAAATAATGCCGCCATATTCAGCAGTTGTAGCTATGTTGCATAATATCCTATATATCAAGAGTGTTTTCCTTATTTGGTTTTTTATAATTATTAGTCTATAAAATAATTTTTGATTTATCACAAACTATTGAGAGTATAGCTTATTAAAAACAATTAACCACTTCTTTTAGTTGCAAGGCGAATAAATCATAGTAAAGAAGGTTTACATACAATTACTCATGATGAATAAATTCAATTAAGTTAATGAGATGATGGGGAAATATGATAAATAAAATAGTGTTGGGTGTTTTTTGGGAGGAGGTGTTTTTTGTTTAAAAACAATGAAATAAAAACTTTAATAAAATCAATACCTTTCCTGACCGATTTTTGGGCGGAAAATCAGGCCTTTTTTGGGTTGGTGGATAGGGTGGATTGGGTGTGGTGGTTTCGGACGTTTCGACCTATAGTGAACAAAATAGCTATAGTGACTACGTCCGAAACCTTGCCGCACTAAAATGACTCACGAATTTAAACTGCAACAGCGCAACACCAATAGTGCACCGAACTTACACGGGGGCTTTATTCTTTGATAAATTATCCTCTAATCTGCACCATAACCGCTCCCCGCAACCCAAGTATTAAGGACTAAAAAATAAAAACTAAGGTGTAGTGCAAACAACAAAGAAAATATTATTAGAATTAGAAGCAGCGGCGCCGGTGATGTGGCCGAAGTTTGATTCGACACCGGAGGCATCGTCAGTTTTTGTTGCGTCGATTGTCCAGTAATACTTATTATTATGGAGGAAACCTACATCGGCGTAATTAGACATGTAACCCCACTCAGTGAAAAATCCTGCCCCTATTCTACGTTGGTAATGATTACCAGATGACGATGGCGTGGCGCCAACAACACTTTCACAATGATAATCTGCGGATGGGTTACTCCACACTCTACCACATACTGCATTAGTTAAATCCTTAACCCGTGGCAAACGATAACCCAAACTTCTACACCAAGAGGATTGGTTAGGCTGAATATAATTTTTACTACCCCGATGCACGAACCAATGCCTCAACTCAAACCCATATTTAACTACCGCTCTGCCACTACTATCTCTACCTACTAACTCAAATGTCTGTGGCAAAGATGGTACTGTAAGTGGACTAGGAGTAGCTGAATTTATCTGAGCACTATTCGCCCTAGGACCTCTTAACATTACCCGTGTTACATATAAGGATTTATCTAGAATCCAGTAATCGTATGGAACTCCCTCTGAATCTCTGCCTACATCCAACGCTGAATAAGGCAATCTCCTACTCACTGTTGCCGTTATTCCACCCTGAGTAACAGGAGACCACGTCAACTGGCTTGCATCAACCCCACCTACATCTAAATCAAAATACAATCCATCAGCACCCGTCGTCGGAAAATTACGACCGTAAGATGACGAACTTGTTGACTGAACTAAAAAACCCTTATTGGGATTCCATATGTTAGTTGGACCTGCGTAGTCAGGTTGATCAGTAGAAGGGATTCCAGTAGAACCACCGAATAACAAATTCGGCCTTGCAAAGCAGATTTTAGGTGATTCATTCGGATTTATATAATACACCGCTGAGCTTCCACCAAAAGTACTACTATTCGGCACACCATACTGGGTAGTTAAACGTCCTCCTGTACTATTTAATGTTACCCTATAAGGTGCATTACATATATCTAATGCATCACTACGATTTACTGTACGGCCATTCTTATCAGTAAAACTTACCGATATAATTCCCGTCGCAGTAACACCGTTAGTACCCTGTCCATCTCCATCGTCATCGCCCCAATTACCTTGAGTAATTAGGTCATTTAAACTCACTGAATAGGCACCACTAACTAGACCGACTGATGACGGCACCAACGTGCCTATATCACTTAAAGTGCGCCCAGTTGGTAAAATGATTGGATTTATTCCGCTTGATGTATTCGTTGACGGTGTGACCTTTGTACCATCCGGCAATATGATGGCCAATAGCGTGTCAGTCGTTGTTACCTTCGTTACACCCCCATCAAACGTTAAATATGGAGCACTCCCCTCAATTGCCCTTGAAGTAAACACCGTTAATGCCTGAGAGCTTTGTGAATACGGCAATAACAATAACGCTGCAAAGACTATTGAAGACCTTGATAAGAAGGAGAAAAGTTTGAACCTTGGGCTTGGCGATAACCCTACTGGTAAACTCGGTGAGTTCGCTGAGCTTGATGATTTCGATAACTTGGGTGATAAAAATAAGGATTGAGTCTGTTTTAGACTACGGTGAAACTTAAAAAGATTTAGGGCGTAGGTTTGGCAGGCCAGATGCCAGATGCCAGATGCCGAT
Organism: Gilliamella bombicola; assembly: GCF_900094945.1. Lineage (GTDB taxonomy): Bacteria > Pseudomonadota > Gammaproteobacteria > Enterobacterales > Orbaceae > Gilliamella > Gilliamella bombicola. The sequence continues at coordinate 62,224 of NZ_FMAQ01000012.1, forward strand.
TATGATAGCGCATTTCGATTAACCTGTCAAGTAATTTTTTGTTTTATTTACATTTTTTATAATTATTCGCTCAACTAATGAGCGTTCCCTTGCTTTGAAAGCGATGAAATTATAACCGGTTGATTAATAATGCGCTAGTTTTTTTGTTAAAAATTTTAAGGTTTTGTTAAGGCTTAGGTCAACCTACGTTGGTGTGTTTTGGGGAAGGGTTTGGGTGGTGGTTTTGGCTAAAAACCCAAATAAAAACTTTAATAAAATCAATACATTTCCTGACCACTTTTTGGATGTAATTACATTGCTTTTTAACAAAAAACAATTTACCAAAAAACACCAAAGGTTATGCTGTTTGTCTTGTTCCGGCGTCAGAATGTGCCGACAACAGAGCGAGGTTAGCACGCCAAACAGGGATGTTTGGCGAGGCTATGCTTCGCCGGGAGC
>NZ_FMAQ01000014.1:0-1359 GCF_900094945.1 Gilliamella bombicola
AACTTTTGACAATGGTCGAACAAGGGCCACATCAACGGATAAATTGTTGTCAATTCGGTTGCAGGATGGTCGGGTAATCACGCCGTCAACCAATCCAACAAGTTCAACAAATCCAATCAGTTTGCCGTACGTTGGGAGTAATTTAAGTTATATAGAAATGATAGTCCCATCATCAACTAATTCAGTGAGTTTAAGTGATTTGGTCACAAGGTATAATTATTGGCGAGATGATGATGGAGATGAGCCGGCTGTAAATGGTGTATCTGGGAGTATATCGGTATCGTTTACGGATAAGGATGGCAATACAGTTAGTCGTAACGATGCATTGGATATATGTAAGGCACCTTATAGGGTAAGATTAAGTAGTACAGGGGGATATTTACAGACCCAGTACGGGGTTCCTAGTAGAACCAGTTTTAGTGGAGCTACGGTGGATTATTATATTAATCCGTATGACAGTGGTCCTGTTGTTTGTCACGCAAGGCCTAATCTTGTTGATGGCACAGGCAGTTACGCAGGCCCATCTAACATATGGAATCCTGATAAGGGTTTTTTAACTCAGTCTAACGATTCTGCATCTTACGGCCAAAACTTTCCAACTACAGGTGCCGATGGATTGTATTTTGATTTGCTCATAGGTGGAGTGGATGGAAGTCAGTTGACGTGGTCTCCGGTCACGCGTGGTGGAATAACGGCTACGGTGACAAGTGTAGCAGCTAATGATAGGTGGATTCCTGGTGTTGATAGAGAAAAAGTTGTCGCACGTGTTAGGTTAAGAGGTCCTAGGGCTAGTAGTTCTCAGATAAGTTCAAGTAGTCCTAGTAGACTTACCGTACCATCTTTGCCACAGACCTTTGAGTTGGTCGGTAGTGATGGTCGAGGTAATGAGGTTCGTTATGGATTTGTGTTAAAGCAGTGGTTCGTCCATCGGGGTAATGGGAATACTCAGTCTAATCAAAAATCTTGGTGTCGTGGTTTGGGTTATCGTCTTGCTAGGGTAAGTGATTTAACCAATGCAGTCAGAACTGATTATCCTCCTATTTCTGGCGCCTTGCCTCATTCATCTGATAATAGTTATATGCGTCACATAGGTGCTGGTTTTTTCACGGAGTGGGGCACCATGCACAACTACGCTGCTGCGGGCTTCGACTTCATCAACTACTGGACGAGTGACGCTACAGGTCGCAATGGCTTCGCTGTCTACTCGGACAGCGGCGGCGTTAACAGCCGCAGTGTTTCCGGCAGCTACTATGCTGTTTGCACCGCACCTTAGTTTTTAGCGTTTAGTCCTTAATCCTTGGGCCGCGGGGGCGGTTATGGTGCCTGAGAGGACAATCTAACAAAGAATAACGCCCCCGC
>NZ_FMAQ01000014.1:1770-51065 GCF_900094945.1 Gilliamella bombicola
CGCTCCCGGCGAAGCATAGCCTCGCCAAACATCCTTGTTTGGCGTGCTAACCTCACTCTGTTGTCGGCACATTCTGACGCCGAAATAGGACAAATAACATAATCTTAGGTATTTTGGGTAAATTGTTTTTTTGTTAAAAAGCAATGCAATTACATCCAAAAAGTGGTCAGAAAAGATATTGATTTTATTGAAGTTTTTGTTTTGCCGTTTTCAAGCTAAATCAATCACTTAAACAACCTAAGCAAAGCGCCGACATACAACAAATCAACAAAACCACAAATAGCGCCCTAATAAAAACAATTTAACCGCTCAAACCCTTTTTTTAACAACAATTTAAAATTAAATAAAATCAATAAATTATAAAACACCTTAAAAAAAGGGTTTTCAAAACCAAAATTGTTGTTTATCTTTATACAGCAAGATTTATCAAATCTTGAGTTCTACCTTAACGCCGTATAGGCGGTTTAGAAATAGTAGCCGCCAACGATTGATTGGTTTAGCGACCTTAACGCCGTATAGGCGGTTTAGAAAAGGGGATTGTCAATCATTTTGTCACAGTGAACCCTTAACGCCGTATAGGCGGTTTAGAAAATTACGTCATCAGTGTATGTAACTAGATTAATCCTTAACGCCGTATAGGCGGTTTAGAAAATATAATTCTTGCGTAACTTTGTAACGTCGCCCCTTAACGCCGTGTAGGCGTTTAATCAAAATAAAATCAACGATATAATTATAAAAACACAACAATCTTTCCCAAAAACGATGGTTATGTTGTTTGTCCTATTCCGGCATCAGAATGTGCCGACAACAGAGAGAGGTTAGCACGCCAAACAGGGATGTTTGGCGAGTTTGTGCTGCGTCTGGAACGCATCACAAACGGTGCGTCAAGACCGAGCGACGGCGGAGGGTAGCCGCAGGCCACATTCTGCAGCCAAAGCGTGGGTTGTCAGGGAATTCGCTTTAATTCCCTGACTCGGACGTGGTCACTGTAGCTATTTTATTCACCCAAGGTCAAAACGTCCGAAACCTGCGCACCCAATTTATTCTATTCACCAACCCAAAAAAGGCCTGATTTTCCGCCCAAAAATCAGTCAGAAAAGGTATTGATTTTATTAAAGTTTTTTTTGAGTGTTTTTTCTAAAAAAAACAATCTCCCCCCCACATTACAATTGGTTTTCATTTTGCATCTTGCCCTAATTATCGGTATAGTGACATCATCATTATTGCTCGGCTATCAATCACAAATACAACACCATGTCCATTTATCAAAAAATTGCAATTATTGTTCTTGTGGGGTTAATGAAAGTTAACTTTTCATACGCTGATGACAATCAGCTACTCCAATCCCTACGTCATTCGATCGAAGAACAAGAAAAACGCCTAGCACAGCAAAAAAAAGAACGTACCGAGCTAGTTAATGATCTTAAAGAGCAAGAAACCGAAATCGCGAAATTGTTAACTTCGATTGAAAAAAACGATTTATCACTTAGAAAACTTGATCAAGACATCAATAGCTTAGTTAAACAAATTGATTTACTAACAGTAAAACAAAAACAGCAACGAGCTGTGCTGGCCAAACAGTTAGAAAGCGCATTTAAACTGGGTAATGCGACGGGATTTGAGCTTGTTTTTTCGGGCGAGAAGAGTGAGCGTAATGATCGCATTATTACTTATTTCAGTTATATTAATAATGCACGACAACAACTGATTGCTGAGCTTGAAGATACGCAAACCCAATTGGCCAATAAAAAGCAAGAATTGCAAAAAAAACAGGAAACCCATAAAGCTTTGCAAAGCAAGCAAAAAGAACAGCAAGCTGGGCTTGAAAAGAACCGTCAAAATCGGCAAAAGACAATATCTTCGCTTGAATTGTCAATGCAAGAAAATCAACAAAAATTAGCCAGTTTGCGTAACAATGAAGCCAAATTACAAGCCAAAATTGCCCAAGCAGAAAAGGAAAGCCGACGCATAGCAGAAGAAGAAGCAAGGCAGGCAAAACATATTGAAGAAAAGCAAAAAAATACAAGCTATACCCTTAACCCTGATGAGCGGGCATTGATGGCGCGGGTGAGTGGTATTGGTAAGCCGAAACATCAGTTTAATTGGCCTGTTAGCGGTAGTGTTGCTCACCGTTTTGGCGAATCGCTTCAAGGTGAGTTACATTGGAAGGGGATGGTCATTAATGCTAAAGATGGTGCTCAGGTGCGAGCTATTGCCGATGGACGGGTGATATTGGCGAGTTGGTTGCAAGGTTATGGTTTTGTTGTGGCGCTTGAGCATGGTAAGGGTGATATGAGTTTGTATGGCTATAATCAACGTATTTTGGTTGAGGTGGGCGATAAGATTCAAAACGGGCAAGCCATTGCGTTGATTGGTTCGAGTGGGGGGCAAAATACGCCTGCTTTATATTTTGAAATTCGCCGTGATGGTAAGGCACTTGATCCAAGTGGGTGGTTAAAGTAATGCGCTGTTTTATTGGTCTGCTGGTTATTAGTTTGTTGGTGCTAAATTCGCCCGTTTTATATGCGGGGCAGTTGGTGCTGGTTATTGATGATTTTGGCTATCGTCAACATAATGAGGAGCAGATTATTGGGTTTTCGCCCTTGATTACCATTGCTGTTTTGCCACACTCTCCTAATGCTAAACGTATTGCTACGATGGCTCATGAGCATGGTAATGATGTGATTATCCATTTGCCTATGGCGCCAATGAATAAACAACCGTTAGAAAAGGATACTTTGTTTCCTTCGATGAATGAAAGCGAAGTTAAAGTCATTGTCGATAATGCTGTTGAACGGGTGCCTTATGCCGTTGGGGTTAATAACCATATGGGTAGTTTGATGACTTCGAATCTAAGCGGTATGATAAATGTGATGAAAGCGTTGAGTCGTTATTCAATGTTTTTTTTGGATAGTAAAACTATCGGTAAAACCCAAGTTAAAAAAGCTGCTCTGGACTATAATATACCGGTGTTAACGCGTGATGTTTTTTTAGATGATAAGCAAACCGAAAGCGCAATTAGTCAGCAATTTGATTTGGCCGTGAAATTGGCTCGTAAAAATGGTGTGGCGATTGCTATTGGTCATCCACATCCGCAGACGGTTAATGTGTTAAGAACTAAGTTAGCTAATTTACCTGCAGATATTGAGTTGGTTAAACTCAGTCAGCTAATTACGACGGTGTCAGATTCTGTAAACCATAAACCTAAAATAACGTTGAAAGAAATTATTAAAAAATGTAAACACCGACTTGAGGAAATAGTAAACCTTAAGCTGGTTGATGAGTAGAACTGTTTTTTTAGCGCTTTTCTAACGTTCGGTGACGTATTTGTACTTGTTTGTTTTGTGCTTTAAAAAACGATGCTAATTGTTCAACAATAAAGACTGAACGATGTTGTCCACCTGTACAACCAATGGCGATGGTTAAGTAGCTGCGGTTGTTTTTTTCTAACAATGGTAGCCATTGATTTAAGTAATTGGCTGTTTGGTAGATGAAGTGGGATACTTCGTCATGTTTTAGTAAGTACTCTTTGACAGGTGCATCGAGACCTGTTAGTGGGCGCAAACTAATATCCCAATGTGGGTTGGGTAAAAATCTGACATCAAAGACAAAATCAGCATCAACCGGTAAGCCATGTTTAAAGCCGAATGATTCAAATATGATGGTTAATTCGCGCTCTTTTTTACCTAAAATACGTGATCTTAAAATATCGGATAGTTCATGGACTGAAAGGTTGTCGGTGTTGATGATGAGGCTTGCGTGCGATTTTAATGGCTCTAGGTAAGCTTCTTCAAGGTCGATGGCTTCTTCAAGGGAGTAGTGTTGATTGGTTAATGGGTGGATGCGCCTTGTTTCGCTATAGCGTCGAATTAGGGTGTTGCGACTGCAGTCGAAAAAGATGATCTCTGGGGTTACTGATTGCGGTAAGCGTTGGAAAATGTCGTTATTGAAGTCAAAATTTTCAGGTAAGTTCCGTATGTCAATGCTAATTGCCACGGGTGTGTTGTTGTCTTTTAATGAATTGGCTAATTGTGGTAATAACGCAACAGGGATATTATCAACACAATAAAATCCCATATCTTCTAGCGCTCGTAGGGCTATTGATTTGCCCGAACCGGAGCGACCACTTACTATTAGTAGAATCACAATATTAACTCCACGCCCATTGATGCATTAATTATATACTGTTTGTTTCTTGATATACAATTTTGAATATAAATAATATTGTTAATCATTAATAATCAGTTTTAATTTTGGTAATAAGTTGCTTAAGTGCTTGGCCTCGATGTGAGATTTGGCTTTTTTGTTCTTTGGTGAGCTGTGCTGCGGTGCAGCCTAATTCTGGGATATAAAAAAGTGGATCGTAGCCAAATCCGCCTTCACCTTGTTCTTCATTTAAGATAAAGCCATTCCATTTGCCTAGACAGACGATGGGAGTTGGGTCGGCTTCGTGTCTCATAAAGACAAGTGCGCAATAAAAGTAGGCAGTGCGGGCTTCTTTGGGGACGTTTTGTAATGCTGTAAGAAGTTTTTGATTATTGTTTTTGTCGTTGCCATGTTCACCCGCATAACGTGCAGAATAGATCCCCGGTTGTCCACCCAGCGCATCGACCGCTAAGCCTGAGTCATCAGCAATGGCCGGCAGTCCTGTTAATTTGGCAGTATGCCTTGCTTTTAAAATGGCATTTTCAATAAATGTTAATCCTGTTTCATCGGCATCAGGTACGTTAAATTGGCTTTGTGCAATAATATCAAAACCGGCATCGGCGAGTAATTTTTGCAATTCATTCACTTTACCTTGGTTGTTTGTTGCTAATACAATTTTTTGCATTTTAATTTCCTTTATTTTAATGAGTTTTAGCCATTGGTATAAGCCGGTTTTGTATTTCAAAAATCTGGCTCAGTGCTAAACGTCATACTTTCGCCTGTTTTTGGGTGATTAATCGTGAGTAATTGAGCGTGTAATAGCAGTCTTTTAGACATCGCAAATGCTTCGGGATGTGCATAAAATTTATCGCCTAAAATTGGGTGACCAATGGCTTGCATATGAACACGCAATTGGTGCGAGCGTCCGGTAAAAGGAAATAATTTTACTCGTGTTGTATTGTCGGGATTGCGGGCAATAACTTGATATTCAGTCAGTGCATGTTTTCCATTTTCTAAATCGACCATTTGCCTTGGGCGGTTGGGCCAGTCGCAAATTAGGGGTAATTCAACACGGCCAGTGTCCTGCTCAAGGTGCCCATGAACAACGGCGATATAGGTTTTTTTGGGAATGCGTTCCCGAAACTGTTTTTTTATTTCACGATCGGCAAGTTTCGATAAGGCGGCAACCATGATGCCACTGGTTGCCATGTCTAGTCGGTGTACGGATTCGACATAGCTATATTTTTGTTGCAAACGATGAATAATACTATCAATAAATTGAGGTTTATTCCCTGAAACCGATAAGATACCGGGTTGCTTGTTGACTACGACAATGTGATCATCTTGATATAAAATAGACAGCCAAGGTTCAATAGGTGGGTGATATTCCAAAAGCATTTGTGTGTGACAATTTGTAAAATAAAATTGTCACACATTCTAACAAAATCAACAAAAAGTGCTAGCTTTATAAATAGCGTTACTTGCTCCACATTGAGCTTTTAGGGGCTGAAAATAGCTGTGATACTAATATGGCTAAACCGACAATAAGGTAGCAAGCAAAGATGATGATCATCCATTGTGACATTTCGATAGTTAAAAATGTCCATATCTTATCAGCGCAAGATCCGTAAGCATTAAATAAACTAGGTAACCATGAGTCTAATGGTAACCAAGCTGGAAACTGAGGACTGAGTGAGCAAGTGTCACTTAAGTTTGGTTCGAATTGTAGGTGGGCATGAAATGTTGCTAAAGCAAATCCTTTATAGGCGCTAAAAAGCCAAATTAAAACGGCCGCTAACCGTGCAAGTATGTTTTTAGGTGCAATTAGTCCTATGATGCTAGCTAGCATGATGCCAAATATGGCACAACGTTGGTAAATACAAAGTGTACAAGGTGCTAGCCCTAGACCATGTTGAAAATAAAGTGCGGTTATTTCAAAACTAAGCGTGGAAAAGAACAATAAGAACCAAGCGAATCTGCTTTGTGAGTATTGATTAAGCAGTGACAACATACTATTTTATTCCTCCATATTCCGTTATAATCATTTTTCTTTAATTATATTGGATATCATCTATCGTGATTCTTTAATGTCGATAGTGTAATTTATTTTTGAATAATGTAAACGACTTTATTTATTGATGGCGGATTAATCATTTTTTATGGACTCAAATGCTCCACAAACCAAGTTACAAGTCTCATTTGTTACCATTTCAGAGGAAAATGCGACACAACGAATTGATAACTTTTTAATCACCTATTTAAAGGGTGTGCCAAAAAGTATGATTTATCGTATTTTAAGAAAGGGCGAAGTTCGTGTTAATAAAAAGCGAATTAAACCTGAATATAAATTAAATATTGGCGATGAAATTCGTATCCCTCCTATTCGCGTGGCTGAAAAAGCTACATCAGAAATTTCAACCAAGCTTAATAAAGTCGCTGATTTAGAAAAGGCCATTATCTATGAAGATGATGTCTTATTAGCGATTAATAAACCATCAGGTATTGCCGTGCATGGCGGTAGTGGTTTAAGTTTTGGTGTAATTGAAGGCTTACGCGCGCTAAGACCCGATGCCAAGTTTTTGGAGTTGGTGCATCGTATTGACCGCGAGACATCGGGTGTATTGTTGATCGCTAAAAAACGCTCTACATTAAAAGCGTTACATGAACAGTTGCGCCTTAAACAAATGCAAAAAAATTATTTGGCGCTTGTTAAGGGGAATTGGTCTTCTGAATGTAAGGTGATTCAGGCGCCATTACTTAAAAACGTATTGAAAAGCGGCGAGCGAGTGGTGAAAGTCGATAAAGAGGGTAAGCCATCAGAAACACGGTTTAAAGTTGAAGAGCGTTTTGATTTTGCCACTTTGATTAAAGCCAGCCCTGTGACTGGACGTACCCATCAAATCCGTATCCATACGCAATATGCTAATCATCCAATTGCTTTTGATGATCGTTATGGTGATAGGCAGTTTGATGTATTGTTAGCTGGTACTAAGCTTAATCGGTTGTTTTTACATGCCGCTAGCGTCAAATTTATTCATCCTAAAACTGGGCAAGAGATGCAATTAAATGCACCTATGGATGATGCTTTACAGGGCTGTTTAACCTATCTTAGAAAAGATAAATATCAGCCTACAGAATTTTAAATAGAAAAGGTAGTGAGTACGAATGAAGGATTTAAATTTATATTTAATTAGACATGGTCAAACGCAGTGGAATGTTAAAGATCAGATGCAAGGGTCAAAAGATTCTCCGTTAACCGAACAAGGTATTTCAGGTGCTAAATTAACTGGGCAACATTTAAAAGATGTGCCTTTTATGCAAGCTTATTCTAGTCCTCAAAAACGTGCAATGGATACGCGTAATTATATTGTGAATGAAAATAATATGGCTATTCCTACTTCTGAGCTTGCGGATCTGCGCGAAATGGATTTTGGCCTTTGGGAAGGTAAGCATGTGCCTACTTTAAAACAAGATGTGCCGGAATTTAATGTCTATTTGACTGATCCTGCTAATTTTGATTCATCTGTTAGCCAAGGCGAAAGTTACCCCGATATTTTAGCGCGAATGAAGCAAGGGCTAAATACTATTGTGCAAAATGCCCCTCAAGATTCTGGGAACATTTTAGTTGTGTCACATGGTACGGTATTGCGTATATTGCTTTGTGTTTTAAATGGTGGCGATTGGCGTTTACATCGTGATGAGGATTATTTTCCAAGGATGTTGAATACGAGCATTAGTGTAGTTAACTATAAGCAAGATGATGACCAGTCAGTTGGCAAATTTACGGTGAAATTCTATAATAACGTAGATCATTTGACCCAAGAATAAAGGTCTTTTATACCTCGACTGATGAGTATTTTTATCATGAGTCGAGGCGATATTGTTACAATTTAACCCCGTTATCGTGCGTAAGCTGCATAACGTTTTTGCAGTTGTTGTAATTGGTTGATTCTTGCATCAATTTTCGAAACCATCGTTTGATTACCTTTGGTTTGGTTTTTCGCATTTTGTAATATTGTGATTGCTTGTTTAAAATTTCCTCTTAATGCGCTGATTTCTGCTTGTGCACTCATTTCTTGCGCTCTTGAACGTATTCCTCCATAAGCAGTAACAAGTAAATCCCAACCATTGATATCGTCATTATGGTCGAAAGTGTAACGATGCAATAAACTCACCGCTTGTTGATAATTTTGGTTTTTTATGTACGCATTTGCTAGATTTAATTGCAATGCCGAGCTATCGGGTGCTTTTTTTAACGCCGCTTGTAGGCGAGCAATGGCTGCATTGTTATTATTGAGCGCTAAATCAATATCTGTCATTAAGTCGATATACCAAATATTATTAGGATCACTGTCTAGTAACGGTTGTAATTGTTGTTTAGCTTTTTGGTTATTACCGCTTACGTTGTCAGTTAATGCGTTGCCATAAATAGCGGCAATATTACTTTGTTCATTGTTTAGCTTTTTGTAATCCTGTATGAGTAGTTTACCGGCATTTTTTTTGTTATTGATTAAAATTGCTAATCGTGCTTTTGCTAAATAATAGTTTAATGAAGGTGTTACGTTCTTTTTGTCGTATTGTAATGTGCGGTTGCGAATGTCGGTTATTCGGCTGTTAGGGAGTGGGTGAGTGAGTAATATTTCGGGTGGTTTGCTACTAAAACGACTTTGATCGGCTAGTTTTTGTAAAAACTCCGATGAAGCATAAGGATCAAATCCTGCTTTTGATAGCGTTCTAAGACCAACTCGATCGGCTTCTTGTTCGTTACTTTGTGTAAAGCTAATCATATTTTGCGCCGAACCTGCCATAGTACTTGTTATTGCAGCCATTCCCGCTTCGGGATTTGCTAAAGTCAGTAAGATAGAACCTAATGTTGCTCCCCATACATAAGGGCTGTTGCGGTTTTGGTTTTCCATTGCTCGGGCTAAGTGGCGTTGGGTGACGTGTCCAATTTCGTGCGCCATGACTGAAGCTAATTGACTTTCGTTGTCGGTATCTAATATCAATTGTGAATGAATGACGACATTCCCACCAAAGAAAGCAAAGGCGTTAAGTACATCGCTTTTCATAATGTAAAATTGAAAAGGGGTTTTTACTGATTCTGATTTAGTGACTAATTTTTTGCCTAAGTCATTAATATATTGGTTTAAAACTGGATCGTTAATAATTGGTGCACTGGCACGTAACATTCGTACGTAGTAATCGCCCATTTCCATTTCTTGGCCAATGCTGAGGGTTGTGGCCGCGGCAGTACCCATGTCTGGTAGGTTGATGTTATCAGCATAAACGATAGGTGTGCTTTGTAATAATAACGAGGCAGATAGAGTAAATGCCATGACTTTTTTTAACATTATTTCAACCCATTGAGATAAGATTTATTTTGATTTATTTTAGCTGAAAAAAAACACAATATCACTTTGAATTTGTAATCGAATTTAGCTTTTTAGTGGTTGCTTAGGTAATGATGGTTTGGGGTACGATAAAAAATGCAAAAGCACAACAGTAATTGGTTTATTGCAGTTGTGCTTTTAGGCTGTTTAGTAAGTTATTTGAACGTTAAACTAATTGAGTGCGATGTTTGATAAAGTCGATAATATTATCTGTTTTTACCATTTGTTTGTCGCCACCAGCGCGATGTTTGTATTCAACCTCGCCGTTTTCAAGGTTACGCTCACCAATGACAATTGTGTGTGGAATACCAATTAGTTCCGCATCAGCAAACATTACTCCTGGGCGCTCTTTGCGGTCGTCAAAGAGAACTTCAATGCCAGCAGCTTGTAGATCAGCGTAAAGTTTTTCGGCCGTGGCTTGGACTTTTTCTGATTTGTGCATATTCATTGGAATAATTACGACACTAAATGGCGCAATGGCTTCAGGCCAAACAATACCACGTTCATCATGGCATTGTTCAATTGCTGCTGCCACAATTCGGCTAACCCCAATACCGTAGCAACCCATGATCATGACGTGATTTTGCCCATCTTCGCCTTGTACAGTGGCTTTCATTGCTTGTGAGTATTTTGTACCAAGTTGGAAGATATGCCCAACTTCAATCCCTCGTTTGATTTGTAATGTTCCTTTGCCATCAGGACTAATGTCACCTTCAACCACGTTGCGGATATCTTCAATACGTGGCAGGGCAACGTCGCGTTCCCAATTAATATTGAAGTAGTGTTTGTGGTCAATATTTGCACCCGCACCAAAGTCGCTCATGACTGCAACATCACGGTCGATGATGATTGGCATATTTAAGTTAATTGGTCCTAATGAGCCTGGCCCTGCATTCACAATCGCACGGATTTCTTCTTCGGTTGCAAATTCTAGTGGTGAGGCTACGATATCAATTTTTTCGGCTTTGATTTCGTTTAAGGTGTGGTCTCCACGGACTAATAGCGCAACAAGTTTGTGACCGCTTTCTTTTGTGGCTTTCACCATTAGGGTTTTCACGGTTTTTTCAATTGGTAAATTGAATTGTTCAACTAATTCTTCAATCGTTTTGGCGTTTGGTGTCTCAACCAGTTCCATTGCTTTAGTCGGCGCTGAGCGTTTTTGTGTTGGCGCTTGTGCTTGGGCCATTTCGATATTAGCAGCATAGTCCGATTCTGTTGAAAACACGATGTCGTCTTCACCACTGTCGGCCAATACTTGGAATTCATGTGACCAGTTACCACCAATCGATCCTGTGTCAGCTCGCACTGCTCTAAAGTTTAAACCTGCGCGAGTAAATACAGCGCTATAGGCTTTGTACATATCATCATAAGTTTCTTGCAATGATTCTTGTGTGGTATGGAAAGAGTATGCATCTTTCATAATAAATTCACGCGAACGCATCACACCAAAACGTGGGCGTACTTCATCACGAAATTTAGTTTGAATTTGATAGACATTAAGTGGTAATTGTTTGTACGAACTTACTTCATTACGGAGTAAGTCAGTAATCACTTCTTCATGGGTTGGACCCAACACAAAATCACGATCACCGCGGTCTTTAATCCGCAGTAGTTCTGGGCCATATTGTTCCCAACGTCCACTTTCTTGCCAAATATCAGCAGGCTGCACGACCGGCATTAATACTTCTATTGCTCCTGCTTTGTTCATCTCTTCACGAACAATATTTTCTACTTTTTTTAGTACTCGGTAACCAGTGGGAAGCCAAGTATATAAACCCGCAGCCACTTTACGGATCATGCCGGCACGTAACATTAATTGATGGCTAATGACTTCTGCATCAGCGGGGGTTTCTTTTAACGTTGAAAGAAGATATTTACTGGTTCGCATAAATTTATCCCGAAAATAATTTATTTATAAATATAATAAAAATGTGAGCTAGTTTAGCAGTACCCAACGCAACACTAAAGCAATTTTATTGATAATTATTGTGAATCATAAAGATTAATTGTAAATTATCAGCATGAGTAATAAGAAAAATCGATATGAATAAATTAAATTTATCACGCTTAGTGGCAGCCTTTTTTGTGGTTTTGGTATTATACCAACCAGTTAAATTTATTATCTATTATTTAACTGATTTTAGTTATGAAGAAATGATGGATCTTATGTGGGTGAATGAGCATGAATGTTATTACCCAGGTGAGTTGGACAGCGGCAAGTATCATTATGGCAAAGATTGTTCTATTTGCGAACAAATGAATCCATATAAAAGTAACGGTATTTATATCAAAGATGGGAATGGCTATATTATTGGTAGTGATCTGATGAAAAAAGTTTATTTGAAAAGAAAACCTGATTACATTCCTTTAGAACGATTTACTGGTGGGGAACTGTACGTTAAGGATTTTGAATCAGGCATTACCTGTACCTTTTATTCATATAAGTAATTTAGTAATAAGTAATAAGAAAATAATGAAACTAAAAAAATTAAAAATATCGCATATTATTTATGTGCTATTAGTCTTTGCTATACTCTATTATCCTGTGAAAATAACCAAATATTATTTAATGGATTTAAGTTATGATGAAATTTTGGATTTTGGCTGGCGAGGAGATGGGTGCAAAACTAAAGATGGTAATTGGGTTGATTCTATCGATTGTCCTTGTGGCAGAGGATTGATGGAATCGGATGATCCTTATAATAAAATTAGTGATGAAGGGTATTTTTATTACAATGATGAGCTTTTGGGAAAAGTGACCCTAAAAAGAAAGCCAAGTTATTTTTCTGGTGATGAAATTTTAACAGGTGGCGAGTTAGAAATTGAGCATTTAGAAACAGGAATAATTTGTTATTATGATTCAATTCTTGATTGAAATGCAATCTTTAATAATTAAGCTTTTAAAATTAGTTATTTTATAATTTTGGGATTTTCAACATTATTTTTTGTGCTATAAAGTCTTAAGTTTCAATAGGTTTAATCGCTATATTGTTTATGTCTTTTTTAATAAAAGATACTTTTTATTTGAAATTTCTCTTACTCGTTTTTTGCCAAAATTATTTAAATATTCATTCCAAGCTTAATTATGTTATGGTGAAGTGCATAGTGTTTTCCTGTTATGAATAGATGTTTATTTACTTTAAAAATAAAAGATAATAATTTCAAGGAGTAAAATGAGCTCAGTATTTGAAATATTTAAAATTGGTATTGGTCCTTCAAGTTCGCATACAGTTGGACCAATGAGAGCTGGGAAGGCGTTTGTTGATCAACTAATTAGCAATGATATGATGTCATCGGTTACTAAAATTGTTGCTGATGTTTATGGTTCTTTGTCGTTAACAGGTAAAGGGCACCAAACTGATATTGCTATTATTATGGGGTTAGCCGGTGAAAAACCTGATACTGTTGATATTGATAATATTCCTATTTTTATCGAAAAATTAAGACAAACTCACCGTTTACCGATTTATCATAATCGTTACGAAATCGACTTTCCTTTGGATAGTTGTATGGTGTTTCATTCCAAATTTTTGCCATTACATGAAAACGGCATGACGTTGAGTGCCTATAATGGTGATACATTACTATTTCAAAAAACGTATTATTCCGTGGGCGGTGGTCAAATTGTTGAAGAGGAGCAATTTGGTTTGCAAAAACAAGACTCCGTAAAATTTCCTTATCCATTTTCTTCAGCCGAACAGTTACTAAAACATTGTGAAGATAATTCATTGTCAATTTCTAGTATTATGATGAAAAATGAGCTGCAATTACACACTTATGAAGAAATTGAAGATTATTTTTCGCGAGTTGGGAAAACTATTTTGGAATGTATCAAGCGTGGAATGAATACAGAAGGATTATTGCCTGGACCTCTAAAAGTCCCTCGTCGTGCGTTTTCGTTATATCGTCAATTATCTACAACCAAAGATAAAATTATTAGTGATCCTATGGTGGTTATTGATTGGGTAAATATGTTTGCGCTTGCCGTTAGTGAAGAAAATGCTGCTGGTGGTCGAGTGGTGACGGCGCCAACAAATGGAGCGTGTGGTATTATCCCAGCGGTGCTAGCTTATTATGATAAATTTATTAACGAAGTGACACCAGATATTTATATTCGATTTTTTCTAACTTGTGGTGCGATAGGGCAACTTTATCAAATCAATGCGTCTATTTCTGGTGCTGAAGTTGGATGTCAAGGAGAAGTGGGTGTTGCTTGTTCTATGGCTGCAGCAGGGCTTGCTGAGCTTTTAGGGGGTAATCCTGAGCAAGTTTGCATGGCTGCAGAAATCGCGATGGAACATAATTTAGGATTGACTTGCGATCCTGTCGCTGGTCAAGTTCAGGTACCTTGTATTGAGCGTAATGCCATCGCTGCTGTAAAATCAATTAATGCAACGAGAATGGCTTTAAGGCGAATTACTGCGGCAAAAGTATCGTTAGATAAGGTGATTAAAACCATGTATGAAACAGGAAAAGATATGAATGCAAAATATCGAGAAACATCACGGGGTGGGCTAGCAATTACGGTTCACTGTAATTAATTGGGTGTTATCAGATAAACTTTTTCAATTCTTGCCAATTTTATTCTGCGACATAATATAGCTATTATGTCGATTGCTTCATTCATGATATATTCTGTTTATATGATATGCCCTGTGATAGGCATATCATATGTTGCTATTAATATATCGTTATTAAATTAATGGTTGATCTTCTTGATCTTTTATTTGTTTTTTTTCTAGACTTTCTACAATTTTGTTATGGATGCCATTAAAGCCACCATTGCTCATAATTAAAATTGCATCTGTTGGTCGGGCTGATTTTGTGATCATTTCAACCAGTAAATCAAGGTCGCCAGTCCAGTAAGCCGGTTGAATACAAGCATCTACCACATCAGCAACTAACCAAGGCAGTTGTTCTGGTTGGAAGATGAAAATTTCGTCTGCACGTCCAAGCGATGGGGCTAGCTCATCTTTAGATATGCCTAATTTCATTGTGTTTGACCGGGGTTCGAGAACTGCTAAAATGCGGCGATTAGAGCCGATTTTGCTACGTAAAGCCTCTAATGTTGCTAAAATGGCTGTTGGGTGGTGTGCAAAGTCGTCATAGATTTCGATGTTATTAACTTCACCATAGAGCTCTAAACGTCTTTTTGCATTAATAAACGAACCTAATGCTAAGCAGGCGTCAGCCGGTTCAATACCCACATTATGAGCAGCTGCAATCGCCATTACTGCATTATGCATATTATGTTCGCCTACTAATGAATATTTGACTTCACCTACTTTTTTATTCTTATAGAGAACAGCAAAATGGCTTGCATCATTGCTGATGCGTTGGGCTAACCAACCTGTTTCTGATTCAGTAAATACTTGTTCGCTCCAATAGCCTTTAGCCAATACTTGTTTTAAATTTACATCTTCTTGTGGCGAGATGATTAGTCCTTTACTTGGTACTAAACGAACTAGATGGTGAAATTGTTTTTGAATTGAACTTAAATCATCAAAAATATCTGCATGATCAAATTCTAAATTGTTCATGATCAATGTTTTAGGGCAGTAGTGCATGAATTTTGAACGTTTGTCAAAGAATGAACAGTCATATTCGTCCGCTTCAATAACAAAAAAATTACCTTCACCTAATCTTGCTGAAACATCAAAGTTGCCAGGTACGCCACCAATCACAAAACCTTGTTTATAACCTTGTTTTTCCAAAATCCAATTAACCATCCCTGCAGTTGTGGTTTTGCCATGTGTTCCAGCCACAGCAATCACCCAACGATCACGTAATACATTATCATGTAGCCATTGTGGTGCTGAAATATAAGGAATGTTATTGTCCAAAATATATTCAACGCAAGGATTCCCTCGTGATAGGGCATTGCCGATGATGACTAAATCTGGTGTAGATGTTAGTTGTGATGGTTCATATCCTTCAATGATATCAATATGCTCTTTTTGTAAAAGTGTGCTCATTGGTGGGTAAACATTTTTATCTGAGCCTGTTACTTTGTGACCTAGAGAACGGGCTATTAATGCAATCCCAGCCATAAATGTGCCACAAATTCCAAGAATATGAATGTGCATTTTGTATCCTTAATGTTGTATAAATTTTATATTGATGACATTGGGTACTATTGTCGATCTGGTCAGCAATTAGATGAATATTCAGCGCAACTTTGCAATTATAATCGATCCTAGTTGCTTATGCGATAGGCCATAGATGCTTAATGACTAAATTTAGTGCTTGGTTGCCGCGAAATTCATCAACATCTAAATGATAAATTATTTTTACATTTTTTATTGATTGATCAGGCCATTGCTGTCTATTTACATTAAAACATATCCCCTCAATAAGTGGACCTCCATTTTGGGGCTCTAATACCAATTTAAGGTGTTTGTCGGCCAATAATCGTT
The DNA here is from genome assembly GCF_900094945.1 of Gilliamella bombicola. Taxonomy (GTDB): domain Bacteria; phylum Pseudomonadota; class Gammaproteobacteria; order Enterobacterales; family Orbaceae; genus Gilliamella; species Gilliamella bombicola. The sequence goes on from NZ_FMAQ01000014.1 coordinate 17,723, forward strand.
GTTGATGAATAATAAATTCACCATCAAAAATGGGAGTACAAAACCCTTCGCCCCATGGGCCCGATTCTTTTACTTGCTTGGCAATTGCGTAAGTAAAATCTTGGCTATCTATTTCACCATCAGTTTCAATAACCTGTTTTAGTAAATCAGGTTTTAATCGTGTGTCTAAGAGTGCTTCAATGCTGATTTTAAAACGTTCTAAATCTTCTTCGCGAATAGTTAATCCAACCGCCATTGCGTGGCCACCAAAGCTGGTTATTAAATCAGGGTGTTGCTGATTTAACTCATCAATAAGATCTCGCAGGTGTAGCCCTTTAATTGAGCGACCAGAGCCTTTTAAAAAACCGTCTTGCGTTGAGGCAAATGATATAACTGGTCGATAATATTTATCTTTTAAACGTGACGATAAAATGCCAATAATACCTTGGTGCCATTCAGGGTGATAAAACACAAGTAAGTTAGGAATGGAGGTGTTTTGTTTTTCAACTTCTTCAATAAACGATAAAGCTTCTTCATGCATCGTTTGTTCAATGAGCTTTCGATCGTTATTGAGATTATCAAGATCTGCGGCTTTGTTGATAGCTGAATCATAATTATCGCAAAGTAATAATTGAACGCCCAATGCCATATTGTCCATTCTACCTGCAGCGTTTAATCTTGGCGCTATATAAAAAGCCAAATCTGTTGAAGTTAAAGAAGCTTGATCTTTTTTAGCGATATGTAATAAGGCTTTGATACCTTCACTACAATATCCAGATCGAATTCTGTTTATACCTTGGTGAACTAAAATGCGATTATTGTGATCAAGTTTAACCACATCGGCAATAGTACCTAAAGCAACTAAATCTAATAAATTTGCCACATTATATTCGGTCAAATTCTTGTCAGCAAACCAGTTTTCTTGTCGTAATTTTGCGCGTAAAGCTAGCATAAAATAAAAAGCTACACCCACTCCGGCTAAATGCTTGGATGGAAAACTACAATTAGGTAAATTAGGGTTGATTATTGCATCGGCATTAGGTAATTGCTCGGGGCATAAATGGTGGTCGGTAATAATTACCGATAAATTTGATTGTTTGGCAAAATCAACAGCCTCAGTGGCAGAAATTCCATTGTCAACGGTAATAATGAGCTGGGCTTTTTGTAGAATAGCTTTTTTTACAACCGATATACTTAATCCATACCCATCGTCAAAGCGATCTGGAATGATGTAATCAACAAATTGACAGCCCATATTTTTAAGTGCTCTAACTGTTAAGGCTGTGCTTGTAGCGCCGTCGGTATCAAAATCGCCAACAATCATGATGTGTTCATTATTCTTCATTGCTGAATAAAGAATTTCAACGGCTTTTTCAATACCTTCTAATTTATTGTAATTGCACAGATTGCGCGTGCTGTAGTCAAGCTCTTGCATGCTAGTAATGCCACGCAAGGCATAAATTCGCTGCAATAATAGCGGAATATCATTAGTAAATTCTGGATATACTTCAACTAATCTACGGTGTATTAATTTATTTTTTTTCATATTTTATATGCTAGCGTGTTGGCGCTAGCATGTATTATGTTTTAATTTTTAACAGAAATAATTTGTTAATTGTTATTTAGTTACTTTTTTATCTAAAGTTTCAATTAATTTATCTGCTGGAACATAACCAGAAACTAATTCTCCATCAGGTAAAATAATCGCTGGTGTACCATTAATTCCGATTTTTCTACCGATATTGAATTGCTGTGTTACGTAAGGCACCATACTGTTAGCTTTAGGAATGGTGTTGCCTTTATAAGCATTCTCAAATGCTGTTTTACGGTCAGTTACACTCCAAATGGATTGCATGTTTTTACCAACATCACTGTCAGCGCCTGCGCGAGGGAAAGCAAAATAGTGTACAGAAATACCCGCATCTAAATATTTATTGATATTTTCATGTAGTAATTGACAGTAATGGCAAGTGTAATCAGTAAAAACTGAAATGATGTATTTTTCATTATTAGCTTTATAAACGATAGCATCGTTTTCAATTGATTTTATTAAGCTAAGATTGTAGCTATTGGCGATATTTTCAGGTTGATCGCCTTGAACGTCATAAATAGGACCTTGACTTAGGTATTTTCCATCATCAGTAACATAAAAAATACCATCAGGTGTTTTGACACTTTTTAAACCGTTTATGGGGCTAGTTGTAATTTTGATATTTTGTTCATTGTAGCCTAATTTACCCATCGAATTAATAATATCGGCATTACTTGCTAGCGCTGTAGTTGATATTAATACCAAACCTAAAACTAATTTTTTCATTTAATTATCCTTATTTTTTCGAGTATTATGCTCGAGGATGATGTTTACTATGTAATTGTTTTAATCTTTCTGTTGCCACATGAGTATAAATCTGTGTAGTTGATAAGCTACTGTGTCCAAGCAACATTTGTACAACACGTAAATCCGCTCCATGATTAAGTAAATGGGTTGCGAAAGCATGTCGAAGCACATGGGGCGAAAGTGCCTCAATATTGATGCCAGTCAGTATGGCATAATATTTTATTCTATGCCAAAACGTCTGTCGTGTCATTTTTTTACCTAATCGGCTTGGGAAGAGAGCGTCAATAGCGCCGTTTTTTAGAAGATCGTTTCGGGCGTATTTAAAATAATATTCAAGCCAATAAATGGCTTCTTCACCCAGTGGTACTAGGCGTTCTTTGTTTCCTTTTCCTATAACTCTTACGACCCCTTGTCGTAAACTAATATCACTAATTTCTAAATTTACTAGCTCGGAAACGCGCAAGCCTGTTGCATAAAGTACTTCTAACATGGCTTTATCTCTTAGTTCGATAGGATCTTCAATACTGGGGGATTCAAGTAACGCACTCACTTGTGATTCGGTTAAATCTTTAGGCAATTTTTGGGGAAGTTTAGGGGATGATAGCACCGCAGAGGGATCATCGGTACGATAATTTTCCTGATATAAATACTGAAAAAAACGTTTAGTTGCACTAAGTAAACGTGCAGAACTACTGGCTTTATAGCCATCTTTTACGCGTTGCATTAAAAATTCTTGTAAATTCTGTGTTTGTGCAGTCAGAAAGGTGACATTTTGTTGTTGTAAAAATTGATTTAATGCCAACAAATCAAGCCTATAAGATTCAATGGTATTTTCAGCTAAGTTTCTTTCTAGCCATAATGAATCTAGAAAACGTTCTATTAACCGTTTATTTTGGGTTGGCGTGTCTTGATTAGACATCAAAATCATCTCTACATTACATTTATTCGTTACATTATATACTATTTGTCAATAAGTTTCTTTTATAACAGCTGTAGCTTATTTTTTATTTTCTTTATTAATTACTATATACTGCGGTTTTGGTTATTTTAATATTATTTATGTTAAAGCGAAGTGTTAATCTTTTTATTGCGTTGTTTGCTATCATTATTATTGCCATGGAAACTTATATTTATTGTCATACTCGATTTCGTCCGTGGCAACCAAGTTCTTCAATAGGGCGATTAGTTTATTATTATAGTTTCTTTACTGTTTTATCGAATTTAATGTTGGCATTGAGTTGTTTTTGGCTAGCTGCCAATCCTAATTGTCACAGGTATAGTTTTAAAGTTATTCGGTTGAATGGATTAGTTGGTGTGATTATCACCATTATTATATATAACTTAGTGTTAAGAAGTATTCATAATCCACCTAATACACTGTTGAAAATAGCTAATGAAAGTTTACATGTTGTCATCCCTATTTTGGGAGTATTAAGTTGGTTTATTTGGGGGCCATTTCGACGAATTAATGTTAAGGTCATCGTTGGATCACTATTATCGATGATTGGATATGGCGTTTATATTTTTATTCGAGGTTATTATACTAATCAATATCCTTATCCTTTTATTAATGTTGTGCAGGTTGGTTATTTTCAAGCGCTATTTGCTGTGAGTAAGATTTTTTTATTCTTTTTGGGATTAGCTTTTTTATGTTGGGCAATTGACTGCTTAAGGAGTCGAAAATGAAACTGTATATTTATGAACATTGTCCTTTTTGTGTCAGGGCTAGAATGATTTTTGGTTTAAAAAATGTATCGGTTGAACTGCAGGTATTACTGAGCGATGATTTTGCATTACCAGAGCGTATGATTGGTGAAAAAATGGCACCTATTTTACAAAAAGATGATGGCAGTTATATGCCAGAAAGCCTAGATATTGTTGATTATGTTGATACCAATTATGGCGGTAGTCCGATTTTAACTGGTTTGAGATCTTCAAATATTGCAAAGAGAATAAAAGAGTTACAACAATATGATTATAAGCTAGTGTGTCCACGTTATATAAAACTGGGTTTAGCCGAATTTGCAACACAAAGTGCTATTGATTATTTTGTCACTAGTAAATCGAAGAAAATGGGGTCGTTTGATGAATGTTTGATGCAAACCGATTCATTAGTTTCTGCCGTTTCAGATGTATTAAATAAACTTGATTCATTGATTGTTTCGCCAAATGCGTGTAATGGTCAATTGTCTTTAGATGATATCTGTTTGTTTCCCATTTTACGAAATTTGACGTGTGTAAAAACTTTAACTTTTCCGCCTAAAATTAAGGATTATATTCAATCAATGGCAGACCGAACGAAGGTTGATCTGTTTTTTGATAGAGCCATTTAATAATCAGGAATGTCGATTTCACTATTTTTTGGATGTTAATCCATCGTTATAAAACGTCACACCATAATAAAGAACGGGGGAAATAGAGATACCCCCGTTTTTTTTGATTTATTAACAACTTATTGTTATTAATTATATTAGATGGTTATGTTAATTACTTAATTTAATATCAATCACTTCAATATTATCTTTACCACCATAGATATCATACCAAGGTGTAGCGTATTGTTTTAATATTTTGTTAAGCTGTTCAACGTTTTCACGACCAGTTTGATCTAACCAACGTTTTAAGCCCTCTTTACCACCATTTGCATAGGCTGCAACACCTTCAAACCATGTTGCACGACCGCCTAAAATACCGCTATATTTAGCACCATGTTCACCGGCAAAAATCAGTTCTTGGTGGAAAGTTTTTGTTGGCACGCCAGCACTTAAGTAAATGAAAGGGCGCGTTGCAGCATCGCTTGCTTGTTTAAAGTAGTCTGCTGCTTGTTTTTGCGTGTAGACAACGATGTTGTTGTCGTTAAAGCCTTCTACATTTTTAAAGAGCACAGGAACTTCGACTTTTAAAATATCAATGTAATATTGCTCTTTAGTAAATTCTTTAATGGTATTAATGACTTTTTGTGGTTTGATTTTTGCAAATTCAGGGCTTTTATCATCAGTTATCACGTTATCATATACAATAGGTTCAACAAAAACTGGAATATCAGCCGCTCTTGCCTCATTGCCTAAACGTTCTAAAAAAGCGTGCTTTTTATCTAAAATATCTTGAGGATCATCAGGATTATAATAAACCAATACTTTTGCAGCATCCGCCCCTTTTTTTATTAAACGTTGTAATGAATCTTCTGGCAAAATATCGGGTAATCGCCCTGGCGTATTGGCGTCATATCCCGTTTTTTCGTACGACATGATTAATCCAGCATTGCTATTTTTGGCTGTCATGCCTTTAAAGCCATATTCTTCATCTAACAAAATTGCACTGACATATTTAGTTAACTCTTGAGAAACAAGTTCCTTAAATTCATACACCATATCAATATGATAACGATCTTTTCCAACGGCCGACTCCATCATCTTAACCATTGAACCTCGTTGATCTATCGCTAATGCAGCGATAACGCCATCTTGGTTTGATAATTGCTGCATACGTGTGAATTTGCCACGAGAAATACATTTTTTAGCCATTTTATAGCTCTCCATTTAGTAAGATGTACTATTGTAGTTTTTTTGTTTGACTATTTATTAATCATTCGTGCTAGTTTTAGCACTATACTTAATTAAAGCGAACTCAATTATTATGTAATGCGATGATGATTGAGTTTACATCATCGTGCGAGCAAAGATTTCCTTTAAAAAAATAAGCGTTAGGGTATAGTAGTTCACAATGTTAAACTGTTTGTAAACAATACTTTACAAGGATCCACATGCAAGATGTAGTAACCCATACACCGACAAGAACTCTAAATGCTCAGGACTATAAAACATTGGCTCTTTCCGCATTAGGTGGAGCATTAGAATTTTATGATTTTATTATTTTTGTCTTTTTTTCAATAACCATAAGTCATCTGTTTTTTCCAAATGATATGCCGGCTTGGCTTAGTCAAGTTCAAACTTTTGGTATTTTTGCTGCTGGATATTTGATTCGCCCATTCGGCGGTATTGTAATGGCGCACTTTGGCGATCTGTTCGGTCGCAAAAAAATGTTTACGTTAAGTATATTACTTATGGCATTACCAACACTATTTATAGGTTGTTTACCTACTTACACGCATATTGGTATTTTTGCACCTCTATTATTGTTATTAATGCGATTGTGTCAGGGATTAGCGGTTGGTGGTGAAGTTCCTGGGGCTTGGACTTTTGTTGCTGAGCATGTGCCGAAAAATAAAATTGGATTGGCATGTGGCATTTTAACCAGTGGATTAAGTCTAGGTATTTTACTCGGTTCGTTAGTTTCAACGGCTATGAATAAATTCCTATCAGCCGAACAACTCATTGATTGGGGATGGCGTATACCATTTATTATTGGTGGTGTTTTTGGATTGATTGCAATGTATTTACGTCGTTGGTTAAAAGAAACACCAATTTTTCTGGAAATGCAAAAGCGTAAACAACAAGAATTGGCTAAAAAAATACCAGTTATTACTGTGTTGACGCAGTATTTACCTCAGACTATTTTGTCAATGCTACTCACTTGGGTGCTGTCTGCGGGTATTATGGTGATTATGCTAATGACGCCAATTTTATTACAAAAGCAATTTGGTTACTCGTCGATCGATGCGTTGCAAGGGAATATATTAGCAATTATTGGGCTCATTATAAGTTGTACTTTTTATGGAATGATGATGGATAAATTTGCTATGGGAAAAGTGATATTTATAGGTTGTACTATTGCAACCATTGTTATCGCTATTTTTTATCTTTCATTAGATAATCCGCATCTTTTATTCGTGACTTATTCATTAACGGGTTTTGTCGTTGGTATTGTTGGTTCTTTTGCTTATTTTATGGTGACCGTGTTTCCTACTCAGATTCGTTACAGTGGGGTATCGTTTTCATTTAATATGGCTTATGCCATTACCGGCGGATTAACCCCTTTGTTGATCTCCTTTTTGAGTGATTTTGTGAGCAAAATGGCGCCTGCCATTTATGTTATTGGATTATTTGGATTTGGTGCATTGATTGGGTTATTTTTATTAATTAATAATAACAGTCAAAAGTATATTGCTAAAGATATTGCATAATAAATACTGATCGTAGAACTTTAATTATTATTTAGTTATATAGGAAAATATCAATGATATGATTGAGAAAATGTAGGCTGGTAAAATTCGAGGTCGTATGGTTGTTGATATGAAAACGAAGAAAAATGAATAATTTTTCAAAAATATAGAGAATAAAAAGTCAGCTCTTGCTGACTTTTTATTTATTTTATCATACTTATTTTTTAAGTTTTTAATTAGGCAAAGTTAATCTTTCTTGTATTTTATAAATAAACCCCTATTATGAATAAATTTTTCACGTTTATTTATATGTTTAAAGGAATCTTTATGTCAGAACATAATTTAGAAAATAAATTGAGAAAAGATCTTGGTTTAGTTTCTGCATTATCACTGGTTGTGGGAATGGTTTTAGGGGCAGGTGCTTTTATGAAACCCCCTGCAGTACTAGAAGTCGCTGGTGATTATTATTATGCACTATTAGCTTGGTTCATTGGTGGTGTTATTTCTATTTGTGGCGGGTTAACACTTTGTGAACTAGGTGTAATGTTTCCAAAAACTGGTGGAATGCTCGTTTATTTAGAAAAAATCTATGGTGCCAAAATTTCTCATCTTTATGGTTGGATGATGACAGTCATTTTTTCGCCTGCTTTAATTGGTGCACTAGTAGGCTATTTTAGTTCGGTGTTTTGTTCATTATTTGAAATTGAAAGTACATACAAAATGGCAGTAGGAGCTGGAGCATTAGGTTTTATTGCTTTTATTAATGCAATTGGTGTTAAACAAGCTGGCTATCTGCAAACTATTGCGACGGCTTGTAAATTGATCCCAATATTGTTACTAGCGATATTTGGATTATGTAAAGGTAATGGGCAAGTTGCATTATTTAGTGCTAGTGGTCAGGGTATTGAGACGTATGCCCCCTTTGCTGTTGCGATCTTAGCTACATTATTTGCTTATGATGGCTGGGCTCAAGTAGCATCGGTTGCGGGTGAAATTAATAATCCAGCTAAAGTATTGCCTAAAGCAATTATTTTGGGAATTATATTTTTAGTCATTGTCTATGCTTGTATCAATATTGCATTATTTAAAATCTTTCCAGTTCAAGAGATGGTCTCATTAGGACATAAGGCTTCTTCTGTTGCATCGCAACGTCTGTTTGGACATTTAGGTGGTAATTTGGTTGCAGTTGGTATCATGGTCTCAATTTTGGGCGGAATTAATGGCTATATCATGACATTATCACGTACTATTTTTAGTATGGCTGAGCGAGGCAATATCGTTGGTGCGCGTTATTTAAGCACAATAGATGAAGACAGCCGTTCACCGGTAAATGCAATTTTAGTGCTTGTCGTTTTTTCATTTTTATACTCGGTATTATTAGATGCCGATCGTTTGTCTGAAATTTCAATGTTTTCGATTTGGGTTTTTTATTTATTAACTTTTATTGGTGTTATTATAGCCAGAAAAAAATACCCTAATATACCAAGATCTTATAAAGTAATTGGTTACCCACTTATTCCTATTATTGCCATTGCAGGTTCTATTTATGTCATTTATGGAATGCTGATTCATCAAACAGAAAATGGTATTGCATCAATTGTGCTGACATTAATTGGTTTACCCATGTACTATTATTATCAAAGTAAGAACCAACATAGAGATCTTTCAGTTGGTGAAGTGAAAAAGTATCGTGTCAAAACCCAATATACTACAGCGCTATTGGCAATCGGTGTTGTTGCTGTGTTAATCATGTATGGTAGTATGGCTAGATAATGGCACCTTAATTACTAATTAAATAGTTTGTTTGATGCTATTTTAAAGTATCAGTAAAAGAAACTTTATTGGCAGAATTAAAAAGCTTATTTTTTGCTAAATAAAAAAATAAACCCCCGATTATATCGAGGGTTTTTCTACAATTAGCATATCTAATATGATTAGCGTTTATGTTAAGTATGCTTAATTTTTTGTATCAACTTTAGGTTTAGCAATATAATTATAAATCACCAATATGGCAAAAATGGCTATAATAATCCCCATTATTATATCTTTATTAAACCATTTAGCCATATTTCCAAGGATGATCCCAATGCCACAGAAGTCGACATCAGAGAAGGTCGTATTTGCAAAACCTAATGATCCTAATACAGGCAATAACACAACGGGTAAAAATGTGACCAATAAACCATTAGCAAAGGCGCCAAGCATTGCACCACGACGTCCTCCCATTGCATTACCAAATACTCCAGCTGTTGCACCACAGAAAAAATGAGGAACTACACTAGGTAGTATAAGTACTGTATTTAATTTGCCTAAAACAAATAGGCCAACTAATCCGCCAAGAAAACTAAATAGGAAGCCAATTAAAACAGCATTAGGTGCATACGGGAAAACCACTGGACAATCTAATGCAGGTTTGGCATTTGGAACTAATTTTTCTGAGAAACCGGTAAATGCAGGTACGATTTCCGCAAGAATTAGTCTAACACCTTGCAAAATAATAAAAACACCAGCGGCAAAGGTAATTGCTTCAATGATTGCATAAACGAGATAATTATCTCCTTTGCTTAAAGAGGTTTCGACGTAATCAGAACCAGCAAATATGGCAAGAATTAAATAGATGATCATCATCGTTAGTGAGATAGAAATTGAACTATCCCTTAAAAAGCTTAAATTTTTAGGTAAATTCATATCTTCAGTTGAACGAGAATTTTTACCCACTAATTTACCAAGATAACCAGCTAGAACATATCCTAAAGTCCCAAAGTGGCCAAATGCTACATCATCATTACCTGTAATTTTGCGCATTTGTGGTTGAGCTAAAGCAGGGAAGAAAGCCATAATAAGACCAAGTACTAATGAACCAGTCAACACTAATTGCCAGCTTTCAAAACCAGCTACAGTTAGAATAATACTAATCATACAAGCCATATAAAAAGTATGGTGTCCTGTTAAGAATATAAATTTCAAACGGGTAAACCGTGCAACGACAATATTGGCAACCATACCAAATGCCATAATTAAGGCAGTTGCAGTGCCATACTTGTTTAATGCCAGAGAGACAATTGCTTCGTTATTCGGAATAATACCTTGCAATTTAAAAGCTTGCTCAAACATCATGCCTAACGGTGTAATTGCGCTAATAAGTACAGTAGCACCACCGCTTAATACCAAAAATCCTAAAATGGTTTTAACAGTACCTTTTACTGTATCAGCAAATGATTTACGTTGAACGACAAGCCCTGCCATTGCAATAAGCCCAACTAATACAGCTGGTGCCTTTAGAATATCAACAATAAATTTTATTATTTCTTGAATCATAGCAATACCTCATAATTTGACTAATGCTTTGCAAAATATTCAACAAGTTTTGCTTCTAAGTCATTGATATCTATTATATTGTTTAAAATTACCAATTTATCGTTTGGAATGCCTGAACTGGCGGCTAAATCTTTTGTCATAACAAACAGATCTGCTTGATCGGGTGTTGCAGATGCAAGATCTGCATGAGTGACTTCTGCATCAATATTTAGTTTTTTAATGACTTTTTTAATATTCATTTCAACCATAAAACTACTACCAAGGCCTGAACCACAAACTGCCATAATTTTCATTGTGTTTATCCTTTTGTTGATTTTAATTGAATTTAATAACGTTCGATAACAGCTAATATTTCATCACGATTTTGTGAATTAAAAATTGTTTGGATATCGTTTGATTCACTGAAGAGTGTTGCCAATTGTGTTAACATCTCAATGTGGCTGGTGCTATCATTGGCTGCTAATAAAGTAATTAAATAGACAGGATCATTCTCTTGAGAGTTAAATTTAACTCCTTGCTTGACTAATAACATGGATAAGCCTAATTGATTTACACCTTGTTCTGGTCTAGCATGGGGCATCGCAATACCCGGTGCCAATACGTAATAAGGCCCTATTGATTCGTGCAGCTCAAAAATAGCCTTAATATAACTTGGTGTAATGGTATTATTTTCTAATAATGGCACAGCACAAAGTTGTATTGCCTCTTTCCAATCACTGACAGAATCGACAACATTAACTGTTTTACAGGTTAACCATGTTTTTAACATTCTACCTCCATTAAAATTGTTATTATTGATTGTTATTAAGCAAGTTAACATACTAAGTAACAATAGGAATTAAAAAATAGTAGAAATGTGATAGCGCTATCAAAAGTAGATAAAAATGTTACCTATTGTGTGATACAGATAACATTTTAAAGAATTAATTCTAAAATAATTTAATATTGGCATAATAATATTATACAGAAAGTGGTAGTTTAAAACTCGTTATACCAGACATAGTTAATAAGTCATTTTCTGTTACTTTTCTATTTTTAAAGCAAGGTTTGCATAAATAAAAACTAAGTTAAATTCAATCGGAATGAAAGATGCAGGATACGAAAAAACGCAGAGGCACAGGGCAAATTACCTTATTTGATGTCGCTAAATATGCTGGTGTGGGAACAATGACAGTATCAAGAGCTTTACGCATGCCAGAAAAAGTTTCTGATAAGCTTCGTCAAAAGGTCCAATTAGCTGTTGATACGTTAGGATATAAACCCAATATAGCCGCGAGTTTATTGGCATCCGCTTCTGCTAATCGCGTTATTGCAGTTATTACAACAAAAATTTATGACCATTCAGCACAAATATTGCTAGGTGTGCTGCAAACACATCTAGCAAAGGAAGGTTATACGACATTAATCATCGAATCTTATCACTACAATAAGTGTGAATCACAATTTTTAGACACACTATACAGTCATAATCTTGAAGCAATATTACTCTTTTATATTGAAAATGATGATCTAATAGAAAAAATTATTCAAAATAAAACAGTACCGATTATGAATATTGGGAAAAAACATGAAGAATTAATAGACATTAATGTTGAATTTGATGATAGTCTTGCAATGTATAAATTAACCGAGCATGTAATTAAAAAAGGTTACCAAAATATCGGATTGCTGTGTGCCAATCAGCAATATCATCTTTTTCAACAACGCTTGCATGGTTGGCACAAAGCGATGCTTACTTATCATTTACCTTCTCATCGGATAGTTAATGCTGCAAAACCTGCTAATTTCAGTACTGGCGCAGAACTGTTACCGGATATACTTTTGAACTGGTCAGAACTTGATGCTCTAATTTGTACTACAGATGAATTAGCTTGTGGTGTACTGTATGAATGTCAGCGGAGACATATTCGTGTTCCTTATCAATTAGCTGTGAGCGGATTTGGTGATAGTGAGTTTAGTCAAGTTAGCTGTCCCCCTTTGACAACAGTGGCATTGCAATCCAAACAAATAGGGGAATATATTGCAATTTTATTATTAAATAAGCTAAAAAACATAGTAAAACAGCATAAGTCAGATTTATCGACATTACTCCCTGTCATTAAATCCCGTGCCAGTTTATAGCTTTGATAAAGATTAGATAGAATAAAGACGATATTAGATGCTAGTTTTTAGTTGCATTGCTGATGCAACGTTATTTTGCTAAGTTATGTTTGAAATATAAATCGGTTGTTATCATTTTGAAATAGAGATAATAAAAAAGCCTGCTCATGTGAGCAGGCTTTTCTAATAAAATTGGTCGGCGAGAGAGGATTCGAACCTCCGACCCACTGGTCCCAAACCAGTTGCGCTACCAAGCTGCGCTACTCGCCGTTAGGAAGCGCATAATACTGCGCTAACTAAAAAGTGTCAATACTTACCGCAAAAAATTATGCCCATTACGTGTTTATTTTGATAAAGGTGCCGGTGTTTTACCTATGCGTTGATAAAATTCGACAACAAAATCTTCGTAACGTTTGTTAGCAACAGCTTCACGAATTTCTGCCATTAAGCGTTGGTAATAACGTAAATTGTGGATGGTATTTAAACGCGCACCTAAAATCTCACCACACTTATCTAAATGATGAAGATAAGATTTTGTATAATTCTTACACGTATAACAGTCACAATGAGGATCAAGTGGTGTGGTGTCGTCTTTATATTTAGCATTCCGGATTTTTATCACACCATCGGTAACAAATAAGTGGCCATTACGCGCATTTCGGGTTGGCATTACACAGTCAAACATATCAATTCCGCGGCGTACTCCTTCAACTAAATCTTCAGGTTTACCTACTCCCATTAGGTAACGAGGTTTATCGGCAGGTAATTGTGGACAAGTACCTTCTAAAATTCGGTGCATATCCGCTTTAGGTTCGCCAACAGCCAATCCCCCAACTGCATAGCCATCGAAGCCAATTTCGGTTAATCCTTTAATTGAGATATCACGTAATTCCTGATGTATACCTCCTTGCACGATACCAAATAGCGCATTTTTGTTGCCTAATTCATCAAATCTCTGGCGACTTCGTTTGGCCCAGCGTAATGACATTTCCATTGATTTTTTGACGTAATCCCAATCTGCTGGAAAGGGCGCACATTCATCAAAAATCATGACAATATCTGAACCTAAATCGTATTGAATTTCCATTGAAATTTCGGGGGATAAGAAAATTGAATCCCCGTTGATTGGATTACGGAAATAGACGCCTTCTTCTTTTATTTTGCGAATATCACCTAAACTAAAAACTTGGAATCCACCAGAATCGGTTAAAATTGGGCCATGCCATTGCATAAAATCATGTAAGTCGCCATGTTTGCGCATGATTTCTTGCCCAGGTCTTAACCATAAATGGAATGTATTACCAAGTAAGATTTGAGCTCCGGTTGTTGCAACCTCTTCAGGTGTCATACCTTTTACGGTTCCATAAGTACCAACAGGCATAAATGCTGGAGTTTCAACAGTATATTCGATCCCTCGTCGATCGAATTTCATGCGACCTCGACGTGCTAACCCGTCGGTATTATCTAATTCAAATTTCATTTTTTTATTAACCTCTTGCGACCAAATAAACAGTTTGGCGCCAATCATTGTTATAATACGTAACTGTATCATTCATTTGCGGGGGCATAGTTTATCGTGCTAGGGCGCAATAGACAATATTGAAAGGAGTTAAGACCTTTGAAACATATTATTTCATTTTTAATGTTATGCTTTTTATTTAGTTTACTGGCTGGTTGTCAAAACCAAAAGAATGAAACTACATTTATTATTACTTCAGAACAAATTAAACAGTTATCTGAACAAGATCTTATGGCTATTGGGGCTCAATCGTGTGCTCAATCAGATAAACGATCTGTTATTGCTAATGAAAATAGTTGGCTTTATAAAAAACTTGAAATGCTAACCCAAACATTACCTAAACAGGTTAATAATATTGAAGTAACTTACAAAGTTTATTTAAATACCGATCCTAATGCTTGGTCTACAGGTAATGGTTGTATTCGTATAAATAGTGGGCTGATGAAATTACTGAGTGATAATGAGCTACAGGCGGTTTTAGCTCATGAACAAGCTCATATTGTCCTTAAACATGCTATAAAATCATTCAGACTCGCCCCTTATGTTGAAATAGTTAATGACGATATCATTGTTCTTATTAAAGAAGATATTGCTCAACAATATGAGTTTGAAGCTGATCATTATGCTTTAGATTTATTAATACGCGAAAATATTAACCCTATGGGGCTTGTCACTATGTTAAAAAAGATGCCGATTCATTCAACAAAAAAAATAACATCACATCCATCAAATACAAAACGTATTGATCGTATTTTAGATAGATTAAGCAGTAAATAAGTATTTATATTGATAGTTTTAAAATAGCCAAACAAGTTTTAGCTACTAAAGCTTAGTTTAACTTTATTTGGCTATTTATTTAACATGCCTTTAAGATTGGTTATCCTGAGTGGTGATAAACATTGCATCACCATAACTAAAAAATCGATATTTTTCATTAACTGCATGTTGATAGGCATCCATGGTATTTTTGTAACCAGCAAATGCAGAAACAAGCATAATCAACGTTGATTCAGGTAAATGGAAATTAGTTATCAGTGAATCAATAACCTTAAATTGATAGCCCGGATATATAAAAATTTGAGTATCAGCAAAAAAAGGTGCTATTTTACCTGTTTTTTGAGCTGCACTTTCTAAAGCTCGAACAGATGTTGTCCCCACAGCGATAACTTTATTGTTTCTTGCTTTACACGCTAACACTGCTTCCACAACAGATTCAGGTACTTCGGCATACTCTGAGTGCATAACATGCGTTTCAATATTTTCAACTCTAACTGGTTGAAATGTTCCTGCACCAACATGTAGAGTGACAAATGCCATTTCAACCCCTTTTTGTTTTAATTTTTCTAATAGAGGTTTATCAAAATGAAGACCTGCCGTTGGTGCAGCAACAGCACCAGGTACTCTGTTATAAACTGTTTGATAAACTTCACGATCTTGTTCATCATCTGGACGATTTATATAAGGTGGTAATGGAATATGACCAATTTTATCTAAAATGTTAAGTACATTATCAGGAAATTGCAATTCAAATAACGCATCGTGGCGTGCTAACATAATAACACTAATGGAGGTATCTTCCCCTAGTATCAGTTCAGCACCTGCTTTTGGGGATTTCGATGCTTTAATATGTGCAAGAGCACGGTTACCATCTAATAATCTTTCAATTAGTATTTCAATTTTTCCCCCTGACGCTTTTTTCCCATATAAGCGAGCAGGAATAACTTTTGTGTCATTAAAAACAAGTAAATCTCCAGGATTGATTTTATCAACAATATCAGTGAATACCTTATCTTCAATTTTACCTGTATGGCTATTAAGAGATAAAAGTCGGCACGCGCTTCTGGTTTTTTTAGGGTGTTTAGCAATCAGCTCTTTAGGAAGATAAAAATCAAAATCGGATAGTTGCATAATTTTTTCCTCAAAAAATGAGGCGTTAGTCTAAAGCTCCCATAATGTCTAATCAAGTAATTATTTATTGATTATTATGATGGTTACGTTAAAATTTCGATTGTCTAACAAAATTTAGACATTAAAATTTATATTAATATAAGGAAAATAATATGAAAAAACATCAAAAAACATTGTTGGTTGCATTGCCTTTAGTCGCTGCGATGTCACTCGTTGGTTGTAAAAATATGGGGGTAGATGATTTAACGAGTCTTGGCATGAAAGGTTTGAAAGCGGCAACTCTAAGTGATAATGATGTGAAAGCATTAAGCCAAAAATCATGTGCTGAAATGGATGCACAATCAAAAATTGCTCCAGCAAAAAGTGCTTATGCTAAACGATTAAATAAAATTGCTAAAGCGCTTGGTAATAACTTAGATGGAACACCAATTAACTATAAAGTATATATTACAAAAGATGTTAATGCTTGGGCAATGGCTAATGGTTGCGTTCGTGTCTATAGTGGTTTAATGGACATGATGACTGATAATGAAATTGAAGGTGTTTTAGGTCACGAATTAGGCCATGTTGCTTTAGGTCATAGTAAAAAAGCAATGCAAGTTGCTTATGCAACTGAAATCGCACGTGATGCTGCGGCAGCATCAGGTAATGCAGCAGTAGCTTCATTATCTAAATCTAAATTAGGTGCTTTAGCATCAGCTGTGATTAATTCTCAGTTTTCACAAAAACAAGAACAAGATGCAGATAATTACTCTTTCGATTACTTAGTTAAGAAAAAAATTAATCCAGCAGGTCTTGCAACAGCATTTGATAAATTAGGTGGCGGTGATGCTTCAATTTTAAGTAGTCATCCATCTTCATCAGATCGCGCTAAAAACATTCGTAAAAAACTAGCTGAACTAAAAAAATAAAAATTATTCTTAGTCTAAAGCGCCATTCATGGCGCTTTTTTTTGCTATTTATCAATTGTTGGATCGGGGAGTAAAGAAAATGCAATCTGATAAAATAATGTCAAACTCTAAGATAGATAAAATTGATGAAATAAAAAAGCCGTTTTTTTGGATTAGTCAACTTTTTATTTTGAACGCAACAGTTGTGGGGGGGGGCTGCTTAGCAGCAAATCAAGGTTATAAACAAGCTGTACAATTCGAAAACATGAGAAGTTATAAAAAAACTCCTACTTTCAGAAATCTTTGCAATTTGAATTAACTGATAATATTGCTATTTTGGGGCACGCAGTTAGCCTTTAAATTTTATACATTTGTTTGGGATAATATGAAGTGAAGTGTTCGTCAACAACGCTAACAACTCAACGTTTTATTGTGAGGTTGCTTGTCTTCATGATGAAATAGTTAAAGGTAATATGGCTATTTTGATTGATGTTACCAAACTACAAGAACAGATAGAAAGAGTTGAAAAAGATCTTTTACTAGCATTACATTCAAGTACTAAAAAATTGAAAAATTATTTGAAGGCACTGATGTCATTTTATAGATATCTTGATTGAACTATTAAATTTATCCCCAGTAAAAACTGGGAATAAATGAATTATCGATTTATTGTTTATAAGAAGATAAGAATTTAGCAAATCGCCCAATAGCATCTTCAAGTTCACCGGAATGAGGTAATGCAACAATTCTAACATGATCGGGTTTATGCCAGTTAAATCCAGTCCCTTGTACAAGTAGCACTTTTTCTTGCAATAAAAAATCCAATACTAATTTTTGATCGTTATGGATATTAAACTTTTTCTGATCTAATTTTGGAAATAGATACAAAGCACCTTGTGGTTTTGTGCATGAAACGCCGGGTATGTCATTAAGTAGTCTCCAGGCCAACATACACTGATCGTATAGTCGTCCTCCCGGCACAATAAATTCGTTGATACTTTGGTAACCACCTAACGCACCTTGAATTGCATGTTGTAATGGCACATTGGCACATAAACGCATTGAAGCCAACATATTTAAGCCTTCAATGTAACCTTTTACGTGTTGTTTAGGACCACAAAGTGCCATCCAGCCTTGTCTGAATCCTGCAACTCGATAAGTTTTTGATAGACCACTCATGGTAATAACAAATAAATCAGGTGCTAATGCGGCGATAGAATAATGCTCTGCATCATCATATAAAATCTTATCGTAAATTTCGTCAGCAAAAATAATCAAATTATGTTGCCTAGCAATTTCCGCGATTTCAAGTAACACATCTTTACTATAAACAGCGCCAGTTGGGTTATTGGGATTAATAATCACTATTCCTTTCGTTTTTGGAGTGATTTTTTGTTTAATATCTTCCAAATCTGGTGACCAGTTTGCTTCTTCATCGCAAAGATAGTGCACAGCATTACCGCCAGACAAGCTAACTGCTGCCGTCCATAATGGATAATCAGGCATAGGAACGAGTATTTCATCACCACTATTAAGTAATGCTTGCATAGATTGCACTATTAGTTCTGATACACCGTTGCCAATGTAAATATCTTCAACATCTAAACTAGTAATTCCCCGGGCTTGATAATGTTGCATGATTGCTTTTCGAGCAGAATAAAGACCTTTGGAGTCACAATAACCCTGTGAGGAAGATAAATTTCTAATTACATCAACTAATAATTCGTCAGGAGCAGCAAAACCGAAAGGAGCGGGATTTCCAATATTGAGTTTAAGAATAGTTTGACCTTCTTCTTCGAGTCGCTTTGCATGTTCAAGAATTGGTCCACGAATGTCATAACAAACATGTTCCAATTTATTGGATTTTTGGAAATTCACCATAATATCGCCCTTTCTATTTATTTTGATAATTTTTTGCTTTAATAAAAAACAATCTACTCCTATTTCGATAATTTTTGAAGATGCTATTATAGTTAGCTCAATAAATACTATTTAACTGTCTAAAATTTGTGCGGAGAGTGTTATGAAAACTATTTTAACAGTCATCGGTAAAGATCAAACGGGAATTATCGCTGGTATTAGTCAAAAATTGTATGAATTAGATATTAATATTTTAGATGTCAGCCAAACCATTATGGATGAATATTTTACGATGATTATGCTACTTGATTTATCTAAAATTAAAGTGTCATTTGATGAGGTAAAAACAACTCTTATCCAAACAGGCGATAAGCTTAAGGTCAAGGTCAACTTACAACGTGAAGAAATTTTTGATGCTATGCATCGTTTGTAATATTAATTCGTTGTTTATTTAAAAGGATAGTTCTAATGGAAACAAAACAGATCCTCGAAACCATTAAAATGATTGAGGAAGAAAAGCTTGATATCCGCACAATAACCATGGGTATTTCTCTTCTTGATTGTATAGATAGTAATGGTGAAAAAGCACGGCAAAAAATTTATGAAAAAATTACACGATTAGCTAAAAACTTGGTCAAAGTTGGCGATGAGATTACCTCAGAATTTGGTATTCCAATTATTAATAAACGTATTTCTGTCACACCAATGTCCTTGATTGCTGGTGCAAGCGATGATAAAGATTATATCGCGTTTGCCAAAACACTGGATGAGGCAGCCAAAGCGGTAGGTGTTAACTTTATTGGTGGCTTTTCGGCACTGGTGCAAAAAGGCTATCATAAAGGCGATGAAATTTTAATTAAATCTATTCCTCAAGCACTAGCACAAACCGAACGAGTTTGTTCATCAGTTAATGTTGGTTCAACCCAAACAGGGATCAACATGGATGCCGTAAAGCAAATGGGGCATATTATCAAGGAAGCGGCGAAATTAACTGCAGATAATAGCAGTATGGCATGCGCTAAGTTAGTTGTGTTTGCCAATGCAGTTGAAGATAACCCATTTATGGCCGGTGCCTTTCATGGTGTAGGGGAAGCTGATTGTGTTATAAATGTGGGTGTTAGTGGTCCCGGTGTAGTTAAGCGAGCGTTGGAAAAAGTTAAAGGTGAACCTTTTGATATTGTTGCTGAAACCATCAAAAAAACCGCATTTAAAATTACACGAATGGGACAACTGGTTGGTAAAGAGGCTTCTGAACGTTTAGGTGTTAAATTTGGAATTGTCGATTTATCGTTAGCGCCAACGCCAGCCATTGGCGACTCGGTTGCCCATATTTTAGAAGAAATGGGGTTAGAAGCAGTTGGCACACATGGTACAACAGCGGCACTGGCTATGCTTAACGATGCTGTTAAAAAAGGTGGCGTAATGGCGTGTGGTCATGTCGGTGGTTTAAGCGGAGCATTTATCCCTGTTTCTGAAGATGCTGGGATGATTGATGCTGTCAATAACGGTGCACTAAATCTTGAAAAACTTGAAGCGATGACTTGTGTGTGTTCAGTTGGACTTGATATGATTGCAATTCCTGGTGATACGCCAGCTGAAACTATTTCAGCAATTATTGCTGATGAGGCTGCAATAGGGGTGATTAACCATAAAACAACAGCGGTAAGAATTATTCCTGCGGTGGGTTTAAACGTCGGCGATAATATTGAATTTGGTGGCTTATTAGGTCATGCACCAGTTATGCCGGTAAGCAAATTTGGTTCATGTGATTTCATCAATCGTGGGGGGCGAATTCCTGCTCCAATTCATTCATTTAAAAATTAATGTATCAATTTTTAATGATCTCGTTATTTCCTTATTCCGTCTGCACTAAAGCAGGCGGAATATCAGAACATCAGCTCATTTATTATTTTCAGAATAACACATTTTTAAATCCTGCTCGGTAAATTGATCTTATTTTTACAACATAGTTATCCCTACGATGAGCAATATCATGGATATTATTTGGTATCAAATCCATTCGTCTCTTTTACCTTAATTTCCTACAATTGATGCTATCAAATTAGTGTTGATTTAATTCTAGCAATAGCAAATTAACAATATTTCTAGAAGTTTGCTGATCACATCATGATGGAGGATGAAATGGGAAATGAATCTAATGACCAAATGTTTTTTGAGGATTTGATTCTTTTAGATAAAGACTTTCAAAATACAAATCAATTTTTCGATTTTACTTTTCCTATTTTAAAAAGTGGTGGTTATGTGAATCATTCCTTTTTAGATGCAATTAAACAAAGAGAGTCTTCATTTCCTACCGCGTTACCAACGGAGCCTTTTGTGGTTGCGATGCCGCATACTGATGTAGAACATGTTATTAGACCATTTATCTTTTTTACTCGAGCCAAAGGAACCATTCCATGGTGTGAAATGGCGAATAATGACAATGTATTAAAGGCTAACTTTGTTTTTTTGTTAGGGTTTAACCAAAAGGATGGGCATATTGATTTATTGCAAAAATTGATGTCTTGCTTTGTGAATTCGCATTTTTTAGGAGCGCTATATCACGCAAAAAACGAACATGAGATTTTTACACTATTGACATCCAATATCAATTTATAGGAGGAATTATGAAAAAAGTTATTGTTGCATGTGGCAGCGGAGTGGCTACATCACAAACGGTCGCCAGCAAGGTTACTCGTTTATTAAAAGAACGGAATCTTGATGAGATAAAAGTAGAAGTTGTTGATCTTAAATCTGTCGATACCCACATTAAAAATAGTGCTGCTTATATAGCGATAACTAAAATTGAAAAACAGTACCCTATTCCTGTCATCAATGGTATTGCATTTTTAACAGGGATGAATATGGAAGCGGAGCTACAAAAAATTATTGATGCCTGTAAATAGGAGTACAAATATGGACTTTCTAGGAACAATTATAAATTATATTTTGAATTTAGGTGCGCCAGTTTTTGTACCATTCATTATGCTAATTGCGGGTTTAATTGTACGCATGAAATTTAAAGATGGTGCTTCGGCCGCCATTACGCTAGGTGTTGCATTTGTTGGTATGAGCATGTTGATTGGCTTTATGGTTGGTGCCATTGGTTCAGCTGCGCAAACTATGATGGAACGAACAGGGATTGAGTTGAGTATTATTGATGGCGGTTGGACTACTATGGCAAACGTATCTTGGGCTTGGCCATATGCTTTTCTTATGTTTCCTTTGCAAGTGGGTGTCAATATTTTAATGTTGGTATTAAAAAAGACTGATACCTTTAACGCAGATTTATGGAATGTGTGGGGGAAAATTTTTACAGCATTTATTGTTGTTGCCGTCGCTACCCCAATTTTAGGTGCTGTTGTAGCTTTGGTCTTGGCCTTTATTATTGCTACTTTGCAGATCATATTAGAGCTTAATTCCGGAGATATTAATCAACATCGAATTGAAAAACTAACGGGTATTCCGGGCGTAACATGTACTCATAGAATGTTATTTTTCAGTGCGATTTATTATCCTTTTGATCTTCTTCTTCGCAAAATACCTATTTTAAATAAACCAATGGACGCAGCAACATTACGTTCCAAAATTGGTATATTTGCTGAAAATCATGTGATTGGTTTCTTATTAGGTGTAATTTTCGGGATTATTGCTGGTTATGATGTTGCCGCTATCTTAATGCTAGGTGTGCAAGCCGCTACTGCGCTTATGTTATTCCCAATGATCTCTAAGTTATTTATGCAGGCATTATCGCCAATTTCTGAAGCAATTAGTGATTATATGAATAAACGATTTGCTGGGCGTAAATTATTTGTGGGTTTGGACTGGCCATTTATGGGTGGTTCAAGTGAGATTTGGTTTACAGTAATTGTTGCTATTCCTTTTACCTTAATTTGGGCTGTTATTTTACCTGGCAACAAACTTCTCCCTTTTGCTGGCATCATCAATCTGGCACTTATTGTTCCTGCATATATTTTAACTAAAGGAAACACATTAAGAATGGTCATTTTAGCCATTATTGGAGTGCCATTCTTTTTATTTGTTGGAACTCAATTTGCACCGATTATTACCGATTTAGGATTAACAACTAAAGCTATTGATATTCCAGCTAATCAGTTAATTTCAAATAGTTCTATCGATGCTCCTATTTTTACTTATGCATTTTCATTTATTTGGCAATGTTTGCAAGGATATTTTGTTCCATTGTTTTTTACTATTTATTGGTGTGTGGGATATTTCTTTTATGCCCGTGAACTGCGTAAAGAGGCTATGCAGGATATAGCAGAAAAAAATAATGAATAAATGAGATCTAAAGTATTCGTTGAGCATATTTTGCAGTAAATCTGGTGGTAATGTTATTTACCATCAGACAACGAACAATAAGGTAATTATTATATGGTTGTCGATAAGCGGATTCATGCTGTTTTAAAAGCATTAATTCATAATCCAAATATGAGTGGTGTAGAGCTTCAATCTGAATTTGGGTTAACCCGTAAACAGCTTAGTTATACCATTAAGAAAATTAATGACTTTCTTGAATCATCTAATCTTGAATTAATTAAACGATTTAAAACTGGTAAGTTTAGTGTTCCCAAATTAGTGATCGAAACATTTAGAGATGAGCCGGTATCGCTTGCTATTGGACGTTATATCTATTCTGAAGATGAACGAGTTCATTTGCTACTCTTTTTTCTATTAATTAGAACAGAAAAGGTGTCGTTAATACATCTTTCTTCGTCCCTTACCGTCAGTCAAAACACCGTTATCAATGATATCAAAAAAGTACAAGCAATGATTGTTCAATATCATTTACAAATAAACTATGACCGTGAAAATGGTTATCGTATTATCGGTGAGGAAATCGACAAACGTTATTTGTTGTTAAAATTAATTCGTCGAATTATTAGTATGCCAATAGCTGATAAGGTTTTTAGAGAAAATGAAATTATAACCCAAGGGCGTTTAGAACAAGTAGGGCAGGTTTTTTGTGAAATAGAAAAAAAATTAAAAATTGTTTTTACTGATGAGCAGTTGCAAGAGCTGACTTACTTTATTTGTTTTATGTTACAGCGCATAGAAACCGATAAAAAAATTGAGTTTTTGCCAGAGAATTATACTGAAGCTGCAAATAGTCGTGATTTTCAATTATTGAAAAAGCTCATTGAAAGATTTGGTATCACTGATTTTAATGAGCAAATCTTTTTAATGGTATTAGTACAAAGCTCTAATATACAAACTCTATCAGATAAATATTTTCATTTAGATGCGGCGCTATTAGAAAGCGTCGTTGAGGTTATTGCTAATTTTGAACAGATTAGTTGCATCACATTTAAAGATAAGAGTGAACTAATTGAACGTATTTATCAGCATTGGAAACCTGCTTATTATCGTATTCGATATCATATTTCTAATATCAACAGTGTATATGACATTGTATTGCAAGAATTTGGTCATTTACATGAAATGGTACGAAAAGCGATTTCTCCTTTTGAAAAAATATTGCATTGTAATATGCCAGATGAAGAAGTTGCTTTTATTACTGTACTATTGGGCGGTTGGTTAACTCGAGAAGGTCTGATTAATCGAATTAAAACAAAGAAGATCGCTATTTTTGTTTGTGAAAATAGTGCAACTGTCTCAACTTATCTTTACCTGACTTTACAAGTATTGCTTCCAGAATTACATTTTTCTGATGCCATGTCTAAACGTGAGTTTGAAAAATATCATCATTATTACGATATTGTTTTTTCTACCTCACATTTATCTACCGATAAGTTGTTATTTATTGTTAATCCTTCACTGAATAATTTTCATAAAAATGCTTTTCGTAATCAAGTGATTGGCACTTTACAAGGTATTGATCCTAGTATTATTCAAGTTGATGAGCTTATGGTAATTATTGAAAAATATAGCAATATCAAAGATCCAAAAGCACTCCAAAGGGAGTTAACTGCATACCTTTATAATGATGAAATGAATGATAACCCCATACTAATAACACAACAGGAAATTCCTTCATTAGCCGATTTAATGCAAAAAGAACATATTCATATTATCGAACAGGTTGAAATAACATGGCAAGATGCACTGGCATTAGCCGCACAACCACTGTTAAACAACCAATCCATAGAAAGTTGTTATCTTGAAAGAATGGTTAACAAAATCCAACTTGAACAACCTTATATTATGCTGGTCGATGGGTTAATTATTGCCCATGCTGGTATTGATGACGGTGTAAATAAAGTCGCTATGTCTTTACTTAAACTATCTGAAAGAATCACTATTTGTGGTTATATGCAAGCTGATTTAATTGTTGTTTTAGCAACAAATAATCCACAAAAACACCTTAAAGCACTTGCCCAATTAAATGAATTACTAGAATTTCACGAAGGCGCAACTCGCATACGAAATGCCAAAAATAGCAATGAAATTTGGGAATTGTTTGCCAATTATCAATGAATATCTTATCAAAATAGGAGCTATAAAATGCTAGAGATACAAAAACAATATGTGGTCGATATGGCTAAAAAATCGAGTGAGTGGGGGCTTTGTAAACATAAAGCAGGTAATTCTAGCGTTCGTGATAAAGAGTCAGGATATGTTCTTGTCACGCCAACAACAATTGATAAAAAGTTGTTAACAATTCGGGATATTGTTGTGATGGATCTTGATGCTAACGTTATTGAAGCCGATTCAGGATTGAGACCAACCAGTGAGTGTTTAATGCATCTTGAGATTTATAAAGCTCGTCCAGATGTTTTTGCTATTTCACACACGCATTCTATTTTTGCAACATCATTTGCTGTATTAGCAAAACCTATTCCAGCCGTTGTTTATGAGTGTGCAATTCTTAATTTAAAAGATGGTGTGATCCCTGTTGCACCCTATGGGCGACCGGGTACACCAGACCTTTCAAATAGCGTTATAGAACCCATAAAACGAGCTGATGCCATTTTAATGGAAAAGCATGGTGCTATTGCCGTAGACAAAGATCCTTATGAAGCTGTATTAAAAGCTGCATATATTGAAGAAATGGCTGAAATATACTATCACGCTTTACTGATTAATGGCGGTAAAGATCCAGGTGGATTTCCGCCAGAGGAGTTACAGCGTTGGGCCTATCCTTCACAAATTAAATTTAAAAAATAATTTTTAGTTTATTTATTTTAGTCAACTGATAGAAAAATAGTGAATCAGTAAAAATTCTATTTTAAAAATTAGATGTTATTTGAATATTTAGACATTTTATCAATAATACTTAGAATATTCTTTTATCGATATTGCGATGAGGATGTCCGCCGATGATATCGGCGGATTTATTGTTTTATTGGGTTTGGATATATTCATTCATATATTTTAAGATATACGCCATTGAAGCCGCTCCCGGATCCATGTGACCAATTGCGCGTTCGCCTAAATTTTTAGTTCGTCCAAATACAGCGATCATCTGTTTCGTTTTTTCTGCGCCTTCCATAGCAGATTGTGCTATTTTAGGGAGTGCATCGATTAACTTCGAAGATGTTAATTGACTTGCGGTTGTTGCACTAGCGGCTAAGGCATCAACCATAGTCTTATCCCCTGGTTTGGCTTTTCCGCGTTGATAGACTGCCTGCCAACCTTCGTTAAGGAGTTTTGATAATACATCAGAATCAAACTCTGTTACGCCTGTAATACTTTTTCCGCCCGCTCTAAATAAAGTACCAAAAATAGCGCCAGAAGCTCCGCCCATACTTATCATTAATTTTGTACCAATTTGCGTAAAAAAATCACCTATATTAGTTGGTTGAAATTTTTCGTCTTGTAGTAGCACCATGATAGCTGTAAATCCACGTTTCATACCGATGCCATGATCACCGTCGCCCACTAATTGATCTAAAGCGGTTAATGTTGGTTCACTTTCGATCATTTTTTGGGCGGTAAATAACATCATTTTACGAACTTGTAATAAATTCATTCTATTTTCTCCATCCTAGTGTTTGGCAAGGTAAATCATAAAGATGTTGTAATTCTTTATCTAATTTCATTAAGCTAATTGAAAAACCAGACATTTCAAGGGAGGTACAAAAATGGCCAACAACGACATCGTGGCTGATTATGCCGCGTGTATCCAGTTCAATACCGACTTTACGTGTTACGATGAACAGTTCGGCGTTACTCAGTGCGCCTAAATTATTAATTAATACACACACGCGGTCGCCTTTTTTAAACGGTAAATCATCACACAGGCTGTCTACCATCTCTTTAACAACTTCATCAGATGATGTTATAGCTTGTCGACGCAACCCAGCTTCACCATGAATACCAATACCAATTTCAATTTCGTTATCATCTAATTCAAAATTGAAATGATTTGATTGAGGTAATGCACATCCATCTAGGGCGACACCGATGGTACGAATGTTGTTGTTTGCTTTTGATACTACTTGGTAGAGATTTTCAAGATTGTATTTTTCAAATTGTGCGGCAGCCCCCGCAATTTTGTATAAAAACATAATACCAGCAACGCCACGGCGATCAGAAATCTTAGATAATGGTGCCGAAGCAATATCGTCAGTTGCTCGAATCGTTTTGATGACAATGTTTTCTTCCCCTAATATTTCTGCTGCAATATCAAAATTCATGCCGTCACCAGAATAGTTGCCAAACAAAAATAGTACGCCTTTTCCTTTTTCTATAGCTTTGGTTACTTCAATAATTTGATCTGGAGATGGCGATGTGAAAACTTCGCCAATTGCACAGCCATCAATGCCGCCTTTACCAATGAATCCTGCAAAGGTTGGTTCGTGACCACTACCACCACCTGAGACAATAACTACTTGATCGCTGGCAATATGGTTACCATAAACGGCACAATGTTCAGAAATTGCAGTCAATCTCCCCTGATAGGCATAGATTAACCCTTGCATGACTTCTTGTCTGACATTATTGGGATCATTAAGTAGTTTTTTAGGTTTGCGCATTCTTTATTTCCTCTTTAATTATAGTTAACAACGTTTTATTGTAGGGAAAATTAATAACTCAAACGAATACAATTAATGACAAATAATATCCTACTTATTGCGCATCATCGGGATGATTTAGTTGATTTTTATGAGAGCTAGAAATTTATTGTTTTATTCTTGAAAAGGTATAGTAACACTAATACTTATTAATAACTTGTTTATAAAATAATATTGCAGTTATAATTTGTAAAAATTTTCAGGAGAGTAGGTGTTTGGCTGTAAGCAGCATCAATCATAATCGATGAATACAGAATCTTATCTTCAACGTTTTAGTGGTATTGCAAGACTTTATGGTCAGTCGGCTTTGCAACGCTTTTCACAAGCGCATATTTGTGTAATTGGTGTTGGGGGTGTCGGCTCTTGGGTTGCAGAGTCACTGGCGCGTAGTGGTATTGGTCAAATTACTTTAATTGATATGGATGATGTGTGCGTGACAAATACTAATCGTCAAATTCATGCTTTAAAATCTAATATAGGTAAAGCTAAAACCTCAGTGATGGCAGAACGTATTTTACAAATTAATCCTGAATGTGTAGTGAATGAAATTGATGATTTCATTAATATTGATAACGTCAGTGAATATTTAGGAACAAAGCAATCACCACGGTATAACTATATTATCGATGCAATTGATAGTGTACATGATAAAGCGGCAGTACTTGCATATTGTAAGCGACAAAAATTAAAAGTAATTACCATTGGCGGGGCTGGTGGGCAAAAAGATCCAACACAAATTAAAATTGCTGATTTAGCAAAAACCATTCAAGATCCATTAGCGGCCAAATTACGTGAGAGGCTAAAGCATCATTATAAATTGAACAAAGATAGTAAAGGTAAATATGCCATTCCTTGTGTATTTTCGACGGAACAATTAACGTATCCAGCTAAAAATGGGCAAATATGCTTTACAAAAAGTGATGCAGAGGGACCTAAAAAAATGGACTGTGAGTCGGGGTTTGGAGCTATTACAACAGTTACAGCTACCTTTGGCTTTGTGGCTGTTAGTTATGTGTTAAATAAATTGTGTAACATATAAATTTTTAGAGCTAATCACTTTTTTCTTCATCATAAATCGAATTAAAGATAACTATTTATTACAAGTAGCTGCTCTTTCGTTTACTGTTTAATAGCTTCTCTTCTTTTTCAGTAGCTCAAAGTATAAATAAATTAGTTACTTTTATTAACATGCTTTTTTTTATTCAATATATTATTGTATAAAGTAAAAATCTGATTTACGATAACGTCAATTTCGTTTTGTTATTATGCTTAAGCATTAAATAGTTTCATGGAAGACGCCAAACGATCCCGATTTATTTTTTAATTTCAAGGAGAAATCTATGGCAGTAACTAATATGAATGAGTTAAATGAGTTAATGGCTCGAGTCAAAAAAGCACAAGAAACTTATTCAACTTATACTCAAGAGCAAGTTGACAAAATCTTTGTAGCAGCAGCAACCGCCGCTGCTGCTGCACGTATCCCTCTTGCACAGCAGGCTGTTGCTGAGTCAGGAATGGGAATTGTTGAAGATAAAGTCATAAAAAACCTTTTTGCTGCAGAGTATATTTTAAATAAATATCGTCACGATAAGACTTGTGGCGTAGTGGCTGAAAATGAACCATTTGGTACTATTACTATAGCAGAACCACTTGGTATTATTTGTGGAATTGTTCCTACCACTAATCCAACTTCTACCGCAATTTTCAAATCCTTAATTAGTCTAAAAACACGTAATGCAATTGTCTTCTCTCCACATCCTAGAGCCAAAAAATCAACGATTGAAGCTGCTCGAATTGTGTTAGATGCCGCAATAAAAGCAGGTGCACCAAAAGATATTATTGGTTGGATTGATGAACCATCTATCGAATTATCCAATGCATTAATGCATCACGATAATGTGGCAGCTATTTTAGCTACTGGTGGACCGGGCATGGTTAAAGCTGCTTATAGTTCAGGTAAACCAGCATTAGGTGTTGGAGCCGGTAATACGCCTGTTGTTATTGATGAAACAGCTGATTTAAAACGTGCTGTGGCTTCTGTACTTATGTCTAAAACTTTTGATAATGGTATGATTTGTGCTTCAGAACAAGCTATTGTTGTGGTAGATTCTGTGTATGATGAAGTGCGTCGTTTATTAACCCAATATGGTGCATATGTCTTAAATGCTAAAGAAACCAAAGCAGTACAAGGTATTATTTTAAATGATAAAGGCGCATTAAATGCTAATATAGTTGGTCAGCCAGCAACAAACATTGCTGAAATGGCAGGCTTTAAAGTGCCAGCTGGTTCAAAAGTACTTGTTGGTGAAGTGAGTAAAGTCGATTTGTCTGAGCCATTTGCCCATGAAAAACTTTCACCAACACTAGCTATGTTTAAAGCGAAAGATTTCTCTGAAGCGGTTGATAAAGCAGAAAAATTAGTTGAAATGGGCGGTATGGGGCATACTTCTGTACTTTACACTGATCAAGATAGTAACCGTGAACGGATTGCTTATTTTGGTAGTAAAATGAAAACTTGTCGTATTTTAATTAACCAACCGGCAGCTCATGGTGGTATTGGTGATTTGTATAATTTTGATTTAGCTCCATCTTTAACATTAGGATGTGGCTCTTGGGGTGGTAACTCGGTATCTGAAAATGTTGGACCGAAGCACTTAATTAATAAGAAAACCATCGCTAAGAGAGCAGAAAATATGTTATGGCATAAACTACCAAGTTCTATCTATTTTAAACGTGGCTCACTACCTGTAGCTTTAAGTGAAGTGATTGAGCAAGGCGCAAAACGTGTATTTTTGGTAACAGATAAATTCTTATTTAATAATGGTTACTCAAAACAAATTACTGATCAATTGGAAGCGCAAGGCGTTATTTGTGAAACCTTCTTTGATGTAGAAGCAGATCCGACTTTAAGTGTTGTGCATAAAGGAACGGATTCTATGCGAGCATTCCAACCTGATACTATCATTGCATTAGGTGGTGGTTCACCAATGGATGCGGCTAAAATCATGTGGGTTTTATATGAGCATCCTGAAACTAAATTCGAAGAATTAGCATTGCGCTTTATGGATATTCGTAAACGTGCTTGCCACTTCCCAAATATGGGTCAAAAAGCAAAATTAATTTGTGTAACAACTACATCAGGTACTGGTTCCGAAGTGACTCCATTTGCTGTTGTTACTGATGATGCAACGGGTCAAAAATACCCATTAGCAGATTATGCAATCACTCCACACATGGCTATTGTTGATGCTAATTTAGTTATGAATATGCCTCGCTCACTTTGTGCTGCTGGCGGCTATGACGCAGTGACGCATGCATTAGAGGCTTATGTATCAGTTATGGCTAGTGAGTTTTCTGATGGACAAGCATTACAAGCTTTAAGCATACTTAAAACTTATTTACCTGCAAGTTATAGGGAAGGTGCTAAAAATCCTGTCGCTCGAGAAAAAGTGCATAGTGCAGCGACATTAGCTGGTGTTGCTTTTGCTCAGGCATTCCTTGGTGTTTGTCACTCAATGGCGCATAAAATTGGTGCGGCTTTCCATATTCCACATGGTGTGGCAAATGCGATGTTAATTAGTAATGTTGTGCGTTTTAATGCAACTGACAAACCGACTAAGCAAGGCACATTTAGTCAATATGGTTATCCTAAAGCAATTGCCCGTTATGCAGAAGTTGCTGATCATTTAGGTTTAACCGCAGCTACTGATAAAGATGAAAAGAAAGTCGAGAAATTAATTGGTTGGTTAGATCAACTTAGAAAAGATCTTGATATTCCATTTTCTATCAAAGAATTTGGTGTGGATGAAAAAACTTTCTTGGCTCAAGTCGATCAATTAGCGGTTGATGCTTTTGATGACCAATGTACCGGTGCAAATCCTCGTTATCCTTTAATTGCAGAGTTAAAACAAATTCTGCTCGATACCTACTATGGTCGTGCATATCAGGACAAAGGGGACATTAATGAGGATGTTGCTATACATACCGCAGCAAAAGGTGCTGAGACCCCTAAGAAAAAAGTCTCTAAAAAGAAATAATCTAAATTAATTTTTTGATTAAAAAAAGGCCTGAAATAGCTCATATTTCAGGTCTTTTTTATATTTTTGATTTTTTTTTAATCAAACAAAATAAAATTTGTTTTTTTTGCTTGCAAGGTTAAATGTTCTAGTCCATAATGCGCAGCACTTAGGCCGGCTTAGCTCAGTAGGTAGAGCAACTGACTTGTAATCAGTAGGTCGCCAGTTCGATTCCGGCAGCCGGCACCATATTCCTAAGTAAACAGTTTATAAAGATTCGGGGTGGGGTTCCCGAGCGGCCAAAGGGAGCAGACTGTAAATCTGCCGTGTCACACTTCGAAGGTTCGAATCCTTCCCCCACCACCATCATCTAATATTAGCAATAGCTAATTGAAGCATTTAGGTAGCCGAGTTTGAACATGCGGGCATCGTATAATGGCTATTACCTCAGCCTTCCAAGCTGATGATGCGGGTTCGATTCCCGCTGCCCGCTCCAATTGCTGATATAGCTCAGTTGGTAGAGCGCACCCTTGGTAAGGGTGAGGTCGGCAGTTCAAATCTGCCTATCAGCACCATTCTTGTTAATTTCCTAAACTTCTAAAAATATCAAATTTGGCTGCTTTAAAGCTTGTCACTTGATAGCTTTATCTGTTATTATTCAGAGCTAATTTTAAGTTAGTATTATGTTGATATTGAATATGATACTTGGTTAATGTGGTGACTCACCACCGATTTGTATTACATTGAGGGACGATAAATGTCTAAAGAAAAATTTGAACGTACAAAACCCCACGTTAACGTTGGTACAATCGGCCACGTTGACCATGGTAAAACAACTTTAACTGCGGCAATTACTTCTGTACTTGCTAAAAAATACGGCGGTCAAGCTCGCGCATTCGATCAAATCGATAACGCACCAGAAGAAAAAGCACGTGGTATCACCATCAACACTTCACACGTTGAATATGACACACCAACTCGTCACTACGCACACGTAGACTGCCCGGGCCATGCTGACTATGTTAAAAACATGATCACTGGTGCGGCACAAATGGACGGTGCTATCTTAGTAGTAGCAGCAACAGATGGTCCTATGCCACAAACTCGTGAGCACATCCTTTTAGGTCGTCAAGTAGGTGTTCCTTACATCATCGTATTCTTAAACAAATGTGATATGGTTGATGACGAAGAGTTATTAGAATTAGTTGAAATGGAAGTACGTGAACTTCTATCTCAATATGATTTCCCAGGTGATGATACACCAGTTATTCGTGGTTCAGCGCTAAAAGCGTTAGAAGGCGAAGCAGCATGGGAAGACAAAATTGTTGAATTAGCTGAAGCATTAGACAGCTAC
>NZ_FMAQ01000017.1 GCF_900094945.1 Gilliamella bombicola
TGAGCTAACTGATACTAATGAACCGAGAGTCTTAACCTTACAACTCGGAGTTGTTTTGGATTACGCAGAAGTTTTGATGAAGAAGAGAGCTAGTATAAAAGTTGAAATAACAGTTTGTTCCGGATTGAGCGATTGGTGCTGATATGAGATAATGGACACCAATTGAGAAGAGAAGACAGGATATGTCTGGCGGTAATAGCGCGGTGGTCCCACCTGACCCCATGCCGAACTCAGAAGTGAAACGCCGTAGTGCCGATGGTAGTGTGGGTATTACCCATGTGAGAGTAGGGTGCCGCCAGACTTTTAAATTAGAGAGAGCCCAGCAGTGTTGCTGGGCTTTTTTGCTTTTGTGTTAGTTCATATTATTTAAGGATGAATAATCTAACTAAATGATCCGAAAAATTATTTAGATCTATTTGTCTAAGGAGTTAACGATGGATAGTCTGAAATTTTATATGAATCTGTTAGTGCATATTTTGTTAAAAAATATACGACAATTCCACAATTAATTGGTATGTTAGATTATTTTGTAGATATTAGTGTTTTTTTTTTGCAACATAATGACAATTCTTTTATATGGCAATTGGCCATTGTTAATCTTATTATGTCTCTTCACTTTTATTTATTAGGTCCAGAATCATATCCTGCAGCAATACCGAATATTGGGAATATATTTAGAAATATTATTTCTGCTTACACATAAAAATATGTTTGTAATGTTTTCTTTTATTGCTTTAATGTGGGTATTTTCTTACTACACCTGATTGGATGCAATTTATTCATTACCTTTCAATTATAGGTAGTACATTGGTGACTATTGAACTGTTTCGTTTACAGCAACAAAAGATGCGATTGCTTATGTTGTTATACAGTTTTTTTATGGGTTATTTATAGCTTGTGGATAGGCTCTTTAGATAGTTTAGCTATTGAAATAATATTTGTTATAATTAATATTGTTGCAATTATAAAAAAATAACCTATATAAGAAAACATATTTACTCAATTAACTCATTTTTTTATTTATTTATTGCTCCATGTATGAAACAATTTAACTATATAAAAATAGATTTCTTGAGGTAGTCAGTGATCGATAATGATGGCTACCGTCCAAACGTAGGAATAGTTATTTGTAACAGGTATGGTCAAGTACTTTGGGCTCGTCGTTATGGGCAAAATTCTTGGCAGTTTCCTCAGGGCGGAATAAAACAAAACGAAACGCCTGAGCAGGCAATGTTTCGCGAATTAAATGAAGAAGTTGGTTTATTATCAAAAGATGTGAAAATTTTATCCGTTACTAATGGTTGGTTACGATATAGGTTACCTAAAAGGATGATCCGTTGGGAAAATCAACCTGTTTGTATTGGACAAAAGCAAAAATGGTTCTTATTAGAATTAATATCTGATCCATCGGTAGTTAATCTCAATGCTTGTTCTACTCCTGAATTTGATGATTGGAAATGGGTTAATTATTGGTATCCTATTCGGCAGGTTATTGCTTTTAAAAGAGATGTCTATAGAAAAGCAATGAAAGAATTTTCTTCCTCTGTTTTTGCTATACAGACTGAATTAGATGCACCAATTATTAGTATTCCTAAAAAGAAAAAATTTAATTTCTTTGTACATAAACGAAAAAATAAAAAGCGTATTAAAAAATGAATCAATATTTGCAATTTCCTGATTTTGATCCGATAGCTTTCTCTATTGGTCCTATATCACTCCATTGGTATGGAGCAATGTATTTATTTGGCGTCTTGGGTGCTCTTTACTTAGCTAAGCGCCGAGCAAATAAACCAAATAGTAAATGGACGTCACAAGAAGTTGAAAATTTATTATTTTGGGGATTTTTGGGGCTATTTATTGGAGGTAGATTAGGCTACGTCTTTTTCTATAACTTTGATGTTTTTACTAAAGATCCTGTAATATTATTTAAAGTTTGGGAAGGAGGTATGTCTTTCCATGGCGGTTTGATTGGTGCTATTTGTGTTATTGCTATTTTTGCTAAGAAGACAAAGAAAACTTTTATGCAAGTAGGTGATTTTGTTGCTCCTCTTGTCCCGATAGGCTTAATGTTTGGGCGATTTGGTAATTTTATTAATGGAGAACTTTGGGGCAGAGTTACTCATTCGTCTATTGGTATGCTATTTCCAACATCATCGCATGCTGATTTTATGTTTGTTCAGTCTCATCCTGAATGGTTTTCACTTTACTCTCAATTAAATGGTATTTTACCAAGACATCCGTCACAACTTTATGAAATGACGTTTGAAGGAATAATACTATTTGTTATATTAAATATCTTTATTCTAAAACCAAGGCCTACAGGTGCTGTATCTGGGCTATTTTTACTTTGCTACGGTTTATTTAGATTTGTTATAGAGTTTTTTAGACAACCTGACGAACAACTAGGTTTATTTTTAAATATTATCAGTATGGGGCAAATTTTATGTTTACCGATGATTATTGGTGGTATTTTAATTTTTTTATTTGCGTATAGATTTGACAAGAAGGCAAAAGCACGATGAAACAATATTTAGCGTTAATGCAAAAAATTTTAGATGAAGGTACGCTTAAATCGGATCGAACTGGCACAGGTACGTTATCTATTTTTGGTCATCAAATGCGATTTAATTTGCAAGAAGGCTTTCCTCTTGTTACAACTAAAAAATGTCATTTACGTTCAATTATCCATGAGTTGCTTTGGTTTTTAAAAGGTGATACGAATATCAAGTATTTAAAAGACAACAACGTCACGATTTGGGATGAATGGGCTGATGTTAATGGTGATTTAGGCCCTATTTATGGTAAACAATGGCGAGCATGGGGCACAGCTGATGGTCACCAAATAGATCAAATTTCACGATTAATTGAACAAATTAAAATTGATCCTGATTCTAGACGCATGATTATTTCTGCTTGGAATGTTGGGGAATTAGATCAAATGGCCTTAGCTCCATGTCATGCTTTTTTTCAATTTTATGTTGCAAATGGTAAACTGTCTTGTCAGCTTTATCAGCGTTCTTGTGATGTATTTTTAGGACTACCATTTAATATTGCTAGCTATTCATTACTAGTTCACATGATTGCACAGCAGTGTGAATTGCAAGTAGGTGATTTTATTTGGACTGGGGGAGATACACATCTTTACTCTAATCATATGGAACAAACCCACTTACAACTAAGTCGTGAGCCAAGAGCATTACCCAAATTAGTGATTAAACGTAAACCTCCAACAATTTTTGATTATGAGTTTGAGGATTTTGACATCGTTGGTTATGATCCACATCCAGCAATAAAAGCCCCCGTAGCTGTTTGATTTTTAAGTTCATAAAGCAACATATTTCATTAAAACAGTGAGTTGTTAATAAAAGATCATAGCTAATCTTTCTAATTATTAGCTATGATGAGCTTTAAATATAAAATTTATCATAAAGTTAGCTAAGCAATGCTGATGTTATGTAGTCAAGCTTTGTTTATTTTTCTGCCCCTAAAATTAAGATATAGTATATAATAATTGACTTTATGATTAACAATAACTTGATCTTAATATGAGTCAAAATCAAGAAATTCGCCCTATTTTTACTAAACGCTTATTACATCCTCGTTACTGGTTAACGTGGCTTGGGATTAGCATTTTGTATTTAATTGTTTTATTACCATATCCGATTATTTACCAATTAGGTAAAGCATTAGGGTTACTGTCAATGAAATTAATTGGTAAACGTAAAGAGACTGCAAGACAAAATCTTAAACTTTGCTTCCCCGAAAAGCCACAGCAAGAACGTGATCAGATGTTGCGTGAAAATTTTATTTCTACTGGGATAGCTATTTTTGAAACCGGTATGGCTTGGTTTTGGTCTGATAAACGTCTATCCAGACACACCTCCATTGTTGGTGACGATTATATAACAAAGGTGCAACAATCGGGTCAGGGTGTGTTACTTATTGGTATTCATTTTTTAACCTTAGAATTGGGTGCCCGTATTCTGGGGATTAGTCATCCTGGTGTTGGCGTATATCGACCAAATGATAATCCTGTTATGGATTATGTTCAGCTTAAAGGCCGTTTGAAATCAAACAAATATATGCTGGAGCGTCATAATACAAAAGGTATGATCCGTGCATTAAAAAATGGTGAATTACTTTGGTATGCACCAGACCATGATTATGGACCTAAAAATAGCGTTTTTGCTCCACTTTTTTCAGTTGAAAAAGCTGCGACAACAGTTGGTACACGTATATTAGTTAAGTTAGGTTTGCCTGCGATTATTCCATTTACGCCTAAACGAGAAAAAAATGGCCGCTATATTGTATATATTTCTCCTAGGGTTGAAGAGTTTCCTGTTGAAGATGATGTGTTAGCAGCAACATTCATGAATAAAATCATTGAACAGGAAATTTTAAAAGCACCTGAACAATATATGTGGTTACATCGTCGATTCAAAACGCGCCCAAAAGGGGATGCCCCTTTATATTCTGATAATGTTCAATCTGACTAATATGGTTGTTTTTTTATAATATCTGTTAAAAGAGTAAAAAATTGCAATATGCAAAAATTAAATAAGATTATTTTATATTGTCGTTCTGGGTTTGAAAAAGAGTGTGCGGCAGAAATTACAGATAGATCTGCACAAAAACAAATATATGGTTTTGTTAAAGTAAAAGAAAACAGTGGTTATATTGTTTTTGAATGCTATCAAGATGGCGATGCACAATTATTAATAAAGGATTTGGCTTTCAGAACTCTCATTTTTGCGCGACAAATATTTTTGTCTGGTGATTTATTAGTTGATTTACCAACAAATGATCGTATTTCTCCTATTATTGATGCATTATCTGGATGTATTGATAAAGCAGGAGATTTACGCGTTGAAGTTGCTGATACAAATGAAGGCAAAGCGCTTTCAGGATTTTGTCGTAAATTTACGGTACCTCTTCGTCAGGCATTACGAAGTAAACGTATTTTATTAAAAGCTGAAAACCCCTCAAGACCCGTTATTCACTTATTTTTTATTAATAGTAATAGTTGTTATGTCGGTTATTCACTGAGTCAAAATAATTCACCTTTTTATATGGGGATTCCAAGGCTAAAATTTCCAACCGATGCACCAAGCCGTTCTACGTTAAAATTAGAAGAAGCTTTTCATATTTTTATTCCTTATGAAGAATGGGATGAACGATTAAAAGGTGGTTTGAATGCGGTTGACTTGGGGGCTTGCCCTGGAGGATGGACTTATCAACTTGTTAAAAGAAATATGATGGTTTATGCCATTGATAATGGTCCGATGAATGAAAAATTGATGGAAACAGGACAAGTTAAACATTACAGAGAAGATGGCTTTAAATTTATGCCTAAAAAGCATAATATTTATTGGCTGGTTTGCGATATGGTTGAAAAACCAACTAAAGTAACTGAATTAATAGCTAAATGGCTGGTTAACGGTTGGTGTAGAGAGACTATTTTTAATCTCAAATTACCAATGAAAAAGCGTTATGAAGAAGTAAAACAAAGTTTACACTTGCTAAACGACGAACTAAATAATAAAAAAATTAATGTACAAATTCAGGCTAAACAGCTTTATCATGATCGAGAAGAAGTGACCGTTCATGTACAACGAATTTGGGGATAACAACTTACAAGAGAAAAGGTATGAATTTAAAACGCTCTTTTTGTGCTATGTTAATAATGCCATTGTTTGTATTTTTGGTGGGATGTGCTTTAGAAATGTCAAAGAAATCCCTTAACTTTGATGAGCATCAAAACTCTAATTATTATTTATCTCAAGCAGATAATAGCACTGGTTCTACTAAAGTTAATTGGCAATTATTAGGTATTCGCGCTTTGATAAAAGAAAATAAATTTTCGCAAGCCAGTGAATTATTATCAAATCTGCCTCTTAATCTTAATACTGAGCAGCAAAAAGAAAAGTTATTATCAGAAGGTGAAATTGCCGTAAAAAAAAGGAAACCGTTTGATCTTAATCAGTTAGCTCTGGAAAAGTTGACTAATTCCCAGTTATATCGTTATTACGTTATAAAATTAGGTTTAGATGCAAACAGTAAAGATATTAATGCCCAAGCTCATGATTATCTTCAATTAGAAAAATATGTAGCAGAAGCTGGAAAAAAACAATTATTAAATAATACATGGGATTTCTTTCGTAAATTAAAATTAGAAGAACTTCGTAAAGTTTTAGTAAATGAAAATGAAATTACATTACAAGGGTGGGTTGATTTAACTTACGCTTACCAAAGCAATAACAAAGTACTCGTTTCGCAAGATGATGATACTCCAGAATCAATTGTTGCAAAATCTCAAAATCAAAAACAACTATTAAAACAAGCCATCAACAATTGGGCTATACAATATCCAGATCACCCTGCTAAGGAAATTCTTTCCATATTAACGGGTGAACAAACTCTTTCTGTTGATGCTAATGCAAAAAAAGTTGCATTATTGTTACCATTAAATGGTTCTTCACGTATATTTGGTGAAACTATTCGGCAAGGTTATATCAATGCTATAAAATTTTTTCCACAAGAACCACAACAAAATGTGATGGTACTTGATACAACTAGTGCATCCATGGATATTTTAATTCAACAAGCTCAAGAAAATAATGTTGAATTAATTGTAGGACCTTTATTAAAAAATGAAGTGACTAAAATAAAAGAGCTAGCTCCTGCTATTCCTATTTTAGCCTTAAATAAAGTTGATAATGAGACTACTTCTGTTAATAAAATGTGTTTCTTTGCATTATCTCCTGAAGATGAAGCAAAAGATGCGGCAAACCATATTTATTCTCAAAATAGAGTAAAACCGTTATTATTAGTGCCGCAAACTGACTTAGGACAACGTGTTGCACAAAGTTTTGCAGAGCAGTGGTCGCAACTATCGGCGAATAATTCACAAGCTTACGTGCAATATTTTGGCAACATTCAAACATTAAGTGCCAATATGAATCGTAATATAGGTATTACTCTTACCGGTAATCCTATCTTGATTAATGATACGCCCCCAGTGGAAATATCTGCGGGATTTGATGCTATTTATGTTTATTCTTCATATGATGAATTAACATTGATAAAACCAATGCTTGATATGGGGGCAAATAAAACTATTGGCAATTCATCAGAAGTTATGCTTTATACAAGCTCAAAAAGTCATATAGCCAGTTCTTCTAAAGATTTTAATTATGATATGAATAAAACTGAATATGCAGAAATTCCTATGATTATGGAGCAAAAGGATAATGTGAATACAAACATACCTAGCGATATTCTGAAAGACTATTCATTAATGCGTTTGTATGCAATGGGAATTGATGCGTGGAGACTCGCCAATCGGTTTAATCAGCTTAATTCATATCAAGTTAACTTTTTAGATGGTATGACAGGGAAACTATCAACAAGTAATCAATGTGAAGTGACTCGCTCGCTTTCTTGGCAACAATATACTTATGGTGAAGTTAAATCTGATTCAAAAAGCGAATAAAAAACAAATCGGTGAGTATTATGAAAATATTGCTTGCCAATATCTACTTAAACATGGGCTTATACTTCTTGCTCATAATATCCAATTTCGCATTGGTGAACTCGATTTAATTATGTTAGATAACAAGTGCCTTGTTTTTATTGAAGTGCGTTATCGAAAAAATGCAAATTTTGGTGATGCTGAAATGACCGTGACATTAAATAAACAAAATAAAATCAAGCATGCTGCTCAACTATGGATGATAGAGCAAAATTTAAATATTGAGAATACAGAGTTTAGATTTGATATTTTTGCTATTACAGGTAAAAGCCAAAAGTGGATTATTAATGCATTTTAATTTTAGGTGAAAAGCGTGCAAGATTTAATTAAAAATTATTTTACTGAAAGTATTCAAACTCAAATTGTGATGGCTGAATCGCTCGGTTCCTCTATTGAAAAAGCAGCAAATATTATTGTTGAGAGTTTACTTAACGGCAATAAGATTATGAGCTGTGGTAATGGTTCATCCGCTGCTAATGTACAAAGCTTTACTTCACGTTTAATCACCAGTATTAATATCGAAAGACCAAGCATTCCAGCAATAGCTTTAGTCTCGGATAATGTTTTATTAAGTGCTATAGCTAATCATGAAGAAATTTATGCTCGTCAAATTCAAGCATTAGGTCAACAAAGTGATGTTTTAATTATAGCGACTTGCCAAGGAAATAGTCGAGCCATTATTCGTGCTGTTCAAGAAGCTGTAATTAAGGACATGAAAATCGTTGCATTAACTGCTTTTGATGGTGGTGAAGTGATTGGTTTACTTGGGCAAAATGATATTGAAATAAGAGTACCATCTTATAAAAAAGTTATGGCTTACGAAATGCACGCCATGATTTTAAATTGCTTATGCCAATTAATTGAAAATACGTTGTTTATTCATAGCGAATAAGTTGAAATAAAAACAGTTTAGTTCTGCATTAATAGCGATTTTCATGCTATAATTATGTACTATTTTGATGAGTTAAATTAATAAGAGAACATGGTGTTATGACCGAACTAGCCAAAGAAATAACCCCCGTTAACATTGAAGATGAGTTAAAATCCTCTTATCTTGATTATGCAATGTCTGTCATTGTTGGACGTGCTTTACCTGATGTCCGTGATGGTTTAAAACCTGTTCACAGGCGAGTTTTATTTGCTATGCATGAAGCGGGATATGATTGGAATAAACCTTATCGAAAGTCTGCTCGTGTTGTTGGGGATGTAATCGGTAAATACCATCCACATGGTGACTCGGCGGTTTATGACACAATTGTACGTATGGCCCAACCATTTTCATTGCGCTATATGTTAGTTGACGGTCAAGGTAACTTCGGTTCTGTTGATGGTGATTCAGCTGCTGCAATGCGTTATACAGAAATTCGGATGCAAAAGTTTGCAGGAGCATTATTAACGGATCTTGATAAAGAAACGGTTGATTTTTCTCCTAACTACGATGGTTCAGAAATGATTCCAGATGTGTTACCAACACGAATTCCTAACTTATTAATTAATGGAGCATCAGGGATTGCTGTTGGTATGGCGACTAACATCCCTCCTCACAATTTATCTGAAGTTATTAATGGCTGCTTGGCTTTTATTGAAGACGAAAATATTTCGGTTGATGGTTTAATGGAATATATCCATGGGCCAGACTTTCCAACGGCAGCATTGATTAATGGCCGAAAAGGCATTGAAAATGCTTATCGTACTGGTCGTGGTATTATCTATATTCGTTCTAAAGCAACTATCGAAGTTGATGACCATTCAGGAAGAGAAACGATCATTGTTAATGAAATTCCGTATCAAGTTAACAAGAAAAAATTGATCGAGAAAATAGCTGAATTGGTCAAAGATAAAAAAATAGAAGGTATTTCGGCATTACGCGATGAATCTGATAAAGATGGTATGCGTATCGTTATTGAAATAAAGCGTGATGCGGTTGGTGAAGTTGTTTTAAATAATCTTTTTTCGTTGACTCAATTGCAAGTTTCATTTGGTATCAATATGGTGGCTTTACATAAAGGTCAACCCAAACTGTTAAACTTGCGTGAAATGATTGAAGCTTTTGTACTTCATCGTCGTGAAGTAGTTACGCGTCGAACTATTTATGAACTACGTAAAGCACGTGAGCGCGCTCACGTGTTAGAAGGTTTGGCAATTGCACTCGCTAATATTGATCCAGTTATTGAATTAATTCGTGCAGCTGCAACGCCAAGTGAGGCAAAAACTAAATTACTGGCTCAAGCTTGGCAACTTGGAAACGTTGCATCGATGTTGGAAAAAGCAGGTAATGATGCTGCTAGACCAGAAGATTTAGCGCCAGAATTTGGTATTCATGAGGGACACTATTACCTATCAGATGCACAAGCTCAAGCGATTTTAGATCTTCGCTTACATCGTCTAACAGGACTTGAACATGAGAAAATTCTTGATGAATATAAAGATTTATTAGTTCAAATCGGTGAGTTATTGCATATTTTAGCAAGTTCAGAGCGTTTAATGGAAGTGATTCGAGAAGAACTCGAAGCCATTCGTGACCAGTTCCAAGATGCTAGACGGACCGAAATTACAGCAAGTAGTGCAGATATTAATATTGAAGATCTCATTGCCCAAGAAGATGTCGTTGTTACTCTTTCGCATCAAGGTTATGTAAAATATCAACCGATTTCAGATTATGAGGCTCAACGTCGTGGTGGTAAAGGTAAATCTGCAACTAAAATTAAAGAAGAAGACTTTGTTGAAAAATTATTAGTTGCTAATACCCATGATACGATTCTCTGTTTCTCTAGTCGTGGTCGATTATATTGGATGAAGGTTTATCAATTACCTGAAGCAAGCCGTGGTTCTCGTGGTCGCCCAATAATAAACTTATTACCTCTGGAAGAAAACGAACGTATTACTGCAATTTTACCAGTTAGAGAATTTGATAATGAACATTGTGTATTCATGGCTACCGCACAAGGTACAGTTAAGAAAACTTCTTTAATTGAATTCAGCCGTCCTCGAAGTGGTGGAATTATTGCGATTAATTTGCGTGACGATGATGAATTGATTGGTGTTGATTTAACTAGTAATGATCCTTCAGCTATGACTGATGATGAAGAAATGAATGATGATAGCGTGATAGAAGATATTGATACTGAAGATGATGAAGTTTCACAACTCTCAACTACTGAAGATATTATGTTATTCTCAGCCAATGGTAAAGTTGTTCGATTCCCAGCGAATAAAGTTCGTTGTATGGGGCGAACTGCTGCAGGTGTTCGAGGCATAAAACTTGAGAGTGATGACAAAGTGGTGTCTCTGATAGTACCTCGTGGAAATGGCGCAATCTTAACTGCAACCCAAAACGGTTATGGTAAACGTACAGAGCAAGAGTTGTACCCAACGAAATCACGTGCAACTAAAGGTGTTATTTCTATCAAAGTAAGTGAGCGTAATGGAGCTGTGGTTGGGGCAGTTCAAGTTGATGAAACAGATGAAATCATGTTAATTACAAATGCAGGAACACTTGTTCGTACTCGAGTTGCAGAAGTCAGTATTGTAGGCCGTAATACTCAAGGGGTTATGCTTATTCGAACAGCGGAAACTGAAAAAGTAGTGGGACTACAGCGAATCGCTGAAACAGAGGACGATAATGAATCCGAATTATTATCACAGTGTGAAGAGCGGAGTGATTTGGCGCCGGGGGCCGA
Source organism: Gilliamella bombicola (assembly GCF_900094945.1). Classification (GTDB taxonomy): domain Bacteria; phylum Pseudomonadota; class Gammaproteobacteria; order Enterobacterales; family Orbaceae; genus Gilliamella; species Gilliamella bombicola. The sequence goes on from NZ_FMAQ01000017.1 coordinate 11,212, forward strand.
AGAATAACTTTTAATTATTAAAAAGGATTAGTTAATATAACTAATCCTTTTTTTATTTAGAATAATATCGAAAAGGAATAGTATTAGATGTCGTTTTTTATAAAAAAAATATTAACAAATCTTGCATGGCAAATTTTAATTGCTTTGGTTTTAGGTATTGCGATGGGGGCCTATTTATTTGAGCTTTCTGTCCCATCTCATCCTTTACATTCTTACTATCAGTTTTCGATAGTCAATATCTTTCAACCAGCGGGTGATATCTTTATTCGTTTAATTAAAATGATTGTACTACCTATTATACTTAGTACATTAACACTAGGTATTGCAGGTATTGGCGGTTCAAAACGATTAGGTACATTAGGATTTAAAACAATACTTTATTTTGAGATTATTACAACTATTGCTATTTTGTTAGGTATTTGCTGGGGAAATATTTTTTCACCGGGAGCAGGAATTGATTCATCTACTCTTGCAACCACTGATGTTAGTAAATATGCCAAAGCAGCTGAGGAATTGAACGGAAAACCACATGGTTTGATTGTTATGATTCTTGATATGATTCCTGCAAATATTTTTAAAGCAATGGCTGATGGTGCAATTTTACCGGTTATCTTTTTCTGTGTTTTTTTTGGTTTAGGGCTAATGTCTTTACAAGATAAACAGCGTGAACCATTTCTTTTCTTCTTAAAAGTAATTTCAGATACCATGTTTAAAGTAACTAACATGATTATGCGTTATGCACCAATTGGTGTTTTTTCACTTATTACGGTAACTGTTGCTAAATATGGTTTTGAATCCTTACTGCCTTTATTTAAATTAATTTTAACAGTGTATTCGGCAATGATTATTTTCACATTAGTGATACTTGGTCTTGTTTGTAAACTTTGTCACTTTAATATTTTTACATTGTTGAGAATTTTAAAAGAAGAGTTGGTAATTGCATTTTCAACGGCGAGTTCTGAAACAGCACTACCGAAGATTATTGAAAAGATGGAAGCTTATGGTGCTCCAAAATCAATAACTAGCTTTGTTATTCCTACGGGCTATTCATTTAATCTTGATGGATCGACACTTTATCAAAGCATAACTGTTATCTTTTTAGCGCAGCTATTTAGCATCGATCTAACAATTTTGGATCAAATTATTATTGTTATCACATTAATGATAGCATCTAAAGGGATTGCTGGCGTTCCTGGTGCTTCAATTTTAGTTTTATCGGCAACACTTGGTAGTGTCGGTATACCTCTTGAAGGTATTGGCTATATTATGGGTGTTGAACGAATCTTAGACATGGGAAGAACGGTAGTTAATGTAGTAGGTAATGCATTAGCTGCAATTGTTATTGCACGCTGGGAGCATGTCTTTGACGATAAAAAAGCAAGATCATATGAGCAACAATATTTAAAATAAAATCATTGTTTGCTTATTTCAGCTTCAGGTAAAAACTGAAGCTTTTTTATTTCTTAAGTAGTTAATCAATGAGCAACATCAATTTTAAAAAGATATAAAAAAACCCAGCATTGCTGGGTTTTTATTATTTATTAAAACTATTTAATCTTAGCTTCTTTATAAACTACATGTTGACGAACTACAGGATCGTATTTTTTGATCTCCATTTTTTCAGGCATAGTTCTTTTGTTTTTGCTAGTGGTATAAAAATGACCTGTACCAGCAGAAGAAACTAATCTAATTTTTTCGCGTACACCTTTTGCCATGATATGGTTTCCTTATTAGTACTTTTCACCACGGGCACGAAGTTCAGCTAAAACTGCATCAATACCCTTTTTATCGATAGTACGCATACCTTTAGCAGATACACGCAATTTTACAAAACGTTTTTCACTCTCAATCCAGAAACGGTGAGTTTGAAGGTTTGGTAGAAAACGACGTTTAGTAGCATTCATCGCATGAGAACGATTATTTCCTACTAAAGGACCTTTTCCTGTTACTTGGCATACTCGTGACATGTCAATAATTCTCCGAAATTTCAATGCTTAAGCCTTGGGCGTAATATGTTAATGGAATTAACCTCGTCAGGCTTTTAGTTTGCTGCAGTTCTATCTGAGAAGCAGTCTAACCTCTCACACTACACCCACAATAATGAGGTAGCGAAGTATACGCTGTTATACGCAAATTCTCAAGCATTATCTTATTTAAGCGTAAAATAAGTTTATTGTCCAAATGAATATTAACAAATAGATGTCTGTTACTATTAAACGATAACTTTCTAATTTTGATTATGTAGATTAAATACAAAAACGGTTTAATTTTATAATAAATATGTTTTAATACTATGATTTATCGATTTTATCCATTTTAGGTTTAATTTTCTAATTTTTAAGGAGGTTATATGGAACAGTTTACGCCATATAGTATATACGGCATTATCGGTTATCCTTTAGGACATAGTATGAGCCCTCTTATTCATACTACATCATTTCAAGACAATGGAATTCCTGCAATTTTAGTTCCTTTTGCTACACCTCCGGAAGATATTGCAACTTTATTTAAATCCATAAGGTTATTAAACATTCGAGGCTTATGTGTCACCATTCCACATAAACAAACAGTTATTCCTTATTTAGATGAAGTAACCGATCATGTAAAGAAAGCGGGAGCGGCTAATTTAGTTTATTGGAATGGAGATAAACTTTGTGGTGATAATACTGATATTGTTGGATTTATGGAACCGCTTAAAACAAAAAAACTACCTGCAGATTATAAAAAAGTATTATTACTTGGTGCAGGGGGAGCTGCACGTGCAGCTGTTGTTGGGTTACAGGAACTTGGTTATACCGATATTACAGTAACAGATATTGTAGATGATTTACCTAATATGTTAGCTAATGAATTCAATCTTAAAACTATTAAATGGGAAGACCGTAGTAAAGTTGAAGCTCAAATTATTATTAACTCAACACCATTAGGCATGACGGGTAAATTTGAAGATCAAACACCTTATAAACAAGCTTGGTTTAAAGGTAAAGGTGTGGCTTATGATATTGTTTATACTCCATACAATACGCGTTTTAGACAAGAAGCTGAACAAGCTGGTTGGGAGTCAATTTCAGGACGTGAAATGTTTATTGGCCAGGCAAATGCTCAATTTAAAATTTGGACAGGGAAAAATCTTTCTGAGCGCGCAAAACAGGCTGTAATTGATGCTTTGAATAAAAAATAGTTGCCCAAATGGTAAATATGGCTAGTTAATTGGAATTAGTCATGTTTTCCGTTATTTATATAATTGCTTTGTGATTGCCAAATTTGTATGTTATTTAATTGGTCTAAACAAAGTTAACATATCAATTAGATAGTTTAAGAGCATCATAATAAGGAGCATTTATGACTAATTTAGAGTTGCAAGCATATCGTCGTTTCTTTATGTTAAAAGTGTCAGAAGCCAGTGAATATATTGGTAAAACAGATGTTAATACATGGCATGATTGGGAAAATGGGACAAAACCGATTCCAGAATTTGTTGTAACAGCAATGCAAGATCTAAAGAAACTTCGAATCGAAAAAATAAATATCATCATCAATAGTATCAATGATCGAGTTGGCAGTAATACTATTCGTTATTTTATGACATACGAAGAGTTTAAAAAGGTAAATATTAACCTTGATATTATTCAGTGGCGATTACATCAATCGATAGCGACAGAGCTCTATTTTCGTGGTCTAGAAAAACTGTGTTAATTGGTTTTATCTGCAAGATTTTAGCACTATTTAATATTTTTACGATTTTTGTAAAAAAATATTTACGGTAATGTTTTTAAAAGTGATGTTAGAGTTCATTAAACATTATTTTTTTAATTTATTAAATAATATATAAAAATATATTGCAAAAACGAGAGTAAATCACTAGCATGGTAACATATTCTGTAAAGAAAAAAGGACAGAACCCAATATGAATAAAACAATTTTTTTAGTTGGTGCAAGGGCAGCAGGTAAAACAACAATGGGAAAAATGTTAGCGAATAAGCTATCGTTTTCTTTTATTGATACCGACAGCTATTTACTTGAAACTACTCAAAAAACGGTAGCTGAAATTGTTGAAAAAGAAGGTTGGGAAGGATTTAGATCAAGAGAAAGCCAAGTGCTTGTTGATACAACTAAACCAAATCGCGTCGTTGCCACTGGTGGAGGAATGGTATTAGCTGAGCATAACCGCCATTTTATGAAACAAAATGGCACAGTTATCTTTTTATCTGCTCCAGCGGCAACACTAGCTGCTCGTTTAATGAAAGATCCGAATGTTGCTCAAAGACCATCGTTAACGGGCTTATCTATTGCTGATGAAATAGAAAAAGTATTAACTGAAAGATTGCCTTTATATCATGATGCAGCACACCATATAGTGAATGTTGATCAAGATGAAAGCTTGATTCTAGCTAAAATGCTTGAGATGCTAGGAAGTTAATTTAACCTTTTATAACAGATACCACTTAAACAGTGGTATTTTTATTGGTAATAGACAACAATAAAATTATAATAAGAATTCTATATAACTTTAATTTTCTGTCAGATTTTTGCTATTTTTAGAAGTAAAGAAGATAAAAGTTAAGTAACAAATCTAGATTTACTCTTTCTGCTTAATATTGATACATATATATTGAATAGAACTAAAGTTTTATGTTTTACATATGGAGTATGACAAATGGAAAATCGAAAGATCAATTCTTATGGAATTGTCGGATCTATTTATGCAAACTATATTATTCAAAGTATTGCGCTAATTGTGATTATGCAATTTTCTCAAGCGCTTTCAAAGCAACTAAATACTGATATAGTTGGGCTTGGTTATGTTGCATCTGGCATAGGAATTGGCAAAATATTTTTAATGTTCGTTGGTGGGGTGCTATCAGATAAATTTGGTAGAAAGTTATTTATTTATCTAGGTATGATTTGTTACGCTATCTTTTTTGTAGGAATAATTTTTTGTACCAACATTCATATAGCTTTTTGTTTAGCGATTGCCGTGGGGGCGGGGAATTCTTTTTTAGATACAGGCTCTATGCCTGCATTGACTGAATGCTTTCCTGGAGCTGCGAGCTCTGCAAGTGTTCTTATAAAAGCCTTCATTTCCATCGGAACGCTAGTTCTACCTTTTATTGTTACTTTTTTTGATACCAACAAAATATGGTATGGTTGGGCGTTTCTTGGTTTTACTGCTTATTTAATCATTAACAGTTTATTATTATTACCTCAACAATTCCCACATAAAGATACGACAATCAAAGGTTGTGAAGGTTCAGTAAACTATTTTACAGGTAATCCTCGATTTGAATTTGAAGGTATTTTACTGATTGTCATGGGATTTACTACAACAGCAACATTTGTCATTATTTTACAGTGGTTACCGACTATCGCTATTAAAGGTGTTAATATGAGCGATATCGATGCAAACCAACTGATCAGCTATTATAGCACCGCATCCATTATCTCGGTATTTGTTACAGCATTTGTGGTTAAACGTTTCTTAAAACCAATATTTTGTATTATTATTCTGCCGGCTTTGTCTGCCTTAGTATTAATTGTGTTTTATTTCAATATTTCACCAGTCATGTGTGTCATTGCTGCAATTGGCGTAGGATTTACTGCTGCAGGCGGCGTGTTACAGTTGACTTTGGTTGTAATGCAACAACTGTTCCCAACTCGTAAAGGTCTGGCCGTTGGTTGTATGTATACATTTAGTGGACTATCGTTTGTTGTCATTCCGCGTATAGTGCCAAAATTAGCTATGATCAATGTCAGTTATGCTATTTTAATAGACTTTTTTATTGCAGTATCAAGTGTATTACTTGGATCAATTGTTTTTTATCGTTTTAAGAAGGTCATTGATTTAACAAAAATATAATTTATTGATCTAAAGTTTAATGTTATGGGGCATGCCAATATGGCATGCTTTTTTTCATACTAACGGTTTTTAAAATTTTAACTTAATCTTTTTAATTAACCATTTAATGCTGGGTTAATTGGTCGTTTTTCAATCAGATACTTATCGATTTTCAATTTTATCTTTTATAAATAGTGAATATTTAGATTGTTGATAGAACCTTAAAATATAGCTTGCTATTAAATCAAAAATAAATAAAATTACATTTAATTTGAATAAATATTCATTTTAAGGTGGTTGTAAAAATGCAAGAACGTACAACTGAATTAGTTGATGGATTAAGACACTCAGTACCTTATATTAATGCTCATCATGGGAAAACATTTGTGATTTTGCTCACAGGTGCGGTGTTAAAAAGTAATAATTATTCAAGTATCATCAGTGATATTGGTTTACTCTATAGTCTTGGTATTAAACTTGTTATTGTCAATGGTGCTCGTAATCAGATCGATGAATCTTTAAAAAAATATCATATTGTGCCGAAATATCATAAAAATACGCGCATCACTGATGCAGTGACGCTAGACATCATTAAACAAGTTACAGGATCATTACAACTTAATATTACCGCAAGTTTATCAATGAGTTTAAATAATACCCCATTACAAGGTGCTCATATAAGTGTTGTCAGTGGTAATTTTGTAATTGCCCAACCATTGGGTGTAGATGATGGCGTTGATTATTGTCATACAGGTAAAATCCGACGAATCAATAACGAGGCGATAGCAGAACAGTTAGATCGCGGCTCTATTGTGTTATTAGGCCCAGTTGGTGTTTCGGTTACTGGAGAAAGTTTTAATTTAGCATCTGAGGATGTCGCAGCTGAAGTTGCCATTCGCTTAAAAGCGGATAAATTAATCAGCTTTTGTGCAGAACAAGGGGTTTTAGATGAAGAAGGTCGTGTTATTACTGACCTTTATCCAGTTGATGCAGATAATTATGTTAATCAAAAAGAACAGCAAGGCAAACATTTATCCAGTGAAGCACGGTTTTTACGCGCAGCATCGAAAGCATGCCGAAGTGGAGTTAGACGAAGCCACTTGGTAAGTTATTTGATTGATGGTTCGATTTTACAAGAATTATTTTCGCGCGATGGAATTGGAACGCAAGTTGCAATGGAGCATTCAGAGAAGGTTCGTTCGGCAACGATTAACGATATTGGTGGGATTTTAGAACTTATTCGTCCACTGGAAGAACAAGGTGTATTGGTTAAACGATCTCGTGAACAATTAGAAATGGAGATTGATAAATTTACCATTATTGAACGTGATAACATGACAATAGGTTGTGCTGCACTTTACCCTTATCCTGAAGAAAAAATGGGCGAAATGGCCTGTGTAGCTATTCACCCAGACTATCGTAGCTCGTCTCGGGGAAACGTATTAATTGAAAAGTTAACTGAAAAAGCAACCCAGTTAGGATTAGAAAAAATATTTGTTCTCACTACTCGCAGTATTCACTGGTTTAGGGAAAAAGGATTCAATCCAGCAGAGGTAGATGATTTGCCAATTAAAAAAAAGCAACTTTATAATTATCAACGAAATTCAAAAATTTTAATGCTTGATATTATTTAGATTTTTTTGATATTAAATATTAAAAATAGTATTGTCATTAATTAAGACTCTTTTTTATTATTTTGGTTTGAAAATTAGTCAATTAGTTGATTAGCTAACTCATCACTAATGACTAATATATCAATATAATTTGCATTTAATGCTGCAACTAAGCTATTAAGTTTTTCGGGATCACCACTAGCACAAATTTTAAGTGGGATTTGTTTTAGTTTATCTAAGGTGACGCCAATAATTTGATTAGAGAATGGTGTATCTAATTCAGCTCCATTTTTATCATAGAATCGAGATAAGATATCGCCCACAATTTTTTTATTGGTAATTGTTTGGAATAGTTCTCCATAAAAACCGTACCAAATTGAACTTTTGGATATGGCGGGACAACCTATACTAAACAATGCTACTGTTATCTTATTCCACCAATCTTTTAACTCTTTCATGTGCTGAGTTTTTTCAATTTCAGCTTTCAATTTAGATGTGTCGACAATGGCTGGGTAATCAATTAATATCGATTTACTTTTCAGTTTGTTGGATAATTTATAGGCAATATTATTAACATGATATTTTGTTTCAATTTTTCCAGAAGGTCCACCAATCATTGGTACAATGGTTATATTGCCAAACGTATTATTATCATTTTTTAAACTATCAACAATATAATTAATTGAGCGTCCCCAAGATATACCAATAACATCGTTATCGTGAATATTTTTAAGTAATACACTAGATGTTACATTACACACAATTTGATTTTTCGTATCATTATCTAAATTGGGGTTAACAGGCACAACAATAACTTGTTTTAAATTAAATTGACTACAAATTTTTTCTTCTAAGGCGATATTGGGTAATAAATCATAATTAATTGAAATAGAGACGAGGCCTAATTCACGTATTGTTTTTAGCATTCGGCTTATGCTCGACCTATGTATATGAACTATTTTTGCTATCTCTGACTGCGTTTTATTTTCTTCATAATACAGCTGTGCAATTTTAATTAACATTTTATGTTGCTCAAAATCGTTATTGCTAAAATTGTGATTTATCATCGTAGCGTTATCTTATTATCTATTGTTTTAAAAATATTAGTCTATTTAATAACATCAAGAAGTCATTTATTTTCAGCATGATGACATCTTGATGCTAGTAGAGTATATCAAAAATTAAGGTTCAATATCAGGAAAATAATTTAATATAAAATCTTCGGCTTCTTTTGACCAAATCCCATGATTTTTAATAAGTATTTGTTTCAATGTAATATCGTCTTTACTATCAGTTAATGATTCTATATTTTTAATGTCAAATTGCTTATGGGTATAAACTAATTTTTTACCACCTTTAATTTTATCTTGCATTTGAGTGATTTTACTAGCTTGGTTGATCCCCAGAATATGTGAAACAATTTTAGCTACATCAACAGCTCCAGCTTCAATAAGTTTGACTGCCTCACGCATATCGTCGGTATTTCCACCAGATGTTCCAACAATGTGGGTAAAGTTATAATGGACATCATAAAAGTTAATTTCAGCTAAAAAATCTTTATTCTGCGGACCTGCAAAAAAGTTAAGACAACCGTCAAAAGCTAATAATTTTGATGCTAAATGAATTAATTCTTGTGAAGGTAAAAAAACAAAAACATCATCAAAACTACCTTTGGTCGAAAGGCTTTTTAATGATTCTAATTGGTCATCAACATTTGATATATCAACAAATTCAAGTTCAATACCATTACGAGGAGGATACAACGTTTTAAGATGAGCTATTTTTTCTTTACTCCGTCCTGTGACAACCACTTTTTTAGGTTTTATTGGTCCCCCTAGAGCATAATCAATTGCCAACATCCCCATCGGGCCTGTTCCACCTAAAATTAACAGATCCCCACCGTGTTTTATGCCCATAACATGTTGGTAACTATTAGGTTTTAAATGATAATTAGCATTAAATGCGCCAATAACACAGGATAAAGGTTCAATTAAAGCACCCTCAAAGTAGGTGTTACCATCATAGGGAATTAAACAATCTTGTTTTAATACATCATGATTAATGATCATATAAGTAGCGCATCCTCCTGTGTATGGATAAGAATAACCGACACAATAAGGACTATCCTTAAGTTGTAGATTCGCTTGTACTACATATTTTTTTCCCGCTTTAAATTTGTGCTGCCAATTTTTTCCAACTTCTAAAATTTCACCACAGCATTCGTGACCAATGATGATAGGATTATTGACTAAATCAGGTGGTGTTTTTTTATGATCTTCTCCTTGATTGACTAATTTCAATGAAGACATGCACATGCTATCTACAATTACCGAAACTAGAATTTCATCATCATTTATTTGTGGAAGTTCAAACGACTCTAATCGTAAATCATTTTTACCATATAACCTAACCGCTTGAGTTTTCATATATTCCTCTTTGATAAGTTAAATCTTGTTGAAGGGCAGACACAAAAAGGCTGAAAGATTTTATTTGTATTGTGTTAGAATAAATAAAATAACTGACTAACCTTTTTGCGTACTTTTTGAATTTTAGTTATTGAACTTAAAACCCATTAAATTTTAATAAACATTTAGTTATCATTTTGTTAAGCAAGTATTCCTAAACCATATCCAATTATACCTACAGCAAAAAGTATAAAAATTAGCATTATTGGACTTACTTTTTTCCTGAGTAGTTTCATCATTAAGAGTGTTAAGCCAAGCGGTAATAAGCCAGGGACAAGATCATTAAGTATACTTTGAACTGTCATTGTGATTTGGTTACCATTTATGTCAGCTGTTTGAGATACAACTAATGGAACGTTAATTGAAGTCCATTTTGTGACCAACACTCCCATGATAAATAATCCAAGAATTGATGCACCTTCTGTCAATTTTGGTAAAATATTGCCGGAAAGATCTTTAACAATACCTATTCCTTTCGATAAACCATAAGTCAATCCATACCATTTCATAGCAAGCCTAACTAAATTAAACAGAATAAAAAACAGCAATGGACCGGCTATATTTCCAGAAAGTGCTAATGAAGCACCGAGTGCTGCTGTGATTGGGCGAAGTGTTCCCCATACCAATGGATCACCGACACCGGCTAAAGGTCCCATCAATCCAATTTTTAAACTGTTAATCGTCCCATCTGTAATAGGTGCACCGTTAGCTCTTGCTTCTTCCATTGCCATTGTGACACCAAGTATAGGGCCACACATCGCAGGAGTAGTATTAAAAAAAGCGAGGTGTCGTTTTAAGGCTTCACGTTGTTCTTCTTTTGTTTTATAGACTCGTTTTATTGTTGGTATCATATCCACACAAAATGCCAAAGCGTGAATTCGTTCATAGTTAAAAGAAGCTTGTTGGAAATTAGATCGAATAAACGTACTAATAATATCTTTCTTTTGAATGGTATTTATCATTTCTTTCATAATAAAATCCTTGTTAATTAATCATCTAATTCATCATCGGCAATGATTGGTCTGCTATTTGTTGATCGATTTATTGAATCTTCATTGTTTTTAACCGTATTAAATTTAGAATTTAATTGAACATAAATAATGGCAAAGATGACCCCTAAAATACCAAATGACAGGAGGCTAAAGTTTAGGTATCCACCCAAAATAAAACCCAGATAGAAAAATGGTGCTAAGTATTTGACCATCATCATATTTAAAACCATGGCATAACCGACAACCACAATAAATCCACCAGCAACAGCAAGGCCGCCAGTAACAATATCGGGTAATAAATTTAATAATCTATTTACTGTGTTTGCATCAACATATATAGCAACTAATGTCGCCGGAATTGCCACTCTTAGCGCTTGAACAAAAAGTGCACTAAAATGTAATAATTCTATTTTTCTAAATTGGACTTTTTCAGCTGCACTATCTGCTTCATGTTGAAAGGCCACAGTGATGGTTCTAGCAAATACCGTAAGTACTTGGCCTGCTGCAGCAACTGGCAATGCGATAGCGATACCTGTTTGGATATCTTGTTTACCGACCACAACTAAAATAGTTGATATAACACTGGCTAATGCTGAATCGGGTGACTGCGCTGCTCCAATGTTCATCCAACCTAATGCGATAAGTTCCAATGTACCTCCAAGAATAATTCCAGTTTTGACGTCTCCTAAAATTAAACCAATTACAGTACAGGAAATTAATGGACGATGGGTTTGAAACTCATCCAGCACACTCCCCATACCAGCCACACAAGAAAAAATAAAAACTAATATGATTTGAAATAATGAAATCTCCATTATTGCCTCCTATTTTGTTATTAATAGTGATTATTAATATGGAAATTCTTGTTCAAGAAGTTTGATAAAATCGACAAAAGGATCGGTAATCACCACTTTTAAATAAAGATTTACTCCAATATCATGCATTTTTCTAAATGCCGATACGTCGTTTTCATCAACAGAAACAGCTTTAGTAATTTGTTTTTTACCAGCTTTGAATGACATACCTCCAATATTGACATTTTTAATAGGAACGCCTGCTTGAATTAAGCGCAACACATCGGTTGGATTGGTAAATAGATAAAATACGGTATCATGTTCATATTTTATGTTTTTATAAACAGCTACAGCTTTTTCAATGCTCACCACCGAAACTTTAGTGCCTGGAGGGGCTGCTTGTTTAACGAGTGTTGCACGGATCTCATCATTGGCAACTTCATCACTTACAACAATTATTCTTTCTGCTTTGGCTTCTTTGGTCCAAACAGTTGTCACTTGTCCGTGAATTAAACGATCATCAATACGAACTAAATTTATAATCATTTATAGATCCTCCTCTATACATGCATTTTTAGATAATGATTTGAATGACTTGATAAAATCCAATTTGACGTTGTCCAGTTGTTCAAATGCGTTTTCAATATTGATTAAGGAGTAATCAGAATTTAATAACTCCAAACAAAGTGGTAAGGAGAGCCCACTGATAACTTCAATATTTCTTAGTTTCAGCGCTAATATTGCTGCCGCGTTATAAGGACTACCAGAAAAAATATCTGTGATAATAATGAATTGTTGGTTTTCTGATTGGTTAATAATTTTTAGATATTTATCTTGCAAACTATCAATACCTTCACCAGGTTCAAAGGTTATTGCATATAAATTAAGGTATTTTCCCGCTATCATTTCAATACTTTTTTTCATTTCAATAGCAATATTTCCATGCCCAGATAAAATAAAATTCATATTAAACCCTCACAAATTCTCTTAATGTTTCACAAATGTTAAATTGAATTTATTCTCACATTTGATCTAAGTAAATCACTAATGTGAAAAAATGTGATATAGATTTGATTTTTGTGCCAAATAAATAAAAATAATATTATTTGTTTTTGTAAAAAATGATATTTGTATGATTATTAATGTGATTTGTTTTTAAAGCTTGAAGGTGATGATTTTGATGTGTAATGGTGTGTGAAAAACTATTAAGACTTCATTGCATTATCTAAAATTTGCATAGTAAATGACTTTTTAAGATAAAATCCTCTAGGGCGAGTTAAAATAATTTGCCCATTTTCACCAATTGCTTCAGTAAGTGCTTGTCCATTGGCCGCTTTGGGTCTGAGTTGTAGATAGGTGCCATAATGAGCGGTAATTTTTTCAACCTGCCCTAGCGCTATCATATCCATTAATTCTTCCCAGTCTTGCTTGAGTTGTCGCTCTTGTTCTTGAGTTGGTGTCCACAAAATAGGTTTTCCTACTTTTCGGTCAGCAAGAGGAATCGTTCTTTCGCCTTCTATTGGAATCCAAAGTACTTTTGTTAGTTTATATTTAACATGGCTAGTTTCCCAAATAACGCCATGATTAGCCATTAATGGTGTGACGCTGACAAAAGTCGTTTCTAACGGTTTACCTTGTTTATCAACGGGAATCGTTTTCAGTTCAATCCCTAAATTGGCAAAATCACGTTCAGCCTTACTACCAGCATTAGCACCTAAAAAAATTTCGATAAGATTACCTACCCAACCTTTTTGTTTGCTTAAATCCGCGGGGATAGGAATGTTTAAATATTGTGCTATTTCTCCAAAAGTATAACCCGCCACTAACTGCGCACGATGTAACAATTTTTGTTCACTATTAGGAAAAAATATAGGCATGAGAAAACGAATTAATTTGCTTGCTAAGAAAACACAGCCAATTATATTGACTGTGAATAGTAAAATAAAGCGTTATTGGCTTAACTTTTCAACCCAGCTAGCATAGCTATTAATGATAACAGTTAAAAACTCTTCACTTTTAGAGGTAATATTACCGCTTTCATCAAAAGCAGCATTTATATTGCCAATATAAGCTTCAGGTTGTTGTAATGTTGGCATATCTAAAAAGACTAAAGATTGTCGTAATTGATGATTAGCGCCAAACCCACCAATTGCACCTTGTGAAACGGAAACAACCGCTGCAGGTTTTTTTGACCAAACACTCTTACCATAAGGACGCGAACCAACATCTATAGCATTTTTGATCACTGCCGGTAAGCCCCGATTATATTCTGGTGTCACAAAAATAACACCCTGACAATCGGCTATTTCTTGACGAAAACGAGAATAAGAGGCCGGAGGGGCATTATTATCAATATCTTCATTATATAAAGGTAAATCCCCAATTTGGATAATTTGTAACGAAAGTGATGGTGGTGCTATTTTCTGAAAAACTTTTGCTACTTTTAAGTTATAAGAGTCTTTACGTAAACTCCCAACCAGTACAGCAATTTTTTTACTCATCTTAAATCTCCACATATTTTTAATAAGAGGCACTGAATATGCCTCTTATTTTATTCATTAATAATTATTTATTAATGTCCTGATGAGTCGACTTTTCGTCCGGCTTCAAATAAGAACCATGCACGTTGTTCCGTTTGATCTATCCACTCTTCAATTAAACTTGCTGTAGCCGTATCGTTGTACTTATCACAGATATCATGTGCTACACGCATACGTTCTGTTAGTCTTACATTATCTTGGCAAAGTTCGGCAAGCATATCTGATGGTTCAACAAAATCAGCATCATTATCAGAAATGCTTTGTAATTTAGCGATATGACCGATTGAACGTAGTGTTGTTCCGCCTAATTTACGTACACGTTCTGCAATTGGATCTGTCATGGCAAATAGTTCTTCACCATGATCATCTAACATTAAATGGTAATCACGGAAATGAGGACCACTAACATGCCAATGAAAGTTTTTAGTTTTTAAATATAAAGCAAAAACATCTGCTAAAACAGAATTCATTGCTCCAGAAATATCTTTTGACGCTTTTTGACCTAAGTCAGTAGGGAATAAAATTGCTGTTTGTTGTAATTTTTTTGCTGAGGTAATACTTTTAGCCATAATATATTCTCCTTAAATTGAATAATAAAACAACGCTTTTGTACCAAGTTACGCCAACTCACAATTAATGTCCAATAAAAATCAGCTATTTTTAGCTATTACTGTTATTTCAGCAATCTATCACTTTCATTTATTTGCTTTATTTTAAATTAATTGTTTTTTGTGTTAATTTTCTTTTAAATTGAAAGATATTTTTTCAAATTGTGATCTATTTAAAAGTTTTTGTGGTTTGGTGTTGATATTATCAACTCGAATTCAACTCAATAGGAGACAATATGATTGATGCTATTTCATTTGGTGCTGAATGGTTTATTGGTTTATTCCAAGAAGGCGGAAAAGTATTTGTTGGGATGGTAACGGGAATTTTACCATTATTAATTTCATTACTTGTTGTAATGAATGCAGTGATTAAATTTATTGGGCAAGAACGTATTGAGCGTTTAGCGCAAGCTTGTGCGGGTAATCCCATTTCTAGATATTTACTGTTACCGCTTATTGGTACTTTTGTTTTTTGTAATCCGATGACATTAAGTTTAGGTCGTTTTATGCCAGAGTTTTACAAACCAAGCTACTATGCAGCTTCATCTTATAGTTGCCATTCAATGAATGGATTATTTCCACACGTTAACCCTGGTGAGCTCTTTGTTTATTTGGGGATAGCGGCAGGTTTAACTACATTACATTTACCTTTAGGTCCTCTTGCTGTGAGCTATTTCCTTGTTGGTTTAGGCACTAACTTTTTTAGAGGTTGGATTACTGACTTTTGTACAGCCATTTTTGAAAGAAAAATGGGTATTAAATTAGAAAGAAAAGTTCATCTGTAAAATTATAAGGAATATAAAAATGGCTAAATTTATTCGTATTGAAAGAGGCGAAGCTGGTTGGGGTGGGCCTTTGGAACTTCCTGTCATTGCAGGGAAAAAAATTGTCTATATTGCAGCAGGAACTCGTCCAGCGATTGTTGATACATTAGCAGAATTAACCGGGTGGGAAGCTATTGATGGATTCAAAGAAGGTGAACCACCTAAAGAGGAAATCGGTGTAGCGGTTATTGATTGCGGTGGAACGTTACGTTGTGGTATCTATCCAAAAAACCGCGTACCAACTGTCAATATTCATGCAACAGGTAAATCAGGTCCTCTTGCCCAATATATTGTTGAAGATATTTATGTTTCAGCAGTAAAGACAAACAATATCAAATTGATAGAAAAAGAAGGTGATAGCGTAAGCGAAATGGCATCAGCAGCCAAAGAACCGCAAACAAATAATAAATCAGCTGAATTTAAGGAATATGACAGCAGTAAAAAAATTACTGAACAAAGCGACGGATTACTAGCAAGGATTGGTATTGGTATGGGATCTGGCGTTGCCGTTTTCTTCCAAGCTGGTCGTGATACTATTGATACGGTACTTAAAACAATACTTCCTTTTATGGCGTTTGTATCAGCATTAATTGGAATCATCATTGCATCGGGATTAGGTAATTTTATTGCCCATGGGCTTGTTCCTCTAGCAAACAACCCATTTGGACTTGTTATATTAGCCTTGATCTGTTCTTTCCCATTACTTTCTCCTTTCTTAGGTCCTGGCGCGGTTATTGCTCAAGTTATTGGTACTTTAGTTGGTGTACAAATTGGGCTTGGTAATATTCCTCCTCATTTAGCATTACCTGCATTGTTTGCTATTAATGCTCAAGCTGCATGTGACTTTATTCCTGTGGGGTTATCACTAGCTGAAGCTAAACAAGATACAGTGAGAGTAGGGGTTCCATCTGTGTTGGTTAGTCGTTTTTTAACTGGCGCACCAACGGTCTTAATTGCATGGGCTGTTTCATTATTTATATATCAATAAATTAAAAAATGGGATGGATAAATCCCATCTTAAGCGGACGGAAGGTTAATAATGGCAAATGTTATCTATCATTCAAAAATTAATCAAATTGGTGAATTTGCCCAAGAGGCATTAGCTGATGGAATGCTAATCCTGTTTAAGAATGGCGCACCAGCAGATTTAGCTGAGTACTGTTTTGTTCACAGTCATGATGATTTGCAGCAAGACTTGCAAGTAGGTCAGGAAATTAAATTAGGTAAACATGTTTATGAAATTACTGCAGTCGGTGATGTAGGCAGTATCAATTTTCGAGAGTTGGGACATATCACATTAAGATTTGATGGTAATCATCAGGCTGAATTGCCTGGAACGGTACATGTAAAAGGTGATGTACCAGATCAACTTTCTGTGGGTGATGAAATTATAATTTTAAATGACTAAGGAACTTAAAAATGAAACAAGTAGCAGTCGTTGTAGGTGGTGGCCAAACTTTAGGCGAATTTTTATGTAAAGGCATAGCCGATGCAGGATACAAAGTTGTTGTTGCTGATTTAAATGTTACTAATGCAAATAAAGTGGCAGAAGAAATTAACAAAAAACATGGAGCAGGTACAGCAAAAGGTTTTGCTGTTGATGCAACAAATGAAGACAGTGTAATTAAACTTGCTCAAGATACTGATAATACATTCAAACGTGTTGACCTAATGGTCTACAGTGCGGGTATTGCAAGAGCTGCACCTATTACTAATTTTACATTAAGTGATTTTCAATTATCAGTTAATGTAAATCTTACTGGCTATTTTTTATGTGCGCGTGAGTTTGCTAAATTAATGGTAAAACACAAAACTCATGGACGAATTATCCAAATTAACTCCAAATCAGGCAAAGTAGGTAGTAAGCATAATTCTGGTTATAGTGCAGCTAAATTTGGTGGTGTTGGATTAACGCAATCACTGGCACTTGATCTCGCTGATTATGGTATTACGGTAAACTCATTAATGTTGGGGAATTTATTAAAATCACCAATGTTCCAATCATTAATACCTCAATATGCTAAAAAATTAGGTATTCCAGATGAGCAAGTTGAGCAAGTTTATATTGATAAAGTGCCGTTAAAACGTGGTTGTGATTATCAAGATGTCCTTAACGTATTACTATTTTATGCAAGCGATAAAGCATCTTATTGCACAGGACAATCAATCAACATTACAGGTGGACAAGTAATGTTTTAGTTAAAATAAAGTGCGAAAGTTAATTTACGACTTATCGCACTTTTTATTCTAACTTAAATAAAATGGAAAACCACAAATATGACAACCACGTTAATTACTATTGCCTTAATTGCTTGGTGTATCCAAATCGTTTTTAGTTGGTTTCAAATTCGCCGTTTTAATCAAGCTTTCTTAGCTATGAAAAAAGGCACTTATTTAGGCGTTGGTCGTAGCAAAGGTAAACGGTTTATGCCAAGGGTATTAATTGCAATTTCATTAGATGAAAATAAAGTCGTTATCGATTCAGTCATAATGAAGGGGATAACGGTATTTGCTTTACCTAAACCCATTTTACAATTACACGGATTATCAGTATCAAAAATCATTCCAGAAAAGATATTTCCGAATGATGCAGCATCACAAAGTGCATTAACTACTGCCTTAACGGCAAATAATTGAAAATTATCTTTTATTTTAAAAAGTAATTTCTTTCATTGTACAGTATAATATTTTGTAAAATAAAAATTTTTGTATACTAATAATGATGGAATTTTTTGTATGAAAGTAAGGCTACGACAAACAGCTATTTTAGAATACCTCCAAAACCATGGACAGGTTAGTGTTGATGAATTGGTTGAACATTTTAAAACAACAGGAACAACTATTCGAAAAGATTTAACCCAGCTTCACCAAAGTGGTTTGGTTTTACGTACTTATGGTGGTGCTATGTTAAATCGTGAAGTTGGTGATAGAGCCATCGATCATAAAACTTACATTAATACAGCATCGAAAAAAGCAATAGCAGAAGAAGCGGCTAACCTGATTCATGAGGGCGATTCAATTATTTTTGATTCTGGTAGTACCGTTGCACAAATGATACCTATGCTTGCTAAATTCGATAATCTGACTATTTTGACTAATAGCCTACATATAGTAAACGAGCTAGTTGCTTACAATAATAATTATACCATTATTCTATCTGGGGGGACCTTTCGTCGAAAATCAGCCTCTTTTCACAGTAATAGTGTATCGACAGCAGCCGCATTTGAACTTTATACATTTGATAAACTATTTATGGGCGCCGATGGAGTAGATTTAGTGGGTGGCATAACAACTTTTAATGAAAGTTATCACGGTAGTGTGGCGATGAGCAAAGCAGCAGCAAAATTAATATTATTAGCTGACTCAACTAAATTTGGACGACGTAGCCCAAATGTAGTTTGTGAGCTAAGTGCTGTCGATACAATTATCACTGATGATAATTTAGATGATAGATATTATGATGCACTAATGCAAAAAGGTATTAAAGTGATTAAAGTAAAAGTGATTGATAAATAATATAAAAATAGCATTATCTAAATACGGTTAGAAAAAATAAATAAAATTGATTTAAAGCTTATTTTAGATGGATCAACCTATTGTAAAAAATAATGTTAATCCATCTACCTAGTTTGAATCGCTTAAAATAACAGTCTGGCTCGGATTGTCCCTGATACATTTTTCAGTTTCACTAACAATTCTTCAGCTTTGCTTTGTTCAACTCTATCAATATCAATTACAACATAACCAATTTTAGGATCGGTTTGTAAGTACTGGGCCGAAATATTCAAACCTTGTTCGGCAAATAAGGTATTAATGGCGGTTAATACACCGGGTTGATTATGGTGAATATTGATAAAACGGCTTGCGCCTTTAGCTGGAATTGGTAAAGAGGCTTCTGGAAAATTAACCGCTGAAAGCGTTGCGCCAGTGTCTGAGTATTTAGCTAGTTTTGTAGCAACTTCAATACCAATGTTTTCTTGTGCTTCGCTTGTTGAACCACCAATGTGTGGTGTAATAATCACGTTATCAAATTGGCACAATGGTGATTCAAACGGATCGTTATTACTAGCCGGTTCAGTTGGGAAAACATCAATGGCTGCACCGCTCAATTTATGAGTGTTTAGCGCTTTAGTTAATGCATCAATATCGATGACTCTACCGCGTGAAGCATTAATCAAAATTGAACCTGATTTCATAGCATCGATTTCGTTATCACTGATCATTTTTATGGTCGTTGCGTTTTCCGGCACATGCATGGTGACTATATCGCTTATAGCCAATAACTCTTTCATTGTTGAAATTTGTTTAGCATTACCTAAAGGCAGTTTTGTTTCGATATCATAAAAATAGACATTCATCCCTAGTGATTCAGCTAAAATGCTTAATTGGCTACCAATATGGCCATAGCCAATGATGCCTAAATTTTTACCACGTGCCTCGTGCGAACCGGTGGCAATCTTATTCCATTTGCCTTGGTGTGCTTTAGCGTTTGCTTCAGGCACTCGGCGCAATAACAAAATTGCTTCAGCTAAAACAAGTTCAGCAACTGATCGAGTATTAGAAAATGGCGCATTAAATACTGGAATGCCTTTCACCGTTGCCGCATCAAGATCCACTTGATTGGTGCCAATACAAAAACAGCCAATGCCAGCGAGTTTTGGCGCTGCGTCGATGATATCTTTGGTTAACTGTGTTCTTGAGCGGATCCCAATAAAACGGACATCCTTTAAGGCTTGTTGTAGTTCTTCGGGCGATAATGCTCCTTTATGATATTCGATATTGGTAAAGCCTGCGGATTTTAATACATCTATTGCGCTAGGGTGGATGCCCTCAAGTAACAAAAATTTGTTTTCATCTTTGGTTAAAGTCTGAATAACCATTATTTCCTCTCTTAAATTTATTCTAACAAATGATCTTATCTGAGCTCTTTTACACCCGTGCTACACCCAACTAGTGCAATATCAGCGCCTTTATTCGCAAATAAGCCAACGGTGACCACACCTGCAATACTATTAATTTTATTTTCTAATTCCATTGGCTTTGCGATGATGAGATCATGAACATCCAAAATAACATTACCATTATCAGTGACTACACCTTGACGATATATTGGTTTTCCACCCAGTTTAAATAATTCGCGAGCAACATAAGAACGAGCCATAGGAATTACTTCAACTGGTAATGGAAATGAGCCTAATACATCAACCACTTTTGACTCATCAACAATACAAATAAATTGCTTAGCAATGGCTGAAACAATTTTTTCGCGGGTTAAAGCTGCGCCACCACCTTTAATCATTTGTAAATGATGATTGATTTCATCGGCACCATCGACATAAACATCTAAGCTATCGACTTGGTTACAATCTAATACCGGAATGCCATAGCTTTTTAATTTTTGAGTTGATGCTTCTGAACTTGAAACAGTCCCTTTGATCTGATCTTTAATTGTTGCTAATGCATCAATAAAATGGGATGCTGTTGAGCCAGTTCCCACACCGACATAAGAATCAGGTTTGATAAATTTTAATGCAGACCAACCTACAGCTTTTTTTAATTCGTCTTGAGTCATGATATCACCCTAATTTGAGGATAATTTTTGTTAAAAAAATAAAATTTTGAAAGCAAAATCATTGAAGATATGGCATAGTAACTAATTGGAAAGCAAAAATCATTAGGATTTTAAGAAAATATATTAATTTTTAATATATTTATAATTTATTGCGGTATTAAATTAGTTTAAATATTCAAGCAATGAGCAAATCATTATTAAAGAGATTATGAAGCGTCCAGATTATAGAGCATTACAAGCATTAGATGCAGTGATAAAAGAGCGAGGATTTGAACGAGCAGCAGATAAGTTGTGTATAACACAACCTGCGGTATCGCAACGTATTAAACAATTAGAAAGCTTTTTTGGTCAGCAATTATTGGTCAGAACCATTCCACCAAAAGCCACTAAACAAGGTGAACATCTTTTAGGGTTATTGCACCAAGTTGAGTTATTAGAACAACAATGGTTGGGGGATAATGAACAAAATACAACACCGTTATCATTATCTATTGCAATCAATGCCGATTCGTTAGCGACTTGGTTATTACCTGCATTAAAACCAGTTTTAGATAAAAATATCTTACGGTTTGATATACAAGTTAAAGACGAAGAGCATACGCTAGAGCTATTGCGTTTAGGCACCGTGGTTGCTGCAATTAGCATTCAAGCTAACCCTTTACCGGGTTGCCTATCTGATTTATTAGGTGCACTAGACTATATTTTTGTGGCCTCTCCTGATTTTGCTAAAAAATACTTTCCAAATGGTGTAACTCGCTCCTCATTATTAAAAGCTCCAGCAGTTGCATTTGACCATCTAGATGACATGCATCAAGCGTTTTTGCAAGAAAACTTCAATCTCACGCCAGGCAGTGTAATTTGCCATATTACCAGTTCATCTGAAGCCTTTGTACAACTAGCTAAACAAGGTTCAGCGTGTTGTATGCTACCAAAATTACAGGTTGAACAAGAATTAAAAAGTGGTGAATTAATCAATTTAACGGAAGGGTTATATCAAAGACGAATGTTATATTGGCATCGTTTTGCTCCAGAAAGTAGTGTAATGAAAAATATCTCTGAAGCTTTGATCTGTTATGCTCAAAATACATTATCACAACCTCAGGTTTAGAGCACAAATAATAGATAAAAAATGTGATTTTGATATTTAAACGCATACTTTCCTGAAATTTTTGACAAACTAACCTCTTTATTGAAAGAACTGAAGATATGAGCCAATTAAAAAATGATCGTTATTTACGTGCTTTGCAATGTTTACCAGTGGACTACACACCGATTTGGATGATGCGTCAAGCTGGTCGCTATTTATCTGAGTATCGCCAGTTAAGAGCAAAAGCAGGGGATTTTATGACTTTATGTCAAACGCCCGAGCTCGCTTGCGAAGCGACTTTACAGCCCATAGCACGATATAAACTTGATGCTGCTATTATCTTTTCTGATATTTTAACCATTCCTGATGCTATGGGGCTTGGTTTACATTTTGAGGCAGGTGAAGGGCCTAAATTTACAAAATCGATTACTTGCATGTCTGATATTGAGAAATTACCGATTCCTGATCCAAATCAATCACTTAATTATGTGATGGAGGCGATTCGTTTAACTCAAAAAGAGCTCAATGGCAAAGTACCGTTAATTGGATTTTCAGGCAGTCCATGGACATTAGCAACCTACATGATAGAAGGAGGGAGCAGTAAAGCGTTTACTAAAATAAAAAAAATGCTTTATAGCGAACCTAAAGCGCTACATCGACTACTTGAAAAGCTTGCTGATAGCGTGGCCTTGTACTTAAATGCCCAAATTGAAGCCGGAGCACAATCTATTATGATTTTTGATACTTGGGGTGGAGTATTGAGCCATCAAAGTTATCAAACATTCTCATTGCATTATATGCAATTAATCTTATCAAAATTAAAACGTGGTCATAAAACGTCAGACATCACCTCTTATGTACCTGTCACGCTTTTTACAAAGGGTGGAGGATTATGGTTCGATAGTATTGCCAATACAGGTTGTGATGCTATTGGTGTTGACTGGACTGTAAATTTGAGCTCAATTGCCTCAAAGGGAAAAATTGCCGTACAAGGCAACTTAGATCCATCCGTTTTATATGCTGATAAACTTACAATCGAATCTAATGTTAGCACCATTCTTAACGAATTTGGTGCTTATTCTGGTCATATTTTTAATTTAGGTCACGGTATTCATCAAGATATTCCCGTTGAACATGTGCAATATTTAATTGACGCAGTGCATCAAAAGTCTAAAAGGTTTCATCATGATTAAAAACCCTATTCAATTAAGAATAGAAAAGTTACCACAATGGCAACAACGTTTATTTATGGCTTGCCTATGTGAACGAATGTATCCCAATTTTGTTTTTTATTGCCAGCAACAACAAAATGAAGAAGATGCAAAGAGCTACAAAAAAATACTAGATTTAGTCTGGGAATCATTACTGGTTGAAGATGTTAAAATCAACTTCGATTTACAGCTTGAAAAATTAGAAGCCATTATTCCTACGGTAACTGACGACAGCCCTTATATGGTTTACCCTGCTATTGATGCTTGTCAGGCGCTTAGTGAAGCTCTACATTCTTATTTAAGTGGTGAAATAGCCGAACATAGTGCCAAGGTAAGTGGTATATCCGCCACTACCGTTGCCGAATTTGAAATGACTAAAACCAATGTTGCGCTATCTGAAGACGAACAACAAAACTTACAGAGCGTTGTTGACGAGTTTGATTTGCAGTGGGAACTCTTTCGATTATTACGCGATGAAACCAACGAAACGATTGAGTTAATAAAAGGCTTAAAAGATGAAATACGGTCGGCTAAAACAAGTAATATTGGTGTTTTTTTGAGCAATTAAGCTATTTGAAGAGTGATTTTTTTATTTTTTATTAAATTTTTCTTTAATCTTAATCAAATATAGACTACATTTAACAGCAATGTAACCTAAACATTGTTTACAGTAACGAAGCTAGGATTGTTGATTCTTGCTTTGTATGTAATGTTAACTTTAACAATAAAATAATATGTAAGGATATACCCATGAATAAAACAGAACTTGTCGACGCTATTGCTAGCAAAGCAGATATTACTAAAGTTGCAGCTAAAACAGCATTAGAAGCTACATTAGCAGCTATTACTGAATCATTAAAAGCTGGTGAACCAGTTCAATTAGTTGGTTTTGGCACATTCAAAGTTAATGCTCGTAAAGCACGTACAGGCCGTAACCCTAAGACTGGTAAAGAAATTAAAATTGCAGCAAGCAAAGTACCAGCATTTGTATCTGGTAAAAGTTTAAAAGAAGCAATCAAATAAGTTGATTCTTTTTCTATCGATGATTTTATTGATGGAACATAACAAGGGCATAGAACATTGTTTTATGCCCTTGTTATTGAGCTAAAATAATATGTGCTAAAAATAGAAAACAGCCTATTTTTTTAAATTTTTAATCTCACCTTGTAACATTTAAACTCAACAGCAAATTAAAAATTGTTTTACCGATAATTTTAAGTGGTTATTTCAGTTAATGTGGCCTTTAATATATCGGCCAAATCTTGAGGGGCAATTTCAATTTCTAATCCTCTTCTACCGCCCGATATAAACATTGTAGTGAGCTGATTTGCACTTAAATCAATCAATGTTGGAAAGTGTTGTTTTTGGCCTAAAGGGCTAATTCCACCGACTAAATAGCCCGTTACCTTTTGTGCTAAATTAGGATCTGCCAAATCTACTTTTTTACAATTTAACGCTTTTGCAGCTTTTTTAAGATCTAAATGACCATCAACAGGTAACACACAAACAGCTAAGGTTTTAGGGTTACCGTTTAAGCTCACAACCAACGTTTTAAACACTTGGGCGGCAGTGACATTTAAACTTGGATCAAGCTTATCTACAGCTTCCTGTCCGTAGTGGATTTGGTTGGGATCGTGCTTATATTGGTGAATGTTAAATTTGATGTTTAACTTTTTAAGCAAATTAATAGCGGGTGTCATAGTTATTATCCTACCGGTTTTGTTATAACAAATTAATACACGCAAATTGACATAGCACGTTAATCCTCACCAACAAAAATTGGTGAGGATCAGAATAGTTAAACAATCAAATTACTGGTTGTTTCATAATCATCTTTTGCCGGCAAGTTTTGGCTAGTAGTATTAGTGGCTAGCGAATAAAGACGATAGAAAAAGCTAGTAACAAAGATATCAAAAAAGGCAGAGGCGAATGAAATGATAGCACTCAATATAATATTTTCATTATCTAAGGTCATACCCAATTTGGCCAAAAGGGTAGAAAATGCACCGCTAATTAATAACATCAAAAGACCAGGAGCCCAATATTTTTTTACTAGCTGATAGTTTAACGAAAGTAAATCAGCGAAACTTTTTTGTTTAGGATCAGCTAATGACCCGAAAAAGAGATCAGAAAAAATAGAGAAAAATATAATTGGAACAATTAGTATTAAAGCAATTAATAACAAAATCAAAATGCTAGGTAATAAAAAATTTAAACAAATAAATACTAAAGATAAAATGATTGCTATTAAGAAGACTAAAAAAATAAAAGTAATATAAAAACCAAGAATTTTTAGCATACTGGATAGAAAACTAGACAAGAATAGCTTTGGCTTAAGTTTATTGCTGCTATTAAGATTACTAACGGTTGCAATACTAATTGACTTCATAGTGCTATGGATTAACAAAGCTAGAATCAAAATTGGAATATGGGGAGATAGATCTAAATACAATTGGAGGTCCAAATTAAGATAGTAAAGATAGTTAGTAATAACCGAATTAGCTAACGCTACCATTAGGCTTACAAACAAAATAGGCATTACATGGTTACGAGTAAAATTCAGTGTTTGTTTAAAAATTAAAGAAAAAGTCAGTTTTTTTTGCACTTCCATAAAAGTTCCTTTCTTGTGGTAACTGGTTTTGTTACCACCATTTATTTTGTTGAAAAATTTAATTTGTCAATTAGGCTTGTAGTAATGAAATATCCGCTACTTTTAAGAATAAGTTCTGCAACTTTTTCAAAAGCGCTAATCGATTAAGTTTAATCTGTTCATTGTCAACCATAACCATGACAGAATCAAAAAAGGCATTGACCGTCTCTTTAAGAGATGATAATTCAACTAACGCATCTTGATAACGACCTTCACTAAAATAAGGTGAAAGTTTATCGGTTAAAACTGCCAATTTTTTAGCTAATTCACCTTCAGCACCTGCTTCTAGCAAGGCTGCATTGATCTGTTCTGGAATAGTAATTTCGGCTTTAGATAAGATATTTGACACTCGTTTATTGGCCTCGGCTAATGACGATGCTTCTGGCAAGGTTCTAAAGTGAGTAACTGCTTTAATGCGCGCATCAAAATCAGCCGGTTTTGTTGGATTAAGCGCTAAAACCGCTTGAATAGTATCAATGGCAAAGCCTTGTTCTTGATACCAAGCGCGGAAACGACCTTGCATAAAAGTAACAATATCCTCAACCACATTTGTATTACTCAATTTATCACCATATAACGATGCAGCATAACTGGTTAATTCAACAAGATCTAACGGTAGTGTCTTTTCAACAATGATTCGTAAAACACCAATTGCAGCCCGACGTAATGCAAAAGGATCTTTATCGCCTTTAGGGTGCTGTCCGATACCAAAAATACCCGCTAAAGTATCCATTTTTTCAGCGATAGAAACCGCACAAGACACAGCTGTACTTGGTAATTCATCGCCAGCAAAACGTGGTTTATATTGTTCTTCAATTGCGGTGGCCACTTCACTGCTTTCACCATCTTTTAGTGCCAAATAACGGCCCATAATGCCTTGCGTTTCAGGGAATTCAAAAACGGTATTGGTCACTAAATCACATTTAGTCAACTTACCTGCTCGTTTCGCTTGCTCAACATTGGTACCTATATGTTCAGCAATAAAACCAGATAAGGCTTCAATACGAAGTGATTTATCTTTAACCGTACCCAATTGTTGTTGAAATAAAACCGTATCAAGGCGAGGCAAACGATCTTCTAAACGTTGTTTCAAATCCGTATTATAGAAAAACTCAGCATCAGCAAGGCGAGGGCGAACTACCTTTTCATTACCCGAAATTACCACCTGCGGATCTTTTGACTCAATATTGGCAACAAAAATAAAGTTAGGTAACAATTTTCCTTGATTATCATAAACAGGGAAATACTTCTGATCACCTTTCATCGTATACACTAACGACTCTGCAGGAACGGCTAAAAAACGCTCTTCAAATTTAGCGGTTAACACAACAGGCCATTCCACCAATGACGACACCTCCTCAAGCAGGCTATCGGTTAAGTCGGCTTTACCGTTTAATTTTGCCGCGGCATCTTCGGCTTGTTGTTTAATGATCGCTTTACGCTTATCATAGTCAGCCACCACCTTACCGCGTTGCTCTAAAATTTCAGGATACTGATCGGCATTATCGATAGTAAACTCTTGTTCACCCATAAAACGGTGGCCACGAATAATGCGGTTTGACTCAATATCTAAAATGGTACCAGACACAAGCTCATCACCATACAACATAGTCACCGTATGACATGGGCGAATAAATTCGACCTGTCTTGCTGCCCAACGCATTGGTTTAGGGATAGGTAATTTACTTAATGCGGTTTTAACCATATCACATAAAAGATTAACAACAGGCTGACCTTTTTGATTTTGAGTATAAGAAAGCCACTCGCCTTTATCTGTTTGTATACGCTCAGCTTGCTCAACAGTAATGCCACAACCTCGCGCCCAACCTTCGGCAGCTTTAGTCGCATGACCATTGGCATCAAATGCCGCACTCACCGCCGGACCACGTTTAACTATTTGGCTATCGGGCTGGGTATCGCTCAAATTTAAAACTTTTAACGCTAAACGACGTGGCGAAGCATACCAAAGCACTTCACCATGTTCTAAATTGGCATTATCAAGCTGTTGTATAAAATTTGCCGCAAAGCTTTCTGCTAAAGTGCGGAGTGATTTTGGTGGTAACTCTTCGGTACCGATTTCCACTAAGAATGTTTTTTGCATAATCTTCTAATTCCTACTTTGATGCACTGTCGTTAGCGCGTGAATTTTGGCACATAGGGAACCCAAGTGCTTCACGAGATGCATAATATGCCTCGGCCACCATTTTTGTTAACGTCCTAATACGCAAAATATAACGTTGACGCTCTGTGACCGAAATCGCCTTACGTGCATCAAGCAAATTAAAACAGTGGGCGGCTTTTAAAATACGCTCATAAGCCGGCAAAGGAAGCGGTTTTTCTAGCTCAAGTAAAAACTTAGCTTCTTTTTCGTGTTGTTCAAAACAATAAAATAAAAATTCAACATTAGCGTATTCAAAATTATATGTTGACTGCTCAACCTCGTTTTGATGGAACACATCACCATAAGTCGTTTTACCAAATGCACCATCACTCCAAACTAAATCATAAACGCTATCGACGCCTTGAATATACATTGCTAAACGCTCAAGTCCGTAAGTGATCTCGCCGGTGACCGGCTTACATTCAAGCCCGCCAACTTGTTGAAAGTAAGTAAACTGGGTTACTTCCATCCCATTTAACCAAACCTCCCAACCAAGCCCCCATGCACCGAGGGTTGGGTTTTCCCAATTGTCTTCAACAAAACGGATATCGTTAACAGTAGGATCAAGCCCCAACTCTTTTAACGAACCTAAATAGAGCTCTTGGATATTATCGGGCGAAGGTTTTAAGATAACTTGAAATTGATAATAATGTTGTAACCTGTTTGGGTTTTCGCCATAGCGACCATCGGTTGGGCGGCGTGATGGTTGAACATAAGCAGCATTAATCGGCTCAGGCCCCAAGGCTCGTAAACAAGTCATAGGATGAGAAGTCCCCGCGCCAACTTCCATATCTAAAGGCTGAATCACGGTGCATCCTTGATTAGCCCAGTAATCTTGTAACGTAAGAATTAACCCCTGAAAGGTTTTGACATTAAACTTTTGCATGATGTTATCTTTATGGTTGAATTGGTTTTTCGATAATTTAAATAGTGCTATATATTATACTTTTTATCAATAGTTGTGAAATGTCTAATTGTTTTATGCCTGAATATACGGGGTGAGTTAAAGATGGTTTTTTTTATAAAAAAACAGAAAAACAAAAACTTCAATAAAATCAATACCTTTCCTGACCGATTTTTGGGCGGAAAATCAGGCCTTTTTTGCTTTAGTGAATAGAATAAATTGTGCAGAGGTTTCGGACGTTTTGACCTTTAGCGAACAAAATAGTTACAGTAACCACGTCCGAGTCAGGGAATTAAAGCGAATTCCCTGACAACCCACGCTTTGGCTGCAGAATGTGGCCTACGGCACTACTCGTATCATCCTGATACTCGCCTCTACGAGGCCATCTTCGCTGTGCTCAGATGTTCAAATTTGTTCCAGACAAATTTGTCCG
>NZ_FMAQ01000013.1 GCF_900094945.1 Gilliamella bombicola
TACGGCATTTTTCTCTTCATGTTCACTACGGCAATGGTATTTACTATTGTGAGCGTGTACATCACAATATTTTTTTTCATTTATATCCCATACATAATACCTTCTCATAGCTACTCCTTTTTGCTTCTCAAGATCTGGCCCAAAAGATCCGGGATAAGCACTTTGAACTACATCACTCCATTCACTAAATAATGAACCTATTTCACGTGTATATCTAGTATACCCA
The DNA here is from genome assembly GCF_900094945.1 of Gilliamella bombicola. Classification (GTDB taxonomy): domain Bacteria; phylum Pseudomonadota; class Gammaproteobacteria; order Enterobacterales; family Orbaceae; genus Gilliamella; species Gilliamella bombicola. The sequence continues at coordinate 227 of NZ_FMAQ01000013.1, forward strand.
GTACCACTGTCAAACGGCGCATTACTTATTTCATTTGAGTGGCTTACATGATAATGCCCACTTTTGGCGTTACATGCAGCTACTACCTCTTCAAGAGGAGCTATAAGAGCTATTAGTTCTCCTGCTTCATTAGTATCTTGTTTCCAAGTGTCAAACCATTTAGTAATGGTAAATGCATATTGGATGGTTTTATTTGTGGTTTTATGTCTTCCCTCAATTATTACAGTATACCCAGAACCAGAACCCATAACATGCTGCCAAGCTTTTCCAGGATCTTTTGCATCAGCTGTATTAAAAGTTATTGTTATAAAGTTAGGATGATTGGTTAGAGTAACAAGATCACTGCCTTGTTTAATTGCCCAAGTGTAGTTTGAAACCATTCTTTTGTCGGATAAAAGTAGGTCAAATTTAGCTCCATAAAAACCTGTAGTTGGAAAGTTCTCAGATGGATTGCTAATCGATTGAGTTAAGAAACCATATTCTGGATTCCATTGGTTTTTTTCACTTCCACTAACACTGGAGGGATTTAACGTAGGTCTTGCAAAGCAAATAAAAGCATCGTTTGGTCCTAATATGGTATACATTTTAGCTGGGAGAGTTGAGTTCTCTTCATTTGGATAGGTTTTGTTATTCGGTATGCCATACTTTGAATATAAATCTAAATTAGCAGATAATTTTACTTTAAAAGGCGCGTACATGCCTCTTGTGGATAAGCTACAAAAAGTATCCTCATTGTTAGGAGTAAATTCCACTAATTCATTATTTATATTAGTATAATACCAAGTTATGCTAACTTTATGTTGATTCCTTAGGTTGAGTATTTTAAATTCATCTCCATCAGGATCAAAAAATTCATCACTATTAGGCTGTTTTAATATTGAGGATAATTGACTTTTTAATGGGGAATAGCCGGAAAGCAAGATGTTTTTTATTTCTTCATCACCGAAATACTCTTCATCACCTGATTTTAAACCAAATAAATTTAAATCATTAATATGTTCTTCTATTAGCGGTGATAAAGAAGGACTCGTTCCATGAATAACCTGTGCTGTGTGCGCAGTATAGCTAGCATAACTTATTGGAAATAGCTGAAATAATATAGATACATAAAAAGCGGATTTTATAAATTGTTTAATCATTATTTTACTCATTTTTTAAATTTTTTATCCGGTATTTTTTATTTATGGCTATCCAATATTATTCCCATCAATAGTTTTAAGGATAAGTTGATTCACTTGACTACGATCCTTTTGGGAAGTAAAAATTTTCTACTAAATTATGATCAGATTAGCCATTACTTTTACAACTACATGTAGAATAATAAATTAATGCTAATTTAATCAACAAGCATATCGTTAAAAATTGTTAATGACTGTTAATATGCTAACATATTCTTGATATTGACTAATATTAGGTGACTAAATGGCGAGTTGTTTATTTTTCATGATTCGAATAATCTGCTAAAAACTCATAAGACGTTTTTACCCAAATTGCCATGAAAGTTCCTATCGCTTGTCTGTGATAAAATATTTGTATGTATATTCATCTCCGTATTGAACAAATAACTGTAAACAGTGTGACTAAATTGTATACTTCATATTACCTTAAAATAATCTCACTCATTGATCGATGATGAGATTTTGCTCAACTTTAGCAAAAAAAGTTAATAAATTAGAGACAATTTATAATAAACTCACTAGCCTGCTTATTAATTAAGTTCAATTAAAACAGTTTTCATCATAATAAATAGATGAACGAGCACAAAGCTACAATGAATTGAAAGGAAAATTATGCGTATAATCATAGTTGTTTTTTTTATGTTTTTATTAACTGCTTGCCATACACGTACAGCAGAAGATGCTTATAAAGAAGGAAAATATTTAGAAAGTATCAACCTATTAGGTGACAGCATTGAGGACAAAGGCCCTGCAGAATTTGGAAAACAAGATATACAACGACTGCAAAATATAGTCAGTAATGTCATGCAACATTATGAAACAAGCCTTTTAAACACCAATAACTCGGATTATGCCACACGAATAAAATGCTACGAAAACCTATTAGCCATGAAAATGCGATTAACTGATCGTTTTTATAGCCAAGAAATCAGTTTTTTCGATAACAAATATGACACTACTCAATTACAACAAAATATTGCTAAAGAGTACTACAATTATGGCAATTCAATCACTGGTACCGACAGTGAAAGTTATAGAATAAGAGCTGATTTATATGGAAAAGGGCTTGAGCAATACAACTATAAAAATATCGAAAGTTTGTACAAAAATGCCAATACAAAATATATACAACTTGCGGCTAAAGAGTATTATGACCAAGGTAAAATGTTAGAACGACAAGGTGATTTTAAAGCCGCTGCCGAGGCATTTAATAACGCATCGGCGGTATATCAACCACTTGGTAAGTACAAAGATAGTGATAAACTTTCTGTTGATAATGATAGAAAATACTCTACTCAACAAGCAGAGATTGCTTATGAACAAGCACAACAACTAGCAAAGACTGCAACGCATCGTTATCAATTTCGTGAAATTGCTAAATATTACGCCTCGGCTGCTTCTACTTATCGTCAATACGGATTATTTCGTGATGCAAATTCACAAGCAGATAAATATACCAAAAAAGGAAAAATTAAAGTTTATTATAATTCTTTAGAGTTAAAATCTTTTGTATTAGATATCTTAAGTAAGGACTTTATAGAATTTGTTATTTATCAACCAAGTCAGGCAGATGTCACAATTCGCATTACGACAAACGTTGAATTTTCTGATCTTGGGGAATCAGTTAACAATGAAACTAAAACCGAACAAGTCTTTGATAAATTTGTTGAAGTGTCTGACGAAAACGGCAACAAAAAGCAAGTTAAAACCTACAAAGATCAGCAATTTAATTTAAAAACGGTGACGCATAGCAATAAATTAACCTTGACCACTGAAATTGATGTTCATGGTGCTTATAGTTACAATAAAAAATTTGACATTGTTCAAACATCGGCAAAACATGATTATATTTATTCTGGTAATGTGCCTTCTAATTTGCGCAACCACAGTGAAGGAGTGTTGAAAACTAAAGATAGCTTACTTCAAGCAGCAAAAGAACAGCAACTAACTGAACTAAAATCACGATTTGACGATATTATTAGGGATCTTTCATATTTATAACTAATTAAAGTTTATATTTAAATTTTTAGAAAAGATAATCTAATCACATCAGTGTGATGCAAAGCAAAATAAAATCCCACAAACAACATTATTTTGTTTGTGGGGTTTTTATTTAATAAAGATGATTAACTATTCAAGCCCAAGCACCATTCGTCCATTTTTGGTTGCTACATTAATTACATTATCTAAATCAGTATAACGGCATCCGGTCACTAACAATTTAAGCTCTTCCCACATATTGCCAGTTGAAAATGGTAACATATAGTCACTAACATTATCTGTACCAATAGCAACAGGAATACCAGCAGCAGCTAGTTCATCAACTGGGGTGAGTGAGTTACGAGTAGGGCCTTGTTCTTCACGGCGTGGGCTATCGATCCAAGCAAATGGGCAGGCAATGACCATCATTTTTGCTTCTTTCATTTTTTTATAGAGTTTTTGGCGATATTCTAAACTGTGGGCTGTGATCGAAATGCTATGAATAGCAACAACGCGACCATGCATACCATGTTCAAGGGTTTTATCGGTAAGCTGTTCCGTTTCGATCTCATCTTGAGAATTAAACTGGTCAACATGTACATGCACCATTTTGCCTAATGATTTACCTGTTTGCATTAGCACATCAAGATGTTTCAGTCCCATTCCTTCACCATGATCGCGCTCATCACGACGTGGTAAACCACCAATAATATCAACTAAATCAGCGCCTTTATCGAACCAATAACGAGCTTCTTTATCGATAACGCCTTTAAGTGTTTGATTGACTAATTTTATAGTGATGTCATTTTTATAGGTTTCGCGTGCTCTTAACGCCCCTCTAATTGCCCGTTCTTGAGCGATAGGGTCAATATCAACAAACGATCCCATTGCACTCACACCTTGCTCAATCATCCGTTCAACCGCCATACTAAAATGGCGATAGTAATCATCTTCGCTCATTGATGCCTTGACTTTATCTAATGTATCCCATTTTTCAATTAAGGTCTGTTTTTGATAAACATCAAAACTATCAACCGAAATAGTAAAAGCACGATCGGCATGCATATGAGCATTAACCCATCCGCCATTTTGTTTAATTTTATTCATTAAATAGGCTTTTAAACTTTGGTCTCTTGTGGTTAACAACATGTTTTTATGTTCAATCATAATGTGCCTCTACAATGCAATTATTTTAAATAAAGTGGATAAAATCGAGCGCAATAGGCAAAAAAAATCCCCCAAAAAGGAGGATAAAAGTAATATCAATAATTTTATTTAGTAGGATTATTGATTTACAAGTGTTCATTGCGCTTATACCTAATCAATTAAAAATTGCAGAAATTCTAACCAAAATATTTTTAATAGCAAGCACTATAATTCATAAAATATATAAATAAATGAAATGGTTAAAGTATTATTTTTTAGATTTTATACTGAAAAAAAAGTGTTCAATAAATATAAATTACTCATATAATAAAAAATTAAATGGTAACTTATTATTTAATAATAATAATTAAACGTCACAAAAATGAGATTATTCATCTCATTATTCTGTTTTGGATTATTCGTAATACCAAGCGTATACTGTGCTAACCAATTATTTTGAAATATAGGGCAGTTAACATGAGCCAATTAAATATCGTTGCTACAATCACCGTTAAACCAGAATTTTATAATGCATTTCAACCGATATTTAAACGATTAGTCGCAGGTAGTAGAGCCGAAGCAGGTTGCGTGCGCTATGAACTTAATCAATGTATTGATAACCCTAATATTTTTGTTGTGATCGAAACATGGGCTTCACAGCAGGCAATTGATTTTCACAATGCAACGCCTCATTTTGTCGAATTTGCCAACTTTGCTAAAGATCACGTTGATGGGTTAGAAATTAATATAGTTAAACAAATCATGTAGCTTAAAAGTTGATTATGATAGTTAGCTACTTAAGGTTAACTATCATGTTTATTAATCAAAGAGTTCGATTTTTACACTTCGTGAATCACTTCGCCCTAGGTCATCAAGCACTAAAATTTTAAACGTTCCGCTTTGTGTTGGGATCCAGTTAATTGCCTTTCGGGGATCGGTTTGCCCAATAAAATTGTCATTGACAAACCAATAAAGTGTTTTAACATCACCATCACTATTAGCGGTAAAACTAATTTGTTCATTTTTTTGTTTTGTTGTTCTAAATTGATAAACCACATTTTTGAGAGGTGACGTTATTTTAGGCGGTTCACCTAAATAGCTTTGTGATGAACGACAATGTTTTGTTGAAGGGGGGGCTTTTTTCGGGATACCTGCTTTGGCAAAAATAGCAGCTAAATCGGACGGCCAATATTCAAAAACAGCTAAGTGGGATGTGGCTAAATCATAAGGAGGGCAAACCGCTTTACCTGTTTGATTATCGACCATAACTGGTCTGAAAATAGTATCAGGATTAATGGGGGATACCCCAGGAATAAACCACGTTTTGCCTTTTGCTTTACACCATTGGGTAAGTAAATTGCCACTGGTTAGGCAAATATCAATGCGTCTTAAATTTGGCGGTAATGGGCGATAGGGCGCACGCAAGTTAGGATAATAAGCGTTAATACTATCAACGATATTAAAAAAGAGTGGTGTAGCAGCGTCAACGCCTACAAAGGCATTATTGCCACTACCATCAAAGTTACCAAGCCAAACCACCATAGCATAGTGTCCAAAAGTCCCTGCAGTCCAAGCATCACGAAAGCCCCATGAAGTACCCGTCTTCCAAGCAACAGGGACTACATTTTTTTGCATTTTGCTCAGCACATCTTGTGGACGGGTATTTTGTTTTAACATATCGATAGTCATAAATGCCGCTTGCGGGCTTAACAACTTTTCCGGTTCGGGAAGTGTTTCTGATTCGGTAAATTGCAGTGGTTGCCAGCGTCCCTCATTAGCTAGCATGGCATATAAGCCAACTAATTCTTGCTGGCTCACTTCACCGCCCCCCAACACTAAAGACAAGCCATAATGCGCTTCGTCGGCGAGCTTTTGGATATGGGCGTTGACTAAAAATTGGTAAAAAGTGGGATTATTCAATTTTGATGCAACCCATACCGCAGGAATATTACGGCTATGAATTAACGCATCGGTAGCCGAAATAGGGCCACGAAAGTTGCGATCGAAATTTTCGGGGGTGTATGAACCAAAATCGGTTGCTACATCTTTTAAAATGGTCCGGGGATGCAAAACACCTTGATCAATGCCAAGCGCATAAATAAACGGTTTAAGCGTCGAGCCCGGTGAACGTTTGGCAAGTGTACCGTTCACTTGACCTTGAATTGAATTATCAAAATAATTAGCCGATCCGATCAGCGCTTTAACCTTCATTGTTTGGGTATCAACCAAAATCACAGAGGCATTATTAATGCCTTTCAAACGATTGCGCTCAATAAACGCGTTGACTTGGCGATGGATGATTTTTTGCAGATTGCTGTCTAATGTGGTTTTGACTTCTTGGGTTTGGTCGTTTTTCTGGTGAATGATTTGATTCACAAAATGGGGCGCCACAAAGGGCACTTGTTCTGGTTGACGCAAAACCAACTTTTGCGAAAAAAGCGCTGCAATATGGCTATCAACATGATATTTTTCTTGCCAACGATCAAATAATTGATTTCTTGCTTTAACTAATGCTTTACCTGCAAATCCTGTTTTACGATCAACTCGATAGGTTGGGGATTGAGGTAAAACCACCAGCGTTAATGCTTCGGGTAAATTAACTTGCGCAGGTGGTTTATTAAAGTAAATAAATGATGCCGCGCCAACACTTTCAATATTGCGTCCAAAAGGCGCATAATTTAAATAAGCCTCTAAAATATCATGCTTGGAATACATCAATTCTAACTGAATTGCCCTAGCTATTTGATGCAATTTACCACCAATAGTTCTAGTATTTAACCGCCAATGCATGCGTGCCAGTTGCATGGTGATTGTGGATGCGCCTTGACGATTGCCTCCAGTCAAATAAGTTGCGCCAAAAGCGCGCATCAAACTAAATGGATTAACACCAATATGATAATAAAACCACTGATCTTCGTGCAGTAATAAACCATTAACAATATCGGGCGAAATATCTTCTAAAGGCGTCCATAAACGATAACGATCATCATTGGCTAATGTCATGCGAATTAACTGGTCACTATCATCATAATAGCGCTTTGAAAAGCTTAGTGATTCTGAAAGTGGGGGATGTGGATATAAACGAATAGCAAAAATTGTAATAAATAATAGCAACAAAGCCATTAATTTATTTTGATGACGAACAATAAATCGGATCATATTTAGTTAATAGCCCAAAATGTTAGGTGTGTTAGCAAAACTGCCACCCATGCAGTCACATAGGTGGCAGTTTACTTACATTTTTTCAACCGTCTTAATACCTAACATATCAAGACCAATTTTTAGTGTTTTCGCTGTTAAACAAGCTAATTTCAAGCGGCTTTGCTTCAAGCTTTCGCTGTCGGCTGTTAAAATAGGACAGTTTTCATAAAAACTTGAAAACAGCGTCGCAATTTCATAAAGATAAGCACAAAGTACATGCGGTGTACCTTCTCTTGCCACGATTGAAATTGTTTCGTCAAATTGAATTAAACGAGTCGCTAAGGCACGCTCTTTATCGGTTTCTAAACTAATATTACCTGTTAAGCTGTCTTCGGCAATATTTGATTTTTTAAATATTGATAACACACGGGTATAAGCATATTGTAAATAAGGTGCGGTATTGCCTTCAAATGACAGCATATTATCCCAATCAAAAACATAATCGGTGGTACGGTTTTTGGAAAGATCGGCATATTTAACTGCACCGATAGCGACTGCATCGACGATTTCGGCAAGCTCACTTTCTGTTAAGTCAGGATTTTTGCTACGAATTAATGTTGTTGCACGTTCACAAGCTTCATCTAACAAATCATTTAATTTAACGGTATCGCCAGAACGTGTTTTAAATGGCTTACCATCTTTACCTAGCATCATACCAAACATATGGTGCTCAAGTTTTAAAGATTCGGGCACATACTTGGCTTTATGAATAATTGTCCAAACTTGCTCCAAATGTTGATGTTGGCGAGAGTCAGTATAGTAAAGAATACGATCAGCGTGTAACGTTTCGTAACGGTATTTTGCGCAAGCAATATCGGTTGTAGCGTAAAGATAACCACCATCCCGTTTTTGGATGATAACACCCATCGGCTCGCCTTCTTTGTTTTTATACTCATCTAAAAACACAACAATCGCGCCTTCGCTTTCAACGGCAAGCCCTTTTTGTTTTAAATCGGCAACAATACCCGGTAGCATACTGTTATAGATGCTTTCGCCCATGGTGTCTTCAACTGTTAACGTAACATTTAAACGTTTATAAGTGGCAATATTTTGCGTCATGGTAATATCAACCAATTTTCGCCACATCTCGCGACAATATTCATCACCACCTTGTAGTTTTACTACATAATTACGGGCTTTTTCGGCAAACACTTCGTCTTCGTCATAATGTTTTTTGGCAGCGCGATAGAAAGATTCTAAATCAGATAGCGCCATATCATTGGCATGCTCATTTTGCATTTTTTCAAGATACGCAATTAACATACCAAATTGTGTTCCCCAATCACCAACATGGTTAGCACGAATAACGTTATGCCCTAAAAACGATAAAACGCGAACACTGGCATCACCAATAATGGTTGAACGCAAATGCCCAACATGCATCTCTTTAGCGACATTAGGTGCTGAATAATCAACCACAACTGTTTGTGGTTTTGCGGGTAAAGTGATATTAAGTTTATCACTGATTAAAGCAACTTCATTTTGCTCGGCAATCCAGTTATTTTTTAAAAAGATATTGATAAAGCCTGGACCTGCAATTTCAACTTTTTCGGCAATATCGTCAATATCTAAATGTTGTAAAACCGCTTGAGCAAGCTCCCGAGGCGGCATTCCGAGTTTTTTGGCTACAGACATAATGCCATTTGCTTGATAATCGCCAAATTGCACTTTAGCTGATTGCTTAATTAGAGCGTCGCAGTTTTTATCTGCACCTGCCATAATCATTGCTTGCGAAACACGTTGCGTTAATAATTGTTGAATATTCACACTAAACCTAATCTATTTTCTAAAATGGCTAATATCATACCGAGAAAGTGACGAATTGTCACTGATTGGATGTGATGGGATATTTTTTTTATTTAAAAACAAAATAAAAAACTAAAATAAAATCAATATGTTTTCTGACAGTTTTATCTGAAATTTGGGAGGGTTGTTTGGGGGAATAGCATGTAGTTAGTGTAGAAATTTTGGGCGTTTGTAGTTTTAGTGATTAAAATAACTCTATCGACCATATCTGAGTTAGAAAATTTGCCATAATTTCCTAACGAAGACGTGCTCATTATAACTATTTTGAACATCCAAACAACAAACGTTCGCCCCCCATAGCCAAACCAGTCTACCCACCAAAAGCTTAACTCCATCTTCTTAACAAAACTTTACAATTTTTTAACAAAAAAAGTAGCGCATTATTAATCAACAGATTATAATTTAAACGCTTTTAAAGCAAGGAAATGCTCATTAGTTGAGCAGTCAATTATAAAAAATCCAAATAAAACAAAAATTTACTTGACAGGATAATCGAAATGCGCTATCATACTTGGCATCTGGCATCTGGCATCTGGCCTGCCAAACCTACGCCCTAAATCTTTTTCAATTTCACCGTAGTCCAAAAAAGACTCAATTTTCATTTTTATCACCGAAGTTATCTAAATCATCGAGCTTGGCGTTACCGCAGAGGCCGAGTTTTTTATCTTACTTATCGAAGTCACCATTGGCCTTTGCACCATTGCTGTTATTGTCGTATTCGCAAAGTTCGCAGGCGTTAACCGCTCAGACATCACAAGTTATTCACGGTTCTGCACCGTATTTTACGTATGATGGCGGTCGAACTAGGGCTACCACAACGGATGATTTATTGACTATCACATTACCTAATGGTACAAGGGTTACGCCGTCAATTAATACAACAAGTGCGGGAAATCCGATAATGTTACCTGCCGGAAGTACCTTTAGCGATATAAGGACTTTTGTGCCTTCCCCAAATTTTGCCTCGGATTTAGATACTATAGTGAGGGCCTATCAGAATTGGTGGGGGGATGATGATGGAGATGGTCAAGGTACTTATAATGTTACTGCGACGGGACGTTTATCAATTTCGATCATAGACAGATATGGTAACAATGTAAACTATCTTAGTAATCGTTTACTCCCATGTTGGGGACCATATAAGATGACATTAAGTGTTACAAATGGAAGTTTAAAAACTCGTTATGGCCTACCTAATCGTAGTGATTTTCCTAGTGGCACGGCAACATATTATATTTCTTCGGGAGCAGAAATCTGTTCCGTAATGCCGAATTTGTTCTATGGTGGTACAGGTCGTATCATGGGCGACAGTCCCCAAGATACTGGGCATATCGGTCCAGCTTGGGATCCTAAGAAGGGTTTTAAAGATCGCCCATCAACCAATCCCACATTATACAGCCAAAATTTTCCGACAACAGGTGCTGATCGTTTGTATTTTGATTTAGATATCGGTGGAATGGATGGAAGTCAGTTGACGTGGTCTCCTGTTTCTCATGATGGGATAACTGCAACAGTCACATGGGGAAGATACAGTGATAATTGGCTTATTAACTCTCAGCCTGTAACGAGGGTAATGTTAAATGGTCCTAAAGCGAGTACTAGTCAGATAAATACAACTAGTCCTAGTTCTTTAAATGCGCCAAGTTTACCACATACTTTTGAGTTAGAGGGTAGGGATAGAAGTGGTAATGTGATGATTAAATATGGATTTGTGTTAAAACAGTGGTTCGTCAATCGTGACAATAGAGCAGCGACGCAGCCTGAGCATTCCTCTTGGTGTAGTAGGTTAGGTTATCGTCTTCCTAAGATCAAGGACTTGACTAACCATCGGTGTGGTATCACAAGTGCTTTTCCATGTTATGGAGGTATAAACGGGGCCACTCCGTGGGGGTCTAAGGGTTTTTACATGCGTCATATTGGTGCTGGGTTTTTCTCTGAATGGGGCCGCATGTCTGATTACGTCGGTGCGAACTTCGTTGACAGCTTCTATTATTGGACGGATGATGTTATTAATGGCTCAGGGTTCCATGTCACGCTCGGCGGTACCGTGCGCAAAGAAAGAACTTCTTACAACTACTATGGCCTTTGCACCACGCCTTAGATTCTAATCCTTAGGCTGTGGGGATACTTATGGTGTAAATAAAGGATAATTTATCAAAGAACAGCACCCTGCACAGTTGGCGTGCTGAGTAATTAAAAAGTGCATGCCAAGCGGTTTTGCTATTTAATAGCAAAACCGTTTCCTTCAATTTAAAAGACTAATCAATATTGGCAAACTTATGGCTTTGTACACTAAGTAGCCATTTATTATCAAAGCGATCTTTGTTGATTTTCCCCAATAGTTCAATGGTTTCAAACATATTAAACGCACCATCTTTTTCGCACGGTGAAAGGTAATAGCGTTTGGCGTGAATTTGAGTTTCGATATATTGGCAAAAAGGGATAAAATCAGCATGATTTTCGGCAACAATCCGCACTTCATTGGCAGTCGGTTGTACTATTTTTTGATAGCGTGACTGATAACAAAACTTAGGGCTAAGAGCTATATAATCTATAAGCGGATCAACTTTGCCAAGTCCATTACTTTCAATGGCAATAAAATAACCCGCATTTTTTAATGGTACAAGCAATTGAGGTAAAGCTTTAACCATAGTCGGTTCGCCGCCAGTAATAATAATGTTTTTGCTGTTATATTCATTCACTTTAGCAAGCAGTGTATCTAACGTAAACCGGGTAAATTGGCGGAAATTAGTATCACACCAAGCACAATTTAAATTGCACCCAGCAAAACGGATAAAAACAGCAGGCATGCCAGTATTATAACCTTCGCCCTGTAAAGATTCGAAGATTTCAACGATGCGAAATTCGATCATTTTTAGCTCCGATGATATTCACAATACGAAGTTGGTGTTTCCCATAATTTGATCATCGAAACAGGCAAATATTGCGACAGGCAATCAAATATGAATTTGCTCATTGCTTCAGCAGTAGTGCGACATGGAAAGGCAAAAATTTTGCGCTCCATTTCTTGTAGTAACGTGGCTATACGGCGCTCATTTGGGTTATTTTGGTTGTAAAGATAAGCATGATCTAGCGGATCGATAATATGTTGTTTAACTACCATTTTTAGATCAGCATAATCCATGACCATGTCTTGACTTGAACCATTATTGATAAGATCACCGCTAATTTCGACTAATAAGCGATAAGTATGACCGTGCAGATTGTGACACTTTTTATTGTGCCCATCTAGCATATGACAGGCGTCAAATTGAAACTCTTTAGCTATTTTGAACATTTTATATTCCTAGTTTTTTTACGTGGGATGGGTTACGAACCACGGTTAGCTAACCTAACAAAATAAAGGCGCTAATATAATAGATAAAAGCTGAGTTGTCATCTTGCAAGTTTTATTTAAAACAACATTGAGTGGTAATTGATTGAATTGCGATCATCTTTATTTTTAACGCTAGTTAAGCTTCAAATATTTGCTGATCTTGCTGTATAAATTTTATAAAAAATATTCTAAATTTGCTCTTGAAATTTAGATTGCAACACACATTTAGATCACATGCAAATGGGTTGAATGTGTTAAACATTGAATCCAAATCTATTGCTCAGGAGATAAATACTATGAGGTTAGATAAACTAACAAACAAGTTTCAACAAGCTTTAGCTGATGCGCAGTCGATGGCATTAGGTAAAGACAATCAATATATAGAGCCTGTGCATGTTCTATCAGCCATGCTTAATCAAGAAGGTAGCAGTGTAACGCCATTATTGACTGCTGCTGGTGCAAATGTCGCTGTTTTGCAACAAGAATTAACACAAGCCGTTGATCGATTACCCCAAGTTCAAGGTGTGGGTGGCGATGTTATGCCATCGCAAGAGTTTATTCGCGTATTAAATCTATGCGACAAATTATCCCAAAAAAATGGCGATAGCTATATATCATCAGAACTCTTTATATTAGCCGCTTTAGAAGACAAAGGTAGCTTAAGTGATATTCTTAAAAGATCAGGCGTCAATAAAGACAAATTTAGCCAAGCAGTCAATCAAGTAAGAGGTAGCGATAACGTGAACGACCCTAATGCAGAAGATCAACGTGGTGCTCTTAAAAAATATACTATTGATTTAACTCAACGAGCAGAACAAGGTAAGCTTGATCCTGTTATTGGTCGTGATGAAGAAATTCGCCGAACAATTCAGGTATTACAACGCCGTACTAAAAATAATCCGGTATTAATTGGTGAACCAGGTGTTGGTAAAACCGCCATTGTGGAAGGTTTAGCTCAACGTATTGTTAACCGCGAAGTGCCTGAAGGATTGCGGAATAAACGCGTTTTATCGCTAGATATGGGCGCATTAATTGCGGGTGCTAAATATCGTGGTGAATTTGAAGAACGGCTAAAAGCCGTGCTTAAAGACTTAGCAAAAGAAGAAGGTCGCATAATATTGTTCATCGACGAAATCCATACCATGGTTGGTGCAGGTAAAAGCGATGGTGCAATGGATGCCGGTAATATGCTAAAACCTGCATTAGCGCGTGGAGAATTGCACTGCGTGGGCGCAACAACACTAGATGAATATCGTCAATATATCGAAAAAGATCCGGCGTTAGAACGTCGTTTCCAAAAAGTCTATGTTGCCGAGCCAACAGTTGAAGATACTATTGCCATTTTGCGTGGCTTAAAAGAACGTTATGAACTGCATCATCATGTACAAATTACCGATCCGGCAATTGTGGCTGCGGCAACGTTATCGCATCGTTATATTTCAGATCGCATGTTACCTGACAAAGCAATTGACTTAATTGATGAAGCTGCATCCAGCATTCGTATGCAAATGGATTCAAAACCTGAATCTTTAGATCGACTTGAAAGGCGCATCATTCAACTTAAACTTGAACAACAAGCGCTTAAAAAAGAGTCTGACGAAGCCAGTAAAAAACGACTTGAGATGTTAAACGATGAACTTTCTGAAAAAGAAAAGGAATATGCATCACTTGAAGAAGAATGGAAATCAGAAAAGGCAGCTGTTTCAGGCACGCAAAGCATCAAAGCTGAGCTAGAAAAAGCGCGTACTGAAATAGAGCAAGCACGTCGAGCTGGCGACTTGAGCAAAATGTCTGAATTACAATACGGCAAAATACCAGAGCTCGAAAAGAAACTGGCTTCAGCAACTCAGTTAGAAGGCAAAACCATGAAGTTATTGCGTAACAAAGTGACCGATAACGAAATTGCCGAAGTGCTATCTAAAGCGACAGGTATTCCGGTTTCTAGAATGCTTGAGAGCGAAAAAGACAAACTATTACATATGGAAGATGCTTTACATAAACGTGTCATTGGCCAAAACGAAGCGGTATTAGCGGTTGCTAATGCAATTCGCCGTAGCCGAGCAGGGCTTTCAGATCCAAACAGACCAATTGGATCGTTCCTATTCTTAGGACCAACAGGGGTAGGTAAAACCGAGCTTTGCAAATCACTGGCTAACTTTATGTTTGATAGCGAAGATGCCATGGTGCGTATTGATATGTCAGAGTTTATGGAAAAACACTCTGTTGCTCGCTTAATTGGTGCACCTCCGGGTTATGTTGGTTATGAAGAAGGCGGATACTTAACAGAAGCAGTTAGACGTCGACCTTATTCAGTTATTTTACTTGATGAAGTCGAAAAAGCGCATCCAGATGTCTTTAATATCTTACTGCAAGTTCTCGATGATGGACGCTTAACTGATGGCCAAGGTCGCACGGTTGATTTTCGTAATACCGTCATAATTATGACATCAAACTTAGGCTCAGATCTAATTCAAGGTCAAGTTGAGTTAAGTTATGACGAAATGAAAGCGCTAGTGATGACAGTTGTTGCTAAACACTTTAGACCAGAATTTATCAATCGTATTGACGAAACAGTGGTCTTCCACCCACTCGGTCAAGAAAACATCAAAGCGATTGCAAAAATTCAATTAGCACACGTTGAAAAACGGTTAGATGAACGTGGTTACCAATTGGATATCTCGGATGCAGCGTTGGAACAACTTGCTAA
The DNA here is from genome assembly GCF_900094945.1 of Gilliamella bombicola. GTDB lineage: Bacteria > Pseudomonadota > Gammaproteobacteria > Enterobacterales > Orbaceae > Gilliamella > Gilliamella bombicola. Next base: position 15,582 of record NZ_FMAQ01000013.1, read on the forward strand.
AGTCGGCTTTGACCCAATTTATGGGGCAAGACCACTAAAACGAGCGATCCAACAAGAGATCGAAAACCCATTGGCACAGCAAATACTGTCTGGCAAACTAGTTCCGGGTAAAACCATTCATCTAGATTTAGTTGGCGACAACATCGAAGCTAAACAGTAATTAACCATCAAACAACAAACCGGCCTTTATGGTCGGTTTTTTTATGCCACTAAAATAAACACCATAACAACCGCCTGAAAATAAAAATAACTTTAATTTTTTATATAAAAAAAATTGCTTTAATTTATAATTAAAAAAATCAGGATAGAATATTTAGGTGGTCTAATGAACCATAACTACAAATTTACCGTGCACGCTGCAGATAAAGGCTTTTCCACTTTTATCCAAATGTTATTTCTTATATTTGTGTTTATCATACCAACAGCAATTTTTATTTATCTTCTATTAACTTGTACTTCAAAAAATTGGATGGTGCCAGTAGGCATCTGTGTTGGGTATCTCATAATCACCGCGGCGGCTTTTCGATTAGGCTTTTATCTTACAGTAAAAAAACAGCAAGAAAACCTACAAATCAGCATTGATGAACACAACCTAACCCTATCATCTGAAATACGACCAACAACGGTAATCCCATTACAACGAATCCACATCTTCTTTATCCATACTCTTGACTCTATTAAATTGGATTGTATCCGTATCAAATTAAATATTGAAAATATTGGCGATAAAGATACAATACTTGATTTTTCTATTGAACAAAAACCATCATCAAGCACCGAAATCAAAGATAACTTTCTAGCTTTTCAACAGTTTATTGATATCTTTTATAAAAATGTCATCGAAAACAAATTCGAATTAATTGCAAGGGAAGTTGGCGAACCGGTTCCTGATTCAGAAAAAAAGATTTATGCAAGGAAGTAACGTTTGTATAAAAATATAAATAGAGTAAGAAAACCACTAATTAAACGCCGTATAGGCGTTTAATTCAAATAAAATCAATTTTATAATTATAAAAACATAATATCTTACAAAAAAGATGGTTATGTTGTTTGTCCTATTCCGGCGTCGGGCATCCACAGGCCACATTCTGCAGCCAAGCGCGGGATTGCTAAGGGAATTCGCTCTAATTCCCTTAGCTCGGACGTGGTCACTGTGGCTATTTTGTTTACCAAAGGTCAAAACGTCCGAAACCACCGTACCTAATTCATTCTATCCACCAAAACAAAAAAAGACCTAATTTTCCGCCAAAAATCGGTCAGAAAAGATATTGATTTTATTAAAGTTTTTTCTAGCTGTTTTTTATTCAAAAAACCTCACCAAAACCATTTCCCAAAACACGCCACCAAAAGCTCAACCTTATGCACTTAACAAAACTTTACAAATATTTAACAAAAAACCTAGCGCATTATTACTCAAGCGGTTATAATTTAAGCGCTTTTAAAGCAAGGAAATGCTCATTAGCTGAGCAGTCAATTACAAAAAATCCAAATAAAACAAAAATTTACTTGACAGGATAATCGAAATGCGCTATCATAATCGGCATCTGGCATCTGGCATCTGGCCTGCCAAACCTACGCCCTAAATCTTTTTCAATATCATCGTAGTCAAAATCAGACTCCATTCTTATTTTTATCACCGAAATTATCTAGCTTAGTGAACTCGCCGAGTTTATCGGTAGGGTTGTTGTCGAGGCAGAGTTTCAATCTTTTATCGTTCTTATCAAAGTCTCCGCTATGGATTGCGGCGTTATTGTTTTGGTTGTGTTCATTTGGTGTACAGGCCTTAACAGTGCAAACCTCAAGGGTTATTGAGGGGAGTGGGCCGTATTTAACATCTGATGGAGGCCTAACCAAGGTAACAGACCTTGAATCGTTGTTCGCCATTACGTTGCCTCATGGTGCAAAGGTCTCGCCGTCAACGAATACATCAAGTAGAACAAATCCAATAGTATTATCAACATGGCGTACTTTTGCTGATATAAAGACTATTTTTCCACCATCGACCACTTTTGTGCGTTTAAATGATTTAGTCAATACTTATCATTATTGGGGAGATGATGATGGAGATGGACAGGGTACTAATGGTGTAACGGCGACAGGGACTTTATGGCTTTCATTAGAGGATAAGAATGGAAATACTGTAGGCCTTAATGATACATTAGATGCATGTAAGGCGCCTTATAGGGTAACAATAGGTTTAAACCTCGATGGTGCTAGTTTAACTACACAGTATGGCGTGCCAAATCGACGTGTATTTTCAACCACTAATGACAGGGAGTATTATTATTTCAAACCAAATGCAAATTGTTTGGTTTTTATGCAGTCGGCAAGGCCGAATTTGTTATATGGTGGTACTACTGGTATCAATTCTAACGACAACCCTCGCTACGCAGGCCCATCTAACATATGGAGTCCTACAAAAGGTTTTTTAACTCAGTCAACGCGTTCATCATCTTATGACCAAAATTTTCCGACAACGGGTGCTGATGGGTTGTATTTTGACTTAGAGGTGCCTACTGGAATTAATGCAAGTCAGTTGACGTGGTCTGTTGTCACGAATGGTAATATAACAGCTACGGTGACAAGTGTTACACCTAGTGATAGTTGGATTCCTAGTGTTGATAGGGGAAAAGTTGTCGCACGAGTTAAGTTAAGTGGTCCTAGGGCGGATAGTGCTCGGATACGTTCAAATTATCCTAGTCCTCTAGATGTACCCACTTTGCCACAGACATTTGAGTTGGTGGGTAGGGATAGTGATGGTAATGGGGTGAAGTATGGATTTGTCTTAAAGCAGTGGTTCGTCAATCGGGGTATTTCTACGGGTAACCGGTCTAGGGTCTCCAATTGGTGTAGTAATTTGGGTTATCGTCTTGCTAGGGTAAGAGATTTAACCAATGCGGTTTGTTCTGGTGAAAATTCAGGAAGTTGGTGTCAAGGTTCTGTCGGCGCCACACCTAGTTCATCTAATAATACTTATATGCGTCACATAGGTGCAGGGTTTTTCACTGAGTGGGGCCGCATGATTAATTACTCTGGTGCGGAGTTCGTCCCCAACACCTACTGGACGAGCGACGTAGTAAGTAGTAGCGAAGGCTTCGCTGTCAACGGGGGCAACGGCAGAGTTGGCCGCAATAACTTTGCCGATACCGTTTACGCTGTTTGCACCACACCTTAGCTTTTATTTCTTAGTCCTTAATCCTTAGGCTGCGGGGGCGGTTATGGTGCAGATAGAGGATAATTTATCAAAGAATAACGCCCCCGCATAAGTTGGGCGTTTTCCCTTAGGGTTGCGTTGTTGTGGTGAAGCTACAATCGCGCCGCCCACGCCGCCGCCTACGCTGAAAGCGTGGCTTTCGATGGCTCAAGGGCAAAATAAATAAGAATAACCAAGCAGTTGGTGGTAATGATAAGTGTTTGCTGTGTACTTTAACATAGTGGTGTTAATTCGACTAATGGCATCTATTAAATGCTTGGAATAATATGCCTAACAATAAAATGAGCACTACTAACACAGCATTTATTTATCACCCAAGGTTTTCAGCCTAAAATTGTCACGCAAGCTTGCTGATAAAAAGGACGAAAGTAAGGGGATATTGTTAAATCAGCGATATACGCATCTTAGGTTGTAACTTCCCAACTGGGGTGCGAAAGGTTTTGATTTTGCTTATATCAAAAAACACCAACTGACTTGGCCCTCAAAACAAAGTTAAAAAACAACCATACGACACCCCATGAAAAATAACATAGCAAAAATCGGTCAGGAAAGGTATTGATTTTATTAAGGTTTTTTCTGTCTGTTTTTTCACAAAAACAACGCCTCCATAAATTGCTCTAAAAACCTCCATTAAGCAATTCGTTTATAAGATAGCAGTAGGAACAAGCCCAATTGTGCGTTAAAATAGCTTACATTATTACAATAAATTACCAAGGAAATCGCATGACAACCGAAATGACAACACTCGATAAAATCAAAAAACAAATTGCTGAAAACCCGATTATTCTATATATGAAAGGATCGCCAAGATTGCCAAGTTGTGGCTTTTCGGCTCAAGCGGTGCAGGTTTTATCGCAATGTGGCGAGCCATTTGCTTATGTTGATATTTTACAAAACCCTGATATTCGTGCCGAATTGCCTAAATTTGCTAATTGGCCAACGTTTCCACAATTATGGGTGGAAGGCGAATTAGTAGGTGGCTGTGATATTATGTTAGAAATGTTTCAAGCTGGTGAATTGCAAACGCTTATTAAGCAAACTGCTGAAAAGCATAAATCTTAATTAAGCGACGAATTAAGCGCGCAACTTTAGCGCGCTTTTTTGTGTGAGTTATACTACGAGTAAATTAATTTTCGATTGTATTTATCTGTTTATTCGTTTTTAGTTTATTGCGCACTGTTATGGTTCTGTTCTTGTTGTGTCTCTGTTTCACTATCTATAGCCGCTAAAGGCCATCCCCCAAGCGATTTAAGTCGATTAACAATTTTACAAAAAAGTATAGCGGTTTTTTGCGTGTCATATAGCGCGCTGTGGGCTTGTTTATGATCGAAGGTGATTTGCGCCACTTGGCAAGCCTTGGCTAGCACCGTTTGCCCAAAAACTAGACCACTGAGCGATGCAGTGTCAAAGGTAGCAAATGGATGGAAAGGGTTACGCTTGATGCCTGAGCGCTCAGCCGCTGCCATTAAAAAGCTGTGATCAAAGTGCGCATTATGTGCAACCATTACCGCGCGCGTGCAGTTGCTGTCTTTTATGCCTGTTCTGACCATTTTGAATATCTCGTCTAAGGCTTGCCTTTCGTCCACGGCAGCGCGCAGTGGATTGTCAGGATCGATACCGTTGAAGGCGAGTGCCGCGGGCTCTAAAATGGCTCCATTAAATGGGGTTACATTAAATTGCAAGGTTTGATCTGGCTCTAACCAGCCGTCGGGTGTCATTTTTAAGGTAATGGCGGCGATTTCTAAAATGGCGTTGAGTTTTGAATCGAATCCTGAGGTTTCAATGTCAATGACAACGGGATAAAATCCACGAAAGCGTTCACATAATTTGGCGTTTGGCACAACAATTTATCTTATTTGTCAAAAAAGGCTATTATGCCAGTTTTTAAACGGTTCGCCTAGTATTGGCTTTAAGCGTTTGTTGTTAATCTATTTTCTCTAAGTTTTATGCAAATCACATTAAGATAAACGAGTAGATGCGCTTATTAGCTAAAGCGATTATAATTATCCCCTATGTTTTGATGATTTTAAAACCGAGCAGATTATGCATCACTTAGAATTAGAGCAGATTATTAATAACGAGTTGCAAATTGCTCGTTATCGGGACTATGCACCAAATGGACTGCAAGTGCAGGGGCGTGCGCAAGTCAATAAGATTGTGACAGGCGTGACCGCTTGCCAGTTATTGTTAGATAAAGCAGTCGAACTACAAGCCGATGCCGTGCTAGTACATCATGGCTATTTTTGGAAGAATGAAGTACAAACCATTACCGGCATTAAATATCAACGAATAAAAACACTATTAACTAACGATATTAATCTATATGGTTACCACTTGCCGTTAGATGGTCACCCCATTTTGGGTAATAATATTGAGCTGGCTAATTTATTGGGTGTTTCGGTCGATAAGCGTAATGATATCATCGATTTACTTTTTACTGGCACACTAAATACTCCACTCACAGCTTTACAATTTAAACACCAGCTTGAGCAACTGTTACATAATAATAAACGGCAAGTGCTGTTTTGTGGTGATAACGCACCTCAAGTGATTAAGCGCATTGCGTGGTGCAGTGGTGGTGGACAAGATTATATTGAACAAGCAGCGCAAATGGGCGTGGATGCCTTTTTTACTGGCGAAGTGTCAGAGCGCACCATTCATATTGCACGCGAATATGGTATTAACTTCTATGCGGCAGGGCATCATGCAACCGAGCGTTATGGTATTGAAAAACTAGGGAAATGGTTAGCGAGTAGTTATGGTGTTGAGGTTATTTTTGTTGATATTGATAATCCTGCATAACAAAAGTTGAATTTACCTTAGAAATATCGCATACTTATTCGCAGATTTTTTATTCTTTACCCTATGTTATAAACCGATTATGTGAGAGGTCATTTTATGTTTACAGGAAGTCTGGTTGCACTTGTTACTCCCATGGATACGAAAGGAAACGTTGACCACGTAAGCTTAAAAAAATTGGTTGAATACCATATTGCTAATGGGACATCGGGTATTGTTTCGGTCGGTACTACTGGCGAATCGGCTACGCTTGATCACCATGAGCATATCGATGTTATAAAACGAACAATTGATTATGCCGATGGGCGTATTGCTATTATTGCTGGTACTGGTGCAAACGCAACGAAGGAAGCTATTGAATTAACCAGTCGGGTTGAAAATATCGGTGTTGTCGGTTGCTTAACTGTTGCGCCTTATTATAATAAGCCAACACAAGAAGGCATGTATCAACACTTTAAAGCTATTGCCGAAAGCACTGCATTGCCACAGATTTTATATAACGTACCTGGGCGCACTAGTAGTGATATTAAACCTGAAACCGTTGGGCGTTTAGCGAAGATCAAAAATATTGTTGCGTTAAAAGATGCAACAGGTGATCTTTCAAGAGTTTACCCAACTCGCAAATTGGTCGGTCCTGATTTTAAATTATTAAGTGGCGATGATTCAACATTTTTAGACTTTATGATTTTAGGTGGCGATGGAGTGATTTCGGTCACTGCCAACGTAGCAGCCAAAGCCGTTGCAACTGTTTGTCAGCTTGTGGTTAATAACCAAATTAAAGAGGCACGCAGTTTAAATGATACTTTGATGACTTTACATCATAATTTATTTATTGAACCCAACCCAACGCCAGCTAAATGGGCTTGCGCAAGATTAGGTTTAATGCAAAGCGCAACAATTCGGTTGCCACTGGTATCGCTAAGCACTTCGTCAATTCCAGCGGTTGAGCAAGCGTTAAAAGAGGCAAATTTACTGTAATAGTTTTGTATAACCTTTAATTAAAAAGCAGATATCTATGTTAAATAATACATTGAACAGAACCTTATTTAAAAGCAATGTCCTTAAAAAAACGGCGATTTTGTCCGTTGTGGCTTCTTTGTTCCTTGCGGGTTGTGGTAGTGATCAGAACTTTAAGCGCGAAGTCGAAGGTAACGAAGATTATCTTCAATCTCCCTCTTTAAAACCGTTAATCATTCCCGAAGGCGTTTCAGTACCAACTGCAACAAGTGACTTTTATGTTGATAAAACCGAGATTAAAGGCAATTTAGGCAAACAATTGGATATTAGACCGCCAAGTTTACCAATCCCAACAGTGCCAGATGCTTTTGCGGTTTATAATAGTGGTTCAGTTACCTTTAATGCACCATTAAGTAATCAAGTGTGGGAACGCATTCCTAATAGCTTAAGCAAAAGAAATATTTCAATCGCTAGCCAAGATAGCAACGCTATTCAAACAAATAAAGCTTTTATAATCCGTGCGGATGAAGAGCAAGCGGTTGAGGCTTCTTATTCAATTAAACGTCAATTGCTAGGTGATACCGAAACAATCACTATTTTGATCACGTCGTTAACTCGTGGCACTGACGATTTAACTTCACAACCAATTGAAGTTCAACGCTATGTTGTCGGTTTGTTTAATGACATTATGGATGATGTTGCACCAGATTCAATGCGTGTAGCGCCGCCAAAAGCACAAGATAAAGAAGCTGAAAAAAATAAGGCCGAAAGTAAAAAACCAGCAACAGCCGTGAGCAGTACAAATTAAGAATAAGTTTGGAATTTAAGGAGCGTATAGCTCCTTAATTATTTATAAGCAATTTGATATAAGGTTATAAACATGAAAAAGTTGGCTGAGCTTTATCGTGGTAAAGCAAAAACGGTATATACCACCGAAAACCCTGATTTACTAATCCTTGAGTTTCGCAACGATACATCAGCATTCGATGGTTTACGCATTGAGCAGTTAGATCGTAAAGGCATGGTGAATAATAAATTTAACTATTTTATTATGACGCAATTGCGCCAAGCTGGCATTCCAACTCAAGTTGAGTCCTTATTATCTGACAATGAAGTACTTGTTAAAAAATTGCAAATGGTGCCAGTTGAATGTGTAGTGCGCAATCGCGCAGCGGGATCTTTAGTTAAACGTTTAGGGATTGAAGAAGGTCAGGTTTTAAATCCTCCTACATTTGAATTATTTCTAAAAAATGATGCATTGCACGATCCAATGGTTAACGAATCACACTGTAAAGCCTTTGGTTGGGCTAGCGATGAGCAATTAGCCAAAATGAAAGAACTCAGCTTTAAAATTAATACCATTTTGACTGATTTGTTTGATAAAGCAGGGCTGATATTGGTTGATTACAAACTTGAATTTGGTTTATTTAAAGGCGAAATTACTTTAGGTGATGAGTTTTCACCTGATGGTTGTCGCCTGTGGGAAAAGTCCACACTTAAAAAAATGGACAAAGACCGCTTCCGTCAAGGATTGGGTGGAGTGATTGAAGCTTATGAAGAAGTGGCAAAACGCATTGGTGTGCCTTTGTAATGTTTGCGCAGTTTGATATCTCTTTTTTTCTTCTTTTGGGTTTAGCGGCACTGTGTTATTTAACTCATAATAACACAGTGACATTTGCTGTACTGTTATTGTTACTGTTTAAATTAACGCCGCTTGACACTTATTTCCCGTTTTTAAATAAATATGGCTTAACTATCGGTATTGTTATTTTAACTGCCGCGATGATGGTGCCATTGGCCGATGGATCGTTAAAAATTGGTGATATTGCTAAATCATTTACTACTTGGCAATCACTATTAGCTATTTTGGTGGGTATTTTAGTCTCGTGGCTTGGTACGCGTGGTATATCGCTCATTGGTGCACATCCTACCATTATCAATGGCTTAATTATTGGCACGCTAATTGGTGTTGCATTTTTCAAAGGCATTCCAGTTGGTCCACTGATTGCTGCCGGTATATTATCGCTATTAATTGGGAAAAGTTAGTTTATGCACAATCCCAACAGCACCCGAATGCTATGGGTGTTACAGGGTGAGAGCACGCAATTATTTGAACAATTGAGCTCCATCCTTGAGCAGAACGTTGGTGATTGGGTAACTGTTACCTATCAGCCTGATTATTTGCCTAGTTCGTTAATTGCCAACGTACTCAAGCCCCATCAAACCAAACAACTATTAGGCCAGCAGTATCGACATGCTCTTTTTGATGCAACGGTAGGATTTAATCTTGATGCTTTTGCCATGCTGGTTGGCACGCTAGTCAAAGGTAGTATGTTGGTTTTGTTATTACCTAAGAATCTATCCACTTGGTATGATCAAGATAGCTTGCGCTGGAACGAAAGCCAAAATCCGATTACTGTACCTAATTTTGTTGCACATTTAATACAAACTTTGGCCGAATTTGGTGTGTCAATCAATTCAACATCTTTGCCAAAAAACGCTATATCCGTTACATCATCTTTGCTAGTGATGAGCGATGATCCTTGTGATTTAGCCGAACAACAAGCCACATTAAAACAGTTATTAAATAGCAATAAGCCCATAAATGTATTAGTTGCTAAACGCGGACGGGGTAAATCGGCACTAGCAGGAATGTTTAGCCATTATCAACGTAGTATTGTCACTGCGCCCAATAAATCAGCATTGACGACCTTTTTTGCTTTTGCTAAGCCCGATACGCCATTTTTTGCACCTGATGAATTAATTTTGCAGTCAAAGATTGATTTTGCTGATTATCTCATTATTGACGAAGCAGCCATGATTCCGTTACCTATGCTCGAAAAACTGCTACAACTGGCAATTGCCAATAATTGTCGGATATTGTTAACCACCACCGTTGACGGATATGAAGGTACTGGACAGGGCTTTTTGTTGAAATTGCTATCAGGTAAAGCATGCCAATATTTTCATCTACACACCCCGATTCGTTGGCAGGCAGGTGATATGCTAGAGCAATTTAGTGATCGGCTATTACTTAATGGCTTATTAATTCAGGATGATAATCCTATTACAGGCCTATCATCAATCCAATATTCAACGGTTGAACGCAATGATGTTGATTCCTTAAGATCGATCTTTTATCTATTAAAAATGGCTCACTATCAAACCACATTAATCGATTTAAGGCGTCTGTTTGATGCGCAAAATTTGTCGGTTTGGCAGGCAACAATAGACAATAAACAAATTGCCGCGGCACTTACCCTTACCGAGGGGAATTTGCCTGATAACCTAATAACCCAAGTATGGCAAGGAACACGCCGCCCTAAAGGCAATTTAGTGGCGCAATCGCTCGTTGCTCATGCTGGTGAACGGTTAGCGGCTAAGTTGCGCTCAGTTCGCGTTAACCGCATTGCGGTTATGGAGGATTATCGACGGCAGCATATCGCAAAACAACTGGTGCAGACGATTTGTGATCATGCCAAAGTGCAAAATAAAGATTTTGTGTCGGTCAGTTTTGCTTATAGCTCGTCTAATTATCAATTTTGGACAGCTTGTGGTTTTGTCTTGGTTCATGTAAGCAGCCATAAACAAGCTAGTAGTGGCAGTTATTCGGTTATGGCGCTTAAACCAATCACCCGATCTGGAGAACTATTAACCCATAAATTAAAACAAAAACTACAGCGTAACGCCTATTGGCTGAAGGATATCATTGATTTACCGTTTAACGATATGATTATCAGCGATGGCGGTTGGCTATTATCATTAGATTTAGATGTCAATGATTTAGATGAACTTACTGGATTTGCTCACTATCATCGGCCATTCGAAGCCAGTTATGCTGCATTATGTCGATTAAATAGGTATATACAAATACACCAACAATCATCTCAAGTATCCTCTTTTCCTGTTTTATCCGCACTGTTAAAAAGCAAAAATAATCAGCCTTTAGTTATTGATTCATACCAACTTGCAGGTAAAAATGCATTAATGCAAGCTGTTAAACATGAAGTTAAAACATGGTTAGCAAAGCAGGCTAGTAATGCAATATTTTCCGAAATAGTCAGTAAAGATAGCTGATCACCATTGCAGGTTATCAAGCGGTATGTTTACAATAGTCATCATGTTTTGACTGAATTTGTTTTAACTCAATTCGTTTTAATTTAAAAGGAACTGAATGTGATGCATAATAAATTAGAAAATCAGATGCAACATCGCTATTCGCAAAATCAAACATACAACCAATCAAACAACCACAATCCAAAACGTCAACCCACAACAGGAATTGAATACTTTTTTAAAGGTTGGTCGTTAGCATTTAGTCCGGGGATTAAGCGATTTGTTTTTTTACCATTAATTGCCAATATTGTAGTTATGTCGGCACTATTTTATTGGTTTTTTACTGCTATTACTGGCATGGTGGATTGGGGGTTATCGTATGTGCCGGGTTGGTTACATTGGTTGGGCTATATTATAGTTTTTATTGTGATTTTAATGCTGGTGATTTTGTTTTGTTATTTTTTTAGTACGGTGACAAATATCATTGCCGCACCTTTTAATGGTTTATTAGCTGAACAAGTCGAAGCGCAGTTAACAGGGATGCCAGCAGTTGATACATCGTGGATTAGCATTATTAAAGATCTTCCGCGGGTTTTTGGTCGCGAATTTCAAAAATTGATTAATTATTTATTATGGGCCATTCCGATACTGTTGACCTATTTTATTCCTGTTATTGGGCAATCAGTAACGCCGGTGATTTGGTTTTTATTTACGGCTTGGCAAATTAATATCCAATATGCCGATTATGCTTTTGATAACCACAAAATCACTTTTCAACGTATGCGTGAGTTACTTAAACAAGATCGGGTCGATAATTTAACTTTTGGCATGTTAGTCAGCTTTTTTACCATGGTACCGGTGCTTAATTTAATTATTATGCCTATTGCAGTTTGTGGCGCAACGGCAATGTGGGTTGATCGCTACCGTCATCAAGCACTATTTGACAGCGGTAGCCAAGATTTTCGTTAAGGGAAGTATTACTTTTTTTTCGTTGAATTTGTTGACGGCCAATCATCATCGTCGTCATCTTGATAAGGGATAGGTTTTATCCCTTTCTTTTTTTCAAGATACGCTTTATAACTCAATCGGTTTAGTGCCTTAATGGTATTAATAAAAATCCCAATTAAAATAACGACAATTATCCACCAATAATCTTTGAGCCACTCCATCGTGTTCTCCTTTAAGTTAAAATCGAAATCATCCAACTATAGCAATCATACATGCCAATAACACGATGCTAGCAATACTATACTAACAGCAATTTTTCTAAAATGCGGTGATAAATTGCGGTTAAGGTAATAATATCTTGGCAATTGGCATTTTCGTTCACTTTATGAATGGTTTTGTTAAGTACCCCAAGCTCAATTACTTGGCATCCCATTTTGGCAATAAAGCGTCCGTCAGATGTGCCGCCACTGGTGGATAGTTTGGTATCAATATCGGTAAATTCCTTAATAGCGCTAGCAGCCGCGTTGGTTAAATCACCTTGTGGTGTTAAAAATGGGTGGCCTGATAACCGCCAAGTTAAGGTGTAGTTTACATTATGTTTTTGTAAAATCTGTTCAACGCGTGTTTTAATGTCTGCGTCGGTTAATTCGCTACTATAACGGAAATTAAATTGTACACGAAGCTCACCCGGCACGACGTTTTCAGCTCCTGTGCCGCCATTAATATTGGCTATTTGCATTGTCGTTTGTGGAAAGTATTGATTGCCTTCATCCCAAACAGTATTAACCAGTTCATTTAATGCAGGAGCAAAACGATGCACAGGGTTATCAGCAAGATGAGGATAAGCCACATGACCTTGAATGCCATGCACAATTAAATTGGCTGTCAGTGAACCGCGGCGGCCATTTTTGATTTGATCACCTAGCACTGTATCGCTCGACGGTTCGCCGACAATACAATAATCAATGCGCTCTTGGCGTTTCATCAGTAGATCGACCACTTTAACTGTGCCATCGCTTGCATCGGCTTCTTCGTCTGAGGTGATTAAAAAGGCGATGCGCCCAGTGTGATTAGGATATTGTTTAACAAAATCTTCTGCTGCACAAACCATGGCAGCAACACCACTTTTCATATCCGATGCACCACGACCATAAAGTATGCCATTTTCATCAATCGTTGGTGAAAATGGCGGATAAAGCCATTTGCTTTCATCACCTGCTGGTACGACATCAGTATGGCCAGCAAACATCAAAGTTTTGCCGGTAGCATCGCCATGATAGGCCCATAAGTTCTTGGTTTGCCCAATATTGACTTCTTCAATAATAAAACCGAGTGGTTTTAATCGTTCAATAATAAGTTTTTGGCAGTTTTTGTCGTCAGGGCTTATCGATTTTTCAGCAATGAGTGCTTTGGTTAGCGCAATAACAGGTTCAGTCATAATGGTCTCGATTTTATTTAGATTGTGAAATAAATTGGGAATAAAGTTCGTCTGAATAACCTAACAAAGCACGCTTACCATCAATAAGCAAAGGACGTTTTAAAATGGAAGGATTGGCTAACATGATCTGTTTTGCAGCTTGCTCATTATCAACCTGTGCACGGACAGACTCATCTAACTTACGCCATGTGGTACCGCGAGTATTAAGCAAACTTTGCCAGTCTACCAATTGTAAAAAACTATCTAAAAGTGCTTCTGACAGCCCATCAGTTTTATAATTATGAAATTGATAATTGATGTGATGCTCATCAAGCCAAGTAAAGGCCTTTTTCATTGTATTGCAGTTTTTAATGCCATAAATGGTGTACATAAAGGTGATCCTAATTTGAAAGATGAGGAAATTATAACAGCTATAAGCTGGGGGCCGCAAATCGAAGGGGGGTGTTTTAATTTATATTTTTGATGTGGTTGAATTATTGGGGATATGCTAAGTCGCAAAAATGACCGCATTGATAACGTTTTCAGCTATGTTTTACAAGAATAAAAATAGCACAAAAATCGGTCAGAAAAGGTATTGATTTTATTAATGTTTTTTAGGCTAAAAAGTGGTGTTTTAATTTACAAATACAATTTTATTTTTGTGTTTACAGTTAAGTAATTTTAATTTTTTGGACAACAATAATAACTTTTTTTTATTATAAAAATACAACATAACGCGCTATATTATGCCTTTAGCTAAAAACGAAGGAAGATAAATTATGAAGAATTTATTAAAAGCGTTAGCCATTTTGGGGTGTTTAAGCTTACCTATAACAAGTTATGCCGCGTTGCCTGAATCGATTAAAGTTGGGTCTGATACATCTTATGCGCCTTTTGATTTTATTGATGCTAACGGTAATATTACAGGATTTAACATTGAAATTACTAAAGCCTTATGTGAAAAGGCTAACATTAAATGCACCTTTCAATCGACCGACTTTGATGCATTGATCCCTTCGTTATTATCAAGAAAGATTGATATGATTTCCTCTTCGCTGATGATGACCGAAAAGCGTAAAAAGCAGATTGCATTTTCTGACGAGATTTTTATGACTTACTCGCGTTTGATTGTTAAAGAAGGTACTAATTTAATGCCTAATGCTGAATCGTTAAAAGGTAAGCGCGTTGGGGTTGAGCAAGGTACCTCACAAGAACATTTTGCCAACGAAATGTGGCGTCCTCATGGCGTGGTAATTGTCCCTTACCAAAATCAGTTGCAAGTATTTTCGGATTTAGTGGCGGGTCGTTTAGATGCGGCATTGCAAGACGAAGTTACTGGAAGTTATGCCTTTTTAAAACAGCCACAAGGTAAAGGTTTTGTTTTTGCTGGCGATGAATTGAAAGATGCTAACTATTTTGATGTGGGGGTGGGTCTTGGCTTTCGTAAAAACGATAATGAATTACGCGAAGCCTTTAATCAAGCGTTAAAAGCGATTTTAGCCGATGGCACTTACCAAAAAATTAATAATAAGTACTTCGATTTTAATGTGTATGGTAATAAAAAATAAACCATGCAAGGTTATATTTCGTTAATTTGCCAAGGGGCATGGCTAACCATTATTTTAGCACTAGCATCGCTACTGTTAGCTATGCTACTTGGCATTGTTTGTGCGCTGGGCAAGTTGGCCGATTCAAAAGTGTGTAATGTGCTTTGTCAGGCTTATACGTCGTTAATTCGAGGTGTGCCTGATTTAGTGCTAATGATGCTAATATTTTTTGGTTTGCAGTTTTTGGTTAATAATATTACCGATTATTTTAATGCCTCTTTTATTGAAGTGAATCCATTAATGGCTGGTATTTTTACATTAGGCTTTATTTACGGCGCCTATTTTACCGAGACCTTTAGAGGGGCTTATCTTGCTGTATCTAAAAATACGTTAGCGGCGGCAACGGCACTTGGGCTTAGTAAAGTCCAAGTGTTTCGTTATGTGATGTTTCCTTTAATGATGCGCTTTGCCTTGCCGGGCATTGCAAATAATTGGTTAGTGGTGTTAAAGGCCACGGCATTGGTGTCGTTACTGGGATTATCAGACTTAGTTAAAGCCACTAAAAACGCAGGTGAAGCCTTGTACCAACCTTTATTGTTTGCCTTAATCGCAGGGGCATTTTATCTGTTTTTTACGTCAATATCGAATATCGTGTTATGGTGGCTGGAACGGCGTTATTCCATTGGCACAATCAAAACTAAGTTATAAGAACTCATGCTAGAAATTATTCAACAATATTGGCAAGCACTATTATGGAGTGATGGTTATAATATCACTGGTCTGGCGATGACGCTGTGGATTTTGATTCTATCAGTTTTAATGGGTGGCATTTTGTCGCTAGGGTTAGCAGTAGGGCGAAATTCGCAAAATAAGCTGATTAAATTACCCATTTGGCTGTTTACTTATATTTTTCGGGGCACGCCTTTATATGTACAGTTGCTGATTATTTATACTGGCATTTATACATTGAGTGTGGTTAAAAATCATGCTTGGCTGGGTGACTTTTTTCAAAGTGGTTTAAATTGCACGGTGTTAGCCTTTACTTTAAATACCTGCGCTTATACTACTGAAGTTTTTGCTGGTGCCATGCGCAATGTACCTAGAGGCGAAATGCAAGCTGCAACTGCACTTGGGTTTAGCCGTTTTCAGTTATATCGTTATATTATTTTGCCAAGAGCGTTTCGTATTGCATTGCCTGCTTATAGTAACGAGGTGATTTTTATGCTGCATTCAACGGCGCTTGCCTTTACGGTTACAGTGCCAGATGTAATGAAAATTGCACGTGATATTTATGCTGAAACATATCAACCTTTTCATGCCTTTGGGATTGCTGCGGTGATTTATCTTTGTGTTAGCTTTACGTTAATTTTTGGTTTTAAAAAATTAGAGCAGCGTTGCTTGGCTTTTCAGAAAGTTAATGAATAAAACAATGGATAACTTTATTGGGTTTGCCGATTTATCCACTCTCAACTCATCATTTAGATTGTAATTTATTACTTAAACAAAAATCCGACAATTGTAATAACATTTGCCGGATTTTGATTGTTTTATTTATTTTCAATACATTAATTTACAGGATAGAATTCACTTGTAGAGCCGGAGTCGCTGTGGTCATCATCGTGATCATGGTTACTTGAACCTGGTAATGCTCTAGCTCGCTCAATCGGAACATAACTGCCACTAGGTGTTTCAACTTGGCACTCACCTAAAAAGATAGAATATTTGGTGTTTGCATGCATACTTTCACCTCTAAAATAGCAGTGAGCAGCGTTATATAAGTCAACTCGACAAAGAATTGCGATGGCTAACCAAACAATAAGTACAGCTAAAGAGAACCATTTTAAATATTTCCAAATGAGGGACCAAAAACCAATTCCTCTAAAACGGCAATATCCAAAAATGAGCAATATGATTGCAACAAATGCTAAACCTTCGTATAACCAAAATAGCCACATAGTAATCTCCTACTTTTTATTGCTTACTATTCTATACCATCTTTGTTTATACATCTACATTATTACATCCAAGAGCCATTACGAATAATGCCAACGGCAAGCCCTTCAATAGCAAAATTTTGTTGTTCTAAATCGACTTCAATGGGAGAAAACTCGCTATTTTCTGCAAGCAGATGAACATGTTTGCCTTTGCGTGATAAGCGTTTAACGGTAACTTCATCGTCAATACGAGCAACAACAACTTGACCATTTTTAACATCTTGAGTTTTATGTACGGCTAATAGATCGCCGTCTAAGATACCGATGTCTTTCATTGACATACCATGTACTCTTAGTAAAAAATCAGCATGGGGTTTAAATAGTGACGGATCAACTTGGTAATGACTTTCGATGTGTTCTTGCGCTAAGATAGGCGATCCAGCAGCTACTTGCCCAATTAGGGGTAAACCTTCAAGTTCATTTTGTTCAGCTTGGCTTTCAAGTAAAAGACGAATCCCACGAGATGAGCCGGCGATCATTTCGATCGCGCCTTTTTTAGCAAGCGCTTTAAGGTGCTCTTCAGCCGCGTTGGCAGATCGAAATCCTAGCTTTTGGGCAATTTCAGCACGTGTCGGTGGCATACCTGTGGTTTGTATATTGTCTTTAATTAAGTCATAAATCTGCTGTTGACGTTCGGTTAACGGTTTCATTACTTTGTCCTGTTTTTATATACATATATATGTGATTATATACAGCTAATGATATAAAACAACTGTTTTATTCTATTTATTTGACAGTAGGCGATAAATTTTCCGTTGACGTGAGTAAGTTTACGAATTTACTATCGATAAATATCCCATTAATTGTTAAGTTTTTGTCTGTATTTTACGTTATATGATCAACCTAGTTATATGTTATAATGATGCCCTGTTTTTGTTGAATTGGAATTTGCCTTATGCCTTATGTTGTTGCACTAAGTGGCGGTATTGCCAGTGGTAAAAGTACTATCGCCAATTTGTTTGCCAAATTGGGCGTACCTATTATTGATGCAGACATTATTGCAAGGCAAGTTGTGCAAGTCGGTAGTGATGCGTTTAACCAAATTGTTAAGCACTTTAGCCAAGAAATTTTGCTTGCTAATGGCGAACTTGATCGCAGTCAGCTACGTGAAATTATATTTAATAATGACCACGAACGACTGTGGCTTAATCATTTGTTGCATCCTATTATTCAACAAGAAACTCAAAAACAAATTGCTATGCAAAATACAACCTATGTAATTTGGGTTGTGCCGTTATTGATTGAAAACAATTTGCATACGCTGGCTGATCGTGTGCTAATCATTGATGTTCCTGAGTCGTTACAATTGGCGCGATTAGTAAAAAGAGATAATATTAGTGAGTCATTAGCAAAAAAGATGATATTGTCGCAAGTGTCTTTAAAAAAGCGCTTATCTTATGCTGATGATATTATTGTAAATGATGATAATTTAGCTAGGCTAACTGCACAAGTTAATTTATTGCATCAACAATATTTAGATAACTTTAATTGTAAGATTTAGATTGATGAATAACATTATTTTTGAACATCCATTAAATGAAAAAATGCGTACTTGGCTTCGTGTTGAATTTTTGTTAAATCAATTAAATAGGCATTGCCAGTTTGATCAAAATAATGCGTTGATTTTTTTTCACGCGCTGTCTGAGTTATTAGAAATTATTGAACGTAACGATGTAAAAGGTGATTTGATTAAAGAACTTGAATCACAAAAACAAAAGTTAATCTTGTGGCTAACTTTTGATGGTGTTGACTATGATTTACTTAACAACTTGATTTACCAATTTGATTATTTTTTAGCTCAATTTAATCTGATAACCCGCCTAGGGCAACCATTAAAAGACGACCGTTTTATTACTGCTATTCGCCAACGTTTAACGATCCCCGGAGGTTGTTGTAGTTTTGATTTGCCTTTGTTCCATTTATGGTTAAAAATTCCGCAAGAAAGGCGTAATATTCAAGTTGAAAATTGGTTACAACACTTGTCAATTTTAGATAAATCTCTAACATGCTATATGCAATTAATTAGACAAATGGGTGAATTTAAACCATTTATTTGTTCTAATAATTTTTTTCAAGAAACCAATGGTGATGTTAATTTAATTCGTATTCGGGTTTCGTTAGATAAAAATGTCTATCCCCAAGTGTCTGGTCATATGTCACGCTATAGCATTCGGTTTTTACCGCTTGATACTTGTGATAACGTGAATAGCGATAGTATTGAATTTGAATTAGCTTGTTGTTAGTACTGCTAAATACTAATTTTAAAAAAAAAGAGTCACAATGAATAAAGATAACACTACATATGTCAATTGCCCAACTTGCCAAAAACAAGTTGTATGGAGTAAAGATAGTCCGTACCGTCCATTTTGTAGCAAGCGTTGCCAGCTTATCGATTTAGGCGATTGGGCAACTGAGGAACATCGCATTGCCGATAAAGACATTACTGAACAAGATCTTTGGAGTGAAGAAGACCTTACCGATTTTGCAGGTAAACATTAATGAAGATTCTAGGTATTGAAACTTCGTGCGACGAAACAGGTGTTGCTATTTATGATGATGCCAATGGTTTACTTGCCAATCAACTTTATTCACAAATTAAATTGCATGCTGATTATGGTGGTGTGGTGCCTGAATTAGCATCGCGCGATCATATTCGTAAAACCGTACCTTTAATTCAAGCAGCATTAAAAGAAGCAAATGTGGTGCCAGCAGATATTGCTGGTGTGGCTTATACAGCAGGTCCAGGCTTAATTGGTGCTTTGATGGTCGGTGCATCAATTGGTCGTTCGCTGGCTTATGCGTGGAATGTACCTGCTATTGCTGTGCATCATATGGAAGGGCACTTATTGGCGCCAATGTTAGAATCTAATCCACCTGAATTTCCCTTTGTTGCATTATTAGTTTCGGGTGGGCATACACAGCTTATTAGCGTAACAGGTATTGGTCAATATGAACTTATTGGCGAATCCATTGATGATGCAGCAGGCGAAGCTTTTGATAAAACTGCTAAATTACTTGGTTTAGATTATCCAGGCGGGGCAAAATTGTCGAAATTAGCTGAGCAGGGTAATGGAGCTCGGTTTCATTTTCCTCGACCGATGACTGATCGTCCTGGGCTGGATTTTAGTTTTTCAGGCCTTAAAACAGCCGCTGCCAATATCATTCATCAACATAGTGATAATCATATTATTGATGCGCAAACTAAAGCTGATATTGCTAGAGCCTTTGAAGATGCCTTGGTTGATACATTAGTAATTAAATCACGGCGAGCGCTTGATCAAACTGGATTTAAAAATTTAGTGATAGCCGGCGGAGTAAGCGCTAATCAAACACTGCGTAATAGGTTAACTGAGTTGATGCATCAGCGTAAAGGACAGGTTTATTATCCACGACTCGAATTTTGTACCGATAATGGTGCCATGATTGCTTACGCGGGGATGATTCATTTAAAAGCAAAGCAGTATTCAGATTTAGCAATCAATGTTAGACCAAGATGGCCTCTTAGCGAGCTTAATGCTAGTTAACCGATTATTTTGATTTAAAAATATAGATTACAACAAAAGCAAAAAAAATGCGGGAACTAGTTCCCGCTTTTTTGCCTATATAGTTGAATCAATACTATTAATTAATAGTATCGGTGTTAGACAATTCTTCCGTTTTTTCGGAATCTGTTTTTTCGTTAGCTAATTTTTGAATATTGTGATTAATATTAAATAGCACACAAATCAATTCAAAACCAATACGAGTTGAAACAAATCCTACAACAAAGGTAATAATACCAGTAAAAAAGGTAAATAAACCTGCAGTAAAACTATAAGCAAATAAAGCAAAACTACCTAATATCATAGTCAATGTACTAAAGCCAATAAGAATTAATGTGATCCAATACACGATAGTAATAAATGAAGGTGTTAACATTTTATTAAAGAAGAAAAAATCTTTAATGGTAAGATCTTTAAAATCAAATTTTTTGTTCATTTTATTTCCTTATTTAGGTAGGTTAATTTTATTACTTCTATTTTTTTATATTTGCGTATAAAGTGATAAATTCTTAAAAGCGATAAGAATCGAAAATTATAACATAAAATTATTTTGAGATTAACTATGAAAACTTATATCCCAGGCAAAGATGCAGCCCTTGAAGATTCCATTAACTATTTTCAGCAACAATTAACAAAATATGATTTAGAAGTGCAAGAAGCTTCTTGGCTCAACCCTGTGCCTAATGTGTGGTCAGTGCATATTCAAAATACAAAGTGCCCACTGTGTTTTGCTAATGGTAAAGGTGCAAGCAAAAAAGCGGCGTTGGCATCAGCATTAGGAGAGTATTTTGAACGATTATCAACCAATTACTTTTTTTCCGATTTTTATTTAGGCAAAAAAGCTGCAAATGCTGATTTTGTGCATTATCCGACCGAAAAATGGTTCTCTATTCCTGAAGATAATTCCCTCCCTAAAGGGTTATTATCTGAAAAACTACTTAAATTTTATGATCCCGATCATGAGTTAAGTGCAACTGATTTAATTGATTTACAATCAAGTAATGGCGAGCGAGGTATTTGCGCATTACCGTTTGAGCAGCAGTCTGATAAGCAAACGGTCTATGTGCCCGTTAATTTAATTGCTAATTTATATGCATCTAATGGTATGTCAGCAGGAAATACTCGTAATGAAGCGCGAGTGCAAGGGTTATCGGAAATTTTTGAACGTTATACGAAAAACAAAATTATTGCCGAGGCCATTAGCTTACCGATTATTCCAACCGAAGTTATTAATCGCTATCCCGCTGTTTTAGCTGCCATTGAGGCGCTTGAAAGCGAGGGATTTCCACTTTATTGTTTTGATGCTTCATTAGGCGGTGAGTTTCCGGTTATTTGTGTGGTGTTATTTAATCCGCAAAATGGAACATGTTATGCATCGTTTGGTGCACATCCAAATTTTGGCGTTGCACTTGAACGCACTGTGACTGAACTATTACAAGGGCGTAGTTTAAAAGATCTTGATGTATTTTCACCACCAAGTTTTGATAATGATGATATTGCTGATCTTAGCAATTTAGAAACCCATTTTATTGATTCAAGCGGTTTGATTTCATGGGATCTATTTAATGAGCAAGCTGATTATGAATTTGTCGATTGGGACTTTTCAGGCACGACCGAGCAAGAATTTGCTAATTTAATGGCTATTTTTACCCGTCATAACACCGAAGTGTTAATTATGGACTATGAGCATCTTGGCGTTTATGCTTGTCGAATTTTAGCCGTTGGTATGTCGGAAATCTATCCCCCTGAAGATCTTTTAATTGCTAATAGCAATATGGCAATTGGTCTGCGTGATCTTATTTTGTCGTTACCTTATCAAAAACGCACTGCTAAACAGTACCTAGCCATTATTGAACAGCTTGATGATGAAGGTCTTGATGATTATGCACGTGTTCGCGAACTACTTGGCATTGCAACCGGTAACGATAATGCTTGGCTTACACTGCGCGTTGGTGAATTAAAAGCAATGTTGGCATTGGCAGGTAAAGACCTAGTGCAAGCACAACAATGGATTGATTGGACAGTTGAAATGAATGAGTCTATATTTACTCCAGAGCGCAATCATGATTATCGTTGCTTGCAAACGCTGGTTAACTTTATTTTGCAACGTGACAAAAAACAGTTTAACAACTATCGAACTGCATTTAATAAAATGTATGGTAAAGCTTGTGTTGACGATATGTGGCAATACGCTAATGGCGAAAAAACATTTTTGGGCTTGGCTGACTCTGCTACAGCCGATAAAGCGACTAATGATAATTTAGCACAATTTGCTATGCATCAAAAATTATTAGCTGTGTATAACAAATTACATCAGGTGATGTGATAACCTATTTGTTATTCATTCCACCGATATACTCAGTGGAATGAATAACACTATTTAGCCTTGTCTTGCAAACTCACCTGCTTTTTTCACCAACTCTTCGCTAGGTGTTACGCCCGTATATAACACAAATTGTTCAAGAGCTTGAATCACCGCGACGTCGGCACCTGAAATAATGGTTTTGTTTAGCTTTTGGGCATATTTTATCATTGGTGTTTCAACGGGTAATGCAACCACATCAAACACAATATCGGCATTTTCTATCATGATAGAGGGGAATGCAAGCTCTTCAGATTCAACACCTCCAAGCATACCAATTGGAGTCACATTAATAATCAGTTTGGCTTGTTTTGGCAATATGTCTTGTTCATTTTTGACCCATTTATAACCGTAGCGTTTGGCCAACGCTTCGCCTTTTGCTTGGTTACGCGCTGCAATAATGCCATTTTTAAATCCTGCATCATAAAAAGCACCAATCACCGCATTAGCCATACCGCCGCTGCCTTTTAACACAAATGGTGTAGTATTATCGATTTTATTTTCGGTAATGAGCTTGGCAACCGCAATATAATCGGTGTTATATGCTTTTAAATGATGGTTTGTGTTAACAATCGTATTGACCGATTGAATAGATTTTACCGAGTCATCTAATTCATCAATAAATTCTATGCAAGCTTCTTTATAAGGCATTGAAATGGCGCAACCTCGAATTGCTAAGGCTTTAATGCCATAAATTGCATCTTTTAAATTATTGGTAGTAAAGGCTTTATATAAGTAATTAAGATCGAGTTTTTCATACAAATAATTATGAAAGCGAGTACCGAAATTGCTTGGTCTGGCTGAAAGGGACATGCAAACAGTCGTGTCTTTATTGATAATTCTTGCCATTACAATAAATCCTTGTAATCATAGTTTGGTGATTTTATTTTACCACTTTCTTCATTAATGTGTATGTCTTATGGTTGCAAACAATACTGGTCCTAAAATACAGCAAGAAAAAGCAACAGTGAGTGCAATGATTTATTTATATTGCAACCAAAATCATCACACCTCACGTTACCAGTTATGTAATGAATGCAATGATCTATTGCAATATGCTATGCAACGTTTAACAATGTGTCGTTTTGGTGAAGCCAAAACAACCTGTGAGCGTTGCCCAAAACATTGTTATCGTAAGGATTATAAACAAAAAATAAAACAAGTTATGCGCTATGCCGGCCCAAGGATGATCATCTATCATCCAGTAATGGCTTTTAGGCATCTTTATAAGAATTTGTTGAGTAAATAATAGGCTACTGACTTCAGTGATATTACCCGCTAATTATAAAAAGAGTAACGGGTAATGGATGGAATAGGTTTGATTGTTATCTTAAATTATATCTTTGAGGTGTTAAAATTTCATACTTGCGCTAAGTAGTGCATGGAATTTTGCTGCAGGTATGGTTTCGTAAGCGGTTGTATAGTTTTTATTTAATATATTATTTATATCTAAACCAATCCGGTATTGGCGATTGGTGCCAAATGAAGTGATGGTTGATAAATTTAGGGTTGACCAACCACTATAACGGTAAACCGATGAATCACTGCGGCGAGTTGCTTTTGTTGAAAATCGCATAAATAGATCAGAATCAATATCAAACAAATCTAAATAAGCTGTATGTTTGATACCCGCATTCCCCATAAAACGCGGATTGCCTGAATCATAAGTGGTGTACCGTTCAGTTTTTATCTGACGTCGCAAATAATTGCCTTTAACATAAGGGATAAAAGCTAGATCAAGATATTCTATGCTAAATTCTAAGCCATGAGTGTTGGCTTTGTTAGCATTATTATAATAATTAAAATTAGCTCCTGATGCACCATCACAAATAGCCGAACCATTACAACTCATTTCAGTAATATAATTTTTAGCGGCAGAATAATAAATGGCGCTATCAACTAACCAAGTATTGTTATTGTAGCGCAAGCCTATTTCATAGTTATTTGATTTTTCAGGTTTTAAATTTGAATTACCATAAAGTGTTTGGGTTGATGCCGAGGTAACTGCATAAAGATGTGAAAGTGTTGGGTAAACATAGCCCTGTGCAAACGAGGCTCTTAATTGTGTATTTTCAATGCCAGAATAGGTTAATCCAGACGACACAACAAAATTGTTATCGCGATCTTTCTTTTTTCCATCAATAGTATAAGTTGTAGATGGGCGACCTATAACGGGTATTTTATTTAGGGACGTTGTTCCATTTTTGAGTTTTGATTCAACCCAATATTGACGAGCGCCTATGTTCCAAGATATATCATCAGTTATTGCCCAATCGTTCTGTCCAAATAAAGAAACACTAGTTTGTTGCCATTTATTCGCTAAATATTTATGCTGAGTATAGCTTGCTCTTGGTGATGGCATTTTGGATACCAACGAGTTATGTGAATTTTGATCAACATTATCTTGTTGATATTGTGCTCCGGTAATTAGTTTCATGTTTTTATGTGGTATAAAATCGGATTGAAATGTCATGCCATAAGTTTTTTGTTCATCGTTTGTGGCTGTATTGGTGTTAACTTTGATCATAGGTCTTGGTGACACAACAACATGATTTCTAAATTCACGATTCATTTTTTGTGCATAGGCATCATAATGTAGCTTTTTAAGGACATTACTATCAATATTATAGTCATAAAATAGACCAATTTTTTCACGTTGCAATTTGGGTAATTTGACCCAAAATTCTTTAATTGAAGGAGCGTTACTATCTTTATCAAAATAAGTTTTAGTATCAAGTCTATAATGATCGAGTGCAAGTCCAAATTTATGCTTATCTAAATTAACTCCAAACCATGAACTTAAACTATCATTACCGAAATCAGTATTGTGAAGTTTGCCTTGATAAGCTTTACGATCGTTATTTTGGGCATGAGTGCCACTGATTCGATAATCAAAAATCTGATCCATTGTGCCATTAACCGTGCCCATTTCGGTAAAGCCATTAGTTGATTGGTTATAAACAACTTTAACATCACCATTAAGGAGAGCTCCGTTTTTGCTACCTTTTCGGGTAATAAAATTAACCACACCACCGATGGCTTGTGAACCATAAAGGACAGAATGAGGACCTTTAATGACTTCTATCCGGTCAACTGATTCCATATCAATTAATACACCTGCTCCAGAACCGTGTCCTGAGCGGTGATAGGTCACCTCTTGCCCATCAATTAACATTAAAATGCGCGATGGTGCTTCGCCACGAATCATAATTTGCTTACGACCCGCTAGCGAATTGTCGGTAATTTCAACGCCGGGAATATCGCGTAATACCTCGGCAACAGAATCACCATTTTGCTTTTCAATATCATCACGGTTAATCGCATTAACCGATACAGCGCTGTCCCATATGCTTTTTTCATTACGATCAGCTGTCACGATAATGGTGTCATGAGAAGATGTCCGGTTTTCTTCGGCAAAAGTATCAGCACTAAAACAAAGGGTTAACATTGCAATATATGACGTCGGTTTATAAAGCTTGATTACGTTTAATTTCATTGTTTATCATTTCCTATATCAGTAAAAATTTGATATTTTTAGTAATAATGCAAATGATAACCATTATCATTAACGATGTAAATAAAAAGATACCCATTTATAAATAATGTTAAGTCACTAATAGATATATATAAAAATAAAAATTTGTTATTATTAGAAACAAAATTTAAAATAATCACTTAATCAAAATCTAGGTAATAAGATGTCTATCGCCGTTATTGAAGTCAGTCGTCAATCCGTTATTCATAATGTTGAATATCTAAAAAAAATAGCACCCAATAGTCAGCTAGTTGCGGTTATTAAAGCCAATGCTTATTCCCATGGTATTGAGGAAATTGCGCAGCTATTAGCCGATAAGGTAGATTATTTTGGCGTTTCGCGGCTTGCCGAGGCAATACAATTGCGAAACACAGGTATTAATACGCCTATTGTGGCTTTGGAAGGATTTTTTCCGCATGATGATATGTGGGATTTGATTAATTTTAATGTTCAACCAGCTATTCATAGCAAATGGCAAATCGATGTGCTGCAATCATCACCGCTTGAAAAGCAAATTATTACATGGTTTAAAATCGATACTGGTATGCATAGGTTAGGTTTTTGTCTTGATGAAGCTAAAGAAGAGTTTTATCGTTTAGCTAACTGTTCTGTCGTTTGTAAACCGATTAATATTATGAGTCATTTTAGTTCGGCTGACGATCTCACTTCAAAGCAAACGTTAAAGCAAATTGAATGCTTTGATCAGTTTATTGCTTCAATTGACGATAAATCACTAATAGGTAAATGTTCGATTGCCGCATCGGGTGGCACTTTGGCTTGGCCAATGGCTCAGCGTGATGTTGTGCGTCCAGGCATTGCTTTGTATGGTGTTTCGCCCTTTGATGCACCAATTGCCGATTTAAAACCAGCGATGACATTTAAATCAGAATTAATCGCAGTACGAAAGCACAAACAAGGCGAATCGGTTGGCTATGGTCAGACTTGGTGTTGTGAACAAGATACTCAACTCGGCGTAGTTGCGATGGGCTATGGTGATGGCTATCCACGTAGTATTCCACAAAATACCCCTGTTTTGATTAATGGTCGTAAAGTGCCTATTGTTGGTCGAGTTTCAATGGATATGATTGTGGTTGATTTGGGCATCGACAGCCTTGAAAAACCTGGTGACGAAGTCATATTTTGGGGACCAGATCTCCCCGTTGAAGAAATCGCTAAGCACACCGGTATTAGTGCTTACGAATTAATAACGCGCTTAACTTCACGCGCAAAAATTCATTATATTAGATAAATAAGTTATGATTAAAAAGATATTTTTATACACTCTATTCACCCTGATCTTAATTGCGGGTGGTTCAATTAGCATTGGTTATTATTTTTTACAGCAGTTTTCTACAAAGCAAATGCAAGTCACTGCCGAAAATCAAATGTTTGTTTTGAAAAAAGGCACATCTATGCATCAGTTAGTTGAGCAAGTTAAAGAAAGTAAATTACTCGAAAGCGCATATTTGCTACCTTATTTATGCAAATTAAACCCATCGTTAAGATCCATTAAAGCAGGAACTTATCAATTGCATCCACATATGACAGTCGAAGAATTTTTGCAATTGTTGGTATCAGGCAAAGAGAGCAATTTTTCGATCCAATTTGTTGAAGGTAAACGCGCTAAAGATTGGTTAAATGTTATTCAAACCACCCCGTATATTCAACAAACCCTAGCAGGCAAAACAGAGGACGAAATTGCTAAATTATTAGGCATTGAAGGATCGATTGAAGGCTGGTTATCACCGGATACTTACCAGTATACGGCTGATACATTAGATATTAATATCTTAAAACGTGCGCATATGATCATGAAAAGTAACTTGCAAAAAATCTGGGATAACCGCGATAGCAATCTTCCTTACCAATCACCTTATGAGCTACTTATTATTGCATCGATCATTGAAAAAGAAACCGGCATCAGCTCTGAACGGGCAAATGTGGCTTCGGTATTTGTTAATCGCCTAAAAAGCAAAATGAAGTTACAAACTGACCCAACCATTATTTATGGTTTAGGTGATAACTATAAAGGTACCATTAGGCGGGTTGATTTAACCGATACCCAAAATCCTTATAATACCTATGTCATTGAGGGACTACCGCCAACACCCATTGCAATGCCAAGCCTTGCTTCATTAGAAGCAGCCGCGCACCCAGCTAAAACCAATTATCTGTTTTTTGTTGCGAATGGAACAGGTGGGCATACCTTTTCAACCACTTATAGCAACCATCAGCAAGCGGTTAATGTATATCGACAGTTATCGAATGGTGGAAATTAGATTTAAAAAAATCAATAAAATCAATACGTTTTCTAACCGATTTTTATTCGATTTTTTCGGTTTTAACCATTATTACACACTAATGTACCGTATATTAATGCGGTACATTTTATCTTGTTAATTTATGATAATTCATCAAGCTGTTTAATAAGATTGAGCAGGCGATTAACATCTTGTTCTTGCTCTTTTAACGCTTCTTCAAAATATGGGTGCAAAGCAAATTTTGGCAAGTTTACTTTAGCGTCAATCATGGCTTGTATTCGTGGAATAAAAATCCATTGTAACCATTCGTGTGCTTGCATGGTGTCAAGCGCAAAGGGCTCTTGGCTTAAAAATGCATCAGGTTTTGGTGGTGTGATTTGCCATAAATCGATTTTTTGTAACTCTGCAATAATTTGCTCGATTTGATTGAGTAGCTTTTGTTCTTGTGATTTTTGCGCTAACAAACTTCGATAGTAGTGCCAATCAAAACAGGGACCAGGGTCTGTTTTACGATCTGGGGCAATATCGCTGTGGCCAGCTATGTTTTCGATCCTATAAGTTTGTTGTAATAATAGCGTCACGTTCGCTAATTGCTGATATTGTTGTTCAGTAAAACTGTCGCTATCGCATCCTTCTATTTCAATACCGATTGAAAAATCGTTACAATTCTCTTGCCCTGCAAATACGGATTTCCCTGCATGCCAAGCGCGTTTATCAAATGGCACAAATTGAGTGATTTCGCCATCTCGCCGAATAAACAGATGGCTTGAGACTTCAAGTTGATAAATTGAAGCAAAGTAGGGATGCTTATTAGGATCGAGCTGACCTGTAAATAATTGTTCAACATAAGGCCCCCCATATTGATTGGGCGGTAGGCTGATATTATGGATAACAAGTAATGATATCGGTTTATTGGCTGGTCGTTCATTATAAAAAGGTGAAACGACGTGTTTTATATCTTGTAACCAACCGTTAACAATTTTTAGGGACATATTGACTCCAACTTATCTAATAAACCGATGTATGGATTTGTTTGTTTTGCGATCTGCTTCGCGAAAATTGAGCATACAACGTAATAACAAATTGCGTAATGGATTTTTCTTTCCAAACTTACTACTTCGCTATTATTCCATTTTTTTGTTTTGCTATAAAGGCTCTTCTATTAAATCATTGACTGAAAAATCGAGGTATTTATGTCTAATCAATCGGGATTTACGTTGTTTGAACTTATGATTGCCATTATTGTCATTGCCATCTTAACGGCTATTGGTGTACCTGCATATCAAGGATATGTAAAAAAAGCGGCGTTGACTGATATGCTGCAAACCATGACATCTTATAAAACGGCTGTCGAAATTTGTGCTGTAGAGCAAGGCAGTTTAACCAATTGTAGTAATGGTAATAATGGTGTACCGGCAAGCCGAACGTCTAACTATGTAACTTCAATAACGGTCAATAATGGCGTTATTACCTTGGTTGGAACTAGTGCCTTAGCGGGGTTAACCACCACACTGACACCAACCATTAATGCCACGCATGGTAATTTAGATTGGACTCGCGCTTGCACCACATCGCCAGTCGATGCCAGTTTAACTAGCGCTTGTGAAGAGATCTTTAAATTTTAATGTTCGTATTTGACGATTAATAAATAAGGAAGCGCCTTTATGCAAGAAGAACAACTAATTGAAAGTATCGACAAATTGTTGCTTGAAGCATTAGAAAAGCGCGCTTCGGATATTCATTTTGAGCCTTACCAACATAGCTATCGTATTCGCATGCGCATTGATGGTGTTTTACATGATATGTTATCACCACAGCTTTCATTGGCTAAACAGATAACAGCAAGGCTAAAAATCATGTCTAAGTTAAATATCGCTGAGCATCGATTGCCCCAAGATGGTCAACTTGTGATTGACCGTTACACAATGCGTATAGCCTCTTTACCGGTTATGCATGGTGAAAAGATTGTCTTAAGAGTAATGGATAATCATGAATCTGAATTAACAATCAATGACTTGGGCTTAACTGATGCTGATCTATTAACGTTCAAACAAATTCTAGATTATCCCCAAGGATTGATTTTAGTTACTGGACCAACTGGTAGTGGTAAAACAGTCACATTATATAGTGGATTAAAATGGTTAAATAAAACCGAACGTAATATTTGCAGTGTTGAAGACCCTATTGAAATTCCTCTTGAGGGCATTAACCAAACTGCTATTAATCTTAAAGCTGGGTTAACATTTGCTATGGTCTTACGGGCCTTACTACGGCAAGATCCTGATGTAATGATGATTGGTGAAATTCGCGATCGTGAAACTGCCGAAATTGCTATTCAAGCTGCGCAAACAGGGCATTTAGTTCTCTCAACCTTGCATACTAATTCAAGTGTCGAGGCAATAACCCGCTTAAAACAGATGGGCATTGAAAATTATTTGTTGGCATCAAGTCTACAATTAGTTGTTGCCCAACGGCTAGTTAGGAAACTATGTCCACATTGCAAAGTAGTGGCAAGTGATTTGGTTAGGTTGGGAAATGAACTCGAGCCACATTATTTGGCCACAGGTTGTCCTAATTGTATTGGCGGTTATAAAGGACGAATTGGACTATACGAACTTTTAGTTATCACCCCCAATATTCAACAGCAGATATTAGCGAATCAAACTATTTTTCCTTCAAATATGACTTCGCTAAAAATGGCTGGGCAAATATTAGTTAAACAGGGCATTACAACACTAGCTGAGTTAAATCGCGTATTGGGTGATACGGTATGAATCGGCTCTATTATTGGTATGATATAGATTTTAATCAACACAAAATCATCGCTAAATCACCACAAGCTGTTAAACGTCAGTTATTGTTACAAGGTAAAATCGCTATTAAGATCAAAGCAGGTAATGTTATTACCGCACGCAGTTTTAATCGTGCTGATCTGCTGATCATTACCAAACAATTAGCGACTATGTTAAAGGCGGGGTTATCCATCATTGATACATTACAGTTGCTCGCCCAAGAACAAACCAAACCACACTGGCAATATCTGCTCCTTGATATTCAGCAACAAGTAGCTAAAGGCGAATTTTTATCGCAAGTATTACAGCAACATCACGAGGTGTTTTCTGCACTGTATTGCGAAATTATTGCAACCGGTGAACTCACAGGGCAGCTTGATGAAAGCTTTGAGCAGTTGGCGTTATTACTTGAAAAATCAATAAAATTACAAAAAAAACTCAAAAAGGCAATGCGTTACCCACTATTTTTATTATTAGTTGCGGTAATTGTAAGTTTAGTAATGTTATTATTTGTTTTACCAAAATTTTCGGATATTTATCAAGATTTCGATGCCGAGTTGCCCGCTTTTACACAAGCGATTATCGATTTTTCCACCTATTTACAACAAAGTTGGTTAATTTGGTGCGTAGTCTTTTTTATCAGTTATTTATGTTATCAACGCTATTTAAAAGTGCGTTATCGCCATAAAATAGAGACGATGGTAATTAAATTTCCCTTTATCGGTCAGGTGATTAAAACCAGTTGCTTAGCCCAAATTTTCCAAACCATTGCTATCACCCAAAAAGCAGGCATACCATTATTAGCCGGTTTAGCTGCAGCGGCTAATACCACTTATTATGGTCTTTATCGTGATAGTCTTTCACAAGTCATTACAGGCATTGAACAAGGGTATTCATTTAGCCATGTATTGCATCGGCAAGTACACTTTCCCCACTTATGCGTTCAACTCATTTTTGTGGGAGAAGAGTCAGGTACGTTAGATTTAATGCTTGATAAGCTAGCGTTCTATTATCAAGAACAAAATCAGACTTTAACTGATAATCTATCACAAGCGTTTGAGCCATTATTAATGCTTGTATTAGCCTTGATTATTGGTAGTTTAATTGTGGCGATGTATTTACCTATTTTTCAAATGGGCGAGGTGATTCACTAATGCTAATGTTTATGATCATCTGTTTGGGGCTTTGCATGGGTAGCTTTGTGCATGTCGCTTATTGTCGCTATTTGCCAACACTGACGACTTGCCAATATTTATACCGCATTAGTGTGTACCGATCTGCTTGCCCACATTGTCATCATCGACTTAATGCTTGGCAATTGGTGCCAGTTGTTGCTTGGCTAATACTAAAAGGGCGCTGTCATTATTGCAAAGCCAAGATTTCATGTCGTTATCTTATTGTTGAATTATTTGTCGCAGCATTATTTGCGATTATTGATTTTGATAAAGGTATTAATTTTCAAAGTTGTATTTTAATGCTTCTTGGCTGCTATTTTTTACTGTTGGCGTTCATTGATTTTAAATACTATTTATTACCTGATCTGTTTACGCAACCGTTGATGTGGTTTGGTTTAATACTTGCTTATTTTAACATGACTAACATCACCTTAACCGATGCGCTATTAGGTATCTTTTGGGGATATCTATTATTAAAATTTCCAGCCACTTTCTTTTATTTAGTATCTAAAAAACAGGGCTTAGGTGGGGGGGACATTAAATTACTAGCGGCATTAGGCTGTTGGGTGCCTTATACTAAGCTACCTATGTTATTATTTTTTTCCTCATTACTGGGGATAGTGTATTATCTTTTTTTGCGCTATATCCTTAATAAAAACACCTTAAAAGGTATTGCATTTGGGCCTTTTTTATTAATTTCTGGTTATGTGCTTTACTATTATTGTTAAAAATTTTTAGGAACCATTTAATTTTAATAAATTATTTAATCAATAATGTGTTAAAAGTGCATAAAGTAATTATTCTGTTTAATATATTCAACATATAACCAAAATTGCTATCCATAGTAAAAATAGTTATTTTTATAAAAGTGAAAATCGCGTTATAGTGCTAGCTAAATCGGCGTGTTATGCTGTAAGTTAGTCACTAATTAAGGAATCATTCATGATATCAAATACTATTAACCAACTGAAAAGCGAAATGATCGCATGGCGCCATCATATTCATGCTCATCCTGAAACTGCTTTCGAAGAAGTCAACACCACCAAATTTATCATCGAAAAACTGCAATCATTTGGCATTACCGAGTTATATACTGATTTTGCACCAACGGGCGTTGTTGGCATTATTAAAGGTAATCAAGAAGGGCGATGGATTGCGCTTAGGGCTGATATTGATGCATTAGATATTATTGAAGAAAATACTATCGATTATTGCTCAACCACGCATGGCAAAATGCATGCATGTGGTCATGACGGGCATACTGCTATGTTGCTCGGCACGGCTAAGTATTTGAGTGAACACCGTGATTTTGCTGGTACCGTTGTAGTTATTTTTCAACCTGCCGAAGAAAACGAGGGCGGGGCACGCGTTATGGTTGAAAACGGTTTATTTGAACAATTCCCGATTGAAGCGGTGTATGGCATTCATAATCAACCTAATATGGAGTTAAATCACTTTTATATCAATCATGGTCCCATGATGGCATCGTATGATGTATTTGAAATCAAAATAACAGGTGTGGGTGCGCATGCTGCTGCTCCTCATCTTGGCAAAGATACCATCGTAACGGCTACACAAATCGTCAATGGTTTACAAAGTATTGTGAGTCGTAATGCTGATCCTTTAAGTTCGTTGGTTGTTAGCGTAACGCAAATCCATAGTGGTGATACCTGGAATGTGTTACCACAAGAAGCAGTGATTCGTGGCACGGTTCGGACATTTAGTGCCCAAGTGCAAGATATGGCTGAAAGTCGCATTAAGCAAATAGCAACAGGTATTGCAACAACTTTTGAAGCTAAGGCTGAAGTGGATTATCAACGCCGTTACCCAGCGACAATTAATTACGCCAAACAAGCCGATATTGCTATCACTGCGGCTAAAAAAATCGTTGGGAAAGATAACGTAATTATTGATCCTCTTCCTTCAATGGGCTCAGAAGATTTTGCTTTTATGTTGCAAAAAATACCAGGAGTATATGTTTGGCTAGGTGCTGGTAAAGGTGCTAACTTACATAACCCAGCCTTTAATTTCAATGATGAAGTGTTAACAACTGGTGTAAGCTATTTTATTGAAATTGTTAACCAAGAACTTGCGAACTAAGATAAAACGATAGGCACAAAGACAGCTGGAATAAACGTGATGTTATTCCAGCTTATTGATCAAAAAGAATTAAAACGTCATTCGGCTGTTATCATTTCCAAAAACTCTAAATGGTGTATTTAAATCAATACCATTATTAAGAACGACTTGAACACAAATGCCGTCTTTGTCATCAAGTTTGGCTACGGCTAATACCAGTCCACCTTCTCGCCAACCACCAGCAAGTTTATATTCAAGCGTATTGCCAATTTTAGGAAGAATATCACTGGTGCCTTTTATTACATACATTCCACGAGTGTTAGCACCACGAAACTGCGCTCTAGCGACCATTTCTTGACCACAATAGCAGCCTTTGTCAAAGCTAATTGCATCATAAGATTGTAAGTTACAGGCTTGCGGTAATAAAATTGCCATATTGCTATCATCAATAATAGGATAACCCGCTTGCAAATCAAGTTTTAACCAGTCACTACATGGATTTAAATCATCCGGAATTGGTTCTGGCGTGATCATAATAACGCGCATTTCCGGTAAAGGTACTTTGATATAGGTGATATTATTTTCAGTTAAACAGCTTATATCACTTAATTTTGTAGCGATTGCTGTGGGAATCGAATCACCGACCAAACCGATCATATTTAAATCTTGGACTGGTTCGATAGTCACTTTAGAAAAAACAGCGTATTTTGCCAGTTCAGCAATTTGCTTTTTAACAACGCTTTTACGCTCAATATAGTAAATATCGTTACCGCGTTGAAATAATAATAAAGTACTCCACATTCTGCCTTTATTGTCGCAATGAGCGGCATAGAGTGTTGATTGTTCCGAAAGTCTGTTAATGTCGTTGGTTATTTGTCCTTGCAGAAAAACACGGCTATCGTCGCCAGTAACTTTAACCAATTGCCAGTCAGCAAGTGAGATTGGTTTAGATGAAATATTGCTCATATTTATACCTTTGAATAATGAAGAATTCTAGTACTGCTATGACTAGAAATACTTAGATTCTGAGTGTATATAAAAAACAATAAAATAACAATAAAATCAATCAGCAATATTTAAATAAAATTGATAGATTATGGATATTATTCACAATATTTTAAAAATTAATATTGTGAGTGCTCAATTTTACTTGTAATAAACTTAGCTAATTGACTTTATTGATTTTACTTACAAGTTGATGCAAAATGATTCTAAAAATGACAAATCAGTTACATTGGAGGCAACAACCATGGCAAAACTGTCAGGCGCAGAGATGGTTATTCAATCTTTGATTGACCAAGGAGTAAAACAGATATTTGGTTATCCCGGTGGTAGTGTTCTTGATATATATGATGCCATTCACACATTAGGTGGCATTGAACATATTTTAGTTCGTCATGAACAAGCTGCGGTACATATGGCTGATGGTTATGCAAGAGCAACGGGTGATGTTGGTGTCGTCTTAGTTACATCGGGTCCTGGAGCTACAAATACCATTACTGGCATTGCAACGGCATACATGGACTCTGTACCACTAGTAATATTATCCGGGCAGGTTGCGAGTAATTTAATTGGTAACGATGCATTCCAAGAATGTGACATGGTTGGAATTTCACGCCCCATTGTGAAACACAGCTTTTTAATTAAAGATAGTAAAGACATCCCTGAAACGATTAAGAAAGCGTTTTATATCGCATCGACAGGTAGACCGGGGCCAGTGGTGATTGATTTGCCAAAAGATATGGTTAATCCTGCCAATAAGTATAACTATCATTATCCAAAATCTGTCACCATGCGCTCTTACAACCCAACGATACAAGGTCACAAAGGGCAAATTAAAAAAGCGTTAACGACTTTTTTAGCAGCTAAAAAACCCGTTTTATTTATTGGTGGTGGTGTGATTGCCGCCAATGCAAGTGATGCAATCAAAACGTTTGCTAAAAAACTAAATTTACCAGTTGCTTCAACATTAATGGGTATTAGCGCCTTTCCTGGTACAGACAAACATAACCTTGGCATGATTGGTATGCACGGTGTTTATGAAGCGAATATGGCTATGCATAATGCCGATGTCATTTTGGCTATAGGTGCACGGTTTGATGATAGAACAACAAATAATGTTGAAAAATATTGCCCAAAAGCAAAAATTATTCATGTTGATATTGACCCAACTTCAATATCAAAAACCATTATGGCAAGTATACCGGTTGTGGGCGATGCAAAAATGGTGGTTGAAACAATGTTATCTCAAATCGATGAGCTAAATGTAGATCGTGATTTGGATGCATTAGTTGATTGGTGGAAGCAGATCGAACATTGGCGAGCTCGTCACTGTTTGGCTTATCGTCATGATGGAGAAAGCATTAAACCACAAGAAGCAATTGAAGTATTATACAAATTGACCAAAGGTGATGCCTTTGTGGCAACCGATGTTGGACAGCATCAAATGTTTGCGGCACTTTATTACCCATTTGACAAACCGCGTCACTTTATTACATCGGGTGGACTTGGCACCATGGGATTTGGCTTACCAGCAGCTTTAGGGGTTAAATTGGCATTCCCTAAAAAAACCGTTGTTTGCGTAACTGGTGATGGCAGTATTCAAATGAATATTCAAGAGCTATCAACCGCATTACAGTATGGCCTACCTGTACTGGTTTTAAATTTAAATAATCGTTTTTTAGGCATGGTTAAGCAGTGGCAAGATATGATTTATGCTGGACGGCATTCCAGTTCTTATATGGAATCTTTACCTGATTTTGCCAAAATTGCAGAAGCCTATGGCCACGTTGGAATGGTCATAACCAAGCGTGAAGAACTTGAACCAAAATTAAAACAAGCGTTAGCAATTAAAAACCGGTTGGTTTTTGTTGATGTCATGACCGATGCCACTGAACATGTGTATCCAATGCAAGTGCGAGGTGGGGCAATGAACGAAATGTGGCTTAGTAAAACGGAGAGAACCTAATGCGTTATATCTTATCAATTTTAACCGAAAACGAACCCGGCGCATTATCAAGAATAATTGGCTTATTTTCACAACGTGGTTTTAATATTGAAACAATTACTACCGCGCAAACTGAAGACCCAACTATGCATCGTATGACGATTCAAACAACGGGTGATGAGCATGTTCTTGAACAGATCCAAAAACAG
This sequence comes from Gilliamella bombicola, assembly GCF_900094945.1. Classification (GTDB taxonomy): domain Bacteria; phylum Pseudomonadota; class Gammaproteobacteria; order Enterobacterales; family Orbaceae; genus Gilliamella; species Gilliamella bombicola. Next base: position 53,416 of record NZ_FMAQ01000013.1, read on the forward strand.
TTGCATAAATTAGTTAATGTTTATCGCGTGCATGATTTAACCGAAGGACCACATGTAGAGCGTGAAATTATGCTAGTCAAAGTTGCCGCAAAAGGTTCTGATGCGCGTGACGAAGTAAAACGTTGTGCCGATATTTTTAGAGGATCGATTGTCGATGTGACTGCAACTCATTACATCGTACAATTATCGGGCACGAGTGAAAAGCTAGACTCATTCTTAGCTTCAATTCGCGAAACTTGTAATATTGTCGAAACTGTACGCTCTGGGATTATTGGTTTATCACGTAGTGAAAAAACAGTTAAATAGTGATATTCATTGTTAGCATCTTTAGTTAAGGCGCATTGTGCGCCTTAATGTTATTAAAAATATTAGAATAAAAAAATAATATAAGGAAAATAGTGAAATGGAGTTTTATTTGTTAATTAAGATTTTTTTAATAGGACTTGCTATATTTTCTTGGATTAACTATAGCTCAAAAAGACATACAAATAATCGAAATTTAAAGGATGTCATTAAAGATCGCATATCAATAAGAAAATTAACAGAAAACGAATTTGAACTTTTAGAACCTTATCTGAATAATAAATGGTTAGTGTTTCCGTATAAATATCAATCATCATTAATTGATTTAGAAGTATCAAAGATAGAAGGAAATTGTGTCCGTTATAGTTTATATACGAATACTGAAGAAACATCTTTTTATTATGAGATTGATGGGATTGAACTCTTTTTCCCTTATAACATGTACCTCCATATTTCAGATTTTAACGTTGCAGAAGTCGTTTTTACCGAAAAATATGCATTTGTAGTTAAAATCAATGATTATGATCTAAAAACTGCCGCAGAATCTCAAGGCGGAATCATATGCTCAGAATTAGATGAACCTTGGATGTATGAGCAATCTTTTGATTCTAAAATGCCAGAAGATGAACAAACAAGTAATGATACTGTAGTGAGCGTAAAACCGAACCCTGACAAAAAAATAGATTTTGTAAAATTGTTGGAACGTGAAGAAACTCCATTAGAATCAAGAAATAGAAATAAAAAAGGTAACGGTCTATTATCAGCTATTTTTTTAACTTTGATGACTGTGTTTTTCCTTATCTATTGGTATTCCAATAATTCTACCATTCTTATTTTAGTTATTTTTAGTGCGATACTTTCCATTGTCTTTTATTGGTATCAGCCTAGATCTAAATACGATTTAAACAACGTAATTTGCGTTAAGGGCTTAATTAAAAATAAAAACGTTTCTAAAAAAGAAGTTATCATTGGTGAAGATTATATTTTAAACATTCCCCACCATTGGCTGCCTTTTCTTCCTGACAAGTCGTCTTTGCCTGCAAACATGGACATATCAGTGAGTGATAGAAAGCTAATTCGTTATGAAAATACACTTTCCATTAACCAAGAGATCGAACAATTTGGAGCACCAAAATTTGCTAAGCATAATTTAATACTCTTAATTACTGGAACTATTTTATCTGCTGTTGTCTATTTTCAAACAAGTTTAGTTGATAATGCAATGTTAGCTTATCAATTTTTCAACGACAATATAACCGCTAGAAATTTACAGGATGAATCAACCTTAAAAAATAGTCCAATTCAAAAAGGTGATTTAGTCAATATAAAAATAAGTGGTGCATCATGCGATGTAAATGAAAAGAAAAATGAAAATAGGTGTCATACATTATTCATCAATAATCAACCTATTGATATCGAAACTAATTACATAGTATCAATAGCTGAACCAATAAAAAATTTATTTAAAGATAATTTTATAAATACTCGTGTTGATCAAGATGTTATTGCAGCGCAGCAATATCAAGACCGATTGATTGAATTGTATAAATCCTTTGATAGGATAACATCTCAATATCAACGATATATCAAAGAATCATTTACAAAACTAATAGATATTGGAAAAATCGTAATTACTGTGGATAAAGTATGCAAAGTTTCTGAAATCGATTGTCTAAGCGTCAAGAAAGAGTTGACTGCTTTGTTTGATATACAGGTTTCAGATGATTTATCTGATTGGGAAAAATTTGTTAATGAATCTGAAATTAATCCAAATCATGATGAGATTGTTTCCGTCAGAAATGTTTCTAAGCTTGATAATTCAATCTCAAGATTGAAGGCAGATGTAATCACAAGATTAAAGAGTGTTGTTTCAGATTATCAGCATAATAAATCAAGTTTTAGGATTGATTTATCCGAAAATAGTTACTTAGAAATGGGCAAACTAGAACATATAAATAATGACAAATCAGGGCCTGTTTCATTATTAAATGTAGAATACTATTATGATGTGCTATTTGCAAAAGCGGGGAACATTGACATTGTTGGACGAGTTAGCGATATTTATTATCGAGATGATAATTCAATATCGGGTTTGAAGATTAAGGCAAACTCTCATTACAGTACGAATTTAGATGAACTATTTTCATTCGTATCCCCAATTTTTGTTAGTCTTGCTGTTTTTATGATTACGGCTTTAGTCTCGATTTTAAATAGCGTTGTAATTTGTTACAAATTGTTGGCTAATCATCGACGTAAGAATAAAATTTTAGCTATATATAAAAATCGAATAATATAATTATTATATAACATATTGTTATATAGAAAATTAAATGTAATCGCATTGGTTTTCTACATTGTTAAACATAAAGAAAATAGAAATACACTGAAATAAAAAGGAAAACGCCAAACAATGGATACTATTTTTACTTTAAAAATCATTTTACTCCTAATCATGTTATTTAGTGCCTTAATCGGATTTGCGAAGTGGAGTGATTTTAAATATGAACGTCGACAAAACAGAAGAAACCTAGAAGAGCGTATAAATAATCTCCAAACAACAAGAAGATTAACATCAGAAGAACTTGAGCTGATAACCCCTTATCTCACCAATAAAAAATTGGTTAAGCCTTATAAATTGCAATCTTCATTAGTGAATTCTGAAGTATCTATTATTGAGGGAGACTGCGTTCGCCATAGTCTTTATACCGATTCAAAAGAAACCGAATTTTATTACAAAATTGATGGTATCGAAGTCCTATTTCCTTATCATTTACAACTATTTGCTTTAGATTATAATGTTGTGGAAGTCGTTTTCACATCACGCTATGCGATTGCCGTTAGTTTTAACGGCTATGGTTTAGACACGTTAGCTGATTTTAGTGATAATTCCAATGATGAAAATAACAAATATGGTTTATCATTTTTCTCTAACTTAAGTCGAACAATAAGAGAAGAAGAATACCAACTACTTGAACCTTATCTTAACGACCCGTCTATGGTAGGGCCTTATGAACATGGACCTTCACTAGTTAGTCCAACAGTTTCAGTTATTGTTGGTTCTTGTATTGCTATTAACCAATCTAATAAGCGTAATGATCCTATCTACACTTATCGAATTGGTGATACCGTTGTCTTTTTTCCTTATGACATGGAACAATACGTTGAAGACATCAACATCGTACAAGTCGTATTTACCGAACACTATGCAATAGTGATCAAACTCAATCAATATGACCTAAAAACAGCACAACAAAATCAAAAGCAACCAAACCTAAAACCACATTTTGCGAAGCCTTGGGAAAGTCAAAAAGCAGAAGTCGAACTTGAACTTGAACAAAACCTAACTGATGCAAATGACAGCATAATTAAAATTGATAAAGATACTGAATTAAAAAGCAAGTTTACTTGTGAAATAGTCGAACAGCGTGAAGAAACACCTCTAGAATCGGCGAATCGAAGTAAAAAAAACAATGGCATATTTGCCGCCGTTTTTTTAGTGGTAGCAGCGATGTTATTTGCTAAGTACTGGTACTCTTTTGATAGTTTTTTACCTGTATTTATCGCGCTTAGTTTATCTGCTACTGCTTTCTTTTACTTTCGTAAAGCTGAATCTTATACATTAGATGTTAACCACATAAAAACGAAAATTCGACACAAAAATGAAATAAAAAACCAAATGATAGTTGGTGATGATCTAACTTTAAAATACCCCGCTTATTGGGCTCCATTTCTGCCTGATAAAACGAATGAAAATATCGACATGGATATCGTTGCAAATAGCAAAAAACTGCTTCGTTATGGCAATTCATTATCCATCAGTCGTGAAATAGAAGAATTTGGACCGCCAAAATTTATAATGCGCAATCTAATACTATTTGTTACAGCGCTTATTTTATCTATTAGCATCTTTAAATTAGTTAATATCACCGATAATTTGACACTGGCTAGTTATCCTTTTAATGACCATGTCAGTATTTGGAATATTAAAGATGCCGAATCTTTAAAAAACAGCCCAATCAAAAAGGGCGACTTGGTTAATATAAAACTCAATGGCGCATCATGTAATGCGCAAAGCAACATGTATTTAGAACATTGCGATAAAGTGTTTATTAACGAGCAAACCGCAAACAATGCCGAAGATGCCTCATTTGAGAACGATTTGTTATACGCGTTTTTTGGCGATAAATTAATTGAAACAGCACGAGATAATGACGTAACAGAGCTTGAAAAACAGCTAAACAACAGAAAAAACACAGACTACAACGAGGATTACCAATTTGGCGTAATATTAACCAAACTATTACATATTGATCGCATAATTCTAACCGTTGACGAAAGCTGCCAATTGTTAGATGAGGACAAATGTAGACGAGCCAAGCAGATTTTACTCCAAACCATTAAACCAACCGCCAGCACACTCGATCAATGGCCTCAACTTGTTGAATATAGCAAACAGCACCCAAACTACGAAAAGATTATCGTTGCCGGCATGCTTGAACACCTAGAACCACAAATCAATAACTTAAAAAGAAGTGTGTTATCTTACTACCTAGAAAAAGCAAACACAGCTCTAACTGATTATCAACACTCAGCACAAAGTGTCGGCTTAGCATTAGCAAATACACAAGAGATAAAAATCAGCTATCCCGATGACGAAGATATAAGCCTGACAGAAACATACTATAATGCGTTACTAGGAAAGGGCGGAAAAGTGAAGGTTTCAGGACTAGTGACGGGGGTTAATTATCAAAGTGATAACACAATTTTAGATCTAACTATTAATGATGATTTTTTATATAGATTCCATCAAGAACAGTTATTGTCATTTACCTCGCCTATATTTATCGGAATCTCTATTTTTATTATCACTGCTTTAATAGCGTTGCTTCATGGCATAACCATTTGCTATAAATTAATTGCGAATCGGCAGCGAAAAAATAAAATAATTAAATCATATGAAAATAAAATAACATAATGACTATTTATAACTGATTTATAGCAAAAATGTAGGCTTTATCGAAGAACGATAACTAAACCATTTGTATAGGAATGATTTAAGCAATGTTATTTGGTAAAGCCGTAAAACTTTGGGCTTTTATATTCTATTTATTGTTTTTAGTGCATAAGTAATTGGATTATAGAAAAAATTTACCTTTAAAAAGTGGTTAGGAAAGGTATTGATTTTATTGAAGTTTTTTGTGTTTTTTTATTCAAAAAAACACGACCCAAACTATTCCTCCCAAAAATAGGCCAACAAAAGCTTAATCTTATACACTTAACAAAACCTTAAAATTTTTAACAAAAACTAGCACATTCCTAATTAACCGGTTATAATTCAATCGCTTTCAAAACAAGAGAGAGCTCATCAGTTAAGCAGTCAGTTGTAAAAAATTCAAATAAAACAAAAAATTACTTGACAGGATAATCGAAATGCGCTACCATGCATGGCATCTGGCATCTGGCATCTGGCCTGCCAAACCTACGCCCTAAATCTTTTTCATTTTCGCTGTAGTCTAAATCAGACTCAGTTCTTATTTGTATCACCTAAATTATCAAAATCATTGCATTTAACGAAGTCGCGATGTTTATCAGCAGTGTTATCACCAAGGCCGAGACACTTATCTTTTCTATCTAAATTATCAGACTTACTTAAATTATTTAGATT
>NZ_FMAQ01000018.1 GCF_900094945.1 Gilliamella bombicola
ATTGCCGCAGTTAAAGTTGTTTTACCATGGTCAACGTGGCCGATTGTACCAACGTTAACGTGGGGTTTTGTACGTTCAAATTTTTCTTTAGACATCTTAATGTTCCTTTATTAAATCACTTCCCTTAATTCATTAAGGGAAGCGTTACTTTATTTAGATAAAATTATTTTGCTTTACGAGCTTCAATAATTGCGGTTGCAATATTTGTTGGTGCTTCATTGTACTTCAAGAACTCCATTGAGTAAGAAGCACGACCTTGAGTTTGTGAACGAAGGTCTGTTGCATAACCAAACATTTCTGAAAGTGGAACTTGTGCTTTAACTGTTTTACCAGTTGCAGTATCTTCCATTCCTTCGATCATACCGCGACGACGGTTTAAGTCACCGATAACATCACCCATATAATCTTCAGGAGTTTCAACTTCTACTTTCATAATCGGTTCTAAAAGCACAGGTTTAGCTTTCATGAAGCCATCTTTAAATGCCATTGAACCGGCAATTTTAAATGCCATTTCTGATGAGTCAACGTCATGGTAAGAACCATCATAGATAGTGACTTCAACATCAACAATTGGGTAACCAGCAAGAACACCGTTTTTCATTTGTTCTTGACAGCCTTTATCAACTGCAGGGATGTATTCTTTAGGAACCACACCACCAACGATTTCATTGTTGAATTTGTAGCCTTCGCCACCTGCTTCCAATGGTTTGATTTTTAACCATACATGACCATATTGACCACGACCACCAGACTGACGAACAAATTTACCTTCTTGTTCTACTTCATTGCGAATTGTTTCACGGTAAGCAACTTGTGGTTTACCAACATTTGCTTCCACTTTAAATTCACGTTTCATACGGTCAACGATGATTTCTAAGTGAAGTTCACCCATACCAGAAATAATGGTTTGACCTGATTCTTCATCGGTGTGAACACGGAATGAAGGATCTTCTTGTGCTAGTCGACCTAAAGCAAGACCCATTTTTTCTTGGTCAGCTTTGGTTTTTGGTTCAACAGCAACCGAAATTACTGGCTCTGGGAATTCCATTCTTTCAAGAATGATTGGTGCACTTTCAGCACAAAGTGTATCACCTGTAGTTACATCTTTAAGACCGATTGCCGCAGCGATGTCACCAGCGCGAACTTCTTTAATTTCTTCACGTTTGTTAGCGTGCATCTGAACGATACGACCAAAACGTTCTTTTTTGTCTTTAACAGAGTTAAGAACAGTATCACCAGAGTTAACCACACCAGAGTAAACACGGAAGAATGTTAAGTTACCCACAAATGGGTCAGTTGCGATTTTGAACGCTAATGATGAGAATGGTTCGTCATCACTTGAGTGACGTTCAGCCGCTTCACCGTTTTGTAATTCGCCTTTGATTGCAGGTACATCAGTTGGTGCTGGTAAATATTCAATAACTGCATCAAGCATGAATTGAACACCTTTATTTTTAAAGGCACTACCACAAGTTACTAAGATGATTTCGTTAGCAAGTACGCGTTCACGTAATGCTGCTTTCACTTCTTCTTCAGTTAACTCTTCACCACCAAGGTATTTTTCCATTAACTCTTCACTTGCTTCAGCCGCAGTTTCAATTAAGAAAGAACGCCATTCTTCAACTTGGTCAACCATTCCCGCTGGTACATCTTCATAAGTGAATGTTACACCTTGATCAGCATCATTCCAGTTGATTGCTTTACGTTTAAGTAAATCAACAACACCAGTAAATCCTTCTTCTGCACCGATTGGTAAAACTAAAGGAACAGGTACTGCTGCTAAACGAGTTTTGATTTGATCAACAACACGTAAGAAGTTAGCACCCATACGGTCCATTTTGTTGACAAATGCAATACGTGGAACTTTATATTTGTTTGCTTGACGCCATACAGTTTCAGATTGAGGTTGAACACCACCAACTGCACAGTAAACCATTACCGCACCATCAAGAACACGCATAGAACGTTCAACTTCGATTGTAAAGTCAACGTGTCCCGGGGTGTCGATGATGTTGATACGGTGTGGTTCAAATTGTTGACCCATACCAGACCAGAATGCAGTTGTTGCAGCAGATGTGATAGTGATACCACGTTCTTGTTCTTGTTCCATCCAGTCCATGGTAGCTGCGCCATCATGAACTTCACCAATTTTGTGACTAACACCAGTATAAAACAAAATACGTTCAGTCGTTGTTGTTTTACCTGCGTCAATATGTGCACTGATACCGATATTACGATAGCGTGCTATAGGGGTTGTACGAGCCATATTAATCCTCTGTTTAGAATCGTTTGCTTAATAAAACATCATTTTGGTTGACTGATAGCAGATAAGGGCTATCAGTCCTAATTCAAGTCACTTATATAAGTATAAGTGCGAATATTACCAACGATAGTGTGCAAACGCTCTATTAGCTTCAGCCATACGATGAACATCTTCGCGTTTTTTCACAGCGGTACCTTTGTTTTCAAAAGCATCCATAAGTTCATTCGCTAGGCGTAAAGCCATTGATTTATCGCCACGTTTACGTGCAGCATCTACAATCCAACGCATTGCAAGTGCATTACGACGAACTGGACGCACTTCAACTGGAACTTGGTATGTAGAACCACCAACGCGACGAGACTTAACTTCTACAGTTGGTCTTACGTTATCTAATGCAACTTCGAAAGCTGCTAAGTGGTCTTTTCCACTACGCTCAGCTAATTTATCAAGAGCTGAATATACGATTGATTCTGCGATAGATTTTTTACCATCTATCATTAAAATATTTACAAATTTCGCCAGTAACTCTGAACCGAACTTCGGATCAGGAAGAATTTTTCTTTGACCGACAACATGACGACGTGGCATTGGAATACTCCGTTTATATGTTATAAATTTTCAGGTTTACCCAAAACTCAAATGAGTTAAATGGAATTATATAGTTTGGCCTTACTTAACGGAGTTCCATTAAGCTTTAGGTCGTTTAACACCGTATTTAGAACGGCTTTGTTTGCGATCTTTAACACCTGCGCAGTCTAATGCACCACGAACAGTGTGATAACGAACACCCGGTAAGTCTTTAACACGACCACCACGGATTAAAATTACGCTATGTTCTTGTAGGTTATGACCTTCACCACCGATATAAGAAGTCACTTCAAAACCGTTGGTTAAACGTACACGACATACTTTACGTAATGCTGAGTTTGGTTTTTTCGGTGTAGTTGTGTAAACACGAGTACAAACACCGCGTTTTTGCGGGCATGCTTCAAGGGCAGGAACGTTACTTTTTGCTTCCTTTAGTGCTCTTGGTTTGCGTACCAGCTGATTAATTGTTGCCATTAATAAGCTCCTGATTAATTAAAATAAATTTAAAATTGCTTTTTAGATACGTAATTAATAACTGTAGACCAAAACCTATTTTATATAAGTTTTGGGTCGCAAGATTCTAGACCCCAGAAGAGATAATGTCAAGTTTTTGCGATCATTAAGTGCTTGATCTTGAGTTTAATTATTACGGAATTATGACGATGTTTTTATGAGATAGGATAGGGTAATTTTAGGGGGAAAATGGGTATTTGTATTTATCATATTGATATATTTCCCCCTACCATGAGTAGCAGTAGGGGGAAATGTGATTAGTGATGATCAATAAAGATAAATTTTAAAGCAAAAAGTACGGCAAAAATAATCACACATAGGTTTAGTTGTTTAAATTTACCCGTAAAGGCTTTTAATATTACATAAGAGATAAAACCAAGGGCGACGCCTTCAGTAATAGCAAAAGCAAAAGGCATCATGATTGCAGTAATAAAGGCCGGTGTTGCTTCGGTTAAATCAGACCAGTTAACTTTAACTAAGCTTGAAACCATTAAAATCCCAACAAAAATAAGTGCGCCTGATGTTGCATAAGTAGGTACTAAATGCGCTAGTGGTGATAAAAATGTCACTATTAAAAATAATATACCGACAACAACCGCAGTTAACCCCGTACGTCCACCGACTGAAATACCTGCAGAACTTTCGATATAGGTTAACACTGATGATGTACCAAATAATCCACCTAAAGAAGAGCTAAAGCTATCAATTAATAGTGCTTGACGCATTTTGGGAAATCGACCTTTTTCGTCACTAATTCCAGCTTTATCGGTTAATGCTAAAATAGTACCTGATGAGTCGAATAGGCTGACAATCATTATTGAAAAAATAACGCCCATAATACCGATATTAAGTGAGCCAGCTAGATCAACATGACCAACAACACTGGTAACACTTGGTGGCATAGATACAATACCTTGGTAACTGATATTAGGATCGAGCCATAGTGCTAATAAAGTTACAACTAAAATCGAAATTAATACTGCTGCATGAAAGTTACGAGCCGCTAAAATAATAATAATGAAAAAACCAAGCGAACCCAATAACACTTTAAGCGATAAGATATTACCCATGGTTAGTAGTGTCGCAGGTGAGGCAACTACAATACCCATGTTTTGAAATCCCATAAAAGCAATAAATAGCCCGATACCGGCACTAATACCTACACGTAAGCATTGTGGAATGTGTTCAATTAACCAGTGACGAACTTTAAATAGTGATAATGCAAAAAAGACTAATGACCCCCAAAATATGGCTCCCATACCGACTTGCCAAGAGTAGCCCATTGCACCACAGACGCCATAAGCAAAGAAGACGTTCAGCCCCATTGCCGGTGCAAGTGCTATTGGTAAGTTAGCAAATAAGCCCATTAAAATCGTTGCCAACGCAGTAATCACACAAGTTAGTACAAATACCGCAGATTTATCCATGCCGGTTGCAGATAGAATAGATGGATTAACAAAGATGATATAGACCATTGTGAGGAAGGTGGTACATCCTGCAATAATTTCAGTACCAGCGGTTGTTTTTTTTTCTTTCAATTGAAAGAGTTTTTCGAATATTGAATGCATAAGTTAAAGCCTAATTTTGGTTAATAGAATGAATGAGTGTTACCTATTTTTTACCAAAAGAAAGGTAAAAATAAAAAATAGAAAAGATGAAGAACTAGGCTCTACATCTTCAAATAAACAGAAATTTTATTGCGCTATTATTGCTAGTTATTTATTTTGGTCAAGCGCTATTGTAATTAATATAGCGCTTAGGAATAAACTACGTTGAAGCGAACTCCTGCTTGTTTAGCACAATTTTTACTTTCAAAATTCTGTGGCTTTCTATTTCTGCCACTTCAAATAAATAATCGCCGATTTGTAAGGTTTCACCAACATTAAGTAAATGCTGAGCTTTTTCCATTAATAGCCCTGCTAGGGTGTGATACTCACGTTTATCATCAATGGGAATGGGTACAAAACGGATAAGTTCTTCAACCGGAATATAGCCATTAGCGATCCAGCTGTTATCATCTATACATTGAATATCGTGTTTGGCGTCAATTTCTTCTTCTTCGGTCGGGAAGTCACCGGCAATGGTTTCAATAATATCTGTCACCGAAACAACCCCTTGCATTGAGCCAAATTCGTCCACCACAAAAGCAAAATGAGTTTTGGCTTTTTTAAATTGATCTAATGCAACTAGTAACGATACGGTTTCAGGGAAGATCAGCGGTTGTTTGATAAGCGAGTGAATATCAATGGGCTCTTTATTTTGTAGTATATCTTTTAATAGATCATTAACTTGGATGATTCCTAGTGGCTCATCAATTGAAACATTATCGGTAACGACTAAACGTGAATGAGGATTTTCAAAAATCTCTTTAATAATAACCTCACGATCATCATTGATATTGACCATATCAACGTCAAGTCGAGATGTCATTATACTGCTGACTGAACGTTGGGCTAGGCCTAGTACACGTTCAACCATACTTAGTTCTTGATGATTAAACACTGATACTTTTTTATTTTCATCAGACATGACATCGACGGTGTTAGTATCAGGATCTTCTTCGGCATCACCTTTAAGTAAGTGTAAAATGGCTTCGGCGGTACGTTCGCGTAATGGCTTTTTATTTAAGGCTTTGCGACGATTAAAAATAGCCAGTTGATTGAAAAACTCAATCATAATTGAGAAGCCAATAGCCGCGTATAAATAGCCTTTTGGAATCATAAAATCAAACCCTTCGGCAACGAGGCTAAAACCGATCATCAATAAAAAACTTAAACAAAGAATGACAATGGTTGGATGATCATTGACAAAATTGGCCAGTGGTTTACTTGCAACCATCATAATGGCAATGGCAATACACACGGCAATAATCATCACAGGAATATGTTCAACCATTCCTACCGCAGTGATCACCGAATCAAGCGAAAACACGGCATCAAGTACAACTATTTGTGCTACAACAGTCCAAAAGTGAGAGGTTTTTTTGGGTTTACCGTCTTCTTGTGATGCACCTTCAAGACGTTCGTTGAGCTCCATGGTGGCTTTAAATAATAAAAATATTCCACCGATTAACATAATCAGTTGGCGTGCATTAAAGCTGATTCCAGATATCGTAAATAGTGGTGTGGTGAGTGTAACTAACCAACCTGTGAACATTAGTAGCAATATTCGCGTAATTAATGCGAAAGCAAGGCCAGTAATGCGCGCTTTGTCTCGTTGGTTGGGAGGAAGTTTCTCGGCAAGGATGGCAATAAAAACAATGTTATCAATACCAAGGACGATTTCAAGTACAACCAGAGTGGATAAACCAATCCAGATTGTAGGATCCATGATCCATTCCATATGTCAGGTGATTACCTCTAATAAATACAGCACATGCTGTGTTGTAATTCTGTCTGTAATTAACTAAATAATCAATAAAATATTTATAAAAATTGTGTATTTTGTCAAAAACTTTCAGTTAATTGTTTGTTTTAATATAAAATCAACTCCGCCAAAAAGTTGGCGTAAATAAAACCAGTAAGGTAAATATTTCTAATCGGCCAAATAACATATCGACAACCATGACCCATTTAACAACGTCACTTACGCTAGCAAAATTATCGCTTACATTGCCAAGCCCAACGCCTAAGTTATTGAGTGATGAAGCAACAATATAAAATGAATCAGTAGCATCAATGCCAGTTGCCATAATAATAAATAAGCTGACTAAAAAGACTAATGCATAGGCAGAAAAGAATCCCCAAACTGCTTCAATAATACGTTCTGAAACAACACGGTTATTTAATTTTAATGTATAAATCGCATTCGGATGAATAAGGCGTTTTAATTCACGCGATCCCTGCATAAACAGAAGCAAAACTCGCACCACTTTTAAACCGCCGCCAGTTGAACCAGCACAACCACCAATAAATGATGCGCATAGTAAAAAAATGGGTAATGATGATGGCCATGTATTGATATCATCTACGGTAAAACCAACAGTTGCGGAGATAGATACAACTTGTAGCACTATTTTATCTATGCTGAGTTTTCGTTCTGGTTGGTAAACATAAATGCCAAATGCACAAATTATAATTAAAATGGCTAAAATAAAAATAAAGGTTCTAAACTCTTGATCTCGCCAGAAAACCTTAATTGAAAATCCACTTAATGCAGCAAAATGTAGTGCAAAGTTACAACCTGATAAGACTAAAAAGAGGGTGATAATGTAGTTGATTGCGGGGCTATTAAAGTAAGCAAGATTATCATCGTGAGTTGAAAATCCACCCATTGAAATGGTTGAAAAGCTATGTGAAATCGCATCAAAAACATTCATACCTGCAAACCATAAGCAGATCGCACAAAGAGTAGTAAGAAAAATATAAATTGACCAGAGTGTTTTTGCCGTTTCGGCAATGCGTGGGCGCATTTTGCTGTCTTTTTGTGGACCGGGGATTTCAGCCCGATAAAGTTGCATACCCCCAACGCCTAATAATGGCAATATGGCAACAGCAAGTACGATAATACCCATACCACCAAGCCATTGCAGTAATTGACGATAAAACAGTAAAGCCTTAGGAAGGTGTTCTAATTTTACAATAGTTGTAGCACCTGTTGTGGTTAAGCTTGAAAATGATTCGAAAAATGCGGTAGTTAAATTTAAATTAATATGGGTATCAAAAATAAAAGGGAAAGCACCGATTGTACCTAAAACAACCCAAAATAGCACAACAATAAAGAAGCCTTCGCGAGTGGTTAGCTCATGGCGTTGATGGCGATTAGGAAGCCATAAAAGACACCCTAAAATTAGCGCAGCAAAAAACGAACGCACAAAAATTGCCCCCGCGCCGTCGCGATAAATTAATGCTACAAGTGCAGGTAATAGCATAAATGTCGATAGCAGGGCAATTAATAGTCCAACAATTCTAATGATTGAGCGCCAATGCATCATAGTATTAGTCTCTACTTAAATCCACGTGATGCTTTGATAAGATCATAGGCAGCTTGGATTTCTTGTGCTCGTTTTTTTGCGGCTTCCAGCATCTCTTTTGGTAGACCTTTTGATACTAGCTTATCTGGATGATGTTCGTTCATTAATTTTCGATAAGCTCTTTTGATTTCTGAGATCTCCGCAGACGAGTCAATACCCAAAATTTTGTAAGCATTTTGTAGATCAGCTTGTGTTGATCTGCCTTGATAACCACCATAATGATTGCTACGTTGATACTGATCTCGCTGATTTTGTTGGTTGTGATAACCATTCTGACGAAAATGGTAGCTACCCATCATCATTTGAATATATATTGCCATTTGTTGACGTGGAATATTAAATTCTTCAGCCACAACAAAAAGAATTTGTTGCTCTTTTTCATCTAAAATGCCATCAACTAATGCCGCTTGGATCAGTTGTTCACAAAAAATATTTAACACATTTCGTCGGTAACGATATTGTGCATATAGTTCCGCTAAACGAGATCGGAGTGGGTAATCACTTGCTTTGCCTCGATTAAATGAGTCTTGTGCTAGTTTTCGACTATTTCGATCCAGTTGTAATCTGTCCATGAATTGGCTAGCAAGATTAATATCGTCTTGAGTGACAACACCTTTTGCTTTACTTAAATGACCAAGGACTTCAAAAACAACTGTTAAGTAAAGTTCTGGGTTTGCTTTGGTTTTTTGTTCGGTCAATTTATTGCAAAATGCTTGGTAAAGCATTGGACCAATAAATAGTCCAAGTATAAACCCCCATCCTGTTTTTAATACACTGCTTAAAACAAAGCCTGTAATTATCGCCCAAATAAAAGACATATTATTCGTTCACCTCAATTTGATCTATCTTTTGCAAACCTCGTGGTAATGAAGTGCCTTTACGTGCTCGTTCTGCTTTAAATTTTTGTAAATCAGCAGGATGTAGCGTAAGTTTGCGTTTACCAACATATAAAGTTACCGCTGTTTCTGGGGTAATTAGCATCATATAAGAAAGGCTATCATCTGTACCAGCAAGCGACACAATTTTATTTCCTTTACCTTTGGCAAGTTCAGGTAAATCTTTGACAGGGAAGATGAGCATTCGACCAGCTTTAGTGATCGATAACAATAAGCTATCTTCTGATGGGATTTCAATTGGTGCTAGGATTTTTGCTTCTTTAGGTAAATTGATAATCGCCTTACCATTGCGGTTACGAGCAATTAAATCACTAAATTGACAAATAAAGCCATACCCTGCACTTGAAGCCAGCAAGAATTTTTGATTATCATTTTGTGACATCAAAACATGTTCAACCGTTGCGCCTGCCGGTAGTGCTAGTTTACCGGTTAATGGCTCTCCTTGGCTTCGGGCAGATGGTAGGGTATTAGGCTCTATAGCATAACTACGACCTGTTGAGTCGATAAAGATAACGGGCTGATTGCTTTTTCCTTTTGCGGCAGCTTTAAAGCTATCACCCGCTTTATAGCTTAAACCGGTAGCATCAATATCATGACCTTTAGCTGTTCTAACCCAGCCCATTTCAGACAAAATCACGGTAACAGGTTCTGATGGTGTTAACTCTTGTTCACTAATGGCTTTAGCTTCACTACGTTCAACGATCGGAGAACGACGCTCATCACCATATTTTTCAGCGTCTTCTTGTAGCTCTTTTTTTATTAAATTACTCAGTTTTTTCGGTGAAGATAATAATGCTTGCAAGTGATCGCGTTCTTTTGCAAGCTCACTTTGTTCACCTTTAATGCGCATTTCTTCAAGTTTGGCTAAATGACGTAGTTTTAACTCTAAAACTGCTTCGGCTTGAATATCGGTTAATGCAAAACGGCTGATTAACTCCTGCTTAGGTTCATCTTCATTACGTATAATATCGATAACTTCATCGATATTTAAAAATGCAATTAATAAACCATCAAGGATGTGAAGTCGTTTTAATATTTTATCTAATCGATAATTTAAGCGGCGCGTGACGGTGTTTTTGCGATATTCCAGCCACTCGGTTAGAATTTCGACTAATCCTTTTACTGATGGGCGATTATCTAGCCCGATCATATTCATATTGACGCGATAGCTTTTTTCGAGATCGGTTGTTGCAAATAAATGATTCATGACTTGCTCTAAATCGACTCGATTTGAACGCGGCACAATCACCAAACGAGTTGGATTTTCGTGATCCGACTCATCGCGTAAATCTTCAATTAAAGGCAGTTTTTTAGCGCGCATTTGTGAAGCGATTTGCTCTAAAATTTTAGCGCCTGAAACTTGATGAGGAAGGTCGGTTATGACAATGTCGCCGTCTTCTTTTTTCCATACGGCACGCATACGAATAGATCCACGACCTGTTTTGTAGATTTTTTCGATATCGTCACGAGGCGTAATAATTTCGGCCTCGGTAGGGAAGTCCGGCCCTTGTATGTGAGCCATTACTTCGCTTAATGTCGCGTTTGGGTTATCAGCAAGCATAATTGCCGCATTAGCTACTTCACGGATATTATGTGGAGGAATATCGGTTGCCATACCAACCGCAATCCCCGTTGTGCCATTTAGTAAAATATTTGGCAATCTGGCTGGTAGCATTTTAGGTTCTTGCAACGTACCATCAAAGTTTGGCGTATAATCAACCGTTCCTTGCCCTAACTCACCTAATAATAATTCAGCATATTTCGATAAGCGTGATTCGGTATAACGCATAGCAGCAAATGATTTAGGATCATCCGGCGCCCCCCAGTTACCTTGTCCATCAACTAATGGATAGCGATATGAAAACGGCTGAGCCATGAGTACCATAGCTTCGTAACAGGCGCTATCACCATGAGGATGATATTTACCAAGTACATCACCCACGGTACGTGCTGATTTTTTAAATTTTGCTTGTGCATTTAGTCCTAATTCTGACATGGCATAAACAATACGTCGTTGCACAGGTTTTAAACCATCACCAATAAATGGTAGCGCACGATCCATAATGACATACATTGAGTAGTTTAAATAGGCACTTTCAGTAAAGGTGCGTAGTGATTGGACTTCTACTCCATCATGAGTTATCTCACTCATTATTGTTCCTCTAAATCATTCTGTTGGTTAGACATCAAGTTCAACTTGATCGCCTTTTTCTTGTAGCCATTCGCGGCGATCTTCTGAGCGTTTTTTAGCAAGTAGCATATCCATCAGTGCCATCGTTTGTTCGGCATCATCAAGGGATAACTGCACTAAACGGCGAGTATTAGGATCCATTGTTGTTTCACGCAGTTGCAATGGATTCATTTCGCCTAGACCTTTAAAGCGTTGTACATTCGGTTTGCCTTTTTTACGTTTTAGCTGTTCTAAAATGCCTTCTTTTTCTTCTTCATCTAGGGCGTAATGCACCTCTTTACCTAAATCGATACGATAAAGCGGGGGCATTGCAACAAACACATGTCCATGCTCAACCATCGCACGAAAGTGACGAACAAATAACGCACAAAGTAAAGTGGCAATATGTAGTCCATCAGAATCGGCATCGGCTAAAATACAGATCTTCCCATAACGTAATTGGCTCAAATCATCACTATCCGGATCGATACCGATAGCAACCGAAATATCATGAATTTCTTGTGATCCAAGCACCTCGTCAGATGACACTTCCCAAGTATTTAAAATCTTACCTTTAAGCGGCATAATGGCTTGAAATTCACGGTCTCGAGCCTGTTTAGCTGAACCGCCAGCCGAGTCCCCTTCCACTAAAAAAAGCTCAGTACGGCTTAAATCTTGCGATGAGCAATCAGCCAGCTTACCCGGTAGTGCAGGACCACTAGTTAGCTTTTTACGGATGACTTTTTTTGAGGCTTTTAAGCGTTTTTGCGCGCTTGAAATCACCATTTCAGCCAGTAATTCGGCTAATTGAACATGTTGATTTAACCAAAGGCTAAATGCATCTTTCACAATTGCCGACACAAATGCCGCACTCTGGCGTGATGATAATCGCTCTTTGGTTTGGCCTGCAAATTGTGGCTCTTGCATTTTGACTGAAATAACATAAGCACAACGTTCCCAAATATCATCAGCCGTTAATTTTAAGCCACGCGGCAACAAATTACGAAACTCACAAAACTCACGCATGGCATCTAACAAGCCTTGACGTAAACCATTAACATGCGTACCACCTTGAATTGTTGGAATTAAGTTAACGTAACTTTCGGTTAATAGCTCGCCGCCTTCAGGCATCCAAAGTAACGCCCATTCAACCGCTTCGGTTTCGCCAATGTGGC
The DNA here is from genome assembly GCF_900094945.1 of Gilliamella bombicola. Taxonomy (GTDB): domain Bacteria; phylum Pseudomonadota; class Gammaproteobacteria; order Enterobacterales; family Orbaceae; genus Gilliamella; species Gilliamella bombicola. The sequence goes on from NZ_FMAQ01000018.1 coordinate 12,578, forward strand.
TACCAGTAAATGGGATTTCGGGTAGTAGTGAATAACCACTTACCGACTCCATCAAATAGTCTTTTAATCCATCTTGATAGCACCAGCGTTGTTCGGTATTGTTGATTTTATCTTTAAAGCTAATTTCAAGACCGGGGCAAAGAACCGCTTTGGCTTTAAGTAGATGTGACAAGCGAGGCACTGAAAATCGAGGTGAATCAAAATATTTTTCGTCTGGCCAAAAATGCACTTTGGTACCCGTATTACGGCGCCCACATGTACCAGTGATGTGTAAATCTTCGACTTTGTTGCCATTTTCAAAGGCCATTTCGTACACTTGTCCATCACGGTGAACAGTGACTTCAACACGTTTTGATAATGCATTTACCACCGAAATACCCACACCATGCAAACCGCCAGAGAACTGGTAATTCTTGTTCGAAAACTTACCCCCAGCATGCAAACGACAAAGCAATAGCTCAATTGCAGGCACGCCTTCTTCTGGGTGAATATCAACAGGCATGCCGCGCCCATCGTCAATCACTTCAAGTGAGTTATCTTCATAAAGTGTCACCTTAATTTGACGAGCATGGCCGGCAATAGCTTCATCGACACTATTATCAATGACTTCTTGGCCCAAATGGTTTGGGCGAGTGGTATCGGTGTACATACCTGGACGGTGACGAACAGGATCAAGCCCTTTTAAAACTTCAATATCAACGGCATTATAAGTAGATTGCGACATAGTTTTTCTATCTATTCGAATAAATGACAGTTATTATACCAACCTTTGTACAATAAGACCAAGGTCAATGGCACCGGCGTTTAAGTTAAACTCATAAATCCAACTTATCGTATTGGTTAGAAAAGATAATTTACTTTTTAAGATTTTTTATCGTAATTTTAGTACGATGATAAGAAAATCCCGTATAAAAAAATAAGGGAATTAAATGAGCAAGTCAAAAGATAAAAATATAATAAATCAGGGTGATTTTTTACAAAAATCGTCAACTATTGGCGGTGTAGCAGCATTAACTAGCAATATGCAATTACCTTTTGCCTATGTAGAGCCGGATAGCGATGTTAATAACAAAAAACCTCTTAACCCTACGGATAAAGAACAAATTTATTATAGTGCTTGTTTAGTTAACTGCGGTAGCCGTTGTCCTTTAAAAGTTCATGTAAAAAACGATATTATCACTAAAATATCTTCAGAAGATGGCATTGATGACCCGATTTTTGGACAACATCAAATTCGCCCGTGTTTACGTGGCCGTTCCGTTCGTTGGCGCACTTACGATCCAGAACGCTTAAAATACCCAATGCTAAGAATAGGCAAACGTGGTGAAGGTAAATTTAAACGCATTTCGTGGAGTGAGGCGATTGATTTACTAGCTGAAAAGCTCAAACATACGATCGACAACTATGGTAACGAAGCGATTTATTATCAATATGGATCAGGTACGACTGGTGCTAACATTTCAGGTCGTAATGCGTGTCAGCGTTTTTTAAGTACGATTGGTGGTTTTTTAAATTATCATGGTGACTATTCAAGTGGGCAGATTTCGGCCATTCGGCCTTATATTTATGGTAATGCTAAGGAGTCATTACTTGATCAAATCAAGCACTCCGATTTAGTTGTTATGTTTGGACATAACATTGCTGAAACCCGAATGTCAGGTGGTGGACAAGTTACCGAGCTTTTTCATGCATTAGAACAAAGCAAAGCACGGGTGATTATTATTGACCCACGTCGAAGTGAAAGTGTGGTGGCTTATCATGCTGATTGGATTCCGATTATTCCTGGAACTGACGCGGCGCTTGTGGCGGCAATAGGATATGCGTTACTTGAACAAGATCGTATTGATGATGCCATGCTTAGCCAATATTGTGTTGGTTGGAATGCCGATACCCTACCAGACAGTGCCCCCCCTTTTAGCGATTATAAATCCTATATTTTAGGATTAGGTAATGACAGAACACCTAAAACACCTGAATGGGCGGCTAAAAAAACAGGCATTCCAGCCGAGCAGATCCGCAAACTGGCTATGGATATTGTGAATGCAAAAGCGGCTTGGATATCGCAAGGTTATGGTGTACAGCGTTGGCAAAATGGTGAACATACCGCTCGGGCAATTATGTTATTGCCAATTATCACTGGTCAATTTGGTAAACCGGGCACCAACATTGGCACATGGGGGGGGAGTATAACTTATCCTATTCCAAGTTTAAGTATCCCCAACCCTATAAAAACCAGTATTCCTTTCTTTTTGTGGACAAAAGCGATTGACGATCCGTTAAGCTTAACGGCAAAAAATGCCTATTTACGTGGCAAAGATAAATTAGATGTTGGCATCAAATTTATCTGGAATTACGCCGGTAATGTTATTGGAAACCAGCATTCTGATCTTAATCGTACTCATCAAATCCTACAGGATGAGTCTAAATGTGAATTTATTCTTGTTTGGGATACGCATATGACCGCATCGGCAAAATATGCGGACTTAGTTCTGCCCGATGTCTCATCGGTTGAAAGTAACGATTTGATTAATAACTCTTACTCATCGGGTGCTTATCACTATATCATCCGCATGCAACGGGCAATAAAACCACTTTGGGAAAACCGTCCAGCTTATGAGGTATTAACGCAATTATCTGAAAAAATGGGTATAAAAGACAAATTCACCGAAGGGCGAACGCAAGAAGATTGGATAGCCTATTGCTATGAAAAACTGCGTAAAAGCCAACCTCATTTACCACCTTTTGCCAATACTGATGGTATGGGCGTTATTGATCGTAAGCTGGCTGATAGCGATACGCAAATTGGGTTAAAAGCTTTTCGAGACGATCCAATTAAAAACCCACTAAACACCCCATCAGGAAAAATAGAAATCTATTCAGAAGCATTAGCCACTATCGCCAACGAATGGGAACTTGCTCCAGACGATGTCCTTTATCCTATTCCAGCCTACCTACCCGCAATTGAAGGCAGTGAAGATAAACCCAAACGCAAAAAATACCCGCTACAACTGATTGGCTTCCATACCAAAGGGCAATGCCATTCCAGTTACAGTAATTTACCACAACTGCGCGAAGCGGTTGCTAACAGTATTTGGATTAATCCATTTGATGCCGAGCAAAGACAAATAAAACATGGCCAGTTAGTTGAGGTTTACAACGATCGAGGTCGGCTCTGTATTCCAGCTAAAGTCACACCAAGGATATTACCGGGTGTGATTGCTATTCCGCAAGGAATGTGGGCAAAAACCAATGCGGCCGGGATTGATATTGGCGGTTGTATTAATCGCTTAACATCATTGCGCCCAACGGTGCTTGCAAAAGCCAATCCACAACATACTAATCTGGTTGAAGTCAAACCATTATTGACTATGTGTTGAGTATCATAAATTAAAGAACGGATAATAAAAATGCAATATGGATTTTATATTGATTCTTCAAAATGCACCGGTTGCAAAACCTGCCAAATCAGTTGTAAAGATGAAAAAGATAATGCATTAGGTGTTAATTTTCGCCGTGTTTATGAGTATGGCGGAGGTACTTGGCAGCAAGTTGATGGTATGTGGCAAAACGATACTTTTACCTACTATTTATCCATCTCATGTAATCATTGCCAAGAGCCTGCTTGTGTACAAGGTTGCCCAACGGGAGCAATGCATAAACGCTCACAAGATGGCTTAGTGGTTGTTAATCAAGATATTTGCATTGGTTGCCGACGTTGTGAAACCCATTGTCCTTATGGCGCACCGCAATTTGATCATCAAAAACAGGTTATGTCAAAATGTGATGGCTGTTATGAACGTGTTGAACAAGGACTCAAACCGGTTTGTGTCGACTCCTGTCCGCAAAGAGCGTTAGACTTTGATGAAATCGAAAAACTCCGCCAGCGACATGGTAATGAGCGGAACATTGCTCCACTACCAAACGAAAATCTAACTAAACCCAATATTGTTATCAAACCCCATCCTCAAGCGAAAGCCTCGGGCGATACACTGGGACAAATACTCAACCCCGAAGAGGTATAACATGTACAAATTACCACTGGTTTTTTTACCGTATTTGGGTGTTTATCTACTGGTATGATTAGGAAGGCTATTTTATTTAATGGCATCCCAAATCAATACTATCTATTTATAGTTAGGTAGCGATTTAATGAAAAATAATGAAGCAATACATCCGGATAAACTTACATCCACCATTTTGGCAAAACTATTTGGTGCCTTTTTTTATTATCCACCTGATCACCAAACGGTTAAACCGCTCATTGATATCTTATTTCAGCTTGAGCATATTGTTGATTGGCAAAATGCCGTGCTTATTGGTGAACAGTGCCAAATAATCGCTACTCAAATCAACAACCCAGAACTTAATTACCAATTTTCACTATTATTTAAAGGGCAGGGTGCTATGTCCGCTCCTCCTTGGGGATCGGTCTATTTAGATCAAGAGCAGCTATTAATGGGCGAATCACAAGAACGCTATCGCCAATTCTTACAACAACAAGGTTTAACACTTAATACCGGCATCAACGAACCCGAAGACCAATTTGGATTAATGCTAATGGCCTATGCCATATTGCAAGAAAAGAACAATCCCAAAGCTGCAAAACAGTTAATGGATGAACACTTATTGATTTGGTCTTCAGCCTATTTAAAAAAGTTAAAGCAAAATGAGATAAGCCCATTTTATCGAGCATTAGCTGTGATTGTGGAACAGTATTTACTCATGATCTAACTTTTTCCCTTATTGTGCTTTGTCTTACCACCTTTGCAGAGGATAGTGTACATTGCAGCTTTTAAGTAACAAGGTATAATCCACCTATTATTTCAAATAGCAAAAAACATTTATGTTAGCTTATATACAACTAATGCGGTTAGACAAACCCATCGGCACCTTACTACTACTTTGGCCAACGCTTTGGGCGATATGGTTGACCGGTGAGCCCTATACCTATATTACCCTCATTTTTATTTTAGGGGTATTTACCATGCGGGCAGCAGGATGCGTTGTCAACGATTATGCCGATCGTCATTTTGATGCACACGTCGAACGCACAAAAAACCGCCCACTCGCTCGGGGTGCATTGACCGAAAAAAATGCACTATGGACCTTATTTACTCTATTACTCATTGCGCTTTGCCTATTGCTCATCTTAAATAAACTATCATGGCTTATTGCAATCATAGCCTTATTAACAGCAATGATTTACCCCTTTATGAAGCGCTACACGCACTTACCGCAAGTCACATTAGGCATTGCCTTTAGCTGGGGTATTCCTATGGCATATGCCGCCATTATAGAGCAATTCCCCCTCACATGTTGGTTACTTTGCTTGGCTAATATTTGTTGGACAATTGCTTATGATACGGAATATGCGATGGTGGATCGTAACGACGATATCAAAATAGGCATAAAATCCACCGCCATTTTATTTGGGCAGTACGATAAGTTTATTATAGGGGTATTGCAGGCGTTTACCATGATTGGCCTATTGATGGTTGGCGTCATCAACCAATTGTCGTTGGTTTTTTATATTGCTTTATTGCTGGTTGCCATACTATTTATTTACCAACAATGGTTGATAAAAAAACGAGATCGGAAACGTTGTTTTCGAGCTTTTTTAAATAATAATTATGTTGGTTTTATTGTTTTTTTAGGTCTATTTTTTGTTTAAAAATTAAAATAGTTAGCAATATCAAAGTTGGTTAGCATTGCAATTGGCAATATAGCTTTCTATTTTAAAGCTTAAAATGCCCATTTCTTCAACTATTCACTGAATTGAATTCTTTTATGCAATGGTTTTACTACATCAATGCTACGTTCTAAATGAACTTTGGATTTTTCATGATCTAGTACAACAATGGATATAAATAACGTGTCTAATAAGGTTAATTGTATAATTCTAGCTGCTGCATTTTGACCAAGTAATGGGCCATTTTTAGCTGGACTGAATATAGATAGATCTGAAATTTCAGCTAGCTCTGATTGATGATTATTGGTAATACAAATAATTTTGGCTTTATTCTTTTTAGCAACCAAAATAGCGTTACATATTTCTGAAGTATTTCCTGATTGTGAGATAGCTATAACAACATCGTTTTCTTTTAGTTGGCTGGCAACCATCACCATTAAATGATTATCACTATAAGTATGGCTGTGAATCCCTATTCTCAATAATTTATGTTCAAAATCTTGGCCAACAATAGCAGACCCTCCGATACCAAGAATAATGATACGATTAGCATGAAAAATCCATTTTGCTGCTCGTGAGATAATTTTTGCATCGACAATAGATTGAGCTTCTTTTAATGCTTGTACCGAATTATTAAAGACTTTTTCAATAATATTTTCAACGTTATCTTTTTCAGATAGTTCTTGTTCTCGATCAAAAGGTAATGCATCAAAATATGAAAGTAAAGCCTTTCTAATTTCTCTAAAACCAGAATATCCTAATTTTTTAGATACTTTTACTAGCAATGGTTCAGAAACTGATAGCTGTTCTGCAACTTCTTTGATACTTGTTTTTGGTTTTAAATTTCCTTTTACCATCATCCATTCAATAATTCTTTGCTCGGTATTGCTTAAACTTGAAAGTGAAATACGAATCATAGCTCCAATTGCGAGTGCATTAGAATTTTCTGAATTATTTAGTTGTTTCACAGGTTCTCTCCATACATTTTTTAGTAATTCTAACCTAATTTGAAATTAAGCACATTGTAAAAAAATAAATTTTCACCCACTTTTTAAACTTTACAAAAAAAACAATTAACGTTAATATTTTTATTTGTGAAGTTAACGGTTTTGTTTTTAATCATATAAGGAGGGGTTATGAAAATTGCAATAGGTTATGATCATGTTGGATATATTTTGAAAAAAGATATTATTGATTATTTGGAGAATAAAAATATTACAGTAATTGATCTCGGTGCTACATCAACAGAAAGAACAGATTATCCAATTTATGCTCATAGGGTGGCATGTTCAGTAAATACAAAACAAGCGGATTTAGGAATATTAATATGTGGGACAGGAATAGGTATTTCTATTGCTGCAAATAAATGTCAAGGAATAAGGGCAGTTGTTTGTAGTGATCCTTATTCTGCAAAATTATCACGAGAACATAATAATACTAATATTCTTGCTTTTGGTTCTCGTGTAGTTGGAAGTGAGCTAGCAAAAATGATTATTAATGAATGGTTAATGGCAAAATTTGAGGGGGGACGTCATCAAACAAGAATAAATCAAATAGACAAAATTCAAAAAGGAGAATTTCATGAGTAAATTTTGTCCTTCACTAATGTGTGTTGATTTTTCAAAGTTGGAAACTGAAATAAAGTTACTGGAAGAATCGGGTGTCGATATGTTCCACATTGATATAATGGACGGTAATTTTGTACCCAATTTTGCTTTAGGTTTAGAAGATATAAAAGCTGTAAGTAAATTATCAAAGATTCCTTATGATGTTCATTTAATGATTAGCAATCCATCTCTATATATTGAAAAATTTTCACAACTTGGTTGCCAAATTATTTATGTTCATGTAGAAACATTAACACATATACATCGAACTTTAAATCAAATTAAATCAACAGGTAAAAAAGTTGGTGTTGCAATTAATCCTGGTACTCCATTATGTGTATTAGAAGATGTTTTAGATATAATTGATGTTGTTTTGATAATGTCTGTAAACCCAGGATTTGCGGGTCAACCTTTTATATATAATTCTATCGATAGAGTTAAGAGGTTAAGTTCAATAATTAAAGATAGAAATTTAAAAACTGCAATCGCTATTGATGGTGCGATAAATTCAAACATTATCAAACAATTATTGCCTTATGTGGAATATTTTATACTTGGGACTGCTGGGTTATTTATTAAAAATAAATCTTATAAACAGACTCTTAATGAGCTAAGAAACCTATCATAATTTAGAATGACCTTTATGAATATAAAGGTCTTAATTTACAAAATAAAAATAAAAAGATAATTATTAATTATCTTTTTATTGTTTTCACCGTTAAAAAAGCTAAAAAAATTAATTTTTTATTAAAATTATGTGAACAAGATCTCTTTTAAAAAAAATATTTCACATATAAAATTTATTTTGTGAACTTTTGGTCGTTCACTATTATCATTTAATAAAAATTAGGGTTAACTACAATGAAAAGTATTTTTTTTAGTGTATTACAACGGGTTGGTCGATCCTTTATGTTACCAATTGCACTGCTTCCTGCGGCTGGATTAATGTTGGGTATAGGGGCTTCATTTACCAATGAAACAACAATTATTTCTTATGGATTACAAAGTTTTTTAGGAGAAGGAACTTTACTACATGTATTTTTAACCATAATGAAAAATGCTGGTAGCGTTATATTTTCTAATCTTCCCATTCTATTTGCTATTGGAGTTGCAATGGGGATGGCAAAGCAAGAAAAAGAAGTCGCTGCTATTTCTGGTGCTGTTGGATTTTTTATCATGCACTCAACTATTCATGCACTATTAGAGTTAAAAGAGTTATTAAAAGAAGGGGCATTGCCGAATGGATCTTTAGGTGATGCGGTTGGAATTCAAACTCTACAAATGGGGGTTTTTGGCGGTGTTATTGTTGGGTTAGGTGTTGCAGCTTTACATAATCGCTATTACCGAATTGAGTTACCAGCTATTTTATCATTCTTTGGCGGCTCACGCTTTGTTCCTATTATTACCGCGTTCGTTTATTTATTTATTGGTATTTTAATGTTTTATATCTGGCCTACAATCCAAAATGGAATTTTGTTATTAGGTCAATTAGTTAATAAATCGGGCTATGCAGGAACATTTATTTATGGATTTATTGAACGAGCCTTAATTCCATTTGGTTTACATCATGTATTTTATATGCCATTTTGGCAAACAGGGGTTGGTGGTACAGCAATGATTGATGGTAATCTTGTTACAGGAGCACAAAATATTTTCTTTGCTCAACTGGCTAGCCCAAATACAACAGAATTTTCAGTTGAAGCAACCCGCTTTATGGCTGGTAAGTTTCCATTCTATTTATTTGGTATTCCGGGTGCAGCACTAGCTATCTATCGTACAGCTAAACCTCAAAATCGCAATATGGTCTTGGGGCTTTTACTTTCTGCAACTTTAACTGCTATTTTAACTGGGATTACTGAACCAATTGAGTTTTCTTTCCTATTTGCAGGGCCTTTATTATATGTGATTCATTGTATTTATGCTGGTTTTTCTTTCATGTTATGCCATATTTTTGATGTTGGTGTTGGACAAACGTTTTCTGGTAGTTTAATTGATTTTATATTATTTGGTGTTTTACAAGGCAATAATAAAACTCACTGGATTAATGTTATTTTGATTGGTTTGCCAATGTTTCCTCTATACTATTTCACATTTAGTTTCTTAATCAAAAAATTTAATTTTAAAACACCAGGTAGAGAAAGTGATAATGAGGAAACTAAATTATATACAAAAAAAGATGTAGAAAATATAAAAAAAATTAAACAAAAAAATAATAGCAATCAATCAATTAATATTTTAAAGGGATTAGGAGGTAAACAAAATATTACTTATATTGATTGTTGTGCAACAAGGTTAAGAGTTTCTGTACATGATAATCAATTGGTTGATAAAGAGATCTTAAAATCAACCGGCGCAAAAGGAATAATTATTAATGGGCAAGGTGTTCAAGTTATTTATGGACCTCATGTAACAGTAATTAAATCGCACTTAGAAGAATATATAGCTGCACTATAGTAATTATAAATATATTTTTTATTAATTTATTTCGGAGTAGTTGAATCAAACTAGATTTTAGCCGTTTTTATATATATCTTTAACGGCTAAAATCTTTTATTCAATGATAATAACAAAATGACCTTTAGAAGCAAAATTATGCTTGCTCAGCTAATGTAGCTTGTACAATTCTTAATGCATCAAACGTTTCTTTTACATCATGCACTCGAATAATCTGTGCGCCTTTCATTGCCGCTATTACCGCACAAGATACACTACCTAACATTCGTTCTTGTGGTGGGACATTTAGCACTTGTCCTATCATAGATTTTCTGGACATGCCGACTAATAAAGGTAGGTTGAAATGGTGGAATTGTTCAAGCATGGCTAATAGTCGGTAATTGTGAGCTAGTGTTTTACCAAATCCAAAACCGGGGTCGAGTATGATTTTTTGACGGTCGATGCCGGCGCTTATGCAGCGTTCGATCTGTTTTGCAAAAAAGTCATCGACTTCTTGATAGATATCTTGCTTGTAGTGTGGTGCATTTTGCATGGTTTGAGGGTCTCCCTGCATGTGCATGACGCAAACCGGTAAGCCAGTTTGTGCTGCAGCTTCCATTGCGCCGGGGAGCGTTAGTGCACGGATGTCATTGATTAGGTGTGCGCCTGCCTTGGCCGATTCGGTCATAACTTGTGGTTTTGATGTGTCGACCGAAATCCATACATCAAAATATCGGGCTATTTTTTCAACCAATGGCACAACGCGGTTTAGCTCTTCGTCAACTGATACTTCGGCTGCGCCGGGGCGAGTAGATTCGCCGCCGACGTCGATGAATGTGGCACCAGCTTGAATCATGCTGTCAACACGGCGCATAGCATCATCAAGGTTGTTATAACTTCCTCCGTCAGAAAACGAATCGGGTGTCATGTTAACAATGCCCATGACTTGTGGGAACGAGAGATCCATTATTTGATTTTGAAACTGTATTTCCATGATTCACAGCCTTATTAGGGTTATATTATGTGATTGTATTTATCTTAAGATATTTTATCGAGAAAAAACGCGCCGTAGCGCGTTTTATTTTTTGAATTTATTCGCTTTCTGATTGTGGCGGCGTGTCATTCCCTTCATTTGGGATCTGTTTTGCTGCCTGTTCGTCACTTTCTGTCCAGTCATCCGGTGTGGTGAGTGGACGACGAGCAATTAAGTCTGCAACTTGTTTTGAACCAATGGTTTCGTATTTCATTAGTGCATCTTTCATTGCATGTAGTACGTCAATATTATCCGTTAAGATTTTACGAGCGCGCTGATAATTGCGGTCAATAATGGCTTTAACTTCTTCGTCAATAATGCGAGCTGTTTCGTCAGATATGTCTTTTGGTCGTCCATATCCATTGTCATCTGTTTCGTAGAACAGTGGTCCCAAGCGATCAGAAAAGCCCCACTGGGTTACCATGGCTCGTGCATATTGTGTGGCTACTTTGATATCATTTGATGCACCTGTTGAGATCTTATTTTCGCCATAGATGAGCTCTTCTGCTAATCGTCCACCATAAAGCGTAGCAATGTCGCCTTCAAGCTTTTCACGGCTTTCACTGACACGATCACCTTCTGGTAAGAAGAAGGTGACACCAAGGGCGCGTCCGCGCGGAATGATGGTGACTTTGTGAATTGGGTCGTGATCAGGCATTAAGTGGCCAATAATAGCGTGCCCAGCTTCGTGGTATGCTGTTGATATGAGCTGTTCTTGTGTCATGGTTAGTGACCGTCTTTCAGTACCCATGTTGATTTTATCTTTGGCTTCTTCAAATTCGTCCATGGTGACTAGGCGTTTGTTTCGACGTGCAGCAAATAATGCCGCTTCGTTGACTAAATTTGCCAGTTCTGCACCCGAATAGCCCGGCGTGCCTCGAGCTAGGACAGATAAGTCGACATCACTTCCTAGTGGTACTTTACGGACATGTACCGCAAGAATTTGTTCACGGCCTTTCATGTCTGGTAAGCCAATTTGCACTTGGCGGTCAAAGCGGCCCGGTCGTAGTAATGCCGGATCTAAGATGTCAACGCGGTTTGTTGCTGCGATGATGATGATTCCGCTGTTGGCTTCAAAGCCATCCATTTCAACAAGCATTTGGTTTAATGTTTGTTCACGTTCATCGTGACCACCCATTGACCCTGCACCACGTTTGCGACCTACGGCGTCAATTTCGTCAATGAAGATGATGCAAGGTGAGTGTTTTCGTGCTTGTTCAAAAAGATCGCGCACACGTGATGCCCCCACTCCAACGAACATTTCAACAAAGTCAGAGCCTGAAATGCTAAAGAATGGGACATTGGCTTCGCCAGCAATGGCTTTGGCTAATAAGGTTTTACCTGTGCCTGGAGGACCGACCATTAAGATTCCTTTTGGTATGCGTCCACCTAATTTTTGATATTTGCCCGGATCGCGTAAAAAGTCGACCACTTCGGTCACTTCTTGTTTGGCTTCTTCGCTACCTGCAACATCTGTAAATTTAGTTTTAATTTGATCGGGTGTTAACATGCGGGCTTTGCTTTTGCCAACCGACATTGGTCCACCTTTGCCACCACCTTGCATTTGGCGCATCATAAATAGCCAAAAACCAATGAGCAAAATAATAGGAAACCAAGAAACCAGAATACTAACGATTAGGCTTGGTTTTTCATCAGGGCTACCATAGACAGGTACTTTGTTGCTTAACAGGTCATCCATGAGTTTTTCATCAAAATAGGGGATGTAGGTAGTGTAATTACTATTTTCTTTGGTTGTAGCAACAATTTCTCGTCCGTTAATATGCACTTCTTGGAGTTTGCCATTGGTGATATCGGAATTAAATTGAGTATAATTGACTTGAGGACTGCTATTTGACATTGAGCTGAATTGGTTAAATACAGCGATCAATACTACAGCGATAATTCCCCAGATCAGTAAATTCTTTACCATGTCGTTCAAAAGAAAAACCTCTCATAAAAATTAACAGTTACGACTAAATTTAACGAAGTATGGTACTACAAAATTATACAACTGGCTACTTCATACCCATTGCAACAATATAAACTTCTCGAGACCTAGCGCGTGATGCTTCAGGCTTGCGAATTTTGACAGTTTTGAACATATTTCGCACCTGTTTTAGGTACTCTTCAAATCCTTCTCCTTGAAATACTTTAACGATAAAGTTTCCGTTAGGAGCAAGTACGTCTCGACACATGTCTAATGCCAGTTCAACTAAATACATGGCTTTTGGTATATCAACGGCAGGTTGACCACTCATGTTTGGGGCCATGTCTGACATGACTACTTGGACTTTGTCTTCGCCAACACGTTCTAGCAATGCTTTTAATACGCCTTCGTCACGAAAATCACCTTGTAAAAAGTCAACCCCGACAATAGGATCCATTGGTAGTAGGTCACACGCAATAATGCGACCTTTATCACCAATGAGTGATGCAACATATTGCGACCAACCTCCAGGTGCGGCACCTAAATCAACGACAGTGATCCCAGGTTTGAAGAGTTTGTCACTTTTTTGAATTTCTTCTAGTTTGAACCATGCTCTGGATCGTAATCCTTTTTTTTGTGCTTGTTGCACAAAGCGATCTTTAAAATGCTCATTGAGCCAACGTGTTGAGCTTGCTGAGCGTTTTTTGTTACTCACAGCGAATAAATCCTTAATGTAAAGAGGCTACTTCATTGATTACAGATATATATAAGGGTAGAATAGCAAAATTGCAACTTAATGTGATAAAAATTTAATGAATTTATCGAATAAACAAAAACAGTATTTAAAAAGTGAAGCTCATCATTTAAAACCTATTGTGATGATTGGTGCTAATGGATTTACCGAAGGCGTGCTTGCCGAAATTGACAACGCGTTAAATTTCCATGAGTTAATTAAAATTAAAGTTTCTGCTGAAGACCGTGAAACCAAGAAGCTTATTTGTGATGCCATTATTCGCGAAACAAAAGCGTTATCCGTGCAATTGGTTGGCTCTAATTTTACAATTTTTAGACCAAGTGAGGATAAGAAAATCACTTTACCTAAATAAATACAAGAACAGGGCTAGTTGCCCTGTTTGTGTATCTGCTTTTGTGAAAGTTGTTTTTACTAGATATATTCAACTTTAACAATGTCAAATTCTACATCACCACCTGGCGTTTTGATTTGTACGGTATCACCGTCTTCTTTGCCGATTAGACCTCTGGCGATAGGTGAGTTGACCGAAATAAGATTTTGTTTATAGTCTGCTTCGTCATCACCTACGATGCGATAGGTTGTTTCTTCGTCGTTTTCAATATTGATTACTGTTACTGTTGCGCCAAAAATAATACGTCCAGTATTTTTTACTTTGGTAATATCTATAATTTGTGCTTGTGATAATTTGCCTTCAATTTCTTGAATTCGACCCTCACAAAAACCTTGTTGTTCTCTTGCTGCATGGTATTCAGCATTCTCTTTTAAATCTCCGTGCGCTCTTGCTTCAGCTATGGCTGCAGTGATTTGTGGTCTTTTGACATTTTTTAGCTCTTCTAGTTCGGCACGTAATAGTTCAGCTCCCTTTACTGTCATTGGGATTTGTTTCATTGAGGTATCTCCCGTTTTTACTTATCATAAATAAAAAATAACTCCCCCTTCATCTGATTAGAGAAAGAGAAAGTGAGTTGTTCAGTTAATTATTTAAAAAAATATCGTTGCATATGTCTATATCTTAACTGTAAAACCAGCCTAACCACAAATGATTTATATTGAAAATGAGATGCTATTTTGATTAAAATAAGTTATTGTACTAGAATGCGTTAACATTTCTTTACAAAAAATTAAAATTATTTATGCTACGATTACGGATTTACATAATCACTTTTTTATTTGTTACTTGTTTTTTTGTATTATTGTCTTATTTTGTTGTGCAAACTTCTTGGGGTGCCAAAATTGTTAGCCAGCAATTATCTAGATTAAGTTCTTATACTATTTCAATAGGCAAAGTTCATCACTCTTTTTCAAACTTTTATGAGTTAGTTTTTGATGATGTGGTTATAACTGATGATAAGCAAGAGATTGTTAATGTTCCGACCTTAGTTGTTGGCTTGGATAAAAGTGATCTTTGGCAATTAACACATTTTAATTATGTTACTGTTATTGATGGTACTATTAATTATATTCATAATGATGGTAAATCTAGCCATTATAACTTTTCAGCAAATACGCTAAAGTTTGTTAATTCAACTGCTAATGTTTCGATTAATAATGGGGCTGATGAACTTTCATTCACTCAGCTTAATGGTGGCGTTAAACCATTTTCCTTATCAGGAGAAGATAAATATCAATTTGATTTTTCTTCGCAAGCCGTGTTGGTCAACCAAATTTCTATCAAATCACTGCTTATTCAAGGATTTCATCGCGATGATATTACAACCGTGACTAATTTAGGTGGTAATATTGATAATGGTTTTTTTGTAAGTAAATTAAAAGTACTTGCTGACAATAGTTTGAATATTGATCAGCTACAACTGCATAATATCAATTTACAATCAACTGAAGAGGATTTTTTGGATAAATATTCTCATCTTCTACCAAAGTCGACGATTAAACAATTATCTATATTTGAAAGTAGCATACAGTTGCCTAGTTTTTTAATTGAAAAAGGTAATATTGAAGCAACCAATATTCGTTATGATAGTCAATGGCATTTTGATCAAAGCGCTTTTGTTTTTAATGCCGATCATGTTGTTTGGCATGATGAGACGTTTGCATCAGTATTAGTACAATTATCATCCAACAACCAAGAAGTGACAATCGAAAAGGTACTCGCAAAATGGAATAAAGGCAGTATAAATTTTGCTGGAAAGTGGGAAGATAATTCCTTACATCTAGATCAATTAACTTTATCAGATATTAATTATCAGCTTCCTGAAAAGCTAGAACTGCCGGTATTACCGAGTATTTTTAGACATATTGAAGTAGACAAGCTTACCATTTTACAAAGTTTGTTAATTAGAAAATATAGCGATTTTCCATTTACGTTATATAACTTTCAAGTTTCTGGCACTGGTGTTACTTTAGCCAAAGATCAAAAATTAGGGATCTTTTCAGGTACTACCTCTTTTAAATCTGAAAAAGGGTCGTTTAATCGAGTTGATATTAATTATCCTGATATGATTGTAAAATTTGATGCCGAAAATCATGCATCGTTAACATTTAGCGTTTTAGTTAGTGGTGGTATGATTGAGTCAAAAGCAAAGTTTGATCCATTGCAAAATGAGTTCTTATCTTTTCAGCTTAATGCTTATGGTATAGCAAGTTCATTACTAGAAGAATGGAAAATAGCAAAACAACCACCAAAAACCATGAATTATTCGGCCGATTTACATGGTAAATTACTGCCATTTAGTTTTTCAGGTACATTTTCTACAAATGGTAAAAATTATATTATTAATTCTGAGCATTGATTTTTGTAAAAGCATTCTTATATAACTTGTTAAGATGTTTAAGACATTATGTGTGTTTGAATGTAAAAAACGCAATAATAAGTGTAATATGAGGGTGTGATAGTGCTTGTAAGATTAGATAAATGGCTTTGGGCCGCAAGGTTTTATAAGTCGCGATCATTAGCTCGCGAAATGATTGAAGGCGGAAAAGTACATTATAATGGTCAACGCACTAAACCAAGTAAAATTGTTGAAGTCGGTGCAACTCTCACTCTTCGCCAAGGCTCAGATCAAAAAACAATTCAAATTTTGGCTATTAGTGAACAGCGAAAAACTGCCACTGATGCTCAGCAACTTTATCAAGAAACCCCCGACAGTATTGCTAAACGCGAAGTAATAGCACAAGCGCGTAAGCTTAATGCATTGACAATGCCGCACCCGGATAGAAGACCTGACAAAAAGGAGCGGCGTGATTTGATTAAATTTAAATATGATAGGCAACAAGGTGACAATAGTTAATATGGATACTTTAAATCGGTTTTTATTTGATAACCATCCTATTCGTGGTGAAATTACTCGTCTTGAACAAACATATCAAGCAATTTTAGATAACCATACCTACCCAGTTGCGGTACAAACCTTGCTTGGTGAATTATTGGTTGTAACCAGTTTATTAACCGCAACACTAAAATTTGAGGGTGATATTGCTGTTCAGTTGCAAGGTGATGGTGCGTTATCTTTAGCCGTTGTTAATGGTAATGATCAGCAACAACTACGCGGAGTTGCTCGGGTTAATGGTGATATTGCTGATGATGCGACACTGAAAGATATGGTGGGTAATGGCTATATAGTTATCACTATCACACCCAAAAATGGCGAACGTTATCAAGGTATTGTAGGATTAGAAAAAGAGACGCTTATTGGTTGTATCGAAAACTATTTTATGCAATCAGAGCAGCTCCCTACACGCTTGTTTGTAAAAACGGGTGTACATAATAATAAGCCAATGGCAGCAGGTATTTTATTGCAAGTTTTGCCAGCTAATGATAATACCGATGAATCATTTGAGCATCTTAGTGCTTTAACCGAGACAATTACGAGTGAGGAGTTATTACAACTTTCTACTGACGAGATTTTGTATCGTTTATATAATCAAGAAGAAGTGCGTCTTTTTGAAACACATGAAATTACCTTTAAATGTATCTGTTCACGTCAACGCTGCGAAGATAGCTTAATGACGTTACCCGAAAACGAAGTTGATGAAATCTTAAAGGAAGATGGCGGTAATATCGATATTCATTGTGATTATTGTGGGAAGCATTACTCGTTTGATGCCATCGATATCGCTGAAATGAGAAGTAAACGTAAGGTAAATTATCATTAGTCTTGCACTAAAAACCACTAAAATTATAAATATAACTTTAGTGGGAAAATAAAATATAGGGAATTAAACCCATATTCAATGTACCAGAATAGTGACAATGAACAAACTATTTTTAACGGTTTCGCGTATTTTTTAATTTATATTTATAAATCAATTTGTTACTTAATTGATGATTTTTAGTTACCGTTTATATCACTTTTATGAATATCTTCAATAATGGCGTGTTTGTTGATGATCTTCCATTTTATATTAAAATGATAAAGTGTTATTCCATAGGTTTGTTCACTGCTATTTTTCTGTTTGTAGGCAGGCCTTGGATCTTGAGATATCACTTGCGTAATTAGCTCAGCAAGCTGGGGATAATTTTGCTTTTGTAAATCCAATATTAATTGTGCTTTTTGTGAAAATTCAACGGTTAATTTTTTATCGGGAACTGATTGCGCGTATCCCGCAAGAGCCTCTGGATGACTGTCACAATAAGGTAGATAAGGTTTAATATCAATAATGGGGGTGCCATCAACTAAATCAAGACTACCTAATTTTAAGATAACCTGTTTATTTTCAACGACAATACCTTTTAATTCAACGGCTGACAATCCAATGTGATTCGGTCTAAATGGCGATCGGCTAGCAAATACACCCATCGTTTTATTACCACCTAAACGAGGCGGCCGAACTGTTAATCCCCACTTTTCAGGCGCAATATGGTGAAATAGAAATAATAGCCATAAATGTGAAAACTGTTCTAATCCTTTAACACTGATAGGATCATTATAAGGAGCTGATAAATAAAGTTCACCTAGCCCAGCGCCAACTAAATTAGGTTGTCTTGGAACGGCAAATTTTTCACTATAAGGTGAGCGGATAATGCCGATGGGGTCAATTTGATATGTCATAATTGATTTTTGATTGAGTTTACACTATTGTTGTTGACTATGTGAAAATAGCGACGAACGGATACCGTCGAGCTCAGCCGACGGTATTGAGGTGAGTCAATAATTATAACTTTACTATTACCAACCGCGAATCGCACCACCATTAAAGATTTGGTTAGCTTTTTGTGCAACAGCATCAGTTTGGTATGCTTTAACAAAGTTTTTCACGTTTTCGTTATCTTTATCAGTTTCACGCGAAACGATTATGTTGACATATGGCGATTCTTTATCCTCAACAAAAATCCCATCTTGGCTTGGTGTTAAGTTCGCTTGTCCTGCAAAGGCGTTATTGATGATTGCTAGATCAACTTGCGCATCATCTAGTGAGCGAGGTAACATTGGAGCTTCAAGTTCTAAGATCTTATAGTTATAAGGATTGCTTGTAATATCAAGTACAGTCGGCAGTAAACCTTTAGATTTATCAACCGTAATCATTCCTTCATGTTGTAATAAAAGTAATGAGCGGCCCAAATTCGTAGGATCACTAGGAATTGCAATTGTTGAGTTAGCTGGAATAAAGAAAGTTTCACCTCGTGGTGAAGTGACTTTTACGCCATTACCTGTTTCTTCTGTTTGAGAAATTGGTTTGAGTTTTTTAGAATAACTTGCAATTGGATAAACGAACGAGTTACCAACAACAGCTAATTTGTAGCCACGTTCTTTCATTTGTTCATCTAAAAAAGGCTTATGTTGAAAAGCATTAACATCAATTAAACCATCGTTTAATGCTTGGTTTGGAATGACATAATCACTAAAAATTACTAGTTCAACATCTAGGTTATAAAGCTCTTTCGCTTGTTGTTTAGCTACTTCTGCTACCTCTTCTTCAGGACCAGAAATCACGCCTACTTTAAGCGTATTTACTTTAGCTGGCTCTGTTGGTTTGTTATCTGTTGTGGCTGATTGTTTATTATTATCACAACCAGTTAAAAAAAACGCACTCACCAATGTGGTGATTAATGCTAGCTTTTTAATTGACATAATTTTCTCCAAGTTTATTGATGAGACACACGTTTAACAATTTTATTGCCAATAAATTGAATAATAAAGACAATAATAACTAATATCACTAAAAATATATTCATCATATCATAGTTATGACCTTCATATCCAAATCGTTTTGCTAGATCGCCAAGCCCTCCTGCACCAACAGCTCCAGCCATGGCTATATAACCGGTTAGCGTGATTAATGAGATTGTCATGCTGTTGATAATTACAGGTAATGTTTCTGGCAATAAAACTTTATAGATAATTTGTATCGGTGTTGCTCCCATAGAGCGAGCAGCTTCAATTAATCCTTTTGGAAGATCAAGTAATGCATTTTCAATCATTTTGGCAATTAAAGGGGCAACGCCTATACTTAGCGGTACAATAGCTCCTTCTCTGCCCAAATAAGTTCCTTTACCTGTAAAAATTTCCATTATTTCCATTGTAAACGGTTGAATCCATACAATTAATATAATAAAAGGAATTGAGCGAAACACATTTATTATAAAAGAAAGAACATTATGTACTATATTATTTCCAAGTATATTTCCTTGGCGAGTTATATATAGCAAGATACCTAATGGTAAGCCCATTAATGTTCCATAAAAACCAGATAAAAAAATCATATAAATAGTATCATCAGTTGCTTCTGCTATTTTGAATAATACTGGTTCGTTTAATCCTTTGATTGATGAACAAAATGCAACAAAATCGGCCCAAAAATTGTATTGAGCTAAGTATCGAAATAAAGATTCAAAAGGTTTAAAAGCGGGAATAAAATCAAACATAACCTAGCACCTCTACTTTGGTATTATTTTTTTCTAAGAATTGGATTGCTGACGCAATACTTTTAGGGTTACCTTCCATTTGGGCTAGCATTAAACCAAATTTAACACCACCAGCATAATCCATTTGCGCGCTAATGATGTTACTTTCGATATTAAATTCTTTGGCAATTTGTGATAACAAAGGTAAATCAACCGAAACTCCCGTAAATTCTAAACGAACTAAAGGGTTAAGTCCTGCCTTAGGCTCCGGCGATAGCCTTGCTAAATAGTCATCAGGAATATTTATATGTAAGGTCGATTGAATGAACTGTCTTGCAATATCGGTTTTAGCATGGGAAAAGATCTCACCAACCGATGATTGTTCAACTAATTCACCATTACTGATGACTGCCACTTGGTCGCAAATCTGTTTCACAACATCCATTTCGTGAGTGATTAACAAAATTGTAAGACCTAGTTTTTGATTAATGTCTTTCAATAATTTCAAAATAGATCGAGTTGTCTCTGGATCAAGTGCACTAGTTGCTTCGTCGCACAAGAGTACCTTTGGATCACTTGCTAAGGCTCTAGCAATCGCAACGCGTTGCTTTTGTCCGCCAGATAAATTAGCAGGGTAAACGTTTGCTTTTTCAGTCAATCCGACTAACTCTATAAGGTCGTTCACTTTTTGCTTAATTTTTGCTTTAGGAGTTTTATTAAGCTCAAGTGGAAAGGCAATATTATCAAAAACAGTGCGCGAAGAGAGTAAATTAAAGTGCTGAAAAATCATACTAATTTTTCGGCGTACTTCAATTAGCTTTCTATTTGATAGGTGAGTAATTTCTTGATTATCGAAAAATATTTTACCACTAGTCGGCTTTTCAAGTAAGTTAACGCAACGGATAAGCGTACTCTTTCCTGCCCCTGATTTGCCAATAACGCCATAAATCTTCCCTTGAGGAACATGTATGCTGATGTCCTTTAATGCATGAATTTGGGTCTTATTATGTTCAAATATTTTCGAAATATGCTGTAGCTGTATCATAATATATAAAGACAAAAGATGAATGGGTGAATATTAAGACGTCTAGACATCTAAGTCAATCAATAATATGCTATATAAAGATTAGAGTAATATCTAAATTAAAAGGAAAAATGAAAAAATGAAACCGGCTATTTTTTTAGATCGAGATGGTACCATTAATATCGATTATAATTATGTACATACAATTGATAAATTCCATTTTATTGATGGTGTCATTGATGCGATGCAAGAACTCAAAAAAATGGGTTTTTTGTTAGTTATTACAACTAACCAATCCGGTATTGCTAGAAATAAATTTACTGAAGAGCAGTTCCATACATTGACAGAATGGATGGATTGGTCGTTACAAGATCGCGGTGTTGATTTAGATGGCGTGTATTATTGTCCTCATGATCCGTTAATCGATAAGTGTGAATGCCGTAAACCAAACCCCGGCATGATCCAAACCGCAGCCAAAGAACTAAAAATTGATATTGCTAACTCTTATATGGTGGGAGATAGAGTATCGGACTTATTATCGGGTAAAAAAGCAGGCGTTAAAAAGACTGTGTTAGTAAAAACAGGCGATACAATAACTGAAGAAGCATTGGCTCAGGCCGATTGGCTAATTGATAGTTTGGCAGATTTACCTAAAAAAATAAAAGAAATATCTTAATTATTGGTGTAATCTTATAAACAATATAATGAATTCGCTGAATATTTATGGATTAATTTTAATCAAAATGTATTGTTTTAGTCTATTTTTAGTGTATCTTGCGTAAAAAAAAAGCAAACAGAAATAAATAACACAATAACCCCTTGCATGATTTTTTTAAGTCCCTATAATGCGCATCCACTGACACGCAGTCAGCGCCAAGCAGGCGGTGAGTAAGGTTAGTGAATAAGGTCAAAAATTTTTAAAAAAGTTCTTGACGAATAAAAAGGTGTAGCGTAGTATACGCAGCCCTTGAGACAGCAAACTAAATCAGCGAAAAGTTGATTAAAAATAGAAGCTGTCAGCTCTTTAAAAAGAAGAAACAGACAATCTGTGTGGGCACTTGCGAGACGAAGAATTAAAAGTCTACGGACTTAAAAAAATCAAGTCTTGATAAGTGACACTGAAGATT
>NZ_FMAQ01000019.1 GCF_900094945.1 Gilliamella bombicola
GTGATAACACTGCCGATAAACATGGCGACTTCGTTAAATGCAATGATTTTGATAATTTAGGTGATACAAATAAGAACTGAGTCTGATTTAGACTACAGCGAAAATGAAAAAGATTTAGGGCGTAGGTTTGGCAGGCCAGATGCCAGATGCCAGATGCCATGCATGGTAGCGCATTTCGATTATCCTGTCAAGTAATTTTTTGTTTTATTTGAATTTTTTACAACTGACTGCTTAACTGATGAGCTCTCTCTTGTTTTGAAAGCGATTGAATTATAACCGGTTAATTAGGAATGTGCTAGTTTTTGTTAAAAATTTTAAGGTTTTGTTGTCCTATTTTTGGGAGGAATAGTTTGGGTGGTGTTTTTTGAATAAAAAAACACCACAAAAAAACCAATAAAATCAATTACTTTTCTGACCGATTTTTTGTTTTAGAAAATAATGCTTAGTCACTTTATTAAGAATCAAACCAACTAGCATAATAAGCAATATCAACAAGAGCAAGCTACGACCTACACGAATCAGGGTAATGCCGTTAATATAAAACCTTATTGGCATATGGTATAAAGAGATAAAATAAACAATGAGACAAATAAAAATCAGTATGGCAGATACAAAAACACTTTTAATGAGCTTTTCTGATTGAATTTTATTAAAGGGCTTTTTAAAACAGTTTTTAGACAAAAACAGCCCAATTAGTATAGCACCAATATAAATAGCCTTTAGAAAATTACTATCTCTCCAGTCAAAAGCAATAACGATAAACATTGAAAATAAAATGAAGTGAATATTTGAGCTGTTAGTTTCTGTAATTGCAAAGGGTTGGTTACTTTTTACAAAGAACTTTTCAAAGAAATTTGTTAAATAGTAAATTAATAAACTGTACAACAAAAAGCAGAAAACAACTGATGGGATAATCATTATCATCATTGGCGAAATAGGGCTCTCGTAGAAATAAACAATGATGCTTTGTTGAATAAGTTCAGCTACTGTCGTGAATATGGCCATCATGACAATCAATAATACTGTATTGGTTTTATTGACAATATGAATATTAGCGTAGTGAAAAACAAGCGACAACAAACCCAAAATCCATAATGTATCTACAAGATTATTTAGAAAAAAATAAAATACCAGGGAATAAAGAACCAAGTGTTTCAAAAGAAATGCTTGATTCGGGTCGTAAAAAGGCAAAACACAACCAAAGAAAAGAACTCAACACAAAATAAACTAAACTGCCAATAATGGGAAGAGTAAAAAAAGACACTTTATTCATCTTATTTCCCTATTAATTTTACTTAAACGTTCCTGTTACCTAAAATTTTTAACAAAATTTTAATTATTGTTTGTTGTTAATCAATTCGTTTAATAAAGTGTTTGATCTTAAATCCCATAGCAATCAACGACGCAAAATAGACAACGATTCCAACAATTACCAATGCAAACAATCGCCCAATACGAACCAACATTGAGCTGGTTGACCAGTCAGGTAATAAGTGTGAACCAAACCATAATGCCGCAGACATTAAAATTACCGCTATGACGATTTTAATTAAAAACCGATACCAACCGGGTTGGGGTTGATAAAGTTGTTTTTTACGTAATTGCCAATACAATAATCCAGCATTAAAGCAAGCAGCTAAACCAATGGATAGTGAAAGGCCTGCATGCTGTAATGGCCCAATAAAAACGAGATTCATTAGTTGAGTTAAAATTAAGGTGACAATTGCAATTTTGACGGGTGTTTTAATGTCCTGACGGGAATAAAATGCGGGTGCTAACACTTTAATTAAAATCAATCCAAGTAGACCGATAGAGTAAGCAACTAAAGCTCGCTGTGTCATCAATGTATCATTTAAAGTAAATTGGCCATATTCAAATAACGTTGATATAAGTGGGCGAGAAATAACACCTAATGCAATCGTGCTTGGTAAGGCCAATAAAAAGCAGAGGCGCAATCCCCAATCTAACAACTCTGAATATTGTTTATGATCGCCTTTAGAAAAGCTTTTAGCTAACGATGGCAATAATATAGTACCTAATGCCACACCAAGCACACCGGCAGGGAATTCCATTAATCGATCCGCATAATACATCCACGAAACTGAGCCAGAAACGAGAAATGAGGCAAAAATCGTATTAATAATTAATGATATTTGCCCAACAGATACCCCTAAAATTGCCGGCCCCATCTGTTTTAAAACCCGCCAAACACCACTATCTTTAAAATTTATACGAGGTAACACTAGCATGCCAATCTTTTTTAAATAAGGTAGCTGATAGAGTAATTGTAAAATCCCACCAACACCAACCGATACAGCAAGCGCTAATACCGGAGGGTTAAAGTAAGGAGTTAAAAATAGCGTGAATATAATCATACTCACATTAAGTAGTGTTGGCACAAAAGCAGGAACAGAGAAACGATTCCATGTGTTGAGTATAGCGCCGACAAGTGAAGCCAGTGATATAAAAAAGATATAAGGAAAGGTTATACGCAACATGGTCGTTGCAAGTTCAAATTTTTCGGTTGACTCTTGCATAAATCCTGGTGCAGTTAACATAATAACAAAAGGTGCGCTGACAACACCAATTAAAGTAACAATAGCTAATACTAGCGTTAATAAACCTGCAATATAAGCAACAAAGGTACGCGTTGCTTCAATCCCTTGCTGATTTTTATATTCAGCTAAAATAGGCACAAAGGCTTGCGAAAAAGCACCTTCCGCAAAAATACGCCGCAGCAAATTAGGGAGTTTAAAGGCTACAAAAAAAGCGTCAGTTGCCATACCAGCGCCAAAAAAACGCGCAATAACGGCATCACGAACAAAACCTAATACACGAGAGACCATCGTCATTGAACTAACTGTGGCTAAAGATTTTAAAAGATTCATATCTAATTTATATAAAAAGTATACAGCTGAAAACTGATAAGGAAGCATAGTCTACAAACTATTACTTTAAATCACCACGCTTTTTTCAATAAATAATGGTTTTTATTCATGCCGCCAGCATAATACTGACGGATGATAAGTTTAACGATCTTTTAATGGAATAAACGGCATAAATTGACCAATATTTTTATAAGCAGGGCGAATAATTCGGCGATCATCAAAATTAAGCTCTTCAATTCGATGAGCACACCAACCAACAATACGTGACATTGCAAATAATGGCGTATAAACCTCTCGAGGTAAGCCAATCATGTCATAAACAAAGCCAGAATAGAAATCGACATTGGCGCAAACTTGTTTTTTTGTTCTGGCATTTTTTCGATTCAAAATAGCATGGATAGCACGTTCTTCAAGCAAATTTAAAAAATTATACTCTTTTTCTCGCCCTTTTTCTTTGGCTAGTTCATACGCCATTTCTTTGAGCAACACAGCTCTTGGATCTGATACCGTATAAACTGCATGCCCAATACCATAAATTAGACCCTTTTTATCAAATACATCTTTATTTAAAATACGTTGTAAATAGGCATCAATTTCATTTACATCACTCCAATTTTTAATTTCTTTAGCTAGGTGTTTAAGCATTTTACCCACTTGTAAATTAGCACCACCATGTAATGGACCTTTTAACGATCCAATACCTGCCGCAATTGATGAGTAAGTATCAGTGCCTGTAGAACTCGTCACTCGTACCGTAAATGTTGAATTATTTCCGCCGCCGTGTTCTGCATGGATAATCATTGCCAAATCAAGCACTCGCACATCAAGTTCAGTATATCCTTCAGATCCTTTCATCATGTATAAAAAGTTTTCAGCAATGGAAAAATCCTCATTTGGGTGGCGGATATGTAATGATTTACCTTTAGCGCTGTGACTTAACATATTATAAGCATAGGCAATAATGGCAGGAAATTTTGCAATGAGATCTATGGATTGTCGCATTAAATTATCACGGGATGTATCATCAGCTTTAGAATCATAAGTATACATTTCAAGCACTGTTCTTGCTAAAATATTCATCACATCATGACCTTCAAGTTCCATGATAGCAATCTTAGTTTGCTTTTCCAGTGCCATTGATTCGCAAAGTAATCGTGAAAAATCGTATAACTCTTCTTTATCGGGTAAAGAACCTGATAATAGTAGATAGATCGTTTCTTCAAATCCTGTTCGTTGCTCTTTTTGTGCATTATGTACAAGATCTTCAATATCAATGCCTCGATATAATAATTTCCCTGGAATAGGTTTTAATGAACCACCTTCTAAATGTTCATAACCTAGCACATCTCCAATTTTGGTTAAACCAACTAATACGCCAGTGTGATCAGCATTACGTAACCCACGTTTTACATTAAAAGTTTCAAATAATTGTGATTCAATTTTACTAGTGTTTTTAATCGTTTCAGATAATTTATAAACTAAATATTTTTCTTTCATTTATTATTTCCTTTTGTGTTATAAATTATCGATTACTGCTTGAGTAAATTCAGTTGTAGATAACGATTGCCCATTTTTCATAAAACGAGCTAAATCGGTTGTTGCCTTACCTTCTTGAAATAAGCTTTGCATTGCATGGGTAATTAATTGTCCAACTTCATACCAACCAAGATAATCAAACATCATCACACCTGATAGCAATAATGATGATGGATTTGCTTGATTTTTTCCTGCAATATCAGGCGCAGTGCCATGTGTTGCTTCAAAAATAGCATGACCTGTCAGATAGTTAATATTCGCGCCAGGTGCAATACCAATGCCCCCGACCATCGCAGCAAGTTGATCTGAAACATAATCACCATTAAGGTTTAACGTTGCAACAACAGAATAATCTTCTGGTTTTAACAAAGTATTTTGTAAAAATGCATCACAAATCACATCTTTAATAATTAATTTTGACGAAGATTGAGCGTTCTTTAATGCTTGTTCTGCCGCTGATGTGCCAGCCGTTTTTTGGATTTTTGCATATTGATTCATAGTAAAAACAACATCAGCAAATTCTTTCTCTGCTAGTGCATATCCCCACTGTTTAAATCCCCCTTCAGTAAACTTCATAATATTACCTTTATGTACTAAGGTAACAGAGGGTAATTTATGGTGAAGAGCATATTTAATTGCAGCTCTAATTAAACGTTCTGATCCTTCAATTGAAACAGGTTTGACACCAAATGACGAAGTTTTAGGAAAACGAACTTTACTAACGCCCATTTGTTGTGATAAAAATTGATAAAATTTTTCAGCTTCCTGTGTGCCTTGTAGCCATTCAATACCAGCATAAATATCTTCAGTATTTTCTCGGAAAATAGTCATGCTTACTTTTTCGGGATGTTTTATTGGTGATTCCACCCCTTTGAACCAACGAACAGGACGCAGACATACATAAAGATCTAACTCTTGGCGAAGAGCAACATTGAGTGAACGAATCCCATCCCCCACTGGCGTAGTTAAAGGGCCTTTGATACCAATAAGATATTGTTTAAAAGCATTCATGGTTTCTTTAGGTAACCATTCACCATTCAAGTTGAATGACTTTTCACCAGCAAGTACTTCTTGCCATTTAATGCTACGTTTATCTTGATAAGCTTTTTCAATCGCTTTATCAAAAATTGTTCGAGCAGCATTCCAAATCTCTTTACCCACACCATCACCTTCAATAAAAGGAATAGTTGGATGATTTGGGACAATTAATTGTCCATTTTCAATTGAAACTTGCTGATTCATATTGCATCTTCCCCCTCTTTTTTCAGTTAGTTAAATCCTTCCTTCAACTTATTTAAAGCACTACCTGCTTTAAACCATTCTATTTGAGATTGATTATAAGTGTGTGCAACAGCAAAAGAGTCCACGCATCCATCTTGATGATGAAGTATCATTGTCAGCTCTTTATCTGGTGCGAAATCTACTAACCCAATAATGCTAATTTTGTCATCCTCACGAATTTTGTCATAATCGTCTTTATTAACAAATGTTAAAGCTAACATTCCTTGTTTTTTAAGGTTCGTTTCATGAATTCGTGCAAATGATTTAACCACAATGGCTTTAACATTTAAAAAGCGAGGCTCCATTGCGGCATGTTCCCGTGATGAGCCTTCACCATAATTTTCTTCAGCTACAACAATTGAGCCTAGTCCTTGAGCTTTTAACTGACGAGCTAATATGGGTACTTCAACATAATTACCTGTTTGCGGATCTAAAACTGAGTTGGTTTTTTGATTAAAGGCATTAACTGCACCAATTAACATATTATTAGAAATATTATCTAGATGTCCTCGAAATTTTAGCCATTTACCCGCCATTGAAATATGATCGGTTGTACATTTACCCGTTACTTTAATGAGCAAGGGTTGTGAAGTAATGTCTTTTCCATCCCAAGGTAAAAAAGGTGAAAGTTGTTGTAGCCGCTCTGAGTGACTTGAAATATGAACTTCAACCGCACTGCCATTGGCAATGGGTGCTATATAACCAGCATCATCAACAACAAACCCTTGCTTAGGCAACTCATCCCCTACTGGTTCAGATAATTTCACTTTCTGGCCTTTATCATTGATTAAACTATCAGTGAGTGGATTAAAGCTGAGTTTACCTGCAATTGATAATGCAGCTACAATTTCAGGAGAGCATATAAATGCATAAGTATTTGGGCTACCATCATTACGTTTAACAAAGTTACGATTAAAAGATGTCACAATCGAATTTTTATGTTCATCAGCAACTTCATCACGACGCCATTGCCCAATACAAGGTCCACAAGCATTAGCCATAATAGCTGCACCAGCTTGTTCAAAGCAACTTAAAATGCCATCTTTCTTTGAGGTGTATTTCACTTGTTTTGAGCCAGGGTTAATGATTAGTTTTGCTTTCACCTTTAGTCCTAATTGATTTGCATTATCAATCACAGAAGCCGCACGCATCAAGTCCTGATAGGAAGAGTTAGTACATGAACCAATCAAGCCCACCTCCATGTTATCTGGGTAATTATGCTCTTTGACAGCAGTAGCAAGTTGTGAAATAGGATAAGCTAAATCAGGTGTAAAAGGCCCATTAACATAAGGCTCCAATTCAGATAGATTAATTTCTATTACTTGATCATAGTATGTTTCTGGTTGTACTAAAACAGCCTGATCAGGATTGAAACAGTCCGTTAACATATTTGCTAAATCCACCACTTTTTGGCGTCCTGTCATCGTTAAATAATCAGCCGACTTTTTACTATAAGGGAATATTGATGTTGTTGCTCCGACTTCGGCCCCCATATTACATATAGTTGCTTTTCCTGTTGCTGATAAAGTTGAAGTCCCTTCACCAAAATATTCAATCACTGAATTGGTGCCGCCTTTAACCGTTAAAATGCCTGCTAGTTTTAAAATAATATCTTTTGGTGATACCCAACCTGATAGATTACCAATCAATTTTACGCCAATGATTTTTGGCATTTTCAATTCCCAAGGCATACCAGCCATGACATCAACGGCATCTGCACCACCAACCCCTATTGCGAGCATTGAAAGTCCACCAGCATTTGGCGTATGTGAATCAGTACCGATCATCATACCTCCAGGAAATGCATAATTTTCAAGTACGACCTGATGAATAATACCTGCATCGGGCTTCCAAAACCCAATACCATATTTATTCGATACATCACGTAGAAATTGATAAACTTCTTGATTATGACTTTCTGCAACAATTAAATCATCATGAGCATTTTTATAGGCTTGAATCAAGTGATCACAATGCACTGTTGAGGGCACAGCAACGCTTTGACGACCTGAGTTCATTAGCTGTAAAAGCGCCATTTGGGCAGTTGCATCTTGCATAGCAACGCGATCGGGTGAAAAATTAACATAGTCCTCACCCCGTTTATAAACCTTAATCTCTTCACCTTCTGCTAGATGTGCATAAAGGATTTTTTCCGTCAAGGTTAACGGTTTTCCAATTTTTTGGCGGATCAGATCAATCTTTTGTGGATAACTTTGGTAAATTCGTTTAATTAAATCAATATCAAAAACCATAATTAGGCTCCTATTGCATATATTATCCTTTTAGATTTCACTTAAAATTAAATGAATATTTATTCTTTTTTTATGAATTAATATTCATTACAATATACTAATAATTTTTTTATGCAATCTTGTATTAAAATCTTTTATGAAGCGCGCTTTTTGATAATTAATTAAAATTATGTAGGACAAGTACGATCGATAGTGTGATTTTTACACTATCGAAATATTAAATATTATGCACATTAACAACAATTCAAAATTGCGTGATCATATAAATAAAAATAATATAAAAAAGTTGCAAGTTAAGTAACAACCTAAACAAAACAATAGCTAAAAGCCATGTTTGCCTGCATGATCGATCTATGCTACATTGTTTTTCCGAACAATATTTAAGCTAATTTTATTATGAATCAAACAACTAATCCGTCACCAATAAGAACGGGTGGCTTTCTAAATACTATTGAACGAATTGGAAATAAGATCCCTGATGTAACCACACTGTTTTTTTATGCTTTAATCATCTGTTTTGTTGCTTCTTTATTACTCTCTTTTGTCAGCTTTAATTTTATTAATCCTGTTACGCAAGGCAAACTGGTCGTTGTCAATATGCTGGCCCCCGATCATCTTGTCACTTTTTTTACCAAGATGGTGCCTAATTTTGTCTCTTTTCCACCACTTGGCATCACAATTGTGGCAACATTAGGTATTGGTATTGCTGAAAGTAGTGGTTATATCCATGTGTTACTTAAAAAATTACTAGCTATCACCCCTAAAAAATTAGTCACACCATCGGTTATTTTTGTCAGTATGGTTTGCCATATTGCGGCTGACTCTGCTTATGTGATTTTAATGCCTGTATCAGCGATGATGTTTTATGCAATCGGGCGCCATCCACTAGCGGGGATTGCAGCTTCATTTGCAGGCTTAGCTGGTGGATTTAGCTCAAGTTATACGCCATCAATTATCGATCCAATTATGCAAGGATTTACCCAAAGTGCTGCACAAATTATCGATCCTTATTATCAAGTCAATGTACTTTGTAACTATTTCTTGAGCTTTGGTGGTACCTTTTTTGTATTGTTAGCTTGCTGGTTTGTTACCGACAAAATCGTCGAACCTCGTTTGAATGCAACCATGCCTTTAAATAATGATTTAAAGTTAGATAATATTGCCAATTCGCCAGCTATCACACCGGTTGAGAACCGAGCATTTAAAGTCGCTTCAATGGTCTTTTTAGCAATTGCTATTGGCTTGGTTTTATTATTATTACCAGAAAACTCTTTATTACGTGCGCCTGATGGAAGTATGACAAGCAATAAAGCACCAATTATGCAAATTATTGTGCCACTATTGTTTGTATTTTTCGCCATTCCTGGTTTAATACACGGTTTTATAACCGGAGCATTTAAATCATCACGCGATATTGTCAAAGCGATGGAGAACATCACTAAATCTCTTATTCCATTTATTGTTTTTGCGTTCTTTTGTGCACAATTTCTATATGTCTTTTCTCACTCACAAATTGGAACATTAATTGCGATTGGCGGCGCGGAGTTTTTAAAAGCATTGCATCTGCCTTCAGTGGTCACAATCTTTGGAGTGATAATTCTAACGAGCATGTTAAATGTGTTAATTACCTCTGCATCGTCTAAATGGGCCATATTAGCACCGATTTTTGTACCAATGCTTATGTCAGTTGGCATCTCACCAGAATTAACACAAGCGGCTTATCGTATCAGCTCGGCAGTTAATGTTAGTACACCAATGTTTGCTTTTTATCCTTTGATTATTGCTTATTGCCAGCAATACTGTAAAAACACGGGTGTAGGCACATTAAGTTCGATGATGATTCCTTATACCGCCGCACTACTTATTGCATTAACGGTAAACTTATTACTCTTTTGGTTCTTAGGTCTACCAATTGGTTTTGACAGTGGCTATGTATATCCACCCGTAAATAATTAGTTACCATAAGGAGTCACACTATAATGAATATTACCGAACAATTAGTTGAGCGTTTTTTACGTTATGTCAACGTTCCAAGTCAAAGTGCTCTTGGATGTGCGCATGTGCCCTCAACCCCAGGGCAAACAGAATTAGCCAAATTACTCAAACAAGAATTGATCGAACTTAATTTACAAGATGTTCACCTTGATGAGCATAGTATTGTAACGGCTAAACTACCAGGCAATAATCCAAATGCACCAAAAATTGGTTATATTGCCCATCTCGATACGGTCGATGTCGCCTTATCAGATAAAATCAAACCACAGAGAGTGACCTTTACCGGTCAAAATATCCTGTTAAATAAAGATAAAAATATCTGGTTTAAAGTTGATGAACATCCTGAATTGAATAAGTATCTTAATGATGAATTGATTGTCACTGATGGCACAAGTGTACTTGGTGCTGATAATAAAGCCGCCATTGCCGTTGTGATGACAATGTTAGATCAATTACAACAACAAAATTGTACTCATGGCGATATTTATGTGGCATTTGTACCTGATGAAGAAGTAGGCTTAAATGGTGCTAAGAAACTTGATTTAAATCGCTTCAAACCTGATTTTGCTTATACAATCGATTGTTGTGAACTAGGTGAAGTTGTTTATGAAACTTTCAATGCTGGCTCAGCAATCATTGAGATTACTGGTGTATCTGCTCATCCAATGTCGGCAAAAAATGTTTTAATCAATCCTATCCGTGTAGCTAATGATATTATTAACTGTTTTGATAGTTTCGAAACACCTGAGCATACCGAAGGTAAAGAAGGTTATTTTTGGTTTAATGATATTGTTGGCAATCAAAGTACCACAACATTAAAAATGAGTATTCGTGACTTTGATTTAGCTAAATATGAAGCACGTAAAGCTTATATCCAAGAAGTGGTGAGCTTTATTAGTCGAAAATATCCAAGGGCTAAAATTGAGTGTAAAATTACCGATATTTATAGCAATATAGCTAACTATTTGGGTAATGATCGTCGCTGTATTGATTTGATTTATCAATCATTTGAGCACCTCAATATTCAGCCAAATACGATCGCTATGCGGGGGGGGACGGATGGTTCAGCACTTTCTGCTAAAGGTCTTACCACACCAAATTACTTTACTGGTGCACATAACTTTCATTCGTGCTTTGAGTTTTTACCATTATCATCATTTCTTAAATCTTTTGAAGTAACGATGAAAATTATCGAATTAGCCGCCAAAGCAAAGTAATATAAAAAAGGGGGAATATCTCCCTTTTTCTTCCTTTTAAGCATACCAATGAATGTAGAGATTTATTCTGTTCAAGGTTCAAACATTGAAATGGTATTAGCTAAAAATGAAGTAAGTGAAGATTTATGAGATAAATGGTGGGTCGTGAGCGATTCGAACGCTCGACCAACGGATTAAAAGTCCGCTGCTCTACCGACTGAGCTAACGACCCATTTGACAAAAACCACTTTAGCTTTAATGCTTAAAGCCACAAGCGATTTCGGGTTGGTATGATACTTATAATTATAATGCTACGCAACCCTTTTATTGTCATTTTTACGCAATAGCCGGTTATTTATACACTTCACTTTAGTGACGCTAATTTTTTATTCGCAAGTGCGACCGCATTCTTATCTTTTGAATACTTATTCACCACTTGTTGAAAAACCGCTTTGGCATTTTTATTGTCTCCTTTATCAAGTAAAATTAATCCTACTTTATAAAGGCTATCAGCGGCTTTTGGTGAAGAGGGGAAATCTTTTACCACAGTCGCATAATAAAATGAAGCATCATCTTTTTTGTTTTGTTTATATGAAAGTTGACCAAGCCAATAATTAACGTTGGCTCGGTAATTAGACTTTGGGTAGGTTTTTAAATACTTTTGAAACGCGGCAATGGCTTCATTATTTTGTTTGCCATCATTAACAAACTGCATGACAAAATTATAATCAGCTTTATCATCACCTGAAGTTGTCCATCCAGATAAATCTGAAGACGAAGATGTTGATGAAGTCGAATCAGAAGATGGAGCTGAGTTATTTTCTTGTGAGTCAGAATTAGAATTTGATGAAAATCCAGAACCATTAGCCATTTGCTGTAAAATCATTTTTTGGCGTTCAATCACCTGATTCAATTGATATTTTGTTTCCTCTAACTGACCGCGGAGTGTATCTACATCAGCTTGTAAATCGCTAATTTTTTGTTGGTTTTGAATTATCAACTGCCCTTGAGCTTGAATAGTTCGATCAATATCAGAACTACCTGCAGCACAACCATAACCTGTAAATAAAAGAAACAGGAACAATGTGAGTATTTTTTTATGCATATTATTAGACTCGGCGTGAACTTAAAAAATAAAAACGGCTGAATAATCAGCCGTTATAAGATGCTATTAATATCCAGCATAAGTTACTACAGCACGACGGTTTTTAGCATAAGCCGCTTCATCATGCCCTAATACAGCTGGTTTTTCTTTACCATAAGAAACAATTTCCATTTGGCTTGCAGAAGCACCATTACCTTGTAGGTAAGATTTAACCGCAGCTGCACGACGTTCACCTAATGCGATGTTATATTCAGGAGTACCGCGTTCATCAGCGTGACCTTCGATAACAACTTTTACATTATTTGCACGGATAAATACAGCGTGTGCATTTAATAATGTTGCATATTCAGACTTAACATTATATTTATCAAAATCAAAATATACTGTATTGGTTTGTTGTAATTTTTGAAGTTGTTCTAAGGCTTCTTTTGATAAAGTACCATTTAAATTACCGCCTGCATTACGGCTACTATTAGATGAACATGCAGTTACAGCGATTAATGGTAAAGCAACCGCTGCTACTTTAAGAAATTTAGAAAATTGCATTGTATTAACTCCTTTGTTTAAATAAATTATTACTTATATTTTATAAATCTAACCAACTTAAAAGTAACATCTGTTACTAACCAGAAAGATTAGAGGTATATATTATAACGGCCTTAAACTTTACACAATTTTAATAATCTTAATATTGTATAATTTTTAAGCTCCTCTTATAAATATGGAGACCATGCAGGGAATTTTACCTGCCCATCAGTTGCTGGCAACCTTGCTTTGAAGTTACCATCGGTAGATACAAGATTCAAAATGGTACCTAATCCTTGTGATGAACTATAAATAATCATAGTACCATTTGGTGCAATACTTGGCGTTTCATCTAAAAAAGTATCGGTTAAACGTTGATAGGTTTTTGTATCCATATCATATCGAGTAATATGTTGTTCACC
This sequence comes from Gilliamella bombicola, assembly GCF_900094945.1. Classification (GTDB taxonomy): domain Bacteria; phylum Pseudomonadota; class Gammaproteobacteria; order Enterobacterales; family Orbaceae; genus Gilliamella; species Gilliamella bombicola. The sequence goes on from NZ_FMAQ01000019.1 coordinate 13,201, forward strand.
ATTATTAGTTGAGATCATTGCAATAAAGGAACCATCAGGTGATACTCGAGCATTCTGATTTTGCGTATTATCCCATGTTATTCTTTGAGAGGCTCCACTATTGATATTGATACTATATAATTGAGGACGTCCAGCTTGGTCAGATGTGTAAACAATAGTTTGATTATCCGGCATCCAAGATGGTTCCGTATCATTACTACGGCTAGATGTAATTTGCGTGATTTTTTTGCTAGATAAATCCATCATATATAAATTTAAGCTTCCTCCTTTAGATAAAGCAAAAGCTAATTTGCTACCGTCTGGAGAAAATGCCGGAGCACCATTATGTTGCGGAAAAGATGCAATTGTTTGAACAGCACCGCTCTCTAATGTTTTTAAAACCAATGCAGAATGACCGCCTTCAAAAGTCACATAAGCTAATTTTTTACCATCAGGTGACCAAGTAGGAGACATTAACGGTTCTTTAGAACGATGAACTGTGGTTTGATCATAACCGTCATAATCAGATACTCTTAATTCATGCGAAAAAGGCCCTTTGGTTGTTTTAACAACATAAGCAATTCGTGTTCTAAATGCGCCTTTAATACCGGTTAATGATTCAAAGATTTCGTCACTAGCAGTATGCGCCGCATAACGAACCCAGCGTTTTTCAATAGAAAATTGGTTTTGTGCCAAAACTGTACCAGGACGGTTGACTGTATCAACTAATTGATAATTTATAAGGTATTTTCCGGATGCATCGGGTTGAATTGAACCTACTACAACTGCTGAAACACCAAGATTGTTCCATACCGCAGGAGTCACCTCTGAAGCAGTGGTTGGCTTTTGAGGCATGCGATTAACTTCAATAGGATTAAACTTACCACTATTACGCAAATCAGAAGCAATAATATCTTCAATAATTTGTGGGGGCTCACCGCCACCAGTCCATTTGAATGGAGTAACAGCGATTGGTTTAGCAGAATTCACACCATCGGTAATAATAATTCTGACTTCAGAATTAGCCATCGTAGTAAAAAATAAAATAAAACAAGTTGTCAAAAAGCGAGAAGCGAATTTGATCATCTTAAATTCCTTAATAAAAGCAAGAAACATTGAGTTAAATTAAACATAAACCGATAAAAAACAGAAAAAACCATTTAAAATTAATATATTACCGATAATTAGCCACACATGAAAACTTTACAAAACATAAACAATTTTGTATCAAGAAAGATAGCCGATATCCGTTAACAAGTCCATAGTCTTTAAAATAAAAAGATTTCTATAATATTCATGGTGTTACTCTATAAAATACTCAAAGTAACAATAAAAAAATTATTCTAATTGTATGTATCTATACTAATCCTATTTAAATAAGGTTTAAAGAGTTTGAAAAGATATTTTTATGCATGAAAAAGAACGAATATATCAAAAAGTTTACAATTTTGATGGTGACCATAAGGAAGTGATAATTTTGCTTAAAAATATGCCATTATTTTTGGCAATTTTCACAATAAAAAGTATTACGCTGCCCTATTTTTTGTGATTTTATTTCTATTCCACAAATTATGCACGGTTCATCTTTGCGACCATAAACTTGTAGTTCTTGTGCAAAATATCCAGGTTTGCCATCAGACTGAAGAAAATCCTTTAGTGTTGTTCCGCCTTGTTCAATTGATTTGGTAAGAACTTGTTTAATGGAAGCAACCAATCTTTCAAATTCATTTAATTGTAAGGAGTTGACTTTGCGATTAGGATTAATTTTAGCCATAAATAGCGATTCAGAAGCGTAAATATTACCAACGCCAACCACAATATGGTTATCCATAATCCAGCTTTTAATAGGAACTTGTCGATTTCGGGCTTTCTCGAATAAATATTCTGCTGAAAATTCATTGCTTAAAGGCTCTGGTCCTAAATGTTGTAATTGAGATATTTGATCTAATGAATTTGCCCAAAGCCAAGATCCAAAACGCCTTGGATCGGTATAACGTAAGATGACACCATTGTCTAAGACAAGATCGATATGATCGTGCTTTTCTGCTTTTTGGTGATTTTGTAAAATACGTAAGCTACCTGACATTCCCAGATGAATTACAATCCAATTGTTAGATAGCTGTAATAATAAATATTTTGCACGCCGTTTTATATCTAAAATCACTTGTCCATGAGCATTACTTATAGCCCTATCAACTGGCCAGCGTAATTTAGATTGTCGAACAATAATTTTATCTATAGTTTGTCCCTTTAAATACGGTAAGATGCCTCGGCGACTTGTTTCAACTTCTGGTAATTCAGGCATATTCTTCTCTCCTAATTATTCAATAGATCTGTAACCCAAGTTGGCGCTTGCTGAGCAGGCACTGACTGGTTATTGCCAGAGCATAAGCTCTGTGGATTAATCGTCCATACAGGTAAAGATCGAATGCCACTTCCATTACATTGCCACCGCCCATCGCTATCAATAGGTACCATAAAAATATTTTGAGGTTGTGGCAATACTAATTTCTTTGGTGGATTATTTTGTAAATATTCACTATAAATTTTTAAAGCACCCGTTGCACCTGTCAATTTCATTGGGGAATGATCATCTAAACCAATCCAAATAACAGCAACATTTTTACCGTCAATCCCTGTAAACCAGCTATCACGAGAATCATTACTTGTACCTGTCTTAGCAGCTAAATTAAACGAACCGTATTTAGCTTTTAATGAACGAGATGTCCCAGAATTAACCACTTGTTGCATAGCATAAGTAGTTAAATAAGCCGATTGTTGAGATACTGCCTGAAGCTGTTGTGGATAGCTTTGATAAACCAGCTCACCTTTATCCGTCAATACATATCTTAAAATAGAAAGTGGAGAACGTTGACCATTATTAGCTATCGTTTGAAACATCTGTGCAGTTTCTAACGGTGTTAATTCTAAAGCACCAAGTAACCTTGATGGTAAATTAGGTATACGCTCTGCGGGTATGCCTAACGCTTGTAAAGTATTCTTTGTTGCATCAAGCCCCAATGCCATACCTAAATTAACAGTAGGTACATTGAGTGAAAGCGCTAGGGCGTCGACCAACATAACACGATCGCGGAATTTACGGTCATAGTTTTTCGGTTCCCAATACCCCCCACCATCAAGCTTAATCGATAAAGGATTATCGTTAAGCCAAGTATTAAGTTGGTAATGATCGGGTTGTCCAAGTGCGGTTAGATAAGTTGACGGTTTAGCTAATGAACCAATTGCTCGCTGAGTTAACCAAGCACGATTATAACCCGGATAACGCGGCTCTGCGCTACCAATAATTGCGCGTATTTCCCCAGTCTCGCGACTGACAATCACCATTGCTGTTTGTAATTCTTTATTGGTTGATGTACGCAGTTTCTCAATTTCGTTAGTGACCGCTTGCTCTGCAGCGGATTGAGCCACAGGATCAAAGGTAGTAAAAATCTTCATACCAGACAAATGATCTGCTTTATCACCTAATTGTTTTCGAAGTTCACTGCGCACAACTTGCATAAATGCTGGTTGTGGTGAAATCACACCACCTTTAGGTAGAACTGTTAGTGGGCGCTGACTTAATAAAGTATACAGCTCATCATCAATAATACCTTGCTGCTGAGCGAGTTTTAAAACTACATTACGACGTTCGATAACTTGTTGAGGTTGTGTCCAAGGATTATATTGTGAAGCCCCTTTTACCATACCAACTAGTACTGCTTGCTGATCTAATGTAAGTTCATTAACTGGACGACCAAAATAGTAAAGACTCGCTAATGGAAAGCCATGAATCTCCTCACTACCCGCTTGTCCCAAATAAACTTCATTTAAATAAAGTTCTAAAATACGTTCTTTGCTATAACGACCATCCAAAATCAATGCCATATAAGCTTCACGTATTTTTCGACTTAAACTACGTTCATTAGTTAAAAAAAGGTTTTTAACCGTTTGCTGGGTTAATGTACTCCCACCTTCGGTACGACCTGTTGTTAAATTAACAAAAATAGCACGGCCAATAGAATATAAACTTACACCATGATGATCATAAAAACGTTTATCTTCTGTTGCAACTAATGTTTGTAACAACGAATCAGGGAACTCCTTTAATGGCACAAATAACCGTTGCTCACCATTTGGAGAATGCATCATAGTAATTAATTTAGGATCAATTTTAAGCAATCCAAAATCACGTCCTGTCTCTAGATTAGTAATACGATCGATACGATTTTCATAAAAAGTAATTCTGACTCTAAACGCTTGCTCTTCACCATCAGGAAAAGTAAAAGGTCGACGATAAACCTCAACCGCATCATTACTTACAATAAATTCACCGGGGCGAGTAGCTTTAGTATCTTGCTGACGATATTGTGCACCAACTAATAGTGTCACTACATCGTTTAAGCTATATTCACTATCAGGCTCAAGATCAATAATTTGACCATAAACCGCTGCTGGCAACTCCCACACATTTCCGTCAATCCGCTCTTTGATTTGTTGATCAAGATAGACGCCATAAATGATAGCCACAGCAGCAAATACGAGAAATAACTTAAATAGTAATGTTAAAAATCGTCGCCAAAGTGTAGTCTTTTTATTTTTTTTAGTCCTTTTAGAAGATCGTTTTTTTGCTGTTTTAGTTGATGTGTTCAAACTTCACCTAACATTTATTATCCAATAAAATTAGCTTATGATAACATAATTTTTGAAGGATACCTCGCCCTTCTTTTTGTGAAAATTTCAGGTAACTAGATGCTTAAATATGGAATAAATGTGTAAGTTTAGAAATTTAGCTGTGAGCTAATACTTTTAACTTTTGATAAGAATGCTTTTTTCGATTTACCGGTTAATCCTTCCGAGATAGGTAAACTTGCCGTTAACGGATTAACAGGCTTGTTATTAATATGTAATTCAAAGTGCAAATGAGGCCCTGTGGAACGCCCTGTATTTCCTGATAGTCCAATTTTATCACCTTGTTTAACTTGTTGCCCAGGTTTGACTAAAATTTTATCCAAGTGCATATAAGTGGTCATATACTGACGACCATGCCGAATAGCAATATAATTACCCGCTGAACCACTATACTTTGCAATGACTACTTCACCATTACCAACAGATAATACAGGTGTTCCACGCGATACCGCAAAATCAACACCATTATGAGGGGCTATTTGTCCTGTAACGGGGTGCAAGCGGCGTGGATTAAATCCAGAGGAAACTCGCGCTTTTGTGGCTAAAGGATAACGAAAAAAGCTTTGGGATAAGCTGTTACCACTGATGTCATAATATTTACCATCATCAGCTAAAATAGCATAATAATCTTTGGTTCCACTTTTTATACGGACGCCTAGCAACTGGCTATTGGATAAATTTTTACCATGCATTTCTCGTGTTAAAGCAACTGAAAATTTATCACCAACTTGTAATCGACGAAAATCTAAACGCCATTGTAAAGCACGGGTAATAATACCAATTTCATTACTAGTTAGCCCACTTTTGCGAGCATCAGCAACAAAATTAGTTTTAATGTCGCCTTTTATAACAATATCTTGTGGTACTACTTCAGCTGTTTCAGAACTTTCTACAAATTTATCGCCCGATTTTTCATAGATTCGAATATTATTACTTGATATTGTCCAACTAAAAGTTTGCAAATTATGGTTATCATCAGTCGTCCAGCTAATTTGTTGGCCTATTCTTAAATTTGCGAGTTGTTTAAATTTAGTCGTTAACTGATAAATATCATTTCGATTAACATTATAGCGAATTAAAATATCATGTAGAGTATCGCCGCGCACAATAGTATATTGCACTGAGTTATCTTTATCATCAACGATATCATCTAATTCATCTTTTACAATTTCATCTTCAGGAACATCTGATGATTCGGTAACAGTAGCAGCTTTCCCATTGACTATTTCGACTATTCCATCATCATCAATAGAATGGGAGTTATCATTTACAGTAGTTTCAACTTGAGGAGTTAAAGGAACATAAACAGTGCGATCCAAATTAAGTGGACGCCACAGAATGGTAAATAAAATAACAATAAAAAGAACGCCTAATATTGAAAAATAGGGAATGTTAAAATTATTTTTTTCAATATCAGGGGATTTTATTTGTCTTGCCAAAATTAACCTTAACTATTTATTACTAAAACTAATTTTTATCTAAACAATCCAACAGTTGCTGTGTTAGTTTTAATAAAAATTGCGAATATGCATCTTTTGAAAGAGCGATACCTGTTCCTAATGGATTTAATTCTCCAATTCGAACATCTGTCCCATCCACTAATTTTTCAATAACCGCTGGGCTAAACTGTGGTTCACGAAATACACATACAGCTTGGTGTTCTTTGAGTTTTTGCTGAATAGAATAAACTTTTTGAACTCCAGGCTGAACTGCTGGATTTATAGTAAAACTACCTAGTTTTTTCAATCCGAACCGTGCCTCAAAATACCCATAAGCATCATGAAACACAAAATACCCTCTATTTTGTACGGTAATTAGTTTTTTTGCAATGTTTTGTTCTGTTTCTGCAAGCTTTATGTTGAATTTGTTTAAATTTTCATCGATTAATGCGCTTTTATTTGGATAAAGCTTGATGAGTTTATCATGAATTGACTGCGCAACAATCTTAGCAATTTCAGGGGAAAGCCAAATATGCTCATCATATTCACCATGCTGATGATGATCTTGAACAGACTCATCATGAGAATGGTTATCTTCATCCTCATCATCATGGCTAGTACGAAGCAATGCGTTAATCTCTGGTATTGCCATTAATTCGATTTGCTTTTGCTTATCAATACTTTTTAGGATTGTTGGCATAAAAGTTTCCATATCTTCACCAACCCAAACCACAAGCTCAGCTGATTTTAGTTTAGCTAAATCAGATGGTTTTAAAGAATACGTGTGAGGAGATGCACCATCAGGAAGTAAAATATCAGTATCGCTCACTCCAGAAGCAATGGCCTCAGTGATAAAACCTATCGGTTTTACAGACGAAATAATTTTCGCGTTAGCATAATTAGTGATACTTTGAAGAAGTGCTAATGAACTTAGTATCATTAAAAAAGAAGCTAATTGTTTACTATTTCGTACAATATATTTTTTCACATCATTATCCTATATTTATAAATTATGATAGAATAGAACTAATTGTTGTTATAATATAACATAACATATTTATAGGCAAGGGCCCCAACAATATGACGCCATTAATTTCTCTTGATAATATTTCGGTAGAAATTGACCATCAAAAAATATTATATGATGTTTCATTAAGAATACATCTTAATCAAATTATTACATTATTAGGACCTAATGGTGCGGGTAAATCTACCCTAGTAAAAGTTATTTTGGGATTAATCCCTTGCACCTCAGGGACAATCGTGCGTTCACCTAATTTAACGATTGGCTATGTGCCACAATCAATCAACTTAAATTCAACACTACCTATTACAGTTAAACGTTTTATGCGCTTAAATAAGCAATTAAATAACGAAGATATACTTAATATATTATCCATGGTAAAAGCTGAATATTTGATCAATAAATCAATGCATCAATTATCAGGTGGTGAATTACAACGTGTCTTATTAGCTCAAGCCTTAGCAAAGAAACCTCAATTATTGATTCTTGATGAACCAACTCAAGGCGTTGATGTCAATGGTCAGGTATTATTATATGATTTAATCACCGATGCAAAAAATCAGTTTAATTGCGGTGTCTTAATGGTTTCTCATGATCTTCATTTAGTGATGGCAAAAACAGATGAAGTAATCTGTTTAAATCATCATATCTGTTGCTCTGGTACGCCAGCAATTGTTTCTAATGACCCAGAATTTATTTCTCTTTTTGGTCAACATGGGGCATCACAAATCGCTGTCTATAAACACCATCACAATCACCAACATGATTGTTGCAAATCCCCTATTAAACAAAATAAGGTAATTGTTTTACCTAGCCATGAAAGGAAAAATAATGATTGAGTTACTATTACCATCTTTATTAGCTGGATTATGCTTAACTAGTATAACAGGACCGTTAGGTACTTTCGTTGTTTGGCGTAGGATGTCCTATTTTGGTGATACGTTATCACATGCTGCTTTACTTGGTATCGCATTTGGATTTTTACTGAATATCAATTTATTTTATGCTGTCATTTTTATAACTCTTTTACTCGCCTTAGGATTAATTTGGTTAGAAGCTCAAAAACAACTTCCCATTGATACTTTACTTGGTATTTTAGCTCATAGTGCATTATCGCTTGGCTTGGTAGTAATTAGTTTAATGAGCAATATTCGTATTGATTTAATGGGATACTTATTTGGTGATCTGTTATCAGTAACATATTCAGATCTTTATCAAATTATTATTTGTGTAGCATTTATTGGTGCTTTATTATTTTGGCAATGGAATAACATTTTATTCATTACTGTGAGTGAAGAATTAGCTTTTAGCCATGGAATTAATGTACAGATCACAAAATTACTTTTGACGCTCCTATTAGCGTTAACTATAGGTCTATCGATGAAATTTGTCGGAGCCCTGATTATCACATCTTTGCTTATTATTCCTGCCGCAACAGCTAAATATTATTCGAAAACTCCCGAAACAATGGCATTAGTTGCAATAATAATAGGTATGTTATCAGTTATTGCTGGATTGATATTTTCATTTATTTACGACACGCCAACTGGTCCATCAATAGTATTAAGTAATACTTGTCTGTTTTTTATATCACTATTTATTTCAAAACTAATTTTAAATAAAAAAAATTGAAATCATTGCAAAATTGAATTATTTATTGCGTTTTGTATCCCATTAATAAAATGGTATTAATGGGTTGCTCGATATTTTCTAATATTATAAGAATACAAATCAACATGTTAATAATTAGAAATTATGTCACTTGCAATTATTTATACGCGAGCATCTATTGGAATACAAGCGCCCTTAATAAACGTTGAAGTTCATATTAGTAATGGCTTGCCAGGCTTTGTCTTAGTTGGCCTGCCTGAAGCAACTGTTAAAGAGGCTAAAGATCGAGTTAGAAGTGCCATTATTAATAGCGGTTTTACCTTTCCAGCTAAAAAGATAACAGTTAACTTATCTCCAGCAGATCTACCCAAAGAAGGAAGCCGCTTTGATTTACCAATAGCGATTGCTATTCTTGCTGCAACAGAACAAATTCCAACAGATAATTTATTGCATTATGAATTTTTGGGTGAATTAGCCTTGTCAGGAAATATCAGAGCGGTAAAAGGCGCTATTCCTGCTGCAATTTCTTCTAAAAAGAAAAAGCGTACCTTAATAATTTCGGCTGAAAACCAATCTGAGATATCTTTAATTAATCAAAATAATACATTGATTACTAGTAGCTTATTAGAGTTATGTCAGTATTTATCCAAAGAAATTGATTTACCAACAGTTCAATATCGTGAATATTATGATATTGATAATAATTCGGCTAATCTACAAGATATAATCGGACAGGAACATGCAAAACGAGCATTAGAAATTGCAGCTGCAGGTGGTCATAATTTATTATTAATTGGTCCTCCTGGCACAGGAAAAACGATGTTAGCAACTCGCTTAACATCTTTATTACCCCAACTGTCTGATGAAGAGGCACTTGAAAGTGCTGCAATAACTAGTTTAGTTAGTCCAAATGGCTCAATTAAAAACTGGCGCAAAAGACCTTTTAGATCTCCTCACCATAGTGCATCAACCGCTGCACTGGTTGGCGGAGGATCGATACCTAAACCGGGAGAAATTTCACTAGCACATAATGGGGTATTATTTTTAGATGAATTACCTGAATTTAATCGAAAGGTATTAGATGCTTTGAGAGAACCGATTGAATCGGGTGAAATTATCATTTCTAGAGCAAACGCAAAAATAAAATTTCCTGCAAAGTTTCAATTAATAGCTGCAATGAATCCAAGTCCAACAGGGCATTATCAAGGAACACATAATAGAACAACACCGCAACAAACAATACGCTATTTAAATCGACTTTCAGGACCGTTTCTTGATAGGTTCGATATTTCTATTGAAGTACCTTTATTACCTAAAGGTACACTGAGTCAAAATGCCACTCAATCAGAATCAACTGAAACAGTAAAACAACGAGTTTTACAGGCGAGAAAAATTCAATTTAAAAGAAACAATAAATTAAATAGTCAGTTAAGTACAAAAGAAATTCAATGCTATTGTCAGTTATCAAATGAAAATAACGAATATTTAGAGCAAGCTTTAATAAAATTAGGACTCTCTGCTAGGGCATGGCATCGAATATTGAAAGTATCACGCACAATTGCTGATTTAGATTTGTCAAAAAACATAGAACGAAAACACATTTCAGAAGCATTGAGTTATCGCTCTATGGATCGATTACTAATTCAATTACACAAAAACATTGGTTAAAAGAATTAGTCATCACTATCTACAAAATCATCAGTCACATCAACTTGTGGTTTTCCACCGGATAATGTATGAAACCGTTTTGGTTTATTTATACGAGAAAGGTACTTCAACCATGTTTTTTCAAAATCTGTAGATGGTTCTTTTTTACCTTTGCAAACAGCTACAAATGATTTTTCTTCTGCAGTAGATGGATTTCTGGTTTCTGCATCAAGATCTTTAAAAGCACAACCATGCTTTTCTAAAATCAAAGCTTCTTTAATAGTAAAATCCCCATGGCGGGAAAATCCTCTTGGATAATTTTTATTATCAAAAAAACGTTGTTGACTTACAAAACTCTCAGCCATGTTCTATCCTCTAGATTGTAAAAGTATTGGGCGAGAATTATAATTGACTAAGTTAATCTGTAAACAAAATTCTTTTATTTATATAGACGAAAATAGCCAAATGACTAAAATTAGAACAAATTAACATTTTTTGGCAGGGGCGGAGAGTCTCGAACTCCCAACACCCGGTTTTGGAGACCGGTGCTCTACCAATTGAACTACGCCCCTAGATAAGGTGGCGGAACGGACGGGGCTCGAACCCGCGACCCCCTGCGTGACAGGCAGGTATTCTAACCAACTGAACTACCGCTCCACCGTATTTGGTGTGTATACATAAAATTTAAAAGTCTGGCGGCACCCTACTCTCACATGGGTAATACCCACACTACCATCGGCACTACGGCGTTTCACTTCTGAGTTCGGCATGGGGTCAGGTGGGACCACCGCGCTATTACCGCCAGACATATCCTATACTCTTCTCAATTAGTCAAATTATCTCATATCTGCACTAATCTCTCAATCCGGAACAAACTGTTATTTCAACTTTTATACTAGCTCTCTTCTTCATCAAAACTTCTGCGTAATCCAAAACAACTCCGAGTTGTAAGGTTAAGACTCTCGGTTCATTAGTATCAGTTAGCTCAATGTATCACTACACTTACACACCTGACCT
>NZ_FMAQ01000022.1 GCF_900094945.1 Gilliamella bombicola
CCAGCTTAATGCAACAGGAAAATTATTAAACTCATCACGGTATATGGCACCTAAATTATATTGGGCTTTAGCCAATCCTTGAGCCGCGGCTTTTTCGAACAGTAATCTGGCTTTGGTATGATAGCCTTTATGCAATAGGGCATCTTGATAATAAATTTCCCCAAGGCTATTTTGGGCATTGGCATCACCTTTATCGGCCAGTTTGGTACAAATAGCGATATTGGCTTCATCTTTTTTTAGTGGCAAACATTTTGTATTGGTTTTAGCAGCACTAGGCAATGATAACCCAACTAACATAATCAATAAAAGGGATAATTTGGTGTGCGCTAACATAGAGTATTCCAGTTGATTGTTCGATAAAACATCAGTTTATCATAAAATATTTCTAGATAAAACAGACCATTAATGCCGAATAGCCTGGCACTGAAGATGAAATTTAAGTAGCGATTTACTACTGGAAATAGCCGCAAATTTTCACAACCAAAGCTGAATTTATTCTTCAATAAACAACAGATTTTTAAGGTAATGGGATATTTATGCAGAAACTTATGCAAGTTCATTTATTAAATGCATATTTCGTTTATAAAAAGATTAATACTCTTCAAAATAGTTTAGTTTTAGAGATCTGTTTATTTATATTGAAAGGTCTTAGCCAAAAAGACTTATATATTCCTCATGGTTTATGGTGTTTAGAAGAATAATATAAGTCATAAATTATTTACTTGATAATAACACGTTCACTTGATGTAGCATGCTTAATTTCACCTAATAACCACGCTTTTTCACCATGGTTATTTAGTAAGCTAATTGCTTTATCGGCTGACTGTTTAGGTAATGCGATAATTAAACCGACACCACAGTTGAAAGTTCGGTACATTTCGTGACGGCTAACATTGCCTACTTGTTGTAGCCAATTAAAGATGGCTGGCCATTGCCAACTTGCTTCATTAATGACTGCTTGAGTATTTTCAGGTAAAACACGAGGAATGTTTTCCCAAAATCCGCCACCTGTAATATGGGCAATGGCGTGCACGTCAACTTGAGCGATAAGATCAAGAACAGACTTAACATAGATCTTCGTTGGTGCAAGTAAGTGATCGGCAAGTGGTTTGCCATTTAGCTTTTCGGTAGCAGGGTTTACGCCACTGACTTCAATAATTTTACGTACTAACGAATAGCCATTAGAATGAGCGCCGCTTGATGCTAATGCAATTAATGCATCACCGTCTTGCACTTTGCTACCGTCGATCATAGCTGATTTTTCAACGACACCAACACAAAAGCCGGCCAAATCATAGTCGTTGCCGTGATACATGCCTGGCATTTCGGCCGTTTCACCGCCTACTAAAGCACAGCCTGATTGTTTACAACCTTCGGCAATGCCAGTTACTACAGTGGTGGCTACATCGACATTAAGTTTACCGGTGGCATAATAATCAAGGAAGAATAAAGGTTCAGCACCTTGTACAATTAGATCGTTAACACACATTGCCACTAAATCAATACCAATCGATTCATGGCGGTTTAAATCCATGGCAAGACGTAATTTAGTACCCACACCATCAGTGCCTGATACCAAAATAGGTTCTTTATATTTTTGTGGAATAGCACACAGTGCGCCAAAGCCACCCAGTCCACCCATAACCTCAGGTCGCTTGGTTTCTTTAACGACAGATTTGATGCGATTAACAAGTTCATTGCCAGCATCAATATCGACACCAGCATCTTTATAACTGAGAGATTTATTATTTGACACAGCAAGCAATCCTTACAATAGAAAGTGGGCTACTATTTTAGCAAGGATGAAATTTAATGGCGATTAATTATTTACAAAATAACCAATTAATTAAAGTTGCTAATTATTTTCAAACCAACTTTCTAAAATAATAATGGCAGAAGTTGCATCTACATGGCCTTTTTCTAGTGCACGATAACCCCGTGAAGCAAAAATATGGGATTTTGCTTCAACGGTCGATAACCGCTCATCTTGTAAATGTACTTGATAACCAAATCTACCATGCAGGCGGTTAGCAAATTTACGTGCTCGTGCAGTTAATGGTTGCTCGGTTCCATCCATATTTAAAGGTAGTCCAACGACTAAAAAATCCGGCTTCCAGTCATTTAACACTTTTTCGATAGCTTGCCAGTTAGGAACGCCATCGCGCGCTTTAAAAGAGCACAAAGGATTGGCTGTTTTAGTAATATCTTGACCAATAGCCGCTCCAATACTTGCTGTGCCAAAATCAAATGCAATAATTGTAGCCATAGGTTATGCATTACCCATTTGGTGTGACATAGTATTGATATTGATACCAAGTGATGCGGCTGCTTTTTGCCAACGTTCGTCAATAGAAACTTCATAAATAATTTTAGGATCAGCATTTGTTACCAACCAATCATTACGAGCAATTTCGCCTTCAAGTTGTAATGATTGCCAGCTAGAATATCCTAAAGCCAAAAAGATATTTTGCGGTTGCTCGGGGGAGCCGATTGATTTAAGCGCATCAAGTGAAGTGGTAATCATCACATCATCTGAAATCTGAATGCTAGAAGCAAACTCTTGTTGAGGTGTATGCAAAATAAACCCTTGCTCTTCAGCAAGTGGACCGCCACAAAACACAGGATGCTCTAATTCAGCACAACTTTTGGGTGACGTAATTTCTAACCGTGTAAGAACGGTTTCTACATTGAGCTCAACAATCGGTTTATTAATCATAATGCCCATGGCACCATCGCGGTTATGTTCGCAAATATAAATAACAGAACGACTAAACAACGAGTCATCCAATGTTGGCATAGCAATAATAAAATGATCTTTTAAATTCATAATCTCACATCTAGGTAACTTTTATAATGCACATTTGCCAATTTTAACGTTATGTTCAACATGACAGCGCATTAATAACTCAGGCTCATTGGTTTCTTCATTGATCGATTCTGAAACAATATCGAAATTCTGAGCAACATAAAAATCAATCGCCGCAGTATTCTTTTTATAAACATGTACTAATAGTTCATTGTGGCGCTGTTTGGCTTTATTAACTAACGCTTCACCGACACCTTGATGACGGTAATTTTGATCAACAAACAGTCCTGAAATATAGTTTTCGGTTAAACCAATAAACCCTTTTATGCCGCCAAGATCCTGCACGTATAAAGTGGACATTGGGATTAGCATTTTTACTAAATCATAATTTTGTTTAAAAAATTCAGGATCGATAAAGTCATGAGCTTGCAAATTACCTTGCAACCATATTGTCATAACGCTGTTTAAATCTTCGGGTTTATATTCTCTAATCATTGTTTAACTCTTTTTATTTAGTCGATGTTCAATTGCGTCCATTAACATACCGGTGATTGACAGATCAGGGTTGGCTGCTTCAATTTCGCGAACGCAAGTTGGGCTGGTAACGTTAATTTCGGTTAACTTATCACCAATAATATCAAGTCCTACAAACAAAAGGCCTTTTTCTTTTAAAACTGGCGCGATACTTTTAGCTATATGCCAATCACTTTCACTTAATGCTCTCACTTCTCCATGCCCACCTGCAGCAAGGTTACCACGCGTTTCGCCTTTTTGTGGGATTCGTGCTAAACAATAAGGTACAGGTTCGCCATCAACGACTAAAACACGCTTATCACCGTCTTTAATGGCAGGAATGAAGTTTTGTGCCATGCAATAACGCGTATTATGTTCAGTTAATGTTTCAATGATTACTGAAACATTAGGATCGTCTTGTTTGATTCTAAAAATCGACGATCCCCCCATACCATCTAACGGCTTTAAAATAATGTCATGGTGTTTTTGAAAAAAAGCTTTAATTTGTTTTGTTTGGCGTGTAACTAGCGTTTGTGGTGTAAATTGTGCAAACCATGCCGTAAACAGTTTTTCGTTACAATCACGCAGACTTTGTGGTTTATTGACCACTAACACACCTTTATCTTCGGCGCGCTCTAAAATATAAGTAGCATAAATAAATTCGGTATCAAAAGGCGGATCTTTACGCATTAAAATCGTATCAAGGTCACTGAGTGGAATGGTCTGTTCTTGCCCAAGCTCGAACCAATGATCTTTATCGTTATAAACTGTCAAAGAACGAGTTGTGGCATAAGCTTCGCCGGTGTCTAAAAAAAGGTCGTTCATTTCAATATAAAAAAGTGCATAACCGCGTTTTTGTGCTTCAAGCAACATGGCGAAACTCGTGTCTTTTTTAATATTGATATGACTAATTGGGTCCATAACAATACCAAGTTTAATCATGGTAACTCCTTACTGATTCTTTGGGTTTTAGCGAACAATGATTGATAACGCGTATTATCCTATACTTGTTTACTGGGTTAGTTTGAACATGCGATAGTTAGTGTTTTAAATCACTATTAAAAGTGTGCTTGCAACTATCATACTCGTTACAGCTTAAGATGCAAAGCAAACATTAGTAATGTCGGGCTAATTTTCTCTATCGCAATAGAGTAAGCAATACGATTTTACCTTATCCTAAATCACCAAAATGTACTTGCAAAGCGGTTAGGGCAGTGAGTGCTGCTGTTTCGGTACGTAACACGCGTGGGCCAAGCAAAATATCAGTGAATTGATAATCATGTGTCATGTTAATTTCACTATCTGACAAACCACCCTCTGGGCCAATTAATAGACTAATATCCTGCTTACCACTAGGTAATTGCTTAACGCCATGTTTGGCTTTAGGGTGCAAATTTAAGCGTAACTGTGTTGTTAAACTGGCGCACCAAGTTTCAAGTTTGATTACAGGATGGATGATGGGTATGACATTACGACCACATTGTTCACAAGCTGAAATCACGATCTTTTGCCATTGTTGGACTTTTTTATCTAACCGTTCGGCATCCAATTTAACCCCACAGCGTTCAGAAAGTAGGGGCGTAATACTACTAACGCCTAACTCTACTGACTTTTGAATCGTAAATTCCATTTTTTCACCGCGTGATATTACTTGCCCCAAATGGATATCTAATGGTGATTCGCGATTGTCTAAAATGGATGAAGCTGTTTTGACTGTCACCGATTTTTTATGAACATCACAGATAACTGCTGGAGTAATTTGATTTGTTCCATCAAATAGAGTGATTTCTTCGCCCACTTTCATGCGCAATACACGAATAAGGTGGTTAAACGCATTATCATCTAGGGTAATAAGGCTATTTTGAGCAATCGTAAAAGGTTGAAAAATTCGCGTCATAATTGCTAGTATCTTAAAATATATTGCAATAAATTATAGCGTAATTTATCAAGATTCGGTAATCTCTATTTAAATAAACTAGGATTTTGGAATCTAGCATGAATACATACAGCAAAGATAGGGTATTAATTGAAGGATTAACTGTTCTAACTACCATAGGTGTTTACGAGTGGGAAAAGACCATCAAACAAAAACTCATACTTGATCTAGAAATGGCATGGGATAATAAACCCGCAGGTGAAAGCGACAAAGTATCGCTTTGTTTGGATTATTTCTTAGTTAGCCAAGCGATCACCCAATTTATTGAATCAAACCAATTTGAATTGATCGAAACGGTGGCGGAGCAGGTTGCTAAATTAATCATACAAAAATTTGCGGTACAATGGCTAAAAGTTAAAGTGTCTAAACCTAGTGCAATTGCTAATGCTAATAATGTTGCGGTAGTGATTGAACGTGCGGCGCATTAAAACAACTGACTAGTTGAAAAGACGATAACCATGACAAAACTTAAACAAGATTTAACGACTAAAAAAACACGTCAAACAGCTAAAGGCTTTCGGTATAATGGATCGTTTAAAATTAAAATAGGCGAATTTATACGTTGGCGTTTAACGCGTAGAGTATTACCACCTAAAGCGGGTTATTACGCTTTTAATCAATCATGGTTTGAACCAATAGATCTTAATTTGCCTGATGATAGGGTTTGGTGGATTGGTCACTCGACAACCTTAATTCGTTTAAGTGGTAAAATGATATTGACTGATCCAATCTTTTTTAAACGAGCTTCGCCATCGCAATGGATTGGTCCCAAACGCCGAACACCGCCAGCTTTAAGCATCAAGCAATTACCACAAATTGATTTTATTGTCATTTCACACAACCATTATGATCACCTTAATTATCATAGTATTCACCAATTACTTGCACGTTTCCCTAATATTGTGGTGATGGTTCCTTTAGGGTTAAAAAGAACCTTACTAAAATGGGGAGCTAAGCATGTTATTGAATTAGATTGGTGGGATTGTGTGACGATTGATGGACTTCGCTTTTCGGCCACTCCTGCTATACACTGGAGCAATCGTAGCTTGTTTGATGTAAATAAATCCTTGTGGTGTGGTTGGGTGATTCAATCTAATATTGATAATCAAAATCAATCAAAAACGGTATATTTCATGGGCGATACCTGTTATTCTTCTGAGCTAAAAGAGATTGCTAAACACTTTCCATCAATTGATCTAGCATTAATTCCTATTGGCGCTTATGCACCACGTTGGTATATGCAATCACAACATATTGATCCACAACAAGCCGTACAGTTATATGACGAGCTCAATTGTCATTGTGCAATAGCCATCCATTGGGGAGCATTTGAGCTAGCCGATGAATCATTAGATGATCCCCCGCAATTGTTACACGCTCACAAAGCCGAACGTTGTTTTAACCTCATAAAAATAGGCGGCAGCCAAGCTATTAATCGTATTGATTCTAGAGTAAAATAGCTCAAATAAAAACAAACGTAATATGGTTATATTATATGTTTGCAAAAAGGAGGACGAAATGAAATCTGCCATTATAGGTTTATCTTGTTTAGTGTTCAGTTTGATATTAGTTGGTTGTGGCGGCAAAAACGACCAAGGCAAAACCTACCATTGGTCAAAAGCTCACGGAGTTTTAGAAGATTGTCGTGGTGTAATGAATAAATCACAACAATGTGAGACTAATTCAAATAACCAACAATATCTATTCAAAATCGACAGATACTAATATGAGTGCTTGGCTTATTTACGCGCTACTTTCTGCTATAACAGCAGCAAGTGTTGCTATTTTGGGAAAAATCGGCTTACAACACCTTGATGCAAACACCGCAACCGCTATTCGTGCTATTGTCATGGCCATTTTTTTAGTTGGTGTTGTGGTTATACAAGGAAAGCTCAACCTTATCAATACCTTTTTTAACGACAAAAAAGCTTTACTCATTATTGCGCTTAGTGGTATTGCGGGGGCACTATCTTGGCTGTTTTACTTTATGGCAATTAAAGAAGGCAAAGTGTCACAAGTTGCGCCAATTGATAAATTAAGTGTTGTTTTTGCGGTCGTGTTTTCCGTAATTTTATTTGGCGAAAAGATCTCGTTGTTAGCGGGGATTGGTGTTGCCATGATTGCAGCTGGCGCGATATTAGTTGCACTATTTTGATAGTTAATAGTGCATTAATCTAAACATAGGCTACTTTAGTAGCGCATTAAACAGCTCAACAGTAACTAGTTCACCTTTAGCAACATTGCCCCGTTCTTGTTCAAGCACAATAAAACAGTTTGCTTGGTTAAATGACTGCGTAATATGAGAACCTTGCTGCCCAGTTGTGCTCACTTCTAATTCACCCTGTGCATTGATTTGTAACACACCACGTTGAAAGTCCAACCTACCAACGCTTTTTTTAAGATTTGTTGCTGTTTTAACTTTAAAGCTCAACTCCACGGACGAATCTTCAAGCCCTGAAAGCGCTAAAATCAACGGTTGCACTAATTGGTAAAATGTCACCAAAGCCGAAACAGGATTACCCGGCAAACCACAAAATAGTGCATTGCCAATTTTACCAAAGGCAAATGGTTTGCCTGGTTTTATTGCCATTTTCCAAAAGTTAATTGTGCCCAACTCTTCTAAGGCCGCTTTGGTATAATCGGCATCACCGACCGAAACTCCCCCACTGGTTACCACCAAATCAGCCTGACTTGATGCTGTCATCAACGCTTGTTTAATTTGGATGGGATCATCAGCAATAATACCCAGATCAACCACCTCGCAGTTAAGCTTGCTTAATAATAATTTTAACGTAAAACGATTGCTATCATAAATAGCACCATTGCCCGATAATGGTTCACCAATAGGGGTTAATTCGTTACCAGTTGATAAAATAGCTACTTTCAACTTTCTAAACACAACAAGCTCACCAATGCCTAATGTTGCCAATGTTGATAGAGTCGGTATTGTTAATTTCGTTCCTTTGTTGACAGTGATTGCATCTTGTTTAACATCTTCACCCATACGACGGATATTATCGCCGGCTTTCACCTCTCTTAAAAAAGTGATACCCAAATCTGATTTTTCGGTCTGCTCTTGCATAACAACCGCATCAGCATCATTTGGCACTGGAGCCCCCGTCATAATGCGCAAACAGGTGCCTTTTGGCCAATGAAGATTGCTTATATCATCACCAGCAAAAATCGCGCCCGCTTGTGGTAACAACGTAGATTGCTTAAGATCAGCTAACCGAACAGCATAACCATCCATTGCCGAATTATCGAATCCAGGCACATTAATAGGCGAAACCACATTTTCAGCGGTGATCCGATCTAGCGCATCAAATAACCCAACCTTTTCGCTAGTTAGTGATTTTATGGTGGATACGCTTTGCAGTATTTGTTGTTTGGCTTGTTGAAAAGTGAGTAACATAAAAGTTAAATATCCTTATGTTTATCAGTCCACTACAAATTAGTAGATTTGACAAAATTTATAGGTAACCCATATAACAACGTCGCCAAAAGGCGACGTAAAATTATCAATTACACATTAAATAAGAAATTCATAATATCGCCATCTTGCACGACATACTCTTTACCTTCAGCACGCATTTTGCCCGCCTCTTTAGCGCCTTGCTCACCGCCATATTTAATAAAATCATCAAAAGCGATGGTTTGCGCACGGATAAAGCCCTTTTCGAAGTCAGTATGAATTTTGCCTGCTGCTTGTGGCGCCGTATCACCAATCGAAATCGTCCATGCTCGAACTTCTTTAACACCTGCGGTAAAATAAGTTTGCAGGTTAAGTAAGCTGTATCCAGCGCGAATCACTCGATTTAAGCCTGGTTCGGTTAAGCCTAAATCTTGCATAAACTCGTCACGATCAGCATCATCAAGCTCAGCAAGCTCTGCTTCAATTGCCGCACAAACTGGTACCACAACAGCTTTTTCTTGTTCTGCTATTGCTTTGACTTTATCTAAATAAGGATTATTTTCAAAACCGTCTTCATTGACATTTGCAATGTACATGGTTGGTTTTAATGTTAAAAAGCTAAGGTATTTGATAGCTTCAAGTTCTTCTTTGCTAAAATCCAATAACAACAGTTTCTTACCTTGTTCAAGATGAGGCAAACACTTTTCAAGGATTTCTAGTTCAAATTTAGCGTCTTTATCGCCACCTTTAGCACGTTTTTGTAGGCGTGTTATTGCCCGTTCGCAAGCTTCAAGGTCGGATAGGGCAAGTTCGGTGTTAATAATTTCGATATCTTCAGCAGGATCTATTTTGCCTGCGACGTGAATAATATTGTCGTTTTCAAAGCAACGCACAACATGACCGATTGCTTCGGTTTCACGAATGTTAGCTAAAAATTGATTACCAAGTCCTTCACCTTTCGACGCGCCTTTAACTAAACCAGCAATATCAACAAATTCCATGGTTGTTGGCAAAGTGCGTTGTGGTTTAACAATTTTAGCCAGCTCATCTAAACGTGGATCGGGCATTGGCACAACGCCAGTATTTGGCTCGATAGTACAAAACGGAAAGTTAGCTGCCTCAATGCCTGCTTTAGTTAGTGCGTTAAAAAGCGTTGACTTACCTACATTCGGTAATCCGACAATCCCACATTTAAATCCCATACTGTTTGTTACCTTTTATCATAAAATGTTATAAAAATTGCGGGGGATTATATCAAATAACGCACTTTGTACCAATGATCTTATTGCTGATTTTACTTTGTTTAGTAATTCAATCGTAACGCTTTACTATTAGCTTGGTAAAATTATTCTTCTAACATCAATCCAATTTGATAAAGCTGATTCTTTTTTAGCCCATGAATTTCGGCCGTGATCGCAGCGGCTTTTTTAAGGGGTAACTCTTTTTGCAATAACTTAAGGGTATTAATGGCTTTTTGATCAACATCATTCTCTGTTTTTGCATGACCTTCAACAATCAAAACAAATTCGCCTTTTTGCCGATTGGCATCCTCGTTTAGCCATGCAATAAGCTGATTTACGGTAAAGCTGACGATGGTTTCCCATGTTTTGGTGAGTTCTTTGGCCAACACAACACGCTTATCGGCGCCAAAAACGGTTTGCATATCTTGTAACGTATCTAACAAACGGTGGGTTGATTCATAAAAAATCATGGTACGTGGCTCATCGACTAATTGGGACAAACTATCTTGCCGAGCTTTACTTTTTGCTGGCAAAAAGCCTTCATAACTAAATTTATCAGAAGGCAACCCAGCAACAGACAATGCCGCAATAGCAGCACAAGCACCGGGAATAGGGACGACCTGAATATCATTATCACGGCAAGCCTTAACCAAATGATACCCTGGATCATTAATTAGTGGCGTACCGGCATCTGAAATTAAAGCAATAGACAAGCCGGATTTTAATTTCTCAATCAGAAGATGAGACTTTTCTTGCTCATTATGATCATGCAAAGCAAACAGCTTCGCCTTAATGCCAAGATGTTGTAAAAGTAGACCGCTATGGCGAGTATCTTCAGCCGCAATAAGATCAACGCTTTTAAGCGTATTGATTGCTCTAAGCGTAATATCATCTAAGTTTCCGATTGGTGTTGCAACGATATATAAAGTCATTATTTTAAATCACATTAAATTTTTATAGAAATACGGTAAAGATACTGTACGAAAGCCTATTTTATTGTATATACTCATTACTTTCAAAATAAATCCGACAAAGCAAACGAAATAGCGAACATCCCAAGTGCAAAAATGACTAACTAATAGCAAATTTCCTGCATATAACTTTCGCTTACAGATTGATTAATAAAGGATTTAAAAAAGAATCAAATCACATAAATAAAAACAAACAAATAGTGGTGTAATGTCAAATTAATATGCATACTCACGGTTATTAATCACTAAAATAGACTAATAAAATTGATGAGAAAAGATAATCAGCTAAAAAATATCGATTATATTAGGCAAATTATTGATGAATTTGTTGATTTAATCGATAAGTAATCAATATAATAATTTTTTTGATAATAACTTATTTGATAATAGCTTTTTGCTGTAAAAACGCTAAAATGTGCAAATAGAATGCTATTGAACGCAAATTAGCCAAAAACAAAATTCACGAATGAAAGGTGTTGCTTTGAAAAAAATACTGACATTAAGTTGCTTAAGTTTGCTGATTGCTGCTTGTACACAAACTGAGCAGGCCGAAATTGAAGACATTTCTGGCGCAGGTGGACCATCAACGTCCTCTGTCTATACTAAACCACCAGCTAACATCTCAACAGGGGGAAGAATATCTTCTACTCCTACTACTTATAATCCACCTTCATCAACACAGACGGCGGTAACAAACACACAAACAGCTCATACTACTAATAATGCCAACAACAACAGCCACCATGGCACGGTAATTAGTAACGAGCGCATTGTTTATAACCGTAATTATGAAGATATTCCTAAAGGGGGATATAAAGGCGACACCTACACAGTTAAACGTGGTGATACCTTATTTTACATTGCGTGGGTAACAGGTAATGATTACCGCTCATTAGCGGCTAAAAACAACATCAAAGAACCTTTTGCTGTTAATGTTGGACAAGTGTTAGACGTCAGTGGGGGAACGGTTGTTGTAACCCAAAAAACCACAACAAATCACACAACATCAAACAAGGCCAATAAAGATGACTCAAGCATCGCGGCAAGTCAGGTTAAAACCAAACCAACAATAACTAAAACAACAACGACTTCGGTTACCACCACGGATCAAAATCAACAACCAACTACGACCGAAACAACCGAAACAGTTACTGAACCATTAGATTCAGCTAGCAGTATACCAACTACAACTCCTCCAAAATCAAATGTCGCTAACATTGCATGGCAATGGCCATCAAAAGGTAAAATTATTGAAAAATTCTCAAGTGCAAGCAAAGGTATTGATATATCGGGTTCACTTGGCGACAAAGTGATGGCAGCGGCAGATGGACGAGTGGTGTATTCTGGCAATGCGTTGCCGGGGTATGGCAATTTAATTATCATCAAACATAACGATGACTACTTAACGGCTTATGCGCACAACCAATCTATATTAGTTAAAGAACAACAAACCGTGCGTGCAGGTGAACAAATTGCCACAATGGGGGCAACAGGTACCTCGTCGGTTAGATTACACTTTGAAATTCGATACAAAGCGCAATCAGTTGATCCGTTAAAATACTTACCAAAATAGCAAGCGTTTTGCGTTAATCGATTAACGCAAAACCAATGGATATGCTCAGCAACAGCTAAGTCTATCCATAAAAGAACAGGATATACTAAAATTAAATCTACGTAATAAAGGAGTTATACTCATGGCTGTAAAAAAATTAGTGCTAATTCGACATGGAGAAAGTGTTTGGAACCAAGAAAACCGTTTTTGTGGTTGGACTGATGTTGATTTATCTGACAAAGGTAACAAAGAAGCGGCTGAAGCAGGTAAATTGCTAAAAAAAGAAGGTTTCACATTTGATTATGCCTACACATCAGTATTAAAGCGCGCTATTCACACATTATGGCACGTTTTAGACGAAGTTGATCAAGCATGGTTACCGGTTGAAAAAAGTTGGAAATTAAATGAACGTCACTATGGTGCATTACAAGGTTTAAACAAAGCTGAAACAGCAGCAAAATATGGTGATGACCAAGTAAAATTATGGCGTCGTGGCTTTGCAATCACTCCACCAGCACTTGAAAAATCAGACGAACGCTTCCCTGGTCACGATTCTCGTTACAGCAAATTACCAGAATCAGAACTACCATTAACCGAAAGCTTAGCATTAACCATCAAACGCGTATTACCTTACTGGGAATCAACTATTGCCCCACGTGTAGCTAAAGGTGAGCGTGTTATTATTGCCGCTCACGGTAACTCACTACGTGCATTAGTAAAACACCTAGATAATATCAGCGATGACGACATCATTGAACTTAACATCCCAACAGGTGTGCCATTAGTGTATGAATTTGATGACAACATGAAAGTTATCAAACACTATTACCTAGGCAACGCAGACGAAATCGCGGCAAAACAAGCAGCGGTTGCAAACCAAGGTAAAGCAAAATAATTATTTCTTAAACAAACAAAAAGGTAGGTTATTTAACTTACCTTTTTTATTATCTGCATAATGGCTTTTTATTCATCCATTTTTATTGACTGACTTATTTTAATTTTGAGAGCGTTATTTTGTCTAAGATCTACTATATATATGGCGTAATGAATGCCGGCAAATCTACCGAATTACTTCAAATTGACCACAACTACCTAAGTAACAACATGCAAACGTTACTGCTTAAATCATCGGTTGACACGCGTGACTCCGCAGTTGAAATCGTCTCGCGCTTAGGGTTACGCAAAAAAGCGTTACAGCTTGATGACACAACGGTTGATAGCATCATAGAGCACATCAAACAAAGCAACTACGCTTGCATACTCATTGACGAAAGCCAATTCCTGTCACGCAACACCATCTGGAAACTCTCTGATGTCTGTGACGAACAAGGCGTACCCATCATGTTTTTTGGTATCAAAACCGATTATATGGGACATTTATTTGAAGGTTCAAAAACACTACTCGAAATTGCCGACAACTTTAGAGAGCTCAAAACCGTATGTTGGTGTGGAAAAAAAGCCACCATGATCTTATTAGAAGGTGAAGACGGACAAATTGTAAAATTTGGTAACTCCATCCATCTTGGCGACAGCGAATACCACTCAGTATGCCGAAAACATTGGAAAGCAGGTCAAATAAGACCTAAAAGCTGATCTTTTTATATATTTCACACTTATTCCTACATATAGACTACATTTATCAGTGAGCCTATAGGATAGTGAAAAAGTGTGAATAAACTCAACCCAATAAACAACTAGCTTCCCCCCTAATTTATATATTATTAATGCAATAACCATGTTCGTAACTATCTGCTACTTGATTCACTATCAATAGATAGGTATAGTCAATCCTTTCATAGCAAGCTTTAGTATCGCTTATTTTTTTAAAGTATCATTTGATTGGTTAACTACTTAAAATAGTGATTAACAATTTTTATTGCAATTTGATATTAATAAAGGAACCAACATGACACAACAGCGGATAGTGATTGGCATTAGTGGCGCAACCGGGTTTGCATACGGAATAAAAGCCCTAACGCTTTTAAAACCACTCAACATCCAAACACACTTAGTGATCTCAAAAGCGGCACACATCACGCGTGCTCACGAAGTGCCCGATCTAAGTTTAGCTCAAATCGCATCACTGGCCGACAAGGTCTACCCGGTTAACAACATTGGTGCTGCCATTGCAAGTGGCTCATTTAAAACTATGGGCATGCTAATTGCCCCTTGCTCAATGCGCACGCTTGCCGCCATAGCACAAGGCCTATCTGATAATTTACTGACTCGCGCTGCCGATGTTGTATTAAAAGAACGCCGTCGCTTAGTGCTAATGGTCCGCGAATCGCCTTTTAACCTAGCACATCTAAAAAACATGGAAATAATCACCCTTATGGGCGGCGTTATTTGCCCACCTGTGCCTGCGTTATATCAACATATTAACAGCATTGATGACATCATCACCCACAGTGTTGCCAGAGCGCTCGACTTATTTGGAATTGATATCCCAACACTACCACGCTGGGGTGAAGACCTGCACCTAAATAACAAACCCGAATAACTCGCACAAGCCCAAACTATGCAAGCCGATCCTAAAATCACCAAATTTATCAAAAAGAACCATGTATTAACGCTCAGTGTCATCTTACCCGACAACACCCCATGGGCATGTAACACCTTCTATGTGTTTAATGAACAGCTAATGCACCTATATCTTCTTTCCGAACTAAAAACCCAACACGCCAAAGCCATGATAATGCACCCTCAGGTGGCAGGAACAATTAGCATCACACCCAAAACCATCGCACAAATCCAAGGCATCCAATTCCAAGCTAAAGCAACCCAATTACAAAATGAACAAGCCGAACAAGCCTATAGGCAATATTATCGAGCGTTCCCTTTTGCAAGAGTCATCAAAGCGCCGATTTGGGCATTAGAACTGCAAAGCATAAAAATGACCAACAACTTGTTAGGATTTGCTAAAAAAACGCATTGGGTAAAACAACAAAACAGATAAAATAAAAGATCCTTCGTCCACCCTGAAAAAGTTTGGGGTGTTTTTTTGTTAAAAAACAACGTAATTACCATCCAAAAAGTGGTCAGGAAAGGTATTGATTTTATTCAATTTTTTATTTATTGGTTTTTAGCCAAAAACCACCACCTAAAACTATTCCCCAAAGCACACACACATAAGCTGACTCATCCTTTAACAAAACTTTACAAATTTTTAACAAAAAAGGTAGCGCGTTATTACTCAGGCGGTTATAATTTAAGCGCTTTCAAAGCAAGGGAATGCTCGTTAGTCGAGCAGTTAATCATAAAAAATATAAATAAAACAAAAAATTACTTGACAGGATGATCGAAATGCGTTACCATTTATGGCATCTGGCATCTGGCATCTGGCCTGCCAAACCTACGCCCAAAATCTTTTTCAATTTCACCGTAGTCTAAATCAGACACAGTTCTTATTTTCATCAGCGAAGTCATTTCGCGTAGCGAAATGGACGCCGTCATCGAGGTTTTTTCAGGCGATGTTTTCGTCGGGTCCTTCGACGACATTCTCGGAAACCTCTTTGGTCAGGTCATCGGCCACATGTTCGGCAAAATTATCGTCGATATCCAAGTGGTTATTAGGGCCGCCATTGCTATCCAAACCTCCATTATGGTTTAGACCTTCATTGTTATCTAAATCGGCATTGTTCTTCGTGGTATTGTTGTTATTGTCATATACACAGGGTTCTGTGGCATTAACGGCACATACATCAAGAGCAATTGAAGGTAGTGCGCCGTATTTAACATTCGACGGCGGTCGGACAAAGGTAACGGATACAGATAGTTTATTGTATATTAGGTTACAGGATGGAACAAGGTACACACCGTCAACTAACCCATCAAGTTCAAGAAATCCAATAAGATTACCTTATGCAGGAAGTATTTTGCATGATATAGGTATGTTGGTGCCATCATCAGTCAGTCAATCCAATGGTGCCTATACAGTGAGTTTAAGTGATTTGGTCACAAGGTATAATTATTGGCGTGATGATGATGGGGATGAGCCGGCTGTGAATGGTATATCAGGGGATATATCGGTATCGTTTACGGACAAAAATGGCAATACCGTCAGTCGTATTGATAGATTAAGTAAATGTCGTGCACCTTATAAGGTAACATTAAGAAGTACAGGAGGAAGTTTAACTACTCAGTATGGAGTGCCAAGGAGTAGTAGTTTTAGTGGCGCTACGGTGGATTATTATATCAATCCGTATGAGGATACTGGTAGTTGTTATTTTGTGCAGTACGCATTGCCGAATCGCATCTGGGGCAGAGACGAACACGCAGGCCCATCTTGGATATGGAGTTATGATTCTGGTTTTCGAACTCAGTCAACTGATCCATCTTATTACTATGAAAATTTCCCTACAACGGGGGCAGATGGTTTGTATTTTGACTTAGCGATGCCTACTGGAGTTAATGCAAGTCAGTTGACATGGTCTGTTGTCACGGATGGTGATATAACAGCTACAGTCGATCGTGGTAGGGTAACATTGCATGGTCCTAGGGCGAGTAGTGCTCAGATAAATTCAGATAATCCTAATCCTCTAGATGTACCAGATTTGCCACAGAAGTTTGAGTTGGTGGGTAGGGATAGTCGAGGTAATGAGGTGAGGTATGGATTTGTGTTAAAACAGTGGTTCGTCAATCGGGGTAATAAAGATGATACTAAAGCTAACCAATCCACTTGGTGTAGTAGTTTGGGTTATCATTTGCCACAGATGAAGGACTTGTTTCATTTTGGCTGCATTGGTCTGGATGGTCTGCCTTGTTCTGGTACTCGTAATAATTACAGGCGTCTTATAGGTTGCGGATTTTTCGGGGAGTGGGGCGCCATGGGCCACTACGCTGGTGCGGGCTTCGGCTACAGGTACTGGACGGGTGAGGCGGCAGGTAGCGATGGGTTCATTGTCAGCTCGTACCTCGGCACCGCTTCCAGAGTCAGTGCTTCCGGCAGCAACCATGCTGTTTGCACCGCACCTTAGTTTTTAGCGTTTATTCCTTAATCCTTGGGCCGCGGGGGCGGTTGTGGTGCCTGAGAGGACAATCTAACAAAGAATAGAGCCCCCGCGTCAGTTGGGGCATTTCCCTTAGGGTTGCGCTGTTGCGGCGAAGCCACAATCGCGCCGCCCCCGCCGCCGACGACGCTGAAAGTGTCGATGGCAATCCTAGTGGATAATGCTGTGGCGGTTTAAATTTGTGGTCTATTTATAGTACGGCAAGGTTTCGGACGTTTTGACCTTGGGTGAACAAAATAGCCACAGTGACCACGTCCGAGCAAAGGGAATTAAAGCGAATTCCCTTTGCAATCCCACGCTTTGGCTACAGAATGTGGCCTACGGCACTACTCGTATCATCCTGATACTCGCCTCTACGAGGCCATCTTCGCTGTGCTCAGATGTTCAAATTTGTTCCAGACAAATTTGTCCGCCGCTGCCGCTCGGTCTTAACGCACCG